>NZ_CM131636.1:1382485-2764971 GCF_053570785.1 Testudinibacter sp. P80/BLE/0925 | reverse complement strand
GGGGGACGCTCCAATAATCATTGAGTTTTGTTATGTTTGGGAATAGACGTAATCATACAATAAACCGCACTTAAGATCTTGAATCGATCGCTAAAAAACGAAAAAAAACTGCTTGCATTTTGCAGAGTTAATTTTTATCAACCGGTTGCGATTTCATTGGGGAAGCTGATCGAATTATTTTTACCCGATTTTCGCGTTTACTGTTTTCAACTTGGTTAAATCGCAGACTGAAATCGCTTTGCGCACTGTTGCCGTCGGCATCGATCACCACTAAACGATAACTGCTTTGTTGGGTTTGATTGTCATTTTGGCTTAACAAGTAACGCAGATCATTGCCTTGGTAAATCAGATGGTCATTCAAAAACCAGAGATAGGGCGGGGTGCCGCCGCTGATTTGCAGGGTGAGATCTTGCCGTTGCGGCAGCTCTAATCGGCTGTGATTTAACGGTGCAATAATCGACAAAGCCGATGTTTTTGTTGTTAAAGTGCGGTTTGAAGCGGGATGTTCGACGCGCTGCAAACGAGGCGGCAGTTTGCCGTGCTGAATGGCAAGCGGATAGCTTGGGGCGCGGTATTCACGCGGCGGATTGGGCAACAAGCCGATCACTTTACGCAGCAACGGAATCAGATCTTCCGCGCTGGCACGGCGAGTGGCGAATTTGCCGTCGGCACGTCCGCCCCATAACACCATGCTGTAATCGCGGGTGTAGGCGAACAGCCACTGATCGCGCCAGCCGTATGCGGTGCCGGTTTTAAACGCCACCGGTTCTTTGCCCCAAAATAACCGCCCGTTTTGATCTTGGTTTTGTTGCAGAATTTCCGTTACTTGCCAACAGCTTTGCGGCGAAGCCAACGGATTTGCACTTGCCATGCCGTAACTGCAATTTGCCAAAGTGCGGTAGAGTTGCAATAAATCCGTGCCTTTGATCCCGACGCCGCCTAAAGCAAGGGCGAGGTTGGGCTGCGCATTGGGCGGCAGATAGAGCGGCAGGCCATGCCGTTGCAGGTGGCTGTTGAAACGAAACGGATTGATCGCCCGCAGCAAACGCACCGCCGGTACATTGCGCGAGCGTTGCAAAGCGCTGGCAAGAGTGATTTCCCCTTGATAGGCGCCGTCGTAGTTATTCGGCTGATAGTTATCATCGACAATCGGCGTATCTTGAATCAGGGTGGTCGGCTGATAATTCAGCCAATCGAAGGCAAACAGGGTGATAAACGGTTTTAACGCCGAACCGGGGGAGCGGATCGCTTGTAGCATATCCACCTGCCCCTGGCGTGCGACGGAAAAAAAGTCCGCCGAGCCGACGTACGCTAAAAATTCGCCGCTGTGATTATCCATAATCGCCGCCGCCAAATTGCCGTTAGGGTGGCGTTGCGGCAGGCTGTGTTGTAACAGGCTTTCCAAACCTTGCTGTAACGGTTTGTCTAAACTGCTGCGAATCAGCGGCGCATTCGGCTGCGTGCGTTTGAGGCGATCGGTAAAGTGCGGTGCGGAAAACGGGAATGGGGTCGGATTGATTTCAAGCGCCTGCGCAACCGCATTTTGGTATTGTTCCTGCGTGATTTGCCCGAATGCGAATGCCCGTTGCAGCACGCGATTGCGCGCTTGCTTGGCTTGTTCCGGATAGCGCAGCGGATTGTAAAAGTGCGGTGATTGCGGCAGCGACACCAACCAAGCGGCTTCCGCCAGCGATAATTTATCCGCAGGTTTGTTAAAATAATAACGGCTGGCGCCGGCGATCCCTTCCAAATTGCCGCCCATTGGCGCAAGTTGCATATAGATTTGCAAAATCTGTTCTTTGCTGAAGTGCCGTTCCAACTGCCAAGCGCGAAACAGTTCGCCGATTTTGCCTTGCCAGTCGCGCGAATGCGGCATTAGCAAACGGGCGGTTTGCATGCTGAGCGTAGAAGCCCCCGACACGATTTTAGCGCTAGCCAGATTCTGCCCGGCGGCACGCGCAATCGCCAAATAATCAATGCCGCCGTGTTGGTAAAAACGGCGATCTTCGTAGGTAATCAGCAGGCGTAAATAATCGAGCGGCAGTTGTTCGGTTTCCAACGCCAAACGCCAATGTTGATCTGCCGACAAATAGCCGCGCAGCCATTCGCCGTTGCGGTCAGTGACGATGGTGGCGGTTTGTTGATAGCGCTGTAAATCCAGCGGAAACAGGCGGTCTAACAGACGGGGCAGGGCAAAAACCGATAGCACCGCAATCAATAACAGATATTGATTGCGGCGTGCGGTTAATGTTTTTTTCAACCAAGTGATCATCTAGGGTGCAATTACTACCGTCGCCGACGGCGTTTGTGCCCGGTATTGCGGTTGGTACATATTTTCCAAGCTCAACGCCGGCGCTTGCCAACTGCCGGTTTGTGCCGCACGCACCACGACTCGGTGCAGCAACTTGGTTTGATCTTTATCAAAGGTAAAGGCGGCTAAATGACGATCGTCACGGTTCTCACTGAAGTTCGCGATCAGCTGCGGTGCACCGTTTTCCGCTTCGTTCGGCGACGCAAACGGCATATTGTCGCTCAGTTTAAAACCGGCTGGCAGCGGATAAACCAACATCATGTCCGCATTGGTTTTCGGCGCGCTATCGGTTTTGGCGATGTCAAATTCCAATAATACCCATTGATTCAGTTTTAACTTGCTCGGATCAAGTTTTTTGCCTTGCAGATCATAATAGCTCAAGTTCAGCTTATAACCATTGCTGATATACGCGGCTTGTGTCGGCTCAATCCATTGATTCAGGGTAATAAAGGCGGCATTTTGCCCTTGATTGACCACGTCCACCGTCGGCGTTTTGTCTAACTGCAAGGTGGTTAGGCGGTCAAACCGCACTTTCTTGCCGTTAACCAACAACTCGGTTTCTTGTTGGGTTTGCGGCAATAACGTCGCCAGTTTGGCTAACCAATGCGCTTCTTGGGTGCTGAAATAATGGCTGGATTTCAGCTCGTTTAACAATGCCGACCAGACCGCACTTGTGGCTTTTTCCACGTTTGCGCTTAATTGCGCATCGGCAAGATTCAGCTGTTGTATCTGCGCTTGCAATTCATACAACAACACCATCGAATTGGCATAATCGCGCAATGCGCCGCCGTAGTTGGCATAACCGAAACTGACCGCTTGCGGCGCTTGCGCGATTTGCGCCAGTTGTTGCGCGGCTTTGCCGACTTCGCCTTGCTGAAGCAATCCGTTCAGAATAAACAGCCGTGCCGGATAAATTTCACTGCCTTCCGCCACTATCGGTAGCGCGCGCAACAGCGCGCCTTGCACCGATTCCCCGCTTTTCGCCAAGACATATAAGGCATAAGCATAGGCGGTGCTGTCAGCGGTGGCGCGGTTAAAACGACGGTAATCGGCATTGTTCACCGCTTGGTTGAGATAGCTTAAAGTGCGGTTGAGGGTGCTTTGTTGCGCCAGTTCCGTTTTGGCATTGAGCAGGAAATCGGCACTGTACGCCGTCAGCCACAGATCGCTGTCGTCATTGCCCCAAAGCGAGAAACTGCCGTCGCTCAACTGCAAATTGGCTAAGCGTAATTGCGCATTGTTAAGGTTATTTTTTCGTTGGCTTGGCTCAGGGTAGCGATCCGCAGCCAGTTGGTAACCGCCAATCAGGTTCTCCAATAACAGGTTGTTCCATGCCGCACTGGCGGTTTGTTCCACGCAACCGTAAGGGTAGCTCGCCAGATAATCCAACACTTCTTGTGGATCAAACGGCGCACGGTTCGACAAGGTGATTTTTTGCTTGAACAGCGCACCTTGGTTGGCGGCAAGCGGGGCGGATTGCCAGCTTGCGCCGCCGTTCAGTTGCGCCAAACTTAAGCGGTTAAACGGCAGCGCTGGTTTGCGCACGTCGGCAAAGCGTTGCAGTTTTTTCTCAATATCGCCGCTGATTTGCAGCTCGAATTCGGCTTTGCCGCTTTGCGTAACGGCAAAAGTGCGGTTCAGGGTCATCTCTTGCTGCGGTTGCAACTTGATGACTTGGCGGCTTTTGTTATCGCTGAATCGCACTAACGGATTGGCGCTCAGTTCCACATTCAGTTGCAGCGCTTTATCGCTGGTGTTGTGCAACCGCACTTTGGCTTCGCCTTGATCGCCGTTCGTCAAAAATAACGGGGTCATCAGTTGGCTGACCAGCGGTTCTTTGACGGTTAAGGTTTGTTCCGCCGTGCCGATTTGCTCGCTGTTCCAAGCAACCGCCATCACCCGCACTTTACCGTTAAATTGCGGTAGGGCAAGATCAAGTTGCGCTTTACCTTGTTGGTCCAATAGTATCGGTTTCGACCAATAGGTCAGCAAATCAATATCCAGTTCCGGCAATGCCATCGTGCCGATATCGCCGGCTTCATCAGCGCCCGCGCCACTGCGGATTGCCGCTTGCCGTGCTTTCAGTTGTTTGATCACATTGCCCCAGATATCGAACATCTCCAAATTCATCTGCTTTTTGCCGTAGAACGCCGTTTGCGGATCGGTAAAACTGGCTTTGGCGAGCTGATATAAACCCTCGTCAACCACCGCGACTTGCAACCAACTCGGTTGTGTCGCCTTGTTTTTCAGGCGGATTGGTAAATTAATGGTTTGGCTCGGCAGCACTTCGCTTGGCAGATCCAGTTGCAGATCCAGCTTGATCGCCGTTAAATCATTGCCTAACCAATGCAAACCGACCGCACGCAGATTTTGATTTTCGTTTGGGTTTTCATTCCAGCCGTTCGCCAACAACCAAATGCCTTGCGCCCAGTCATCTTGCCAGTTAAATTCCAGTTCGGCTTCGCCGTTTTTGAAATTCAGCTGATGATTTTCAAGGATTTCACGCTGTGCCAGTTTGACGCTGAGCGGTCCGTCGAACGGCGCACGCAACCGCACTTTGACTTTTTCACCGTTTTGATAGCGGGCTTTGTCGCTGCTGATTGAAATGGTATCCGGCGCATTGTTGATGTTCGGTTGTGTCCAATTGCCGTATTCAAGCGGCAATGACGCCGCGGTCAGGTGATTTTCACCCTGCACTTCCAGCACCCAGCTACCGTCGTTAATCGGTAATTCGAGACGATTATTGCCATTGGCGTTGATATTAATTGTGCCTTGTTGTGCCAAAGTGCGGTTTTCATTGATGTTGTACTGCCAGTAACCGCCGCTGTTCGACCAATACCAGTTGTAACTGACCCGATACAGTTTCCAATTCAGAGTACCGTTTTGCGGTTCGCCGTTATCGTTAATCAAGGCAATTTCAGCGAGGCGATCATTGACTTTTAACGCCGCATACGGTTGCGCACGTTGGATCGGCAGTTGCAGTTTGCTGCTGACTTCCTGTCCGTTCGGCTCGATTACCGTACTTTGCAGGTTTAACTGTAACGGTTTGCTGCTGCGCGGCATATTATCCAACGCTAGCGAGAATTGGCTTTGTCCGTTGGCGTTGGTATGCGGCAAACTTTCGTTTTGTGAAATCGCATTGATTTTTTCATCGAATAAGCCGATTTGCCAATCTTGCCAGCCGTTAATCGGCTTGTCAGTTGGTTGCACTTGCCAGTTTATATAACCGCTTTGTCCGCTTGCCGGCGCCCCGTAGAGCCAATCGGCTTGCACGCTGAAAAGTGCGGTCTGATTTTGGGTTAATTGGGCGGTTGCCGCTCGGGTTTTCACTTCGATTTGCTGTGGCAGAATCGCAGCGACCGGGAGGGTATGCTGTGCCAAATAGCCCTTGCCGTCTTTGGCAAGCGATAGGGTGAGTTTCCAGCTGCCTAACCGCACTTCGGGTCTGAATGCTTGCTCAAAATAATAAGCGCCATTGGCGTGCGGTTTCAGCTCGGCCACGGAAAAGGTTTTGCCGTCGGGGCGTTGCAAAGTCGCCCAAATCGAGGCGGAATGGAACGGCTTGCCGTCCGGAGTTTTGAATAACATCATACCATTGGCAAGATCGTTCGGACGATAGACGCCACGGTCAAACCAGATCCAACTCTGCATTAACGGATTTTCCAACTCGCCGGACAAGCCTTTATTTGATAAATCAATACTGTTGTCGATTAAATCCAAATACCCTAAATGCGGTTGATCAAGGCTGATCACATGGCTCGGTTGCGCGCCTTGTTGTCCGCTGACGGCGGCTTGTGCGAAAAACGCCACGCCGTTGCGATCGGTTTTGGCGGTGGCGAGAATGGCATTATCTTTGGCGTATAGGGTCAGCGTTTGTCCGGTCAGCGGCTTTTTGCTGTCTAAATCCCGTACTTCCACCCATAAGCCTTGCGGGGTTTTATAGGCGGTGAAGCCTTGGGTGTTTAAGGCAAAGGCAATATTCGTGGTATTATAGTCGTCACCATTTTGTTTGGCACGTAAGACATAGAATCCTGCTTTCAGTTCAGGACTCAGATCGTCCAATAAAATATTGTTGTTCGCGGTTTTGTTCGGTTCGGCATTCTCCACTCGGAAATGCCCGTTAAACAGCAGGCGGGCGTTATCTTCCAGTAATGAATTCACCGTCCATGAATAGAATGAATTCGGGGTGGCAATCAATTCACGGATTCGAGAGTTGGCCAAGTTATTGGCGGGAATCTGCCATAATGCCAAATCCACCTGTGATACATTGGCGGTTTCTAACGTGAGATTGCGTTCGCCGTAGGCATTAAGCAGCGTGCCGTTATTGGCAAAACGCAACACCGGTTCCCGTTGTCCGGTGGATACTTGTGTTTTGATCAGACGCTCGTTATCGGTGTCGTTGCTCAAACGTAAATGATATTCGCTTTGCAGTTTCGGATCGATTTGAATTTGGTAATCTTGTCCCCATTCGCCGGTAAAACAGAGTTGATCGCCGCGATATTGCCATTGCAGCTTGCTGTGATCGCTAACCGTCAGGAATTGCTGCCAGTTTTGCAACGGCTCGGGATTGACCACTTGGCTGAAGCTTAGGCAAACTTGGGGTAAATCGGACGACTGATCCACATTCACCCGTTGCAGATTAAAACCATAATTAGTAACAAACTTCCGCCATGCTTTTTCACTGGCAACCGTATTGTGCTGCGAGACCCAGCGTTGAAAACGGGTGTAGGCAAATTCGGTATTGTCTTGTCCGTCATAAATTAAGGCTTGGTTAAAATCGTATTGTACGGTGGCGTCAGGATTATTTCGGCTATATAAATAGAAATAAGGAATTTTTGTGTTGCCGTACAGGCGGTTATCAGCGAGTTTAAACAGTAGTTGATTGAAGGCTTGTTTGTCTTTCAGATTGGCATAACTCAGTGCGGCATTGGGATTGATTCGCGCTTGCCCGGCGGCGTGTTGGTACAATTCGCTCAGCTGTGTTTGATCGAATTGTTGATATAAACCGGACTGTGGCGCTTGGGCTAAAAAGGCGTCAATTTGTTGAATCAATTGCTCGGCGGATTGCTCAAGTGCGGTGTTGTTCCATTTTGCCGCTTGGGCGGAGATCGGCAACAGTGAGATGAATAAGGCGGAAAATAATTTTTTCATCATCAATCCTCGTGTTGAAGTATTGAGGTGATTATCGGCGATTTACTAACCTGTGTAAATCAGTTTAAATTCGGACATTGGCTTGCGGCAAATAAATTCCCGCTTTTTGTGAATCTAAAATTGACTTATCCGCCGTTTGCGATTAAAATTCCGTTCCTTATTTTTGGGTGGTCGTCGTAAAGTCTTTCTTTGAAGAGGGAAGGAGAAGAGCGATGCCTGAAGTATCCTTGAGAAACCTTTATTAAATAATAAGTAGAGATTAGTTATGAAACGTACATTTCAACCATCAGTATTAAAGCGTAGCCGTACTCACGGTTTCCGCGCACGCATGGCAACTAAAAACGGTCGCCAAGTGTTGGCACGCCGTCGTGCAAAAGGTCGTAAGCGTTTGTCTGCTTAATAGACAACGCTTAATTGACCGCGCTAATCATTTCCGTGATTAAGCATCAATTTCTTCGGGAATCGCGCTTGCTGGTTCCCGAACAATTCAAAACCGTTTTCCAACAGCCTGTCCGCGCAAGCCGTCCCGAAATCACCATTTTAGCCAGACCCAACCAACTCGGTATTCCGCGTTTAGGATTAACCGTTGCTAAAAAGCACCTGAAACGTGCGCACGAACGCAATCGGATCAAGCGCCTTTGCCGTGAATATTTCCGTTTGCACCAACATCAATTGCCGGCAATGGATTTTGTGGTGGTGGCGCGAAAAGGTATCGGGGAATTGGATAACCGCACTTTAACCGAGATTTTGGATAAATTATGGCAACGTCATCGTCGTTTGGCGCAAAAATCCTGATTGTTTTGATTAAAGGTTATCGCCTGGGTATCAGTCCGCTACTCGGACCGCGCTGCCGTTTCAATCCGACTTGTTCACAATATGGGCTAGAGGCGATCCGAACGCACGGGGCAGTAAAAGGTGGTTGGCTTACGCTGAAACGTGTATTAAAATGTCACCCTTTAAGTGCGGGCGGCGATGACCCCGTGCCGCCGAAATATTGTGATGGAAAACACGGCGACGCAACAAGCCGTACGCATTCGATATCTGACCAATACACATCTAACCGAAGAGAAAAATAATGAATTCAAAACGCAGTTTACTAGTTATTGCTTTACTGTTTGTCTCGTTTCTGGTGTACCGGCAATGGCAAATTGATTATGTGTTGCCAAAACCGGCGCCGGCGGAAACCACAAACGTAAATAACGGCAGCGACACGCCTTCAGCGTCAGGTTCAACCGCAACGGTGGACACGCAAACCACAGGGCGGATTATCAGCGTGGAAAATGATGTCTTAAGTCTGAAAATCGACACCTTGGGCGGGGATGTGATTGATTCCGATTTGTTGAAATATGATGAAACATTAAACTCCGATACGCCGTTTTCATTAATGCAAAGCGATAATAACTTAGTGTACATCGCACAAAGCGGTTTGATCGGCAAAAATGGGATCGATACTCCGGCGGGGCGTGCGCAATATCAAATCAGCGGCGACAGCTTTAAACTGGCAGACGGACAAGATCAAATCCGAATCCCGCTCACGCTGGAAAAAGACGGCGTGCAAGTGATCAAAACCTTCACCTTAACCCGTGGCAGCTATGCGGTGGATGTGGATTACCAAATCACTAACCAAAGCGGACAAGCGATTGAGTTGCAGCCGTATGCGCAAATCAAACACAGCCTGATTGATGTTTCCAGCAACTTAGCCATGCCGACTTATACCGGCGGTGCCTATTCTTCTTCTGAAACCAATTACAAAAAATACAGTTTTGAAGATATGCAAAAAGCCAATCTGGCGGTGGCGACCAAGCAAGGTTGGGTCGCGTTGTTACAACACTACTTTGTGACGGCGTGGATTCCGGATCAACATGCGGATAACCAACTGTATACCAGCACCAATAAAGACTTTGCCTTTATCGGTTTCCGTGCGCCGACCGAAGTGATTGCCGACGGGGCAAGCCAAACCGTCAGCAGTAAATTGTGGACCGGTCCGAAACTGCAAAACCAAATGGAAGCCGTGGCGCCGAATCTGGATTTAACCGTGGATTACGGCTGGGCATGGTTTATTGCTAAGCCATTGTTTAAATTACTACAATTTATCCAAAGCATTGTATCTAACTGGGGCTTGGCGATTATCGGCGTCACCATCGTGGTGAAAGCGATTTTGTATCCGCTGACCAAAGCACAATACACCTCCATGGCGAAAATGCGTATGCTGCAACCGCGCATGCAAGAACTGCGCGAGCGTTTCGGTGACGACAGACAGCGCATGAGCCAAGAGATGATGAAAATGTACAAAGAGGAAAAAGTGAACCCGTTAGGCGGCTGTTTGCCAATCCTGCTGCAAATGCCGATTTTCATCGCATTATACTGGACATTTATGGAAGCGGTCGAATTGCGCCACGCGCCGTTCTTCGGCTGGATCCAAGACTTATCGGCACAAGATCCGTATTACATTCTGCCGTTATTAATGGGCGGCTCGATGTTCCTGTTGCAAAAAATGTCACCAACCCCGGTTGCTGACCCGACGCAACAGAAAATCATGATGTTTATGCCGGTTATCTTCACCGTATTCTTCCTGTGGTTCCCGGCCGGTCTGGTATTGTACTGGTTGGTTTCCAACGTGATCACGATTATCCAACAACAGTTGATCTATCGTGGTTTGGAGAAAAAAGGACTGCATTCGCGCGGTAAGAAATAATCTAATCAAGTAACGAATTGATGAAAAGGCGTTCTGAGCAGAACGTCTTTTTTTATTCTTTTATTTCATTTTGTGAGTCAGTTCATGTTTTTTATTTTTATTACCCCTTATAATCTTCAAAAAAATGAATTCTCTGTATAAAAAATGATTGATACTGATTTTATAAAAAAAGATTACATTGCGCTTTTCCAGTTGGCGCAGTATTTTTTAAATATTGAGCAGGGACAACGTATAGAAACGATCAGCCGGCTGTCGGAGCAGTTTGGTATTTCTGTCGGTGTAATCCAAAAAGCATTAAAAACCCTAGAAAGTAACCAGTTTATCTATTTGGAACGAAAAGGCTGCCAAGGTTCTTATTTAAAAAATATTAACCCGCATCAGTTGGTAACATTATTAAATATTTCAAGTTTAGTTTGTGTGATGCCGTTACCCTATACGAAATTATATGAAGGGTTAGCCAGCGGACTTAAGTTGCAATTTGAAAATATTCCGCTCTATTTTGCGCATATGCGCGGTGCCGAAGCGAGATTAGAGTGTCTCTATAATGGGATTTATGATCTTGCCGTGAGTTCTCACTTAGCCTGTGAACATTGGTTGGAACAGGGTAAATTAGAGATTTTGATGAGGCTGGGAGCAGGTTCTTATGTGCAGGAACATGGGCTGATTTGCCGTGATGAGCCAGAGAATACATTAAAGAAAATCGGGGTTGATATCCGTTCACCCGATCAGTTGAAGCTCACTGAATGGTATTTTGCCGGGCAAGCGATAGAGATTGTCCCTATTACGTATAACAACAGTTTTTCGCTGTTAAAAAATCATATTATTGACGGGGTGATTTGGAATATTGGTGATAGAAATGATTTTAAAAAACATCATTTGACATTTAAACCGCTTAAAAATAATGAGCTGTTTAATCGTGCGACAGAAGCGGTAATTTTAATTAAAAAAGGGAATGAAAAAATTAAGCAACTATTTCATTTGTATGCAGATCGTGAAACTATTTTGCAACATCAACAGTTAGTGGTGAATGAAAAAATAGAGCCGTCATATTAAGGACGAATTATGCAACGATTTGAGATTTTATACCGAGCGAATATGATTGATAAATGCGTTTTACATATTATTTCGAAGATTCGCCAATGGCTATTGCAATCGGAAATCGATTGCCAAACGCCCCAAGTCGAAATGTTATTAACACATCTTGCCATGGCATTAATGAGAATTCGTCAGAATAACATTGAAACAATCGGTTTAGATGCTGACAGTATGCAAGAAATTCAATCCAGTGAGATATACCCGCAGTTACTTGATTACCATCATAATATGTTAGCCTTGATTCAATCTGAATTGCCCGATTTGGTTATTCCTGAATCGGAAAACAGTTATCTGATTGCGAATTGGTATAGCCTTAGCTTAGCTCAAGCTAATTGTTTTAGGCTAAATCTTCAAAAAAATGAGGATTAAAGAATGTTTATTCATGCTTTAAAAAAGCAGAATCCACGATTGCTTAGTAGTGCGCTCAGTTTATGGAAGAAAGGAGTGGTTTTGCCGGATAGTTACATTATTGATGTCGGGCAGGTCTTACGCAATGGCGAAAAATTGCTTAGTTGCGCTAAACAATATGATATTTCACTTTATTTGATGGCAAAGCAATTTGGGCGGAATCCTTATTTATCACGGCGTTTATTGGAGTTGGGATTTGAGGGAATGGTCGCAGTGGATTATAAAGAGGCGCGCCAGTATTACTCGCATCAGTTGCCGGTTTCTCACCTCGGACATTTGGTGCAAACGCCGACAGCAATGCTGAAACAGGTATTAGAGCATCAGCCTGAAGTTATTACGGTTTATTCACTTAAAAAAGCACAGCAGATAGCAAAAATCGCAGCGCAGTTGGGGAGAATACAATCGCTTTTGATTAAAGTGTGTTCAGATGGAGATGTTTTCTATCCCGGACAAGAAAGTGGTATTTATTTGTCGGATTTAGCCGATTTTGTCGAGCAAGTTAAGCAACTGGCTTCCGTTAAAATTGTCGGTGTGACCCACTTTCCCTGTTTATTATTTGATGAAAGGCAGCGGAGATTAGCGGCAACACATAATTTTCATACGTTAATTAAAGCAAAACGGATTTTAGAACAATGTGCGATTCGTGTAACGCAAATCAATGCGCCGTCTTCGACTTGCATTAACGGGCTTCCTTTATTAGCTAAAATGGGGGCAACTCATGCAGAACCCGGGCATGCTTTGACCGGAACAATTCCGTTAAATGTGCAGGGCGATCAACCGGAAGTCGTTGCAATGTTGTATCTCAGTGAAATTTCACATCAATTTGACGGTAACTCCTATTGTTTTGGCGGTGGTTATTATCGACGCGGAAATGCGCAATCGGCACTTGTCGGCGAGGATTTAAGTACAACCGCACTTTTGCCTTTTGCCAATGACAATATTGATTATACCTTGCCGCTACAAGGACATTTTTCCGTCGGCGAGCCCGTCATTATGTGTTTTCGTAGCCAAATTTTCGTGACGCGCAGCGATGTTGTTTTAATCGATCATCATAGCAGTGGCGAGCCTTATGTTATTGGTGTTTATGACGGTTTGGGCAATCCGATTAGTCGGTAACATGGGGGCAAAATGGATAAAAAGTTTATTGTACTTGTGATTGATAGCTTTGGTGTGGGGGAAATGCCCGATGTGGCGGAAGTTCGCCCACAAGATATTGGTGCAAATACTTGTGAGCATATTCTGCAACAAAGCCCGCAATTACATTTGCCGATGCTGGAAAAATTGGGGTTGATGAATGTGCTGGGTAAGTGTTATCCGCCCATGACATTTTCACAAAGTGCGGTTTATGGTACGGCGTTATTGCAACATCAAGGTGGTGATACCTTTATGGGACATCAGGAGATTATGGGAACAAAGCCGAAGCAGCCCTTAATCGCTCCTTTTAGTCAGATTATTGAGCAAGTTGAATGTTGCTTAATAAAACGGGGTTATCAGGTCGAACGTATTATTCATGAGGGATTAGCGCTGCTGTGGGTGAATTGCCACATTGCGATCGGCGACAATTTAGAGGCGGATTTGGGGCAGGTCTATAATATTACCGGCAATATTAGTGCGGTCGGCTTTGATACCATTCTTGACATTGGCAGAGCGGTACGAAAAATTGCCAAAGTTGGGCGGGTGATTGCATTTGGCGGTTTATTGCAAGATAGCAGAGCTATTCTCGCGGCAATTGAGACGAAACAAGGAAAATATATTGGCGTGAATGCGCCAAAATCAGGCGCGTATGACAGTGGGTTTCAAGTTGCGCATCTTGGTTATGGCGTTGAGGCGAAAGCACAGGTTCCATATCTGTTACGGCAACAAGGCATTCCGACGGTATTAATCGGTAAAGTCGCTGATATTGTTGAAAATAGCGGGGGTATCAATTATAGGCAATTGGTTGATTCGGATGAAATCCTCGCTTTCACCCTAAAACATGTGCAACAGCGTGGCAGTTGTTTTATCTGTACCAATATTCAAGAAACGGATCTGGCAGGACACGCACAAAATGTGGCGCGCTATGCGGATCGCTTACAAGTGGTCGATCATTGGCTTGAGAAAATTATGGCTGCGATGAAGCCACAGGATTATCTCGTGGTATTGGCGGATCACGGCAATGATCCGACTATCGGGCATAGCCGGCATACCCGGGAAAAAGTACCGCTATTGCTTTATCGACAGCAGCAACAAGGGCATTACCTTGGTGAACGTGCAACATTATCTGATGTCGGTGCGTCGGCATGTGATTTTTTTGCAGCGCAAACCACGGAAAATGGAACATCATTCCTTATCGATTGCGTGCAATCAGGAGGCTAAATGAAAATTGTAGTAGGTGGACAAATTGAAAAAGAGGCATTGGCAGTAGCATTAGCCGATGAATTCATGAAACAAGGACGAGTTGTTGAAATTGCCGTGTTGAATGATATCGAAGCGGCAATGGCAATTCAGTCCGGCAACGCTGATTACTATTTTGGGGCTTGTAATACCGGTGGCGGCGGCGCTTTAGCCATGGCGATTGCTATTCTAGGGGCCGGGCGTTGTGCCACATTGGGTATGCCCGGCAAAATCTTATCAGATAGTGAAATTGCAGAAGCGGTACATTCAGGCAAAGTCGCATTTGGTTTTACGGCACAGGATATTGGCGGTATTGTGCCCCTTGTGGTCAGCTTGTTAGTTGCAAAAAACGGGGCATGATAATGAACGAAAGAGACAAATATTGACATTCAGGTTTGTGGTCATGTCCTGATAATCAATTCTGTCTTTCAGACCGGAGTTGAAGGAGTAACCTATGGAAATTTTAACTAAATTAATGGAAATTCCATTACAGCATTTGATATTGATGGCGGTTATCGGGGCAATTTCCGCTATGATGGCAAATCGCAGTATTGCGGTTTTTCACGACGGATTACGTCCGTTAGTACCTGAATACGTCGAAGGGCGAATGAGCAGAAAAGCCCTTGCAGCGACCAGTTTTGCACTCAGTTTTGGTTTGGTGATTGGCTTTGGCATTCCCTTTTCGCTTACTGCACCGATCATTCTGGTTCATAGCTTGTTATTGGGTACAGATGTTATCGGAACATGGACACCGGACAATCGCAAAGGATTTATCCTTTCCGGGGTTTTAGGCGCAATATATGCACTTGGATTAATGGTCGGTTTAAAATCGGTAGTGGAATTGTTTGCGATGATGCCGGTGAATTTTATTAGCTCCCTGAGTAAAGTCGGTGATCCGATTATTGCCTGTTTTGCTATTTTCCCGGCATTGGTTGTGTCTTATCAATATGGTTATAAAAAGGGCATTTGGGTTTTAATTGCTACTATTATCGGTTATGCCTTAACCAAATCATTTGGTGAAATTCAGTTTAGCGATGAAACCTTGAAGCCGGTGAAAATCGATCCGAACGGGGTGGCGTTGCTCTTTTCAATGATTGCGATGTTTTATTTTGCAATGCGTGAAAAAGCAAAACCTTTGGCGGACGGCGAAAAAGGCAGTAATGAAATGTTACTGGGTTTATTCTCTGAACGTGTAAAACGTATTCAAAAAAATTGGTTGCTTCTTTCATTAAGCGGTGGTTTAACCGCAGTGGCGGCAACCATGTCATTCAGCTTATTAGCCGAAGGTCCGGTGTCGCTACAATTAATGGCGCAAGATCAGCAAACCAGCGCAACCTTAGTTTCATTGGCAAGGGCGATCGGCTTTATTCCGCTTGTCGGCACAACGGCAATCGCAACCGGCGTTTATTCTCCTGACGGTATGAAATTTGTTTTTGTGGCAGGGTTGGCGTTAGATAATCCGATTTTAGCCTTTATTGCCGGTGTGGTGATTATGTTGGCAGAAGTGCGGTTTTTAGCGCAACTTGCGTTGTGG
The DNA here is from genome assembly GCF_053570785.1 of Testudinibacter sp. P80/BLE/0925. Next base: position 2,749,404 of record NZ_CM131636.1, on the reverse strand, counting down.
TTAGATAAATATCCCGGCGTAAAAGCCTGTGGCGATCATATCCGTACCGCCATTACCAAAATGCTCGAAGTATCTTTGTTGGTCGGCGGTATGATCGCGTCCAATGCGATTTTGCCGGGCATGGGCTTTATGATTGTTGCCGGAATTTACTTGCTTAACCGCACGTCAAAACGTCCTTTGGTCGAGATGGCAATTGGACCGGTCGCCACGATTATTGTTGGAATTGTTGCCAATGTCTTAAGCCTCGTTGGATTGTAATAAGGGGGAGATAATGGGCTACACCTTAATGCACGAACACATTTATTTGGATTTATCGAAAGTCAAAAATAATGATGATTGTCTGTTAGACCGTTTTGAGTTAATGATTGAAGAGTTTAACTATCTGAAAACACTCGGAGTTGAGCGTATTGTTGATGTTACCAATATCGGCATGGGGCGAAATATTCCGTATGTGGAACAGATTCAGCAGCAAAGCGGTCTTGAGATTGTTTCTGCAACCGGTTGTTATAAAGCCCCGTTTTTGCCTGATTGGTTTTATCGGCAAACCACCGAGCAAATTGCTCAACGCTTTATCGATGAAATTGAGCAAGGCATTGAAAATAGCGGGCGTAAAGCCGGTATTATCGGTGAAGTGGGAAGTGGATTTGAGCGGATTAGTCCCGATGAATACCGTTTATTACAAGCGGCCGCACTTGCGGCGCTGGCTACCGGTAAATGCGTGACAACGCACACATCATTAGGGCGCTTCGGCGAGGAACAATTAGATTTATTCGTGCAAATGGGGCTGAGTTCAGAACGTGTTATCATCGGGCATACCGATTTAGCCGGTGATCGGGATTATTTATTCCGTTTGTTAGACCGGGGGGCTTATGTTGAATTCGATACGATTGGAAAGTTAAATTATCAGTCGGACGAACTTAGGGCTGATTTATTCAGTCAGGCTGTCAAGTGCGGTTATCGGCAACAATTATTACTTTCAATGGATATCACGCGCAAGTCGCATTTGAGAGCAAATGGGGGCATTGGTTATGCTTATTTGTTCGAACGGTTTATCCCGTTATTATTTGAACGCGGGGTGGCGGAAGCGGATATTGAAATTATTTTACAGCACAATCCAAACCGTATTTTGCAATAGAACAGCAATAAATTGAGGGAGGATAGTAAATGAAAACATTTCCGCTTCAAAGCCTGACGTTATCCCAAGCGATGCAAAAGCAGTTTGATTTGGTTGCGGCAATTACACGGCATTTTACCGACGGTGAATTTTTACTTGGGGCCGATCTCGGATTAAAGTGCGGTTTTAATCAACCGAGAACCACCTTTCTTGTTGAAAAAGCGATAGCCGACTTTTTTCAAGCCGAAGCGGCGGTTTTAGTACAGGGTGCCGGTAGCGGCGCAATCCGAGAAGGCTTAGCCGCATTATTAAAAGCCAACCAACGGATTTTAATCCACACGGCGCCGATTTATCCAACGACGAAAACCACGTTTGAACGGATGGGATTAGAGGTTGTTGAGGCTGATTTTAATCAGCTTGATCAGTTTCAAACGGCATTGGAATATTTCAAACCGCATGCCGTGTTGGTTCAGCATACACGGCAACAACCACAGGACCGTTTTGATTTGGCGCAGATCCTGACATTTTGTCAGGAAAAAAAGATTCCGACCTTGGTTGATGATAATTATGCAGTGATGAAAGTGATGAATATTGGCTGTGAATTAGGAGCAACCCTGTCCACATTTTCCAGTTTTAAATTATTCGGACCGGAAGGTGTCGGCGTTGTTGTCGGCGATTCAGCCGCAATCACAAAAATTCGGCAATCGCACTATTCAGGCGGTTGTCAAATTCAGGGGCATTTGGCTATGGAAGTATTGCGAGGCTTGGTTTTTGCGCCGGTGATGCAAGCGGTTCAGGCACAGGTCAATGACGAATTGGTTGCACGGCTTAATAACGGGGTTATTCCACAAGTAAAATCGGCATTTTTAGTCAATGCGCAATCAAAAGTATTGATTGTCGAATTTTTTGATGAAATTGCTGAACAGGTATTACAAATTGCGACTCGGTTCGGCGCCCTGCCTTATCCTGTCGGTGCGGAATCAAAATATGAAGTTCCGCCATTGTTTTATCGGGTTTCCGGCACTTTCCGCCAATCCGATCCTTCGTTAGAAAAACGAATGATCCGAATTAACCCGAATCGTGCCGGAGCAGAAACCGTATTAACGATTTTAAAACAGAGCTTATCGGCGTTGTCGGTATAAAATAGACTTCAATTAAATTGAAAATCTGTTATCTTTATCGCTAAAATTTAGGCTGAAACCGCACTTTTATAGTAAAAGTGCGGTTTGTTCTATTTTGTTGCAAGGAATGACTATGACCAAAGAAACCATTGTTGCCCAAGCCACTGCGCCCGGGCGGGGCGGAATCGGGATTCTGCGTGTTTCGGGGCCGAGAGCGGTTGAGGTGGCGCAGGCGGTGTTGGGCAAATGCCCGAAGCCGAGAGTGGCGGATTATCTGCCGTTTAAAGACAGCGACGGTACGATTTTAGATCAGGGCATTGCGCTGTATTTTCAATCGCCCAATTCATTCACCGGCGAAGATGTGTTGGAGCTGCAAGGGCATGGCGGGCAGGTGGTGTTGGATCTGCTGCTGAAACGCATTTTGCAGTTGGGCGGCATTCGCATTGCACGCCCGGGCGAGTTTTCCGAACAGGCGTTTTTAAATGATAAACTGGATTTGGCTCAGGCGGAAGCGATTGCCGATTTAATCGACGCCTGCTCGGAACAGGCGGCACGTTCGGCGTTGAAATCGTTGCAAGGGGAATTTTCCAATAAAGTCAATCAATTGGTTGATGCGGTGATTTACCTGCGTACCTACGTTGAAGCGGCGATTGATTTTCCCGATGAAGAAATTGATTTTCTCGCCGACGGCGTGGTCGAAGGACATCTGAATCAAATTATTCAGCAATTAAACGGGGTGCAAGCGGAAGCGAAGCAAGGCTCGCTGTTGCGAGAAGGCATGAAAGTGGTGATCGCAGGGCGCCCGAATGCCGGCAAATCCAGTTTGCTGAATGCCCTTGCCGGACGCGAGGCGGCGATTGTAACCGATATTGCGGGCACAACCCGTGATGTGTTGCGTGAACATATCCATATTGACGGTATGCCGCTGCACATTATCGATACCGCCGGGCTGCGCGAAGCAACCGATGAAGTGGAACGGATTGGGATTGATCGCGCTTGGACGGAAATTGAACAGGCGGATCATGTGTTGCTGATGATAGACAGTACCACCACGCAGGAACTGAATCCGCATAAAATTTGGGCGGAATTTATCGAACGTTTGCCAAGCACAATGCCGATCACCGTGATTCGCAATAAAGCCGATTTGAGCGGCGAAGCGGAAGGGGTTGAACAACACGACGGTTACACCATTATCCGCTTGTCGGCAAAAACCAAGTGCGGTATTGACTTGTTGCGCGATCACCTGAAACAGTCAATGGGCTATCAAACCGTGACCGAAGGCGGCTTCTTGGCTCGCCGTCGCCATTTGGAAGCCTTGTCTGCGGCAAGTGAACACTTACAACGCGGGCATATCCAACTGACCCAATTTCACGCCGGGGAGTTGTTGGCGGAGGAGCTGCGCATGGTGCAAGACGCTTTAAGCGAAATCACCGGACAATTCACCTCCGATGATTTGCTGAGCAATATTTTCAGTTCGTTTTGTATCGGTAAATAACGCGCTTGCAAACTAACTTGGAGGAGGAACCATGCTGACATTCAGACAGGCGGCCATGGCGGATATTGATCGCTGCTTTGCCATTGAAGCGAGCGCTTATGCGGCAGATGAAGCTGCGACGCGTGAAAAGATTGCACTCCGGATCGCACAATATCCTGATGGTTTTCTATTGATGGAAACGGAGAATGGGATTATCGGTTTTATTAATAGCGGGTGTGCCGAAGAGGTGGTGATGTCCGATGAGCAGTTTAAACAGTTGATCGGGCATGATCCGGCGGCGCCGAACGTGGTGATTATGTCGGTGGCGGTGGATCCGTGCTATCAGGGTCGCGGTTATGCGGCGCGCTTAATGCGGCAGTTTATCGAGCTTATGCGCAGCCGGCGAAAACGGGCGATTTATCTGATGTGTAAAGCGCAATATATCACGTTCTATGAAAAATTCGGTTACCGCTACCTCAAACCGTCAGCCTTCAAGCACGGTGGTGTACTATGGCATGAAATGCTGTTAGCGCTTTAGCCGAGGGCAAAAGCATTGGCGGAAAAATTCCTCTTAGTGAGAATTGAAATCATCTGAAAGTTTTGTTATGGTCAATTTCTTTCCATTTCAAGAGATTTTTCCATGCAAGTCTTACGCAAATTAAATCATTTTATCAGCAAAACCTTCGCCGTTTGGGTGTTGTTATTCGCTTTTTTGGCTTTCCAATTTCCCGCATATTTTGTCCCTTTTGTCGCCTATATTCCGTATTTATTGGGAATCGTGATGTTTGGCATGGGAATTACGCTGACTTTTAACGATTTCGGCGAAGTGGTGCGCCATCCGAAATCGGTTGTCATCGGCGTGCTCGGTCAGTTTGTGATTATGCCGGCGATCGCTTTCGGTTTGGCAAAAGGCTTTGCCTTGCCGACCGATTTGGCGATTGGCGTGATTTTGGTCGGTTCCTGTCCGGGCGGTACTTCGTCCAATGTGATGACCTATCTGGCGCGCGGCAATACCGCACTTTCGGTCGCTTGCACCACGGTTTCAACCCTGCTTGCCCCGATTTTAACGCCAGCGGTGTTTTATGTTTTGGCAAGCCAGTGGCTGGATATTGATGCCGGCGCGATGTTTGTGTCAGTGTTGAAAATGGTACTGTTCCCGATTTTCTTGGGCTTGGTGGTGCGTGCATTGTTCAAAAAGCAAATGGCGCAACTGAGTCAAAGTATGCCGTTGTTGTCCGTGATTGCGATTGTGTTGATTTTGTCGGCGGTGGTGGCGGTCAGCAAAGATAAAATTATCGAATCGGGGTTGATTATTTTTGGGATCGTGGTGCTGCACAACGGGTTAGGCTACTTGATTGGCTTCTTCGCCGCCAAATTGTTCAAGCTCAGCACTTATGACAGCAAAGCGGTTTCGATTGAAGTCGGTATGCAAAATTCCGGTTTGGGGGCGGCGTTAGCCAATGCGCATTTTAATCCGCTGGCGGCGGTACCAAGTGCGGTCTTCAGCTTTTGGCATAATGTTTCCGGTCCGATTTTGGCGACATTTTTCGCCGCGTTAAAAGAGAAAAAAGCCAACGTAGACGCAAAATGAAACTATTGATTTCCAACCAACACGGCGCAATCGTGATGGCGCTGTTGCCGTTTTTATACGGCATGCTGTCATCACCGACGGTCATTTGGCAGCACGCTTTTTTGTTATTGGCGTGGGCGTGTTTGTACCTGTTCACTTATCCGTTTTTTAATCTGTTTAAAGGGCGGAATTTGGCACAAAACCGCACTTGGGCGATCGGTTACGGGCTGACCGCACTTTTATTTTCTGTTCCCGCATTATGGCATAATTGGCAATTGCTCTATTTTTTATTGGCAATGCTGCCGTTTGCTTTGTTGACGGTTTATTACGTCAAACAAAAAAACGAGCGCGCGTTGGGCAATGATTTGGCGGCGATCGTCATTTTCGGTATTGCCGGCATGGCGGCGTATTATTTTGCCGACCGCACTTTTGATCCGCAACTCGCACGGGTTTTCCTTTATCCGAGTTTGTTTTTTGTCGGCACGACGCTGTATGTCAAAAGCATTCTGCGCGAGCGCAAAGATCCGCGTTATCTACAAGCCTCGATCATTTTTCATGTATTGTGTGTGTTGTTAATCGCGTATTTTGATTGGCAAACCGCACTTTGCTTTGTCCCCGCCTTGCTGCGCGCCGTCATCGTCCCGTTATGGGTAATGCCGCGTAAACGGCTGAATCCGAAGCAAGTCGGGCTGATTGAAATGGGGATTTCTTTTTTGTTTTTATTTGGATTGTTGTTAGTCGGGTGATTGGGTAAAGTGCGGTGTAAACGGCACTTCAGGCTGATGACAAAGTCTCTTTTCTCATAATTTCCCTCCCTCCGTATACGGAGGGATGTGTCCGAAGGATGGAGGGAGGCATAAATCAGTTTAAAAATGAATATGTTGCATGTTCATATTACCCCTCCCTCCCCATTTTTCTTACGAAAAATGGTACTCCCTCCGCATGCGGAGGAAGAGAAGTCAGTTTGTCAGCAATCTAAAGTGCGGTTTACACCGCACTTGATGTCATCAATAACCGCTTAAATCACCGGCTCGACTTGCATATTGCCTTTAATTTGGCAACTGCACGCCAGCACATAACCTTGTGCGATTTCTTGCGCCGTTAACGGACCGGTGGTGCTGGTTTCATATTCGCCTTGTAGCACTTTGGTTTTGCATGAACCGCAAATACCGGTGCGGCAGGCGGCGATTACCGGAATGTTATTCTCTTCCAATGCGCTTAATAATGAAATGCCAAACGGTACGGAAACGGTTTGCTCGCCGATAATGCCGTACACGGTTAAACCGACTTGCTTGCTGTTGTCGCTCATGCAAACTTCGGTCGAAGAGTGGAACTGTTCGAGGAAGAAGCGCTCTTGCGGCACGCCGAGTTGCTCGCTGATGTCGCGAATGTGCTGCATATAGCTTTCCGGGCCGCAGGTTAATACGGTGCAATCGGCGATATTCGGCACGAGTTCTTGCAGCATTTGTTGTGAAATCCGTCCGGCGTAGAAGCCTTCGCTTGCCCCTTGCGACGAGTTCATATACAGCTTTAAGTGCGGATATTGCGCTTTCAACTGTTCCCACTCGCGTTTAAAAATCACGTCTTTCGGCGAATGGACGCTGTAGAACACGGTTAAATTGGCGTGCGGACGATTGACGCATAACCAACGCACCATTGACATAATCGGCGTGATACCGCAACCACCGGCAACCAGCAGATAATTGTCGCTGACAATTTTCGAGCAGGTGAAATCGCCTTTCGGATCAGACAGCCACAGGGTATCGCCGACGTTGACATCACGCGTCAGCCACGTCGAGCCGACCCCGTTTTCAATCCGGCGCACGGTTAAGGTGACATAGCGGCTTAAACCGGGCGTGGAGGAGAGGGTATAGGCGCGGGCGATGTCCGGCGTGTTTTTAATGCTGACCAAGGCATATTGCCCCGGTTCGTAGGGGTAAAAATCTTGTGCAATCAGTTCGAGGGTATAAACATCGTCGGTTTCCTGTACGATGTTGTTCACCATCATCTCATTGATACAAAAAGCATTTGGGTTTGACATAGTGAAATCCTGAAACAGAAAAGTGCGGTCAAGTCGACGCTGACCGCACTTGGGATTAAATCATGATGAAATTAGCGGGCTAAGGCTTGTTGCATATCTTGTTGCGGGTTGGTTAAACCGCGCAGACCGAATTTTTCATTCAGAATCGCCAGCAAATTATCGTTCAAGAATGCCGGGGCGGTCGGGCCGGTGTAAATGTCTTTCACGCCCAAGGCAAGCAGGGTTAATAAAATCACAATCGCTTTTTGTTCGAACCAAGACAGAACCAAGGTCAGCGGCAAATCGTTGACGCCGCAGCCCAATTTTTCCGCCAAGTTCACCGCCAGCATAATTGCCGAATAGGCGTCGTTACATTGACCGACATCGAGCAAGCGCGGTAAGCCGCCTTCCAAGGTGCCGAATTCCATTTTGTTGAAGCGGTATTTACCACAGCCTAAGGTTAAGACCACGCAATCTTCCGGCACATTGCGCGCAAATTCGGTGTAGTAGCTGCGTTCGCCCACGCTGCCGTCGCAGCCGCCGACCAAGAACACATGGCGTAATTTTTTCTCGGCAACCAAGTTAATCACTGCGTCAGACGCGTCCAACAGGGTTTGGCGACCGAAACCGACGGTGATGTTGTGTTCGATTTCACTGTAAGGGAAGCCCGTCATGGCTTGCGCTTTGGCGATCACTTCGCTGAAATCGCGATCGTCCAAGTGGCGCACGCCCGGCCAGCCGACGATACTGCGGGTGTAGATCCGATCCGCATAGTTACCGACATTCGGGTCGATAATGCAGTTGGAGGTCATGATCACCGGCCCCGGGAATTTGGCGAATTCACGTTGTTGATTCTGCCAACCGCCGCCGTAGTTGCCGACCAAATGGCGGTATTTTTTCAGTTCGGGATAACCGTGCGCCGGCAACATTTCGCCGTGGGTGTAAACGTTAATCCCGGTGCCTTCGGTTTGTTCCAACAAGGCTTTTAAGTCTTTCAAATCGTGACCGGAAATCAGAATACATTTACCGGCAATCGGTTTGACGTTGACGCTGGACGGCGTCGGGTTGCCGAAGGCGGCGGTTTCGCCTTTGTCCAATAGCCCCATCACGCTGAAATTCATGGTGCCGATACCGAGTGCATTTTTCAGCAGGGTGTCGATGTCGGTCGGTTGCGTGCCCAACCATGACATATATTGGTGGAATTCCAGATAGACTTGGTTGTCAAATTGCCCTAAGACATGGGCGTGTTCCATATAAGCGGCGGCGCCTTTTAAGCCGTATAAACACAGCATTCTTAAGCCGTGCACTTCTTCGCTGATGTCGTCAATGTCTTTATTTAAGGCGAAGTCTTCCGCTTGTTTCGTCAAGGCGGCAATATCGCTGCCGTTTAGGGTTAAATGCGCCAGCGGGTGATCGCTGTCGGTGCTCGGGTTCACCGCACGGCAACATTGGATCAGTTGATCACGATAGGCTTGCGCTTGTTGTGCATATTCAACAATCCGTTGCGAATCAAAGTTGACGTTGGTTAGAGTGGAGAAAAACGCTTGCGCGGTGAACGCATCAATTTCATTGTCGATAATCGCCAGTTCGCGCGCCTTAATTGCCCAAGTGGACAGGCTGTGCAGAACCGCGATTAATAAATCTTGCAGATCGGAGGTTTCCGCGGTCTTTCCGCACATACCTTGCGAGTAGCTGCAACCGTTGCCGACAGGGGTTTTCATGGTTTGTTCGCATTGAATGCAATACATCGTTCAAATTCCTTTTAAAGTTGTTTTCGTGATCGAGTAGAGTGAGTAGAGTAACTTCGCTGTTAATTGATTTAACAGGCGTATCATAAAAGGAATGGTTTAATAAAAGAAGTATTTATTATACCCATTTAAGGTTTTTTTGATTTAGATCGTATTTTGCTTTTAATGAGAATAAATACAATGGGGGAGAGATCAAAATATGCAGTGGAAAACCAACCAAGGCAGGCAGATAAAAAAACATACTGATACTTTGCAATATCAGTATGTTTTATGTGTTCGAAGTGCGGTTTATTGTGCGCTTGGTGCGAGTACGTTCGGAACTGTCAATTCCAAATCACCGCTCGGCACCGGAATTTCAGGGAAGGTTTTGCCTTCGCCTTGTTTGATTAAATCGGCAATTTTAGCCGCCGGCTCGGTCAGCCCCATCGCTTGATAGGATTTTTCCAACAACGGCAAGGCTTCATGGGTCGCTTGGCTGTCCGGATATTTATCTAACAGCCCTAATACCCGGTTAACCGTGGCGACATAAGCCTTGCGTTTGAAATAGAATTCGGCGACACGTTGTTCGTGGCGCGCCAAAGCGCTGCGCAGATAGGTGGCGCGCACCGCGGCGTCGGCAGCATATTGGCTGTTCGGGAAATGTTGTTGCAAGGTTTCGAAGTTATGCAGGGCGTTGGTCAGTGTCAACGGATCGCGCAAAGCGCGGTCGGTGCCGAAGGTTCTTTGCATAAAATGATCACCCAACTCGGTATTGATCAAGCCCGCGAGGTATAAGACGAAATCCAAATGCTGGCTGTTGCTGTGCAAGCGCAGGAAACGTTCGGCATTCGCCAATGCCAAGGTATATTCGGAATCCTTATAATAGGCATAAATCAAACCTAATTGTGCCTGTTCGGCATAAGCACCGAAAGGATAACGGCTGTCAACGGCATCCAGATAGCGGATTGCTTCAGTGTAATTTTCATCTAATAAATAGCTATTGGCTTTGCTGTATAACTCTTCTACCGGTAGATTTTCCACTCCCTTGTCGCCTGAAGAGCAGGCGGTAACAGCAAGTGCGGTCAATAACAGCAAGGCAAGTGATTTTAGTTTATGCATAATATAACAGTCCTAATATAGTGAAAGCTGAGAAATACAGAGACTATGACAACGGTTTTCAGACTAAGTTTGGTTACTTCACTGTAAACTTCAGTTACAATGACAGGCATAATCTTGTTGTGCTTATGTTGCGTTAAGTATTTTAACCATACTGGGCAAATAAGCAAATCAGAATTAAACGGATTCCATTCTTTATGACAAAACAACTACAATTAAGCACGCAAATTCAATTACATCAATTGGGACAACGCTTGGATCAGGCGTTGGCAGAGCGTTTTCCCGACTATTCCCGTTCACGGATTAAAACGTGGATCGAACAAAACAAAGTGCGGGTTAACGGGGAAATCGTCAATAAACCGCGGGAAAAAGTCTTCGGGGATGAGCGGATTGAAATTGATGTGGAAATCGAAGAAGAAAACCGCTTTGTGGCGCAGGATATTGCCTTGAATATCGTATATGAAGACGATGATATTCTGGTGATTAATAAGCCGAAAGATCTGGTGGTGCACCCCGGGGCGGGCAATCCCGACGGCACAGTGCTGAACGCGCTGTTGCACCATTATCCGCAAATTGCCGAAGTGCCGCGCGCCGGGATTGTGCACCGTTTGGATAAAGACACCACCGGTCTTATGGTGGTGGCGAAAACCATTCCGGCGCAAACCCGTTTGGTTTTCGCCTTGCAAAAACGCCGGATTACCCGTGAATATGAAGCGGTGGCGTTCGGGATTATGACTAAAGGCGGTACGGTTGATCAGCCGATGGCGCGCCACGGCACCAAACGCACACAAATGGCGGTGCACCCGATGGGCAAACCGGCGGTAACCCATTATCGGATTATGGAGCGTTTCCGTAACTACACGCGGCTGCGGCTGCGTTTGGAAACCGGGCGCACCCACCAAATTCGGGTGCACATGGCGCATATTGCCCACCCGCTATTAGGCGATCAAGTGTATGGCGGTCGCCCGCGCCCGCCGAAGGGGGCGAGCGAGGCGTTGCTAAGCGTGCTGCGTAATTTCCAACGTCAAGCCTTGCATGCGGTGATGTTGCGTTTGGAACATCCGATCACCGGCGAAGTGATGGAGTGGCACGCGCCGCTGCCGGAGGATTTTGTCGAGCTGGTGAATGCACTGAAGCAAGATTACGAACTGCATAAAGATGAATTGGATTATTAATGGAATTTCTTAAACCCGATTGGAATTTGGCGGATAATATCAAAGCGCTTTCTACGCTGCGCAGTGGCGGGGTGAGCGAACAGCCTTACGCCAGTTTTAACTTGGGCGCTCATGTCGGTGATCTTCCAAGTGCGGTCAGCGCCAACCGCTTACATTTGATCAAAACCGCCGCATTGCCGCAAGCGCCGCTGTACTTGAATCAAATTCACAGCATAGACGTGGTTCGTTTGCCTAGTGACGACCCGGCGCCGAACGCGGATGCGGCTTATACCGATCAAGCCGGGCAAGTGTGTTTGGTGATGACCGCCGATTGTTTACCGGTGCTGTTTGCCTCGGCGCAAGGCAATGAGGTCGCGGCGGCACATGCCGGTTGGCGCGGCTTGTGTGATGGCATTTTAGAAAATACGCTGGCACAGTTTAAGACCGAACCTTCGCAGATTGTGGCGTGGCTTGCCCCGGCAATCGGCGCAAACGCTTTTCAAGTGGGGCCGGAAGTGCGCTCGGCGTTTATGCAACAGGATCCGCAAGCGGCATCGGCATTTAAAACCGATTTGACCTCGCCGCAAAAATATTTCGCCGATTTGTATTTATTGGCGCGGCAACGGCTGCAAAAGTGCGGTCTGCAACAGATTTACGGCGGGGAATATTGCACTGTCAGCGATAAAACGCGCTTTTTTTCCTATCGGCGCGACGGCGTGACCGGACGCATGGCGAGCTTGATTTGGTTTGAATGAAACAACCGAATTTAGATTTGACTTTTTGGGCGGTAGCCCTTATGTTTAACGATGTGTTTTAACAATTGATTTACGATGATTTTCAAAGGAGAAAAACAATGCAACAACGTCTTGTGACTGATGTACGCCGTTCCGAACAATCGGTTTTAGCGACCAACAAAGTATTACGCAATACTTATTTTTTATTAGCGCTGACCGTCACCTTTTCCGCAGTGGTGGCTTATATCTCAATGGCGATGAATCTGCCGTATCCGGGTTTAATCGTGCTGCTAGTCGGCTTCTACGGCTTACTGTTTTTAACCAATAAATTAGCCGACAGCCCATTGGGGATTTTGTCTGCGTTTGCGTTCACCGGTTTTCTCGGCTACACCATCGGGCCGATTTTAAATCTGTATGTGCGCGAAGGTTTAGGCGATGTCGTGGTGTTGGCATTAGGCGGCACGGCGGCGGTATTCTTCGCTTGTTCGGCTTATGTTTTAACCACGAAAAAAGATATGTCGTTTCTAAGCGGAATGATGTTTGCGCTGTTTATTGTGTTGGTTGTCGGCGTGATTGCCAATATTTTCCTGCAAATCCCGGGATTACATTTGGCCATCAGCGCATTGTTTGTGGTGTTTTCAACCGGTGCGATTCTGTATGAAACCAGCAATATCGTTCACGGCGGCGAAACTAACTATATCCGCGCCACCATCGGCATTTATGTCTCGCTGTACAACCTGTTTATCAGCTTATTGAGCCTGATCGGCGCTTCACGCGATTAGTAAATTGTGCCGATAATCACAGTAATCGGTCTAACCATTTTCGTATGCCCCTAAATAGGGGCATAATTGTATCGGTCAAAACGTGAGAAGAAATGAAGATTAACGGCGAAACGATTGAATTGGATAAAGACGGCTATTTGCGGCACAGCGCACAATGGAACGAAGCGGTGGCGCAGGCATTGGCGGAAAAAGAGCGATTGGAACTCAGCGCCGCCCACTGGGAAGTGATCCATTTTGTGCGCGATTTTTATCAGGAATATAAAACTTCACCGGCGATTCGCATGTTGGTGAAAGCGATGGCGGATAAGTTGGGGGCGGACAAAGGTAACAGCCGTTATTTGCAGCGCTTGTTTCCCGAAGGTCCGGCGAAACAGGCGACCAAGTTGGCAGGGCTGCCGAAACCGGCTAAGTGCTTATAAAAACCAGATAGAAATTGTGTAAATATCTTTAATTGATAATTATTCGTATTTGAATTGGATGGATTTATTGATATAGTGTTAAACGGAGCAACAAGCGTTGCTTTGCACGTTTAACCTATCAATCAATAAGGAGCAACAAATGAATAAGCAGATAAAAAACCTTGTCAGCAGTCTGGTGTTAAGTTGCGTATTCGCATTTTCTGCGAATGCAGCCGCCAAGCCGTTCAAAGTGATGACAACCTTCACTGTAATCCAAGATATTGCGCAGAATGTTGCCGGTGACGCGGCGGTTGTCGAATCGATCACTAAGCCTGGCGCGGAAATTCACGATTATCAAGTCACCCCGAAGGATGTGATCAAAGCGCAGCAGGCGGATCTGATTTTATGGAACGGTTTGAATTTGGAACGCTGGTTTGAACGCTTTTTTGAAAATATGCCGAATAAACCGGTGGCGGTGGTGACCGAAGGAATCGAGCCGTTGCCGATTTCGGAAGGGGCTTATCAAGGCGCCCCCAATCCGCATGCGTGGATGTCGCCGAGCAATGCGTTGATTTATGTGGAAAATATCCGTCAGGCGTTGGTCAAACACGATCCGCAAAATGCCGACGTTTATAACCGTAACGCAGCGACCTATAGCGAAAAAATCAAAGCGATTGATACGCCGTTACGCGAAAAAATCAAGGCGATTCCAAGTGAAAAACGCTGGTTGGTGACGTCCGAAGGCGCATTCAGCTATTTAGCCAAAGATTACGGCTTTAAAGAGTTATATTTATGGCCGATCAATGCCGAACAGCAAGGTTCGCCGCAACAAGTGCGGTCTGTCATCGATCAGGTGAAAGCCAATAACATTCCGGTGGTGTTCAGCGAAAGTACGGTTTCCGATCGTCCGAGTAAGCAAGTCGCCAAAGAAACCGGCGCAAAATACGGCGGCGTGTTGTATGTCGATTCCCTGTCGCAAGCGGACGGCGCCGTGCCGACCTATTTGGATTTGTTGCAAGTGACGGTTTCGACCATAGTGAAAGGATTTGAATGATGATAAACGGCAAGGGTGCAGGCGGCGGCGATCCGCTGTTGGACGTTCATGATATCAGCGTGCGCTACAATAACGGGCATACCGCACTTCATGATGTTTCGTTTTCTCTTAACGGCGGAACGACTTGCGCTCTGGTCGGTGTTAACGGCAGTGGCAAATCCACGCTGTTTAAAAGTTTAATGGGCTTGGTAAAACCGCTGCAAGGTTCGATTCGCTTGCACGGTTTGCCGGTGCACAAAGCGTTGAAGCAAAATCGCGTTTCCTATGTGCCGCAAGCCGAAGAAGTGGATTGGCAGTTTCCGGTGTCGGTGTATGACGTGGTGATGACCGGACGTTATGGCTACATGAATTTTTTGCGGATTCCGTCGGCATTGGATAAGCAAAAAGTCGAGCAGGCAATGCAACGGGTTGATATCAGCCACTTGCGTGATCGACAGATTGGCGAATTGTCCGGCGGGCAAAAAAAACGGGTGTTTTTGGCGCGTGCGTTGGCGCAAGAAAGTCAAATTATTCTGCTGGATGAGCCGTTTACCGGGGTGGATGTTAAAACCGAAAATGCGATTGTCGAACTGTTGGGGCAACTACGCGGCGAAGGGCATTTGATTTTGGTTTCGACCCATAATCTCGGCAGCGTACCGCACTTTTGCGATCAAGTGGTAATGATTAACCGCACCGTAATTGCCGCCGGCTGCACCGAAACCACCTTTACCCAAAAAAATCTGCAACGGGCGTTTGGCGGTGTACTGCGCTACCTCACTCTCGGCGGCGAAGTGCTGCATGATGACGAAGATAACCGCACCTTAACCGTGCTGACCGACGACGAGCACCCGGTGGTATTTTATGGTGAAAAAGGGGCGGAACTGCCGCCGACGACACCTTGCAATAAGGCAGAACCGTAAATGTGGCAACTTTTACTTGAGCCTTTCCAATATGAATACATGACCAAAGCGGTGGTGGTGAGCGCCTTGGTCGGGGGCGTATGTGCCTTTTTGTCGGCATATTTAATGCTGAAAGGTTGGTCGCTGATTGGCGATGCCTTGTCGCACGCGGTCGTACCCGGTGTGGCGATTGCCTATGCCTTGGCGTTGCCTTATGCGGTCGGTGCGTTTTTGTCCGGGCTGTTGGCGGCGTTGGCGATTTTGTGGATTAAATCGATCACCAAACTGCGCGAAGACGCGATTATCGGCTTTATTTTCACCACCTTTTTTGCGCTCGGTTTATTTATCATCTCGCTGAATCCGACCTCGGTTGACGTGCAGTCGATTATTCTCGGTAATATTTTAGGCATTGCCGATGAAGATGTGTTGCAAGTCGGGATTATTATTGCGGTCTGTGTGGTGTTTTTGCTGATTTTTTGGAAAGATCTGCTGTTAGTCTTTTTTGATGAAAGCCATGCGGTTTCGGTCGGGATTTCGCCGTTGCGCTTAAAAGTGTTGTTTTTCACCTTGTTGAGCGCCTGTGTGGTTGCCGCGTTGCAAACCGTCGGCGCGATTTTGGTGATTGCGATGGTGATCACCCCCGGGGCAACCGCCTATTTATTAACCGATCGCTTCGGGCGTTTAGTGTGGATTGCGGTTGGTTTAGGTTTTGGTACCAGTGCGGTCGGGGCGTATCTCAGTTATTTTCTCGACGGCGCAACCGGCGGTCTGATCGTGTTTTTGCAAACGCTGTTATTTCTGCTCGCCTTTTTCTTCTCGCCTAAATATGGCATGTTGAAACGTAATAAAATCAAGGAGAAAGCTGATGATGGCCGAGCTGTTTAATTGGTTTTACGAGCCTTTTTCCTTTGAGTTTATGCGCCAAGCGTTGCTGACCGCACTTTTGGTGGCGGTGGTGTGCGCCTTGCTGTCGTGTTATTTGGTGTTGAAAGGCTGGTCGTTGATGGGCGACGCGATTGCGCATGCGGTATTGCCGGGCGTGGTGATTGCGTTTCTCTTGGGGCTGCCGTTGACGGTCGGCGCTTTCTTTTCCGGCGTTTGTTGTGCCTTGGCGACCGGCTATTTGAAAGAAAATAGCCGCCTAAAAGAAGATACGGTGATGGGCATTGTGTTTTCCGGGATGTTTGCTTTCGGGCTGATTTTATTCGTCAACGTCGATAGCGATCAACATTTAAGCCATATTCTGTTTGGTAATTTGCTCGGCGTAACCCAAGCGGCGTTTCAACTGACGCTGTGGATTTCGCTGTTCACCTTCGTGATTGTGTTTTTAAAACGCAAAGATTTTCTGTTGTACTGTTTTGATCCGGTTCAAGCGGCGGTGGTCGGCTTGCCGGTGCGTTTGTTGCACTATTTATTGTTGATGCTACTTGCCTTAACCATCATCAGCGCCATGCAGGTGGTCGGGGTGATTTTGGTGGTAGCGTTATTGATCGCCCCGGGCATTACCGCCTTTTGCCTCACCAAATCGTTTAACCGCATGCTGCTGATTGCGATCAGCGTGTCGCTGCTGTCGAGCGTGCTCGGCACGATTTTCAGTTATCATTGGGATTCCGCGACCGGACCAACGATTGTGTTGGTGCAATCTTGTTGTTTTATCTTTGCCTTGCTCTACCGCACTTGGCGCACCCAGCGGGATAAAGTGCGGTTTCAACAACAGACTAGCCCACATAAAAGTGCGGTCTAATAAGCGATGGCGAATTCGCGAAAGCGCACTTCGTCTTGATAAGGCCGCTCTAACACCTGATCGACTGTGGCGGAGCGCGGGCCGCCTTGTTGCAGCCAGTGGCGCAGGGCGTCGATTTGTTGTTCGCTGCCTTGCGCAATCACTAATACACTGCCGTCGGACAGATTGCGGACATTGCCTTTCAATCCCAATTCAGACGCCTTGCGCCATGTAAAATAACGAAAGCCCACGCCTTGTACGATCCCGTAAACATTAAATTGAACTTGCATAACGCCTCCATAAGCCTAAGGCAACTCTCAAATTTGGATAAAAATGCTAAATGACTATTTTATTTTATAATGTTTTGGCATAGGATAGACACAACCAATTTGGTTTTTGTAAAAAATCTGACCCTGATCGGGTTTTTTACCGATTTTTCTTATCATTGAGGAAATAACATGAAATTAGCTCATTTAGCGATTAGTGCCGTAGCATTGTTAACGGGTTTCAGTGCCGTAGCTGCAGAAATCAGTACATCATCCAATCTGGAAATATTGGCTGTCGATGGTCAAAAAGCCGGTGGCGGTTTATTGAAAAAAAATAAAACGGTAACGGTCGCCGACAACGAGACACACCAAGTTGTGGTACGAGTGGCGGAAATTATCCGCTCAGGTTCCGATCGCCGCTTATTCGAATCTGCGCCTGTGATCGTCAGATTCAAAGCCGGCAGTGAAAATATTCAAATTAAAGCGGACGGCGTGCTTGATGAAAGCGACGCCGCTCGTTTTGACAAAAATCCGAAAGTGAGTGTCGTAACGGCAAGCGGTCAGGCTGTGGCGAGCGAGCAAGATATTTTATCGCAAGACGGTTTGTTCCCGGGAAGAAACATCGCTGAAGATTTATCAAGCTACAATAGCAGCGGCGGTAAAGCAGCGGTAGCCGGATTTGCCAGTGCCAGTATGCCGGTTGCGATGGGAATGGCAAATGTGGGCAAAGCTTCAAAAGGTCAAGTGACCGTACAAGGGGAAAACGTTGCGGAACAGCAATTGCAATATTGGTTCCAACAAGCCGATAAAGCAACGCAACAACGTTTCTTGAATTGGGCGAAAAAACAATAAGCAGTAAAATTAAAATAATAAAAAAGTGAGCTTGGCTCGCTTTTTTATTTTAACCGGCAATAAGACAGAAGGACTGGCGATGAAAACAACAACCCGTCAAATTGGTGTAAAAAAACAGATTGCGTTAGTGGCGCATGATCATTGCAAGCAAAGTTTGGTCGATTGGTGCTTAAAAAACCGCACTTCGTTGGCACAACACGATTTATACGGCACCGGCACCACCGGAAATCTGATTGAGCAAAAGAGCGGTTTGGCAATTAAGGCGCTATTGAGCGGCCCGATGGGCGGTGATCAGCAACTTGGCGCGATGATTGCCGAAGGCAAAATCGATTTGCTGGTATTCTTTTGGGATCCGATGAATGCGGTGCCGCACGATCCCGATGTGAAAGCCTTAATGCGGATTTCGACGGTATGGAATATCCCGGTGGCAATGAATCCGGCGACCGCCGACTTTCTGATCAGCTCACCTTGTTTTAATAATCCGGTCGAGATTGAAATTCCCGATTATGCCGGCTATCTGGCGGAACGTTTAAAATAGGTAGAATATGAATTTAGCGCTGAATATTTTCAACTTTGTTTTTTTCGGATTCAGTACCGTGTTGGGGTGGTTTTTCGCTACGATCCTAAGTGCGGTTTTAATTGTCACTTTGCCTTATACCCGCAGTTGTTGGGAAATCACCAAAATGGCATTGGTGCCGTTTGGTCACGAAATTGTGCATGTCAAATATCTGCAACCGACCAATTCTCTGAGTAATAATGTGGGCAGTATACTGAATATTATTTGGTTTGTGGTGTGTGGTTGGTGGCTGTGTTTGCTGCATATTATGGTGGGTATTTCACAGTGCGTTACCATTATTGGTATTCCAAGCGGAATCGGACATTTCAAACTGGCGCAAATTGCCTTGTTCCCGGTTGGGCAGCGTGTGGTGTCAAGCGAAATGGCGCAGACGGTTACAGGGCGGCAATTTACCCAACCGTTTGATCACCGTTAACAACGGAGCGCTAAGGCAACATTGTGAAAACATTCTCTTGGCTGAACAGTAAAGTGATTGCGGTGATTCCGGTGTTTATCGCCGTCAACATCGCTGCCGGATTGGTATGGTATTGGTCGATTTCGGCAGTCGCAATGCCGTTTGTGTTGGGAATTATTGCCGCCGGTTTGGTCGATTTGGATCACAGTCTGAGCGGAAAGATCAAAAATATCCTGATTACGCTCGCCGCATTTACCACCTCCGCTTTCGGCGCGCAAATTTCACTGAATAATCCGCTTTATTTTGCCTTGATGATGACGCTGTTCACCTTCGTGTTCACCATGATGGGTGCACTGGGACAGCGTTACAGCACCATTGCCTTCGGCACCTTGATTGTCGCGCTTTACACCTCATTGACCTATTTGCCGCAAACGGAATGGTATATCAATCCGTTAATGATTGTTTGCGGCACGTTGCTGTATAGCATTTGCTCGGTGCTGACCTATCTGTTTTTTCCACGTTACAAAGTGGATGAAAATCTGGCAAACGCCTATTTGGCACTTGCCGATTATCTGGATTGCAAATCCAAATTTTTTGATCCCGATGAAAGTGAAAACAGCGAGCCATTGCACTTGGAATTGTCACAACTCAACAGCAACGTGATCAATGCTTTTAGCTTATGCCGCCAATCGCTGTTTTATCGTTTGGGCAGGCAGCAACACCGTTCGTCTAAAACCAGCCGGTTGATCCGCTATTATTATGCGGCGCAGGATATTCACGAGCGCGCCAGTTCATCGCATTTCAATTATCGCAAGCTGGTACAAAAACTGCAAAACAGCGATTTGATTTTCCGTATTCAGCGTTTGTTGGAATTACAAGCGGACGATTGCCGCGATATTGCCAATGCGATTTTGAAACGTGAAACCTACCAACCGAAAGATCGCCTGCAAAGAGCGGTCGGCGGGCTTGATCATTCTTTTCGGCATTTTATCAACCAGTATCCGGACAGCTCACAAGCGGAAAATTTGCGTACCCTAATCGCCAATTTAAAACATATTCTATGGCAGCTGCTGTTTCTTGGTAAAGAAAGCAATGAAATCCAACAATCTTTCAGCCAAATTATCAGCACTGACAGCGTGCGCGGACTGCGTGAAATTATTGCGGCGGTGAAGAATCATCTGACATTCGAATCGCAACTGTTCCGCCATGCGGTGCGGTTGTCGTTAGTGGTGTTGGTCTGTTGTATCATTGCCGTCGGTTTGAATTTAGAGCGAGGATACTGGGTGCTGCTGACGGCGATTTTTGTCTGTCAACCGAATTATTCGGCGACCAAAAAACGTTTGCGTGATCGGGTGATCGGCACTTTACTCGGGGTGGTTATCGGCTCGCTGTTGCCCTATTTTACAGCGACCTTAGCCGCCAAACTGGGCGTTTTAGTCGCCACCAGCACCCTGTTTTTCTTCTTTAGAAGCAATAATTACCGTTTTTCCACGTTGTTTATCACCATACAAGTGCTGGTCAGTTTTGACATCAGCGGCTTTGATCTGCATGCCGCGATGTTGCCGCGCGTGATTGACACCTTAATCGGCGCCAGCGTGGCATGGCTGGCGGTGTCTTATCTGTGGCCGGATTGGAAATACATGAAGATCATGCGCCTTATCCGGCGCAGCATTCAGAATAACGCCCGTTATTTGCTGTATATTATGGCGCAACTGCAATTTGGCGAACGCAATCATGTCAATTACCGCAGCGTCCGTTTGGCGGCGCATGAAAGTGCGGCGGAATTAAACACGCTGATTGGTAATATGAACAGTGAAGCGGAAAAATACCGCACTTTTCTACCAAACGCTTTCCAACTGTTGAAACAAAATTATCGTTTGCTTGGCTATATCTCGGCATTGGGGGCATTTCGGCATACCATGGGAGAGCATGGGGACAATAACTATTTCTTAATTGACCTTTATCCGGCGGCACGGGAATTAATCGAGGTGTTGCAAACCCTGGAACAACTGCCGGAAGCGCAATTCCAACAGAAAATCGAGCATATTCGGCAACGTTTGCAACTTGAAGCGAATATGCAATTTGCTAGCGCAACCCAGCTGCAACAAGACAGAGTGCTGCGCCAACAGCTGAATATGATGACCCAACTGCTGCCGGAATTGTACCAAAGCGTACAGCAGCAGTTGAAATTGGAGGCGGAGAAGTAACCGTTAAACCGTCAATGGTGCAGCCAAGTTCAGTGGTTTAATTTGCAACGGTTGAGGAGCGGTTTTCAGCTGCCAAATATCATAAGCCGCCTGTAATTTCAGCCATAAATCGGCACTACTGACACCGGCTAATTCTAGACGATAAGCCAAATTTGCAGAGACAGGGGCTCTCTCATGTAGAATTCGCGAAATGGTTTCACGTGAAAATCCCAAATGCGCGGCAAAATCGGTGATGGTCATTTGCAATTCGGGCAACACATCTTCACGTAAAATTGCACCGGGGTGAGTCGGTTTCCTGATTTTCATGATTTTTCCGCCTTAATGGTAATCTTCATAATCTAAAATATAAGCATGACCTTGTTTAAACTCAAAAGTAATGCGCCAATTTCCCGACACCGTCATCGACCAAACGTCGGCACGATTGCCTTTTAATTCATGTGATTTATAAAAAAGCGGAAATCACCAATACTGGCGGCTTTGTCGATAACATCGAGCATACGCAGTAATTTAGCCGCGTGTGCAGGATTAACCCCGTTGCTATAGCCTTATTTCAAATAACTGCTTTAGCCCTTTATGTTTAAAACTTTTAATCATATGCCGTTTATTTGTGATGTATCGTATCACAAAATGGATACAAAGGTGAATCAAGAAGGCTATTTTAATCAGATAAAAATTCGGCGCAGTCCTTCGGGTTAATTTTTGCGATGAAGATCGTAAAAATAAGAATTAGCTTATTCTTCTTTTTCACCCTCTTCTTCCAACTCGTCCGCCATGGCCGATAACGCCTCGCGGCAGAGTTGCGCTAGGGCGCGGTAGAAACCCTGATCATGCGCTTCGACTTTGCCGAGAAATTTGCTCATGACGGGCAGTAAAAATTGTTCAAATAAGGTTTGTTGTGCCAGTGTCGAATCGACATTGTCTTCCAACCATGACGCGGTCAGCAATAAATGGGCGACATGATCCGCTTGTGGCAGTGCGTCCATACCCCGTTGGTTTCTGAATTCAATAAAATCGGCTAAATTGTCGCGATAAGCTGAAATCTTCGGGCTTACTGTGCCGTTTTCGGCGAAAAGTTGTTGGTATTCTGCGTTTAATTGTTCAATGGCAACCGCACTTTGCAACTGTTGTAACGTCTTTTCGCTTTGGCTGTCGGTGCTCAATGCCCAAAGTGCGGTCAGGTTGCCTTGTTGCAGCCAAGTGAAAATCGGCGCAAGCACCTCATCTTGCGGCGTGCGGTAAAACAGATTGCCGAACAAGCGGCAAAGCATGGAAAAATCATTAATCGTAGTCGTTGTTGTCATCGGAATTGCCCTCATTATCGTATCAATAGGTTTCGGCGGGTTAAAATTTCGGTACAATGCTAACATAAAATCAGCCATAAATTAGGATTAGAAACAGATGAAATATATCGGTGCGCACGTCAGTGCCGGCGGCGGCGTGGAAAATGCCGTGACCAATGCGGTGGCAATCGGCGCGAATGCCTTTGCGTTGTTTACCAAAAACCAACGCCAGTGGGTGGCAAAACCGCTGACGGAAAGCAGTATCAAACAATTTAAACAGGCGCTTTATCAGGCGAAAATCGATCCGAAACACGTTTTGCCGCACGACAGCTATCTGATTAATTTAGGACACCCTGAAGCAGAAGCGTTGGCGAAATCGCGCGCTGCGTTTATCGATGAAATGCAGCGTTGCCGGCAGTTGGGCTTATCGTTGCTGAATTTTCACCCCGGCAGCCATTTGCGCCGAATTTCCGAACAGGATTGTATTGCGATTATCGCCGAATCGATCAATCTGGCACATCAACAAGTGCCGAATGTGGTGGCGGTGATTGAAAATACCGCAGGGCAGGGTTCGAATATCGGTTATCGTTTCGAACATCTGGCGGGAATTATCGAACAAGTTGAGGATAAAAGCCGGGTCGGCGTGTGTTTGGATACCTGCCATACCTTTTCCGCCGGTTACGACATCTCAAGTGCGGTCGGTTGTGAGCGGGTGTTTCATGAATTTGCACGGATTGTCGGTTTTGAGTTCCTGAAAGGCATGCACCTCAACGGCTCGAAAACCGCACTTGGCAGCCGGGTGGATCGGCATGATGTCTTACGTGGCGGCACAATCGGCACGGCGGTATTTGAATACATTATGCAACATGACGAATTTAATGATATGCCGCTGATTTTGGAAACCGTCAAGCCGGAAATTTGGGCGGAAGAAATTAATTGGTTGCGCAATTTGGCGTCTGAGGTTTAGAGAATTTCTTAACGTTATCGATTTTTATTAACGATTTTTTGAAGTTGCTCAAAAAAATAGATTTATCTGGCAAAAAAAACGGCTTTTTGCTGGAAAGGCAGCGTTACTTTCCGTAGAATCAAAGCACTTTCGAAGATTAATAACCTCTAATTCATATTATGTTGCGTAAACTGCTTTTTATTTTCGGCATTGCCGCTTTAACCGCCTGTAGTCATAACGGGCAACATACCGTTTATCAGTCCCAAGATACGCGTATCCGCACCAATTTGCCGAAAAATATCGGTAATGGCGTGAGCTTAGCGCAATTTACTAAACTGCATGAGTTTTACCACAACTGGCAGGGCGTGCGCTACCGTTTGGGCGGCACAACCCAAAACGGGATTGATTGCTCCGCCTTTGTATTAAACGCGTTTGATCGTGCGTTTGGGCTGCAAATGCCGCGCAGCACCGCCGAACAACGCCATGTCGGTAAAAAAATCAATAAAAGCGAGTTGGAATTTGGCGATTTGGTGTTCTTCCGTAAAAATAAACATGTGGGCATTTATATCGGCAACGGAGAGTTTATCCACGCCAGCACCAGTAAAGGCGTCACCACCAATTCGTTATCCGAAAACTATTGGTCGCGAAACTACACCCAATCGCGCCGTGTGATTAATTAACTGACATAAATCATAAAGGAAAGTGCGGTTATGCCGGCAAACCCGATTCTTGGTTTTCATCATGTCGCACTGATTGTCTCCGATTACGCACGTTCAAAGCAGTTCTATTGTGAAATCTTGGGCGCAAGCGTTATCGCCGAAACCTACCGTGCCGAACGGCAAAGCTATAAATTGGATTTAGCCTTTGCCGACGGCAGCCAAATCGAACTATTTTCTTTCCCTAATCCGCCCGAACGCTTAACCCAACCCGAAGCCTGCGGTTTGCGCCATCTTGCGTTTCAAGTCGCCGATCTGCAAAGTGCGGTCGATTATTTGCAACAACGGGGCGTAGCTTGCGAACCGATCCGTATTGATCCGCTCACCGGCAAACCATTTACCTTTTTTCAAGATCCTGACGGTTTACCACTGGAATTTTATCAAGGGGAGTTTTATCGGGTTTGAGCTATTCGTTGGCAACAAAGTGCGGTTCAACCGCACTTTCGTGTTTAAGCCTGCTTTTTAAATTCGGCGATGCGTTGTAAATGTTGTGAGATTTTCTTGAATTTATGGCTTTCGTTTTCGTCCCAAACAATGTCATAGAACGGCGAAAGCGTGTCGGCGCTGCGTTGCGAATCTAAAATGCCGTCCTCTTTTGATAAGAACACCAAACAGCGTTGGCGGTTTTTTTCACGGAAATGCTCCACGCATTTGGTGGCGATGTCTTGGTATTCTTCCGGACGGTCGATTTTGCCCTGCATATTTTCATAGGGAAACAGATTCGGATTGAAAATCGCTTGTTTAATGCGGCATAAGAAACCGATTCGCTCCGCCCAGTAGCCGCCTAAGCCGACACCGCAAATCAGCGGCGCGGGATCTTTGCTCTCATTCACCAATTTATGCACTTCGTTCAGCAAATGCTGCATATCGTGGCGCGGGTGCAAGGTGCTGTAGGTGACGAAACGCACGTCGGGATCGATAAATTTCAATTGTAGGATTTTTTCGTGATTCCCCGGACTATTGCAATCAAAACCGTGTAGATAAATAATCATTTTTGATTTCCCATAAAATACTTGTCAGGTGATAACCATAAACAATTTATGTTTATTGATCAACCGTTGCCGACAAAATCTGTTTTTCCAAATAGGCGATCATTTGCAGTGCGATGTCGATTTTACTGGTTTTTTCAATCAGTTCTAAGCCCGGACTGGCATTGACTTCCAAAATCATCGGGCCTTGATTGGAGCGGATAATATCCACCCCGGCAATATCAAGCCCTAAGGTTTGCACCGATTGCAGCGCCAAGGTTTTTTCCCGTTCGCTTAATTGGACTGGCTGCGCCTGCCCGCCGCGATGTGC
Organism: Testudinibacter sp. P80/BLE/0925; assembly: GCF_053570785.1. The sequence goes on along the minus strand of NZ_CM131636.1, from coordinate 2,724,002 downwards.
ATTGGCGCGAAATTCCCCGTTCTGCCCGCTGCGTTGCATACTGGCGATGATGTTGTTGCCGATCACGAAACAGCGGATATCCGAACCGTTGGCTTCGTGGATAAAATCTTGCAGCAGCGAGGCGATATTGGCTTGCTTCAGGGTTTCTAAAATACTGACCGCACTTTGCCGTTTTTCCGCCAACATCACGCCGATCCCTTGCGAACCGGACAGGGTTTTTAAAATCGTCGGCGAGGCAATTTGACCGACCGCATACTTGGCATCGAATTCATTGCCGCATAATGCGCTCGGCGGCACGGCGATGTCCTGTTGTTGCAACAACATCAAGCTGTGCCATTTGTCACGCGCATTCAAAAAGGCTTGCGAGCCGTTTAAACAGGGCACATCCATCGCTTCAAAATGGCGCAACAGCGCACAGCCCATCGCCGTGCTGCCCGAACCGAAACGCGGGATCACCGCGTCATAATCGGGCAATAAATACGGCGTTTGATCAAACCGCACTTGGTAATAAATTTTGAATTGGCGCGATTGCTCCTGATCCAGTTTTAACAAACAACGATTCGGATCGATAATATCCAACGTATGTCCGCAACTTTCCGCCGCCTCCAGCAAGCGTTGGCAGCTATATAAGCGCGGTTCGCGACACAGCATTAACAGTTTCATCGCCGATCTCCGCTATTTTTTGGCAAAACCCTGCCGTTGCAGATAGCCCAAAACGTGTGGACGCACCGGTTTGCCGAGGGTTTTCATCACATTGCGCGACCAATCCATGTCGGTTTGGCTGCGCTGCCAATAATAGTCGGCGACTTGGCGGTCATAATCTTGCAATAACGACGGATCGAGCGCTTGGTAACGGTTTTCACTGAGCAAAACCGCACCGGGTAAACGCGGTTTCAACGGCGGATCTTGATCGGGATAGCCCAGGCATAAACCGACTAACGGGATCACATGCTGCGGTAACTGCAACAGCTCTCCAACCTCTTGTATTTTATTACGAATCGAGCCGATATACACTCCGCCTAAACCGAGTGATTCGGCGCTTAACAGCACATTTTGCGCCATAATGCCGACATCGACACTGCCGATCAGCAACACTTCGCTGTAATCGGTCTGCGCCTCCGGCAGAATTTGGTGGTGGCGCTGGAAATCAATGCAAAACACCCAAAATTCCGCTGCGTCCGCAACATATTGTTGATCGGAAGCGTAGTATTTCATTTGCTCACGCACGGCGTTATCGGTAATTCGAATAATCGAAACGCATTGCAGATGATTCGAGGTTGAAGCGGCGCGGGCGCATTCGATTAAGGTTTGTACGGTTTCGGCGGCAATCGCTTGTTGGGTGAATTTACGGATAGAGCGGTGGGCAAGTGCGGTTGCAACGGTGCTTGATGTAGTCGGCTGTCGGCTCATACGGGAATCTCCAATCAATAACACGGAATAAATGAATGTGATGGCTTGATATATTACACCAATCACATTAATGCAGAAAAATCTTTTCTTATTTGCCGGCGGATCGGCTAGAATGGATCGGCTTAAAACAGTTATTTACCATGAAACAGGAGCTCCTATGTTTACCGTTATTTTTGGCCGTCCGGGCTGTCCTTATTGCGTACGTGCAAAAGCGTTAGCCGAAAAACTGCAAAACACCCGCGATGATTTCGAATATCGCTATGTTGATATTATCGCCGAAGGTATCAGCAAAGCGGATTTGTCTAAATCCGTCGGCAAAGAAGTGCAAACCGTGCCGCAAATCTTCATTGACGAGCAGCCAATCGGCGGTTGCACCGATTTTGAAGCGATCATCAAAGAGAAATTTGGTGTCGTAGCTTAAACCGCACTTTTTATCAATCGAAAAGCAAACGCGTTGTGCTTCGGCACGGCGCGTTTTTTATGCTATACTGCGCGCGAATTTTTTAAGCGGAAACCATGAAGAGGAAAAAAGAGTGGAACAAATGCCAAATTGCCCGAAATGTAACGGCGAATATGTTTATCACGACACCATTCAATTTGTCTGCCCGGATTGCGGCAACGAATGGAACGGCGAAGAAACTGACGACGGCAGCGAGGAGTTTATCGTCAAAGACAGCAACGGAAACCAACTGCAAGACGGCGATTCCGTGATTTTAATCAAAGATTTAAAAGTGAAAGGCTCATCTCTCGTGTTGAAAAAAGGCAGCAAAGCGAAAAATATCCGCTTGGTTGATTCCGATCACAATGTCGATTGCAAAATCGACGGCGTGAGCTTGGCGCTAAAATCCGAGTTTTTGAAGAAAGCCTAACCGCACTTTAGTATTTATAGTTGAAAGCCGTTTTTTAAACAACCTATTGTTTAAAAACGGCTTTTTTGTTGCTTGCTTTACAAATACAACGCCATCACCAGCGCATTTTCGCGTTTGCCGTCGGCGGCGGGGTAGTAGTTTTTGCGTTGGGTGACCAGATTAAAGCCCAAGCGGTCATACAGTTTTTGTGCAGCAAGGTTGGATTGGCGCACCTCCAGCCAGAGAGTCAATACCGCACTTTGCCTTAATTCGGTGATTAAATGTTGCAGTAACTTTTCTCCCAAGCCTTGTTGCTGATAGGCGGGATCGATTGCGATATTAAACAAGGTGGCTTCGTCCAACACCGTTTGGCAAATGGCGAAACCGACTAATTTTCCGTCTTGCAGCAATTTTAAATTCAGATAACGCTCGCCTTGATTATTCAGCAACGTGCCTTTTGACCACGGCGTGATATGCGCTTGCCGTTCGATTTGGTAGGCGCGCTCAAAATCCGTGCTTTGCAGCGCTAAAATCTCAATCATGAGCCGTCATCCTGTAGTTGGAATTGTTGCAACTGCTGCCACAGACGGCGTTTGGCTTGTGGATTTTGCAGCAGGGTTTGCCAGTCGTCAGTTTGAATGTGCGGCAGGGCTTGAAGTGCGGTTTGCGTTTGCCCGGATAATTCGGGCGTTTCCCCGACCAGCCACAGCGCGGGCGAATGCGTGATTTTCAGGCGGTTAAGTTGTTCGCTGTTGATGATTAAGCATTGCGCCGCCCGAATGCCGAGTGCGCGATACAAATCCGCCAGCAAGCTGTCGGCGGGCGATTGCTCGCTGACTAACAGCAATTTGATATTTTCCGCCACGGCAATCGCCGCCGCGCCTTTTAACGCTTGCGGACGGCGCAATGTCCATTGGTCGATGCCCATTTGTTGCAACAAGCGCGCGCGGCGTGCAGGCATAATAATCCTCGTGAAATGCGAAATCTGTATTATAATGAGCGACGATTTTAACCAATAACCCTCAGGATTTATAGTGATTTCAGTCGAAAGCCAAGTTTTGCAACGCCACCTTCCTTTTTTTGACGATAAATCGGTGCTGTTTGCCGGCAATCTGCACGATCTTTTCCCTAGCCAACTGAAAAACAGCCGTTCGTTGCAAGTGGTCAGCAGCTATTATGATTATGTGCGCAAGGCGCAAAGTGCGGTTGCGGCGGATTTTGCGCTTGAAAACCGTCATCAGGCGGATCTGATGGTCTATTATTGGGGTAAAAACAAGCAGGAAATGCAATTTCAGCTCATGCAAATGCTGGCGCAAGCCCCACTGGGACAATCGCTGTTGATTATCGGCGAAAACCGTTGCGGGGTGCGTTCGGCGGAGAAAATGCTGCAACCGTTCGGCAAGATTCACAAAATTGATTCGGCGCGCCGTTGCGGGCTGTATCATTTTGAATTACAACATAAACCGCACTTTGAACTGGAAAGCTACTGGAAACAATATCGGCATCCGCAATTAGCCGATTTGCGCGTACATAGCTTGCCGGGCGTATTTAGTGCCGGCGAATTGGATCAGGGAACGGCACTGTTGTTGTCGAGCTTGCAACAAAAACTGCGGGGACGAGTGCTGGATTTGGGCTGTGGCGCAGGCGTGATCGGCGGTTATTTAAAACGGCAAAATCCGGCGATTGAGCTGGTGATGAGCGATATTCATGCGATGGCGATTGCGTCGGCGAACCGCACTTTGCAACAAAATCAGTTACAAGGCAAGGTGGTCGCCAGCGATGTGTTTTCCGATTTGAGCGGCAAATTCGATTTGATCATCTCCAATCCGCCATTCCACGACGGCATTGACACCGCCTATCGCGCGGTGGAAACCTTGATTTCACAAGCAAAATGGTTTTTAAATCAAGGCGGGGAGTTGCGTATCGTAGCGAATGCGTTTTTGCCTTATCCGGAATTGTTGGATCGCCATTTTGGCGCACATCGCGTGCTGGCGAAAAGCACGAAATTTAAAGTCTATGCGGTTTACGCCTGATTTGCACAGGTGCGTAAGCAGCGAAATCTTGTTATACTTGCCCAAATTCATTGCAAGGATTGATTATGCCAGATTCAACAACTCAGAACAGTGCAAATAATACCATTATTATTGCGATTGCCGGCGCGTCTGCCTCCGGCAAAAGCCTGATCGCCTCCACCATTCATAAAGAATTATGCGAAGAAGTGGGCGGCGGCGACATCGGGATTATTTCCGAGGATTCCTATTATAAAGACCAAAGCCATCTGTCGTTTGAACAGCGGATCGAAACCAATTACGACCACCCGAATTCGATGGATCACGATCTGTTGGTGGCGCATTTGCAACAGTTAAAACGCGGCGAAACCATTCAAGTGCCGGAATACAGCTATGTTGAACACACCCGCACCGCCAACAGCCGCGAATTTGCGCCGCGCCGGGTGATTATTCTGGAAGGGATTTTATTGCTGACCGACGAACGTTTGCGCAATGAATTGAGTGCGTCGATTTTCGTCGATGCGCCGCTGGACATTTGCTTTATCCGCCGTTTGCAGCGTGATATGCAGGAACGTGGCAGAAGTTTGGAATCGGTGGTGTCGCAATACCGCAAAACCGTGCGCCCGATGTTCTTGCAGTTTATTCAGCCGTCAAAACAGTTTGCTGATATCATCGTGCCGCGCGGTGGAAAAAACCGCATTGCGATCAATATCTTAAAAGCACAAATTCTACAAATGTTAAAACAAAAATAGGGGAAACGGCATGAGATTATGTGATCGTGATATTGAAACCTATTTGGATCAAGGCATTATTGCGCTTGAACCGCGTCCGAGCAATGACAAAATCAACGGCGCAACCGTTGATGTGCGTTTGGGCAATTCTTTCCGCGTGTTTCGTGAATACAACGCGCCTTATATTGATTTGAGCGGCGAACGCTCGGAAATCTCCGCCCAGTTGGAGCGCGTGATGAGCGAAGAGATCGTATTGAATGACGATGAAGCTTTTTTCCTGCACCCGGGCGTCTTGGCATTGGCGACCACCTACGAATCGGTCAAACTGCCGGCAAATGTGATCGGCTGGCTGGACGGGCGTTCTTCCTTGGCGCGTTTGGGGCTGATGGTGCACGTGACTGCCCACCGGATCGATCCGGGCTGGGAAGGCAAAATCGTGTTGGAATTCTTCAACTCCGGTAAATTGCCGTTGGCATTGCGCCCGAAAATGACGATTGGTGCGTTGAGTTTTGAAATTTTAAGCGGCGAAGCGGCACGCCCGTACAACAGCCGTAGCAACGCCAAGTACAAAAATCAGCAAGGTGCGGTCGCCAGCCGTATCAACGAGGACTAAAGCGCGATGGGGCAGCCATGGTGGAAGCGGCGGGTGCTGTATCCGGTTCTGCTTGGAACTGCCTCACTGTCGTTTTTAACCTATTATCAGCTTGGCACATTTGAACGAAAAATCACCGCTGAATTGCGCCGATTGCCTGATTTTCAATTTCAACAAGCGCAATTGAATTATTTTCCCTCGCCGACACTGCAGTTAAAACAAGCGCAATATCACTATCAGGATTGGCAATTTTCGGCGCAACAAGTCGAATTGCAATTCGGTTGGCGGTCATTACTCACCTTTTCCCCGAAAGTAAAACAAGTACAGCTCAGCGGTGGCAATGTGTATTCGGCACAGCAGTTGCAATTCGCCGATTTAACGCTTGTCTTGAGCGAGATTGCTCCGAATTACCAAGCGGCGAAAGTGGATTTAACCGCGCAAAACCGGCGGCAAGATGAATGGCGGTTAAGTGCGGTGGCGCAGCGTTTCCCGAATGGAATCGAGTTATACCAAACCGAGCTGAACGCCGAGATGGCAGAGGACTATTTTTTGAACAACCGCAGGTTGCGGTTTATGGCGGAAAAAGTTTCGTTGTCTGAACAACAAAATTCGTGGCAACTGACGTTACAACAGGCAAGATTAAATCAGTTAAATATTCAAAGTGCGGTCTTGCATTATGCTTTGCCCGCGCAAGTGACGCAGAAACCGCACTTGCAGTTGGTATTGCGCCAAGCACAGGGTAGTTTGCACGTTCAGGCTGTACGGCAAAATAACGCAAACCGATTGCAATTAAAAGCGAGAGGCTTGGCGTTGCAACCTTGGCTGGCATTTTTACAACTGCCGGAATTGTTAGACGGCACGGCGGATTTTGACGGCAACGCACTGTTTGAGCAAGGCGTGTTGTATCAGGGTGACTTACGTTTGCGTGCCAGAGATACCGCACTTAACGGCTTGAACCTACTGGAAATGATTAGCCAATATTACCCGATTCGCCAAGGGGCGAAGCAATATGCCGATCGCATTGCCACCCCGTTTAAGCAGATAGATTTGGATCTGAATTGGGCGGATAATCGCTTGCGAATGAAACAGATCCAAGCGCAGGGCGAGGATTTGAATTTAAGCGGCAAAGGCGAGATGAACCTGACCGATTTCACTTGCCGTTTGGAGTTGCGGCTGTCGCCGACTCTGGCGGGCTATTCCCAATACCAATTGCCGGTCAGCTTGTTTGGCCCATGCCGTTCGCCGCAATACCGGATTAGCATTGATAAAAAATTGGGCAATCAACTGAAACGGTTGTTGAAAGAAAAATTGCAGGAAAAAGAGTAAGCGGGCTGGAAAAGAAAATCTAAATTGAACCGCGCTTTGCTGTGATGATTATCATCAAGCAAAGTGCGGTTTTTTTGCCTTATATCATGCTTACATTGCACCGATCCAATTCGGCAACGAAAGTGAAATCGCCGGAATATAGGTGATGGCGATGAGGAAGCCCAACATCAGTAATAACCATGGCGTTGCGGTTTTAATCACTTGCGGCAGGCTTAAACCGGTGATGGCGGAGGCGACAAACAGGTTTAACCCGACCGGCGGCGTGATCATGCCGATTTCCATATTCACCACCATGATAATCCCCAAGTGAATCGGATCAATGCCTAACTGCATTGCAATCGGGAACAGAATCGGCACCAAAATCAGGATAATCGCCGAGGGTTCCATAAATGCCCCGGCAATTAACAAGACGATATTCACCACGATCAGAAACTGCCACGGTTGCAGATCCATTTCCACCACAAGTGCGGTCAGTTGCTGCGGAATCTGCTCAGTCGTCAGCACGTGGGCGAACAACATCGCATTGGCGATGATGAACATCAGCATAATACTGAGTTTGCCGGCTTCCAACAGCACTTTCGGGCATTCTTTCAGTTTGATGTCTTTATACACAAACACCGCAACAAAGAAAGAATAGACCGCGGCGACGGCGGCGGCTTCGGTCGGCGTGAAAGCGCCGCTGTAAATACCGCCTAAAATAATCACCATTAAAATCAAGCCCCATAAGGCTTTGCGGGCGGAACTAAACCATTCTTTCACCGAGGCACGTGGTAATGCCGGCAGGTTTTTAACCCGTGCGACAATGTAGATCGCCACCATTAGTGCGCCGCCCAGTAACAACCCCGGAACAACCCCCGCCATAAACAAGCGACCGACCGAGCTTTCGGTTGCCGCGGCATAAACCACCATGACGATCGAGGGCGGGATTAAGATCCCTAATGTGCCGGCATTACAAATAATTCCGGTGCCAAACTCCATGGGATAACCGGAGCGTACCATGCCGGCAATCGCAATCGACCCGACCGCGGCAACGGTGGCGGGACTGGATCCGGAAAGCGCGGCAAACAGCATACACGCCAATACCGAAGCAATCGCCAAGCCGCCGCGGATATGTCCGACGGTGGCATTGGCAAAATCGATTAAACGGCGCGCCACGCCACCGGTGGTCATAAAAGCGCCCGCCAATAGGAAGAACGGAATCGCAAGCAGGGTGTAGTGTTCCGAGGTTTCGAACAGTTTGATTGCGACCGAGCTGATCGAATCCTGACTGAAAAAAATAATAATCAAGGAACCGGACAAGCCCAACGCCACTGCGACCGGAACGCCGATCAACATCAGGGCGAACAGGCAAATAAACAAAAAGATGACAGTCATAACGGCTCCTTAATGATTTTCTTCTTGTAATCTTATGGCGTCTTTGGCTTCATCCGCCAAGCCTAAATCACTCTGCTGACCTTTCAGCAAACGCACGAAAATTTCCGCGAAACGCATAAATACCATGCCGTAGCCGATAGGGATAATCAAGCCGATCTGCCAGAGCTGAATACCGAAATGCTGCAAATCTTCCGCCCCGATTTTTGCCTGAAACATTGCCGTGACCCATTCGATACTGGCATAGGCAATCATTGCGGCATAAATCAGACAGGCAAGACAAGCCAGCATGCTGATTTGACGCTGGATCGGCGCAGAGAATTTTTTCACCACCGCGTCAATGCCGATATGCCCGGCGGTGCGCACGCCATAGGAGGCGCCGAAAAAGATTAACATGGCAAAGAACAGCTTGGTTAAAGCAACGCTCCAAGTCATCTCTTGGGCGATATTAATGGAAAAATCCGCGATAGGCAGAAACAGCGATTCGAGCGACGGATAGGTATCTGCCAAATCATAGAACGGAGCATAGAGATTATTAAATAGTACATAGATAAAGGTCACAATCGTCATTAACGCCAGTGATAAGGCGATCATGATCTCTTCCATTTTTCCCCATAAGAATGCGAGCGACTTCATGGTAATTCCTTAAAACTTAACTCGAACAAGGTGCGGCTGGGAACCGCACTTTGTTCGGAATATTATTGTTTGTTGGAGGCTTCGGCAGCTTGGATTAGCTCGGCACTGATTGCGCCTTCAAATTTTTTCCAGACCGGACGCATTGCTTCACGCCATTGCGCTCTCTCTTCCGGCGTCAAGATGATAATCTCAGTGGTTTTGGCATCCAGGATTTTTTGTTTATCGGCTAAGTTGAATTCATGGGATTTTTTATTCACTTCATCACTGACTTGCTGCATGATTTCACTTAATCCGGCACGCAATTCAGGGTTTAAACCGTCCCAGAATTTGGTGTTGACGATCACCATATACGACAGCAAACCGTGGTTGGATTCGGTGATGTATTTTTGTACCTCATGGATTTTTTGCGAATAGATGTTGGAGTACGGATTCTCCGCGCCGTTCACCACGCCGGTTTGCAAACCTTGGTACATTTCGCTGAATGCCATTTTACGCGGTACGGCATTTAACTGTTTGAATTGGGCGTCCAACACTTCGGAGTTTTGCACCCGGAATTTCTGTCCGCGCGCATCACGCGGCACACGCAAGGCTTTATTTGCCGATAACTGTTTCAAGTCATTATTCCAATAACCTAAGCCGGTGATACCTTTATCGATCATGCTGTTCAACAGGCTTTTACCGGCTTCGCTTTTTTCAAAGCGTTCTACTGCGGTAATGTCGTCAAATAAGAATGGCAAATCAAAGACTTGAATTTGCGGCGCATATTTATCAAATTTTGCCAACGAAGGCGCAAGCATTTGTACATTGTTTAACAATAACGCTTCCATCTCTTTGCCGTCACCGTACAGCGAGGAGTTGGAATACACTTCGACTTTCACTTGACCCGGATATTTTTCTTCCGCTAATTTTTTAAAGAGCAGCGCACCTTGTCCTTTCGGGGTTTCATCGGCGACAACGTGTGAAAATTTGATGACCACCGGCTCGGCAGCAAAGGCATTGACTGAAGCAAGCAGTGCTAATGCACTGGCAGAAGACAGAATTTTGAACCAGGTATTCTTCAGTTTCATAGGGAGATCCTTTTGTTAGGGTGAAAAAGAGAGGGAGACTACAGCTGCTAAGATAGGGAATAACGATTTTTTAGTAAATCAGATTTTTATCAAATATTGATCTGGTTCACGAAAAATTAACATTTTTTTTACAGAAAATAAGATTTTTCCGCAAAGTAAATTGAAAATTTAGTGCTTTTATAGTCACTTTGGTTATTATAAAATATTTAAATTATTTAGCGTGTAAAGGAGTTGCTATGCGAAATTTCACAGAAATAGAAGAATCGATCAAACAATGTGCGCAATCCGAGCCGGATCTGCCGTTAGAAAAAGTGTTATTGTTGCGTTTGTTATTACACTCTACCAGCAGTTATTTGGAACACCGCAACCGTTTATTAAAACAATTTGATTTGAACGATACCTTGTTTATGGCATTGGTGGTGCTGTATACCCAACCGAATCATGCCATTCAACCGTCGAAGCTGAGTGATATTTTGGGATCCTCGCGCACCAATGCGACGCGAATCTCCGATGAATTGGTCGGAAGAAAGTGGATTGAGCGGGTGGTGAGCAGCAGTGATCGCCGTTGTTTTGAATTGAAGTTAACCGACTATGGCAAAGACTTTATCAAAGCGCGCTTGCCGCAGCAGTGGCAGAATATCCATGAAGTATTTCGCGGGATCTCGGTGGAGGAAATGCAGCAATTGTCTGCCATTTTGTATAAAATCGTGGCAAATGTGAACGGGAAGAAGTAATAAATTGGGCGTTTCGCCCAATTTAATTAAACGTTTAAGAATTGTTGCGTGGTTTCGGCGGCTTGCTGCAACAGCGCTTGCCGCTCGGTATCACTTATCAGATGAATATCGCCGAAAAGGCTATGCCGAATCTCGTTAATGCCGCAATAGTTAAACAAGCCGTCCACCAGCGTGTCTTGCAGCGATTGCGCAAAACCGCACTTTTGGTAATCCTGCACATTGCTGCCGATTAAAATAAATTGCTGTAACCTTTTGCCGGACAGTAATCCCTGCGAGACGCCGTTTTCCGTTTTATAGGCAAAGCCGTGGGTTAAGACCCGATCCAAATAACCTTTTAAAATCGCCGGAAACCCCATCCACCATAGCGGATAAATCAAGCTGATCAAACCGGCTTGTTGCCACAGTTGTTGTTCGTGGCGGATTTCTTCCGGAATAATGCCTTGGTAAGCGGCTTGCAGCTCGGCATAAGACAGGATCGGATTGAAATTCAGACGGTACAGATCGCGAATTTGCGGATCGTAACCGCACTTTTTGCCGGCATTCGCCACCGTATCGACCACGGCTTTGCTGAAACTGTGAAAATTGGGATGGGCATAAATAATCAGATGTTGCATATTGGCTTACTCCGACATTTTTTCGACGTTCAGGGTGATCCCGTTCACGGACTTGACTTTTACGACATCGCCCGTTTGAAGTTGTTCGCCTTTGATCCGCCAAGTGGTATCGCCAAAATGCGCGCGTCCGATATTATTTTGCTGGATTTCGGTAACAACTCCCCGCTGTCCCAACATCGCAATGCCGCGCTGGTTAAGTGCGGTATGCGGATCTTCTTGCTGATCCTTGCTATGCTGATAGCGCCACCAGATCACACTGGCAGCCACAGCCAATACTGCGAAAATAATCCAATCCCAAGCGAGGGGAATGGCGATAACCGCATTCAGAATTCCGACAACGAAAGCGGCAAGTCCCCACCATAACAGGAAAATTCCCGGAATAACGGCTTCGCCAATTAGCAACACAAAACCGAAAACCAGCCAATACCAGAACGCCCAAGTGTTAAACCATTCCATTTGCCACCTCGTTTGTTTGCATTACTTGGTTGTTTTTAATAATTCGCTAATGCCGGCAATCGAACCAATCAGATTGCCCGCTTCCAACGGCATAAGAACCACTTTGCTGTTGTCGGCTTGTCCGATTTGCTGTAAGGCTTCGGTGTATTTTTGCGCGATAAAATAGTTGATCGCTTTGGTGTCGCCATGGGCAATCGCCTCGGAAACCATTTGCGTGGCTTTGGCTTCCGCTTCCGCCGCCCGTTCGCGAGCTTCCGCTTGCAAGAAGGCTTCTTGCCGTTCCCCTTCCGCTTGCAGAATGCGCGATTGTTTTTCCCCTTCGGCACGCAAAATAGCCGCTTGGCGAATTCCTTCCGCTTCCAAAATATCGGCACGTTTATTCCGTTCGGCTTTCATCTGCGCGTTCATCGAATCGATCAACTCTTTCGGCGGGCGCACGTCACGGATTTCGATCCGCGTGACTTTTACGCCCCATGGATTGGTGGCTTCATCGACAATCGTCAAGAGGCGGCTGTTAATCGAATCGCGCTGAGACAGCATTTCGTCCAACTCCATCGAACCGAGCACGGTACGGATATTGGTCAGGGTTAAGTTGATAATCGCTTGTTCCAAATGGTTGACTTCATACGCCGCATTGCGTGCGTCGACCACCTGCACGAAGCAGACCGCATCAATCGATACGTTGGCGTTATCTTTGGATATCACTTCTTGTGACGGAATATCCAACACCTGTTCCATCATGTTGATTTTACGCCCGACGCGATCGATAAACGGCACGATAAAATTTAAGCCGGGGGTTAATGTGCGGGTGTAGCGCCCGAAACGTTCGATTGTCCAGTGATAGCCCTGCGGCACGGTTTTGAGTGCGGAGAGCAGGGTGAAAATAACAAACAGAACAAAAAACAGGGCGACAACCGGCAGACCGTCTAAAAATTCCATAATTTCAGCTCCTTGATTGAGTTAAACATTAAACATCCGTTTGATAATAAGCGTAACCGCTTGCGTTTGCAATAAATTCAAAAGTGCGGTTGATACATTGCGGTTGATCTTCAAGGTGGTGCGACACAAACAGTAACTGGGTTTGGCTGTTGTCGATCAATTGTTCGATAAAGGTCAGCACCAGGTGGCGATTGATTCCGTCCAGCCCCATTAACGGTTCGTCCAAAATTAAAATCGGCGGGTGTTTCACCAGCGCGCGTGCAATCAGCAACAGGCGCTGTTGCCCCCAAGACAGCGAGCGGAACGGCGCATTGGCAAACGGCTGCATTTTAATCCGTTCCAGCCATTGTAACGCATTCAGGCGCAGACTGTCAGGAATCTTTTGATAAATGCCGATAGAGTCGAAATAACCGGAGACGATCACGTCCAGCGCACTGCAATTGACCTGATGATCCAAGTGCAATTGGTTGCTGAGAAAGCCGATTTTCTGTTTAATGTCCCATACGGTTTCGCCGCTACCGCGCTGTTTGCCGAAAATTTTCACCGCATTGCAAAAGGCTTGCGGGTGATCGCCGCTGATTAAAGACAACAAGGTTGATTTGCCGCAACCGTTCGGGCCTTTAATCCACCAATTTTCGCCCGTTTTGACTTGCCAGTTCAAACCGTTAAGTATGGTTTTTTCGCCGTAACGGACAGTGACGTTTTGCAGATCAAACACATATTCCAAGTGAGCGGGGAGGGTTTGCGGCGCTTGGGCGGCGGCGGGAACCGGTTGGCAGACCGCACTTTCGGCATTGCGCAGCTGTTGAAACACCGGGCTGGCGAGCATTTTAACCGCACTTGCCTGCTGTAGCAGTTTGCATTGGTTCAACATCGCAATACTGTCTGCTTGCGGCGGAATATCATTCAGGCGGTTGATAATTAAAATCACCGTCATTTGTTGGCACAGATCGGCTAATAATTGCTGCCAGAAAGTTTGCGAAGCGTGATCCAAGCCTTCAAACGGTTCGTCTAAAATCAGCAAGTGCGGTTGGCTGATTAAGGCGCTTGCCAGCAACACTTTGCGTCCTTCGCCGGTGGAGAGCAATTTGAACGGGCGATCCAATAGGGCGGTGATGTGCAATTTTTCCGCCAATTCGATTAATCCATGCTTGTCTGGTTGCCCGGCTAAAATCACTTCTGCCGCCGTTCTGCCGTGGTAATCCGGATCGACGCAGTCGTTATTCAGATCGCGGTAGATTTGCTCAATTAATTGTTGCTGTTGCTCGAACGATAACAGGCTGACCCGTTCAAAGTGATTGTGGTATGTCCCCGAATAAGGCGAATTTTTCTGCGCCAAAAATTTTGCCAGAGTGCTTTTGCCGCTGCCGTTATGCCCGACGATCACCGCAAATTCATGGCATTTAAGCTGAAAATCATCAATTTTCAGGCGTAGTTTACTGGTGATTTTTATTTCGGCTTGCTGTAATTGAATGGCTGACATCGATTTTCTCTACGAAATTAAGCTAAATAAAAAAGCGAATCCGCGCTGAACGATGGATTCGCTTTTTCAGGATTAGATAAAACTAACCGTTTTTGCGTTGTTCCGCAAGATCGGCCGCAGCGGTAAACACCACGTCAGTGGAGGAGTTCAAGGCGGTTTCGACCGAATCTTGAATCACACCGATAATAAAGCCAACGCCGATCACCTGCACCGCAATGTCATTCGGAATCCCGAACAGGCTACACGCCAACGGAATCAGCAATAATGAACCGCCGGCAACCCCGGAAGCACCGCAGGCACACACGCTGGCAACCACGCTGAGTAACAGTGCGGTAGCAAAGCTCACTTGAATGCCAAGGGTGGCGACGGCGGCTAAGGTTAATACCGTCACCGTTACCGCAGCACCGGCCATATTGATGGTGGCGCCCAACGGAATTGAAACGGAATAGACTTCTTCGCTCAAATTTAAGCGTTTTGCCAAGTTCATATTCACCGGAATATTGGCGGCGGAGCTACGGGTGAAGAAGGCGGTCAAGCCGCTTTCACGCACAGCGGTCCAAATCAATGGATACGGATTGCGGCGGATTTTCCAGAAGACCAGAATCGGGTTGATAACAAAGGCAACAAACAGCATTGAACCGACCAGCACATAAATCAGGCGGGCATAGGCACCTAATTCTTCCAGTCCTTTATCTGCCATTGCCGCGGCAACTAAACCGAAAACCCCGAACGGTGCGAAAGCGATCACGACTTTCACAATCATGGTGACCGCTTCCGCCAATTCATGAATAATCCGTTTGGTGCTGTCGGAAGCATGGCGTAATGCGATACCTAAACCGATTGCCCATGCCAGAATGCCGATATAATTCGCATTAAACAAGGCTTGAATCGGGTTGTCGACAATGTTCATCAGTACGGTGATAATCACATCACTGACATTTTGCGGCGGGCTTAATTGGGCGTCACCGGTCACCAACGTCAATTGGGTCGGGAACAGAAAGCTGGCGATCACCGCGGTCAATGCTGCCAAGAAGGTGCCGGCGATATACAAAATAATGATTGATTTCATTGTGCTGCTATTGTGTTCCGCCTCGCTTGGTTTACGGTTGGCGATTGCGGACAGCACCAGAATAAACACCAGAATCGGCGCAATGGCACGCAAGCCACGCACAAACAAGGTTCCTAAGATGCTGACGCTTTCGGCAAGATTGAAGCCGAGGCTCGGCGCGAGGGGATGAGTGATTAAACCGACGATGATCCCGAGTACGAGACCAATCGCGATTTTGGTAATCAAACTGCCTTGAAACAAAAGTTTGGTTAAAAAGTGATTTGAGTTACTCATAGTTTTCTTCTTTTTATGGTGGATGGAATTGTCTTTTTACATCGTCTCTGATACGAGATCGAACCTAAGATTAGCGCAAAATTTTTAAGAATAAAACATAAAATTAAATAAAGTCGGGTTTTATTGGGATTATGTCGGTTTTTGTCCGCTTTTTTTAACGATTTGCTAAAGTATTGCGGCTGATAAGGCGGTGTTTTTGATCTTGTTTGGATTTTTTCAGTATCATCCTAAAAAAACACTTGATTACTGTTTTTATATACAGTATAAATCACTGTATATAAAAACAGTGCGCTTGCGGGCAGTACCAACTTAATCACCAATCAGTTAAATGCAGAGGTTCGGAAATGTATAACGCAATGAATAATCAAGCAAACTTGAGTAATGGAAGTTATTCCTACCAACCAATGCCGTTATACGATGATCATCGGCAAAATCAGTTCCACTTTGATCAGCAAAGTGCGGTTAAATACAAAATGGATTTGAATTTATACTGTATTAAAAAACCCAAACAAACTTTTTTTATGCGCGTGACGAACCCGAATTTGACCTCATGGGGAATCGGGCAAGGCGATATGTTGGTGATTGAGGAGCAATCGCCGATCGAGCCGGGTGATTTAGTGGTGATAGAACAAGACAACGGTTTTCAATTATATGAATTTTTTTCCGCGCAAGCAGAAGCGTTGATCTTTTTTTCCTTGGATTCGAAACATGCCAATTTATATGTCGCTTCGTTGCAGGAATTGGCAATACGCGGGGTGGTAACCAATACCATTCACCAATTTCGCGGACGTAAAGCGGCATAAGATAATTTTTTGATTCCGGCTCAAGTTGCCTTGCTATCTATGCTATAGTAAGCAAAAAGTAAATCCCGCAATATTGAGTTTGGAGTAGTATTCATGTCTTGGTTGACGCAAATCTGGTCATTTAATCCGCCGTTGTTTTTGGTATTACTGTTTTTATTGCTTGCCATCTGGCTGTTTATGACCAATAAATTGCGTATGGATGCCGTCGCCTTACTGTTGATGATTGCATTTAGCCTGAGCGGGATTTTAACCGTGCCGGAAATCTTGAGCGGTTTCAGCGACCCGAATGTGATTTTGATTGCCTTACTGTTTGTGGTCGGCGAGGGGTTGCTGCGTACCGGGGTGGCATATCAAGTCAGCGAAGGGTTGATCAAGGCGGCAAAAAACAACGAAGTCAAAATTTTAGTGTTATTAATGTTGGCGGTTGCCGGACTTGGCGCATTTATGAGTTCAACCGGTATTGTCGCAATTTTTATTCCGGTGGTGCTGGCAATCTGCTCGCAGATGAATATTTCGCCGAAACGCCTGATGATGCCGTTGAGTATTGCGGGTTTGATCAGCGGGATGATGACTTTAATCGCCACCCCGCCCAATTTGATTGCCAATGCCGAATTAGTGCGTGCCGGGCAAGCGCCACTGAGTTTTTTTTCTTTTACGCCGATCGGCTTAATGGTGTTGGTATTGGGGATTGGCTATATGTTGGTGGCGCGTCGTTTGTTGGATCGCGGTGATAGTGGCGATCATACCAAAGCCAACTATAACCGCACTTCGATGAATGATTTGATTATCAGTTATCAATTGCAAGGGCGTTCTAAACAGGCATTGATTATGCCGGGTTCCCCCTTGATCGGCAAAACCCTGGATGAGCTGCACCTGCATTCCAAATACAATATTTTAGTGGTGGCGGTCGAACGCTGGCGGCGGATTCGGCATATTGTGGTTACCGCTTCCGCGTTAACCGAGCTGAATGAAAAAGATATCCTGTTGCTTGATTTGGCAGACAACGGTTTGGATTGGCTGTCTTTTTGTGAGCAATACAAACTTAAACCGATGGCGGTGCGCGGTAACTATTTTAGTGAGAAGTCGAAATCGGTGGGAATGGCAGAAATTTCTCCGATTCCGGAGAGTGTCAACTTAGGCAAAACGATCCGGCAAATTGAATTTCAAAATAAATACGGGCTGATTGTTGCCGGCGTCAAGCGCGGCAATAAATTGATTACCAGTGATCTCGGTGATGTGGAGATTAGCACCGGGGATCAATATCTGGTGATTGGTGAATGGAAACAGATCAATGAATTGCGCGGCAGTAATCAGGATTTTTTTATGCTGAATTATCCGAGCGAGATTGATCGGGTTGCACCGGCACTAAGCCAAGCGCCCCATGCGATTTTATCAGTGCTTACCATGGTTATTTTGATGGTGACGGGCTTAGTTCCGAATGTGATTGCGGCGTTGATTGCGTGTTTGATGATGGCAAAATTTCGCTGTATTGACGCACAAAGTGCCTATAATTCAGTACATTGGCCAAGTCTGATTCTGATTGTCGGCATGATGCCGTTTGCAATTGCATTGGATAAAACCGGTGGAATTGGTTTGGCAGTCAACGGCTTGTTGAATTTGGTCGGCGAGTGGGGGATTCATGCGATTTTGGTCAGTTTGTTTATTTTATGCGCCTCAGTCGGTTTGTTTATTTCCAATACTGCGACGGCAATTTTAATGACGCCGATCGCCGTGGCATTGGCAAACGAATTGCAGACGTCACCGCTGCCGTTTGTGATTACAGTTGCCGTTGCGGCTTCGGCTGCCTTTATGACTCCGGTTTCATCGCCGGTCAATACCATGGTGTTAGGGCCGGGCGGTTATAAATTCTCAGACTTCCTCAAAATCGGTGTGCCGTTTACCATTATTGTGATGGTTGCGACGGTGTTGGTCGTACCGATTTTATTTGGTTAAAATTGTCCGTAATATTTTCATTTTGGCAAACAAAAACCCGATAACGCAATGTGTTATCGGGTTTGTTAGGCTTTTAATCAGTGAAAGTGCGGTTACATCATGCCGCCCATTCCACCCATGCCGCCCATGCCTGCGCCCATATCCGGGGTTTCAGGTTTTGGTAACTCGGTGATCATACACTCGGTGGTGATCATCAAGCCGGCGATAGATGCTGCGAATTGTAACGCAGAACGGGTCACTTTGGTCGGATCTAAAATTCCCATTTCAACCATGTCGCCATACACTTCGGTCGCGGCGTTGTAACCGTAGTTGCCTTCACCGTCTTTCACGTTGCGTGCCACCACTGAGGCTTCTTCGCCGGCGTTGGTCACGATTTGACGTAATGGCGCTTCCATCGCGCGCAATGCCAGTTTGATCCCGACATTTTGCTCTTCGTTATCACCGGTCAAGTTGGCTAATTTTGCCGCTACGCGCACCAATGCCACGCCGCCGCCGGCAACCACGCCTTCCTCGACTGCAGCACGGGTTGCGTGCAACGCATCTTCAACACGCGCTTTTTTCTCTTTCATTTCCACTTCCGTTGCCGCACCGACTTTGATTACCGCAACGCCGCCTGCCAGTTTGGCAACGCGCTCTTGCAGTTTTTCACGGTCGTAATCGGAAGAAGATTCTTCGATTTGCTGACGAATTTGTGCCACACGTCCGCTGATTTGCGCTTGATCACCGATTCCGTCGATAATGGTGGTGTTGTCTTTGGTGATCACTACACGTTTGGCTTGACCCAATTCTTCGATCGTGGCTTTTTCCAGTTCCATCCCGATCTCTTCGGAAATCACGGTACCGGCGGTTAACACGGCAATATCTTGCAACATCGCTTTACGACGGTCACCAAAGCCCGGCGCTTTCACCGCAGCCACTTTCACGATCCCGCGCATGGTGTTGACCACCAAGGTTGCCAACGCTTCGCCTTCCACGTCTTCGGCGACGATAAACAGCGGTTTGCCTGCTTTGGCAACGGCTTCTAATACCGGCAATAATTCGCGGATATTAGAGATTTTTTTATCAACCAATAAAATGTACGGATTTTCCAATTCGACACTGCCGGTTTCCGGTTTGTTGATGAAATACGGCGATAAGTAACCGCGATCGAATTGCATACCTTCAACTACGTTTAACTCGTCTTCCAAGCCGCTGCCGTCTTCAACGGTAATCACGCCTTCTTTACCGACTTTGTCCATTGCTTCGGCGATTAATTTACCCACGATAGTGTCGGAGTTGGCAGAGATTGTACCCACTTGTTCAATCGCTTTCGAATCGGCACAAGGGACAGACAGTTTTTTCAACTCATCAACCGCAGCGACCACGGCTTTGTCGATCCCGCGTTTCAGATCCATCGGGTTCATTCCGGCGGCAACCGCTTTCAGCCCTTCATTGACAATCGCTTGCGCCAATACGGTTGCGGTGGTGGTGCCGTCACCGGCGGCATCGTTGGCTTTAGAGGCAACTTCTTTCACCATTTGCGCACCCATATTTTCGAATTTATCTTCCAATTCGATTTCACGAGCGACCGATACGCCGTCTTTGGTGATGGTTGGTGCGCCGAAGGCTTTATCCAACACCACGTTACGGCCTTTCGGGCCTAACGTTACTTTTACTGCATCTGCCAATACGTTCACGCCCGCCAACATTTTTACGCGAGCGTCGTTACCAAATTTAACGTCTTTTGCTGCCATGTTATATTCCTTTTATTTAAATAGTAATATTAAAATCAATGTTTTATTCTACGATAGCTAAAATATCGTTTTCAGAGATAATCAACACTTCTTCACCGTCGATTTTTTCGCTTTTCACGCCGTAGCCTTCGTTAAAGATCACGGTGTCGCCGACTTTAACGTCTAACGGCTGTACAGTGCCGTTCTCCAAAATGCGACCTTTGCCCACCGCCAATACTTTAGCACGGGTGGATTTAGTGGCGGCGGAACCGGTCAGGACGATACCACCGGCCGAACGGGTTTCCACTTCTTCACGTTTGATAATCACACGGTCATGTAACGGACGAATATTCATCTTAATTTTCTCCTGGTTAGTTATAATGATAGATAAGTAAACGCACCGATAAAAACTAAAAATCAGTGCGGTAGTTGTGAAACCTTAATATGGGCGCGGTTTGAGAGTTTCAAGGGACAAAATAAAAAAATTACGGCAAGCGTTTGTCATCGTCGGCTTTTTTGTCATATTCCGCTTCAAAAATCGTCTCTTCAGCATGATGGCGTTGAGGTTGGCTTTGTCCGAAACCGCTGACAAACGTAAAGGAACGGATTTTTTTCGCTATGAGTTTTTCAAACAGCGTGGCGCTGAACGGCAGCAGTAGCAGAATTGCCACTAGGTCGCTCAGCAGTCCGGGAATAATAAACAGAATCCCGGCCAGCAGCCAAAGTGCGGTTTGCACCAAACTGTGAGTCGGCATTTCCCCTTGGCGCAATTGCTGCGACACACGGCTGAGCGTGTACCAACCGCGCAGACGGATTAATGCCAAACCGATCATTGACGAGACAATCAGCAACAGAATTAGCGGGAAAACCCCGATTGCACTGCCAATCGTGATCAACAGCGACAATTCCAGATAAACATAAATCCCGAAAATCGCTAGCAGAATTAACAATGGCATATTTTACCTCACTCAGCATTGAGCCTCAGTCATCGATCATATTGATTAGTATTGAGGCAAAAACCGCACTTTTCAAGCTTATCAAGAACTAAATTCGGATTAGAAAAACTAATCAATACAATCAATTTATATCCGATGATCAAAGTTTTTAAAGGAATAGAATAGTCCCCAGATAGTATTAAAACAGGATTCAAACTTAATTGAGCAACCCTATAAGCAGAGGAGAAAACAATATGACAGCGGTAAGAATGGAAAAAGATTTATTGGGTGAAAGAGCGGTGCCGGCAGAGGTTTATTGGGGCATTCACACCCTCAGAGCGGTGGAGAATTTTAAGATTTCCAATGCGGTGATTTCCGATATTCCGGAATTCGTACGCGGTATGGTGATGGTGAAAAAAGCGGCGGCAATGGCGAATGTCGAGCTGAAAGTGATCCCGAAAAAAATTGCCAATGCGATTATCGCCGCTTGTGATGAAGTGTTGGAGAAAGGGCGTTGTCTGGATCAATTCCCGTCCGATGTATTTCAGGGCGGCGCCGGCACGTCGGTGAATATGAACACCAATGAAGTGATTGCCAATTTGGCTTTAGAGTTGATGGGGCACCAAAAGGGCGAATATCAATATCTCGATCCAATGGATCACGTCAATGCCAGCCAATCGACCAATGATGCTTACCCGAGCGGCTTCCGCATTGCGGTTTATAACAGTTTGATGAAATTGGTTGAAAAGTTGCGTTACTTGAGAAAAGGATTCGAACAAAAAGCCGAAGAATTTTCCGGTGTTTTGAAAATGGGGCGCACCCAATTGCAAGACGCCGTGCCGATGAGTGTCGGTCAGGAATTCCAAGCCTTTGCGGTGTTGGTTGAAGAGGAAATCTTGAACGTCGCCCACGCCGCCAAATTGTTACTGGAAGTCAATTTGGGCGCGACTGCAATCGGTACCGGCGTCAATACGCCAAGCGGCTATTCGGCATTGGCAACCCGTTACCTGGCGGAAGTCAGCGGTTTGAATTGCACTTCCTCGAAAAACTTGATTGAGGCGACTTCCGACTGTGGCGCATATGTGATGGTGCACGGCGCACTGAAACGCACCGCCGTGAAATTATCCAAAGTATGCAATGACTTACGTTTGCTTTCATCCGGGCCGCGCGCCGGTTTGAATGAAATCAACCTGCCGGAATTGCAAGCCGGTTCATCGATTATGCCGGCAAAAGTCAACCCGGTGATTCCGGAAGTGGTCAACCAAGTTTGTTTCAAAGTGTTTGGTAATGATATGACCGTCACTTTCGCCGCGGAGGCCGGGCAGTTGCAACTTAACGTGATGGAGCCGGTCATCGGGCAAGCGATGTTCGAAACCATCTCCTTACTGACCAATGCCTGCGTCAATTTACGCGATAAATGTATTGACGGGATCACGGTCAATAAAGAAATTTGCGAAAGCTATGTATTTAATTCAATTGGGATTATTACTTATCTCAACCCGTTTATCGGTCACCATAACGGCGATCTGATCGGTAAGATTTGCGCCACCACCGGCAGAAGCGTGAAAGACGTGGTGCTGGAAAAAGGTTTGCTGACCGAAGCCGAATTGGACGATATTTTATCACCGGAAAACCTGATGAACCCGAAATACAAAGCGAAAGCGATTGAGGAATAGATTTTAAACGGTAGCAGAGAATCCCCTGACAGCAATATCAGGGGATTTTAGCTAAAGCGCTACCGATTTTGGTGTGAAAACCACGTTTAAACCTAAAGCTGCAGCAATTTTATTGATAGTTTCAAAACGCGGTTTGCTCTCGCCGGAAAGGGTCTTATACAGGCTTTCGCGTGCTAACCCGGTGTCTTTTGCCAGTTGGGTTATCCCTCTGGCGCGCGCAACATTTTTAAGCGCTAAAATAAATTCCTCTTCCGAACCGTTTGTCAGCGCATCGGTGAGATAAATCGCAATGGTTTCTTCATCAGTGAAATATTCAGCGGCATCAAATTCAGTAAATTGCATGCTTTTTCTCCTGTCTATAATCTGCCCAAAGTTGTTTAGCGCGTGCAATATCTTGCTGTTGCGTGCTTTTATCGCCACCGATAATCAGCAAGTAAGTGATTTTACCTTCTTGTGTATAGTAATTCGGTAGCCTTTGCCGGTGTCAATCCGCATTTCAAAAATGCCGCTGCCTAAGGATTTATAATCGCCGAAATTGCCAAGTTTGGCTCGGTCTAAATGGCGGCTAATCAGCGCCACAGCTGTTTTATCCTTGAGTTGTGCGAACCATTTTTTAAACAATTCGCTTTGTAAAATCATATTCATCGATTTTCAATTCCTATTGATTGTAATCTGTAGATTACATTATGACAAGAGTTAAATAATAGTAATAACCGATTGCCAAAATGAGAAATTTCGAGCTTACGGTTTTTTTTCTTGCCGTCTTTTGCCACTGATTTTTCTTTCGATCCCGATCGCAAAATTGAAATTTCTTTTTTAAACCGCACTTGACGAATTAATGGCATAATAGCGGCTTGATTTATTATTTAGGATCACTTATGCGTTTTTACCGCCAGCTACAGCCGTTCAAGATCATCAGTTTTGATTTGGATGATACCTTATATGATAACCATGCCGTGATTATGGAAGCGGAAACGCAGTTTTTAGCGGTGTTGCAACGTTTGGCATTACCGCACTTGCCGGCTGAGCTGTTGAAAGAGCGTTGGCGTGAGGTGAAAAGTGCGGTTGCGCTGGCTGATCCGTTGTTGAGCGAAGATGTGGTGCGGTGGCGGATCACCGCACTTGAATGGTTGTTACGGCAAAGTGCGGTTTCCGCCGATAAGATTGAGCCGATTATCACGCAGGTGATGGCGCATTTCGTGCATTGGCGACATCAAATTAGCGTGCCGTCACAGAGTTTGGAAATCCTAAATTATTTGGCACAGCGTTATCCGCTGGCGGCGATCACCAACGGCAATGTTGATCCGCAAAAAATCGGCTTGGATCACTTCAGCTTATGTTTACGCGGTGGCGAACACGGCAGGGCAAAACCGCACTTCGATCTGTTTGAGCAGACGGCACGCTACTTTAACGTGCGGTCAGAGCAGATTTTACATATCGGCGATAATCTGCAAACCGATGTACAAGGTGCGATTCAGGCCGGTTGTCAGGCGGTTTGGCTCAATCTCACGGACGATCATCTGCATTCAAACCCACAGAGCCGTAACTTGCCGACGCTGGAATTAACCGATTTGAGCCAGTTGCTACGCTTGGCGTGAGCAAGCCTTACGGTTGCACAACAGTAAACCGGCGATAATCAATAAGCTGCTGATTAAATGGTAAACCCGAATCGGTTCGCGCAACACCAAAATACTCAACACCGCCGCAAACAGCGGCACGGCGTTGGTGAAACTTGCGCCTTTTGCCGAGCCGACCACACTAATGCCGTAGTTCCAAAACACATAGGATAAAATCGACGGAAACAGAATCAGATAGGCGATAATGCCCCATTGCGCGGCATTTAATTCGGCATAAACCGCACTTTGCCCTTGTGCAACGGCAAACAAATAGACCGGCGTGAACAGCAGCATGCCCAAAGTAACCAGCGCAGTAACAAACGCAGCGTTGCCCAGTTGCGGCGGTTTCAGGCGCACAATCGCGCAGTACAGTGCCCAACTCAATGCCGAGCCAATCGCCCACAGATCACCGATATTGATATTCAACCGCAGAATATTACTCGGTTCGCCTTGCACCAAAAGATACAACACACCGGCAAAACTTAACAAGGCACCGAGTAACATGCGGGTTTCGATCGGATCGCGAAACAGCAAACGGTTGAGCAATAAGGTTGCCATCGGCACGGCGGCAAGGTAAATGCTGGCGTTGAGCGCGGTGGTGGTGAGCAAGCCTTGATAGAGAAAAACCGGAAAGAAAATAATGCCTAACACGCCAAGTGCGGTCAGCAGCAACCAGTAACGGCGCAGTAACGGCAGGCTGGCTTGCACTTGACGGCGAAACAGGAGCAACAAAATCAGCGCCGCCGGAAACCAACGGCTGAAATTCAGTACAATCGGCGAAATCTCGCTGCTAATGATTTTGCCGAACATAAAATTGCCGCCCCAAAACAGCGCGGCAAATAACAAGCCTAAATAGCCGTACAACACCTTAACGCTGTCCCCGTTCGACGATAATTCCAACTGCCGCCGCTTGCGCCACCGCACTTGGCTTGCTGAGTTTCAACTTCAGCCACGGAATGGCAAAGCGCTGTTGTAACTGTTCGGCAACCTGATACGCGACGGTTTCAATCAGCAAAAACGGCTTGCTACTGACATAATCCGAAATAAATTGGCTGACGTCGGCATAATTTAAACAATATTGCACATTGTCAGTCGCCGCCGCTCGGCTGCTGTCCCATGCCATTTCCAGATCAAACACCAGTTTCTGTTTAATCTGCTGCTCCCAATCGTAAACGCCGATGGTGGCGAACACAGTTAATTTTTCAATAAAAATGGTATCGTACATTTTTTTGCTCATTTTGCTCATTTTGCTCATTTTGCTCATTTTGCTCGAAATAGAAAATTTAACGCAGATTATGCCACCAATTTTGGGTACAATGAATGGCATTCTGCATTTTATTGTCGATTTTACGAGGTCGCTATGAGCCTGTTTGCGGTTTTTTATATGATTTTTGCCTATTTAATCGGATCGATTTCCAGTGCAATTCTGATTTCACGCCTTGCCGGATTGCCCGATCCGCGCACCGCCGGTTCGGGCAATCCCGGGGCGACCAATGTGTTGCGCAACGGCGGAAAATGGGCGGCGGCAGCGGTGTTGTTATTCGACCTGTTGAAAGGGATGTTGCCGGTTTGGGCGGGGTATTATTTAAATCTGACCCAATTTGAACTGGGCATGGTGGCGCTTGCCGCCTGTTTGGGGCACTGTTTTCCGATCTTTTTCGGCTTCAAAGGCGGCAAAGGCGTTGCCACCGCGTTCGGGGCAATTGCGCCAATCGCATGGGGAGTCGCCGGCAGCATGTTCGGCACTTGGTTGTTGGTGTTTTTAATCAGCGGCTACTCCTCCCTCAGCGCCATCATCACCGCACTTTTAGTGCCGTTATATGTTTATCTGTTCAAACCGGAATTCACTTTTCCGGTTGCCTTGGTTTGCTGTTTGTTAATCTACCGCCACCACGAAAATATCCAACGCCTGTGGCGCGGGCAAGAAGGGAAGATGTGGGATAAGTTTAAGCGGAAGTGATTTTGGCGATTTTTCTTATCACTATCGCTTTTTTGTCTTGCGGCGGTTGCATTTTATCAATTGGCAACTCTCAATTCAGCAAATGATAAATCGGTAAACAAGCGGCGGCGAGTGAAATGCTTTCGATGTTATTGTCGGGGCAATATAAAATCGGTTTAGGTTTGTTCGGCGGATCTTGGTAGAGCGGCGATTGTTTGATTTTGGCGATGATTTTGTCGCTCAATGCCGGCGGTAGCAGTCCGGTGATAACGATCACTTCCGGATCGAGCCAGTAAAGAACCGATTGAATGACCAATTGCAGCTGCTCACAGACACGCTGTAGCCACTGTTCGATAATCGGGTGTTGTGTGGCGATTAATTCATCCAATTGTTCGAGCGGCAAATCGGCGGCGCGCAAGGTTTTTTTCAAATCTTTCCAGGTCGGGCGCTGATCGCCGCTCGGGAAAAACGCGCCGATTTCACCGGCATTGCCGAAGCCGCCTTTGGTCAGTTTGCCTTGCGTGATGATACCGGCGCCCAAACCGTAATCAATGCTGATTACGGTCATATCTTTGATTTTATTCCAGTTGCCGGAATAAAATTCGCCGATTGCACTGACGTTAGTATTGTTTTCCACCCATGTCGGCAGTCCCAGTTGTTGTTCGAAGATCGCAGATAAATCCGGTTTGTGTTGCAGCACCGGCAGCCAAGGGGAAGAGCGTGATCCGTCTGCCAGCAGATAGCCGGGCACGGCATAGCCTATGCCCAGAATACGTGCGGTGGTCAGAAATTTCTTTTCCAATAAGGTGAAAACCGCACTTTTGATCTGCCGCACGATTTGTTCGAAGTGATCAGCGTTTTGGTATTTTTCGCTGTAGGTCGCCAGTTTTTTGCCGCAGAGATCGACAATCGATACATCGAAATACTCTTCGGAAAAAGATACGCCGACAGAACAACAGCCGGTCGGATTCAGTTCTAAATGGTACGACGGCAAACCGCGTTTACCGACAATTTTATCTCCCTCTTTGATTAACCCTGAAAACATCAGTTCACGGCAATATTGGGTGACGGCGCCGGGCGTTAAACCGGAAAGCTGGCTTAATTCGGCACGGGACGGCGAATATTGACGGATTAAATTGAGTAATAATTTTTGGCTGGGACGTAAATCAAAGCTGAAATAAGCGGTTTTAGACATGGTGATCCGATCATTGGTTAAAAGGGGATAACGCATTATCCCCTATTCTGCGGCAGGATTCTAGTGAGAAACCACTTCTTTGGTGAAGCCGAGCACTTGTGCTTTCGCCCAATCGGCGGAGAACCCGACGATGTCTTTTTTGCCTGATTCGCTGCTTAACGGGCGCACGCCGAAATGTCCGCTCAATTTTTGTTGGGTTTCAGGCGATGTTACCCATTGGGTGAACAGCAATGACGCAGCCGGATGCGGCGCATTTTTGGCTACGATAACGGCATTGCCGCCGCCCAACATGCCGAACTCCGGCACATAAAATTGCAGCCGTTTGGTGATTGCGCCTTGCTGTTGCAGGCTGAACAGGTGATCTTGCCATGCGGCAACCAGGTTTAATTCGCCGTCGTTCAAACGGGTCAGGCTGTCGGCGTTTGACGACGTGCGGGTCATGTTGGCGCTATTGTCTCTAAACCACTGCCAGGCCGCCTGCCATTTTTTGACTTGTTCGTTATCCACATTCGGCTGTTGGTAATCATAGTCGCCGGAGGTGTAAACAATCGCGCGTTGGATAAAGGCATTGCCCGAACCGCCGCCGTTTGGATCGGAATAACCGAATTTTTTCGGATTATTTTGGATATAGGCTTCCATTTGCTGCCAAGTTTGCGGCAACTCTTCCGCTTTCACCCGTAATGGATCATACGCCAGACCGGTTTGGTTGCCCCAAAAGCCGATGGCGTTGTTGCCCAGATCCACGCCTTGCAAATAGTGGTTAAGCTTGTCAAAGTGCGGTAAGCCGCTGAGATCGGTGGCAACATCAAAATTATTGACGATATTGACCCGATCGGCAGAGATGGCGATGATGTCCATTTTGCCCGGGGTCAGATTTTTCTCGGCAATCAGCTTATTGACGTTACCGTCCAGCGTACCTTCGGGAATCCGCACTTTGATGCCGTATTGCCGTTCAAAGTCTTTGACGACGCTACGCCAAGCCGGTTGCAGATACCAAACGCTGAACGTCACTTCGCCTTCTTGTTTGGCAAGGGTTTCGATTTCCGCCCACGATTTTCCGGCGAGCGAATCAGCATGGGATACGCTGGCCAGTGCTAAGGTTGAAACGGCTAAACCCAGTTGAGTCATTTTTTTTAAATAACGCATATATAGCTCCTTTTTATGGATAAAAACGGTGAATGACCATCAGCCTTTACCGCCGGATTGTGAAAGGTAGTTGCCTTTCAGCAATTTTTCGATAATCAACAATAAAATAATATTCGGAATCAACAGGATTAACGACACTACCGCTGCGTTCGGGCGCACAAACGAATAACCCAAGAACGAATACAGAATCGTCGGTACCGTGATGAAATCAGGCGATCCGATGACGAATGAAATGGAAAACTCTTCGATACTTTTTACCAGACAGAAAATAATCGAGGCGAGAAAACTCGGTTTTAACATCGGTAAATACACGTCTTTAAACGTGGTGATACGTGACGCACCCAAGTCACGGCTGGCGTCGATCAAATCCTGCGGCACGGAGGAAAAACCGGCGGACAAAATACGGATCGCATAGGGCAAGGTCATCACGGTGTGCCCGATGACAATACCGACAAACGGGCTGCGAATCTCTAAATCGATCAACACCGCACTGAAAAATAGCGCGATAATCATGCCGGGGATCACCAAAGGGATCAGGGTCAGCATTTCGGCGATTTTTTTACCACGGAAATCCATACGTCCGAAAGCGTAAGCCGTCGGCAAAGCCAGCGCAATTGCCAACGCGGAAACGGCGGGTGCGATGGTGTAACTGTTCAGCATGGCTTCCGGCAGGGCGGTATTTTCCCAAACCTCGAACCAGCGGGCGAACGAAAGCGATTGCGGCAATATATCCGGATAGCTCCATGGGTGCTCCGGATCGACCAGCGACCATAACCCCGCCATCAGCAACGGAATCACCAGCCAAACCACGTTGACGAGAATAAAAAAGGTCAAAGAAATGTTGGCAATCAGTCTGCCGTTTTTGGTTTTAACTTGGCTCATTTGATGTCTCCCCGTTTGGTTGCCAGCGGACGGATAAGGACGGAAATCAAGATAGTGAAGAAGGCGGAAGTCAGCATAATCATCATGGCGATCACCGCACTTTGATTCCATTCTTCAAATTGGTAAGCGGTCATTTGCATGAGCCGTGCCAACGAATAGGTGCTGCGCGGTCCGGCAATGGTATAGAAAGCGAAGTCGCCCAATGCGCCGATAAAAATTAATACGAACGCCACTTGCACCGCGCCCAACGTCATCGGAAAAATGACATAACGGAAACGCTGCCACGCATTCGAACCGAGATTGGCGGCAGCATCGAGCAGATCGTTTTTTAGCCCGTTGACCGCACCGCCGATCAGAATCAGCGCAAACGGAATGTTTTTCCACATCTGTAAAATCACCACGCCCCAGCCGAATTCATCATTTTGCAGCGATTTGGGTTCGTCCCAGATACCCAGCCACACCAGCGATTCGTTCAGAATGCCGTGATAGGAAATCACGTTGATAAACAGAAATGCCGCAACCAAACCCGGCACCAGCATTGGCGCCCGCAAAATAGTGATAATAACGACTTTGCCCGCAATCGGTCTGCGCAGCCACATGGCGATGGGGTAGGACACGATAATCGAGAAAATCGCCCCGAGCAGCGAAACCTTAACCGAATACGTCAGCGATTTTTGAAAGGTAGAATCCGCCAGTACGATACGCCAGAATTCGAGGGTAAAGTGCGGTTCGGCATTGTTGATGTTGTGTAGCCCGAAACTTTGCGCCACCACAATATAGAAGGTCGATCCCATCAACAATAAAATCGTGCCTAAACCGCTGCCGAGCAGCAACCACGCTTTGAGATCGTTACGGATATTTTTCATGAGACCGCCTCCAAAAAGTGAATTGCCGTGCGCGGCAGGCGAAAATCCAGCTTGGTTTTGCCTTGGATTTGCAAGAAGTTTTTTACTTGCAACCGCACTTTTTGACTCTCTGTGCCGCGTTCGATTTGCGCTTGGATTTCGGTTAAATTGCCCATGAATGCGGTTTGCAGAATGTCGGCGCTAAAGCGGTTTTCCGCCGTCGAATCCGTGCAAAGTTCCGCATCTTCGGGACGGAAACAGATATAAATCCACTCGGCTTGCGGCGTGATCTCCGATTCGACGATAAAATCACCGAATACCGAACTGACCTGATACAATTGTTCGCCGCAAGACCGCACTTTGGCGCGGGTGATGTTGGCAACGCCGATAAAATCGGCGACAAACCGGTTTTTCGGGCGGTAATAAATCTCTTCCGGTGTGCCGATTTGTTCGATATTGCCTTTGTTCAACACAATGATTTTGTCTGACATCGCCAGCGCCTCCGCTTGGTCGTGGGTGACGTAAATACTGGTCAAATTATATTGGCGGGAAAGTTGTTTGATTTCAAAACGCACACTTTCACGCAGCTTGGCATCGAGGTTTGATAGCGGTTCATCGAATAGAATGACGTCGGGGCGGGTGACCATCGCGCGGGCTAAAGCGACCCGTTGCTGTTGTCCGCCGGAAAGCTGACCGGGCAATTTCAGGCGGTGCAGTTCCAAATCCATCTGTTTCAGCGCCAGATCCAAACGGTTTTTTTGTTCCGCAGCGGCGATTTTGCGCTGTTGCAAGCCATAGCAAATATTGTGCGCCACATTCAAATGGGGAAACAGGGCATAGGATTGAAAGCACATCGCCGTGTTGCGTTTTTCCGGCGGCACATTGTTGACGTTTTTGCCGTCGATCAGGATTTCACCGGCGTCCGGCACATGAAAACCGGCAATCAGTTTCAGCAACGAGGTTTTGCCGCAGCCGCTCGGACCGAGCAGGGTAACGAATTCCCCCTCGTTAGCGGTAAACGAAATATTGTTTGCCGCATAATAATCCCCAAATTTTTTGGTGATTTTGTTAATCGTCAAAGTTGCCATACATTCCTCCATTAAGAAATCAGTAAGCCGGACGGCTTGGTTGCTGCGATAATACAGGACAAATATGACAGTTTCATTACGATTTAAAAAATAAACTCAAATTTTTATTTAATTTGTGATTTCGATCGCATTTATCTGGTATATTGCTACTAATTTGTTTTCAATTATTTGATAATTAAATTCAAATATGAGTGATAGACTAAGTGAGGAAAAAATGGGTTTTAATTTTATTGTTGCCGATCAAGGCATTATTTTAGCCAACAGCCACCGCGGATACAGTTCGCGTTATCCGGAAAATACCATGCCGGCGTTCGAAGCGGCACTGGCGGCGGGAACGCACACGGTGGAGTTGGATGTGCACATGACCAAAGACGAAAAGTTGGTGGTCCATCATGATTTCACCATTGATCGGGTTTCGACCGGCAGCGGTTATATTGAGCAGATGACGTTGGCGGAGTTGCAACAGTATGACTATGGGGTTAAATTCGGCACTGAATTTGCCGGTACTAAATTGCCCGAGCTGCGCGAAGTGCTGTTATGGGCGGTGGCAAACAATGTCGGACTGGTATTGGAAGTGAAGCAAAAACAGCACCATCAACGTTGCGCCGAAGTGCTGGCGGCATTGTTGTTGGAAACCGAAGCGCTGGATAATGTTTTGTTGTTGGCGTTCGATCACGTTCTGATCAACCGTGTTAAAACGATTGTGCCGCAGGTGAAATTGCAAGTGGTGACACTGGCACGTTATAACAAGCAATTGGAGGCGGTTTTAGCCTCAAATGCCGATAGCGTGTGTGTCGAATACCATTATATTCACCGTGACGATTTGATCGCCTATAAAAAAGCCGGTTTATCGGTGCGTTTATATCTGCACGAATCGCCGCCTGAGATGGAAATCACTCAAGTCTATAATCAAAAATACGGTTTTGATGTGGAAAGCGAAATTATCGGCTGGCTGCGCGAAGGGCTGATTGATATGCTCAGCCATGATGATATTCCGTATTTATGCAAGCTGATTGAAAAAGCGGGTAAAAACTATTATTAGCTTTCAAAAAAGCGGTTGCGAAACGGGGGAATATATCCCCCTTTCTACGCTTTATTCCTGTTCCATTTTCTTGATAATCACCGCATAGGTAAGCAGTGAAATGCCGTTGGAGATCAGTTCGATCGCCAGCAGCAAACCGAGCAGCATTGCGGCGGCGTTCGGCAGATTGGCGAAGATAACGATGGAAATCAGGATCGAAAGCAAGCCGGAAAACATCACGAAGCCGAAGAACGGAGTGGCACGCAGGCGCCATGACGCCAACAATTTGGCGCCGCCGATTAACAGCAATAAAATCGAAATCGTGGCGGTGAGCGAAAACAAGGTCTCAAGCGGATTAGTCAACATTACCAAACCGACCAGCAAGCCGATTACGCCGGACAACATCACCCAAGAGAGACGCTGGGTTTTCCATGCCGAGTAGATTTGAATCAAGCCGATCACGATAAAAATCCACGAAATCAATTGTTCTACCGCAATACTGGCGGCGAACGGATTGATAATCGCAAATAGCCCGAACAGGATTGAAATACAACCGATTATTAACCAAGTGTGCCAATTTTTCATCATCATTTCCTTTTTCGTTTAATCAAATCATTAAATTAGCTGGAAGTTAACGGCGGAAGCTCCGTCATATTCCAACGCGGGCGCACGTCAATGCGCAAATCCGATTGCTGACCGCTCTTTAAGCGTAAAAATCCGGCGTAAGCAATCATTGCGCCGTTGTCGGTGCAAAATTGCGGTTGCGGATAAAATACTTCCCCGCCGATTTGCCGCATTAATTCGGCTAATCCGTGGCGAAGTGCGGTATTGGCGCTGACGCCGCCGGCGATCACCAAGCGTTTTAAGCCGCTTTGTTGCAAGGCGCGGCGGCATTTGATCATTAGGGTATCGACCACAGCTTCTTGAAAGGCGAAAGCAATATCGGCACGGGTTTGTTCGTCATTCGGATTGTTTGCAATGGTGTTGGCGGCAAAGGTTTTTAAGCCCGAGAAACTGAAATCCAAGCCCGGACGATCGGTCATCGGGCGCGGAAATTTAAACCGCACGTTGCCTTTTTGCGCCAATTTTGCCAATGCCGCGCCGCCAGGATAATCCAAACCAAGCAACTTAGCCGTTTTGTCGAAGGCTTCACCGGCGGCATCGTCGATGGATTCGCCCAATAACTGATATTGCCCAACGCCATCGACTTGCACCAACTGGGTATGTCCGCCGGAGACCAATAATGCGATAAACGGAAAGCCAGGCGGATTGCTTTCCAACATCGGCGCGAGCAAGTGCCCTTCCATGTGATGTACGCCCAACGCCGGCACATTCCAGGCATACGCCAACGAACGGGCGATGGTTGCACCGACCAACAACGCCCCGACCAAACCCGGTCCGGCGGTGTACGCCACGCCGTCAATCTCGGCGGCGGTCAGGTTGGCTTCTTTTAATGCGGCTTGAATCAGCGGCGCGGTTTTGCGGATATGATCGCGCGAGGCAAGTTCCGGCACGACCCCGCCGTAATCGGCGTGCAGCGCAATTTGCGTGTATAATTGGTTGGCGATCAAGCCGTGCCGTTCATCGTAAATCGCAACGCCGGTTTCATCGCAGGAGGTTTCAATGCCTAAAATCCGCATTTTTTTGTTCCTGTGGTCTAATGTATTGGAATAAGCGATTATTCTACTATGCCGCGATTTCTATGCAACCTTTCTCTCTTTCCGCGAGGCTAAGCAGCGGGCAAATTTTTAGCAAAAAAGCAAACTTTGCTTTGACTTTTACCCGTCTTTTGCATTAGAATTGCAAACCTTTATATAGTCCTGTCGCTTTAATTGCGGCAATTACGTTAAAATAACAAAGTTCCTTTGAGGTGAATGGCACATGCCTGTAATTAAAGTACGTGAAAACGAATCCTTTGACGTTGCATTACGTCGTTTCAAACGTTCATGCGAAAAAGCCGGTATCTTAGCCGAAGTTCGCAGCCGTGAATTCTATGAAAAGCCAACAACAATCCGTAAACGTGAAAAAGCGTCCGCGCAAAAACGTCATGCGAAAAAATTGGCTCGTGAAAACGCACGTCACACTCGTTTATACTAATTTTCAGCTTGCGACCGCACTTGGCGGTTGAATGCTAAAATTCGATAGAACCGTGATCCCTCAGGCTTCACGGTTTTATTCTATATGCTTTCTTCCTTTTTATCGATTTCTGTTTCGTTGCTGAATAAGCCCTTATCACGGAGCAATTGCATTATATGAAAGGACTAATCCCCAGAACCTTTATTGACGATTTGCTGGCGCGCACCGATATTGTCGAGTTGGTCAATACACGGGTCAAGCTGAAAAAAGCCGGACGGGATTACCAAGCCTGCTGTCCTTTTCATCATGAGAAGACGCCTTCTTTTACTGTCAGTCAAAATAAACAATTTTATCACTGCTTCGGTTGCGGTGCCCACGGCAATGCCATCAGCTTTTTGATGGAATATGACAAGTTGGAATTTGTCGAGGCGGTAGAAGAACTGGCGGCAATCTACGGTTTGGACGTGCCGCGTGAGCAGGGCAAAGCCGAGCAGGGCGGTACGCACTTAACTTATCAAAGTAAGCGCGATCTCCACCAATTAATGCAAGCAATCGCCGATTTTTATCAGCACAATCTGCAAGCGGATATTCCGGCGCAAGCCTATGTGGAAAAGCGCGGACTGTCGCCAGAGGTGGTGCGGCGTTACCAAATCGGTTTTGTGCCGAACAGCATGGATTCGGTGTTGCGCAAATTCGCCAAAAGCAAAGATACCGAGCAGCAGTTGCTCGACAGCGGAATGTTGTCGAAAAATGATCGCGGCAATATTTATGATCGTTTTCGCAACCGTTTAATGTTTCCGATTCGCGATAAGCGCGGGCGGGTGATCGCCTTCGGCGGGCGCGTGTTGGGTGATGAAAAGCCGAAATACCTTAACTCACCGGAAACCGCTATTTACCATAAAGGCAACGAGCTGTACGGGTTATACGAAGCCTTGCAAGACAATGCCGAACCGGAATTTCTGCTGGTGGTGGAAGGCTACATGGACGTGGTGGCGTTGGCGCAATTCGGTGTAAATAATGCGGTTGCCGCATTAGGCACGGCGACCACCGGGGAGCAGATTTATCAGTTGTTCCGCAGTTGCGAACAGATTGTCTGCTGTTACGACGGCGACCGTGCCGGGCGCGAGGCGGCGTGGCGCGCGTTGGAAAATGCGTTACCGCACTTGCAAGACGGGCGGCAGCTCAAATTCGTATTTTTGCCCGACGGCGAAGATCCCGATTCCTATATCCGCCAAGTCGGCAAAGACGCGTTTTTACAGTTTGTCGCGCAAGCCAAAAGCTTGAATGAATTTCTGTTTGAACATTTATTGGCGCAGGTGGATCTCACCAGTAAAGAAGGCAAGGCGAAACTGGCGGCGTTGAGCGAGCCGTTGATTCAAAAAATTCCGGGCAAATTGCTGCGCACCTATTTGGTGGAAATGTTGGGTAGCAAATTGGGGATTTTAGATCCGAACCAGCTACAGAAATTATTGGCGGCGCCGGAACATCAGGCAAAACCGCACTTTAGGCAGCCCAAAATCAAACAAACGCCAATGCGCTTGTTGATTGCGCTGTTATTACAAAATCCGAAATTGGTGGAGCTGATCCCTGATATTGAATCGCTACAGGCATTGCAAGATCCCGGTTTTCAACTGTTTTACGAACTGGCGAATTTGTGCAGGGAGCGGGTGGGGCTGACCACCGGGCAGATTTTGGAACATTGGCGCGGAAAAGAAAACAGCCGACACCTTGAAATGTTGGCATTGTGGGATCATTTAATCAATGACGAAAACGTCGAAAAAACCTTTACCGATAATCTCAGTTATCTGTATAACCAATTAATTGAAAAACGTATGGAACTGCTAATTGCCAAAGATCGCAACCACAGTTTGAGTCTCGACGAGAAAAAAGAGTTGGCGCAATTGCTGTTGGCAAGCAAATAAATCCATTGGGTAAGCTTCGGCGGTTATGTTATAATAGCACGCTGTAATTTGCCTTTTAACCTTAATAATCAATAAGTGCGGGTGTCTAACTTATGGAGCAAACCTCTAAATCTCAACTAAAATTACTAATTGCTCAGGGAAAAGAACAGGGTTATCTGACCTTTGCCGAGGTGAACGATCACCTGCCTGAAGAATTGGTCGATGCCGAGCAGATTGAAGATATTATTCAAATGATCAACGACATGGGGATTCAGGTGTTGGAAACCGCCCCTGACGCCGATGATTTGATGTTGAATGAAACCATCGCCGATGAAGACGCCGTGGAAGAAGCGACCCAAGTGCTGTCCAGCGTGGAAGCCGAATTGGGGCGCACCACCGACCCGGTGCGGATGTATATGCGCGAAATGGGCAGCGTGGAATTGCTGACCCGCGAAGGCGAAATCGATATTGCCAAACGCATTGAAGAAGGCATTAACGAAGTGCAAAGTGCGGTTGCGGAATATCCGGAAGCGATCACCTCGTTATTGGAACAGTACGACCAAGTAGAAGCCGGTACCATCCGCTTGACTGATTTGATCACCGGTTTTGTGGATTTAAACGATATTGTGGCAGAAGAAGCGGCTGAAATAGATGAATTTGCCGAGGTGGACGAGGACGGCGCTGCCGACGTTGCCGATTTGGATGACGACGAGGAAGAAGCCGAAAGTGACGATAGCGGCGATAGCGATGACTCTGATAACAGCATTGACCCGGAATTTGCCCGTCAAAAATTCACCGAATTAAAAGAACATTACAGCGTGACGCTGGAAGTAATCCGCAAACATGGGCGAACCAGTAAAAAAGCCAAAGAGCATATTGCGGTGTTGTCGGAAGTATTCCAACAATTCCGCTTGGTGCCGAAACAATTCGACAGTTTGGTTTTGTTAATGCGCGGCATGTTAAAACGAATCCGTACCGAAGAGCGCCAATTGCGCCGTTTGGTCAGCGACTACAGCAAAGTGCCGAGCACGCACTTCCCGAAAGGCTTCATCGGACACGAAACCAGCGACGCATGGTTAGTGAAAGCGTTAAGCGCAGGCAAACCGTGGTCGGAAAAATTACAGAACTACGAGCCGGAAATCCGTGAGATTATCGGGCGTTTCGAAGTAATCGAAAAAGACAGCAGCTTGTCAGTGGCGCAAATCCGTGAAATCGGCGAACGTATTTCACAGGGCGAATTGAAAGCCCGCCGTGCCAAAAAAGAGATGGTGGAAGCCAACTTACGTTTGGTGATTTCGATTGCGAAAAAATACACCAACCGCGGTCTGCAATTCTTGGATTTGATTCAAGAGGGCAATATCGGTTTGATGAAAGCGGTGGATAAATTCGAATACCGTCGCGGTTACAAATTCTCGACCTATGCCACGTGGTGGATTCGTCAGGCGATCACCCGTTCGATCGCCGATCAGGCGCGTACTATCCGTATCCCGGTGCATATGATTGAAACCATTAACAAACTCAACCGTATTTCGCGCCAAATGCTGCAAGAAATGGGGCGTGATGCCACGCCGGAAGAGTTGGCGGAACGCATGAACATGCCGGAAGATAAAATCCGCAAAGTGCTGAAAATCGCCAAAGAGCCGATTTCAATGGAAACCCCGATCGGCGACGATGACGATTCGCATTTAGGCGACTTTATCGAAGACAGCACCCTTGAGCTGCCGTTGGATTCCGCCACAGCGGAAAGCCTGAAAATGGCAACCCAAGAAGTGTTGGACGGTTTGACCCCGCGTGAAGCGAAAGTATTGAGAATGCGTTTCGGTATTGACATGAACACCGATCACACCTTGGAAGAAGTGGGCAAACAATTTGACGTCACCCGTGAACGGATTCGTCAAATCGAAGCCAAAGCCCTGCGCAAACTGCGCCACCCGAGCCGTTCGGAAAACCTGAAAAGTTTCTTGGATGAATAAAAAGCATTGATTTAAAAAGAAAAAGTGCGGTAATTCGAGAGAAATACCGCACTTTTTGTTATAGCAGACAAAGGCTGCCTATAAAAACCATACGCTATGCGTATGGAATCAAAGAGCTGGCATAGTAGAAAAAATCCTCCGATATAATGAACAAGGCTGACAACCAAAATTCAAGATATAGGAGGATATGCCAATAGCAAGTAAATCCAATGACGGTTCAAGTCTATCACATACAAGATGGAACTGTAAGTATCACATAGTCTTTACCCCTAACTATTGAATAAATAGCGGATTTGGCGAGCGGGATAGTTAAACCTCACTTTGGGAATCGATCTGAGATTGATCAAACCTCAAAGTGCGGTTTTATTTTATCCGTTCGATACTAACCACGGTTGCTGTTTTTCATAATCCGCTCTTTGGCGCGTTGCCATTCGCGGTCTTGGATGGTATCACGTTTATCGTGTTGTTTTTTACCTTTCGCCAAACCAATTTTGATTTTCGCCCAGGCATTTTTCCAATATAACGATAAGGCGACGATGGTGTAACCGTCGCGGTTGGCTTTACCGAACAGGCTTGCCAACTCGCGTTTGCTTAACAACAGTTTGCGTGTGCGGGTCGGATCGGCGACAACATGGGTTGAGGCAACATTTAACGGGGTAATCATTGCGCCGAACAGATAGGCTTCGCCGTTTTTAAAAATCACATAGCTGTCGCTGATATTGGCTTTACCGGCACGCATGGATTTCACTTCCCAACCTTGCAGGGATAGTCCGGCTTCGATTTCGTCCTCGATAAAATAATCGTGGCGCGCCCGTTTATTCAGGGCAATGGTATTCGAGCCGACTTTTGCTTTTTTCTTAGTCATAATAATTCGTTTTTTAATGCTTCGAAGTCATAAATTTTTCAAATAGGACGAAATTGTATCAATAAGCTGCCCAACTAGAAAGCGAAAGCGGGAAAATTACAGCGGAAATAAAAAATTTTCGTTTATTTTGATACGGATTTGTTATGCTATGCGATATTTAACCAGCAATAGTTAAAGGTGCAGTTATGCCTATCCAACAAAGATTGGTGAATGCGCGCGGTGAGCGGATTGCCGTGGTGGCGGGGTTGCGCACGCCGTTTGTACGCCGTAATTCGGGATTTAAAGCGTGTTATGCCACCGACTTGGGCATTATGGTGACGAACGAGCTGTTAAACCGTTTGCCGCTTGATCGTAGCGTGGTCGATAAATTTATTTTCGGACAGGTGATTCAGCAGCCGGATGTGCCGAATTTGGCGCGCGAAATCGCCTTGGCTCTGTCAATGCCGCACACGCAAGCGTATACCTTGAGCAGCTCTTGTATCACCGGGTTGCAAGCGGTGGCGAATGTGTGTAACGGGATTATCAGCGGTTCGATTTCTTGCGGGCTTGCCGGGGGGGCGGATTCGATTTCCAATGCGCCGTTCAGTTTGAAACCGAAAGTGATTCGCACCTTGCGCGATATTTGGCGCACCTCCAGCTACAGTCGCAAATGGAATCTGTTTAAACGCCTGTCACGCCAAGATTTGAAACTGCAACAAGTCAATTTACGCGACGCAATGACCAACTATTCGTTGGGCGATATTTCCGAACAGATGGCGCAGAATTTTGCCTTGAGCCGCGGACAATTGGATCAATACAGCGCCCGTTCCCACCAACTTGCGGAACTGGCGTGGCAACAGGGACTGATGAGCGAACAGGTGATGTTGTCCCATCCGGCGCCTTACCGTCATTATGTGGCAAGGGATAATATGATCAGCGCACGGATTGACGCGGACTATTACAACCACTTCAAACCATTGCAGGCGGGATCGCATAATGCGGTGACGGCTTGGAGCGTATCCGAGCCGGCGGACGGTGCGGCTGCGGTGTTATTAATGCGAGAAGAATTAGTCGAGCAGTACCAGTTGAAACCGCTTGGTTATATCCGTAGTTTTGCGCTGACCGGCAACGATGTTTGGCATAATATGTTATTGGGCGCAACCCATGCCTCCGCCAAAGCATTGGCGTGGGCGAATATGGAGTTGAGCGATATTGATCTGATCGATATGCACGAATCTTCGGCGGCGCAAATTTTGGCGAATCTACACCTGTTCGAGTCAAAACGGTTTGCACAAAAACAGTTACAGCGTGATACCGCACTTGGCAGTGTGGATATGGATAAATTTAACGTGTTGGGCGGCTCGTTGGCATATGGCTCCCCGCGGGCGATTACCAGTTTGCGCGTCTTGATTCAAACCTTGCACCAGTTACAGCGGCAAGGCGGTGAAACCGCTTTGATCGCCTCAAGCGGGTTGGGCGGGCTAGGTGCGGCAATGGTGTTGGAACGGGAATAGTTGAGGTATGGAAATGCAAGCAGATAATCAAAATGACGCAAGATTTGACTATCAGGGCGAACAGCATACCGAGCTGTTCAAACTCAGTTTTTATCAGCGCGATATTGCGGTCATCACCCTGAATGTGACGGCAAAAAAACAAAATTGGCTGAATCAGGAAGCGGTTTATTACCTTAATGCGTTGTTGGCACAATTATCGAATTGGCCGTTGCGCGGATTGGTGTTTATTTCCGGCAAGGAAAACAGTTTTGTACAGGGATTCGGTCTGACCGGTTTGGAACAAAAAAGCCGTGACGAATTATACGATTTTGCACAACAGAGCCAAGAATTACTGCAGAAAATAAAAAAACTCTCTTTCCCGGCGGTGTGCGCAGTGCAGGGCACTTGTTTCGGCTTAGGGCTGGAGCTGGCATTAGCCTGCGACTACCGCTTAGCCGCCGATGATTTGGAAACCCGTTTTTCGATGCCGCAGGTGAAATCCGGGCTGTTGCCGTTTGCCGGCGGTTGCCATCTGTTAGCGCAACAAATCGGGTTGAAAGCCGGCTTATTAATGTTGCTATCCGGCAATAAGATCAGCGCCCGTGACGCGCTGGCAAAAAATTTGCTGGATGAAATTGTCCCGCGTGCCATGTTATTTCAAATCGCTTGCCGTTATATCCGCGGCGAGGCGATGTCCGCCAGCCAAAAGGTGAAAAGCGGTTATCATCACTTAACCGGTTATTTCACGGGTAAAAGCGAAAGCATTCCGTGGCTGCGCCGCCATATCATCGAACAGGTCGAACAACAAATCTGGCTGAAATCGTTTGATCATTATCCGGCAACCAAAGCGATTTTGGATTTATTCAAACGGCAGCAACAAGATGTGCCAAGTGCGGTCAGAGAAAGCTTTGTCACCCTGTTCCATGATAAAACCTCAGCAATGTTACGGAAAATGGAACGCACCAACCGCGAAATGCGCCATCAATACCATGATTTGCAAAGCGACGGCAAAATTAAAAAAGTGGCGGTGTTGGGCAGCGGTTTCATGGGCGCGGGTATCGCTTATATTACAGCCGCCCGCGCCGGTTTGCCGGTGCGGATTAAAGACATTAATCCGGACGGCGTACAGAAAGCCTTGCGTTTAAGCTATCTGTTGTTGCAAAAAGAAGTGGAGCAGGGGCATTTGCCTTACGGAAAATTACGCCAGAAAATCTATCTGATCAGCGGCGGCGAACGTTTTATCGGTAAACAAACCGCCGATATCGTGATTGAAGCGGTGTACGAAGATTTGCAGCTGAAACAGAATTTGATCGAAGAAAGCGAAAACTATTATGATCAGAATACGATTTTTGCCAGCAATACCTTAACGTTGCCGATTGCGGCAATTGCTTCGAAAGCCCGGCGGCCGCAAAACGTCATCGGCGTACATTATTTCACGCCGGTCAGCCAGCGGCGGATGGTGGAGATCGTGCCGCATCCGACCACCTCGCCGCAAACCATTGCCAAAGCCATCAGTTTAGTGATTGAGCAAGGGCAAGTCCCGTTATTGGTGAAAGATTCGCCCGGCTTTTTTATCAATAGGATTATGATTCCCTATCTGTTGGAAGCCTTTTATTGTGTGCTGGACGGCGAAGCGGTCGGTACGATTGATCGCGCCTTACAGGAATTCGGCTTTAAGTGCGGTCCGTTGGCAATGATTGATGAAATGGGCTTGGATATTTTGGTAAAAGCGTTGCCGAGTTTGCAACGGGCGTTTGGCGAACGTTTCGCCCCGCCGCCGAAAGTGGATTATTTGCTGAGAAATGAACGCAAAGGGCGCAAAAACCGGCGTGGTTTTTATCTCTATCATTCACGCAGCGGCGATCGCACCCAAGTGGATAAAAGCGTTTACCAAGTATTGGAAGTCATTGCCGAAAATAATCTTGAACCGGAGCAGATCGTACGCCGTTGTCTTTTGATGTTATTAAACGAAGCGGCATATTGTGCGCAAGAAGGGGTGATCACCAATCTGGATGAAGGCAATGTGGCTTCGGTTTTAGGCATGTTTTTCCCGGAATTTCGCGGCGGTATTTATGCCTACATCGACGACATCGGCGCAGAGACTATCGTAGCCGAATTGGAATTGCTGCAACGGCAGCACGGCGAACGTTTCCGCCCTTGTGAGTGGTTGCGGCAGCGAGCCGAACAGGCTAACTCCGCACAAGAAACCGCTTAAACCGCACTTGGTAAGGAGTGAAACTATGGTGAGTGACAAACGTTGGGATTTTTACGCCGGATTTTATAATCCGTTACTACGTTTGGCGGCGGCACCACGACGCCAAGTTTTTGCCCGTCTTGCGTTGAATGAGCCGCAGCGGATCTATTTGGCTGGCTGTGGCAGCGGTTTGGATTTGGCGTATTTGCCTAAAGGTAGTCAGGTGCACGCGGTTGATTTTTCCGAAGCAATGTTGGCAAAGTGCGAGCAACAGGCGAAACAATTGGAAAAGCAAGGGCATAAATTGGAACTCACGCTGCAACAACGGCAGGCGGAACTTTCCGGCTTACCCGACAACAGTATGGATTTGGTGATTCTGCATTTGATTCTGGCAGTCACCGACGATCCGCAAGGGCTGCTGGCGGAAGCGGTGCGGGTGCTGAAACCAAACGGCATAATATCGGTTTGGGATAAATTTGTCCCGCCGGAAAAAGATGTCGGTGTACTGCGTAAAGTGGCGGATTATGTCAGCCGCAAACTCGGCACAACCCTGTTGTTACAGATTGATCCCTTGCTACAACCGCATTCATTGGCGATAATGCAGCGGTACGGTTTATTGCATGGGCAAATGCAACATTTGATATTACGAAAGATAGGACAAGAGTGAGATGAATTCGGTGGCAATTGTCGGCTTAGGCTGGCTGGGTTTTCCGTTGGCGAAACATTTACAACGGGTCGGTTGGGAAGTCAAGGGCAGCAAACGCAGCCATGACGGCGCGGAAAGTATGCGTTTGAATGGCTTTGAGGCATATTTCCTGCAACTGACCCCAGAGCTTGACATCGATCCGGATGATTTGCACGCCCTGTTGGATGTCGATACTTTGATTATCAATATTCCGCCGAGCCAGTATTTTTTCGATACCCGCAGTTATGTCGAGGGGGTGAAAAATTTAGTGAATGAGGCGTTACTGCACGGGGTTCAACATTTGTTGTTTATCAGTTCCACTTCGGTTTTTCCGCAGCGGCACGGCGAATTTGATGAAGAAAGTGCGGTTGAGCCACAATCAGATGTGGGACGGGCGTTGTATGAAATTGAAAATTGGCTGTTACAATTAAATGATGTCGATTGTGATATTTTGCGCTTGTCGGGCTTAATCGGTATCGATCGCCATCCGGTAAGCCGATTGGCGGGCAGAAGTGCGGTCAAAGGCGGTAATCAACCGGTGAATTTGGTTCATCAAACCGATTGTATTTTGGCAATTCAGTTATTGCTGGAAACGCGCGGACATAAACGTCTGTACCATTTGAGTGCGCCGCAGCACCCTAACCGTGCCGATTATTACCGCAAAATGGCGCAAGTGCTGGATTTAGAACCGCCGCAATTTGAGCAGGACGAAGCCGATTTGCAACGGCTTGTACACGGCAATAAAATTGTACAAGAACTCGGTTTTGAATACCGTTATCCTGATCCGTACCAAATGCTGCCGCAAGCCGAGCAGTATTTTCATCAGGAATAGGATCTCGATTTGATCATGATTTTCCTCCGTCGATATACAACAATATTATGATAATTTAAGATCTGAACATGAGCCGTTATTTAATCACGTTTAATATGGATACCAATTGCCTAAAAG
This sequence comes from Testudinibacter sp. P80/BLE/0925, assembly GCF_053570785.1. The sequence goes on along the minus strand of NZ_CM131636.1, from coordinate 2,679,518 downwards.
ATAATTATCACGGCAATAACTATAATAATGCCTATTACGACATTAAAAACATGCTGTTAAAACACGGTTTTGAAAATATACAAGGCAGTGTTTATTTAGGCAATGAGGGGGTTAGTGAAGCGCACGGAACAATTGCAATTCAAGAACTCACGGCTAAATTTGATTGGTTTTATCATTGCACATCAAATATTAAATTTTACCGTTTAGAAAGTGATTTAAATGCGGATTTTATTGCGCAGCAAGTTTATGACGCTAAACAACGTTTTAATAAACGCTTAGCCTCTATCGAACAAGGCTTGATTGAAGCCGGATTAGATGAAACTAAAATTAAAGACATTCTGAGCAAGGAAGTTTTTGCACTGGAAGATATAAAATAATATGAAAATCACACACCAAAACTGCACTTTGGATTTATCTACGCCCCAAATTATGGGGATTTTGAATATTACGCCCGATTCATTTTCCGACAGCGGCAAATTTTATCAATTAGACAACGCGTTATTTCACGCCGAACAAATGTTGGCGGACGGCGCAACCATTATCGACATCGGCGGCGAATCGACCCGCCCGATGGCGGCGGAAGTCTCGTTAGAGGAAGAATTAAACCGTGTCGTACCGTTGGTGGACGCGGTACGGCAACGCTTTGATTGCTGGATCTCGGTTGATACCTCAAAAGCGCAGGTCATGCGTGAGGCGGCAAAGGTCGGCATGAATTTGATTAATGATATTCGTGCACTGACGGAAGAAAATGCGCTGCAAACCGCAGTGGAACTGGATATGCCGGTGTGTATCATGCATATGCAGGGACAGCCGCGCACCATGCAACATAATCCGCACTATCAGGACGTGGTGCAGGAAGTCTTAGATTACCTGTTGCAACGGGCGCAGGCGTGTATCAGCGCAGGGATTAAACCGGTGCACCTGATCCTTGATCCGGGTTTCGGTTTCGGCAAAAACGTGCGGCATAATTATCAGTTGTTGCAACAACTGAACCTTTTCTGTCAGTACGGTTATCCGGTGCTCGTCGGGCTGTCGCGCAAAAGCATGATCGGGCAGGTGTTGGATAAAGCGGTGGAACAGCGCATGGTTGGCAGCGTTGCCGCAACCTTACTGGCGGCGATTAACGGCGCAACGATTTTAAGAGTACATGATGTGGCGGCGATGTCCGACGCATTGAAGATTTGGCAGGCAATGCAAAACGCCTAAAATCAATAGAGGAAAAAACAATGGCAGAACGTAAATATTTCGGCACCGACGGCGTGCGCGGCAAAGTGGGCACATACCCGATCACCCCCGATTTCGCGCTGAAATTAGGCTGGGCGGCAGGCAAAGTCTTGGCAACCCAAGGCAGCCGTAAAGTGCTGATCGGCAAAGACACGCGCATTTCCGGCTATATGCTGGAATCGGCACTCGAAGCCGGTCTGACCGCCGCCGGTTTGTCGGCGGCATTTATCGGCCCTATGCCGACCCCGGCGGTGGCATATTTAACCCGCACTTTCCGTGCCGAGGCCGGGATCGTGATTTCCGCCTCGCATAATCCGTATTGGGACAACGGCATTAAATTCTTTTCCAGCAAAGGTACCAAATTGCCGGACGAAGTGGAAGCGGCGATTGAAGCCATGCTCGATCAACCGATGGATTGCGTCGAATCGGCGGAATTAGGGCGCGCCAGTCGTATCACCGATGCCGCCGGACGTTATATCGAATTTTGCAAAAGCACCTTTCCGGCACACCTTAGCTTGGAAAATTACAAAATCGTGGTCGATTGCGCCAACGGCGCGACTTACCATATCGCGCCAAATGTGTTGCGTGAACTGGGCGCGGAAGTGATTGAAATCGGTACCAAACCAAACGGCTTAAATATCAATGAAAAGTGCGGTGCGACCGATATTCATGCCTTGCGTGAAATCGTGTTGCAAGCCAAAGCCGATGTCGGCTTGGCTTACGACGGCGACGGCGACCGCCTGATGATGGTCGATCACAAAGGTAACGTCGTTGATGGCGATCAAATCCTGTTTATCATCGCACGCGAAGCGTTGCGCGCCGGAAAATTGTCCGGCGGCGTAGTCGGCACATTAATGAGCAATATGGCGTTGGAAGTGGCGTTGAAACAGCTTTCAATCCCGTTTGTGCGCGCCAATGTCGGCGACCGTTATGTGTTGGAACAAATGGAAGCGCACAATTGGAAATTTGGCGGCGAAAATTCGGGACATATCATCATTTTAGATAAAAACAGCACCGGCGACGGCATTATCGCCTCTTTGGAAGTGCTGGCGGCGATGGTACAACAAAAAATGTCGCTGAATGAATTGGCAAGTGCGGTCAAACTGTTCCCGCAAGTGTTGATTAACGTACGCTTTAGCGGCGGTGCAAACCCCTTGGAACACGACAGCGTGAAAGCGGTGGCGGCGGAAGTGGAAAAAGAATTAGACGGAAACGGTAGAATTTTATTAAGAAAGTCGGGCACAGAACCGTTAATCCGTGTTATGGTAGAATGCGCTGACGGAGAGCTTGCTCAACGCTCGGCAGAACGAATTGCGGAAACGGTGAAAAACGTATAACCGCTTGTTTACTTTTTAGTTTAATTTTACTTTAATTAGTGGGAAATATGATGAAAATGACTCAATCTTGGAAAAGTGTGGTATTTGGTGCCGTGTTAGCCGTCGCCGCCTTAAGTAGCAACGTTGCTTCAGCGGCACTGAAAGATGAAATGCGTACCATTGCCGGCAGTGCAACGGCGGCAATGAAAACCGATAACGCACAGGAATTTGTACAATCGTTACAAAAACTAAGCCAAGCGGCGGAAGCGGCAAAGCAATTTTTGCCTTATAAGCTGCACGATCAAGCCAAAGACAGCCCGGCAGTGCTGGATTATCAATCCGGCTTGCAACAGCTGGCTGATGTTTCCGCCGAAAGCGTAAAACTTGCTGAACAAGGCGACTTGGCACAAGCCAAAAAACACGCTGAAAAATTGCTCGAGTTACGTGATGAGTTTCATAAGAAATACAAGTAGCCTCGTGTTTACTAGGTTATTTTACGGATAAATTCCTTTTCTCCCTCCCCGTGCGGAGGGAGATCATCGCTGACGTTCATGTCAGGGTTTAAATCTTCCAATCCGCCCCCATCTATTAGCCTATCTCTATTTTTCATCTCAAAATTTGCTAGAATAGCCGAAACCATCGTATAAGGGGCTGATAATGCTTGATAACAAAAATTATATTCTTGATCTGACGGAACAAAATTTCAACGACGTGCTGCAACTGAGCCAACAATTCCCGTTGGTGTTCAGTTTTTATATGCCGGGACACCCACAGTCGGAAGAATTTACCGCACTTTTACAACGCATTGCCGATCAGCAACAGGGCGCATTTGTGTTGGTGAAAGTGAATTGCGAACAGCAACAGGCGATTGCGCGCCAATTCCAAATTCAAGCCGTGCCGACCACCTATCTGTTTAAAGACGGCGCGCCGATTGACGCCTTTCCGGGCGTGTTGAGCGAAGATGAGCTAAAGGTGCGCTTGAGCGTGATCCTGCCGAAAGAGGAAGAGATTAAATTCAACCAAGCGTTGGATTTCCTGCAAGCGGAAGCTTACGATCAAGCCTTGCCCTTACTGAAAGAGGCGTGGAATTTGTCCGATCATAAAAACAGCGATATTGCACTGTTGTACGCCGAAACCTATATTGCGATGAAAAATACCGAAGCGGCGAGCGAGATTTTGCAGCAGATCCCGATTCAGGATCGCGACAGCCGTTGGCAGGGCTTGCAGGCGCAGATTGAATTGTTGATCCAAGCGGCGGACACCCCCGAAATTCAACAATTGCAACAGGATTTCAGCCGTAACCCGAGTCCTGAAATTGCCTTGCAACTGGCGTTACAACTGCACCAAGCCGCACGCAACGAAGAAGCGTTGTCGCTGTTGCTCGGCTTTTTAAAACAAGATTTAAATGCCGCCAATGGCGAAGTGAAACAGCAATATTTGTCGATTTTATCGGCAATCGGCAGCAGCGATCCGCTTGCCAATCAATATCGCCGTCAGCTTTATTCGTTATTGTATTAATTTCGCTTATAATCACCGAACACATTATGTTAGGAGACATGGAATGACCGTTAAACATTGCAACTTATTGATTTTAGGTTCGGGGCCTGCCGGCTACACTGCGGCGGTGTATGCCGCGCGTGCCAATTTGAATCCGGTGCTGGTGACCGGCATGCAGCAGGGCGGGCAGCTCACTACCACTACCGAAATTGAAAACTGGCCGGGCGACTACGGCGACACCACCGGACCGGAATTAATGCAACGGATGTTGCAGCACGCGGAAAAATTCAATACCGAAATCGTGTTTGATCACATCAACAACGTCGATCTCACCAGCCGTCCGTTTAAACTGAACGGTGATGTGCAGCAATTTACTTGTGATGCCTTGATTATCGCCACCGGCGCGTCGGCAAAATATCTCGGTTTAGACAGTGAAGAAAGCTACAAAGGACGCGGAGTTTCCGCTTGCGCCACTTGCGACGGCTTTTTCTACCGCAACAAACCGGTTGCGGTGATCGGCGGCGGCAATACCGCGGTCGAAGAAGCGTTATATTTAGCCAACGTGGCTTCCGAAGTGCATTTAGTCCACCGCCGTGAGCAGTTCCGCAGCGAAAAAATCCTGTTGGATCGCCTGATGAAACGGGTGGAAGAGGGCAAAATCATATTGCACACCAACCGCACTTTGCAGGAGGTGTTGGGCGATGAGATGGGTGTTACCGGCGTGCGCTTGCAAGATACCCAATCGGCGCAAACCGAAGAGCTGAAACTGGACGGCGTGTTCGTCGCCATCGGACACTCGCCGAATACCGCACTTTTCGAGGGGCAACTGGCTTTGAACAACGGCTATATCGTGGTCAAATCCGGTTTGGAGGGCAATGCCACCGCCACATCGGTCGAAGGCGTATTTGCTGCCGGTGATGTGATGGATCACAACTACCGCCAAGCGATCACCTCCGCCGGAACAGGCTGTATGGCGGCGTTAGATGCGGAACGGTTTTTGGACGCACAGCAAAATTAACCGTATTTGATTCTCATCTTCCCTCTCTCCGCTTGCGGAGGGAGGTGTCCGTAGGACGGAGGGAGGCAAATTTATCAATATTTATTCTTCTATTTTCCCCTCCCTCCCCATTTTTCTCGCGAAAAATGGTACTCCCTCCGCATGCGGAGGAAGCGAAGATGACATTATCAAGCCATTGATTAAAAACTAGGATCACCCATGAATAAAACCCGTCAAAAAACGGTTGCCAAATGGTTGCGCCAGCAACAAAACATCATCAAACGTCCGCTTTACCTCAATGTGCTGCTCGGTTGTCTGAGTGCGGTGTTATTGGTCGGGCAGACTTGGCTGCTGGCGTTGATTTTAGACGGTTTTATTATGCAACAACTGGCGCGCGAGCAGTTTATACCCCACTTTGCGACGCTGTCGGCGATTTTTGCCGTGCGTGCGCTAATGTTATATCTGCGCGAAAAACTGGGTTTTTACAGCGGACAGCGGTTGCGTCAAGCGGTGCGCAAGCAGGTGCTGGATAAGCTGGCGGCTATCGGACCGGTGGCGATGAAAATCCACCCCGCAGGCACGTGGGCGACGATCGTGTTGGAACAAGTGGAAAATCTGCATAATTTCTACGCCCGTTATCTCAGCCAACAATTTTTGTCGCTGCTGGTACCGTTGATTATCTTAATCGCGGTCTTTCCGATCAACTGGGTTGCCGGATTAATCCTGCTGTTGACCGCACCGTTGATTCCGATTTTTATGGCATTGGTCGGGTTGAAAGCGGCGGAAACCAGCCAGCGCAATATCACGGTGTTAGGGCGGCTGAGCGGACAATTTTTGGATCGCTTGCGCGGTTTGGATACCCTGCGTTTATTCGGGCGCAGCGCACAGCAACAACAGAGTATGGGCGAGGCGGCAGACGAATTCCGCGAAAGCACGATGGACGTGTTGAAAATTGCGTTTTTGTCCTCTTCGGTGTTGGAGTTTTTCACCTCTATTTCGATTGCGCTGATGGCGGTTTATTTCGGTTTCAGCTATCTGGGGCAGCTCAGTTTCGGTTACGACGGCGTAACTCTCGCCTTATTCGTCGGTTTTTTCAGCTTGATTCTTGCGCCTGAATTTTACCAGCCGTTGCGCGATCTCGGCACATATTACCACGATCGTGCCGCCGCCATTGCCGCCGCCGATGCGATTGAAGCTTTCTTACGACAAGATTTTTTGTACAGTCAAAGCGAAAGTGCGGTGCAGACGGTTGAAAATCCGCTTTCATTGCAGGCGCGGGATTTGGAAATTCTCAGTCCGCAAGGGCAGCCGTTAAGCCAAAAACTCAATTTCAACTTAGCGGCAGGGCAAAATGTGGCGTTGGTCGGGCAGAGCGGCGCAGGCAAAAGTTCACTGCTCAATGTGCTGCTCGGCTTTTTGCCGTATCGCGGCAGTTTACAGGTCAACGGCGTTGAAATTCGTGATTTGGATCTTCACCAATGGCGACAAAAAATCGCGTGGGTCGGGCAAAATCCGCTATTATTAGCGACATCAATTCGTGAAAACGTGTTGCTCGGCAACCCGAATGCAACGGAAACCGAATTACAACAGGCGTTACAAGCGGCGTATGCCAGCGAATTTACCGATAAACTGGGCTTGGATTATCAAATTCAAGAGGGCAGTGCCGGTATTTCCGGCGGGCAGGCGCAGCGTTTGGCAATTGCCAGGGCGTTGTTGCGTAGTGCCGGTTTGTTGCTGTTGGACGAACCGACCGCCAGCCTTGACGCCCATTCGGAAAGTGCGGTCTTGGCAACCTTGCAAACCTTGAGCCGACGCCAAACCACGTTAATGGTGACTCACCGCATTGAAGATCTGCAACAGTGCGATCAAATTTGGGTAATGCGACAGGGTGAGATTTTACAACAGGGCGGTTTTAACGAACTGCGCCGACAGCCGGGTTATTTTGCTGATTTATTGGCGGAACGCCGGCACACGATTGAGTGACGGAGAGATTATGCGTGCGATTTTGCCTTTTTTAGCCATGTTTAAACATAATGCGTTGCGCTTAGTGTTCGGCGTAGTGCTGATGATGTGCGGCTTGGCGGCAAGTGTGGGCTTGCTCACCTTATCCGGTTGGTTCTTGGCGGCGGCATCCCTTGCCGGAGCGAATATATTATTTAACTTTTTCTACCCGTCGGCAGGGGTGCGCGGCTTGGCGATCGGGCGCACGGCGTTGCGTTATTTTGAGCGGATTGTCACCCATGACGCCACTTTCCGCGTGGTTGCGCGCTTGCGCATGACGGTGTTCCAAAAGTTGATTCCGCTTTCTCCGGCGGTGTTGGCGCGTTACCGCAACAGCGATTTATTGAACCGCTTGGTTGCCGATGTCGATACTCTCGACAGCCTGTATTTGCGCCTGCTTGCGCCGTTTATCAGCGCCGGCATGGTGATTTTATTTTTGTTCTTAGGTTTAAGCCTGATTGACCGCACTTTGGCTTTGATTTTGGCTTTAACCCTGTTCGGCTTGATGATCTTAATTCCGGCGGTGTTTTACCGTTTAGGCAAAAAATTCGGCGAACCGCTGACGGCGGAACGTGCCGCGTATCGGGTGCGTTTTATCGACTGGTTGCAAAATCAAGCGGAATTGCTGCTGTTTAACGTGGCGCAACCGCAACGGCAAAAACTGCAACACAGCGAGCAACAATGGCAGCGATTGCAAGCCAAAGAAGCCAATCTTAGCGGTTTGTCGGCGGCGGTGTTGCTGTTCGGCAACGGCTCGATTTTATTATTGATGTTATGGCTTGCCGGCGCGACGGATTTTGGCGACAGCCATTATCTGCGCCTTGCCAATATTGCGCTGTTCACCTTTTCCGCCTTGGCGGCTTTTGAAATTTTAATGCCGTTGGGTGCGGCGTTTTTGCGTTTGGGGCAGGTGATCAGCTCTGCCGAACGGGTCAATGAGATTATCGAACAGCAACCCTTGGTGGCATTTCACGGCGAGCGCGCGCATTCGGATTTAAGCCGGTCGTTACTAAGCAACCCATTGTTAAGTCTGCAAAATATCCGTTTTACTTATCCAAGTGCTTCATTGGAAACGCAAAGTGCGGTCTTGCGTGATCTGAACTGGCAAGTGGCGCAAGGGGAAAAAGTCGCCTTGCTTGGCAAAACCGGCAGCGGCAAATCCAGTTTGTTACAACTGATTCTGCGAAATTATGATCCGCAACAAGGTGCAGTGTGCTTAGGCGGTTATAATCTGACGGATTACAGCGAAGCCTTTTTGCGCCGACAAATCGCTTTTCTCAGCCAACGAGTGTATGTGTTTAGCGCCACCCTGCGTGATAACCTATTGTTGGCAAACGAACAGGCAAGCGATCAGCAAATGATCACGGTGCTGCAACAAGTCGGTTTAAGTCAATTGACCGAACAGGCGGAAAGTTTGGATCTTTGGTTGGGCGACGGCGGCCGTCCGTTATCCGGCGGTGAGCAGCGGCGGTTAGGCATTGCACGGATTTTATTGAGCGAAAGTGCGGTTATCTTACTCGATGAACCGACCGAAGGCTTGGATCGCGAAACCGAGCGGCAAGTGTTGCAACTGCTGTTACGGCATTGCCGGGACAAAACCCTGATTATGGTCACCCACCGTTTGACCGCACTTGAGCAGTTTGACCGCATTTGTGTAATGGACAACGGCGAATTGCAACAACAAGGCAGCTATGCCGAATTGGCGGCTGATCCACAGGGGCTGTTTTACCGTTTTGTGAATCGTTTGGCAGAATAATGAACAGAAGAAAGAGATCATCATAATGACGACAAAGCACGACAATTTTATTGAAACCGATCCGCAAGCGGAGATCGTAGCGCAAAGTGCGGAAATGCGCCGTTTGTTGCAGCAACTGAAACAGTTTGCCCAATCCGATGCGCCGCTGCTGATTCAAGGCGAGACCGGTACAGGCAAGGATCTGTTGGCTAAACTCTGTCATCAATGGGGCAACCGCCGCACAGAAAAATTTATTGCAGTGAACTGTGCCGGTTTGCCGCCGGAAGCGGCAGAACAAGAGATGTTCGGCGACAGCACCCACGGCAACCACAGCACCGGTTTTTTTGAGTATGCCAATCACGGCACGGTGTTATTGGATTCGATCAATGAATTGTCATTGGGCTTGCAAGCCAAATTATTGCGTTTTCTCAGCGATGGCAGCTATCGTCGTGTGGGCGAAGAACAGGAGCATTACGCCGATGTACGCGTGATTTGCACCTCGCAAAAACCGCTGGCGGAGTATGTCAAAAACGGCGAACTGCGTGAGGATTTGTATCACCGTTTAAATGTGCTCAGTCTCGATATTCCGCCGTTGCGCCAACATAAACAAGACATACCGCACTTGGTCGATTTTTTCTTGGTAAAGATTAGCCAACAGTTGAATATCAGCGTGCCGCAATACGATCAGGATTATCTGAATGCGCTGCAAAATCACGACTGGCGCGGCAATGTACGTGAGTTGTATAACTTACTGTATCGCAGTTGCGCTTCGTTAGGCGAGAAGCAAACATTATCCAAACCGCACTTTACTTCGGCCCCGCCAGCGCAGCGCACTGATCTTGAATTAAGCCAATTCGATGGCATGGACTGGGAGCAGATTATCGGGCAGTTTGAAAGTGAGCTGCTGCAAAAATTCTATCAACACTACCCGAGCACGCGCAAATTGGCACAACGCCTTGGCGTGTCGCACACCACTGTTGCCAATAAATTAAAACAATACGGTATCGGCAAATAAATTTTTGCATTATTCAGTTCTGCGTTGTCCGATATAGTACTATCATAAAATAGCTGTTATTGACATAAAATAAAAAACGGTTATATTGAAAAGCCAATGAAACAAATAGTGTAGAAAACGGTATTGAATATTAAGTTATGCGATAATTTAATTATTTAAAAAAATAAATAGGATATAACGACAACATATTAACCTGATATGAATGCTGACAGCGTACCCCCCTCACCTTCTTACTTTTTTAATCCTAGCGTGACACTAGCGATTGTATTTTTTATTTACCGCATTTTTTTACTTCAAAGGGAGAAATCATGGAAGTCTTGATTTTATTAGGACTTATTTTATTGAATGCTATTTTTGCCATGTCTGAAATTGCGTTGGTGACTGCCCGCAAAACACGTTTAAGCAAACTTGCCGAACAAGGCAATAATGCCGCAGCGACCGCACTTAAATTGGGTGAAGATCCGACGAGCTTTCTGTCCACTATTCAAATCGGAATTACCTCAATCGGTATTTTAAACGGTATCGTCGGTGAAGCCGTCTTTGCCGGTTCGCTATCGGCTTGGCTGCAATCTTTCGGTTTGGCGCTAAAAACAGCTAATATCACGGCAACCGCCGTTGTTGTTATTGTGATTACCTATCTCTCGATCGTGATCGGCGAGCTCGTGCCGAAACGTTTGGGGCAGATTAACCCCGAATCGATCGCTTGTCTGGTTGCGAAACCGATGCAGACACTGGCAGCTTTCACCCGACCTTTTGTTAAGTTGTTGTCGATCTCGACCCACGCATTATTAAAATTAATCGGCGTGAAGGAAAACCAAGTATCCAGCGTGACCGAAGAAGAGATTCACGCGATGTTAGAGGAGGGATCGGAAGCCGGCATTATCGAACAAAACCAGCATGAAATGGTGCGCAATGTTTTTCGGCTTGATGATCGTAAATTAGGCTCATTAATCATTCCGCGCTCGGAAGTGGTGTTTATTGATATTAAAAATGCGGCGGCAGATAATTTACAACTTTTAATTACTTCGGAATATTCCCGTTTTCCGGTCTGCGACGGCGGTTTGGATAAAATTTTAGGCGTTATTCACGCCAAGCAGGCGCTTATTTACATTGCCAGCGGGCAACCAATTGATTATTCGGCTAATTTGTCCCCTTGTATTTATGTGCCGGAAACCTTGACCGGCATGGAGCTGTTGGAGCAATTCAGACTGCAGAATATGCAGATGGCGTTCGTTATCGATGAATACGGGGAAGTGGAGGGCATTATTACCCTGCAAGATATTCTAGAAGCGGTGACCGGCGAATTTACCCCGAATAATGAAGCCGACGCTTGGGCGATTCAGCGTGAAGACGGCTCGTGGCTTTTAGACGGTACGATCCCGATTCCGGAAATGAAAGACCGCTTGGCGCTGAAAATATTACCGGAAGAGGATAAAGAATTATATTACACCCTCAGCGGCATGATTATGTTGCTGTTGGGGCGGATACCGAATACCGGCGATTATGTTGATTGGCAAGGCTGGCGCTTTGAAATTATTGATATGGATGAGAAACGGATCGATAAAATATTGGTCAGTCCGTTATCCTTAACCCAGGTATTGGCTTTTGATCCGCAAGATACGCCGTTGCCGAAAGAATAAAAAAACCGCACTTGGTTAGAGGAGTCCCAAGTGCGGTCAGCTTGCTAGTGCTGCTTTTTACGCCTTATTTTTTCTTCGCGTATTTCAGCGAGTCAATCGCTACCGCTAAGATAATAATGCTGCCTTTAATGATGTACTGCCAATATGGGTTGACACCGATGTAGGTTAAGCCGTAGTTGATGACGGTGAAGATTAATACCCCGGTTACCACCCCGATAACCGTGCCCACACCACCGGCGAAGGAAACCCCGCCGACCACACAGGCGGCAATCGCATCCAATTCGTACATAAAGCCGAGGTTGTTGGTGGCACTGCCGATACGACCGGCTTCCAACATCCCGCCGAAGGCGTAGAACATACCGGCGATCATGTAGATAACGACTAAGTTACGGGTCACGTTTACACCGGATACGCGCGCGGCTTCAGGGTTGCCGCCGATAGCGAAGATGTTTTTACCGAAGCGGGTTTTGTTCCACATAATCCAGACTAAGATAGTCGCAATGGTGGCGTAGATCGTAATGTATGACAGCCTAAACTTGCCGAATCGGAAATAGCCTTGTGCGAATTCGGAGAATGAAGCGGTGAAGCCGGCAATCGGCGAAGAACCGACCGCGTCATAATACAGCGAGTTGATACCATACACGATGATCATCGTACCCAAGGTGGCGATAAACGGCGTTACGTTTAATACTGCGATAATGAAACCGTTCATCAGGCCGATCACCGCACCGATGGCGCAGACGACTAAAATCACTAACGGAATTGGAATTTCAGCCATGTCCGGGAACACGCGGTTGACGTTATCCATCGCTTGCAGCAAGGTAGCGGAAACCACCGCAGCCAAACCGACCTGACGCCCGGCGGATAAGTCGGTGCCTTGTGTCACCAATAAACCGGCAACCCCAAGGGCGATAATCAATCGAACAGACGATTGGGTTAAGATGTTACTGAAGTTAATCAAACTCAAGAAGCTGGAGTCCTGAATGATGATGATCGACAATAAAATCAGTAATACGAAATAAATTGCATTTTGTTTGAGGAAATCAAGAGATTTGTTTTTTCCTAAGTCAGCCATGGTTTTATCCCTTCTCTTATTTTTTATAAATATTTAGCGGCAAGCTGTAAAATTTCTTGCTGCGATGTTTCTTTGGTGTTGACGATACCGGCGAGTTTGCCGTTGCTCATCACCATAATCCGATCGGTAATCCCTAACAGTTCCGGCATTTCGGAAGAAATAATGATAATGCCTTTGTCTTTTTGCGCCAGCTCCATAATCAATTGATAAATTTCATATTTAGCGCCGACATCAATCCCGCGTGTCGGTTCGTCCAACATCAGGATTTCCGGTTGGGTCAACAACCAACGTCCGATAATGACTTTTTGCTGATTTCCGCCGGAAAGCGAGCCGATATTGGTTTTATGCGATGGTGTTTTCACATTCATCGAATCGATAACCCATTGGGTGTCGCTTTTCATTTTAGTCGAACTCAGCAGTCCGAATTTGGACATATAGGATTTTATATTTGAAATCAGTGAATTAAATTCAATGCTTAAATTGGAATAAATCCCTGTGGAACGGCGTTCCTCGGTTACTAAAGCAAAACCGTTGTTGATTGCTTCAAGTGCGGTTTTATTGCGCATGACTTTGTCGTGTAGTTTGACCACACCGCTCTTTTTTTCGCGGATCCCGAAAATCGTTTCCACGATGTCGGTACGTTTTGCGCCCACCAGACCGGCAATGCCTAAAATTTCACCTTTATGTAGTTCAAAACTGATGTCTTGGATTGACGGCTGATTCAGTGCGGTCAGATTTTCAACGGTCAGAATCACTTCTTTCGGTTGGTTGATTTTCGGCGGGAAGCGTTGGGTCAGCTCACGTCCGACCATCATCGCGACGATACCGTCCATGGTTGCGCCTTTGACCGGAATGGTGTTAATCCATTTACCGTCGCGCAATACCGTGACTTCATCGCAAATTTTGAAAATCTCGTCCATTTTGTGCGAGATATAAATAATGCCGCAGCCACGTTCTTTCAGTTTTTCGATAATCGAAAACAGGTGGCTGACTTCTTTTTCGGAAAGCGAGGACGTCGGTTCGTCCATGATCACGATTTTGGCATTATAAGAGAAGGCTTTGGCGATTTCGATCATTTGCATTTGGGAAACGGAGAGTTTGCCCACTTTCATTTTCGGATCGATATCAATATCCAGTTCTTTAAAAATAGCTTGGGTGTCGTTATACATTTTTGTGTGATCGACCAACCCGGCTTTGGTCGGATAACGCCCCAACCAGAGATTGTCCATTACGCTGCTTTGTTTAACCAAGTTCAGCTCTTGGTGTACCATTGAAATTCCGTTTTCCAGCGCTTCTTTTGAGGTTTTAAAATTAACCGGCTTTCCAAGAAAAAGAATTTCGCCCTCGTCTTTGGCGTAAATACCAAATAGACATTTCAGTAATGTGGATTTTCCGGCTCCGTTCTCCCCCATCAGGGCGTGAACCGAATGTGATCGCACTGTCAAATTGGCATTGTCCAGCGCCTTTACGCCGGGAAAGGTTTTACTTACCCCTTTCATCTCCAACAGAACTTTACTTTCTGTTTGCACGGATTGCTCTACACTCATATCCAACCTCAAGCGAAAAAGGGGAGAGAGAATCTCTCCCCAAGATTACAACATATTATTTTAAGAAATTATCCAAATTGTCTTTGTCAACACCGACGTATGGAATACGGACGACACGGTTTTCCAATTTCCATTCGGTACCTTCGGCAGCATCTTTACCATTTGCCAAGTTGTCAGCCAATTGCACCACTGCTTTTGCCTGGTTTACGCCGTCGTTTAATACGGTACCGGCAATCGCACCGGATTTAACCAGTTGCAATACTTCCGCCAAGGCGTCAACCCCGAAAATCGGCAGTTTTTTACCGTGGGATTTGGTTGCTTCTAGGGCGCCCATTGCCATACCATCGTTGTTGGCGATGATCATTTCAATGGTGTTGGCATGCGGGCCGGATAACCATGCGTCAGATTTGTCTTTCGCCATTGCCGCGTCCCACATACCGGTGTCGATGTACAGTTGTTCGGTTTGAATGCCTTGATTGTTCAGTTCTTTGATAACAAACTCGGTACGCGCTTCGGCATCCGGATGTCCCGGTTCGCCTTTCAGCAACACATATTGGATTTTACCGTCTTTGTTTAAATCCCAAGCCGGATTGGCTTTCCACTGTTTGGCGATCAAGTCACCTTGGATCACGCCGGATTCTTTCGGCTCAGTGCCCACATAGTAGGCTTTATCGTAGCTGTTGATCGCCGCTTGGCCCGGATCTTTATTGAAGAATACCACCGGGATATCTTCTTCAGAGGCTTTTTTGATAATGGTCGGTGCCGCCGCCGGGTCAACCAAGTTGATAGCCAAGGCTTTTACGCCTTTGGAAATCAATACGTCCACCTGATCGTTTTGAATGGATTGGGCATTTTGTGAATCGTTCATCAATAACTCGATGTCTTTCAATGCTTCGGCTTCTTTTTCAATTTCCTGACGCATGGTGGACATAAAGTTATCGTCGTATTTGTAGATAGTTACACCGATACGATTGGCGGCTTGCGCAGACGTTGCTGCAATACCTAATCCGACAGCCAATGCAACAGAAGTCAATACGGTTTTTTTCATGGTAATTCTCTCCATCTTTGCTATATAAAGATAAATGCCATCGGTTTTGCTGCAACCGATACTTAGAGTATTATCTGCTTTGAGCGATAATGTCAGGGTATAGGATACTCAAGCTGTCTTTAAAAGTATGTGATCCTATTCACATTATGAAAACGATTACATAATTTAATTAAAAAATATGTGGCGTGGATCACAATTTCATTCCAAATTAAATGGACTTGACCGAGAAACGTTTCACCAGGGTCGGGTTGAAAGTGATATTTTCCGGTGACGCCACTTCTTTATTGACTAAACTGAGTGCCAGTTCCGCCGCATAACTTGCCATTAAATCAATTGGATACCTAATAGTGGTCAGTTTCGGCACTAAGTAACTGGCGATCGGCATATCGTCAAATCCGATAATCGAAAATTGGTGGGGCACTTTGATGTTGTTTTCATTCAAGATCGATATTGCGCCCGCCGCCATGGAATCATTGTAACAAACCAACGCCGTCAGATTGGAGTTGTAACTCAATAGTTTGATCATCGCTTCTTCGCCGCCTTGATAATCGGGAGAGGAATTGGCGATGGCATGATAACAGAGCGGGAGTTGGTTATCGGATAACGCTTTTAAATAACCGCACTTACGCTCGCTTTCGTCATTAATATGATGGTTGGAGCCGATATAACCGATGTGACGGTGTCCATGTTGAATCAAGGTGGTGGTCGCCAAGTAAGTGCCTTTTTCATTGTCCAAGGCAATGCAACGGTGTTCAAAACCGGGAATCGTACGGTTAATAATCACCATGCCCGGATGGTGGCTTAAGTAGTCTTGCAACATCTCGTCGCTCAGGGCTTTGGCGTGGACGACCAAAGAATTACAGCGTTTTTTTAACAATAGATCAATCGCTTGCTTCTCTTTTTCCAAATCATGATAACCGATACCGATCAAAATATTGCGCTTATGTTTAGCGGCGACTTGATCAACCGATTTCACCAAAATGGCAAAAAACGAATCGGTTACATCGGTCACTACCACACCGATGGTATCATTGCTTTGCGAGGCGAGAGCCTGCGCATTGGCATTGGGATAATAACCGAGTTGTTGCACCGCGCTTAATACCGCTTCACGGGTTCTTTCCGTGATGGAAGGGTGATCATTCAACACGCGCGAAACTGTCGCCACTGAAACATTGGCGTGTTTTGCCACATCACGAATCGTCACCATTTTTACTATCCTCACATCAGATTAATTGAAACCGTTTCCTATCATACGCCATTTTTTTATTTTCCGAGAGTAAACGGCAAAGTATTTAGGCGTTTTGTGATCTAATTAACGGTTTGTTTGCTGGATTATGCTATATTTAACGCCGATAATGTAACCGATTACATTTTATTTGAATATAAATAAATAGGTGAATTGAGATGAATAGTGTAAATTTTGATCCGACGGAACACCCGCATCGCCGCTATAACCCATTGAAAGATGAATGGATTTTGGTTTCCCCTCACCGCGCCAAACGTCCTTGGAGTGGGCAGAGTGAAAAATTGGAAACTCATCAGTTACCGCAATATGATGAAAACTGTTTCTTGTGCCCGACTAACAAGCGGATTTCCGGCGCAGTCAATCCGGACTACAAGCATACCTATGTTTTCCCGAATGATTTTGCCGCTTTAATGACCGATAGTCCCGACGCGCCGCCGAGTGACAACCCGCTGTTTCAAGTGATGGGCGTGCGCGGTTTGAGCCGTGTCATCTGTTTTTCACCGGATCACAGCAAAACCTTGCCGGAATTGAGTGTGCCGGAATTACGCCAAATTGTGGAAACCTGGAACGAGCAAATCGAAGAATTAGGCAAAGATTATCTTTGGGTGCAAGCCTTTGAAAATAAAGGTGAAGCGATGGGCTGCTCACAGCCGCACCCACACGGGCAAATTTGGGCGAACAGTTTTTTACCGAACGAAATCGCCACCAAAGAACGCAATTTATTGAAATATTACCAACAATACGGCAGCAATCTGCTGTTGGATTATGTCAATGCCGAGCAAAAAGACGGCAGCCGTACTGTGGTTGAAACGGAGTTTTGGCTTGCCGTCGTGCCGTATTGGGCGGCATGGCCGTTTGAAACCATGCTGTTGCCGAAAATGCCGGTAAAACGCATGAATGAACTTACGGACGCACAACGTGATGATCTTGCCTTGATAATTCAACAATTGACTATTCGCTACGATAATCTGTTTGAATGCCCGTTCCCGTATTCAATGGGCTGGCATTATGCACCGTTTTTCCAAGACGGACGCAATTTGGATCACTGGCAGTTGCACGCCGTGTTCTATCCGCCGTTATTACGCTCTGCCACCGTGCGAAAATTTATGGTCGGTTATGAAATGCTGGCGGAATCACAACGGGATTTGACGGCTGAGCAAGCCGCCGCACGGTTGGCGGCACTAAGCGATATTCATTACAAAGCAAAATAAGAAAGGAGATGAAGACATGCTTTTACCACAGCAACAAGCACAAAAAGAATTTATCGAGCAATTTGAGTATCAACCCGAACTGTTGGTTTATGCGCCGGGGCGGGTGAACATTATCGGCGAACACACCGATTATAACGACGGTTTCGTGATGCCTTGTGCGATTGATTACGGCACGGCAATCAGCGGTGCGAAACGCGAAGACAATATTTTCCGAGTGTATGCGGCGGATTTGCGACAATGGGACGAATTTGATTTAAGCCGACCGATTGAACCGCACTTGCAGGCGGACGGCGAGTATAAATGGACCGGTTATGTACGCGGAGTGGTGAAATATATACAAGAAAAATGTCCCGAGTTTAAGACCGGGGCGGATTTGGCGATCAGCGGCAATGTACCGCTTTCCTCCGGTTTAAGCTCCTCAGCCGCGTTGGAAGTGGCGACCGGAAAATTCTGTCAAGTATTGGGCGGATTGGCGTTAAGCCATGTTGATATTGCGCTGATCGGACAAAAAGCGGAAAACCGTTTCGTCGGTTGCCAGTGCGGCAATATGGATCAGTTGATTTCGGCGTTAGGACAAAAAGATCATCTGTTAAAAATCGACTGCCGCAGTTTGGAAACCGAAGCGGTGCCGGTGCCGCAAGGTGTGGCGGTGATGATCGTCAATTCCAATGTGAAACATGATCTGGTGGCGGGCGAATACAACAGCCGCCGCCAGCAATGCGAACAAGCGGCGGCATTCTTCGGCGTGAAAGCGTTGCGCGATGTTTCGATTGCGCAGTTTAAGGCGTTGGAAGAGGAATTGACCGCACTTGACCCGATTGTCGCCAAGCGTGCGCGGCATATTGTTACCGAAAACCAACGGGTGTTGGATGCGGCGGCAGCGTTGAAAAACGGCGATTTACAGCAACTGGGCGTATTGATGGGACAATCGCATGATTCAATGCGCGATGATTTCGAAATCACCGTGCCGGAAGTGGATTACTTGGTGGAATTGGCGCAGCAAGTGATTGGTAACAGCGGCGGCGCACGTATGACCGGTGGCGGCTTCGGCGGCTGTATCGTCGCGTTGGCGCCGGAAGATAAAATCGACGCGGTGCGCCGCCAGATTGCCGGGCATTATCATAAACGCACCGGCTTGAAAGAAACCTTCTATGTTTGCCATGCCTCGGCCGGAGTCAGTGTTTTATGATCAATATTTACAATGCAGAATTAGCCCCGGACGGCAAACCGTTTCAGGTGGTGGCGTTGGCGAATAGGCGGGGAATGCGGGTTCGCTTTACCGACTGGGGGGCAACGTGGCTCTCCTGTCAAATTCCGATTGGCGGAAGCTTGCGTGATGTCGTCTTGGGGTGTGAAAACTTACAACAGCACAGTGCACAAGGGGCTTATTTGGGCGCAACGGTCGGGCGTTTCGCCAACCGTATTGCCAATGCCGCTTTTCACTTAAACGGTAAAGATTATCCGCTGGCTGCTAACCAGCAAGGCAAGCACCAATTGCACGGCGGTTCACAGGCATTCGATAAACGCCGTTGGCAGATTTTAAGTCATGATGATAACCAAATTGAGTTCGGGCTACATTCGGCTGATGGCGATCAGGGTTTTCCCGGCACAGTGCAGGTCAAAGTGCGCTATCAATTGCGTGACGATAATGCGTTGTTGGTTATTTTTAACGCCGAAACGGATCAAGACACGCCGCTAAATCTCACCAACCACGCTTATTTCAACCTCGACGGCGAAAGTGCGGATCAAACCGCACTGCAACATCAGTTAAGAATCAACGCCGATTATTATCTACCGGTGGATAGCGAAGGTATCCCGAAAGCACCGCTAAAATCGGTGGCAAACAGCGGTTTTGATTTCCGTAGCGCCAAAACAGTTGTGCAAGATTTCTTAAACGACAGCGATCAACAGCTGGTTGCCGGCTATGATCACGCGTTTTTACTCAAACAACCGGGGTTAAATGCCGAGGCGCAAGTGGAACTGCGTTCAAGCAACGGTGATTTATGCTTGAAAGTCTTCACTGATCAGCCGGCGATCCAAGTGTACAGTGGCAACTTCCTCGCCAATACGCCAAACCGCCTCGGCTCAACTTACGCCAACCACGCCGGCATTGCCCTTGAAACCCAAGCCCTGCCCGACACCCCGAATCACCCCGAATGGTTTAAATACGGCGGAATCAGTAAAGCCAACGAGCCTTATCACAAAACCACCGTGTTTTTATTTGAGACGAACTAACGTTTATTCGAGGCGAATTAACCACAACCGCACTTTGCAATTAACATGTAAAGTGCGGTTTTTTATATACATTAGGCTGTATTTTAAAGTAGTACAGGTAAAAATATGAGCTGGTTCAAATTATTGAAATTACAAATCTGTAAAAAGATAATTTATATCGTATTTTAAGTATGATGTGCTCATTATCTTATTAGAAAAGGAGTTGAAATGGATACGAATTTATTAAATGCCTCTGCCCGGGTAGCATTGGTTGCACTTCTGCACGATTTAGGTAAATTTGCACAACGGGCAAAGATTGAGATACCAAAAGATTATCTCGCTGCTCATTTTAATTTCAATAAGGAAGGGCAGTATCATTCTCATCAGCACGCAGCTTATACTGGGTGGGCGATAGATTTACTTGAGCGTCGTCTTCCTGATTTAATTCAAGACGATGTATTTCCTTTTGCAAATCGCAGTGATAAGAATAATGATATTACAGACTCAATGATTAATGCCGCAGCGGCACACCATAAACCAGATACCTTTTTGCAATGGGTGGTGGCGACGGCAGATCGCGTGGCTTCGGGTTTTGAAAGAGAAACGTTTGAACAATATAATCAGGCAAAAGAAAATGGTGAAAGTCGTCGTGAACAAAAAAATCATTATCAAGCGCGTTTATTCAGTTTGTTAGAGCAAATATCATTCACTTCGGAGAAAAAGGATAAAAACGACTATTGCTATCCGTTAAAACCACTTTCTGCCAAGACGATTTTTCCAGTAATGCGGCAAGGATATGAGCCCTCTGAAAATAGTGTAGCGCAAAAAGAGTACCATGCTTTATGGAATGCCTTTTTACAAGGATTAGAACAGATTCCGCATTCACACCGTCAGTCTTGGTCTTTGTGGCTCGATCATTTTGATAGTCTTTGGCAAAGTTATACTAGCGCGATTCCGTCAGCGACCGCATTTGGTGTTAAACCCGAAGTGTCATTATACGACCATTCTAAAACTACAGCGGCAATGGCGACCGCACTTTGGCGTTGGCACCATGAAAACGGACAAATCGATGGGGAAGCCGCAAAATCACTGAAAAATCGAGAAATTAGCTGGGGGCAAGATAAGTTCTTATTAATCCAAGGTGATTTTTTTGGTATTCAGGATTTTATTTTTGCTTCGGGTAGTGAAACTAATAAACAAGCGGCAAAGTTACTGCGTGGACGCTCATTTCAAGTTTCGCTATTTTCTGAGTTAGCTGCTCTTAAAGTACTACAGGCTTGCGAATTGCCAAGTACAAGTCAAATCACCAATGCGGCAGGTAAGTTTTTAATTGTTGCACCGAATACGGAAAAAATACGAAGTGCGGTGAAACATCAACCCCAATGCGAATTCAACGCAACGGACATCCATTATCTGCGGATGAACTGCATATTGAACGCTTAATAATTGGCTTGGCAAAGCGGTTGGTATTGCTCACCGAATTTCATACTACAGAGACATTGCAACTGGATTTTAATGGGTTGAAACAGCACATTGACAACATATCGGATCATAAACGGCTGCGTTGGCGAGATTGGACAAGATTTTCGTCAAGACAACAGCAAACCATGCAATTAGGTGGTTTAGTGGGGGAATGGCAATTGAATCGGGTTTCATCGCGGGTTGCTCAATTACTTTATTTAGGACAATGGCTACACGTGGGAAAAAATGCGTCTTTTGGTTTAGGAAAATACCAAATTACAAATTTGTAATTTTGCCGACTAAGCAAAAATTACCTTATGCTAGGCTTTCTATTAATAACATAAGGTAATTAACATTTAAAATATGGCAACATGGTTTATTTCCCGTCATCAAGGGACAGTGGAGTGGATGAAACAACAGCCGATTATGGTGGATCATTGGGTTAGCCATTTAGAGGTTGGGCAGATCCAAGCAGGGGATATTGTGATGGGCACATTACCGCTCCATTTAGCTGCACAAGTGTGTCAAAAAGGGGCTAAAGTTTATTTTTTGTCGCTAAACGTGCAAGAACATCAGCGTGGGAAAGAATTAACGAGAGAACAACTTAATCAGCAATCTTGCCGATTAATGCCTTTTTATGTGAAAGCATTAGAACAGTAAAAATTAATTCAGGAGAAAATGATGGCCGCAAAATATGATATTCACTTTTGTTTAATTTCAGTACAAGCAGCCGCCAATTTACTACCGATCTTAGATCCGCAATTTAAACCGAAAAAAGCGGTTTTTTTGGTTTCCAACAAGATGAAAGAACAAGCCAAATTTCTTAAAAACACCGTTGAAAAATTAGGTGTGAATGTTGTTTTAGAAAATCTTGCCGATATATTTGAATTTGCAGAGCTTGAAGATCGTATTGCAGATATTGTTTCGCAATATGAAAGTGAGGATATTGCGCTGAATGTAACGGGTGGCACAAAACTGATGGCAATAGCTGCTCAAAATGTATTTTCAATGGCAGATAAACCGATTTTTTATATGGACACCGATAAAAATCGCATTGTTTTTGTATCCCAATCAGCAGAGAAAAAACGAATGGCTGATATTCATCTCTCAACTAAAATCACCATGGAAAACTATTTGATGGCATATGGGCATTCGGTGGTGTCTGAGCAAAAATTAGCAGTGAATGAATCTGAATTAGATTTGGTTAAGGAATTTATTCACTATTATGATCGCTATCGAAATCTCATTCCTCAATTAAATGGTATTGCAAGCCGTTCTGAAAATTCAGGCTACAAAACCGCACTTGAGCATAAAGAACTTAAACAAAATGGCTTAACCGACTTCTTATTTGAACTGCATGATGAAGAGATAATTGCATTTGATGGGGAGCGTGTCAATTTCAAAAATAAAGCAACCAAGGAAAAACTCAATGGCGGTTGGTTAGAAGAAGTGGTATTTAGTGAGCTTAAAAATATCAATAAAGTACAAGATATTTCACTGAATTTGGAAGTGGGAAATACCAATTACAACCCGAATAAATCAACGTGGGATGAAAAAAATAAAGGCAATAAAAATGAGTTTGATGTGGTGTTCATTGCCAATAATAAATTACATATTGTAGAGTGCAAAACCGCTATAATGCAGAGTAAAAAATCAGCGGATAAACCTGAAAGCATTCTCTATAAACTGGAAGCACTCAAAGATTATGGCGGTTTGATGACGAAAAAATGTTTAGTCAGTTATTTCGAACTGAATGAAGCCGATCGAAATCGTGCAAAAGAACTTAAAATCGAAGTGATTCATGGAAAAGAATTGCAACAGTTGAAAAGTAAAATTCAAAATTGGATAGGAAAATAATGAGCCAGATTAAGAAAAATATACTGCTTTCAGTCACTGGAATGTCCCCGGCGGTGATCACGGAAACACTTTATGCGTTAGTTACGGAGAAAAAATTTATCCCAACAGAATTGCATGTGATTACTACCTTGCCGGGCAAAGAGGAGATTATGGATGCGTTGCTTGGGATTGAAGGCGGGCGTAAAAAGGCGGAAGGTGCATTGGCTGAGTTTTGTGCAGATTACCATTTGCCAGCCATCCATTTTGATGAAAGCTGTATTCATGTTATTCAAAATAGTGAAAATATGGATTTAACTGATATTCGCACGCCTGAAGAAAATAAATTAGCTGCGGATCAAATTGTTGGTTTGGTGAGTGAATTTTGTCAGCGACAAGATACCGCACTTCATGCTTCGATCGCAGGCGGGCGCAAAACGATGGGCTTTTTCTTAGGCTATGCGTTGTCATTGTATGGGCGTGAACAGGATTCGCTTTCCCATGTTTTGGTGGAAGAGCGTTATGAAAATTTGCCAACATTTTTCTATCCAAAACCGAATACACATATGATCAATGATCTCGAGGGGATAGAAATTGATGTGTCACAGGCAAAAGTGATGTTAGCCGAAATTCCTTGGGTGCGGCTTGGTTTAGGCGTGCCTGACGGCTTATTGCGAAGCCATTTATCTTATAGTCAATCGGTTGAGAAAGCACAAAATGCCTTGCAAACGCCAACAATCACCTTTTTAACGCCAATTGATGATCGAAAAGTGCGCTTTGGTTGTGAAATATTACGTCTATCACCGCGTGGCTATGCTTTATTACTTTCATTATGTTTATTTAAAAAACGGGGTTTATCCTATCAATATGAAAGCCCTGATGAAAATAAGATACAGAAAGTTATTGATCTTTATATGGTTATTCTAAAATCTGTGGGCAATGAAAGTACTCGTCTAGGCGAGGATTTTAAAAGTTTACTTTCTGAATCAAAAACGGATATCACTAAAAAATATAAAGCGGCAATTGGGCTAAATAATAATTCTAAAAATGTACCTTATATACCATCGTCTAAATCCCGGTGTTATACACTGGGGGTTGAAGCAGAACATATTGATTTAACTGCGATTGAAGCAGAGATTAAAGCCTGCCGGTTCCCTATCCCCGTGGCTCAAGATTAGCCTATCTTATAGATTGGATGTTTTAAGGAAGATAGGTAATATTTTCCTTTTTTATTTTTCCATTCTTGGATTTTTATTATCATCTATTACAGATTTGTAATACCCTCAATTTAGGCTCACACTCACTATAATTTCTATTACTGAATATCAAGAATTGGTAAGGAGAATATAATGAGAAGTGAGTTTTATACCAATAAAAATACGGAAAATTCAACACTGCCTTATATTTTCAAACCTTATACGGATAGTGAAATTAAAGCTATTGCTTTGGGCTATACTGAAATTCAGGATGAGAGAGCTTTTAATGGTCGCTATTTTATAAAAGATGGGAAAAAATGGATTCATAATATTGAAGCATTACGGAGAAAATTAAATAAAGACTATGTTCGTTATATTGATGACGATGAATTATCTGTATCAGCACCGGAAGGATTTGGTTATGGCGTAGAAGCCTATTATTTGTATAACAGCCATTCAGATAATTGGTTGAGCAAGAATAAACAGTGGAATAAATTGTTAAATACTTGCAATGTTAGCAGGCGATTCAATTAGAAGTATTACTGCAAGCATTTTAAATTAGTATTAATTTCATCATATTTCCAAGCAAGAGCTTAATTTAGATGAATGTTTTTTAAAATTAGTAGGAATGAAACCTTGTGGTTGCATTTCTTGTTAAACGAACGAAGGAATATTGATGGATAGCACGCGTTCTTTTTATTTAATCGCTTATGATATTACAGAAAGCAAACGGCTGCGTTGTGTGCATAAGAAAATTGAAAGCTATGCGGTAAGTGGGCAAAAATCATTTTATGACTGCTGGTTGACAAAACATGAATTATTGAAGCTCAAGTCAGATCTACTAGATTCTATTGATACAGAACAGGATCGACTTTATATTTTTCAACTATATGACAATTGTGAAAGACAATTTTTTGGCAAAGCAAAACAGCAATCAACAGAGCCTTTTTTATGGGTTTAAGGAGCTATGATGTCTAGTCTTTATATTGATCGCAAAGGAACGGAATTAAAACTACAAAATGAAGCTTTGATTTGTTATGAAAATGATGAACGTATTGGTACGATTCCACTAGCCCCAATTGAACGTATTTATATTAAAGGCGATGTGAAATTACAGGCGTCATTGCTTGCAAAATTAGGCGAAAAAAATATTGGCATTATCTGTCTTTCAGGTAGAAAAAATAGCCCAACGTTATTTATGTCTCGACCACATAACGATGCAGCTCGACGTTTAGCTCAATATGCCCTTGCAAGTGATGAATCTTTCTGCTTAACGTTTGCCAAAAAACTTGTTTTGTTGAAATTAGTTACACAAAAAAATTGGATGTGGCAAGCTAGTCATAAACGAATGGATAAAAAATGTTTGCTTTCGGCTCGTGCTGAAGAATTAGATAATTTAATTCAGCGTGTATTTCAGCAATCGACAGTCGCTTCCTTACGGGGAATTGAAGGGCGGGCGGCTGCTGTTTATTTCACCGCATTAAGTATTTATTTACCGTCACATTTAAAATTTGCCGGTAGAAATCGTCGCCCGCCACGTGATCCATTTAATGCCGTTTTATCATTAGCTTATACGCTCTTACATGGCGAAGCTGTGTTGGCTGCTTATGGAGCTGGGCTCGATCCCTATATTGGATTTTTTCACGGATTAGATTTTGGACGCGAGTCATTAGCTTGTGACTTAATCGAGCCATTGCGCCCTTTAGTTGATAATTGGCTGCTTGGTTGTTTTCGTGACCGCATTTTACGTGAAGAATATTTTAGTACCACAAATGAAGGGTGTCTGTTGGGTAAAACAGGACGGGTTCAATTTTATTCTGCCTATGAAAAAGCGGTTATGCTTTGGCGGAAAATGTTGACTGAAAACTGCCGGGCTTTAGCATTGGTGTTAAAGCAAAGTAGTTTAAACATGCTCTTGCCTCAACGACGTAGTAGTGAAACATCCCAACAATTATTGCAACAAAATTGGGAGACCGCACTTGCACCTTACTTTTTTAATCAACGCACTATGTTAGAAAATGTTGAATTTTGTTTTTAATAGGGAGGAGTTGATATGTATTTATTAGGTTATGATGTGAGTGATCCAAAGCGTTTGCAACGAGCATATAAGAAATTATGCCACTATGCGACACCGATTCAGTACAGTATTTTCTTGTTTGAAGGTAACAAGAAACAGCTACAAACTTGTATTGATGAAGTATTAGCACTTATAAATAAAAAAGAAGATGATTTTCGAGTGTACCAGCTTCCAACACAAGGAATTCAATGGCGCTTGGGGAAATCCTTTATGCCAGAGGGAATTTATTGGACAGGATTACCCGCTGGACTCACTTGAGTGATACCGTTATAATATCAACCTGTTGGATCACCAATGAGCGTTGACGGATTATAAATTGACTATTATTTCATCAAAACTTGAACCAGCTCTTTATGGTTCTTTAAAAATTGGGAAATATCAATATAACATATTGATTAAAAAGTTTTTTATTAATGTCTGCTATTCAAATATAAGCCCTGACTAAAAAGGGATTAAGACGCTTCTGACTCGGTGAACCAATGCGACCCTAATTCAAATATAAGCCCTGACTAAAAAGGGATTAAGACCAAAATCCTCCGTATCTTTATAACGGCGACTGTAATATTCAAATATAAGCCCTGACTAAAAAGGGATTAAGACCAAGTCAAAGATTGTCACCAACGCCCTGTAAAAAATTCAAATATAAGCCCTGACTAAAAAGGGATTAAGACGCACTGATGAATTGTTCCCGTGTCGGGTTCATGTATTCAAATATAAGCCCTGACTAAAAAGGGATTAAGACACGACTTCTCCGCCCGCTTGCAGTACCCGTCGGAATTCAAATATAAGCCCTGACTAAAAAGGGATTAAGACAAGTTAAAGGTGTTAGATGTAGGCGAGGAGAATTGGATTCAAATATAAGCCCTGACTAAAAAGGGATTAAGACACACCTTGCTCCCACCAAGGCACAGTGTTATCTGTATTCAAATATAAGCCCTGACTAAAAAGGGATTAAGACAGAACGAGTTGATAATATCTGTGAACTCGGTCAATTCAAATATAAGCCCTGACTAAAAAGGGATTAAGACCCATTGTAATCTACACAGATGCTAAGCATGCTTGAATTCAAATATAAGCCCTGACTAAAAAGGGATTAAGACCTCACAAAGAGGGCAAACTAAACAAAAAGGAGTTGATTCAAATATAAGCCCTGACTAAAAAGGGATTAAGACAGTTCGGATTGAATGGTTTCATGGTTAAATTCTCTATTCAAATATAAGCCCTGACTAAAAAGGGATTAAGTTCTTTGAACGAAGATGTTTCTAACGGAACCAACAATTCAAATAAATTAAGCTTTGATTAGATGGTGCTGACTTAAAGATAATTATAAATAAATAGAATATTAAATAAGCATTATATATATTTATTAAGTTGTATTGACAAACCATCCGTTTCCCCTAAAATAGCGGCTTGAACAGCTGTTTAATTTATCAACACTGTTTTATTGCTAAAAGGAAATATGAGTATGAAGAAGAAAAAACAAGCGCAACCGCATGAAAGTGCGGTGAATAACTTTGTGGCGAAGAATATGGCGAAGTTCACCCGTCATCAGATTCACGAAAAAAGCTACAAAGCGATGAGAAAGCTGAATAAACAAAACCTGAAAAGAGAAAACCTCGATTCAGGTTTTGGCTTTTTAGGCGTGGCGTAATTCCGTTTTTCCTCGTTTTTCTGTTTGAACGCACTTTTTTACCGCACTTTTCTTTTTCCGACTAAAAACACATCGCGGCTCCGGCGGGTTTTTGCTACCATACTGACGAAAAGCCAAACGCAAAATTTTTCGGTTTTTCCAATTTATTATTGTCTCTTTTTTGATTCTTTTTTGATTCTTTTTTATTGATAACTGGAACTTACTATGCAAAATCAATGCTTACTGCAACGTTTTTTTAAACTGCAACAGCACGGCACAACGGTGAAAACCGAAATTATCGCCGGGATCACCACGTTTTTGACGATGGTGTATATCGTGTTTGTCAATCCGTCGATTCTGGGTGTCGCCGGAATGGACAGCCAAAGCGTGTTTATCACCACCGCACTGATTGCGGCGTTCGGCAGTATTTTTATGGGCTTATTCGCCAATTTACCGGTCGCCCTTGCGCCGGCAATGGGCTTGAACGCGTTTTTTGCTTATACCGTGGTGTCGAAACTCGGTCTGTCTTGGCAGGTGGGCATGGGCACGATTTTTTGGGGCGCAGTCGGGCTGTTTTTGCTCACATTGTTCCAAGTGCGGTATTGGTTGATTGCCAGCATTCCGACCGGTTTGCGTGTCGGCATTACCGCCGGGATCGGGCTGTTTATCGCCTTAATGGGTTTCCAAAATTCCGGTATCGTGGTGGCAAGCCCGGCAACCTTAGTGACCTTGGGCAATCTGTATTCTTCACAAGTGTTATTGGCGATTTTGGGCTTCTTTATTATCGTGATTTTGGCGTCGCGTAATATCCATGCCGCGGTGCTGGTGTCGATTGCGGTGGTGACCGCACTTTCGTTGTTATTGGGCAATGTAGAATACCAAGGCATTTTCTCAATGCCGCCGAGCGTGTCGAATGTGGTCGGGCAGGTTGATTTAGCCGGTGCCTTGGATATCGGTTTATTGGGAATCGTGTTTTCATTTATGCTAGTCAACCTGTTCGATTCATCGGGTACGTTATTGGGCGTGACCGAAAAAGCCGGTTTAGCCGACGACAAAGGGCGTTTCCCGAAAATGAAACAAGCGTTGTTTGTCGATAGTATCAGCTCGGTAACCGGGGCGTATATCGGCACATCATCGGTGACGGCGTATATCGAAAGCAGCTCCGGCGTGTCTGTCGGCGGGCGCACCGGCTTAACCGCAATCGTGACCGGGATTTTATTCCTGTTAGTGATCTTCCTGTCGCCATTAGCGGCGTTAGTGCCGTTGTATGCCACCGCCGGGGCGTTGATTTATGTGGGGATTTTGATGTCTTCCAGCCTGATTAAAGTGCGTTGGGACGATTTGACCGAAGCCACGCCGGCGTTTATTACCGCGGCGTTAATGCCGTTTACTTATTCCATCACCGAAGGGATTGCGTTTGGCTTTATCAGCTATTGCGTGATGAAATTATTCACCGGCAAAGCCTCACAAATCTCGATTCCGGTGTGGGTGGTGTCGATTCTGTTCTTGGTGAAAATCATCTTTATTGATAAAGGGATTATGCACTGATTTAATAACACCAGAATGGATATGCACAACCATTTTTGATGATTAAAGTAGGGGCGGATGATATCGCCCACTGACGGGATACGCTATTTTGCCAGCTAGAAGCAGAATAAAGTGCGGTCGGGCGGATATATCATCCGCCCCTACAATAGCGCTAACCTTTGGTTAATTATTCAACGCTGGCGGTGGAATATCCATTGATATTTAAAGGGAACACCGCGCCCATGCAAAAACTCAATCCGATTACTCACCCTCTCAACAGCGTTTCCCTGATTGAAGCCTCTGCTGGCACAGGCAAAACCTACACCATGGTCGCTTTGTATTTGCGCTTATTGCTCAATGCCGGTGAAAACGGCTTAAGCCGTGCCTTAACGGTGGAGCAGATTTTGGTGATGACCTTCACCGAAGCGGCAACGCAAGAGCTGAAAGATCGGATTCGCACTCGGATCGTGGAAGTCAAAGGCTTGTTTAACCAAGTCTTGCAGCAGCAATTAGCCGAACCGCCAAGCCAAGATCCGTTTATTTTAGACCTGTTCCACGCGGTCAAAGCCGATTTGCCAAGTGCGGTGTTGCGCTTGGAACTGGCGCAGCAGGATATGGATACCGCCGCGATTTTCACCATTCACGGTTTCTGTTACCGTATGCTAATGCGCTATGCCTTTGATTCCGGCGTGCATTTTAATTTGGAATTGCAAACGCAAGATGATGATTTGCTGTTGCGCTTTTGCCGAGAGTATTGGCGTGAACAGTTTTATTCGCAAAATTTGGCGATCAGCCGTTTTATCGCGACGCATTTAAAGTCGCCGGAGGAGGTATTAAAACGGATTAAAGCCGATCTCAGCGGCGAAATGCCACAAGTGCGGTCGGATTTTACGCAGGGCGATTTAAACGCTTTTTTGCAACACCATTTGATGGCACATCTTGCTCAAATTGCGCGCTTTAAAGCAGATTGGTTGGCGCAACACGCGGATATTCAAGCCTTAATTTTACAAGCCATGCAACAAAAGCAACTGGACGGACGCAGTTATCAAACGCGCTATATTGAGCCGGCGTTTGAGGCGATCGCACAATGGGCGAACGGTTCAGACAGCAGTTTGCATGAAAAACTCATTCACTATTTTTCACAACAAAAACTGGATCAAAAAAGCAAAGGCGCAGCAGAAATCTCGCACGACCTGTTTCAGCAAGTGGATCAACTGGCGGCAACAGACGAGGCGTTTTTCGCAAAAATGCTGCTTTGGCACTATATCC
Organism: Testudinibacter sp. P80/BLE/0925; assembly: GCF_053570785.1. The sequence goes on along the minus strand of NZ_CM131636.1, from coordinate 2,648,759 downwards.
ACGGCGTGCGCGCTAAGATCGCCGCTCACAAGGCGAGCCATAAAGAAATGGGCTTCGGCGATCTGTTGCAACGGCTGAAAACCGCACTTTATGCCGAAAACGGACAGAGTTTGGCGCAGTTGATCCGCCAACAGTTTCCGTTCGCGATGATTGATGAATTTCAAGATACCGATTTAGAGCAGTATCAGATTTTCAAACGGCTGTATCTCGATCAGGCGGACAGTCGTGACAGCGGCATGATTATGATCGGCGATCCGAAACAGTCGATTTATGCTTTCCGTAATGCCGATATTTTCACCTATCTCACCGCTGCCGAACAGGCGCAGCAACGCTTCACCCTTGATACCAATTGGCGTTCCACTCCGCAATTAATTGCCGCCGTGAACAAACTGTTCGCTCATGCCGCAACGCCGTTTATCTATCCTCAAATCCAATTCCAAGCGGTCAATGCCGGTAAAAGTGCGGTGCAATTACATTTGAACGGCGTTCAGCAAAAACCGCTGAATGTTATGTTGAGTGAAGACGATAAGTCCGATATGGCAACGGCGTGCGCCGCCTCGATTCAACAATGGCTGAAAGGCATTGAACAGGGTGAAGTGCGGTTTAGCGATCCGAATTTGACATTAGCGGCAAAGGATTTGGCGGTGCTGGTGCGCAATGTTAATGAGGCGAAACAGGTTAAACAAGCGTTGGCAAATCTCGGCATTCAAAGCGTTTACCTGTCGGATCGTAGCTCGGTGTTAGAAAGCGATTGGGCGCAGGCGATCAGCTATCTGCTGGCGGCGTGTCTGAATCCGCAGCAGGAAAGCACGCTGATGAAAGTGTTGGCGAGCCGCTTGTTCCAATTTAATGCACAGCAGTTAAGCCAATTGCGCCAAGACGAACGGGCGTGGGAGCGTTGGATTCGCGATTTTAGTTATTATCAACGTTTGTGGCAGACGCAGGGCGTGTTGCCGATGATTCATCGCCTGTTGCAACAACAAAAGCTGGTGGCGAAACTGTTGGCAATGCCCGACGGCGAGCGAGCCATCACCGATATTCTGCATTTGGCGGAATTTTTACAACAAGGCGCGAGCCTGAACGAGAACGAACACGCCTTGTTGAGTTGGTTTGAAACGATGATCAACAACCACGATCCCGAAGCGGACGAAGTGCGGTTGCGTTTGGAAAGCGAGCGCAATTTAGTCAAGATCGTCACCATTCATAAATCCAAAGGCTTGGAATATGGCGTGGTGTGGCTGCCGTTTCTCGGCAGTGGTTTTGCCAAGAAAAAAGGCGAATCTCAGCGGCTGCAACGCTATCACGACGGGCAAAATCAACTTTGTTACGATTTGGACGACAGCCACCAACAAGAAAATCTGCAAGAGCGGTTGGCGGAAGAGCTGCGCCTATTATACGTCGCCTTAACCCGCGCCCGTTATCAGTTAAATATCGGTTTCCCTACGAAATTAAATACAAAATCCAATTGGAATGCGCTGGCGTATTTGTTGTCGGATAACGCAATGTTGTTACAAGCGAAAAATAATCTTGAATGGAACACCGCTGCGCAACTCAGCCGTTATTTAGCGGACGACGATTACAGCCTGACCGCACTTTCCGATCTGCAAGCCGATGATTGGCGTGCTGCGGTTGCGCAAGCCGAAACCTTAGAGGCAGCGAATTTTGACGGGCAGATTGAACAAAACTGGACGGTCGGCAGTTTTACCGCCCTTGCCGCCATGCAGCAGCGTAATCAGCAACGCAGGCAAAACCGTCAGCAGCCAAGCGAAAACAGCTTAAAAAGCGAACATTATCACGATAGCGGCGCGGATTATGACAGTGAACATCTGGATTTCAGTTTATGGCTTAATCAGCCGTCGGCGCAGATTGAGCTGAAACAGTGGCAAGGGCAAATACATAATCCGTTTACTTTGCCGCAAGGGGCGAAGGTCGGGAATGTGCTGCACCATTGGCTGCAATATGCCGATTTTAGCCAAGCTCCGTCGGCGGAGGCGCTCCCCGATTTGTGCCGACAGTTGAATTTAGCGGCGGACGAATGGCTTGCGCCGTTACAATACTGGTTACAACAACTGTACCAAACCCCGTTTTTGACAACAGCGCCTTTTGGGAAAACAAAAGTGCGGTTGGCGGATTTGCCTGCTCAGGATTGCCTCAAGGAAATGGCATTTATGATCAGCATGGACGCGCCGCTGAATGTGCCGCAGTTAAACCGTTTATTGCGACAATATCACCCGTTGGCGGCACAACAAGCGCCGTTGCAACTGGATCAAATTCAAGGCATGTTGCGCGGTTTTATTGATTTGGTCTGCCGTGTGAGCGGCAAATATTATCTGATCGACTATAAATCCAATTATTTGGGCGAGGGCTATCAAGCCTATCAGTCGGCGCAACTTGCCAATGTGATCGCCTATCAACGTTATGATTTGCAATATTTGATTTATACCTTGGCACTGCACCGCTATTTGCAACAGCGCGATCCGCACTATGATTATCAGCGTGATTTCGGCGGCGTGTATTATCTGTTTTTACGCGGCATGGACGGCGTAAGCAGCGATAGCGGCGTGTATTTTGATAAACCGGATTGGTCGTTAATCGACGGACTGGATAAACTTTTGGTGGGGGCAGTATGATCACGATTTTGGCGCAACTTAAACAAAACGGCTTGATTAGCCCGCTCGATTACCAGTTCGCCCGTTTAATCGACAATAAACAACAAACCTATGCCTATCCGCAACCGATTGCCAATTTAGCGGTGTTATTGGCGGCGTTATCCAGCTATGCCGCGCAAAACGGCAGCACTTGCCTTGATCCGCAAGATTTCGCTCACGGCGATTTTTTTGATCTCGCCATGCAGCCGGAACAGCGGGCGCACTTATTGCAACTTCGCGGCTTGCTCGGCGATCTTGCGCCGTCAGACTGGCAGCACGTATTACAAGGACATATTGCGTTTTGCGATTCAAACAACGCACAATCTGCGCCGTTACGTTGGGAGAACGGTTTGTTGTATTTGCAACGTAATTGGCGGGACGAACAGCAGATTGTACAGCGTTTATCGCAGCGCGTGGCAATGCATGCCCAATCCCTTGCGCCGCAACAATTAGCCGCGTTTTTAAATTTGTTGTTTACATCTGAAAATGATGAAATCGACTGGCAAAAAATCGCGGTGGCGACCGCACTTCGCCAGCCGTTCAGCCTGATTTCCGGCGGACCGGGCACCGGCAAAACCCGCACCGTGTGCAGTTTATTAGTCGCTTTGCAATGGCAGCGGCAACAATTAGGATTACCGCCGTTGAACATTGCCCTGAGCGCGCCGACCGGCAAAGCGGCGGCACGCTTGAGCGAATCGATTAACCATGCGTTGCAGGCTATGCCAAGTGCGGTTTCCGCCGAATTAAAACGGCAAGTTCCAACGCAAGCGCAAACTCTGCACCGCTTGCTCGGCATGACGCCACGCGCCCCGAACGGACGTTATCAGCCGGACAAACCGTTAGCGCTGGATCTGCTGTTGGTCGATGAAGCCTCGATGGTCGATCTCAATTTGTTTGCGATCTTATTAAATGCGCTGTCGCCGCATACCCGTCTGGTGTTATTGGGCGATAAGGATCAGCTCAGCTCGGTGGAAGCGGGGGCAGTGATGGCGGAATTGTGCCGCTTTTTGCAACAAGGCTACAGCGCAGCACATTGTGATTATCTGTGGTTGGCGACCGGGCAGCGGCTAGAGCCGCAAGTGAACGGCAATCCGATTCGCGATGGGCTGAGCTTTTTGCGCAAAAGCTACCGTTTCCGCGCCGATTCGGGGATTAAAGCCTTAGCCGAAGGCGTAAATCAAGGGCGTGCGCAGAGTTGGGCGGATTTTGCCAATTATACTGATCTGACCTGCTTTGATTATAATCTCGTGCTGCCAAGCTCGGATCATTTACAAGACAATATCTCTCTAGCAAGAAACCGCACTTTAACTGCCGTCAATCTGATTTTGCAGCAAGCAGCAGCGTGGTACGACGACTATTTGCGGCAAGTGCAGACACTGGACGAATTCACCCCCGAAAAAATCGAGGCGGTTTTCAGCGCATTTAATCAAGTGCGCTTGCTCAGTGGCTTGCGCCAAGGGGATTTAGGCGTGGAACAACTCAATCTGGCAATCAGCGAACGGCTGCGGCAACAGGGCAAATTACAGTTCCGCCACGCCCATGAATGGTATCACGGCAAGCCGATTATGGTATCTCACAATGATACCGCCGTGGAGTTATATAACGGCGACATCGGTCTGTTTTTAACCGATAAACACGGCAACAGCCGGGTGTGGTTTGAAAATGGTGAGGGGCAATATCGCGATATTTCCCCAAGCCGCGTACCGCCCCATGAAACCGCCTTTGTGATGACGGTGCACAAATCGCAAGGCTCGGAATTCGCCCATACCGCACTTGTGCTGCCGTTGACGATGAACCCGATTTTAAGCCGCGAACTGATCTACACCGCCGTCACCCGCGCCAAATCGCACTTCACCCTGTTCGGCACGCAACGCATTTGGCAAAGTGCGGTACAGCAACCGATACGGCGCAGGAGCGGGTTGTATTTGGGATTGGAGCAAAAGAGAGAGTTGTAGGAAATAAACCGAGGACTTTACCGCACTTTTGTTTTCCGACAGCGACCTGCGGTCGCAATCGGTTAAGCAGCCTGCGGCTGAGTCAGCCCCTCTGGGGCTGTCAGAGAAACTGCTCATCTGCGCCTAACCGATTGCGGTGAAATGGCTGTCGGGGATTGGTATTTCTCACATACAAAAATCTTCATTTTTTGTGCATATTAAAATAACGTGCACAAGAAATCGGGTTTTGTTGTGCACGTTGTGATAATTTACATAAAAAAATGATGGCGAAAGTCTGTGACTGGTAGATACATAAAGTACTGCTTGAATAAAAATCAAATCAACTCATTTGATATTTTTTCAGCAACATCTGACAATACTCCGGCACAATTTCACTTGCCAAGCCGTAGCGGCTTTGTTGGAAAGCGGTTTTGCCTTTGCTGGGTTCGAGGTTGAGTTCGACGGTGGTGGCGTTAGCGAAGTTGGCTTCCTCGACAAAACCGGCGGCGGGGTAAACATTGCCGCTGGTGCCGATCGAGAGAAAATAGTCGCATTGGTGCAGCGCGCTGTAGATCCGTTCCATTTCAAACGGCATTTCACCGAACCAGACGATATGCGGGCGCAAGCCGCCACCGCACGTTGCGCAATGATCACTTGCGGTTATGTCATTATGCCATTCATAGACCGCCGCACAATGCACACAGCGTACTTTTAACAATTCGCCGTGCAGATGAATCAGGTTTTTGCTACCGGCGCGTTCGTGTAAATTGTCCACATTTTGCGTGATAATTAATACATTTTTACCGAATTTCCGTTCTAATTCGGCAAGGGCGTAATGCGCCGGATTGGGCTGAATGTCGGGCTGTTGTAGTTGTCGGCGGCGTTGGTTATAAAAACGTTGCACCAACTCGGGATTACGGCGAAAACCTTCCGGCGTGGCGACATCTTCAATTCGGTGATCTTCCCACAGTCCATCGCTGGCGCGGAAGGTGCGAATGCCCGATTCGGCGGAAATGCCCGCCCCGGTCAGCACCACAATTTTGGGCGAGTTGTTCGCAGAGAAAGTGCGGTCGGTCATGCTGTTGTCCTTGTCTATTTTTGCTCACGCAACTGGCGCAAAATCCCTTTCATGCCGCTGTCCAATTCTGCGCTCAGGCGTAGGGTTTCGCCGCTTTTCGGGTGTTCAAAGCGAATGGCGTAGGCGTGCAGAAACAGGCGGTTTAAGCCGAGAGCCTGCATTTTTTGATCGAAATCCTGATCGCCGTATTTGCTGTCGAGGGCAATCGGGTGCCCGGCATATTGGGTATGCACCCGAATTTGGTGGGTGCGTCCGGTGATAGGCATGGCTTTAATCAAGGTGGCTTGTTCGCCGTAGCGTTCTTCCACGCTGAAACGGGTTTCCGACGGTTTGCCTTGCTCGCTGACGCGCACAATCCGCTCGCCGCTTGCCAATTCGTTTTTATTCAACGGCGCATTAATCGCCTTGCAATGGGATTGCCACTGTCCGCGCACCAACGCCAGATACTCTTTTTGAATGGTTTTATTGCGCAGTTGTTCGTGCAGATTGCGCAATGCCGAGCGTTTTTTGGCGACCAATAAAATGCCGGAGGTATCGCGATCCAAACGATGAACCAATTCCAAAAAACGGGCTTCCGGGCGCAGGCTGCGCAAGGCTTCGATCACGCCGAAACTCAAACCGCTGCCGCCGTGCACCGCCAAACCGGACGGTTTGTTCAATACCAACAACACCTCGTCTTCAAACAGGATTTGTTGTTCCAGTTGCGCCACTTGCTGCAATTTATTGGAAATCGGCGCTTGTTCTTTGCTCGAGGTTTTCACCGGCGGAATGCGCACAATATCATTGGCTTGCAGTTTATATTCCGCTTTGACCCGCCCTTTGTTCACCCGCACTTCGCCCTTGCGGATAATGCGGTAAATCAGGCTTTTCGGCACGCCTTTCAGTTGGCTTAACAAATAGTTGTCAATCCGCTGTCCGGCTTGATCGGCGTTAATGTTTTGGAGGCGAACGCTGTGGTGAATTTCGTCTTGTGCTTTCATTGTCTTATGGCTGGTTGAGGAGATTTACCGCATATTATAAAGAAAAGTCGCAAGAAAAGCGATTTCGGCGCAAATTTCTCTTATCTTGCCTTGCCAAGTGTGGGGGTAAAATGAAATAATGACTCGTTTTATTATGTCTAACAAAATAGATTTAAAAAGAATTTGCCGCTTGGCGGCATTTAACCGAGCGTTGCCCCGAGCTACTGCCGAAGGCGACAAGTTGAGCGCAACAATTAGTGTAAGACGTTCTCGGGTCTCGGTTTAATTAGGGATAATTTTTGTCCGCTTGCAAGATTGGATGAATAAGCAAATCTTGTTTCTACCGGCGCAGTTATGTTCAATCATTATGCGTTCGGTAATGCCATCAATGCACCTCTGGCAAGAGAGAGTCGTGAGATTGACTGTAGCTGATAGACACGAGGTCGATGGCAAAGCCCAGTACAAATTATCGCTGTAATAATAAGCAAAATAATAGAGTATCACTAACAATGAAAAGAATGTTAATCAATGCAACTCAAAAAGAAGAGTTGCGCGTCGCGCTGGTTGATGGACAGCGTTTGTTCGACTTGGATATCGAAAGCCCGGGGCACGAACAGAAAAAAGCCAACATTTACAAAGGGAAAATCACGCGCGTTGAGCCAAGTCTGGAAGCCGCATTTGTGGATTACGGCACGGATCGCCACGGTTTCCTGCCGCTGAAAGAGATCGCGCGCGAGTACTTTCCCGAAGGTTACACCTTCCAAGGTCGCCCGAATATCCGTGATGTGCTGCAAGAAGGACAAGAAGTGATTGTCCAAGTCAGCAAAGAGGAGCGCGGTAATAAAGGCGCAGCCTTAACCACCTTTATTTCCCTTGCCGGCAGCTATTTGGTGATTATGCCGAATAATCCGCGCGCCGGCGGTATTTCGCGCCGTATTGAGGGCGACGAACGCCAAGAGCTGAAAGATGCCTTGAGTTCGTTAGACGTGCCGGACGGTGTCGGTTTAATCGTACGCACGGCAGGGGTCGGCAAATCGCCGGAAGAGTTGCAATGGGATTTAAAAGTGCTGTTGCACCATTGGGAAGCGATTAAACAAGCCTCCGAATCCCGTGCCGCGCCGTTTTTGATTCATCAGGAAAGTGATGTGATCGTGCGCGCGATCCGCGATTACTTGCGCCGTGATATCGGCGAGATTCTGATCGACAACGCCAAAGTGTACGAAAAAGCCAAAGCGCATATCAAACTGGTGCGCCCTGACTTTATCAACCGGATTAAACTGTATCAAGGCGAAGTGCCGCTGTTCAGCCATTATCAAATCGAATCGCAAATCGAATCCGCGTTCCAACGCGAAGTGCGCTTGCCGTCCGGCGGCTCGATTGTGATCGACGTGACCGAAGCCTTGACCGCAATCGACATTAACTCGGCACGTGCCACACGCGGCGGCGACATCGAAGAAACCGCACTTAACACCAACTTGGAAGCGGCGGACGAGATCGCACGCCAGTTACGTTTGCGCGATTTGGGCGGTTTGATCGTGATCGACTTTATCGATATGACCCCGATCCGTCACCAACGCGAAGTGGAAAACCGTATGCGTGACGCGGTGCGCCAAGATCGTGCGCGCATTCAAATCAGCCGCATTTCCCGTTTCGGTTTATTGGAAATGTCGCGCCAGCGGTTAAGCCCGTCGCTGGGCGAATCGTCGCACCACATCTGCCCGCGCTGTCAAGGCACCGGCAAGGTGCGTGATAACGAATCGCTGTCGTTGTCGATTTTGCGCTTGTTGGAAGAAGAAGCGTTAAAAGACAATACCTCGCGCGTACACACGATTGTGCCGGTGGAAATCGCCTCTTACTTGCTGAATGAAAAACGCAAAGCGATTTACAGCATTGAAAAACGCCACGATGTTGAAATCGTGGTTGTGCCGAACGAGCAAATGGAAACCCCGCATTTCTCGGTGTTCCGTCTGCGCGACGGCGAAGCGAGCAACACCTTGAGCTACAACTTGGGCAAATATTACTCGCAAGAGGAAGAAAATCTATCCTTGGCTGCGGAAGAGAGCCTGCTGACCCGTCAGCCGGATACCGCTGCCGTGACCGTGGAATCGGTGCTGGAAAAAGCCGCCGCCGGTGAATTGAACATGCCGGCTTCTGCGCCAACACCAAGTGCGGTTGCGCCGCAGGTGGTTGAAACTACAGCGAAAGTCTCGCTGTTCAGCCGTATTATCAGCAAGCTGAAAGGCTTATTCAGCGCCGACAGCAGCGAAGCGGAACAGCAACCGAGCCAAGAGCGCAATAACCAACGCCGTCGTAATAATGATCGCCGTGGTAATCAAAACCGTAATCGTCGTCGCAATGATCGTAACAGTGATCGTAACGAGCGTGGTAATGAGCGCAGCGAACAACGCAACGCCAAAGCCGACAACAAGCGAAGTGCGGTTGAGGACGTAAGAACGGAAAGCGAGAGCGAAAACCGCACTAACCGTAATGATAGCCGCAACGAACGCAATAACAACAAACGTAACCGCAAACGCAATGAGGTCGCGGTAAACGAAGTCGAATTGCAAGAAAACAGCACGGTTCAAACGGTTGAAAGCCAAGATACGCCACCGGTTGCGGTGCGCCGTGAACGTCGTAATCTGCGTAAAAAAGTGCGTTTAAACCAAAACGAAAGTGCGGTTGCGCAATTCGCGGAAGACTCACCGGCTGAAAGCGAAGCGGTGACCGAGTTTGCCGCGCCGGTTGGGCAAAGTGCGGTTCAAGCCATTCAAGCGGTTGAAGCGATTGAAACAAAGGAAACGGATAACCAAAGCGAAAGCAAAGAAGACAGCCGTCAGCGCAATTCGCGCCGTCGCCGTCTGCCGCGCCATTTGCGCACCGGCAATCAGCGCCGACGCCGTCAAAATCAAGATGAAACTGCGTCGCCAATGCCGTTGTTTGCCGCCGTTGCCTCGCCTGAATTGGCGAGCGGTAAAGTCTGGATCGATCCGCAAACCTTGGTTAAAACAACCGAAGCCGAAGAAAGCAATACTCCGTTTGTGCCGGTGGAACAATTGTTAGAACAGCAACAAGCGGAAGGACGGCCGGCTAAAGCGGATAATACGGCTGAAGTTGAAATTGAAAAGACCGATAGTCTGAGCACGCCGGCGGTGTCGTTGGTGATGGACAGTGAGAAAAGCGTACAGCCGTTAGGTTTTATCACGCAACAAGCCAACGAGTCGGTAGAGAAGAAAATTCAGGCGTCGCTAGCGGTATTGGAGCGTGAACAGCAGCTGAATCAGGCAGAAGCGGAATCCGAGCCCGTGCCAAGTGCGGTACACCCTGAATTTACAACGCGGGTAGAAGAACCGCAGCAGAACCTGAAAACGGAAGAGCTGCAAGTTGCTAGCGTGGCGCCAGAGGCGGTTGTCGCCGCACAAACGCCACAAGCGGCTGAAAATCGCTTCGGCACCTATTCCAAAGCAACACATACCCGCGCGGCAATGACTCAAGCGCCGTCCGCGGCGGCACAGCCGCCATTTGCGATTGTGCAATGGCAGGAATCGCGTTACCACTTCCACGGGAAAGGCGCGGCAGGACACAGCAGCGCCAGCAGCCACGTGTTCGCAGAACCGACGCATACTCACAGTAGCTGATGAGCAAAGTAGGGCGGATTATCTATCCGCCCCTATATTTTTCATAAAGCTCGAGTATTTTAAGCCGTGTAGATAACTTCAAACCGCACTTGATCACTTGATAAGTGCGGTTTTTTATTGCGTAATAAAACAAACTTTTACGCCGGCAGTAAAAAAGCGCACAATCATTTGCTATAATGCCGACTTATATTCGCCGATGATAAGGATAAAAGGATCAACAATGGCAAACGCAAGTGCGGCATTTCCCGAAAAAGACAAACCGAGAGCAAAGCAAAGCGAACAGGGCATGACGTCGCCCCATTCGATTGAGGCGGAACAAGCGGTGCTTGGCGGAGTGTTGCTGAGTAATGAGCATTGGGATCCGGTTACCGAACACGTGATTGCCGCCGATTTTTATACTTACGGACATCGCCTGATTTTCAGTGAAATGGAAAATTTGGCGCGCAACAACCAACCGATTGATATTATCACCCTCGATCAAGCCTTGAAAAGCAAAGGCATTCTAGACGATGTCGGCGGGTTTGCCTATCTTGCCGAGCTGTCGAAAAACACTCCGAGCGCCGCCAATATTTTAGCTTATGCCGATATTGTGCGTGAAAAAGCGGTGCTGCGCGAGCTGATTTCCACGGCACATAAAATTGCCGAAAGCGGCTATAACCCGAACGGGCAGCAAATCAAAGAGATTTTGGACGAAGCGGAACGGAGCGTGTTTGAAATTGCGGAAAAACGTACCGGCAGCAACGAGGGTCCGAAAGACGTGTTGACGATTTTGGAAACCACGCTGGATAAAATCGAGCTGTTGTCCAAATCGAAAAACAACAACGGCGTGACCGGCGTTTCCACCGGCTTTTCCGCCTTAGATCGCAAAACCGCGGGTTTGCAGCCGTCGGATCTGATTATCGTTGCCGCCCGTCCGTCGATGGGGAAAACCACCTTTGCCATGAACTTGTGCGAAAATGCGATGATGAGCGAAGACAAGCCGGTGTTGGTGTTCAGTCTTGAGATGCCCGCCGATCAAATTATGATGCGTATTCTTGCCTCGATGTCACGTGTCGATCAAACCAAAATCCGTACCGGCAAAATTGACGATGAAAACGAATGGGCGAAAATTAACAGTACGGTGCAGATGTTCAGCAATAAACCGAATCTGTTTATTGACGACTCCTCCGGCTTGACCCCGACCGAATTGCGCGCCCGCGCACGCCGGGTGTATCGCGATCACGGCGGTATCAGCCTGATTATGGTCGACTACCTGCAACTGATGCGTGCGCCGGGTTACAGTGAAAACCGCACGTTGGAGATTGCCGAAATTTCCCGTTCCCTGAAAGCGTTAGCGAAAGAGTTGCAAGTGCCGGTGGTGGCGTTGTCGCAACTTAACCGTAGCTTGGAACAGCGTGCGGACAAACGTCCGGTCAATTCGGATTTGCGGGAGTCGGGATCTATCGAGCAGGATGCGGATTTAATCATGTTTATCTATCGTGATGAGGTCTATCACGACAATAGCGAATTGAAGAATATCGCCGAAATTATTATCGGTAAACAACGGAACGGGCCGATCGGCAAAGTGCGGTTGATGTTCCAAGGGCGCTTCTCACGCTTTGATAATTACACCGGGCCGGAATATAACGAAGAAGATTAAGATGAACAATAGGATTAAAACCGCCACCGCCACCGTTTGCTTAGCCGCGTTGCGTCACAATTTGCAGCGGGTAAAACAGCTTGCGCAAAACAGTAAGATTATGGCAATCGTCAAAGCCAATGCCTACGGGCACGGTATGGAGAGGGTGGCAAGTGCGGTCGTAAATCAAGTCGACGGTTACGGTGTGGCACGTTTGAGCGAAGCGTTGGCATTGCGTGCGCAAGGGATCAGTAAACCGATTTTATTATTGGAAGGCTTTTTCAATCCTGCAGATATTGCGTTGTTGGCCGAATATGATTTGCAAACGGTGATCCACGGCGAATATCAATTGGAAGCGCTGGAAAGTGCGATGTTGCCCGAGGCGTTATCAGACAAAAAGATAAAAGTTTGGATCAAAATCGACAGTGGCATGCACCGTTTAGGCGTAGCCTTAACGCAGGTTGACTCGATACACCAACGCTTGCAAGCCTGTCATCATGTGCAGCCGGATATTGGTTTTGTCAGCCATTTCAGCCGTGCCGAAGAGTTGGCGTGCGGTTACAGCGAAATTCAGTTGCACCGCTTTCGACAAGCATGCGCTGGCAAAGGCGGAGAGCGCAGTTTGGCGGCTTCGAACGGGATTTTATATTGGCAAGAGTCGCATTTTGACTGGGTGCGTCCGGGGATTATTTTATACGGTATTTCGCCGAACGATACGATTTTAGCCGGCGAATATGGCTTGCAACCGGCGATGACCTTGAGTTCCTCTCTGATTGCGGTGCGCGAACACGCCGCCGGTGAGCCGGTCGGTTACGGCGGAAAGTGGATCAGCCGAAAAGCGACCAAAATCGGGGTGATTGCGTTAGGTTATGGCGACGGCTATCCGCGCGACGTGCCGCCGAATACGCCGGTGTTGCTTAACGGCAAACGTGTGCCGATTGTCGGCAAGGTCTCAATGGATATGATCACCGTCGATTTGGGGGCGGATAGTTGTGCGCAAGTGGGGGATGAAGTGATTTTTTGGGGAAAAGATTCACAAGGTAATGTGCTGCCGATTGAAGAGGTGGCACGGCATATCGGCGTAATCAGTTATGAACTGGTCACCAAGATAACGCCAAGAGTCATAATGGAATATCGATAGCAACAGAATATTAATTAACTAACGAGGTATCAAATGCAAAATATCAATCCGACAACAACCGCCGCTTGGCAAGCATTGGAAGCGCATAAACAACAGCAACAAGATGTAACGATTGCGCAACTGTTCGCGCAAGAAAAGAACCGTTTCGCCGACTATTCTCTGCTTTTTAACGATGAGATGTTGGTCGATTTTTCTAAAAATCCAATCAATCAAGACACGCTGAAGCTGTTGCGTCAACTAGCCGACGAATGCGCCTTGCCGCAAGCGATCGAAGCGATGTTCGGCGGTGAGAAAATCAACCGCACCGAAAACCGCGCCGTGCTGCATACCGCACTTCGCAATCGCAGCAACACGCCGGTTATCGTCGACGGCAGCGATGTGATGCCGGAAGTGAATGCGGTGTTGGCGAAAATGCAAGATTTTTGCAATCGCGTGATTAGTGGCGAATGGAAAGGTTATACCGGCAAAGCGATTACCGATGTGATTAATATCGGTATCGGCGGCTCGGATTTAGGGCCGTATATGGTGACCGAAGCCTTGCGTCCGTATAAAAACCACTTGAATATGCACTTTGTTTCCAATGTAGACGGCACGCATATCGCCGAAACCCTGAAAAAAGTCAATCCGGAAACCACCTTGGTGCTGGTCGCCTCCAAAACCTTCACCACCCAAGAAACCATGACCAACGCCTTGTCGGCACGCGATTGGTTCTTGGCAACGGCGCAAGATGAAAAACACGTTGCCAAACACTTTGCCGCGTTGTCCACCAACGGCAAGGCGGTGGCGGAATTTGGTATCGACACTGCCAATATGTTTGAGTTTTGGGATTGGGTCGGCGGTCGCTATTCGCTGTGGTCGGCGATCGGCTTGTCGATTGCGCTGTCTATCGGCTTTGATAATTTTGAACAACTGTTAAGCGGCGCGCACGCGATGGATAACCATTTCCGCCATACCGCACTTGAACACAATATTCCGGCAACCTTGGCGTTGGTCGGCATTTGGAACAGCAATTTCTTAGGTGCGGAATCGGAAGCGATCCTGCCGTACGATCAATATCTGCACCGTTTCGCCGCCTATTTCCAACAAGGCAATATGGAATCGAACGGCAAATTTGTGGCGCGCAACGGCGAGAAAGTCAGCTATCAAACCGGCCCGATTATCTGGGGCGAACCGGGCACCAACGGACAACATGCGTTTTACCAACTGATTCACCAAGGCACGCAACGCATTCCGTGCGACTTCATCGCCCCGGCGCAGAGCCACAATCCGCTGGCGGATCACCATGCCAAGCTGTTATCCAACTTCTTCGCGCAAACCGAAGCGTTGGCGTTCGGCAAAAGCCAAGCCGTGGTGGAACAAGAGTTTTTGGACGCCGGCAAAACACTGGACGATGTGGCGCATATCGTGCCGTTCAAAGTGTTTGAAGGCAACCGCCCGACCAACTCGATTTTATTACAAAAAATCACCCCGTTCAGCTTGGGCGCACTGATTGCAATGTATGAACACAAAATTTTCGTACAGGGCGTGATCTTCAATATTTTCAGCTTCGACCAATGGGGCGTGGAACTGGGCAAACAACTTGCCAACCGCATTTTGCCGGAACTGGAAAACGACGCGACCATCAGTTCCCACGACAGCTCGACCAACGGTTTAATCAACCGATTTAAAGCGTGGCGCTAAACCGCACTTTGGTTTGATTGATGGAAAACGGCTACTTCGTTAGCCGTTTTTTTTGTCTACTACGCCGCCGAATATTCGGTAAAAAATACCGCACTTGCTTTTATTTTTCAGCAAAGTGCGGTATCGCTTGAATCAAAATGAAGAAATCAAAACCAATTTATTTCTTTTCGCCAATCGGCAATACGCTTCTGCCGTAGGATTCGTTAATCACTTCCGCGGCCGCCAAGTAGAAGGCGCAAAGTGCGGTGATCAAACCTAAGTAACCGCCGAGATTGACAATGGCGTGGCTGCCGCTGGCGTCGCCGATGGCTAAGGCGTAGAAGGTTAAGGTCAGGAAGAAGAAAATCGCTTGCAACGCGCGCGGTTTCGGCAGGGTGGCGATAAACATCATCAGAGTGAATGTGCCCCATGCGGCTAAATACCAAGCGACGAACGTTGCCGGCGTTTCGCCTTTGAAGAACGCAACGAACAAGCCCCAAGACCACCAAAATGCGCCATAGCTGATGAACGCGGTGAAGCCGAAGGTGTTGCCTTTTTTGAATTCCATAATGCCGGCGATTGCTTGTGCCGTACCGCCGAAAGCAAATGCCATCGCGATCACTAAGCCGAGTGAACTCGTGTCAAAAAAGCCGCCGTTGATTAAGCACAGCAGCCAAGTGGTTAAAGCAAAGCCGCATAAGCCGAGCGGCCCCGGATTGGCATAGTTATTGGTCGTATTAGACATAAAAGTTCCTTAAATAGAGATAAATAATGTCGTTTGAAAACGGGGCTAGTATGAATGATTTTGTCGTTAAAATAAATACTCCGCGCCCCGAGATATTGGCAATTTTTAATCTTTTGCCGTAAATCCGTTGATAAAAATCCCGACAATGACGATAAGCAGTCCAAGGAATGCCAGCCCGCTCGGCATTGGGTCGTTTAACAGCAGTACGCCGCCGAGCAGGGTGAACAAAATTTCTCCGGCTTGGGTGGCTTCGATCACGGCAAGTTGTTTTACATTATGTTTGACTAAATCGGTGGCTTTGAAAAACAGTAAGGTGGCGATCACGCCGGAAAACAGGGCGACTAAAAACGATTGTCCCAATTGCCCATTTGATGGCAACCCGCTCTTTGCCAAGGCGATCAGCATGCTCAACGCCCAAAACGGCATGGAACAGAGAACCATGCCGTACACTCGCTGCTGGGTGCTGAGTTTATCGCCGACCAACGCCATCATTTTGCGGTTGCCGAGCGGGTAGGCAAAAGCCGCAATCAGGATTAGACATAAAGGATAAAGGCTGTCGCTGATGGAAAAGGTACGCAAATTGTCGAGTTGCAATAGCAGGATACCCAATACAATCACACAGGAAAAAAACAGGTTTTTATGCGGAATGGCTTGCCCGAATAACGGCGTCAGCAAAATGCCGGCGATAATCGTGATTTGCCATGAACTGGCGACCAACCACGAGGAAGCATAGTCTGCCGACAGCGTAAGCGGCAGGTAAAACAGCCCGAAGCCGACACTTGACCATAGCAGCCACGGTTTTGGTGCACGCTGAATTTCGCGGTAAACCGCACTTTTGTTGTTGCGCGCGCCTAACAGCAGATACAACATCGGCAGCATAAAGACGAAACGTAAGGCGGCTGACCACCAGGCGTCGCCACCCGACAACGCCATACTGCGGTTTAAGACAAAGGTGGCGGCAAAAAAGAGGGACGAGAGCAACCCGAGTAGAATGGCTTTATTCATTTAAGATATCGAATAGTTACTAAAGATCAGTCAATTGCGTTAGTGTAACGCAAAATTTAAACGGAATCGCTATATAAAATATAATATAGCGATACTTCAACTATTTAGGTTAAAAAATCTCAACTTATTTCGATTTAGTTGCGTGACTATTCTCATTTGATATTAATCAATATGAGGTAGGTAAATTTCGCTATGATTTCCCCCGATTTATTTCTTTTATTTAAATTTTATGTTTACTTTTAACTAGTGGGAGAGATCTTATGGAGAAAATGTCCAAACATGATCCGAGTTTTTCAACCAGCCGCCGTGATTTGCTGAAAGGCAGTGCGGCGTTAGGCGGGGTGGCGTTGGCGGCAAGTGCGGTACAGTTGCCTGTCTCCGCCAATACTGCGCCTAAAAATGCACAAAGTGCGGTTGCGGCGCAAGCCAACGAAGAAAAACTGGTGTGG
Organism: Testudinibacter sp. P80/BLE/0925; assembly: GCF_053570785.1. The sequence continues at coordinate 2,631,888 of NZ_CM131636.1, read as the reverse complement.
AGCGCGTGTACGGTAAACTGCCACAGCCGTTGTCCGTTGCGTATGCACGTTCAGGACGGAGTGATTAAATATGTGGAAACCGACAACTTGGGCGATGATGTCTATGGCGAGTTCCATCAAGTGCGTGCCTGCGCGCGCGGGCGTTCAATGCGCCGTCGGGTGTATAATCCTGACCGCTTGAAATACCCGATGAAGCGCGTTGGCAAACGTGGCGAAGGCAAATTTAAGCGCATTACTTGGGACGAGGCATTTACTGAAATCGCCGACAACCTGAAACGGATTATCGCCGAGCACGGCAATGAAAGCCTGTATATGCCGTTTGCCACCGGCACCTTGGGCGCCACCGTTGCCGCCTCTTATCCGCCGCCACGCAGCATTTCCAGCCGTTTTATGAACAGTATCGGCGGCTGCTTGGGACACCACGGCACTTACAGCTATTCGCAAATCTTTGAATCCATTCCGTTTATGTACGGCAGCAACGCCGGCAACAGCCCGACGGATATTGAAAACTCCAAATTGGTGGTCTATTTCGGTAACAATCCGGCGGAAACCCGTATGAGCGGCGGCGGCGTCACCTATTTAGCGCAACAAGCGATGGAACGTTCCAAAGCGCGCATGATTATGGTTGATCCGCGTTACAACGACACCGCCTCAGGGCGCGAAGGCGAATGGGTGCCGATTCGTCCGGGCACCGACGCCGCGTTTGTTGAAGGGATGGCGTATGTGATGATCACCGAAAATTTGGTCGATCAAGACTTCCTTGATACCTATTGTGTCGGTTACGACGAAAAAACCTTGCCGGCTTCGGCGAAAGCGAACGCACATTATAAAGCCTATATTTTGGGCGAGGGCGACGATCAAACCGCCAAAACGCCGGAATGGGCATCGAAAATCACCGCGATTCCGAAAGACACCATTATCCGTTTGGCACGCGAAATCGCCACCACCAAACCCGCCTATATTTGCCAAGGTTGGGGGCCGCAACGCCACGCCAACGGTGAACAGGCCGCGCGTGCGATTGCAATGTTGGCGTGTTTAACCGGTAACGTTGGCATTAACGGCGGTAACAGCGGATCACGCGAAGGTTTCTACACCATTCCGTTTGTGCGTTTGCCGGTCGGCGAAAACCCGATTAAAGCCAAAATTCCAATCTTTATGTGGACCGACGCCGTGGTGCGCGGCGAAGAAATGACCGCCTTAAAAGACGGTTTGAAAGGTGCGGAAAAACTGAATAAACCGATTAAGTTTATTTTGAATTACGCCGGAAACTGTATTATCAACCAACACTCCGACATCAACCGCACTTTAGAAATTTTGAGCGACGAAAGCAAATGCGAAATGTTGGTGGTGATCGACAACCACATGACCTCAACCGCCAAATGTGCGGATATTCTGTTGCCGGATTGCACCACCTCCGAGCAAGCGGATTTTTGCATGGACGGTTCGGCGGGCAACATGGGCTATGTGATTTTTGCCGATCAAGCGATTGAACCGCAATTCGAATGCAAGCCGGTATATGAAATTTTGTCAGGTATCGCAGAAAAAATGGGGACGAAAGAGGCATTCACCGAAGGGCGTACCCAAGAAGAGTGGTTGCGTCATCTGTATAAACTGACCCAAGAGAAAAACCCGTTCTTCCAAGACATCAGCTTCGAAGAATTCAGACAGCGCGGCATTATCAAACAGAAAGATCCGTCCGGGCATATGGTGGCATTCAAAAAATTCCGCCAAGATCCGGTCGCCAATCCACTGACGACGCCATCGGGCAAAATCGAAGTGTATTCCGAACGGTTGGCAAAAATTGCGGAAACCTGGGAATTGCCGGAAGGCGATATTATCAGCCCGTTGCCGATTTATGCGCGTGCGGTGGAGGGGTTCGATGATCCGCTGGCGGAAAAATATCCGTTGCAGTTGGTCGGCTTCCACTTTAAATCACGGGTGCACTCCACCTATGCCAACGTGGATGTGCTGGATCAAGCTTCGTTGCAATCCTTGTGGATCAACCCGATTGACGCGGAAAAACGCGGTATCAAACATAACGATATGGTGCGGATTTTCAATGACCGCGGTGAAACCCGAATTATGGCGAATGTTACGCCGCGGATTTTACCGGGCGTAATCGCAATGGGCGAGGGGGCGTGGTACACGCCGGACGGACAACGGGTGGATCAAAACGGCAGCTTTAACGTACTGACCACACAACGTCCGTCGCCGCTATCGAAAGGCAATCCGCAACATACCAATTTGGTTGAAGTCGCGCGCGTGGGAGGTGAATGATGACTGCGAAACAATATGGATTTTATATCGACTCACAACGCTGCACCGGCTGTAAAACCTGTGAATTGGCGTGTAAAGACTACAAAGATTTGACCCCGGACGTCAGTTTCCGCCGCATTTATGAATATTGCGGCGGCGGCTGGAAACAAGAAGGCGAGGCGTGGACGCAAGATGTGTTCTCTTACTACCTCTCGATTTCATGTAACCACTGTACCGATCCGGCGTGTGCCAAAGTGTGCCCGAGCGGCGCAATGCACAAGCGTGAAGACGGCTTTGTGGTGGTCGATCAAGACGTGTGTATCGGCTGTAAATATTGCAGCATGGCGTGTCCGTACGGCGCGCCGCAATACAACGAAGAAAAAGGGCGCATGACCAAATGCGACGGCTGCTTTGAGCGGGTGGAAGTGGGCAAAAAACCGATGTGCGTCGAATCTTGTCCGTTGCGTGCGTTAGATCTGTTGCCGATGGACGAACTGAAAGCCAAATACGGTGATCTGAAAGATGTCGCGCCGTTGCCACCGTCGCACTATACGCAACCGAATATCGCCTTGCGTTTAAATCACAATGCGAAACCGACTGATGATCGCAGCGGTTTCTTAGCCAACCCGAAGGAGGTGTAAAATGGGAATGGGATTACACGAATGGCCTTTGGTGTTCTTCACCGTGTTGGCACAAACCGCTGTCGGCGCATTTTGGGCGTTCAGCCTGCTGTTGCTGACGGACAAAAGTAAGCCGGTTGAAAGCCGTACTCATTATGTGATGACCGTGTTGTGGGTGTTTATGGCAATCGGTTTTGTCTTTTCCACCTTGCACTTAGGCTCGCCGCAGCGCGCGTTCAATGCCTTAAACCGTATTGGCGCCTCGGGCTTGAGTAATGAAATCGCCGCCGGTTCAGCGTTCTTCGCCCTTGGCGCAGGTTATTGGGCGTTGGCAACATCACGCTTATTGCCGGAAGCGTGGCAAAAACTGCCGTTGATTGGGTTTGTGGTGCGTTTGTTGGCGAACATTTCCGCCAAGTTGCCGTCAGGTTGGAAAACCTTAGGCGTGCTGGTCGTCAGCCTTGTCGGCGCAGGCTTTATCTATGCCATGTCGAAACTGTATATGATTGACACCGTGCCGACCTGGAACTCGGTTTACACCCCGGCTTCCTTTGTGCTGACCGCACTTTTGAGCGGTTCGGTGCTGGCGCTTGCCTTGCTGAACAGCGTGAAGATCGGCAAACAGTTGAACGGCTTGTTGCTCGGCGTGGCGTGGCTGGCATTTATCGTCGCCTTGGTGATGACTTATCAACAACACGGCTACCTCAGCGGCGTCAGCAGCGCGGTTCACCACGCGTTAGACCTGGTACCGTCTTTCGTACCGGTGATGATCACCCGCTTTGTACTGATCGCAATCGGCTTGTTGCTACTGACCATCGGCGTGAAAAAAGCCAATACCGCACTGCCGTTTATCGGCTTTATCCTAGTCGTCGCCGCGGAACTGCTGGCACGCGTGATTTTCTACGGTTTGCATATGACAGTGGGGATGGCGGCTCTGGGTTATTAAGTTAGTTTTTAGCTGTTATATACCGCACTTTGAGCGATCAAAGTGCGGTTTTTTGTGAAATAAAGATGAGTGGTATTAGAATTATTCGCTTTAAATTGACTAATTTGTTAGAATCAAAATAAAATTTAGACAGCTATTTTTTACTAGAATAAATATTGGAGTTATACTATGGATAAATTAACCATTCCACCAATTTTAATTATTAGTTTGTTGAATTCAAAACGTAGAGAAATAATTTCTCATAGGCTTTCTGGTTTAGGGTTTGAATTTCAATTTATTGATGCGATATATGGAAAAAATCTATCAGCGGAAGAATTAAGTAAAGTCGATTATGAATTTTATAAACAATATAATGCAAAGCCACTCACGTTAGGGGAAATAGGTTGTGCTGCCAGTCATATTAAGACTTATGAGTATATGATTGAACATCATATTCAGCAAGCAATTATCTTAGAAGATGATGTGATTGTTTCGCAAAATTTTGAATTTATTATTTATGATATTTTACAGAAAATCTCATCTAAGAATGATATTGTATTTTTAGATCATGGAAAAGTGAAAAAATATCCTTTCCCTAAAAAACTATTTCAAGGTTATAAATTGGCTCGTTATCGCTCTCCGTCTAAAAATTCTAAACGTTGTATTATTTGTGCGGCAGCATATATGCTCACTTTATCAGGTGCGCAGAAACTTTTAGATTATGCTTATCCGATAAGAATGCCAGCGGATTATTTAACAGGGCTAATTCAAAAGACGGGATTAGCTGCTTATGGCGTTGAGCCTCCGTGTGTTTTTCAAGGTCTTGGATCAGATTCGGAAATAAATAAAATAGAGGATCGTTATGTATAGTCATAATATTTTTTAATAAGAGAATAAAACAGGAATGGTTATGGCATGAAAATACTAATTTTACATAAAAAGCTTATTGTAGGCGGTGTTGAACGTGTTTTGTTTAGTTATTTGAAAGTATTTCATCAGCTAAATTATGATATTGAATTACTGGTTACTTATGATTTGGCATCTAATAATGTCTTTTTTGATAATATGCCGGATAATGTTCAGGTTAGTTTTATTTTTCAACACTATCATGTAAAAAGAATTAATGATACAGCTAAAAGAAAATCATCATGTTTCTATTATTTTTTAAATAAATATCTAAAAATAAAAGAAAAAATATCATTTGATAAGGTGATAAAAAGAAAACTAGCATCTGATTATAATTTAATTATTGATTTTAATGATAATTTAAACTCTTTTATAAAAAAAGGGCATTTGAACATTAAACAAGCTCATGTGCCTCTAATTCGCTGGGAGCATGGACATCTTAATGTTATTGCTAATCAAACGAACAAAAAAATACATTACTTTCGCCATGTATACTCTCAATTTGATAAAATTATTGCTATATCGCCAGAAATGAAATTGGATTTATTACGTAAGCTAAATATTAATCAGGATAATATTGATGTTATTTATAATCCGATTGATTTAGACAGTATTAAACATAAAGCAAATGAAAAAGTTAATATTGATTATCCTTATTTTATACAGGTTTCCCGATTGGTTGAAGGGAAAGGGCATGAAGAGCTTATTGAAATTTATGCAGAACTAAAAAATCAGGGACTAGAACAAAAGTTAATTTTTGTGGGAGATGGGGATAATAGAAAAGTATTAGAACAAAAAATAGCCGCATTGAATTTAGCCGATGATGTGTATTTAATTGGTAATAGAGATAATCCTTATCCTTATATGAAGAATGCTACTTTATTTTTGCATGCTTCAGAATATGAGGGATTAGGAATGGTGTTATTAGAAAGCCTTGCGTTAGGTGTTCCCGTTGTTGCGATGGATTGCCCTACCGGTCCGAAAGATATATTAGGAAATAGTGAATATGGGGTGTTGGTTGAATTGCATAATAAACAAAAGTTTATTGATTCTGTTTTATCATTAGTAAATAATCCTAATAAATATGCTTATTATTCAAAACAAGGACTAGAAAGAGCTAGTAAATTTAGTTTAGAAAATATCGCAGAAGATGTAAGTAAATTATTCAGACAAATAGTAAAAAATAAATTTAGCCATTAAGTAGATTAAATACTAGAATAGTTGAGCGTGCTTCAATTGCACTTTAGATTGGCAACCCAAAGTGCGGTTTTTTACAGTTATCTTTCAATCTGAATTAAACTAGTCTTTAATCAATGTTTAATTAAGGATATTTTATGCATAATTCGCTTAACCAACTCACCACCGAAAGCCGTAATCCCAATTCAACTGAGATTGATAATCTTACGACGCGTGAGATTTTGCAAGTGATTAATCAGGAAGATCAGAAAGTGGCGCAGGTGGTGGCGACACAAATTGCGCAGATTGCGCAGGCGGTGGATCAAATTGTGGCGGCGTTTCGGCAGGGGGGACGCTTGTTGTATCTCGGCGCAGGCACATCGGGGCGGTTGGGGATTTTGGACGCCAGCGAATGTCCGCCGACTTACGGCACTGATCCGAACCAAGTGATCGGCGTGATCGCCGGCGGGCAACGTGCGGTGTTTAGTGCGGTGGAAAAGGCGGAAGATGATCCGGTTGCGGCAAAAACCGATTTGGCACGCTTGAATTTAACTCGACGTGATGTGGTGGTCGGCATTGCCGCCAGCGGGCGTACGCCTTACGTATTGGGTGGAATTGACTATGCCAAGCAGCTCGGTTGCGTCACGATCGGGATTGCTTGCAATCAACATGCGCCGTTGTTGCAACAGGCGCAAATCCCGATTTGTATTGCGGTCGGCGCGGAAGTGGTGACCGGATCATCGAGGATGAAAGCCGGTACGGCACAAAAGTTGGTGCTGAATATGCTCACCACCGCTTCGATGATTCGAAGCGGTAAGGTCTATGGCAACTTGATGGTCGATGTACAGGCAACCAATGAAAAACTGCTGGCGCGGCAGAAAAATATTGTCATGCAGGCAACCGGTTGTGAACGCTATGAAGCGGAACAGGCGCTTGCCGCCAGTGGCAACCATTGCAAAACCGCAATTTTAATGATTTTGGCCCGGTTATCTTATTCCGAAGCAAAACAGTTATTGGCGCAGCACGGCGGGTTTATCCGTCAGGCATTAGCGGCGTCTTTTCAACATCAGCAAGGAGGTTAGTATGGCAGAGATCAATAAGCAATTTATCACACAGGTGATCGCGTTACTCGGGGGCGCAGAAAATATCGCTTCCGTCGGGAATTGCATGACCCGGCTACGGCTGAGAATTAACCAAACGGATCGGATTGAAGATGAACGATTAAAGCAGCTTGCCGGGGTGTTGGGCGTGGTCAAGAGTCAAGATCAGGTGCAATTGATTCTGGGGCCGGGCAAAGCCGGCAAAGCGGCGGAATTGTGCCGTACGTTGTTGCAAGAAAGCGGTGTGGCTAACGATTTACAAGTGATCGCCAAAGCCAATAAACAACAAATCAAGCAGCAGCAAAGCAGTAAGGTACATCAATTTTTAACCAAATTCGCCACCATTTTTACGCCGTTGATTCCGGGTTTTATCGGCGCGGGGCTACTGTTAGGGATCGGGACATTATTGGATCAGTCTTTTGTTGCCGGCGTTGAAAATCCGAATGCTACTTTGGTTGCATTAATCGGCTATCTCAAAGTGTTCAGCAAAGGCTTGTTCAGTTTTCTCAGTATTATGATTGGTTACAATGCGGCCAAAGCGTTTGGTGGCACGGGCGTGAACGGTGCCATCATTGCCTCGTTTTTTATCTTGGGGTATAACCCGGAGGCGACTAAAGGCATTTATTCGGGCATGAGTTCCTTCTTTGGGCTAGAAATTGATCCGCGCGGTAATATTATCGGGGTGCTGATTGCCGCCATTGTCGGGGCGAAAGTGGAGCAGTGGGTGCGCAAATTCGTGCCGGACAATTTGGATATGCTGCTGACTTCAACCGTCACGCTGTTGATTATGGGCGCGTTTACTTTCTTACTGATTATGCCGGTCGGCGTGCTGTTGTTTAACGGCATGTCGTGGCTATTTAGCCATTTGAACGGCAATCCGTTCGGAAGTGCGGTATTAGCCGGACTATTTTTACTCTCGGTGATGTTCGGTATTCACCAAGGCTTTGTACCCGTTTATTTCGCCTTAATGGAAACGCAAGGGTTTAATGCGCTGTTTCCGATTCTGGCAATGGCAGGCGCAGGGCAAGTCGGCGCGGCGATTGCGCTTTATACGCTGGCGAACAAAAATGCGGTTCTGCGTGCACAAATCAAGGGGGCGATTTTACCGGGATTCTTGGGGATCGGCGAGCCGTTAATTTATGGCGTAACCTTGCCACGGGTAAAACCGTTTATTACCGCGTGTATCGGCGGTGCGGCAGGCGGTTTCGTGATTGGCCTATTTGCTTATTTCGGTTTCCCGATGGGCTTAAACAGTGTGTTCGGTCCGTCCGGTTTACTGGCAATTCCGCTCTTAATTTCACCAAACGGCGTATTTGGCGCGATTGCAATTTATCTCATTGGCACGATAACCGCTTATAGCGTCGGTTTTTTAACGACCTACTTTTTCGCCAAGGATGTGGATTTGAGCTAAGGAAAACCATGCAAAAGTGCGGTTTAACGAGAAACCGCACTTCCCTTATCCGCCATATGACCAACCGTTATTCCTCAATTTTTTGAACTCGATATTTGCTTGGCGATGTGCCGTATTTCAGTTTGAAGGCTTTGCTGAAATGGGCTTCGGACTGGTAACCGACCTCGAGCGCAACGGCGAGAATCGATTTATTGGTGTTACGCAGTAATAACTCGGCTTTTTGCATCCGCAAGCTAGTGAGGAATTTGCCGGGCAACGTACCGGTTTTACTTTTAAACAGGCGGATGAAATTGGCACGGGACATGGCGCTCAGATCCGCCAAGCTTTCCATATTCCAGTTATGCTCCGGCTGTTGCAACATTGAGTTGACGGCGTGGTATAAACGCTTGTCTTGCAGTGCGCCGAGCACGCCATTGTTCACTTCATTGCTTTGTTGGATATAATCGCGCGCCAGATAGGTGAACAAGACATTGCATAATGCATTCACGACCGAGGCGGTGCCGATTTCCAAAATTGCTTCCCGTTGTAACAAGGATAACAGCGAGGTGACCGAACTGTTATTGCCGGACAAATACCAGTATTCAGGCAGAATGGCAGGCAGCGTAGAATGCCCGGAATAGCGGAAATAACCGCAGAACATTTCAAAATCATGCGAGGCTTGATTGTTGGTGCGCAGGGTGAATGGCCCGTGCTGCAATTGTTGCAAGGCGGTGACCGGGGTGTCTTCGCTGACCGCACTTTTACTGCTTTGAACGCGGTGTTCGAGACCATGGGGGAGGAAGAAGACATCACCCGGCTTCAACTGGTAGCTACGTTGGTTATCCAACACTAGGCGGCATTCGCCTTTTGAGATAATGTGAAAGATTCCCAAGGTGTTGGGTTCTTGTTTGTGTTTAATCTGCCAGTCGCCTTGGAAACGGCAGAGAACGTTGATTTCGCCTTCGACTTGGGCGAGTTGAATCAGTCGATCTAAATAGTCCATAGTGGCTCTCCTTGAATGAAATGAAAAATTATCCTTTAAGATGAAAGAGATAAAGATTGATACTATAAAACAATATAATTTGTTAAATAATATCAATAATAGCACCCATCAACCAGCCTATTTACTTACTTTTAAACTTAGGAAAATATTATGTTTGCAGATTGGAAAAATGACGTTACTCATGTGAAAAAATCATTCGGCGAATTAGGGAAAAAATACCCGAAAATGCTTCAAGCCTATGGCGCATTGAATGCCGCAGCGGCGGAAGGCAATGTGCTAGACGCAAAAACACGTGAATTGATTGCATTGGCAGTGGCAGTAACCACCCGTTGCGAAAGCTGTATCGGCGTACATGCCGCCGACGCGATTAAAGCCGGCGCGACGGAAGAAGAAGTGGCGGCGGCATTGGCAACCGCAATCGCGTTAAATGCCGGTGCGGCTTACACTTATTCTTTACGTGCATTGGAAGCTTACAACGAACAAAAATAATGACTCAATAAAATAGCCGTAATATTCCCTGCATTTACCCCGATGCAGGGTTTTTTATTTTAAAGCCATGTAGAGCTTAGGGCGTAGGAGCAAAGCCGTGCGGCTCATCACATAACCGCGAGCCCGAACCGCACTTTTATTCCGTTTTATCGCGATGAATGGCACGGTGGTTTTTGTCATTGAGTAGCGTTGCGTCTTTTACTGCCGCCCGAGCGAGCATATGCGAAGCGATTGGCAAGGTGAAGATCAGGAATAGGTTCATGATCAGTAAGCGAATCGTCCACGCCCAATCCCAGACAATAAACATAGCCCCGACTGAAACCAGAAAGATTGAAAGCGTGCCTGCTTTGGTTGCGGCGTGTTGTTTGCTGAGGGTGTTCGGTAGGATATGGATTCCCAGCGCGGAGATCGCCAAACTGAAGCCGCCGAGCAATAAGAACATTATGCCTAACATATTAAGAATCATGGTGTTCATCCTTTTGTCGCTGCAACGCCTGATTGTCATTTTTCCGCCGAATTACCGCAGACCAACCGACGGTGCCGATAAAACCGACGAGCGACAAACCGATGGCGACGTCCAACAAGACCGTACGTTGAATCAACAGAGCGGCAACCACACATAAAATAAGCGCCGCAGCCAATAGAATATCCAGAGCGACAATCCGATCGCCATCATCCGTGCCGCGTTGAATTTGCGAAATCACGAACAGAATGGCAATAAGGGCGCATAGCACAACAAAGATCAGGCTTGGTTCTAGCATTTGGCAACTCTCCTTAGGTTGTTGCGGATTTGGCAAACAGGGTTGAAATATACGGCACGAATTTTGTTTGGATCTCTTGAATTGCCAAGTCAGTCTGTTCTGCATCCAAAATATGCAGCAGCATTCGGTTATCTTCGTTATTAATATCCAATACCGTTGTGCCCGGTGTCAGGCAAACCAAGCAAGATAAGACAACCAAGCCGGTTTCGCCGATTTGTGGAATCTGGATCGCAATATAGCTGTCGCGTAGCGATTGCTTGATACCCAACTGTAATTTAAGAATCAGGCAAAGGGTGGTAAAACCGGATTTCACCATTAAGTACAGAAATTGTAAACCGAGCAAGACGGCGACGTAACTTTTTTTCATGAACATTATTGAGCTCCCAATGCCAGTGCCGCTTGTCGGCTTAAGGCGTAAAGCGGATTCGGCGCGAAACTGATAAATAAAATCAATAGACCGAGTAAGCTGACGGCGGTGACGGCAGGTTTGATATTTTGTCGGATGAACGGTTGCCAAACCCTGTCGCAGTCACAAACGTGCGGGTGTGGTTTGCAAAATGCTTCGAACCAGATTTTCATCATCGAATACAATGTCAATACACTGACCAGCAGGGCGATTGCCGTCCAGAGCCACTGGTCTTGGTTAATGGTTTCTTTTAACAGCACGACTTTTGCCCAGAAACCGGAAAACGGAGGAATTCCGACCAATGATAATGCCGGAATTGCAAATAAAACGGCAAGCCACGGTTTGATATTGTATAAGCCGCCGATTTTGCGCAAATCATAGCTGCCGGCATAGAGATAAATAATTCCGGCAAGCAAAATCAGGCAGCCTTTGACTAAGCTGTGGTGCACGGTGTAATAAATGGCGGCGCTGTTGCCGTCAACCGTGCCGAGGGCAACGGCTAACAAAATATAGCCGATTTGGGATACGCTGTGAAAAACCAAAATACGGCGCATATCCCAATGGTAAGCCGCGCCAAGCACACCCACGACCATGGTGCAGACGGCGATCCAAGCAAGTGCGGTTTGCAAGATGTCGATACTTGGCAGGAACACTTGTGCTAGCGTGCGCAGCAAGGTATAGACCGCGACTTTGGTCAACAACGCGGAAAACAGTGCCATCAGCGGAATCGGCAGTGTGTGGTAAGACGCCGGCATCCAAGTGAACACCGGAAATGCCGCCACTTTAATCAATATGGCAGCGATAAACAGTGTGATAATCAAGAGCTTGCTATGTTCCGCCAAATCTTGCAGCGCCAGCTGCACCGCACTGAAATTCAGATGACCGGTAGCGCCGTAGAGCAGGGCGATGGAGGTCAGTAGTAACAGCGTACCGAACAGGTTGAGCACCATGTATTTAAAGGCGGCGTCCAATTGTGAGATTTTTCTGCCAATCGCCAATAAACCGATGGCACAGATTAAAATCACCTCAAACCAAACATACAGGTTAAAGAAGTCTTGCGTGATAAAGCTGCCGTTTACGCCGCTAATCAGACCGAAGAGCAGCGGCAAGGTCAACGAGTTGAGCGGGCGGGTGCTCAAGCCGGATAACATATATAACAGGCAGATTAATGTCATGACCACTGAAATACTCAGCATGATATAACTCAGCGGATCAATTTGAAAACCGATTCCGAACGGTAGCGCCCAGTTACCAAAATGGGAACTGAGATTGTGTTGCTGGAGCGGGGCGTAGAGCATGATGTGGTTGACTAACATGAATAGGCTGATCGCCAAGCTGAACCAATATTGGTAATCCTGGCGATAGCGCAATAACACAGCGACGGCGGCGGCAAACAGCGGTATTAAAACCGGGGAAATCACCCAAACATTCATCCACATTAACATAAATCCTTACGATAGCCTTTCAGCTCATCCTGATCATTGTAAATCGCCGGTTTTTCAGCGTCGTTATTCAACGGTTCCGCCTCACGCCAGGCATTGACATCATCGGTGTTCAAGCGGCGAATCAGTTTAATCATCAGTACCACGGAAAAACAGGTCAGGGCAAAACCAATGACGATAGCTGTCAGAATGAGCGCCTGCGGCAGCGGATTCGCCGAATTTGCAATCAATTGTTCGCCGGGCGGAACAACGGCAGGCACGGTAGAAGACACCCGCCCCGACAGTAAAATAATAAAATTGACCGCATTGCCGAGCAACATCAAGCCGATTACGATACGCAAGGCATGACGCGATAGCAGCAAATAAATCGCTGCGACCAAGGTAATCCATAAGGTAACTAAAATAACTAATGTCATAAGATTCGATTCGCCTTATTCCGTGGTTTCTAACAACATAATGGCGTAACCGCTCACCACGCCCCAAATGCAGAGGTAAACGCCTAAATCAAACAGCAGTACGGTAGAAATTTTATAATCAAACCAGAAGAGCGGTATGCTTGCCCAAAAATGGTATAAAAAGGCATTGGCGCTAAACAGTGCAGGCAGACCTGCGGCGGCGGCAATTAATAAGCCGCTTGCCGCTAGATTCAACGGCGAGGAGAGTGGTAATTTTTGCATCGCTTGTTTGGTGGAAAAGGCGATTGCCCATAATACCGACGCCGACGCTGCCAGTAATCCGGCGATAAAACCACCGCCCGGTTCATTATGCCCGCGCAGCAGAATCACCCATGAGGTCAGCAGTACGATCCAGTAAAGCGGACGCGCCGTTTTGCGCAGTAGTAGCACATCACTTTTCATCTTTGACCTCTTTTTCGGCTGCTTTACTGCGTTTTAATAAGCCGGTTTGGCGTTTTAATTCCCGCAATAACGGTCGCGCCGCCAACAGCGAGAACAACATGACCGCGACTTCACCGAACGTATCTAGCGCACGGAAATCGACCAAAATCACATTAATGATATTGCGCCCGTATGCCTGAGGCACACTGTTTTCAATATAAAAGTCAGACACGGCGCTGTTGAAATCCAAATCTAATACGACTAACAGCGTGATCACAATAATGGTGGCGACCAACATGGCGAGCAACAGCGTGAACAACAGGCGTTTCGGATGTTTGCGACGATCTTGCGGGCGGTTAAAATCCGCCGAATTGTTGCGAATTAAGATGATGAGAATCGACGCTAAAATAATCACCAAAATGGTTTCCACCACAAACTGGGTGAATGCCACATCCGGTGCCGACACAAACACAAACAGCAAGGCGGAACCGAAACCGACCAAACCGGAGTTGAGTAACAACATAAACGGCTTGCCCGAAAGCATGACAAAAATCGCGCCGAGACTAATCATGATAGCGGCGGTGATTAATCCCGCACTTGGCAGCGGTTCGAATAAGGCGGAGAAATTGAGATCGATCCTCACGCCTTGCCGAAGACTCCACAGCAGGCTCAAACTGAGGCTGAGTAAGGTAAAACCGAGCAACCATTGGATATAACCGGAAAGTAATCCATGTTGGAACCGCCCGGTTACCTTCGAGGTCAATGCCGGGATTTGATCAACGATCCGATGGTAGGTTGCCGCGCCGCCCCAGTGCGGAAACAAATTCAGGAAACGGTCAAAGGCAAAATGCAAGGTATCCCAAAAGTGGAAAACCAATAAACCGAATACAACCGTTGCCAGAATCGTTAGCCCGGTGGTTTGTAACGCTTCCAAATTAAAATAGAGATCGACATCGCCGATCGGCTGTGAAGTGATGGTTTGTGCCGCAATTTTGATAAACGGAATCGCCAATTGCGGAGTCAAGCCGATAAATAACCCGGTAACCGCAACTAAAGCGGGAGCGAGCAGCATTTTGATTTTTACCTCATGTACGGACGGGGTAATGTTATTGCCGGGATGTAGCCAAAAAACACGAATTGCCGCTACTGCCGCAACGGCAACCGCAATGATACTAAAAATAAGGTTACCATAAGCGCTAAACGGCAGGGTATCATCGGCTTCTTTGGCGATTGCCAGGGCTTCCTTGGCGATAAATCCGAACGAGGTCGGCATACCCGCCATGGAAAGTGCGGCTAAAATCGCAACCGTTGCCGTCCACGGCATATAGCGTTTTAAACCGCCGAGATGATCGATAATCCGCGTGCCGGTGGCGTGGTCGATATTGCCGGCGACAAAAAACAGCGGCGCTTTGTATAAGGCGTGCGCCAACACAAAAGTTATCACCGCAATTGAGGCCGAGCTGCTGTCCAAGCCGATCAACACCACCATTGTACCAAGCGAGGCAACGGTGGACCACGCCAGAATTTTCTTCAAATCCCGTTCTCTTAATGCCAACATCATGCCCCAAGCGGCGGTAATCGAACCGACGGTTTGTAGAATTTGCTGCCACAGCGCCCAATCCGTCAGGGCATAATCCAAACGCGCCAACAGGAAAATCCCCAGCTTGACCATGGTTGCCGAGTGCAGATAAGCGGAAACCGGCGTCGGTGCCGCCATGGCGTTCGGCAGCCAAAATTGGAACGGAAATTGTGCGCTTTTAGTAAATGCGCCTAGTAGAATCAGGATTAAAATCCACTTAAAGTGCGGTTCGGCAATGTAATCGGGCAGAATTCGGATCAACTCGGAAATTTGCGCCGTGCCGGTTAAATGCCAGAGCCATAAAAAACCGGCTAACAGGCATAAACCGCCGCTGCCGGTGATCAGCAAAGCTTGTTTGGCGGCGTTGCGGTTTTCTTCCGCTTGATAGTTAAACAGCACTAACAAAAATGAAGTGATACTGGTCAATTCCCAAAACAGGAAAAACAGCAGTAGATGATCGGCAATCACGCAGCCGATCATGGCAAGCATAAAAATGCTTAATAAAACATATAGACGGCGCAACTGCGGATGATCGGCGAAATAGCCCGCGGCATACAGATAAACCGCACAGCCGATACCGGTGATCAAGGATAACATCAGCAGGGAAAGCCCGTCGACATACAGCAAAATATTCAGATCAATCAGGCTGAACCAAGAATATTGGTATTGGTAGAACGGCTGATTATCGAACCATAAAAAAATAACGGCAATTAACCCGAAAAGCGGTAGTAAACTCCACAGGATTTTTTCGATTTTTGTCGGTGTCTTGCCCGCTAATGTCGGATCAATCTGCGCCATATCTGAATGATAGCCTTATAATTAAATGATATTAAAAAGGATTGTGATGAATAAAAGTAGCGTTTTTAAGGTGCTTAGTCAACCGTCAAGCCGGCTTGTCGTTTAAAAAGCGGACTTCAAGCGTGTGATTTTTATTTTTCCATGCCGTAAGTTAAGCCGTAATTTTTCCACATTGGGGCTCTCATTCGGGTAATCCGAGCGGAAATGCGCACCACGGCTTTCTCGACGGGCAAGCATTGCCTGCAATAGCATTTCGGCACAACGCAATGACCAATATAATTCGATACCGTATCGGCTGGCGCTATAGTGGCGGAGATGATATTCGATTAACCCCAACGCGTGTTGCAGCCCTTGTTGATTGCGGTAAACATTGGCATTTAACGATAATGTCTCCCGCACTTGGGTTAAAATTTCGCTGGCGCTGGCGCTGGCGCTGAGCGGTGCGGTGCTTGGTTGTTCCGGGATGGTTTGTATCAGTATCTGCGTGACATCGGCAGGAGCGAGGGTTGAAAGTGCGGTTTGGCAATAGTGTTTGGCACGCTGCACGGCACGGGTTGCGAAAACCAAGCTGCCGCCGACCGAGTTGCCGCCCAAGCGGTTTGCGCCCTCAATACAGGCGGAGATTTCGCCAATGGCAAACAGTCCGTTGACCGCACTTTCACTGTTGCCGTCAATTTCGATTCCGCCGTTGCAGCTGTGCGCAAAGGGTTCGATGACCGCACGATCTTGCAGCAGATCGACACCGATTTTTTGTTTCAGCCAATCCAAATAGACGCGATAAAATTCGCTTTGATCTTGATATAATGCCGATGAAAAGGCTAAACGAGCCCCGTTGCTGCCGCGCTGAATTGCCTGCATAACGGTCAAATCAAAACGTTTTGCCGCAAAATCGACGCTAAACGGCGCATAATCGCTGCGTTCGTCCATCATTGCCCGAAACGCCTGCTCCGACATATCGTTAAACAGCGGTTGATCATTGCTGTCATACACTGCCGTACAATATTTTAGGGTGTGTTCGCCAAACAGCACTTTGCGCTTAGGGGCTAGAAATGCCGGAATGAATTGAATAAATTCCATATTGATTGCGCTTGCGCCGGCATCTAACGCAATTGCGTGTGCCGAGCCGACAATATCATTGGGGTAAAGATTGTTTTTATACAATGAGGCGATACCGCCGGTTGCCAAAATCACGGCATGGCAACGGCAAAAAACGAGTTCTACGCCATCAGCCGTTTCCAGTTGGAATACCGCACCGGCGACTCGATTGTTCGGGGCGATAATTTTGACTAACGTGGCTTGTTCGTAATAGCGGTTCAGCTCATTATGATCTAAAATTTCACGCGCCTTTTTTGTCGCGCTTGTCCACTCGGAAATTAAATAGATCGGGCGTGGGTATTTGGCAAAACAGGCAGGGCGGTTATCTTGCCGCAACCACGGCTGAAAGCCGATCTCTTGCAATAATCCAATGCCTTGTTTGGATTCATTCAGATAATTTTCGACGACATCAGGATTGTTCATCCCTTTGCCGACACGGGTGATGTCCTCCCGAAACTGCACTTTGTCATCTTCATCGCCGGTGACTTGAATACCGAGGGTGGCTTTTAACGGAAAAAAACTCGCCCCGCCGGCAATCTTGTTTTTGGTGATTAAGACCGAACGTAAATTTTGCCCGGAGGCTTGTTTCACCGCACTGAGTCCGGCTATGCCTGAACCGACGACCAAGATGTCCGTTTCAATCACCGTTTGAATCTGAAATGTGTTTTTCATAAGATTTACCGCAATAAATGGAGAAAGTATGCTAAAAATTAACCGCACTTTCTCTGCCGTTAGGAGATATAGGCAGAAAAAGTGCGGTTTGACGGATAACCGTGACCGTCGGTTTACAATAATGACGGCGCAGCGCCGAGCAGACGGCGGGTGTAATCTTCTTTCGGGTTTTCGAAGATTTGTTCTGCCGAGCCGCTTTCCACGATTTTACCGGCAAACATCACTACGATCCGATCCGACACTTGGCGCACGGTTTGGATATCGTGCGAGATAAACACCATCGCCAAATTCAGCTCTTTTTTCAAATCCGCCAGCAAGTTTAACACCTGCGCGCGCACCGATACATCCAATGCGGAAGTCGGTTCGTCGGCAACGATCAACGACGGATTGAGTGCCAAGGCACGGGCAATGGCGACACGTTGTTTCTGTCCGCCGGATAAACGGGTCGGTTCAACCGCGGCGGCGGAACGCGGCAAGCCGACGCGCGACAGCAATTCATACACCCGTTTTTCCCGTTCATGCGGTTGCAGGATGTTATGAATATCCAACGGATCACGCAGAATATCGAACACTTTCATGCGCGGGTTAAGTGCGGTTGCCGGATCTTGGAAGATCACCGACACTTGGCGCCCGAACTGTTTACGAGCTTGTGCGCTGCCGTATTGCATTTTCAAGCCGTTGAATTTCACTTCGCCGCCGGTGGGTTGCTGCAAGCCGATCATCACGTTGGCGAGGGTGGATTTGCCACAACCGGATTCGCCTACGATACCGACGGTTTCCCCGGCATCCACATGGAAATTGACCCCGCCGACCGCCGTGACTTTGTTACGGCTGAACAGCGAACCGTCACGGGAAGGGAATTGCACCACGATATCTTTTAAATCAATGATATGTTGCGGTTTGATGACTTTGATACTACTACTCATACATTTTCCCCTTGTGCAGCTTTACGGCTGTCTGCTGAATTTGATGCGGCTAAATGGGAAGCCCAGAAGTGGTTTGGCACATCGCCTGCCGGAACGAGCGGCAATTTTTGATCCGGATTGGCGTCAGGCCGTAACGAACGCCCTGCGAAGCGGTCGCCGACCGCAAAGTCGTAAGGCGACGGCACGCTGCCCGGAATTTGATATAAGCGTTCGGCACGTTCTTCGGTGGATAATACTGACCCCAACAAACCGCGGGTATATTCATGCATTGGATTTGCCAATAACGGCGAAGTCGGCGCGCTTTCCACCACTTGACCGGCGTACATCACGGTGATGTGGTGCGCCATTTGGGCGACTAAGGCTAAGTCGTGGCTGACGAACACCATCGCAAAACCGAGTTTTTGGCGCAATTCGTTCAACAGTTTGATCACTTCCGCTTGTACCGTTACATCAAGTGCGGTTGTCGGTTCGTCGGCGATGACCAGTTTCGGCTCCCGCGCCAATGCCATCGCAATCAGCACCCGTTGGCGTTGCCCGCCTGACAGCTCATGCGGATAGCGATTCAAGGTTTTCGACGGATCGAGTTTCACCCACTCCAACAAGGTTTCCGCGGTGTGTTTGCTGCCACGGCTGATGATCTGCGCCATTTGCGCCTTAATTCGCATTGACGGGTTCAAGGCACTCAAAGCGTCTTGGTAAATCATCGCAATTTCGGTACCGCGCAGTTGGTTCATTTCGCTTGAGTTTAATAAATCATGTTCTTTACCGCTGCGGTCACAGAAGGTGATGTTGCCGGTGATTTTCGCTGTTTTCGGCAATAGCCCCATGATAGAAAACGCTGTAATCGATTTACCGCAGCCGGATTCGCCCACCAAGCCCATGGTTTCGCCTTCGTTGACGGTGAAACTGATGTTGTCCACTAACGGCGTTTCGCCGTAACGGTTCGGGAAGCGGATCGACAGGTTTTTCACTTGTAAAATCGGTTTGGCATTCGGGTCAAGCTGCATGCGGTCAGTGCGGGTGATCTCTTTGTTATGCAAGTTGAACAGATAGCGTTTCAACGCCAAGCCTTCCGCCATCGCTTCTTGCACATCCGACCCTAATAGCGTTGCCGGTTTTTCATTGCCGTCTTTAGGTTGGGTGGATTTTTTCAGTTTTGGATTCACCAACGCATCGGTTAAGCCTTCCGCCAAGATATTTAACGCTAATACGGTTAATAAGATCGTGAGACCGGCAAAAGTGGTCGCCCACCAACCGCCGTTTAACACCAGGTTACGACCGTAAGCGATAACGTTGCCCCAAGACGGCGCAGGCGCTTGCACCCCCGCACCCAAGAAGGAGAGCGAGGCTTCGAACACAATCGCATCCGCAACCATCACGGTGGCAAATACCAATACCGGCGCGGCAGTGTTGCGCACCACGTGTTTGATTAAGATATAAGGGCGGCTTGCGCCTAACACGCGTTCGGCGCGGATATAGTCCTCTTCCCATTGCGATACCACGTTGGCACGCACCACACGCGCCAGTTGTGGAGTGTAAACCACCGCAATCGCGAGGATAATCATCGGTAACGAGTTGCCGAAAGTCACCAACAATACCGCAGCCAAGGCAATCGCCGGGAAGGACATCATGATATCCATCAAACGCATAATGGTTTCGTTGCCCCATCTGCTTGCCGTTGCCGCGGTTGAGCCGAGAATGGCGCCGAACAGAATTGCCAAACCGACCGAACCTAAGCCGATAATCAACGAGGTTTGCGAACCGTATACCATACGTGAGAACACGTCACGGCCTAAACGATCGGTACCGAACCAGTTGTTTGCGCTTGGCGCTTGTGCCGGAATGCCGGTGGCAAGTGGATCATGGGTGGCAACCCACGGAGCGAAAATCGCCATCAACACAATCAGAAAAATAAAGGAGAGTGAGAGTTTTGCACTAAACGGTAACGCTTGGAAGCGAGCACCGCCGGCGGCTAAACGTTTACTTAAACCTTGACGTAGCATCATAGACTCCGAATTCTTGGATTAATCAATAAATACAATATATCAACGATGATGTTCACCAAAATAAAGGTAAACGCGATAGTCAATACAACCCCTTGTACCAAGTGCAAGTCGTGATTCACGATGCCGTTAAAAATCAGTTTGCCCATACCCGGCAAATCGAAGATTTGTTCGATAACCACCGCACCGCCGAGTAAGTACCCCACACGCAGACCCAGTACGGTCACAGGGGTGATCAGCGCATTACGCAGCACGTTGTAGCGAATTACAGTCGAGTATGGCACGCCGTTACCGATTGCGGTACGGACATAATCTTTATCCATTTCTTCCACCATCGTTGTGCGCACCACCCGAATCAGGGAAGCGCACACCGGCACGGCAAGTGCCAATGACGGTAGCGTCATTGATAAAATGTAATCTTTCGGGCTTTCGCTAAAAGGAACAAAACCGCCTGACGGGAAAATATCATTATCTAACGATAACCATTGGATTAATAAGATCCCCAACCAGAATGACGGAGTTGCAACCGCAGCAACGGAAAGCAAACGAATGACTTGATCCACCCAACGATCGCGGTACAACGCCGCCAACACGCCCAAGCTGAATGAGACGATAGCCGCAAAAAATACTCCGATAAAGGTGAGTTGTAACGTCAACGGAAACGCTTTAGCAATCAGCGAGCTGATTGGTTGCTCAGGCGGCATGGTGACACCGAAATCAAGCGAGAACAGATTGACGATATAGCGTCCGTATTGGACTAGGATGGGATCATTTAAGCCGTGAGTTTCGCGATATAAGGCTTTGGCGGCTTCACTGGCGCTATCACCGAGGGCGATAATCGCAGGGTCTCCGGGGCTGAGTTGCAAAATAACGAACACTAATGCAGTTACCCCAAACATCATAACCGGTAATGCAAGCAAGCGTCGTAACAACAAACGCAACACAATTTCCATGGTTTTCTCCAATCAAGCAGTAAAGTGAAAAAATGCAGGTATCGACTTTTGACGATCTTCGATACCTGCGGGTACAACTAAAGTATGTTATTTACGACCGGTACCGATGAACGATAAGCCGGTTGTTGGCAACGGTTGGAAGTCAGACAGTTTTTTGCTGTCCCAAGCGGTTGGTAATTTACGGTGGAATAACGGATATAGCGGCACTTCTTTAGCGATAATGTTAATCGCTTCGGACCAGGCTTTTTTCGCATCATCATTGGTTTTCGCTTTAACCGCTTCGTCCAACAACTCTTGAACTTTTGCGTATTCAGGCGTATTACTCCAACGATAACGGTTTTTCGCCCAGACATCACCGCGATACCACCAGCTCATCAGCAAGTCGACGTCGTTACCGAACACTGACGGATCGCCCGGGGCGATAACCACACCGAAATCGCCTGACGGAATGGCTTGACCGTATAGTGCACCGGATTGCAGATGTTCAAGGGTCACTTTCACGCCCGGAATTTTGTTCCAAGATTCTAAAATTAATGGCGCACAGTCTTTGACCCAAGAGTGGTCGGTCGCCAACAGTTTGAATGATAATTCAGGCACACCGGCTTCTTTCAATAGCGCTTCCGCTTTTTTCACATCATAGTCATATTGGGTGCTGGCTTTGACGTAATCAGGGTGAGTGGTTTGTAAGAATGACGTCGCCGGTTCGGCGTTGCCCATCAATGCGGTGTTGATCATTGCTTGGGTGTCTAAACCGTAGTGTAACGCTTGACGCACTTTCGGATTGTCAAACGGCGCTTTTTCACAGTTGAACATCAGGAACAGCAAGCCGAAAGATTGTACCGACTCAACGGTTTGACGGCGTTGTAAACGCGGAATATCCAAATATGGCACGCTTTCCATTGCTTGAGTACGGCCGGATTCTTGTGCGGTGACGCGCGCGGAATCGTCAGACAATAAGAACCATGTCATGTCTTTTACTTGAGCAGGGTAGATACCGTTGTAAGCATCGTGTGCGGCAAAGACGATACGGTCATCTTTCACGGCAGAAACAAATTTGAACGGACCGGAACCGACAGGCTCAGCGTCGAATTTGGCTTGACCGACAGCCTCGATAACGTGTTTCGGTACGATTTTGACGATAGTCAAACGGTCGGTGAATAACGCAAACGGATATTTCAGTTTAAATTCGACGGTTTTTGCGTCAAGTGCGGTCACTTTGTCGATATAAGGAATAAATTGGGCAAATAAGGATTTGTTATCCGGGTTCAAAACACGCTCAAATGAGTAAACCACGTCTTCGGTAGTCACCGGTTTGCCGTCATGGAACGTTGCACCGTCACGCAAGGTGATTTGCCAAGTGGTATCATCTTTTTGTACCGGTTCTGTGCCAGCCAATGCCAAATATGGTTTGCGAGTGGCTGGATGTAAATCAACCAAACCTTCGAAAATGTGCAGGTTAGCAGCGTAGGAAGAAGCACCACTCGAGGTTAATGGATCAAATCCGGTGGATAACGGATAAGCAATCCCTGCTTCGATACTGCCTGAAGTAGCGACTTTTGCAAAAGCCGGGTTAGTAAATGTTCCTAATGTACCAGAGAACGCTAAACCGGCACCGACACCGCCCATTAATTTCATAAAATGGCGACGTGATTCGTTATGTGAAGTAGTCATATGCAACGCTCCTTTATGTGTGTTTGACTTCAAGTTCTGATGAAACTTAAAGTTTTATCGAATTTTCTAGCTGTTTATCACAAAAACAAACAGTGAATTCATCTTCCGCCTTGATACGCCCTTACCACGTTAATGACTCGGCGGCAGATGCGGAATCAAGCCACTTCATCATATTCAAAATAAGAAAGTTTCATGATGAAGTGTTTTTATCCATGATTAAAATATCATGAAGTGTAGCTATCATAATTCTCCGTTTTGAGAGGGTCAATAAGAATTCGGCTAAATACGGAAGCTTTTGCAGAAAGTGAGAAGTAAGTCACAACTGGTGAAAAATAAGGAGTGATTTTTGTTGATTCAGCAACTATTTTTCAACAAAAAACACTATGCAGCGCATGGATTCATGGCGAATGATTGATGGGGTAGATGTAAGGACGGCAAATTGATAAATCGGCAAATCGTCTCTACAACTTCTCCACAGCAAAAATCTCGCGCTTCATCGGATCAATCTCGGCGCGAATGCCAAACGCAGCAGCTAAATTTTCAGCGGTCAGCACCGTTTGGGTTGCACCGCTAGCAATCACGTTGTTATTGCCGAGCAGAATCACTTCATCGCAAAAACGGTAGGCAAGTGAAAGGTGGTGAATGGCGATCACGCAAGTGCGGTTCGGTGTGAGCGTTTGCAATTGCTGCATGATGTCGATTTGATAATAGGGATCGAGCTCTGCAATCGGTTCGTCGGCAAGCAATAATGGTGAGTCTTTAATACAGCAGCGAACCAGTTGCACCCAAGCTTTTTGGGTGCAGATCAATCTCGGGGCTTGAGCCGCTCACCATTGATGAAAACAGCCTGTTTGTGAATGTGGGCGAACGCAATAACGTGACGGGTTCGGCAAAATTCAAACGTTTGATTAAAGAAGATAAATTTGGTGAAGCGATTGAAATTGCCATTGATCAAGTGGAAAACGGCGCACAAATTATCGATGTGAATATGGACGAAGCCTTGCTCGATTCACAAGCCTGTATGGCACGCTTTTTGAATATTATGGCGACCGAACCCGATGCGGCAAAAGTGCCGGTGATGATCGACTCTTCCAAATGGGAAGTGATAGAAGCTGGGTTGCAATCCATTCAAGGCAAGGGCATTGTCAATTCCATTTCCTTAAAAGAGGGCGAAGAAAAATTTATCGCCCAAGCCCAATTGGTGCGCCGTTATGGAGCTGCGGTGGTGGTGATGGCGTTTGACGAAGTGGGGCAAGCGGATACGGAACAACGCAAGGTAGAGATTTGTACCCGTGCTTACCGGATTTTAGTGGATCAACTGGATTTTCCGCCGGAAGATATTATTTTCGATCCCAATATTTTCGCTATCGGCACAGGCATTGAAGAACATAACAATTACGGTGTGGACTTTATCAACGCCACCGCACGGATTAAACAAACCTTACCGTTCGCCAAAATTTCAGGCGGCGTATCTAATGTCTCGTTTTCTTTGCGTGGTAACAATTTTATGCGTGAAGCCATCCATGCCGTGTTCCTCTATTATGCCATTAAAGCCAGTATGGATATGGGCATCGTCAATGCAGGGCAGTTGGCGATCTATGATGATTTGGATTCCGAACTGCGTGAGGTGGTGGAAGATGCGGTGCTCAATCGCCGTGCCGATTCCACCGATCGCCTGTTAGAAATCGGGGAAAAATACCGTAACCAAGGCGGCGAGCAAGAGGATGCCAACGTTGCCGAATGGCGGACATGGGACGTGACCGAGCGGTTAAAACATGCGCTCGTCAAAGGTATCACCAATTTTATTATTGAAGATACCGAAAGAAGCACGCCAGCAATTCAGTTCGCCGTTGGAAGTGATTGAAGGGCCGTTGATAGCAGGAATGGACGTGGTGGGCGATTTGTTCGGCGACGGTAAAATGTTTCTGCCGCAAGTGGTGAAATCGGCACGGGTAATGAAGCAATCTGTCGCCTATCTTGAGCCGTTTATCAACTCCACCAAGCAAAAAGGATCTTCCAGCGGCAAGGTGGTGATTGCCACCGTGAAAGGCGATGTACACGACATCGGCAAAAATATTGTAAGCGTGGTGCTGCAATGTAATAACTTTGAAGTGATTGACTTGGGTGTGATGGTGCCGGCGGATAAAACCATCGAAACCGCACTGCAAGAAAAAGCCGACATTATCGGCTTAAGCGGTTTGATCACCCCGTCACTGGACGAAATGGAATATTTTTTAGGCGAACTCACTCGCTTGAAATTGGATATCCCGGTGATTATCGGTGGGGCAACCACCTCGAAAGAGCATACGGCGATCAAACTCTATCCTAAATACGCCCATGAAGTGATCTACACCACCAATGCTTCCCGTACGGTGACGGTATGTGCCGCTTTGATGAACCCGGAAAGCAAGGCTGAATTGTGGCAACGCACGAAAAAAGAGTATGAAAAAATTCAATACACCTTTGCTAATCGCAAACCTGCTCGTAAACAGTTGAGCATTGAAGAAGCCAGAGCCAACGGGTTTAATGCCTTTAGTGGCGAATGGGCGGATTACAAGGTGCCACTACCCAAACAAACCGGCATTGTAGAATATAAAAACGTACCGATTGCCACACTGCGCCAATTTATCGACTGGTCTCCGTTTTTCCGCTTATGGGGCTTAATGGGCGGTTATCCCGATGCCTTTGATTACCCTGAAGGCGGTGAAGAAGCCCGCCGTGTGTGGAATGACGCGCAAGTGATGCTCGATGAATTCGAGCAAAACGGCAAATTAAATCCAAGCGGTATTATGGGGATATTCCCTGCCTATCGCACAGGTGATGATATTGAAGTTTATCAAAATTTCGACCGCACTTTAGTGGTAGGCAAAGCCTATCACCTACGCCAACAAGGGGAGCGGGGCAAAAACAGCAAAAGCCCGTATAACCTGTGTTTAAGCGACTATATCGCTGATCGAGCAAGCGGTCAGCAAGACTATTTAGGTATGTTCGCCGTCTGTGCCGGGGTGGAAGAACATGCTTTAGTGGACGGCTTTAAAGCCGCAGGCGATGATTACAATGCGATTTTGCTACAAGCCATCGGCGACCGCCTCGCCGAAGCCATGGCGGAATATCTGCATTTTGAACTCCGCACCAAAGTGTGGGGTTATTCCGATGAAACCTTTGATAATCAAGGCTTAATCGCCGAAAACTACCTCGGCACCCGCCCCGCCCCCGGCTACCCAAGCTGCCCGGAACACACCGAAAAACAACTGATTTGGGATTTACTCGAAGTAGAACAACGTATCGGCATGAAACTCACCGAAAGCTACGCCATGTGGCCCGCCGCAAGTGTCTGCGGCTGGTACTTCACCCACCCCGCCAGCGAATACTTCACCTTAGGACGAATTGATGAAGATCAGGCGAAGGATTATGCAGAGCGTAAGGGGTGGAGTGAACGGGAAATGGTGAAGTGGTTGGGTGTGGCGATGAAATAACAACTGAAATATAAATTATATAGTAAGGACGGATTGAATCCGCCCTTATAACCAAATTAATCGAATTTATTACGCTCTCTCGGAAAGCTATATAGATGATAATTAAACGCTGAAGAATTTTACTGAAACAATTGATAAATTCATCAATTATCTTATGGTAGTCAAATATTATTTATAATATTGATCTGTTTATAACAACAACATTTTTTGTATTTTTTTCCACTACCACAAGGACAAGGAGCGTTACGCCCAATCTTTCTTTTTCGTTTTTGTTGGTTAATAGGAACAATTACTTCGCTAGAGGAAAAAAGTTCTCTACAAATTATATCCATATCGTAGGATGGCTTCCAGGTGTAAATTTTATTGATTCCAAATCTTACTTCTGCATTATCAATATCTATTGCGATTCCAAACCAACGCTCTGATTTATGTTTATACTTTCTGCGTTCACAATGATTGCTTAATTTATTCAGTGCTTGAGAGTACGGTTCATCTGTACAATGGATAGTCAATCCACTAGTATCATTTTCATCAAAAGTTAGTGTTAAATCATGGAGTTTTCTATCTTGTAAACTTCTTTCTTGTACTTTTCTTATATTTTTATTCAAAATCGAAATTGTTTCTTCTCCTAAAGTTAATAATTCTAATCCTAATTCAATAACATTTTTATTTTCAAGTTTCTCAATGTTTTTTATTAGCTTATCAAAGAATGTATCTTGATATTTTGTCAAAATTCCATCTGGAAGTAATTTATTTGATAAATTAGCTCTTCGTGATTGCATAACTAAATCAAGATCAGCGTTTAAATCATCAGCTAAATGTATTGCTGTATAATCATTATCTAAATATAAATTACTTTTTAAGTGATATGCCAATATCGTTAATTCATGATTTGCAATTAATTTATCTTTATAAATAATTCTACGGTTTATATAACTTAAAAAATATAATGGTGACTGCAATAGTTCCGTTATCACATCTAATGTAAAAATATCAATAACAAATGCTGGTTTAATTACATTATGTTCTGTTTGTTTTAAAAAATGTCTTGCCTGTGTATGTAAGGCAGGATAATGTTCAGAAATAACTGAGAAAGGATATATTTCAGAAAAATCTCTATTGAGTAATATTTCTTCACCAGAGGTTGAGATTAGTCTGTTTTTATTATTTAATAGCAGTTTTCCACATGAAACCGATTGTTCATATGACGATTGAATTGCTTTTTCAAAATCATTTTTTATTACATCGTCATTTCCTTGTCTAGCTGGTATGGTTAGTTTCTTAGATTTTGCTTGTAAAATAATAGCTCTATCCGCAAAAACAACTAATACATCTATTTCACCAAGTTTATTATTATTTGTATCCTTAATATCAATATTTTTGAATACATTTTTATCACCAAAAACTAGTTTCAAACGTTTAAACGAGATGTTTTCTGTAAATTTCCCCCTGTGTTCCATTGCTGTGTTTTTATAACTACTATCTTGATTAAACCAAAAGAAAGGTGTTTCATATACAGCCTCAACTAAGCTATAATATTGAAATAGTAAATAACGATTATCCTTTAAAACCAAAAAAGGATAAGCATTAGTAGGATTAAAATCACCAAATTTTTTTAGTGAAGATATATTTTGATGCTTTTGTAATGAAAATGAATCCAAAAAGTTTTTTATAGTTATTTCATCTAAATTAGTCCTGGATATGATGTCTTCCACTGAAAATATATATCCCTCAAGGATACTCCATTCTTTAGGATCTTGATTTTTAAAGTTAATTAATGTCTCATATATTTTTGCTGTCTGAATTTCTTCTAATGCGACAATAATCTTGAATAATTGCTCGGTTGAGTATCCTTTGTTTTTTATAAACCATTCATTATCATAACTATATTTCAGTTTTGAAAAATTTCTATACTGAAATGAATAGGCTGATTCACCACCATAAAAAATTGGTTCTCTTAACATTTTTCCTGATGTTAGAATATTACTTAATTCTTCAATGGAGCTTATATTAATAGTGTTTTTTATTATTGATGAGTGTAATTCATCTAATAATATTTCAGTCTGGTTGATATGGCTTTGAAATTGATGATTTTGAGGTAATGTTAAGTTTATTTTATGTTTACACATTAAACCTATTAATAGTGATATTTCATTTCTAAGCAATCTATCTGAAGTATTGTATTGCCTTAATATATCTTCAGTGGTAATTATATCTGAATCAAAGAATAGACTATTATCTCGATAACAAAAAAATGCAATTACATGTGCATACCCTGGTTGGGAACATAACTCTTCTAGTTCTTTAAGAACAATACTTTCATCTCTAGTATTTTCGTTTGGAAACATAATATTATCCTTTATACTATTACTGATAATAGAACTTACTTTATCAAAACTTTTGATGGAATAGAATCTTTAGTGAAAGTGTTAAAAGCCTTCTAACTTTTAAGAGATAGAATGTATGTAAGCAATACAACTATTGAATATGTTAAATTTCTACCCCTCCCTACACTCCAACCACGCCACTTTTGCCCCGTTGATGTTTTTATAGTAAGTGGAGCGGTGTTCACGAGCGATTAGCTCGATAGAATATCCTTGAACGGGGTGGTATGAGCGGTAAATGACTTCAAAACGTGAGCCGCGGGTATTGAGTGGGACGTTGGCAATATGATCAAAAGGTTCTGCTTTTCCGCCGTCTAACTGAAAATAGATGCCGAAATTGTGTTTTAAACGGCTTTCTCGCCAAAGTGGAAAATAGGTCGATAAAAAGGATGTGCCGCTGGTTTCAAAGTTATTGCATGAATAAAAATAACGCTTGTAGTCGGCGATATTAGAAAGTTCGGCTTGGCTGATGGTATTTTTCAGATAACCGGTCTGCACTTTTTTTGCCGGCTGAGAGGTATAGGCAAACAAGGTTGTAATGGTTAAAGTGAAGAAAATCAGTTTGCGTTTTTTCATTATACAGCCCTAAAGTGCGGTCAAATTCACCGTACTTTTTTAAATTTAACTCGCCACCCGTTCGATCAACATATCCAGCCCAACCTGATCATAGGCTTCAATATCTTGATCGTTGCTTTCATTAATAATCAAATCATTGAGCGCAAGGCAGCCGTGGGCTTGCAGTTTGTTTTTGGTGAAATTGGAGCGGGCGGCGGAGCTTTTGTTGTTTAGGCTAATCACGCCGATGGTGGCACCATCATCGCAACGGTGTTTATTGATAAACACCAAGTTATAACCCGATTCGCGGATATAGCCGGTTTTGCTGATGGCGGCGTCGAACATCTCTTCGCGTACTAATTTGTTGGTGTTTTGCATAAACACATTATTGCGGCTGGTGCGGATATAGGTGTTGCGCGTGTTGGACAGCGTTTTCAGTTCAGGTTTGTTTAACGCATATTTCGCCAGTTTCACCAAGTCCATCACGCTCGAGACATTTTGGCTGGACAAGCCGGAACTGTCGCTAAAACGGGTGGCATTCATCTTTAATTTTTTTGCCTTTTCATTCATCTTTTGAATGAATTTGGCGCGGCTCATGCCGGCGGAGCGCGCGAGGGCATGGGCGGCGTAGTTGTCGGAATAGACCAACATTGCCTTTAATAATTCTGAACAGGCGATAGGCGTGTTTTTCGGCAACTTGGTGCTTGTGCCTTTAATATAGTCATGATCTTCTTGTGTAATGCTGGCACGGCATTTGGCATTGCGGTTATTTTCTAAAAAGACAATGGCGGTCATTAATTTGGTGACCGAAGCAATCGGACGAACGCGATTCGCTGAACTGCTTTCCAACACTTTGTTATGGGTAAAATCATACACCACATAAGACTGTGCCGACAGAAATGGCGATGCGGATAAAAATAACGCAAGCAGAAATAATGTGTGCCGGTTGCGCTTAATTTTATCTAAAAAAGATCTGATATTAGGCATAAAAATAACCTACCGAGCGATAGATGAAAATTCAACGTGATCAAAAATAGACTTAATTGCGTAATTTAAGCATATTTTTTATGATTTTGTTAGCTGATATTGCAATATTTTGTTGGTGTTATGTTTTCTGATAACCGTTATCGGCAAATCAGAAAGAAAAGAAGAGAAATTGCAGGCATAAAAAAAGCTACCGAAAGTAGCTATCTTTTGAAGTTTAACTTATTTTTAAATGGTGCCCGAGGCCAGACTTGAACTGGCACGACTCGAAAGTCGAGGGATTTTAAATCCCTTGTGTCTACCGATTTCACCACTCGGGCACTGATTGGATGGAGGCGTGTCCCGGAATCGAACCGAGCTACATGGATTTGCAATCCAGTGCATAACCTCTTTGCTAACACGCCGTTTATGCTTGGCATAATTTGGAGCGGGAAACGAGACTCGAACTCGCGACCCCAACCTTGGCAAGGTTGTGCTCTACCAACTGAGCTATTCCCGCGCACATCACAACAGACAGGCTGTTGTTAATCAGTGTGTGCGCATTTTACTGACTTCTATTTGGCTGTCAATGGCTGATTGCATTTTTTTGTTTAATTGCCGAAAAAATGAGTGGTTTTATCGAAATTTAGCCAAAAGTGCGGTTTTCATTTGTGCGTGTAGATTAGGTGTTTTATTTATGTCAGAATAATGCACTATTTACAATTAGACTGTGTTAAGGCGAGATTATGACAACTTATTCTATTGAAACCGAACTGGCGCAACTGGGCAATCGCACCGATGAAAAAACCGGCGCAGTGGCGACCCCGATTTACCTTTCCACCGCTTATGGTCATCGCGGCATTAACGAATCGACCGGCTATGATTACACCCGTACCAAAAACCCGACCCGCACCGTGTTGGAAGAAGGAATCGCGCGTTTAGAGGGCGGGGATCGCGGCTTTGCCTGTGCCTCAGGTATGGCGGCGATTCAATTATTAATGTCGCTGTTTAAAGCCCCTGACGAATGGATTATCTCCAGCGATGTCTATGGCGGCACTTACCGTCTGCTGGATTTCTGTTATAAAAATAATAACAGCGTGAAACCGGTGTATGTCGACACCGCCGATTTAGCCGCGATTGAAACGGCGATCACACCGAATACCAAAGCGATCTTTGTCGAAACCCCGTCCAATCCGTTAATGGAAGAGTGCGATGTGGCGGCAATCAGCAAGATTGCCAAAAAACACAATTTGTTATTAATCGTGGATAACACCTTTTTAACCCCGGTATTATTCCGTCCGATTGAACACGGTGCGGATTTGGTGATCCACAGCGCGACTAAATATTTATCCGGTCATAACGATGTGTTGGCGGGCTTAATCGTCTCCAAAGGGCAGGAACTGGGCGAGCGTTTGTTCTATCTGCAAAACGGCGCAGGTGCGGTTTTATCGCCGTTTGATTCGTTCTTAGCGGTGCGTGGTTTGAAAACCTTGGCATTGCGCATGGAACGCCATCAACAAAACGCACGGGAAATCGCCAAATTCTTAGCCGAGCAAGATCAAATTTTAGATGTGCTATATTCCGGCAAGAGCGGGATGTTGTCGTTCCGTCTGAAAGAGGAAAGCTGGGTCAATCCGTTCTTAAAAGCGATTAAATTGATTACCTTTGCCGAAAGTCTGGGCGGTACGGAAAGTTTTATCACCTATCCGGCAACCCAAACCCACATGGACATTCCGGAAGCGGAACGGATCGCGCGCGGTGTGTGCAACCGCTTATTGCGTTTCTCGGTCGGCTTGGAGAACGTGGCTGATATTAAAGCGGATTTGGCGCAAGCCTTGGCGCAGTTAAAGTAGCTGCTGAAGTAAATTTACGTTAACGCGTTTTTTAGTAAAGGGATACCCAAAGTGCGGTATCCTTTTTTTATCTATTGAATTTTGGTGCTAAAATGCTTGCCAATTTTTTAGCAAACATAAAAATACAATGAATTTAACTGAATTTGACCGCCAACATTTATGGCACCCGTATTCTTCCACCCTCGATCCGCTGCCGGTGTATCCGGTGGCAAAAGCCGACGGCGTGGAAATCATGCTGCAAGACGGGCGCAAACTGATTGACGGCATGTCGTCGTGGTGGGCGGCGTTGCACGGTTATAATCACCCGCGTTTAAACCAAGCGGCAATCGATCAGCTGCAACAAATGAGCCATATCATGTTCGGTGGGCTGACCCATGAACCGGCGGTGTGTTTAGGGCAACTTTTACTCGAATTATTGCCGTCCGAATTGCAAAAAATCTTCTATGCCGATTCCGGCTCGGTGGCGGTGGAAGTGGCGATGAAAATGGCGCTGCAATATCAGCACGCCTTGGGGCAAACGCAGCGCACCCAATTTGCCGCTATGCGCGGCGGCTATCACGGCGATACGTGGCATGCGATGTCGGTGTGCGACCCGATTACCGGCATGCACGGTTTGTTCAGCCAACGGTTGCCGATCCAATTTTTCCTGCCGCAGCCGCAAACGCGTTTTGATCAAGCATGGGATCAAGCGGATATTGCACCGTTAGCCGACTTGTTGGCACAACACGGCGAACAGATTGCCGCGTTGATTTTAGAACCGATTGTGCAAGGCGCAGGCGGAATGTATTTCTATTCGCCGCAGTATTTGCGTGAGGCGAAAAAACTGTGCGATCACTATGGCGTGTTGCTGATTTTTGATGAAATCGCCACCGGTTTCGGGCGCAGCGGCAAGTTGTTTGCCTTAGAGCACGCCGAGGTTGTGCCGGATATTCTCTGTTTAGGCAAAGCCTTGACCGGCGGTTATTTGACGCTGTCGGCAACGATCACCACCAATCGGGTTGCCGATACCATTAGCGCCGGCGTCGCGCACTGTTTTATGCACGGTCCGACTTTTATGGCAAACCCGTTGGCGTGCGCAGTTGCCGCCGAGTCGATCCGCTTATTGTTGGAAAGCGATTGGCAACAGAATGTCGCCCGTATCGAAACGCAGTTAAAACGGGAATTGGCAGCCGCGGCAGCGTGGGATTGCGTGGCGGAGGTGCGGGTGTTGGGCGCAATCGGTGTGATTGAAATGCAAAGTGCGGTCAATATGCGCAGCTTACAGCCACGTTTGGTCGAGCAGGGCGTGTGGGTGCGTCCGTTTGGTAAATTGGTCTATCTCATGCCGCCGTTTATTATCACTCCCGCACAATTGTCGCAGCTGATAAACGGCGTGCTGAAGGCGCTGCAACAAGAGTATGGCTTATGCTGAATTTTTATGCCGAGCAGTTGGCGCAGCTGCAACAACAGGGACAATACCGCACTTTGCCTGACATTCGCCACGGGGGAAAATGGATCTGGCGCGATGAACGCAAAATGCTGAATTTTTCCTCTAATGATTATTTGGGCTTGGCTGCCGATCACACATTAAAACAGCAATTTTTAGCGCAAACCGATTGGCAACAGGCGAGTTTCACCTCGTCTTCCTCGCGTTTGCTGACCGGCAATTTCCCGATTTATGCCGAATTGGAAAGCTTGATGGCGAGTCGGTTTCAGCGTGAAGCCTGTCTGTTGTTTAACAGCGGTTATCATGCCAATATCGGCATTTTGCCGGCGTTAGCGGATAAACATACTCTGATTTTAGCCGACAAACTCGTCCACGCCAGTTTGATTGACGGCATTCGCCTTGCCAGCGCCGATTATCAGCGTTACCGCCATAATGATTACGCCCATTTGCAACAATTATTGGCAAAAAACAGCGAAAAATACCAACGGATTATTATCGTCACCGAAAGTGTGTTCAGCATGGACGGCGATACGGCGGACTTATTGCAACTGGTGGCGTTGAAACAGCAGTATCGCAATGTGATGTTATACGTTGATGAAGCGCACGCACTTGGCGTGTTCGGGCAAAACGGTTTGGGTTTGGCGGAAAAGTGCGGTTGTATCGGGCAGATTGATTTTTTGGTCGGCACGTTTGGCAAGGCGCTGGCAGCGATGGGCGCATACCTGTTGTGCGAGCAAGTAGTTAAGGATTATTTGATTAATAAAATGCGTCCGTTGATCTTCTCGACCGCACTTTCGCCATTGGTGGTGCAATGGACGCATTTTCTAATGCAACGCTTGCCAACTATGCAAGCGCAACGGCAACATTTGCAGCAATTGAGTGCGCAATTGCGGCAGAGCGTGCAGCAATTGACACAACAAGCCATACTCAGTCATAGCCAAATCGTACCTTATATTTTAGGCGATAATGCGACAACGGTTGCCACGGCCGAACGCTTGCAAAAGTGCGGTTTTTACTGTTTGCCGATCCGTCCGCCGACCGTGCCGAACGGCACATCGCGCATTCGTTTTTCCTTAACCGCCGATATGACCGCCGATGAGGTGACGCAATTGGTTGATGTCTTGCAAGGAGGTGCATAATGCAAACGGAATGGCAGATCAGCGCAGAAAATAACCCGAATTTGATTGTCTATTTTGCCGGTTGGGGCACATCGCCTGAACTGGTGAAACATTGGCAGATTCCGTCTGACACCGATCTATTGTTGTGTTGGGATTACCGTGATTTAACATTCAATCTTGATCTCAGCCGCTACCGCACTTTGCATTTGGTGGCGTGGTCCATGGGGGTGTGGGCGGCGGAGCAGACCGTGGCAGAATTGCCGTTTGCCAGCAGCGTGGCAATTAACGGCACGCCCTGTTTAATTGACGATCAACACGGCATTCCGCACGCGATTTTTCAAGGCACATTAGACGGTTTTAATGAGCTTACCCGCGCTAAATTTGAACGGCGAATGTGTGGCAAACGTGAATTGTTACAGCAGTACCAAGCGATTCCAGCACGTCCGACCGAGGAAATCGCACAGGAGTTGGCAGCGGTGTACCGCACTTTTCCCCATGCCAAACCGGCTTCGATCCGCTGGCAAAAAGCGATTGTCGGCACGCAGGATCAGATCTTCCCGACAGCCAATCAACTCAAGTATTGGCAGCAAACCGCGTGTGAAATCCGCCAACTTGCCGTACCGCACTTTGCGTTACCGATATTTAGCGATTGGGCTGATTTATGCTAGCGGTGTTGGATAAAAAACGGATTGGCAACTGTTTTGCCAAAGCCTTAACCAGTTACGATCAACAAGCGTTGGCACAGCAACAGATCAACCGCCGTTTGGCGGATTTATTGCGCCGAAGCGGACAACGCCAATTCCAATCTGCGCTGGAAATCGGCTGCGGTAGCGGCGATTTAACCCGATTATTGGCGCAAGCTTACCAAGTGCGGTCATGGTGTTTAAATGATCTCAATTCAACCGCACTGGCACAGGCAAAACAGCGATTGGCGACGGCGGAGGTGCAAGTGTTGGCAACCGACGCGGAACGGCTCGACCACACTTTTGCTCTTACTCAGCAATTTGATCTGCTGGTTTCGGCTTCGACCGTGCAGTGGTTTCAGCAACCGCAACGGATTATTCGGCTCGCACAACAAGCGCTTAAGCCAAACGGTTGCTTGTTATTCAGCACCTTTTTACCACAAAATTTATCTGAGATTAAACACCTGACGGCAGTCGGTTTGCACTATCCAACGGCGGAACAATGGCAAGCGTGGCTTGAACCGCACTTTGAATTGATTGCACAACAACAAGATACAATCCCACTGTGGTTTGAACAGCCGAGTGCGGTGTTGCGCCACTTGCAAGCCACCGGCGTCACCGCCACCAACCGCACGTTTTGGACGAAAGGGCGGTTGCAGACGTTTTGCCACGCCTATCAACAGCAATTTAGCCGCGCCGACGGCAAGGTGAGTTTGACTTATGCACCGTTGCTGATTTTAGCCAAAAGAAGATAATATAATGAAAAACAAGCAAATATTTTTTGTTTCCGGCATTGATACTGATGTCGGCAAAACCATCGCCACTGGTTTTTATGCCAACCGCCTTACGGCACAAGGGCAAACGGTGATCACACAAAAACTGGTGCAAACCGGCTGTTCCGGCATTGCCGATGATATTCAAACCCACCGCAAACTGCAAAATTTGCCGCTGCAACAATGTGATCTTGACGGCACGACTTGCCGCTATGTATTTGCTTACCCCTGCTCACCGCACTTGGCGGCACGTTTGGCGCAAACCGAGATCGACTTGGCACAAATCACTGCCGATAGCCAAACCTTAGCGCAAGATTATGAGGTGGTGTTAATCGAAGGCGCCGGCGGCTTGGCAGTGCCGTTAAATCAGGAATTGACCGCGCTGGATTACTTGCAACAACAGGGCTACCCGCTGATCTTGGTCACTTCGGGCAAACTCGGCAGTATCAATCACACGTTGTTAAGCCTCGAAGTCTGCCAACAGCGCGGCATTGCCTTGCACGCCTTGATTTATAACCACTATCCGCAGATCGATCCGATTATCGAAAACGAAACCAAAGCCTACTTGCAACAGTATCTGACAACACATTTTCCGCTGGCGGAATTTGTTGAGTTGCGGAATATTTTGTAGTCAGTAACAGCGCCTATTGCTTTTGCTGTATAAAAACCATACACTAGTTAATTGTATTATTTTGGATATACATTGACAGTTGAAAGGAGATAGGTAATGAGATTAGAAGTGAAACAGTGGGGCAACAGCAAAGCGGTGCGATTGCCGAAAGACTTTATTGCGAGCTTACAGCTTGTCAATGGCGATTTTTTTGAAATAGAAAATATTCAACAAGACCGAGTTGTGCTACAAATTAAACGTACTGGCGCAGAGGCGAAACAAGCGCGCTTAACCTTGCAGCAACGCCTAGCAATGACAACAGGCGAGTTACCGAGTTTAAACGATTGGGATAGCATGCAAGCAGTTGGAGATGAAATCGAATTATGATGAAAATTGATCGTGGTGATATTATTAAAATTGATTTTGATCCCAGTATAGGTGGTGAAATTAAAGGCTCTCGTCCGGCATTGGTGCTGAGTTCAAAAGCATTTCATCAGACCGGTTTTATGATGCTTTGTCCTATTTCGCAGGGTGAAGCCGCTACCGCAAGAGAAAATGGCTTTTCGGTGTCCTTAATGGGTAGCGGTTGCCGAACTCATGGCGTGGTTATTGCTTATCAAGTACGTGTGGTGGATTTTAGAGTGAGAAAGATGAGAAAATTTGAAACCGCGCCAACGTTTATTGTTGATGAAGTGCAAGATATTATTGAGGCAATTTTAAGGGATTAGCTTTATTGACAATGTGAATTGATAAAATTGTGTAAGGGCGCATTAAATGCGCCCTAGATTTTTTGTTGCACTATATATTAGTGATTGAACCTAATCCGCCACCTTCACCCCATAAAATGCGGTATAACCAAACGGGCTTTGTTGGAAGTTTTGTACGCGCGGGCTGGTCGGGACATAATTGACCGAGTGCGCGAGCGGGATCAACGGGGCTTGTTCTTTGGCGATGACTAAGGCTTGTTGATATAACGCCGCGCGTTGAGCGTCGTCGGAAGTGGCAACCGCTTGTTGGATCAGGTTTTCAAATTCCGGGTTGCACCAACCGGCGTAGTTTGTGCCGCCGACATTTTCGCAGCCTAACAGCGGGGCTAAAAAGTTGTCGGGATCACCGTTGCGGCTGGTCCAGCCGTAAGTGCCGGTGTAAAATTCGCCTTCACGGGTGCGTTTGTTGAAATCCGCCCATTCGTGAGTCACCAATTTGGCTTTCACCCCGATTTTTGCCCAGTCTTCCTGCAAAATTTCCGCGGTGCGGCGTGGGTTCGGGTTGGACGGGCGCACTACCGGCTGCACCCAAATTTCAGTTTCAAAACCGGCGCCGTAGCCTGCCTCAACCAACAACTGCTTGGCTTTTTCCAAATCAAACGGGTAATCCTCGATTGCGTCATTGTAGCCCAATACGCTCGGTGGGAACGGATTTTTCGCCGCCACGCCGCTGCCGCCTTGATAGACCACGTTGATAATCGCCTGTTTATCGGTGGCATAATTCAACGCTTGGCGCACTTTGACATTATCTAACGGGGCTTTGCGGTGATTGATACCGATATAGGCTAAATTCAGCCCTTCTTTGGCGAACAACCGCACTTTCGGGTTAGTTTTCATCTCGTCAATGTCGGCGATATTCGGGAAGTCGATCACATCGCATGCGCCGGTTTGCAGCTTGGCATAGCGTGCGGTCGCGTCAGGGGTGATACTGAAAATCAGGCGATCCACATCGGCTTTACCGCGCCAATAATCGGCATTGGCGCTATAACGAATCGCCTGATCCAATTGATAAGCCTGAAACACAAACGGACCCGTGCCGATCGGGGTTTTATCAATCGTTTCCGGTTTGCCTGCCGCCAGCATGTTATCGGCATATTCTTTTGAATAAATCGACAAGAAATCCATTGCCACGATTTTCAAAAACGGCGAATAGGCTTTGTTCAGGTTAATTTTCACCGTGTAATCATCGACTTTTTCCACCGATTTCAGCAGTTTTGGCAACGCCATCCAGTTGAAATAGAAGTAAGTGCCATT
This sequence comes from Testudinibacter sp. P80/BLE/0925, assembly GCF_053570785.1. The sequence continues at coordinate 2,593,019 of NZ_CM131636.1, read as the reverse complement.
AGACACGTTATGAAACGGGTGAGCTTTGTCCGCTTGGCGCAAATAGGAAAACAGCACGTCATCGGCGTTAAACTCACGGCTCGGGCTAAATTCTTTATTGGCATGGAATTTCACCCCTTTGCGCAGGTAAAAGGTGTAACTCAAGCCGTCCTCACTGATTTCCCAACGTTCCGCCAAGCCCGGCTCAATCTCGGTTGAACCGGGTTTGAATGCTAATAAGCTGTCGTAAACCTGCTGCGAACTGGCGTTGAAATCATTGGCGTCATTAATAATCGCCGGGCTGAACTGTGCCGGCGAATTGCTAATACAGTTAATCAATGTATGCGGTGCAGCTTCGGCAGCGGCGGAGAAAGATAACGCAAGTGCGGTTAAAGAGAAAAGTGCGGTTGGTTTCATTGAGACTCCTTGTTAAATAAACGAATAATTAACATACAATAAAACCGGCAAAGGGAAAATAATCAATTGGATTTTGTTAGAACGAAAAGGCATAAGGAGTTACTTGAAAATATAATGAATAGGTTATATTATCAGTAAGGAAATGGTTTGGAGGGAAAATGTGGCAAGTTATCACAACTGAGTTTTTTGATGAATGGTATTTAGCACAAGAGACAGAACTGAGAAGAACCGTGTTGGCTTCAATGGCGTTGCTAGAAATGTATGGTCCTCAGCTTGGTCGTCCTTATGCCGATACAGTTAAAGGCTCTGTTTTCAATAATATGAAAGAATTAAGAGTGCAATATAAAGGCAATCCAATAAGGGCATTTTTTGCATTTGATCCGGCTCAGCAAGCAATAGTGTTGTGTGCAGGTGACAAAACAGGGTTAAATGAGCAGAAGTTCTATAAAAACATGCTTAAAGTTGCAGATAGTGAATTTCAAAAGCATTTAGATAATTTAAAGAGGAAATAATATGTCAACATTTCAAGAACTCTTGGCAAAAGAAAGTCCTGAAGTTCAAGCATGGGTTAAAGCCAAAGTCGAAGAAGAAAGCCGTAAAATCACGCTGAATATGTTACGTGATAAACTCAATATGTCACAAAAAGAATTGGCAGACATAATGGGTGTGTCGCAGCCGGCAATCGTCAGAATGGAACAGCCGGATAATGATCCGCGCTTATCTACTTTAAAACGGTATATCAATGGGTTAGGCGGAAAGTTGAGTTTAGATGTAACCATGCCTGACGGGACTCGGATTGGATTTGATTTGTAACATCAAGTGCGGTTCAGATTAGATTCTGACCGCACTTTTGGTGATCAATTAATTTTTCAATGCCTGCACCGGCGCCGGAATGCGGCCGCCGCGGTTGATGAAAATTTCGCAATTGCCTTGTTTGATTGGCATAATCGGTGCATAGCCGAGTAAGCCGCCGAATTCCACGCTGTCGCCGACATCTTTATTTGGCACGGGGATAATCCGCACCGCAGTGGTTTTGCTGTTGATCATGCCGATTGCCGCTTCATCGGCGATAATGCCTGAAATGGTGGCGGCAGTGGTGTAGCCCGGTACGGCGATCATATCCAAACCGACGGAGCAAACGGCGGTCATTGCTTCCAATTTATCGAGGGTGAGCACCCCTTGTTCAGCCGCTTTAATCATGCCTTCATCTTCGGAAACCGGAATAAAGGCGCCGCTTAAACCGCCGACCGCACTTGACGCCATCATGCCGCCTTTTTTCACCGCGTCGTTTAGCAACGCCAGTGCGGCAGTGGTGCCGTGCGTGCCGCAGATACTCAAGCCCATTTGCTCCAAAATCCGTGCCACGCTGTCGCCGACGGCAGGGGTCGGCGCAAGGGAGAGATCCAAAATGCCGAACGGAATGCCTAAGCGTTTGCTGGCTTCCTGCCCGATTAATTCGCCGACGCGGGTGATTTTAAATGCGGTTTTCTTTACCACCTCTGCCACTTCGGTTAAGGTTTGCGCATTGGCGTTTTCCAATGCGGCTTTGACCACGCCCGGACCGGAAACGCCGACATTGATAATCGTATCACCTTCGCCTGAACCGTGAAATGCACCCGCCATAAACGGGTTGTCTTCCACGGCATTGCAGAAAATCACCAGTTTGGCACAGCCAAAACCTTCCGGTGTGGTTTCGGCGGTCTGTTTTACGATTTCGCCGACCAGTTTCACCGCGTCCATATTGATTCCGGCTTTGGTCGAGCCGATATTGACCGAACTACAGACAATATCGGTGGTTTTCATCGCTTCCGGAATCGAGCGGATTAATACTTCGTCCGACGGGCTCATGCCTTTTTGTACCAACGCGGAAAAACCGCCGATAAACGAGACCCCAATCGCTTTGGCGGCGCGATCCAAGGTTTGGGCAATCGAGACATAACTGTCCGCTTTGGTTGCCGCGGCGATTTGCGCAATCGGCGTCACCGAAATGCGCTGATTCACAATCGGTACGCCATATTTTGCCGACAGCTCTTTGGCGGTTTGCACCAAATCTTTGCCGACATGGGTGATTTTGTTGAAAATATTTTGGTTTAAGGTTGCCAAATCGGGGCTGATACAATCATGCAGATCAATGCCGATGGTGATGGTGCGCACATCAAAGTGTTGATCCGACACCATTTTCAGCGTTTCTAAAATTTCATAAGACTGAATACTGTTGCTCATTTTCAATCCTTTAAATCCGGTGCATGGCATTAAAAATATCGGTATTTTGCAAGCGCAATTCCAAGCCCAATTTTTTGCCTTCTTCAACAAAAAATGCGGACAAGGTTTGATAATCTTTGGCGCACGCGCTGGTATCCACCAACACAATCATGGTAAAAAATTCATTCATTAATTGTTGGCTGATATTGACGATATTAATCTGTTGTTCGGCTAACAATTTCGCCACATCATACACAATCCCGATCCGATCTTTACCGATCACGGTTAATACTGAGTTGTTCATGTTTATTATTTATTTCCCGTTAGTCAAAGGAAAGATTATATGTTGATTTTATGGTTGATTTATCAACATATTTTTCATCTGTAGTAATAATTTTTATTTCTTCACTTTTAGAAAAGTGTAGTTTTTTTAATTTATTTATTAAATGATCATAATCATCTGTATCAGCTAAAATAAAATCATTTATTCCCATATAACTGTTATTCTCATTTCGTCGGGCAAAAACTTCATTGTGTGATAATGTAACAACATAGCATTTAGCTTCCCTATGTACATATTTTGTCGCCATAGCTTCTAAATCTGCTTGTTTCCAGCGTTCTCGCAGTGTGGTTTTGGCACTAATAGTAATTGGTGTTTTTCGATTATATAAGACTATGTCAAGAATTACATTAGGGACAAATGCTAATTTTGCTTGTACGTAAATCGGTGAAATATTTTCACGTAGTAAGGATAGAACAAGTAGCTCTTCAAAAATAGTACCATTAATACTAGGATTATTGGGATAGTTGTCTTTATAAAAAGTCCAGTAATTTTTTATAAAATCACTTGGCTTCCAATTTTCATTAATCGGCAGCTTTTCTATGATCTCTTTTATAATGGTTATATGAATTAAATCTTTATTTTTTGGCATTTAATATCTCCTTTATTTTTGATATGAGTCGAAAAGCAGTTGCTTGGATCGCTGGTACAGCAACAGAATTTCCAAATTGTTTATATGCGGAAGCATCGGAAACAGGGATTATAAATTGTTCGGGAAATCCTTGTAATCTAGCCCATTCACGAGGAGTCATTTTTCTGATCCCTTCACGATTTACTTCTCCTTTTATGTTGGTTGTAGGGGTAAAATCGGTAATTCGATGATCAATAACTAAATTGCGCTCTCTCCCCATCCCTCCAACAACAATGGCATTTGAAATGCCGTTATCAGGTATAATTTCATAGCCAAAACCATTACCCTTACTTTCATGTCTTAGTTTATGAGCCTTTAAAGTGTTTATATATTGAGTTGATAAATAATATTTTGTCGGGACAGTATTTTTTTCTCGAATATCTCTAAATGTCGTTTTAATATCTAGTGGTTTTGGATAAGAAAACTCACTGACCTGTGTATCAGAATGAAATCCTACAATAAAAATACGTTCTCGATTTTGAGGTACTCCAAAATCTTTCGCATTAATTATTTCTGGTTTAGGGACAAAATATCCTAAATCATCTCGTAGTGTATTCAATATAGTTTTTAGTGTTCTTCCTCGATCATGACTGATTAGACCCTTAACATTTTCAAGGAAAAATGCTTTAGGTTGGTGTCTTTTAATTATCTCTGCAACATCAAAAAATAATGTACCTCTGGTATCTTCAAATCCTCCTCTTTTTCCTGCAATTGAAAAAGCTTGGCATGGAAATCCTGCACACAACACATCAAATTTTGGGGGAATATATTGTTTGGTTTCTTCAAGAGTAATATCACCGAATGGTACTTCGCCAAAATTAGCAGCATAGGTTTTTTGTGCTTTTTCGTCCCATTCACTGGAAAAAACGCACACTCCTCCTAAGTTTTGCATTGCGATTCTAAAACCTCCAATACCTGCAAACAGATCGATAAAAGTAAAATCGGGATTGATTGAAGGGGGGATGTTTGCCGTATGTTGAAATAGTGAATATTGAGCAGCTTTATCTTCTACAGGGAGTTGCTCACTTTCTATTTTCATGTATTTTTTTTTCATAAATTACTTTCTCTATCATTTTTGTATACAAAATTAGGTGTTTTTGTATATCTTTTCCCCAGAAACGTAGAACCGTCCAACCAGATTCTTTTAACTTTTTATTGACTTCGTTGTCTCTTGCCATGTTTCGTTCTATTTTTGTAATCCAAAATTCTTTATTACTTTTGATATCGTATTTGTGTATATTCCAATCTTTTCCGTGCCAGAATTCACCATCGACAAAAATTGCTATTTTATGTTTAAAAAATGTTAAATCAGGTTTTCCGAAAACACGTTTATCATTTTTTCGATAGCGCAATCCCATTTTCCATAATGTCTTAGCTAGCAGTAGTTCCGGTTTTGTACCTGAGCTTTTATTAGCCTTCATATTTTTACTTATTTGATCAGAGGTTAGCTTAGTCATCGAGTAATGTTCTTATAAATAAGTAGCTTATAAAAACGCTGCTCATTCGCAGCGTTTGATGTTTTGTTACACATTAAACCGGAAGTGCATGACATCGCCGTCTTTAACGATATAGTCTTTGCCTTCCAAACGCCATTTACCGGCTTCTTTTGCGCCGTTTTCACCTTTGAATTGAATGAAATCGTCGTAGGCGATCACTTCGGCGCGGATAAAGCCTTTTTCAAAATCGGTGTGGATCACGGCGGCGGCTTTCGGGGCGGTTGCGCCGACGGCAACCGTCCAGGCGCGCACTTCTTTCACCCCGGCGGTGAAGTAGGTTTGCAGATTGAGTAACGCATAACCGGCGCGGATCACGCGGTTTAAACCCGGTTCTTCAATGCCGAGATCTTGCAAAAATTCCACTTTTTCTTCGTCGTCTAACTCGGCAATTTCCGACTCGATCGCGGCACAGACCGGCACAACCACAGCGCCTTCGTTTGCGGCAATTTCACGTACGCGATCTAAATAAGGATTGTTTTCAAAGCCGTCTTCGTTAACGTTGGCGATGTACATTGTCGGTTTCAGGGTTAAGAAATTGTAGCCTTTAATCGCGTGTAACTCATCTTTGTCCAAACCAACCGAGCGGATCATACCGGCATTTTCTAACACTGGCAGGATTTTCTCCATAATCGATAATTCGAATTTCGCCTCTTTGTCGCCGCCTTTGGCACGTTTGGTCAGGCGTTGAATGGCTTTTTCGCAGCTGTCCAAATCGGCTAACGCCAGTTCGGTGTTGATGGTGTCGATGTCTTCCGCCGGATTGATCTGACCGGCAACGTGCACAATATCGTCGTTCTCAAAACAGCGTACCACGTGTCCGATCGCGTCGGTTTCGCGGATATTGGCTAAGAATTTGTTGCCCAACCCTTCGCCTTTGCTCGCTCCGGCAACCAGACCGGCGATATCGACAAATTCCATGGTGGTCGGCAGCACCCGTTGCGGCTTGACGATTTCCGCCAGCGCCTCTAAACGCGGATCCGGCATCGGCACAACGCCGGTGTTCGGCTCGATGGTGCAAAACGGATAGTTCGCCGCTTCAATGCCTGCTTTTGTCAATGCGTTAAATAGGGTCGACTTGCCCACATTCGGTAAACCGACGATACCGCACTTAAATCCCATAATATTTTCCTTTTTCAGATTAAATTTTAAAACTATTCAAACGATTGGTCGCTTTGGTCATGCCGTCTTTCAGCATAATCTCAATGCATAATGCCGCTTCATCCACCGCTTGTTCGATTAAATTCAGTTCATTTTGCGGCGGTTTGCCCAACACATAAGCCGAGACCCGATTTTTATCGCCGGGGTGTCCGATACCGATTCGCAGACGGTGGAAATTTTTATTATTGCCGAGACTGGCGATAATGTCTTTCAAACCGTTGTGTCCGCCGTGTCCGCCGCCGAGTTTCAATTTTGCCGCCCCGGGCGGCAGATCCAATTCGTCATGCGCCACCAAAATCTCTTCCGGCTGAATGCGGTAAAAATTCGCCAGTGCGCCGACCGCTTTGCCGCTGAGGTTCATAAACGTGCTCGGCACAAGCAACCGCACTTCTTGACCGGCAATCAACGCACGCGCAGTATGTCCGAAGAATTTGCTGTCGGCGGTTAAGTTGAGGTTATGTTGACGGCACAAACGCGCCATCAGCCATTCGCCGGCATTATGGCGCGTTTGTGCGTACTGACTGCCGGGATTGGCTAACCCGACGATTAATTTAATTTGCGACACGGTATTTTTCATCGTTTGAGCTAAAAATAGAGGCGTATTTTACGCTAAAACCGCACTTGCTACAATCGACAACTTGTTGCTACAACCCTCTCATTTCACTATCCAACAAACGTGCCAACAATGCCGTGCCGTTTAGCACACGGAATTCCCCGTATTGGGCTTGCCCAAAATGCGCGGCTTGTCCTTCGGCAAAGAAGAATTGCTGTCCGGGCATTTTCAGGTTCCATAATGTGCGGTAGTCACGGATACGCAGTTTGATGGCAATATCCGCCAGGCAATCGTGGTAATCCGTTGGCAATGTTGCAGCCAAACGGCAAAGCGTACTTGTGCCGTCAGGGTTTTGTTTTAACAGTGCGTACAGTTGTGTCGGGCGTTGATCAAGCCATTGTTTGAAGCGGGCGTAGGCTTCTTGGTCAACCTCGTTGATAGTATAGCTTTCGCCGCTGTCTTGCGATTGAATGGTGCGCAGTTGATCGACGTTAAACTCGATTCGCTTATCCTCTTGCTGTTTCTCGATTTCAGACCGCACTTGATTCAGCAAATTGTAGTTCAGTTCCATATAATCGCCCTGCATAATCGAACGCGGATCGATCGGCGCCAAGGCGAGGATCACCGTTTTGCCGTTGTTCAGCACATTTTCGTATTTTTGAATGCTGAAGTTGCCGACAGCCAGTGTCAGCAACAGCGTGAGTGCGGCGAGCGACGGCGTAAACCAACCGATCTTGCCTTGATAATGCGGGGCAGCCGTTTGTACCGCACTTGTACGCCGGCATTGGCGCTGTAAATACAGCGCGGCTAACAGGAACAAGAGCGCGTTGGCTAACAGTAAAAAGGATTTATACAGTAACGGCAAACCCAGCCAGTAATAGTATTTTGCCAAAAAGCCGATAATCGCGAGCAGGGCGCAACCGAACAGCAGTCGATTGTGATTCGGGTAAGCCATCAGCAGTAAAGCGAAGCCGAGCAAAATCCCGGGGGAGGCGATAAAAGCTAGTCCGAAAACCGCCAGCAGCAGGGCGATGGTCACCGCACTTTGTATTTTCAAGTGTTGCTGGCGGCTGATCCAGAGATGGATCAGCACCGGGGACAGGCAAATCAGCAGCAGGATCAACGTCGTCCAACGCCAGCCTTCCGCCGTGAACAGGGAATTGGTGATAATATGGAAAAATTCACGAATATGATTGTGAGCGGAGAGCGGATTTGCCTCTACGCTATTCAAAGAGATATAAATATCCGGCTTTGCGATAAAACCGATATAAACCAGCCAAAATGCCCATGCCGCACTTTGAATATGGGCGTGATAACGCCACGGGCGCAGGCTCAAACAGAACAGAATCAAGCTGCCGAGCGCCAACCAATAACCGGCATAATAATCAAACACTAAATACCAAAAATCATATTGCGGCTCTTGAGTTGGATCGAGCCCATACAGGTAATGGTTTTGAAAACCGAAAGTATATAATAAGATAAACAGCAGCAGGATAAGGCTGCCGGTTTTGACCCAATTAGTCGCAATAAACAGGTAACACAGCAGGCTGATGACAATAATGCCGAGCAAATCCCAATTTCGTGCCGAAAACGCCTCGTCCGGTCGGAAGCTGAAGAGATCATTAAACAGATAATGGAAAACATAAAGCCCCAAGCCAACCATAATCAAGAGACCACTGGCATATTCATTGGCTTTTTTGGCATAGAGTGCCGCGCCGATGGCGAGGAACGCCAGAGATGTCATCAGAAACAGATGGTCCGGTTCAAAAATGTCCGCTACAAACAGAAGGATGATCAGCAACAATGTGGCAAGGATTGCCAGTGAGGTAAACAGGATTTGCACCGGCCAAGGCGTGCCTTGCCCCTGCTGCTGATATTGTTTTTTCAAATGGATACCGAGGAAAGCCGCAGCGCCGAGAGTGATGATTGTCGCCAGTAAAACCCCGCCGATATTCCAGCCATTCACATTTAACAAAAAAATATCTATGCTGAATAACAGACAAGCCCAATAACCGCTTTGGTTAAACAGATCGTGGCGCTGCCGTTTGTAATAATAAAGCATGACGGCAGAGAGCAACCACACCAAGGGGGCGCTATTTAGCGTGCTGGCGCAGAGCAGGAGCAGATACCCGATCAGCACAGTATTGCTGACTTTGGAGCTGATGTGCCAATCTTGATCGTGTAAAGTTTTATTGAAAATTTCGCTTAAGATCACAAAACAGAGGTTGAGTAGGATCATCAGATATAACGAATACGTCTGCAACCAAAACAGCTCAAGATAGAGTGCCAGCCCCAGGTTACCGGTCGCGAGCAGTAATAACACCGCGGCGGTATTCGGCAGTGCCAGGAATAATGGGATTTGCAACAGTGACCATAGTGCGAATAATTGCCAAGGATCGGCGCCGGTTTGGTAAATCTGCCCGATTAACGCCAGTAATGCGCCAATCAGCACGGCAGCGATAAAGAAAAAACTGCTGCTGACAAATTTCAACCGCACTTGCCCGAGTTTACGGTATTCGCGGTAATAACACACCATTCCCGCCGCCATACTGACGAAGAATAAACCTTGTGTGGCATACAGTTTGCTGAATTTATCAAAATAATCCCAATTGGCGGCGATCCAAGTGACCACGCCGCTGCTGAGAAAACCCACGCCCGTTAGAGAGGCAAGCAGTAAGAGATATTTCTGCCAAGATTCGGCGAATAATGCGGAGCTTATCTTCATTTTTTCTTCCTCATCGCAGAAAGTTTACTTGATAGTAAAGGCTTTCTTGCTGAAAAACAACGCTTATCAAGCGTATCCGATGTGATACCGTGTCAATAGTGTTTGCGTGTTTTCTGTTTTAAATCAAGAAAAATGAATTTTGTTAAGAATAAACTTGATGGGAAAAAAGGGCCGTGTATATTTCAATTGAAGCGTTTTGGCGCTTCCATATTGGATTAATATCGTTTGGAGATACGTATGAAAAAAATCGTTACCACGGCCGTTTTTAGTGTACTGTTATCAGCCTGTAGCCAGCATTCGGCTACGGAACACCATCCGCATTGGGGGTATCATGGAGATACTTCTCCGGCACATTGGGGGACATTGGCACCGGAGTTTGCAACCTGCGCCACCGGTCATTTGCAATCACCGGTGAATCTGTCAAGCAAAGCCAAACGGACAAAAGCCGATTTGCAATATCATTATTCCGCCGTGAATTATGTCATGGAAAATAACGGGCATACGCTACAGTTGACGCCGCAGAGCAAAATCGGCAATTTAACGCTGAACGGCAAGCTTTATACCTTGCAACAATTCCATGTTCATACGCCGAGCGAGCACACATTGGATAACAAAGCCTTTCCGATGGAGCTGCATTTCGTACATACCAGCGAAGACGGGGAAATCAGCGTGGTTGCCGTGATGTTTGAACAGGGTAAGGAAAATCCGCACTTGGTACAAATTTTGGCGCAGACCGTAAAAGCCGGTGACAATGTGGCATTGAGCGAAGCCATAAATGTTCGCAACCTCTTTCCGAAAGATCTGGCACATCTACGCTTGAAAGGCTCATTAACCACTCCGCCGTGTACCGAAGGCGTCAACTGGATTGTGATGGAAAAACCGTTGCAAGCGAGTGCGGCACAACTGCGTGCTATGGAAAAAATGATTGGCATGCAAAATAATCGCCCGTTGCAAGCGTTAGGCGACAGAATCGTGCTTGGTGAAAAATAACCGATTTGAAACGGAAAATCATGCCGGTCAGGAACGACTGGCATTTTTGTTTCGGAAAGCATAGCATAGTATAAAAAATCGCGGAGTAAGGATAAATCATGCTGATTGAAGTCTGTGTCGATAATATCGAATCGCTGCATACCGCACAAAAGTGCGGTGCGAGCCGAATCGAGCTGTGCGGCGCATTGGCGTTGGGCGGCATTACGCCGAACTACGGGTTAATCGAAAGTGCGGTAGCGGCGGCGCAGATTCCGTTATATTTGATGATACGCCCGCGCGCAGGGGATTTTCTGTTCAGTGCCGAGGAGGTCAAGATCATGCAGGCGGATATTCGCTTGGCGCAACAGTGCGGGTTGCAAGGCGTAGTGATCGGCGCATTAACCGATAAGGCCGAGATTGATATAGCCACTTGCCGCCGTTTGCTCGACGCTGCTGACGGTTTGGGCGTGACCTTTCACCGAGCCTTTGATTTATGCCGTGATCCGCAAACCGCACTTGAGCAGATTATCGAGTTGGGCTGCGAGCGGCTTTTAACCTCAGGACAGCAACAAAGTGCGGTACAGGGCGCAGCGCTGATCCGCCAACTGGTGCGACAAGCCGATGATCGCATTAGTATTATGCCGGGGGCTGGCGTGAATGCAAGCAATGCGTGGCAAATCCTGCAAATTACCGGTGCACAAGAGCTACACCTTTCCGCCGGCGGTTATCGCCACAGCGCCATGTTGGCCAACGAATCGCCAAGTATGGGCAAAGACAGCCGACAAGATCAACAAATCAACATCACCGATGGCAAAAAATTACGGGCAGTGCTGGCTGAGATTAGGGATGAATCCGCTTTGCCGTACAGCGGGCGGAATTAAGGAACACAATCGGACGCGCATTTTCAGCTTTAGGGAAAAATCTCAATTTAAGCATTAGTTTGTCATAATGAATAACAACGTTATTGATCGCTAAGCAGAGGAGATTTACTCCTCTGCTTAGCGATACCATTTTAGAATTGTTGAATGGTATTCAATGCTTCTTCTGCGCCACGGCGATTGCCGCCATATGGAATAACAAGGGTAAAACTGGTTTTCTGCTCGGTTAAATATTGCAACTCTAAAAAAGCAGTTTCAGTAATATGGCTGGTGGAGGTTGATTTACTGCCGAAGTTATAACCAAATGATGAGCCAAATACGGCGACACTGCCTTTATGCTTCGTCGTGGTGTGAACGGTTGATTCACGTTCCACTTTTGCGGAAATTAACTTTTCTTTATCAAAGATAAGCGGTTCATAATCAGTCTGTTGGTTATTGATAAACAGTAATTTGTTGATGGTATCAATGGCAAAAAGGCTAGGAGGCACTTTTGATTGCTGCGATAAGGTGGTGGAAATGCCGGATTCTCTAAGTTGTTCATTCATTAATTTTAGACAACGAATATATTGTAGATTGGCGTAGGTTAAATTGATAATACCGAATACCAATTTAATTAAGAACAAGGCGATAAAAATAGAGATGATTAAGGTAATAATGCCATTGGTCAAATCTTTGATAAAATTCTCGACCACAATTAAACCAAAGAAAGCAATAATAACCCAAAATAGGATACGATAAACCCAATTAACTTGGTTGAGTATTTTTAGGATTTGTTGTGATTTATTTTGTTGCATAATGATCCCTTAAAGAAGAAAATAAACGGTTTTGTTATCCTACTTTAAGGGGGGGGGGGGGGGGGATGTCAAGCGCAACGATGCTTTTATTATTAGGATCTGTTGATGTTTGTTAATCTTAAAAAAGTGATTTTTGAACCGATTAAATTAGCGATAGTTATTCTTTAGATTGGTAGTGTCTCCAGTTTGATCTTGCCCCCTGCTTGGCGTATATTACGCAGATTATTATCATTATTGTGTTCTTTTGTGTTAGGAAAATCATGCCCTCCGTCAATCAAACGACATTGGTAGGCTATAGTGCCGAGCAAATGTATCAATTAGTCAATCACTATGAAAAATACCCCGAATTTTTGCCCGGCTGTGTTGCCGGCAAAACGCTGACGACTGCCGATAACGAATTGACGGCGGAGTTGGTGATTAGCAAAGCGGGGATCCGCCAACAATTCACCACGCGCAACACCATGCAGCCGAATAAACGGATCCAAATGCAACTGGTCGAAGGTCCGTTTCGTTTTTTGCAAGGTTATTGGCAGTTTGACGAAATTGATGAACATTGCTGCCGAATTCGGCTGAAATTAGACTTTGAATTTTCCAGCGCCTTAATCAGCGCGGTGTTCGGCAAAATTTTCGAACAGTTAACCGTGAAAATGATCGACGCATTCAAACAACGTGCCAAAGAGGTGTATGATGTCGGATAAAATCAGTATTCAAATTGCTTATGCGCTGCCGCACAGCTATTTTCTGCAAAGTTACCAAGTGGAAAGCGGCACGATTATCCAAAATGCGATTTTGCAATCGGGAATTTTGCAACAATATAAAGAGATTGATTTGCGCACCAATACCGTCGGCATTTTCAGCCGTTTGGCAAAGTTGAGCGATGTGTTGCAAGACGGCGATCGGATTGAGATTTACCGCCCGCTGCTGGCTGATCCGAAAGAGATTCGTCGCAAACGGGCAGAGCAGCAAAAACAAGAGGCAGCAGCACAAAAAGCACAAGAAAAACAGCAACGCGCCGAAGCCAAAGAACAAGCCAAAAAAGTGCGGTCAAGTGCCGAATCCACTTCTACTTCCGAATAAATAAAAGGATAATCCGATGTCAAAAATTGCCTATTGTCTCCCGAATGAAATCAGTGCCGAGCAGTTTCTTACGGAATACTGGCAGAAAAAACCTTTGTTAATCAAAAACGGCTTGCCGCAAATTGTCGGCTTGCTCGAACCGCAGGATATTATCGACTTGGCACAGCAAGAGGACGTGACCGCGCGGTTGGTGAAAACCGACATCAACGCCGACGGTGAGGAATGTTGGACGTTGAAAACCAGCCCGCTTGCCAAGCAAGATTTCAAAAATTTGCCGGAACAATGGTCGGTGCTGGTGCAGAATTTGGAACAATGGTCGCCGGAATTGGGCGAATTATGGCAAGCGTTCGGTTTTATTCCGCAATGGCAACGGGACGATATTATGGTGTCGTATGCGCCGCAAGGCGGCTCGGTCGGCAAGCATTATGATGAATACGATGTGTTTTTGGTGCAGGCTTACGGACATCGCCGTTGGCAGTTGGGCAAGTGGTGTGATCCGAATACCGAATTCAAACCGAATCAACCGATCCGCATTTTTGACGACATGGGCGACTTGCTGTTAGATGAAGTCATGCAGCCGGGCGATGTCTTGTATGTGCCGTCGCGCTTGTCGCACTACGGCGTGGCGCAGGACGAGTGTTTAACCGTTTCGTTTGGTTTGCGTTATCCGAATTTAGGCGATTTGATCGACAATATCAACGACGCAATCTGCCACCCGACACCGCACTTTAACCCGTCCGAATTGAATATTCCGTTGCGTTTATCGCCGAATGCGCAACCGTTGGCACAACTCGATCCGACAATGGTGCAAACCATGAAACGGCAGTTGTTGGATTATCTCGCTCAATCGCCACAATTCGATCATCTGTTTCAACACGCGGTGGCAAGTGCGGTCAGCAGCCGTCGTTATGAGTTGTTGCAATCGGACGACGAATTTTATCCGGAAGAATTGAGCGGGATGTTGCAAAACGGCGCAACGCTTCAGCAGGACAGTAACAGTAAGATTCTCTACACTGAACAACCGTTTGCGTTGTATGTCAATGGCGAATGGGTAGACGAGTTAAGCGAATTGGAAAGTGCGGTATTAACCGATCTCGCCAACGGTGCGGTGCTGGATTGGCAAGCGTTGCAAGGCTATGTCGCCGGTTTAGACGATGAAATGGCAGAGGAAGTGCTGTTGGATTCGCTGTGCAGTTGGTTGGAAAATGGCTGGTTGGTGTTAAACCCATAGTCAAAAAAACGGAGATACCGAATTGGATCTCCGTTTCACTTTTACTTAACGCGTTAAATTAACGTTTGCCAATCTCTTTAATTTCAGCGACGGCGGTGTTGGATTTTTGGCTGATACTGCCGTTGATTAACGGGAATTTACCGTCTTTCAAATCCTTCACCCCTTCTTGAATTAAGAGCGGGATATTATTCGAGATAATCACGTTACCTTGGTAACGATTGTGATGACCCTCGATATTGCTTACCCCGACCGAGGCACTTTCGACATTTGGTCGGTTATTGCCGGTTAAATTTGCGCCGTTTAACTGCACATGATCTTTTACCTTGACATTCAACTCATCCCCGTGGATACCGGAAACATTCACCACTTCATCTTGTTGCACAAGGCTGCCGGATACCGTTAACGACGATGGTTTAGCCGTTTTGCCGGTCACCGGATTGTGTTTGGCGAATCCGGCATTTTCTGCCGCAGAATTAACCGCCCCCGTGACTTTATCTTTTACCGCATCGGTTTTTTCAGTGGACGGAACCGCTTTCATCACACTGGTCAATGCGCCGTTATTTTGTGCATTTGTCGCATTGAGATCCAAATTAAAGGTCAGGGATTGTTCCGATGATTTTCGACTTTCCACCGTCAAATTACCGCCGATATTGGCGTCGACTCGTTCGCCTTTCACATTTGCGCCGGCAACGGTTAAATTGCCTCCGCTGGTCAGGGCGACGGTTTTGCCTTTGACTTGACTGTTGATTTGCTCGGCTTTTTCTTTGTTATCCAACGCGATGGATAAGGTGGCGGTGCCGTCTTGTGTGGTTTTGTCTTCACCGCTCACTTTTTTGAGATTACCGTTGCCGCCCAAGCTGACGTTGCGGTTATCTTTGTGTTCGCGGTTGGTGAGGGATTCAATCACAATACTGCCATTTTTTGCTTTTAAATCAACGTTATCTCCACTCAAATTGCTGCCGGCGATGTGAATGGCCTTGTCCGATTTACCGTTAGCGCCGATTTGAATATTATCGGCTTTTAAATCCGTCGCTTGATAGTTGATCGCGGCTTGGTCGGTTTTTTTAACGCCGACATTCAATTTAAGCGAACCGTTTTGCGCCGGTTTATCGCCGGAGGTTGAGCCACCGCCACCGCCGATCCCGACTGACCAATCTAAACCTTGCTCACGGCTTGAACCTTGTGCAGCCGTGATAACCGCACTTTCATCCGCCTCGATAGTCAGATTGCCGGTCTTGCCGCTCATGCCTTGCAGTAATACGTTTTTGCCTTTCAGATTGATGTTTTTCGCCGCAATTTCTCCCGCGGTTGCGGTAATGGATTGGGCATCCTGATTATTTGCGCCGCCGCCTAAACCGCCCGAGCCGGATTTACTGCTTTTGCTCATGCCGGCCGAGACGCTTAAATCCAGATTAAAGCCGTTTGCACTGCTTTCTTTAACATTATTGGCTTGTACTAATTTAACATCGCCGTTGCTGTTCAGGGTGAAGCCGCCATTGTCGCTATGAATTTTATTGCCTTCTAACACAATGCCTTTTGCCGCATTAATATCAATATTATCAACGGCGTTAAATCCGCCGATAACGGCTTCACTGCTATATTCACGGCTGTCGCTGTGTCCGCCTTTGCCTTTGGCGGTGATGGTGACGTCTTTACCGGTAGAAGTGGCAACGCTGAGACTCGCTTCACCTTTGTCTTCGCTAACGGTCACATTTTTGCGGTTTTCTGCCGCGACGTTGGCATATTCTTGCGCGTTTAAGGTGATCGCCCCCTCTGTGGCTTGATAGCGTGTGGCTTGGTCATGAATACGATCCGCCGTGGCGTTCACGCTGCTCGCTTCGATTTGCGTCACTTTGGCTTGGCTGCTGTCGAGGTTTTCGACTTTTTTGCCGCCGCCGAATTTCATGGTGACACCGGCATTCGGCGCACCGACGCCGCCGATAGAGGAAAATGCGCTGACCGGGCTACCGTCGGCAAGGTTGTTCACCGCTTTTTCGATTGGACGAGTTATGCCGCTGAGTTCGATACCCGTACCGACATCATGATTGAACGTGACGGTGGTGGTGGTCGATTTTTCACCGTTACTTGCGGCTTGGCGTTGGATCGTGTTTGCCGTTTCAGTGAGGGAGCCGGCGACTTGATGGCGACCGCCCTCATATTGCAACCTGTTTTTGGCATTTAGCTGTAGATTGCCGGCAATTTCAGTAGCCGATTCCAGTGCCGTTGTGCTTTCTTTTTCAACATTGGTTTTGTTAAAACCGCTTTCTAAACCGACCGTCACCCGATCCATACCGCCACCGGCATAGACGCCGAAACCGGCGGTGCGACTTTCGCTATTGACGACAGTGGTATTTTGTTGCGCTGTGATATGGATGTTCTCGGCGTTAATGGTTGCATCGCCGTTGCCGGTTTTTAATTTTGAACCTTTAATATTGACATCGTTTTTACTGTCAATCTTCAGCGAGCCGCTTTGTACTAAACTGGCAACATGGTTGGTTTCGCTGCGTGCTTCCGCGGTCGAATTCATTTCCAAACCGACACCGGCACGATATTGCTTATCTCCGTCTTGTTTGGCATAGGCTGTGCCTTTCAGCTCAGTGGTTTTGCTTTGGCGATCTAAGTTCTGTTGTGCGCCTGCGATATTGATATTGCCGACGGCGGTGAGATTGAGCTGTTCCGCCACTTTAACCACGCTGCCGATCACATCAATGTTTTGATTGGCGATCAGTGCAAATTTGGCGTTAGAGACTAATTCCGATTGTTTAGCACTCTCGCTGGTTTCATTGATAGATTGGGAATCTTTGGTGATATTAAACACCGTTCCATTACGTTGATCGATAATGTTATGGCTGAAATCGGTGGCATTATCAACACGGATTGCGCCTTGGCTGGCTTGCGCATAACCGCCTTTAGCGGCGACGATATGGCTGCCGGTGACTTGCACGCCCTGATCGCCGCTGACGACCACAATGCCTTTGGCATTGATTTCAGAAGCAATCTGCAATTTATCACTGTGATTATTGTCTTTGTCATAACCGCCGCCAATGCCGCCCCAGTAGGTTTGGTTATCACGCACTACTTTGTTATTGTTGATCTGTTGTGAACCGATAATCACTTTGCCGTTGGCGTGTAATAAAATATCGTCACTGCCATTCAGATTCGTGCCGCTGAGTTCGACATTTTTTGCCGCTGAAATGCCGATTTTGCCATTACTCGCCAGTTCGGTTTTATGCAGATGTTCTTTCTCACTGGTGATATTCCAACTGCCGGTTTCCAATGCTGCGGTATGGTTTCGTTTATTACCGCTATCAACGCTGGTTTGTTTCTCAACACTGCCGTGAGTGAGAACACTGCCTTTATCGGCTTTGAGCAGCAATTTATCGTGCCCTTCGATTAAACTTCCGCTGATATTGAGATCATCAGCCGTCGCACGAATGGAAACATCGTCGGCTCGAAAACGGTTGCCCTCTTGTTTTTCGTTGTGTTTGACTTTGGTTTGATTGTATTCCCAAGAATATTTCCAGTTGTGGTCGATCTCCGTGTCTTTATCTTTGATTTTTTGTGTGGTTAAATCCACTTTTCTGCCGACAATCTGTAAGGATTTGGCTTGAATAGCGGCAGCATTGGCATTGACGCTGTTTTTTGCCGCCAATACGACGTTATCCCCTTGAATTTCAGTTTTTTTCCACTGTTGCGATTCTTGCTCATTACGCTTTTTGCTTGCGCCATAATAAGCCGAATAGTTGCCGTCTCGCTCGCGGTGTTTTGTCTGTTCAACGAGTTTGCCATCTAGGTTGACATCTTGTCCGATGGCTTTCACATTGCCTTTAATATCGGCAGCAACAAAATTGATCACATCGGTTGCATTCACATTCAACCCGTCGCCCGTCGCGGTTTGGATATCACCGCTGAGATTCACGCCGTTACCTGCGCCGGTGCTGACAATATTGATACGCCCGGCTTGCATGCCACCGACATAGTAACCGTCTAAACCCGCTTCTTTATTGTGGCGGTTTGTCACTTTTTTGCTTTCATAATCAACGGTGTTGCGACCGGTGTAGCTGTTGATCTCTTGTTTGGCCTGAATTTTGCCGGAGGCGGTGATTTTCGGTGCGACTAAATCTAATACATCGCTGCCGGAAATGCCTTTTTCTTTAATGGTCAGGCTGTTATTGTTGCCTTGCGCAGCGGTGCGCAGGTTTTTGATTTTGCCTTGTTCGATTTCGGCACTGCCGACCACCATTGAAGCCCGGGGGATATTAATAAACCCACAGCCGTCGCAGGTGATACCATTAGGGTTTGCCAACACATAATCTGCGGCTATGCCGAAAACTTCTTGTTGCCCTAATAATAATGAAGGATTGCGGCTGACGACTTCATTTAAAATGACTTTTGCGGCTTGATTGGGCGTTAGATTCGGGTTGGCTTTCAGCTCACCGGCGAGTACGGATTTGCCGTCGTTGAGCGAGTTGTTCAATACCGCACCGGCGGTATCAACGTTGTATTTATCGTAGGTATTGTGTGATAGCCCTTGTGGATTTGGGCGAACAATATCGATCACCGCGGCGCCGTTTGTTGCGGTCGTAATCGTTGTTGGTGCGTGATTGCCGCCGCCAATAATTTGTTGATTAGCATGAGAAAGCGCTGATGTCATGCCGCCTAACAAGGCTAGGCTGAGCGTACAACTGAGCTTCCCTTGGAATGATAACTTAAATGATCGCATTTTCTTTTCCTTTAAGGTGATAATTATAAATAGGATTGTTAAAAAGCATCTCTTAAAAAGAGAGTGTAATTTTGCCTAACATACGGCTTTCATTTTGGCGCACGGGTGACGACACAAACCAACCGCGATCAAAAGAAAAAGATCCGCTTAGCTGCTTATAGCGCAAGTGAATCCCAAAGCTTGTTCCGACCGCACTTTGCCAAGCATTGTTGCCGTGTCGGTTAAAAAGTCGCCCTGTATCCAATCCCGCATAGGGGGAAAGTTGCAGGGTGCGATAATGGATTGGATAAGAGATATTGTTGCGTAGTAGCCAACCGCTGTCGCCGCTGAAACTGAATGAATCAAATCCGCGGACACTGTTGCGCCCGGTGAGCTCAAGCGTTTCCACTGAGGGCAAACGCTGCGGCGAATACTGTGCGACAATCTGGTGATGGAATCGCAGCGTATTTATTGGATAGTGCCAATTAACATTCAAGCTCCATTTGTTAAAGTGCGGTTCAGTCAGGTGTTCGGATGTGGCTTTTGTTGCGCCGAAGATCCCCAAACCGCGCTGCACGCCGATATTGACATTAATGGTGTGCTCGCCTATCAATTTTAGGTAATCCAAATTCAGTTCGGCGATGCTTAAGCGTAGGTTTTGATCAGGATGGCGATAACCGAGTAATTCACTTTGGCTGCGCTTGTGGCTCAATCCGCTGCTCAAAGTAATAATATGCGTTTGGTGGCGGTTTAGTACGCGATCCAAACGAAAACCAAGCTGGCGGCTTGCGCCTTGATAACGTGCGCCGGATAGCGGTAGGCGAGTGGCGGATTCTGCTTGAGAGGCGAATAGGCTTGCAGTCCAATAACCATAAGGAATCAAATATAATGCGCTGTAAGTGCGGTTATTATTTTCGGCTTTTTTCGTGAGCGGTTGTCCATAGCTCAAGGCTAAAAAATCGGCCCGCCCGGTAAGGTTATCAATGCTGAAGCCGAGTTGACCCTGCAAGCGTCCATGTTGCCGACTGGCATAGTTATCTAGAGAAAGCGTTACACGGTAGGGCGATTTGGTTTGATTGCGTAAGCGGACAATTGAGCCGCCAAATTGCGTTGCCGGTAAAATATCCAGAGTTGCATGATGTGACTGCAAACGGTTGAGCTGATCCAGCCCTTGATCTAAATCACGGATGTTTAGTGGCTTCCCAATCAGATTTGGAAAGAGATAATCAAGGGCGATAGTGTGATCCTCACTTTCTATCGCTTCTAATACGCCCTCGACCCAATGCAGGCGCAACGTATTATTTTCGTCCAACGGGGCAAAAACCGCTCTTGCAGTAATATAACCTTTGTCTAGATAACGCTGAGTGATTTCGCGAATGAGGCGATTCACGTTACTATCGCTAATACAATCCGCCGGAATCGGCGATAATCCGGCTAAATCTTGTTCTTTTAATAAGCTGATACCGGATAATTGAAGCCCATTTAATGGCAAACATGCCTCGGAAAGCGGGATTTCTTCACTTGTGATACCGGACGGCGAATGCGGTGATAATTGCTGATAGCGGTTTTCTTCAATTTTTTGCTGAATAGCCCGCTCACTTTCGCGCAGCTGTTGTTCGTGTTCGTTTACTGCTTGTGCCGCAAAACTCAATGGTAATCCAAGCAGTAATACGGAATAAGTGAGCCAAGGGGATTTTTTCTTTTTCTTAAATGCAAATAACACAACTACCTCTGAGAAATAATCAATAGAAAATAATGACTAATGATTATTTTTTTCCTTGCATGGTACGCCCTGTTGCACCATTAGCAATATAATTTACAAAGAATATAATTTCATATCGTTACTTGTTTCATTTGCAAAAAATAGAAAAGATATTCATAAAGCGGGATAATAGAAAAACGGATTATATAAAGAGAACACAGTAAGACTAGATTTTAAAGCGTAAATTTGTGAGCCATTTCACAAATTATAAATGATATTACTTATCATTACTTTAATTGGTGCGTAAATTATGATCGAAATGGAGTGTAAACTGTATTTTTGATACTTGAAGTGTGTTTTTATCTTTATGTTTGCTTGAAAGCCGTAGGTAATTTTTACGAATTCCAGTTAAACTGTAGGCTGGCACGATACAGAAAAGACAGGTAACCTCATGCAAGAAACTATCTACTCCGTCAGTCAACTGAACCACACCGCGCGCTTGCTACTCGAAGGGCAACTTGGGCATATTTGGCTGACGGGGGAAATTTCCAATTTCAGCCAACCGATTTCAGGGCATTGGTATCTCAGCCTCAAAGACGAAAACGCGCAAGTGCGCTGCGCTATGTTCCGCATGAAAAATTTGCGCGTCGGCTTTCGCCCGCAAAACGGAATGCAAGTGCTGGTGCGCGCGTCGGTGAGCTTGTATGAACCGCGTGGCGATTACCAACTGATTATCGACAGTATGCAACCGGCAGGTGACGGCTTGCTGCAACAACAATTTGAACAACTGAAACAAAAACTGGCGGCGGAAGGGTTGTTTGCGCAACAGTTGAAAAAGCCGATACCGCACTTTAACCGTCGAGTCGGCGTGGTTACCTCAAAAAGCGGGGCGGCATTACAGGATATTTTGCAGGTGTTGCAACGGCGTGATCCCAGTTTGGAGGTGGTGATCTACCCGACACAAGTGCAAGGCAAAGAGGCAACGGCAGAGATTGCGCAGATGATCGAACTGGCAAACCGCCGTCAAGAGGTGGAGGTGTTGATCGTCGGACGTGGCGGCGGTTCGTTGGAAGATCTGTGGTGCTTTAACGAAGAAGCGGTGGCACGCGCGATTTTTGCCTCCGCCATTCCGATTATCAGCGCGGTGGGGCATGAAACCGACGTGACGATTGCCGACTTTGTTGCCGACTTGCGCGCGCCGACACCATCGGCGGCGGCAGAGTTGGTGAGCCGCGATCAGCGCGAATTGTTACAGCAGCTACAATACCGCCAACAACATCTGGAAATCGCCTTTGATCGCCTGTTCGGCCGTAAACAACAGCAATGGGAACGGCTGAATCTTCGCCTGAACCAACAACACCCGAGCAAACAACTACAGCTGCAACGGCAACAAACCCGGCAAATCATCGCACGCTTGGAACAGGCGATTCAACGTCGTTTGGATCAGCAACGGCAACACACACAATTTATGCAGCAACGCCTGAGTCATGGCATTCAACGCCAATTGGATTCTAAACGCCACCATTATGTGAATCTGCAACAGCGTTTACAGCAAAATCCATTACCGTATCGAATCGGGCGGCAGCAACAGCAGTTGCAACAACAGCAAGTGCGGTTGCGCAGTTTAATCGAGAAAATCTTATTGACCGACGGTCATCAACTGGCGCAACTGTGTTCGCAATTAAACAGCCTCAGCCCATTGAATGTGTTGGCGCGCGGTTATTCGATTTCGCAAAACCAAGCCGGTAAAGCGATTACCGCCAGCAGTCAACTAGAATTGAATGATCAGTTACTAACCCGATTTAGTCAAGGGGCAGTGTTAAGTCGGGTGGTTAAAATTTTGCGCTAAAGGCTTAAGCAATTCTTAAGCAAATTCCGCTATATTTTGCACGCAAAGCGCATTACAATGTGCGCCGAATTTACGTTTTATTAACACAGTTAGGAATTTTTATGGCTTCAAAAATGAAAGATACGCCGGAGCGTTTCTCACATATCACGTTATCACTCCATTGGTTGATTGCGATTTTCATCATCGGTTTAATGGCGTTGGGCGTATATATGGGCGAAACCGCAAGTTACGACTTATACCCGACGCATAAATCCTTGGGCATTTTTATCTTTATTTTCATTGTGATCCGCGTGTTGTGGCGTTGGAAAAACGGTTGGTCGCAACCGACCGGCAAGCATAATCGTTTGGAACAAATACTGGCAAAATTGATCCATTGGATCTTAATTCTCGGCACCTTGGCGTTCCCGATCTCAGGCATGCTGATGTCTTACGGCGGCGGACAAGGTTTGCAGCTGTTCGGCTTAGATCTGATTTCCGCCAATTTAGTGGATGGAAAACGTGAGGCAGTCAATGGTACTTTAGCCGGCGTAGCCAATGAAATTCACAAAAGTTTGCTGCCGATTATGCTGGGCGCCATTTTGTTACACATTGCCGGTGCATTGAAACATCACGTCATCGACAAAGATAACACCTTAAAACGCATGCTGGGTTTTAAGAATAACGCATAAAATGAATTGATAAGCGATAAAGGGTAGCAGGCAGCTACCCTTAGTGCTATTTGTTTTTTAACCACCGCTTCAACCGTTCGATTCCCTCACGCATATGCGCAATTTCGCGGGTGTAGGCGAAACGTAAATAGTGCTTTGTGCCGTTTGTGCCGAAGTCGATTCCCGGGGTAGTGGCGACTTGGATTTCAGCCAGCATGTCTTTGGCGAATTGGTAGCTGTCATCGGTGTAACGCGACACGTCCGCCCACAGATAAAACGCGCCTTGCGGTTTAAACTCGATGGTAAAGAGTTGTTTTAATTCGTTATACAGATAATCCCGTCGCTGGCGGAACGTGATTTGGATTTGGTCTAAATAGGCGTTATCAAAGGCTTCCAATGCGCCGTATTGGCTCAAACTCGGGGCGCAGATAAAGATATTTTGCGCAATAATTTCCGCCTCGCGCACGTTGTGTTCCGGCACGATAATCCAACCTAAGCGCGCGCCCGGCATACAGAAATATTTGGAAAAACCGTTGATCACATAGGCGTCAGGATTGAATTGAAGTGCGGTGGCGGCGTGCTCTTCATAGACCAAACCGTGATACAGCTCGTCGGAAATAAAAGCAATCTGATGTCGGCGGCAATAGTCATTGAGGGCTTGCAGATTTTCGGCGCTGTAAATATTGCCGGTCGGGTTTGCCGGCGAAGAAATCTGTAAGGCACGGATTTTTTCAGATTGCGCTTGCAACTGCGGCACGGTTAATTGATAGCAACTGCTTTTGTCCACCGGCATAAAGTGCGGTTCGACTTCCATCATGTAGGCAAAATTTTTGTAGCACGGATAGGAGGGATCAGTCAGCCCCAATTTTTCGCCTTTGGCTAAGGTCAGCGCATAAGCGATAAGAAACGCGCCGCTGGTGCCGGGCGTGAGCAGCACGCGCTCGGGGGCTATCGTGACTTGATAGGTGGTCTGATAATGCCGGCAGATTTTTTCACGCAGGGCGCGCAAGCCTAAACTTTCGGTGTAACTGAAGTGGTTATTTTCAACCGCACTTTGCAGTGCATTTTTCACCTTCGGCGACGGTGGCAAATCAGGCTGTCCGATTTCAAAATGAATGGCATTCGGATATTTGCCCGCCTCACGCACAATATCCATTACAATAAACGCACTCATTTTGTCATAGCGCATGATTTTCCCCTTAAAATACACATAAAAAATTGTTGTCATGCTACGGTAATACCCGAGTGAGCTCAAGTGCAAAACAGCGAAAAAAGCAAAATAAAAAATTCACAATTCGAGTGAAGATCTGTATAATCCAAGCGCAATATTTTTACCTTCATTTTTTCCACCCTTTCAAAAAAGAGAGATATTGCAATGCTGAGAGTCGCCAAAGAAGCCCTGACCTTCGACGATGTGTTACTGCTTCCCGCCCATTCTACCGTTCTGCCGAATACGGCTGATTTATCTACCCAACTGACTAAAGACATTCGCCTGAATATTCCGGTGTTATCGGCGGCGATGGACACCGTTACCGAAGCAAAACTGGCAATTTCTCTGGCACAAGAGGGCGGTATCGGCTTTATTCATAAAAACATGAGTATCGAACGCCAAGCCGATCGCGTGCGTCGTGTGAAAAAATTTGAGAGTGGGATTGTGAGCGATCCGATCACGGTTCGCCCTGACATGAGCTTGCGTGATTTGGAAGTGTTGAGCAAGAAAAACGGGTTTGCCGGTTATCCGGTCACCACCGAAAGCGGCGAGTTGGTCGGAATTGTGACCGGACGTGATGTGCGTTTTGTCACCGATCTCGATCGCCCGGTTACCTCGGTGATGACTCCGAAAGAGCGCTTGGTCACGGTGAAAGAAAACGAGCCGCGCGAAGAAGCCTTCTCCTTAATGCACGCCCACCGCATTGAAAAAGTGCTGGTGGTTGATGACGCATTCAAACTGGTCGGCATGATCACCCTGAAAGATTACCAAAAAGCCGAAAGCAAACCGAATGCCTGTAAAGACAAATTCGGGCGTTTGCGTGTCGGTGCGGCGGTCGGCGCCGCCCCGGGCAATGAAGAGCGGATCGCCGCCTTGGTTGAAGCCGGGGTTGATGTGTTGCTGATCGATTCTTCGCACGGGCATTCCGAAGGCGTGTTGCAACGGGTGCGTGAAACCCGTGCCAAATATCCGGATCTCGCGATTGTGGCAGGTAACGTTGCCACTGCCGCCGGCGCGATTGCGTTGGCTGACGCGGGTGCAAGTGCGGTTAAAGTCGGGATCGGACCGGGATCAATTTGTACCACCCGGATCGTCACCGGTGTTGGCGTGCCGCAAATCACGGCGATTGCCGACGCTGCCGAAGCCTTGCAAGGGCGCGGCATTCCGGTAATCGCCGACGGCGGGATCCGTTATTCCGGCGATTTGGCAAAAGCGATTGCCGCCGGAGCGTCCTGCGTGATGATGGGGTCGATGTTCGCCGGCACGGAAGAAGCGCCGGGCGAAATCGAGCTATATCAAGGCAGAGCGTTCAAGGCTTATCGTGGTATGGGTTCATTGGGCGCGATGACCAAAGGCTCGTCCGACCGCTATTTCCAATCGGATAATGCCGCCGATAAACTGGTGCCGGAAGGGATCGAAGGGCGTATTCCGTATAAAGGTTTTCTGAAAGAGATCATTCACCAACAAATGGGCGGCTTACGTTCATGTATGGGCTTAACCGGCTGTGCCACGATTGAAGAACTGCGTACCAAAGCGGAATTCGTCAGAATCAGCGGCGCAGGCATTAAAGAAAGCCATGTGCACGATGTGGCGATCACCAAAGAAGCCCCGAATTATCGTATGGGTTAATGTCTAATACAGCGCCTTAATCACTTTCCGCTCATTGTACTGAGCGGAAAGGTGAGCGATAAAATGAGCGAATGTTTCACGCAATAAGGACAACTCAAATGCTACAAGCGATTATTTTTGATATGGACGGTGTGATTGTTGATAGTGAATATGTCGAATTTGCGTTGCAAAAAACGTTTATTCGCGACATTCAAGAACATGATCGCGAGATTAGCCATCAGGAATATTCGCAGGTTGCCGGTAAATCACTGAAAGATATTCCTGAGATTATGCAACGACTGAGCGGTTCTTCGTTGCCGTTAGACGACATTCGCGCACGCTATTTGGTCTTTTTCCATAATATTTTCGATCCTATTGATTACTTAACCATTTTTCGCCAAGAGATTAAGCAGATTATTCAGTATGCCAAAGCCAATAAGATTAAATTGGCGGTAGCTTCATCGTCTGCTTTGGCGCATATTCAGCGGATCTTAACTGCTTGCGGCATTATTGATGAATTCGATCTGATTGTCAGCGGCGAGCAGTTTGAACACAGCAAACCGCACCCGGAAATTTACCAATATACCTTGCAAAAATTGGGGGTAGCGGCACAACGTGCGGTGGCGATTGAGGATTCTTATTACGGCATTATCGCGGCGAAACAAGCCGGTATTCCGGTGATTGCTTACGAAGAAACCCGTATGGCAATCGATCAGTCTTTGGCGGATTATCAAGGCAAAGATATGACGGACATTTTAACCATTATTAAAACACTATTCACCCCAACCGTAGAGAACAATGCATGAGTAATATTCATCAACATAAAATTTTAATTTTAGATTTCGGCTCGCAATATACGCAACTGATCGCCCGTCGAGTGCGTGAAATCGGGGTGTACTGCGAACTGTGGGCGTGGGACGTTTCCGAGCAGGATATCCGTGAGTTTAATCCGAGCGGGATTATTTTGTCCGGCGGGCCGGAAAGCACCACCGAAGACGACAGCCCGCGCGCGCCGGACTATGTGTTCAATGCCGGCGTGCCGGTGTTGGGGATTTGCTACGGTATGCAAACCATGGCAATGCAGTTGGGCGGCTTGACCGAAACGTCCGATCACCGCGAGTTCGGTTATGCGGCGGTTGAAGTGGTACAGTCTAACGGATTGTTTAAAGATTTACAAAATGCCTTGTCAGCACAACAACAGCCGTTATTGGATGTGTGGATGAGCCACGGCGATAAAGTGACTAAAGTGCCACCGCACTTTGAGATTTCCGCCGCAACCGACTCCTGCCCGATTGCGGCGATGGCGAATAAAGAGAAACGTTTCTACGGCGTGCAATTCCACCCTGAAGTGACGCACACCAAGAGCGGTTTGGCATTATTAACCAATTTTGTGGTCGGCATTTGCGGTTGCGCCACCGAATGGACGGCGGAAAATATTATCGAAGACGCGGTGGCACGGATTAAGCGGCAAGTGGGCGGGGACGAAGTGATTTTAGGCTTGTCCGGCGGTGTGGACTCTTCCGTGACCGCACTTTTACTGCACCGTGCGATTGGCAAAAAACTGCATTGTGTGTTCGTCGATAACGGCTTGTTGCGCTTAAACGAAGCGGAGCAAGTGATGGCGATGTTCGGTGATAAATTCGGTTTGAATATTATCCGTGTCAATGCCGAAGATCGTTTCCTTAACGAGCTGGCGGGCGTATCCGATCCGGAAGCGAAACGCAAAGTGATCGGTAAAGTTTTCGTTGATGTATTCGATGAAGAATCGCATAAACAAACCAATGTGAAATGGTTGGCGCAAGGCACGATTTATCCCGATGTGATCGAATCCGCCGCCTCGAAAACCGGTAAAGCGCATGTCATCAAATCACATCACAATGTCGGCGGTTTGCCGGATTACATGCAATTGGGCTTGGTCGAGCCGTTAAAAGAGTTGTTCAAAGACGAAGTGCGCAAAATCGGCTTGGCGTTAGGCTTGCCATACGAGATGTTATACCGCCACCCGTTCCCGGGGCCGGGTTTGGGCGTGCGTGTATTGGGCGAAGTGAAGAAAGAATATTGCGATATTCTGCGCCGTGCCGACGCAATTTTCATTGAAGAGCTGCACAAAGCCGATTGGTATCATAAAGTCAGCCAAGCCTTCACCGTATTCCTGCCGGTGAAATCGGTCGGCGTCATGGGAGACGGGCGCAAATACGACTGGGTTGTTTCGATTCGCGCGGTGGAAACCGTCGACTTTATGACCGCCCATTGGGCGCATTTGCCGTATGATTTATTGGGTAAAATCTCCAACCGTATTATCAACGAAGTGAACGGCATTTCACGCGTGGTGTATGATATAAGTGGAAAACCTCCCGCGACGATTGAGTGGGAATAAGCTTTTATATCAAATGATTAGCCTCGATTTTTTGAGGCTTTCGTTAATTGGCGCATGATTAACTACAAAGTGCGGTTACAAAATTCAACTATTGTTGAATTTATCAAATTTTGTTACATTGAATGCCAATATTAATGGGGAGAAAGAAGATGAAAATTGCGGTTTATAGCACCAAAAAATATGACAAAAATTATTTGGAATTGGTCAATGTGAAGTACGGTTTTGAGTTGGAATTCTATGATTTTTTGTTGAATGAACGCACGGTTAAAATGGCGGAAGGCGCGGACGCAGTCTGTATTTTCGTGAATGATGTGGCGAATCGGGCGGTGTTACAAGCATTGGCTAAGCTTGGCGTAAAATTT
The DNA here is from genome assembly GCF_053570785.1 of Testudinibacter sp. P80/BLE/0925. Next base: position 2,564,112 of record NZ_CM131636.1, on the reverse strand, counting down.
GTGGCATTACGTTGCGCCGGTTTTAATAACGTGGATTTGCAAGCGGCAAAAGAGTTCGGGTTGAAAGTGGTGCGGGTGCCGGCGTATTCGCCGGAAGCGGTGGCGGAGCATACCGTCGGCTTGATGTTGGCGTTAAACCGTCGGATTAACAAAGCTTATAACCGTACGCGAGACGCAAATTTCTCGCTCGAGGGCTTGATAGGTTTTAATATGCACGGGCGTACCGCAGGCGTGATCGGCAGTGGCAAAATCGGGATTGCGGTCATGCGGATTCTGAAAGGTTTCGGCATGAATATTCTGACTCATGATCCGTTTATCAACCCAAGTGCGGTCGAACTGGGCGCGGAATATGTGGATTTGGATACCCTGTACGCGCAATCCCATGTCATCACCTTACATTGTCCGGCAACCGCAGAAAATCACCACATGCTCGATCGTGAAGCATTTGCGAAAATGCGCGACGGTGTCTTGATCGTCAATACCAGCCGTGGCTCACTGCTAAATACCGAAGATGCGCTGCAAGCATTGAAAACCCGTAAAATTCGCGGCTTGGGCATTGATGTGTATGAAAATGAGCGTGATTTGTTCTTTGAGGATAAATCAAACGATGTGATTCAAGATGATACGTTCTCATTATTGGCAGCGTCACATAATGTACTGATGACCGGACATCAAGCATTTTTAACCGAGGAAGCGATCACCAGCATTGCTGAGGTTACACTGCATAATATTGCCGATTTAGTGCGTAACATTGAAAGCCCGAATGAAGTTAAAGCATAACCTTCATTGTGTTAAAATATTGATTTTATGCGAATTAATTTTATAGATAAGAGTGTCTTGATTTAACTCTTTGTTTTATATTGTTTTTATATAAAAAGGGTAAACAAGTTATAGGATTATTTAACGATACGGCTTGAAAATCAGTTCGGAAGTGCTTATCTTAAACAAACTGAAACAGACCAACTAAGGAAAAATAAAATGAGTGAAGTAGTACACGCAACCGACGCCAGCTTTGAAAGTGAAGTTTTGCAATCAAGTCTCCCGGTGGTATTGGATTTCTGGGCGCCTTGGTGCGGGCCGTGCAAAATGATTGCCCCGATTTTGGATGAAGTGGCAGTCGAATTAGACGGTAAAGTGAAAGTGGTTAAAATCAACGTTGATGAAAACCAACAAGTTGCGGCAAAATTCGGGGTGCGCAGCATTCCGACATTGGTGGTATTCAAAGAAGGTAAACCGGCGGCAACCCAAGTCGGTGCATTGCCGAAAAACCAATTAATCAGCTTAATTGAAAAAGCCATTGCCTGATAAATCTTAATTATTGGCTTTAAAACCAACCCTTGTGTTTTCACACAAGGGTTTTTGTGTTTTGGGATAAAAGTGCGGTTAATAGCTCACACTGCAATCCAGACAATAAATATACTGTCCGCGCGGGTCGTTCAATTGTTTTAACACCCCGATTGCGTTTTTCAATTGTTTGTTTTGTTGCGGAGCCAAACCTAGGAAATTCAATACCGCACTTTGTACGTCGCTCTTGCCGCGACTGAGAATCTGCTTCAGCCAGCCTTGCGGTTCTTCCACAAACCACTGTAATGGTAACGTTTCAAATTGAGGTTCGCCCTCGGCTTGCAACTGATTAGCCAATTTAACCGCAGCCGCAACGGCAGTGTTAAAATCGCCCAATTCATCAACCAGTTTTTTGTTTAACGCATCTTGCCCCAGCCAAACTTGCCCTTGCGCAATCTGATTCACTTGCTGCTTGCTTAGCTTGCGCCCGCTAGCCACTAAAGTTAAAAATTTATCATAGCCGTTTTCGATGGTCAGTTGGATCATTTGATTGGCTTCCGGCGGCAATTTTTGCAATAAAGACAATTCGCTTAACGGACCGGTGCTGACGCCGTCGCTGTTGATTCCCCAATTTTTCAAGGTGTTTTCCAAGGTAAACAATGCCGCAAAAATGCCGATAGAACCGGTGATGGTATTTGGATCGGCAATGACATAATCCGCTTCGGCGGCAATCCAATAGCCGCCTGACGCTGCCATGCCACCCATGGAAACCACAATCGGAATCCCTTGTTGTTTGATTTGTTGTAATTGTTGGCGAATCAATTCCGAAGCGAACGCACTTCCGCCCGGCGAATTAACCCGTAAAATCAGCGCTTTTACATTATTATGATCATCGAATACCTCTTGCAGCTGCGCCACAATGCTGTCGCCGCCGGCACTGTCATCACTCATGCCGTCCACAATTTCGCCTTCCACATTGACGACCGCAATCTTATCCTGCTTCAGGTAGTTGGTGCGATCCGGCAGGCTGGCGAGATAGTCGGTAAATGCGACTTGGTTATAGCTGTGTTGATTCGGGTCATAGCCGAATTGCTTAATCAATTGATTTTGAATTTCCCAATCACTGTTCACTTCATCAACCAACCCTTGTTGTAGCGCATATTGCGCACTGTCGCCCTGTACGGCTTTCAGTTTTTCTAAAAAGACATCGGCGTTGGGCAAGACCGCACTTGGTGAAATATTTCGGTTTTCCGCAATAATTCGTTGATAATTTTGCCACATTTGGTTTAACCAAAGTGCGGTATTAGCGCGCGCTTCGTTTGACATATTATCACGCATAAACGGCTCGACCGCCGCTTTATAAGTGCCGACCCGAAAAATATGGGGGGTAATCTTTAGTTTGTCGATTAAGGATTTAAAATAGAGATTATTTTGCGCCAAGCCGACAATGCCGACCTCGCCAAGTTGGTTTAAATAAATTTTATCGGCATAACTGGCAAGCAAATATTGCGCCTGCGAATAGGTGCGGGCAAACGCATATACCGGTTTGTTTTGCCGCTTGAATTGTTTCAGGGCTTCGCCGATAAACTGCATTGACGGCAAATCGCCGCCGCTGAAATAATTCAAATCCAATACAATCCCTTTGATTCGCGGATCATCAGTCGCCTGTTGAATCGCACCGACCACATCAAAGGTTGAAATTTGTTGCGGAATCCGTTGGTTATCCAATTCATGCAAAGCGCTCAATAAGCTGTTTTGCGGGCGATTGTCCGCCAAATAACCGTCAAGATTCAGCACGAGAGCACCTTCACCGATTTCAGGTGATGATGACGTTTGCATAACTAATCCGAATACACTCAGGCAAAGCAAAACAAACAATAGAAATACCACATTCATCACGATATCGCGGATAAAACATAAGCCGCGCCACAGCGTTTTAATGAGGTTCAGTAAGATACGCATTCCATTCTCCTTTAAAAAAGAATAATTCTTAATTGGATAAAAATAGGGTATATTGTAACAATAATTTGCTGAGAATAATGTAAAAATCGAAACGGAGATCAAAATGGATGCTTTGGAATTGTTGTTGAGCAGACGTTCAAATAAAAAACTCGTCGAACCGGCACCGCAAGGTGAACAACTGGATAATATTTTACAAGCGGCGCTGCACGCACCGGATCATGGTCGTTTAACACCGTATCGGTTTGTGATTATTGAAAAAGAGGGCAGAGCGGTATTAGAGCGTTTATTAAAAAGTGCGGTTGACGAATTGGGCTTGGGCGAAGAGCGCAAGAAAAAAGCCGAGGATGTCAGTCATCGTGTGCCGATGTTTATTGCCGTGATCGCCAAAATTAACACCGACGTACCGAAAGTACCGGGTTGGGAACAAATGCTCACCGCCGGCTGCGCCACCTACGCCATGCAATTGGCGGCAAATGCACAGGGATTCGACAACGTGTGGGTGACCGGCCCTTGGATTGACGGCGCGGAACTGCGCCAAGCCTTTGGCTGCGAAGAACAGGATAAAGTCATTGCGTTAGTGATGATGGGCACGGCGGAGCAAAAATTGGAAAAAGCCAAGACCTATGATTTGACGGAGTATGTGAGTTACCTATAAATACTTTCCAAGAAAAACCGTACTTTGCTGCTCAAATCAACACTTTTCCCGATTTGTATGGCAACTATCTTAAACTTGGGAAGCTATCAATATAGTTCAGAAGTATGCGCACTTGAATGCAGGGCATTTACTGACCTACGCAAATCAAGTCAAAATCTCGTCAAACTCGTTGCCTGACTTCTCAAAAAGCATAGCAGGGAATGATGAACTGGAAGAAATTTCAGAAAATAAAAAAGCCGTAAGTTATTGATTTAGCGACCATTACTTACGACTTCATTCAGAAAAGTGGCGGAGGAAGTGAGATTCGAACTCACGGAGGGCGTAAACCCTCGCCGGTTTTCAAGTCCTATCTGACATAAAAAGAACTTAATTTAAAACACATAAAATTCAATGACTTGCATTTCTATCCACTATATGTTTTTCCATTCAAAATATCAACTAAATACCTCTTTTTAGCTCTTTTTGGGAATGTTCTGGGAATATTGTGATCCCCAAAAATATCACCAATCATATTTGCTTTAACTCCTACCACTACACCCATAACTATTTTCCTTTCTTAACTCCCGCCATAATAACTTTCATAAAATTACTTATATCACACAAAAACAAAAAAATTGGCGCACTAAGTGAGATATATCACTCAATGCGCCGAGGTTATTTAAGCAGCGGTATCTTTGATTTTGCCACTGGCTAACGCATACGGATTAATGTAACCCAGATAATCTTCCGGCGTAAAATCTTCCGGCTGCGCTTGAATTAGCTGCGTTAATGCCCAGTCATAGCTGACCGCGTTGCGGTCTTCCGGCAGCGGATTGAGGTTAAACGAGCTAAACGAGAGCGCATTTTTACCCGCCGCTTTTGCTTTTGCACTGACATAGCAAGCAACAACGACAGTCGCGTTATTATTGATAAAATCAATGTTAAGCCCAGTGATTTCATGATAGCTGCACGTTGCGCCGGTTTGTTCGTCTTCGATTGATTTTTCGATGTATTTCATGGTTAGTTTCCTTGTTTTTGATAATAAAAAACCGCACTTTGTGGGTGCGGATATGGGATTGTGACACTTAATTTTTAGCCACTAGCATATTAATTTCTGGTGAGAAATCGGCAGAGGTTCCTTTGTATGTGCTCGACGAGCGTTGCTCCGTCTTATATTCCACTGTTACTTGCTGACCGGCAGGAACGTTATATTTAAAACCTCCGTCAAAAACGACTTCATCGGCTGCCTCATCACTATAAACGATATTTCCATTCATCTTGATTTCTACCTTTGCCCAACCGCTCTTATAAATACCTTCGTCACCAAGAATCGCTCCTTTTCTTCCGCCTTTAGAGGAGAACCTAAACGGCAGTGAGATAACGCTACGATTAAAATCCATTGCCGGGATAACGATGATTTTGTTTCTTCCACAGCTGTAAACTTTAACTACATCGCCGACAATATTCCGAGCGTACACAGTGCCGTGAAACGTTCCCGATCTTGCTGTCACATTGCCATTTTTATCAACTAAGAAATTACCGTTATTACTGTTAATGCTGCCGTCACTTCCAATTCTAAGCGTACCTATTGTGGCTTGTCCGCCGTTAATATTTGGCGATGTTAACGTCTGACCCGCCCGAATATGCGTACCAAGTATTGAGTCTTTAGCAACTAAGCTGCCGTTAATCGCTACTTTGTTATCTACCACTGTCAGCATATTGATAACATTCCCGTCACTGGCATTTTTGACGACGCCGAACTTGTTCGCCATCACAATCACTGAGCTTTCAACCGTTTTGTTATCCGCCGTTGCGCCCATTGCGATTCCAGCAATTGCCGTACGTCCGCCTGCGATAGCTTCGGTTTTCAGCGTGCGGGTTGCCGACAGCTTACCGCCGACATCTGCCACCGTTTTTTGTACATCGGTGATTTTTGCTGTTGCATTGTTCAACGATGATTGCATTGCGGTGATTTTGGTTGCGGTTGCTTGTTTGTCTGTTGCGACAGCGGATTGCAATGTCGTGATTTTGGCGCTGCTTGAACCCGGTGTGTACGGTATTAATGGTGCATCTAAACTTGATACTTCGCACAGTTGCGGCAGACAGCAGAACAAATAACTATCGGTGCCGAAATTAGAGCGAATTGCGATACCAATATTGACAAAATCTACGCCATCCGGAATCACTTCGTTAAAATAAAAGTGTTCGAATTGCGTGGTTGATGTATAAACATCGGCGGCCGCTTTTCGTCCAAATTTGCCTGTCGCTATTGTCGTCATGTTCGATGGGTATCGGTAATTACCTTTCTTAACCCGAGTTTTGCTAACGCCAGTTGTGCCGTTGCTGCCACGAAAATCTAAGTACAACAAATCACCCGAATTAGCTCGCAAGCCCCAACCGGTTACATAACAGCTAAATTGTAAAATCTGCCCGGCACGCACCGGAAATCTTGCAATACTATTAACGTAGCTGTTGGTTGCACCTGTTGGATTCTCGGCATTAGTACGATTATCACGGATGCCGAAAACCGCTTCATCTCTTAACGCATATGTCCACTGTGCATTTTTCAGATTGTGGTAGCCGGTAATGCCGCTTGCATTTGTTAGCGTATAGCCCTCCGGAACATTACGATTATCAGGATATAAAAACTCACTGTTTTGCAGTAAGTTTCCGCTTGCACCGAGAGAGGCTTCGATAGTGCCGAAACGTGTCGCACTGGCTTGATTAGCCGTTGCAACCGTGCTTTCAAGTGCGGTGATTTTGGCGTTAGTCCCAATAATCGCTGCATTGGTATCTTCAGGTGCTGGCGTCCAGTCCGTTGCGACATTGCCACGTTCTAACTTAAGCTTTCTAACTTCATACTGACCCGGCGTAGCGTTATTGATTTCAAAAATAACTTGCCAATACAAATGAGCAGAGTGCTTATCTTGTAAAGTGAATGTATAGCTAAACATCTCCCATTTATTCACTTCTGATGCTGTGAAGTATTTGGCTACATTGTCGTATCCGCCTGTAAAAAACTGACGAACAAAAAAACGAATATAGCCTACAGTCAAAGTATTTACTTTTGCCTCAAAACTAATCGTGTAAGTTTTCCCCGGGATTAACTCATTCGACAACACGGCGTTTTGTGAAGAACGCTGATAATACTGAACCCAAAAAGCACTTGTAGATTTTAATGTTAACGTATCATCAGTCCTTGGCATTTCTGCCTGAGTTTGATTTGCGTGTTTAGAAAAAATCCATAGTTTAGAATCGGTTAGTTTTCCCGTACTTAACAATAAATTCCTCCCGCCAACAGACAGATTATCAAACTTGCTATTCATCTCAGTAAACTGTGTTGCTGCCGAGCGCTGATTATTCGTCACCGTTTCGTTGAGCTTAGTTAGCGTACTTTCAGCAGTACCAAGTCGTGCACCTAACTTTTTACTTTCAGCCGCTTGAGCCTCGTCTGCTTCGATCCGAATGCGTTTTTCTTCGGTCAAATCTGCTTCCGCTCTGCCGACACGTCCGGCAAGGGTTTCGCGTGCCTTCGCTTCGGCTTTGTCGGCTTCGGCGCGAGCAGATTTTTCAGATTCAACTGCAGCAGCAACAATACCGATAGCGCTTTCATTGTCTTCCGGCGCTGGCGTCCAGTCCGTTGCAAGGTTGCCGATTTCGAGTTTAGCTTTACCGATATACAACTTAGTTGCAGACGCCATGGCAATCTGAATCATGCCTGCGTCAACACTGGTGACAACTTTATCTTGAATAGTAGAGGTTACAGACAATCTACCTTTGTAGTTGAGTGCCGATCCGTTACCCAAGGCGGCAGCGTGATATTGAATAGTACCATCTTCATAACGCACTCTAATCTCAGTGATGATCCGGTTATATCCTGTTGTTGCTAATACACCGCCGACAACCTCGGCATCGACAGATAGTGTTAAGACTTTTTCACGGTTAATCGCTTCAAGAAAATCCGGGCTAATCTCAATACTCGATCTGCCGATTGTAGTTCTTGAGATATTGGCGGTATTCAAGAAGTAGTTTCGCCCACCAACAGACAAGTTATCCAGTTTTGCGGTCAGTGTTGTGGTTGTTGATACGGCATTATCTGCTGTTTTTTGGGCAGTGCTGATTTGTGTGCCAAGTTCTTTTGCTTTATCAAGTAAATCCTTAGCCGCTTTGTCTGCTGCCGCTTTGACTTCCGCACTGCGTTTAGTTGCTTCCGCGGCAATCGCCTGACTTCTCGCTTGTGCTTCTGCCAAAATTTGGGCGGATCTGTTGCGTGTTTCCGCTAAAAGGTCATTTCCAAGCCCCTCGATTCCGCTTTCAAACCCGGTCAACTGTGCGATCAAATCTTTACCAAGTGCGGTCTCGGTAATTTGTCCGTTGAGATAGTTAACGAGATTATCTGGATTGTGATCCGCTTCGCCAAAAACCGCCTCAGTGAAACTGCCTTTATTACCGTTTTTATCGGTCAAACGCACCCAAAAATAGTGCTTTTCCGATAGTCCGACATTGCCTTTAACGTAGCTTGTCGCCGGATATGCCAACGTTGAGATTTTGACCGCACTACTTAAATTCGGCTCACGAGCGTGCCAAATCTCTGTAGCATTGCCGACAGTCGCCAAGACTGGCAACGTCCATTCAACGTTGATCGCCATCAGCTCTGATGTGGTACGCAAATCCGTGATCGTCAGATTAATTTCAAACGATTTTTTAACCGGGTTAGAGTATTGCCCCAGCTGATTTTTAGCGCGGATTTCGGCGGTGTAGCTACCGTCCGGCAAACCCTCAAAAGTCAATTTAGGCTCTTTCAAATCGGTATAAGTGCGGTACACTTTTCCGTCTTTATAAAGTTTGACTTCGTAAGTGACAGTGCCAATTATGGTCGGCTGCTCCCATGTCAAAATGATACCGTCGGTGCCAGCAGCAATGCTACTGTGAGTCACTTGTGCTGGGCGCATTCTGTGCAACGTAGTTTCGCGCGCCTCAAAATGCGCCCCATTATCGACGATAGATTCTTTCTGCGGTTCGTGCTGCAGCGCAGTAATGGTAAACGTGCCGTCTTCGCTATTTTCACTGATATTGATCGCACGGTAGAGTTGTGTGCTGACCTTGGCTTGATTCAACGTCCATTGTTGCAACGGCTCAAGTCCTGCAGGGGCAGAGTCCAATGTAACGGTTTTTTTATCTGCAGAGACTGACCGCACTTTGATTTTTTTGCTTGCCAAAGCGTTATCAATCACCGCTGCATAGCAGAAGTAAATTCCGTCAGTGAAATCAATTTCCCGATCAAGTGTTACCGTCATGCCATTAATGCTTTCAACGCGGCCACCGATATTCGTGCCTGCAAAATGGTTGTCAGCGATTTCAATAATATCGCCCGGAAGATTGCGTAACCCCTCTGCGCCGACGGTAAAGGTAATGGTACAAACTTCAAGCCGTTCAGTTTCTAAAATCCATTTGCCATGGCGGTGAGCCTGTCCGCGGCTGGTGCAGCCGTATGCCACCACCTTTTTGCTGTTGTAGCCATAACGCTCAATCAGTGCGTCATCAGCAACATATTCAACGGTAGATTCATAGTGGTTATCTTTGTCGGCAAACTCCACCTCAACAGCCGTGTGACGGTCTTTGAGAGCGGAGTAGGCACGTTTAAAGCCGCTGACGGTATTGGCTTGTGTATAAGTACAAACCGGATCGCCAGGGCGATCTTGCACCACTGTCAGCATAGAGCCGTCCCACACCGGCATACCGCGCATAATGGACGCCAAGTCATAAATAATGTCATAAGCGTCTCGTTGTTCGGTTTGCCAGATATTACAGGTCATGCGTGGCTCTTTGCCGCCATAACCGTCTGGCACCAACTGATCACAATATTGCGCAATGGCATACATCGCAAATTTATCGCAGCCGTACACGCCCAAACGTTCGCCCAAGCCGATATCCGCACGGGTCACAACATCATAAAAGACCCAAGCCGGATTGTTACTGAACTTTCTGACGAATGAGCCGTCCCAAAAGCCATTGTACTTGCGGGTAATCGGATCGTAATTGCTCGGCACGCTGACAATCATGCCGCGATCAAGTGCGGTAATATCCGGGATATTGCTGATCTGACGAGAGTCAAAGCTGAAACCGGCTAACGCTACGTTCGGATAGGACAGTTTAGCGTCAATGATTTCGGTGTAGCCGCCCCAAAAGGTTTCATTTTGCAAGCGTTGCGATTTGCTGTCTTCTGTCAGTCGCTCGACGGTCACGCGAAATGGCACCGGCGGCAGATTTTCAAGCATGATGTGACGCAAGTATTGCGAGGAGCTCTTGCCGTCAATTATGACCGGCTTGCTCAGATCGCCATATTTAATCAGCAGTGATACCGACGATCCGACAGTATCCCCATTGTCCTTTTGCTGAAACAAACTGCGCACGCCGAGCGTAATGCGCAAGCGGCTGACATCTTTATCAGTAATGGTGCGCGTGGTCGGCAAATTTTTCTTGATTGTGGTGCCGACAGAAATTTCTTTCTCAGAATAGTTGAAGCCTTTTAACGGATCTTGGTCTTGCGTGCCGACGGTGTATTCCACTTCGACATTGTTGAAGTTATAGCTGCCGTCCGCATTCATCACCGGCGTGCGGTCAAAGTAAAGGTTTTTGAGTGTATGTTCCGGTCCTTGGATTTCACCGACGCTGGCAATCCCGACAAGCCGTAATTTTTGCGCTGATTTCAGTGTATCCGGCGCTTCTACCGGTGTTCTTGCGCTGCCGCCTTTTTTACCACCCATATTTTATTCCTCCGGTGTATAAACTTCAGTTCCTTGGCTGATTAAAACAAAGCTGTGCATCATTTCCCCATATAACAGCGGCACTGGTCGTCCTTGCGGGGTTAAATTTTTAATGCCCGAAAATGAGGTATTGGTTTTTTTCTCGCTTTCCGATAGCTTCATATCCATGCTGGGGGTTTTGGTCAGCATTTGCGAAACCCCGCCCAACATCATTGAAGCACCCATCATGAATGCGGCGGTTGCCATGCCGTATCCGGTTGCGCCGAGATATGCCCAGCCCGCAGCACCGCCAGCCCACCATGAGGCGGCAATCAAAATTGCACCGACAATAATTTGAAACATACCGCCGTTTTTCGCACCTGCCAGCACCGGCATAATGTTGATCACGGTATGCTTGCCAATTTTCTCGTGTACCCCTTTGCCAACATCTCGGTTGTCAAGATAACGATTACCGATCCGCACTTTGTACAAACCGTTGTTTAAATGCCGTTTCAGCCCTTGAATTTGATAGCACAGTCCGCGAATCGCTTCGGCGGTGCTTTCTACCGCTAATTCGAACTGGCTGCCAAATCGTTGTAAATCGCCGTGAAGTTTGACGGTTGCCATTGTGAATGCCTCCAAATACTGTGCGTGCTGCGTTGCCAATATCCCCCATAAATATCGCGCTTGGATAAGCGGTTCGGGGTATGGTGCAACATTTGTTGATTGCCGAGATAAATTGCCGCATGATTGGCGACAGGGGAAGAAATCTGCATAAGGATCACATCGCCCGGTTGCGGCTCGCTAACACAGGTAAATCCGTGTTTAGCCATGTTGTCGAGATACAAATCTTGTTCTTCCCGATACCATTCTTCATCGTAAGTAAATTCAGGAAAATCAAACCCTGCGAGCATATAGGCATCACGAAACAAGCTGTAGCAGTCTGCCGTGCCGTGCGCAAATTCTCGTCCGATCAAGTGCGGTACATGGCGGAATTGGTGAATTTTTTCATCACAGACTAGCCACCAGTCCAAGCCTGACCGCACTTGCATTTGTCGATCCGCTTCGGATAAAAATGGCAATCCGTCGGGGTGCGAATGCACCAGCGCAACAATTCCGTCCGCTAATTGCGCTTTCAGCCAATCGTCCGGGTGAATTTCAAAATAGCGTTCCGGCTCAGCGGCAATATTGTCGCAAGCAATAAATCGCTGTTGCGCCCCCTCAAAAACAACAAAACCGCAGATTTCTTGCGGTTCGTAGCTTTTGGCATAAGCGATGATGTGTTGTTCGAGTGTCATCTGAATATCCTAAAATTTATTCACTGACGGAAAGCCGCCAAAGGGTAATATGCCATTACCAAAGCGGAATCGGCAGCCGGTTAAACAGTGCGAGCAACGGTCTTTTTTTGGATCGTTGGTCGGTTGATCGAATTCATCGGCAACCGCGCCGCCAGTGTAACCGCACTCCGGACTACGGTATTGGAAAGCGCAGACATCTGCGGTGATCATGCGTAGCGGAATCCGTGCCTTATCGGTTTCCGCCGGGCTTGCCAGTTCGAAAGTGCCGACATCATTATCCAATTGTGATAGCCGTTCGATCAGATAATGACTGATTGCACCCTCATTGGTGTCGGCGTAGGGGTTTTTACCACTGGCAAAATTAACCGCATCAATGTATTTCGCCAGCACCAGCACCCGCTTTACTCGTGCGCCGACGGCTTGGGAATAACGCTCAGAAATGGCGGTAACCAAACCGTTTAAATTGGCAATCGATAGGGTAGGACGGTTGCTTGGTCCTTGACTGCTAGATTCAAATCCCGACGCATGAATTGGAAATGCGGTATAGCGGTTGCCGGCAAAAACAACATCGGCATTCACGCCATTTAAGCCGTTGTGAAAACGGTAAATATCGCCGTAACTGCCGTCTCTGTCTTTGATAGCGCGCAGATCAATCTCCCACAGCTCAAGCAACGCATCTTGGGTGAGCTTGCTCAATTCCACCTTAAATTTTGTGCTAATCGGTCTCATCGGGTCTCCTTAATTTCGCAACTAAATTCGGTATGCGTGCGCCCCATTTTTGCCGACCACTTGCTACAAATCACTTTGACCTGTTTTCCGCTGTATGGATCTTGCCAAAGAAAAGGCAAATAGCCCCCATGACGCATAAAAAAAGCGTCCACATCAAGACGCTTTTCATTCCGCACTTTAAAGGTTGCCGGGTATTTCCTTAGTAGATTGTTAATCCCTTTTGGGCGGCGTTGAACGTAGCCGTCATTAAACTGCACTTCGTTTACCGCCGGTTCATTGTCCACCGTCATGCCCGGTAAAGGGCAATAGTTAAATACTTCCACGCAGCATACCTCCCGCTCGACTTTGTTCATTCAGCACTTCAAGCACTTTGCTTTTTATCATGCGCCCCAATTCCGCACCCATTTTGCCGCTGGCTTGTACATCGGCATTCTGACCGCTTTCCGTGACGTTTACCGTAATCTCAACATGGTTTTCGTTGTTGCTTGCGCTTTGCGCACGATAATTCATACTCGGCACTTTCGGCACGGCAACGCCACCACCATTGGCAAAACCACGGCCACCGGCATAATTCAAAAAGTCTAAATACTCCCGACCAATGCGGCTTGTTGCTTCTTTTGTCAAGACGTATTCGCCTTTGTGGACGATACCTGCCGGGGTTAGACGATTGCCGTGTCCTGTGTAGCCGCCGCCGTCAAAACCGACTAAACCTCCACCATCAAATCCCAATGCGGCACCCAATGATGTTCCACCTAAAGCGGACTTCAGTGCATTGAAAATCATCATCTTGATAATCATGCCAGTGATGTCTTTGATAATAGACTGTGCTAAGCCGCGAAAATCCGCTTTACCCGTCAGCACAAAATCCGTCAGCGCGTCCGACATACCACCGAGGGCATTTTGCGTGATGTTGGCAACGTTGCCCATGACATCTTCTGTCGCTTTGCCGAAGTCGTGCATTGCTACCGTCACCCCGTTGAGCGGGTCGCTTTTATCCGCCTGATCTTTCCACAGTTGCCAATTTGCTTCTGATTTCACCTCGTCGGCTTGGTCTTTGGTTAAATGCCCCGACTTCTCAAGTGCGGTCACATCTTCCATGATTTTTTTGTAGCGTTGCTGTGCCGCGATGGCTTGATTGTATTGCCCCGCTAGTTCTAACCGCTCTTGGATATAGCGTTGCTCAATCTGCAACCGTGCCGCCGCCGCTTCCGCCTCGCTGATTACCCCATTTTTCCGAAATTCATCAATCTTTTGCGACAGACGCAACTCATTCAATTCAATCGTTTTCATCGCCGATGCATTCGAGCGTTGAATTTCATCATGGAAGCTATCCCAATCCGTTTTCCAATCTTCAAGGGATTTTTCTTTTTTGCCGGATTTGGTCGGCTTATTGCCTTGCCGAGTTGCCAACATCTTTTCATATGCCGCTGCCATACCGTCAATATCGTACTGGCTTAAACCGTCTTTTTCCGCACGCTTTTCTAAGCCTGCACGGTAGTCTTCCACTTGGTATTTGATCCGTTCTTTATCAGTTTTCGCACCAGCGATCTTAGCTTGACGCTGTAGCCGTTCAATTTCCTGCTGCGCATTGTCGCTATACACTTGGTTTTTGGCTTGGTTCATTTGCTCCAAACCTAAAGCCGCTTGCACCGCCGCACTTGCCAATTGCAAGGTTGTTCCCATTAAGGCTTTCAAATTCGGATTAAGGGTCAGCACATGGCTATTCACATCGAGCAACTCATTGGCAAATTTCTGCATATCCGGATCAAGCTGCTGCAAAATAACGCCGCTGTCTTTCAATGCCGCATTTAACTCATCTTTGATTTTATCAGCTTGAATGCCAGCCAACTGTGCCAATTTCTCTTGGGAAGCCGCTACCTTATCCTGCGCCTCTTTCACCGCCAGCAACAGCCGCGCCTCTTCTTGCCGCGCGGTTACCATCTCTTTGTCAGATTTGTTGTAGGTATAAGATGGACCACCAAAACTATCATAGGTGGTAATGCTACTTTCTTTCGCGGCTTGTTTAGCGCGCTCATATTGTTGGGTTAATTTTTCCAATGCTGCGGACTGTGCCGCGATTGCGGCAGACAGCAACGTCACATTCGCCTCGACCTGCGCCGCGGTCATGCTTTTCAATGCGCTTTCACTGACATCAAGGGCTTCAGCATATTCTAACTGCGCACGCTTGGCTTCATCGGTAGAATCACCAAGTAGCATATAAAGCCCTGCTAAGGCGGTTACACCCGTCAGCATTATTCCGATAGGGTTGGTTAAAAATGCGACTTTGAGCATTTTTAATTCGTTACGAACACCAACTGATAAGGCTTGAAAAAGTTTGGTTGCTGTTCCCGCTTTGATCATGCCCGCAGAATAAGCACTTTGTGCTACAGCATTTTCAGCATAGGCAATTTTTAACCCTTTTTTGGTTGCTATCATTTTTTGTTCAGCGGCACTTTGTAGTTGCGTCAGTGTCGTTTCTTTTTGAGTTAGCAACGCTAATTCCGCGCTTAAGAGCTTACGCTCAGAATAAGATGCCGCGCCTTGAATTTGCACCGCAAGTTTTTCACGCTCAACGACAATTTGTTGGCGTGTCGTTTGCATACTGCTGATTTCGGCTTTCGCTAAGTCATATTCTGACCGCACTTTGGAATAATTCGCTTGCGTAGTTTGTGCCAATGCGGTTGCTTTTTGCTGTTCAAGTACAACTTGTTGTTGAGCCAACATTTTTTGATTTTGATTATCTGCAAGTGTAGAAATTTTTGAGCGTAGCGCGATATAGCCTGCGATTGCCGCAAAACCAGCGGCAGCTTTTGTTGCCTGATCAAAATTATTGGCAACAATATTAATTCCTTTAGCTAAAGTACTCGTACTGAGAGTGCCAGTATTGAGTTCGCCGATCCATTGGGTGGTGGCGGTTTTCAGATTTTCGAATGCGGCTGATACCGTTAATACACGCGTTGAAAATTGCTGATCTACACTGGCTTTGGCTTTTTCCAACGCTGGAATAAGCACGTCCATTGTCAGCTTGCCGTCATTTGCCATTTGGCGAAGTTCACCTATGGTAACACCTAAGCCTCTAGCGATAGCTTGCGCTAATCCCGGTGTTTGCTCCATGACGGAGTTAAATTCTTGTCCACGAAAAACACCAGAGGCTAAAGATTGCCCGAATTGCATTAATGCCGCTTGCGCCGATGCCGCACTTGCCCCTGAAATCGCCACGGCTTTTGAGACGGTTTCTGTTAAGCTGGCAACTTGCGCTTGACTAATCCCAAGTTGCTGCGCATTTTGTGCAAAGCGTTGATAAACTTGTGCAGTTCCATCAACACTTTGATTGGTGCGCAGTGAGACATCAAATACCGTTTGCATTGCACGCGCACTTTCTACTGAATTTGAAGTAACCAATTTCATTCGGTTGCCGATTTCGGTATAAGCGTCGGCATGTTGAATAACTGATTTGCCTAGACCTACAGCCTTTCCGCCTAAAAAGCCTTTAGTAGCCCAACCACTAGCCTTCTCTAAATTTTTCAGGCTTTTTTCAACATTTTTGAACGCCTTATCTGTACTTTTTACAAATTTTTGCGTTTGGTATTCTGCTTTATCTAACCCTTTTTGAAAGGCAACACTATCTAGTCCAATCCAGATATTTAATCCACCTAATGCCCCAGCCATGTATTTCTCCCATAAAAAAAAGCCCGCCGAAGCGAGCTTAGTAACCTTGTATGTTTTGAATCATTTATTCTTACTGTGTTGATATTTTTGGTATTTGTTTAAATAAAAAATAATCAAAGGTCCAAATAAAACCGCAAGAATTAATAATCTTTCATTTGTAGTTCTTGATAAAAAGAAGTCGCTTAAAAAAATAAAAGCAAAGATTGGAATAAACACCAATGCCGCAGCATCAATCATTCGATCAACAAGCCAACGAAACATAACCACCTCCCTCATTATCAACTACTCAATATATAACACAATTTCGCCGATTTTTCAATTAAATAGCCCTTTAATTGCCGTTGTTGTCACGGTTTTTATCAAGTCAAACGAGAGATCGACACCTTTTGTTTTGATCGTACTTTTAACCGAGTTCCAAATGCTGTCATTTCGGATTTTGTCTAGAAACGCGTGTCCTTGCCACATTAGAGAAAGGGCAACGTAATCTTCGCCACCAGCATCGGACAGGTCATCAATTAAAATCAACCCAGCATCATTTAATCGTCCAACTTTTTGGGGGCAGATCACTGTCGGGTGCGGTTTTCCGCTTTTATAGAAGGTATGTCAACTATTCATTTATCAAATTGAAAAAATCACTTTCGGACAGGATCATTATATTATGACCTTTAGTTATTAGTTCTTGAGCTTTTATTTCTTTATTGCTTAATTCTTTGCCTCTTAGTTTATCTTTATCTTGAATACCGATAACGAGCATAGTCACTTTTTTTGATACACCATCTACGACATTACACCCTACTATAGCCGCTTTCTCTGCGGCTTCACGTCTTGGAATTGATAATTCTCCTGTAAATACAACTGTTTCTCCAAATAAAATACCATCAGGATTGCCTATTCTACTGATTATAGCCTTTTCTATATCCATCGGTTTTTTGATGCGAGAAAGCCAAAAAGATAAATCCTGCTCGCTATCACATATTGCTCTATTTAAAATTTCCCCTGCAATAATTGCATCATCAAGAGCGTTGTGATGATTTTCTAATCTTATATTTAAATATTTAGCAACTTTGGCAAGTCCATATCCTTTTTCTGAGAATTTATTATTCCATGAACGCCGAACAACGCGCATAATATCAAGCCACTCATTATCTATTTCCGGAAATAACCTTGTTAGCGATACTCTGTCAAAGGCACCATATGAGCAGATCACATACTTACTAAATAATGAAAGTATTTGGTCTTTAACTTGTATAATCGTAGGCGCATTTTTTACTTGTGAGGGGGTTATTCCATGTATACATATATTCATAGGATCAAAATAGTCACACGGATTAATCAACGAATCCCAAGTTTTTACCAGCGCACCATTATGATAAATAGCGATTCCAATTTGGCATATAGAAGTTAAATTGGGGTTCGCAGTTTCAATGTCAACGACAACAAATTTATCCATTTTTCTGCCTAATATTTCGCACAATTTTCTATTGGGTATAAAACATCACCTAAAGCAAATGTTGTTTGCGTACCATTATAAAATAAGATATTGCTGCCTTTATATGCTTTCTTTATATCCAAAATAAATCTGACAACATTTACATTAGGAGTAGAACTTAATCGAATATCATTTTCTCTTTTTTCTTCATGATAACCTAAATGATGTAGCCAAAATGGTTTAATACATTGAAAATATTCATCAACAGTTTTTGTGGTTATTAGGTCAAGTGTTGGTTTTTCTTGTAATAATTTATCCTTTTTCATTCCTTGACTGCCTATACATGCAGTAAGGAATGCGCTTAGTAAAATGGTGGTCAATACCTTTTTCATTTTTGCTCCTTGTTATCAAAATGTAGAGCAACATTATCATAATTTTCTGACAATTAAAGTGAGCCGGATCAAATTTATAGCCCGGTTATTCGGGCTATCTATTCGCCAAAAACTCTTCGCTGCCATCGTCGTCATCGTCCGCCACCGCACTTTTATCCGTAAAGAACGGCATAAAGTTGGTGAGTTTCGGTGATGATTTTTTCGGATCTGAATTGACGGCTGCCAGTAAATAGGCGATTTGTGCTGTTCTGAAATCGTCACGCCACAGCCCGAACGGTTGCTCTTGATAAAATTGCTGATATTCACGCAAGTGCGGTTCGGGCATGGTTTCGATTTCTTGTAGCGTTTTGCCTAACGCCAACGATAGGGTTAGTTGGAATCGTCGGCGTTCGGTGAGTTTTTTTCCGGTTCTTCCGTTGCCAAGACCTTATTGATTGCGTCAAGCACTGAGCCGTCGAGGGTCAAAATCTGATCTAAGTCGTCTTGGCTATCGGCATTGAACAGGTTTTTGCCGTTTTCGTCACATAAACGTGTGGCAATGTTGCGTGCGAGGGTGTACGGATCGTACACGTTGCGTAGCTGCATGGTCAGCACCAGCTCGTCTTCCATGTTCAGCTCAATGCTTTGTTCTTGGGCGAGTTTAAGCAACGCAGCACGCTGTCCGTACAGCGCTTTATTGGTTTCACCGACATTAAGTTCACGGATAAAAAACGTTTTGCCGTGAATTTCAACGGGAGTTAATTTAGGTTTGATTGCAAATAAATCTTGGCGGTTGCCATTTTGTTGTGTCATAACGATGTCCTTTTAGTCAAAAATAAGCCCCACCGAAGCAGGGCATAAAAGTGCGGTTCGGCTTACGCCACCGGCAGCAAGTAATCGCGTTTTGATTTTTTAATCGTGATACCGGATTCGAATTTGCCTTTGACTTCACCGGAGGCATTAGCACCGGTTTGAATGAAGCCTGTGCCGTAGATAGAGCCTTGTTCTTTGCGCAGTACCATTTTGTACGGGAACGTTTCTTTGCCGTAGAATTTCTTACGGAGATCCGCTTGCATTGTCGTGGCAGGCGCGTAGAAAAAGGTCAGTTTGACCGAACCGAATTCGATGTCGCCCGGTTCGGTTTCCGTGCCTTCTGAACACATGGTGGTAACGTCTTCTTCGGTTAAGGTGTCACCGTCAATTTCAATATTTTTGATGGCACAGAAATTTGATGACCAATCTACTTTAGCCGCTTTGGCATTGGTGAATACCGTTGGTTTGTCGAAGTTCGACCAATCCACTTCGTCGGCAAAGGTGATTTTGGTGGTGGTAGCCGATTTAACAGGGTAGTAACCGTCAAGGCTGCCTAAGCCTGTGATTCGGATTAAGTCGCCTTTAGCAAAGGTACCGTCTGCAATGGTGATTGTAGCGACATCGGTTACTTCACACGCGGTAATCGTTTTTTCACTGTTTTGTACAATACCTTTGCCCAAGTAAAATTTTGTTCCCTGAAACGGGGTGGTTTGTGTTGTCATAAGTTTAGCCCTCATATGCTATGGTGTATAAAATTAATCGCCGGTGCAATTTGGTGTCCGGCTCGTAATCGCTGTGATCGTTAATGCGTTCCGCAAATTCAAACGCGTTTTCTAATGCCAGAAAGACCGGTTTGCGCAAGTTAAAAACATCGTCCGAATGGCGGCTATAAATATCGATCTGTACCTGAAAATCGTCTAAATCACCGTCTTCCAGTGCGGAATTAGGCGAAATCAGTGGAAACTGATACACGATAACCGGGTACTCGGTATTGGTTTCCGGCACGACCTCATAAAAACAACGCCCCGACACCAAAGGCGACAGGGCGGAGTAGAGTTTTTCTTGGATCATTGATTGCCTTCCTTGAGAATTTCGGTGCGTAAGGTGTCAATAATGGCTTTTGCCGCCTGTTGTTTGCTTTGCTCAAAAGCTGGGCGCATAAAGGGTTTTGCCGGCATTTTTGATGTGCCGAATTCCAAAAAACGCCAGTAAAACGGATCTTTCGGATTAAATGCACCGCTTCTGCCTGTTTTGCCCTTGAATTTGAGGATTTGCTTGGTAGAAAGCCCTTTCACCCAAACATAGGTGTTGGTTTTGCCGTTTCTGCCGATTTTGGTGCGGCTAGAAATGGCTTTTTTTACTGTACCTGCTTTTCTGTGCGGTACGTTTTCTGTTAAGACTGGTGCATTGGCGCGCGCTTTGTCGCGCACAATAGCACCGCCTTTTCGCATGGCTTTAACGGCGATGCGATTACTGGCTTTTCTACCAAGTTCCCCCATTGCTTTTTGCAATTCTTTTAGCCCGCTGACTTTAACCGTGACGCTGCCCATTGATTCGCTCCTTGCACATCAGTTGCAGTGCAGTATTCCGCTCGTTATGGTTGATTGCCGAAACCACCTCAAAAGTGCGGTCACCCCATTTCACCCGCATGGTCGGCTGAATATCCGGACGATAACGCAACCAGATTTGGGTGGTAATTTCCGACTGCACTTGTTCTGCTGCAAAGTATTCTCGCCCTGATAGTGGTTTGATTTCTGCCCAAACGGTTGCGACATCTTCCCAATCAGTGATCGCGCTACCGTAGCTGTTTAGTGTGCTGATTTGCTGCTGTAAGGTTATACGGTGTCGGAGTTTGCCGATTTGCACGCTACACCCCCATAATTCGGTATGGTTGGAGCAGTCGCCATGCCCCGTCCTCGATCTCTTTGCTGACAGCGCCATTACCGATGACCGCACTTTCACGGTGTTCGTACCAATGCGCCACCAGCATTAACATGGCGTGGCGTAAGGCGTGGTTGATCACCATTCCGTCCGGATCGTTTTCAGGTGCTTCAGCTTGATATAGCTTGCGGTTGAGTTGCGCTTCCAGATAATCCTGTGCCGCATTGGCATAACCGATTAACAGATTGTCTTCTTCATCGTGATCAATACGACAATGCAGTTTAATGTGTTCCAACGTAATTAACATATCGCTCCCGCCTCAAAAAAATGCCCTCCGAAGAGGGCAGGGAGATTAGCCGCCGACTGCTGCTTTCGCCGCCAATGTGCCTTTGATAAAGGCTTCCGGGCGGTAAACTGCTAACGCTAGGCGTTCTTCACACAAGATGGTGACTAAGTTTTTGATGAAGTCGTCTTCATTTTCGGTGGATACCGCAATTGCGGACGCTTGGCGATCAAAAATCTGTGCGCCTAAGTTGAATGCACCTGTCAGGAATTGTCCGGCTGTCATTGCTTGGGTTTGTACAACAGAAAGCCCCCACAGTGTCGGTTGCGCCAAACTTTGCGGATTGCCGATGATGTGGCGACCTTGTCCGTCTTTTTGCAATTCAATTTTCGCCCAATCAATCGGATTCAAAATAAAGCCGTTTGGTGGGTATTCCGCAATGATTGCTTGCAATAATGCAAGGCGAAGCTGATCGATAATGGTGTATTCGGTCAGTTTTGCCGGATCAGCAAAGGTTGTCGCTTGCGTTAAAATTCCGTTTAGCTCGCCATTGCTGCCGGTGCCGTTCAGCAATTGTTTTTCTTCGAACAGTTTTAAGCCAAAGAATAGCCGTCCACTGATATAGCTTTGCAGCATATCGGCATCGTCTAAGATTTGGCGTGATGCTTTCATAAAATGGGCAATGGTTTTCACGCCGACGGTTTCTTCTCCGAATTTCAGATCCGATTGCGCCTTTTTGTCGCCCTCTTTTTTCTGATAGCCGGCGCTGTTGGTAAAGCCGGTTTCTTTGATGTAGGTGATTGAGTTGCTACTGGTTGTCCCTTTCGCCAAGAGGTCGCGAATGGTTAAGCGCATATCCGGCGGCGCAATAATGCCCGGTAAGCGTTGTTCCGGCACTAACGCACCGGCTGAACCGGCGGCATCGGCGGTGGCACTGGTGATAGTCGCTTTTATGTCCAAGCGAGCGGAGCGCCCTGAGCGTGGATCTTGCGCAAAGGCTTTGAATTGTTCCGATTCAACCAGTTGTTGCCCTAATGATTTGCCGGATTGAGTATCGCTTGCGCCACGACGTGCCAATTTTTGTTCGGCTTCATCTAAGCGGCTTTTGACATCGCCCATTGAAGATAAGGCTTCGTCCACTTGTTCTTTCAAGGAATCGAGGCTTTTTTCACCTTTCCCCATGCGCCCTTGCAATTCTTCGCCCATGGCTTTTACGCCGTCAGTGGCTTTTTTCAGCTCGGTGGCAAGCTGTTCTAAATTTTGTTCTGGCATACGTTATTCTCCCGTATTAATTGATTTTAAAATGGTAAGTGCGGTATCAACTTCTGTTTTTTCAGGCTCGCCCCGAAGGAGTTTGCGCAAACCATGCCCCGCGATAGCTGTAGCTTGCATTTTGGAAAAGCCTGCCTCACGCAGGAATTTTTCAAATTCGGATAGGGTCGGCAGTTCACCGTGTAAAAGTGCGGTTTTAACATTGGAAACCGTGCTTTCCACGTTTGCCGGATAGGTGACGACCGAGACTTCTTTCAGATCTACATCTAAGATTTCTAGCACATCGTCCTTTTCGTCATAGGTCCATTTATTCAGGCGATAGCCGATAGATAAGCCGTCAATTGCTCCCGCTTTGAGTAGCGCATGGACTTCTTTCGCTCGGGCTACATCATTAATTAATAATTTCCCTTCACCGTATAAGCCGTGATCGTCTTCTTTGAGTGATGTCCAAACCCCAATCGGCTGATTGCGGTCATGATTCCAAAGCACCGGCGGCATTTTGCCTTTTCCCGCCCAGTCCAACAGGGTTTGAGCAAATGCGCCTTTGCGTACGATGTCGCCGTAGCTATCTTTCAGGTCAAATACATTACAATAGCCCGAAAAAAAACCGTCATCTTGGACGGCTTCGGCTTTGAATTGTAGATCTTTAGTTTTGAGTGTCATTTTCCACCCCGATTTTTTCAATAGATGTAAGGTTCAGTTGTACGGTCAGCGTGTCGCCGCCATCAACCGGTGGTAAATTTTCCAGTTTGCGCACTTCGTTACGGCTCATGACACCGTTTTGCAGCATTTGTGCGTAGAAGTTTGCGCGTCCGGCACTATCTGCCCGTAGTAACCCTTCAACGCTGAACAAAGGGTAGAATTCCTTACGCTCGCTCGGCTGGAACAGTTTACGGCTAATCGTTTGTTCAATCCGTTTCAGGGTTGGTTGCAACGAATACGTTAAGAAACCCAGATTGGTTTGTTCCAAGCTCGAAGCCCACGATGAGGCTTTATCGGTGCGGTAAATCAGTTGCGGTGGCACGGAAAACGCTCGACAGATTTCTTCGATGCCAAAGAAGCGGCTTTCGAGTAGTTGTGCGTCTAGTGGGTTGATCCAACTGCCTGCTGAATTGGCAGGCTCCATTTCAGCTTCAAGCACCATCCATTTTCCTGCATTTTCCGGGGCGCTGAATGTGGCTAAATTTTGCCGCATTCGACTGCGCTGTTCGTCGGTCAATACTCGGCTACCGGTCTTGATAAAGCCACCGGCTTTCAGGTTATTTTTAAACGCGGAGGAAGCGGCTTTATTGGCATCAACTTGTGCGCCGATACATTGTGCTTGGTACTGAATCGGCGACAAGCCGATAAGTCCGTCAAGAGTGAAGCCGCGAAAATGCAGAATATCACTTTCAAGATATTCACCGCCGTCACTGTTATTCTTGTCATAGAGATAAATAATTTCGCCGTTGCGCCCCCGTTTGACACGCATACATTGCGAATCTAATACATCAAGAGAAACAATTTTGCCCGAAGTGCGGTTGATCAAGCTGTAAGCATTACCCCATAGGTCGAGGCTGGCACTTTGCGCTTCCCAAAATTCACTGGCGCACATATCGGCATTCGGTGAATCGTGGATAATCCGGTAAAGCGGGTGTTCGTTTGCCTGTTCGCGATTACTATTGCGTAAATGGAGTGGCAAAGAGGCAATGGTTTGGCTGCGCAGTTTGACACACGCCCAAACCGCCGAGAGTTTAAGTGCGGTTTCGGCATTGACAATATTGCCGGATTCGGTGGTTTGGCTGATGTGTGGGGTGGCTATATCGCCTTTATCCAGTCGTTTAGCACCGCCAAACCATCGACCGTAAAAGCGTGACCACCAGCCGCTGTCGTTTAATGTTGTCATGCTATGATGATGTCCTCTAAGTATTTGTCAATGTCTTGTGGTTGCACCGCTGTTTCTGCGATACCGAGTGCCATGGCTAATGCGACGATACCGTCGATTCGCCCTGTTGCTTTGTGTTTTTCAAATTTGCGGTTGCCTGCCGGATCTTGCGCAATAACCGCATTCGCCGCACACATGGTTAAAACCGGATTCATTCCGTGCCGTAAACGGGCATTGAGCAGATCGCTTTCCAAGCGATCTATTGCCGGTGACATATCTTTGAACCCTTGTCCGAATGGGACTAAGGGGAGGATTAACTCGAGTTGATCCAATTCCTTTTTGAGTACGTCAATTCGCCAGCGGTCAAAGGCAATGGCTTGAATATCAAAATCACTGATGATTTCGGCAATGTCTTTGGCCACATGGGCATAATCGACGGTTGCGCCCGGTGTAGTGCGGATAAACCCTTGTTTGACCCAAACATCGTATGGTGCGCGGTCTTTGGTTGCGCGCTCTTTCAAACCGATTTCCGGTGTCCAGAAATAGGAATACACGTTAATTGTGCCGTTTGGATTCTGTGCAACCAAGATAAGTGCGGTCAAGTCGGTGCGAGCCGATAAATCCAGTGCGCCATAGACGATTAAGCCGTCCGGTGTTTCTGCCACTAAGCCGCTTTCTTTCCAGGTGTCGGCACTGACAAAGGTTGAAACCGTACTGACCCGTTGATTCAGGTTCAGATTGCGAAACGTATTTTCAAATGCCGGCATCCGTTTGGCTTTATCCGCCAGTTTTGCGATGTCTTCCTCGCTGCGGAAAACCCCTAAAGCTGGGTTTGCCTGTTTCCATGCGGAGGGATCGGTAATTTTTAAGTCTTTATCTGCCGTGTACACATGGCAAACGGTATGTGGATCATGATTGTTTTGCGCATCATCTATCCAAATTGAGAGTAAATCTGCATCGTTTGCCGCCTGTGTGCTGATTGTCAGTAAGAGCGGGTGTTCATGCGCCCCTTGTGCCGTGGTGATTGCGTCCACGAATGCCGATTGGCTGCCTTGTACTTGCCCGACTTCGTCAAGAATTGCCAACACGGGCGATAAACCCTGTGCGGTTTTGCCGTCGGCGGCAAGGGCCTTGTATTCCACATTCATCAACAGACCAATCAGGCGTTTGCCAGACGGGATAATTCGAGCAATATCCTGCAACTCCGGATTAAGGTTGATCATCTTTACGGCGAGATTGAATACCAATGCTGCTTGTTCACGACTCAATGCGCCGCTGACAATTTGTGAGTTTTGAATCGCTACCGGACCGACAAGGTGTGCCAGTAATAAGCAGGCAATAAGCGCGGTCTTGCCGTTTTTTCTGCCAATAGAGAGCATGCCATGGTTAGTGCCAACCGGATTATCATAAACTTCCATGATAAATCGTTTCTGAAAGGGGAGTAGGCGTATCGGTTTTCCGACTAATTTGCCCTCCGGCACTAGACAATATTTCTCAATGAAGGCGATTACTTTTTCAGCTCTAGTCATATTAATTTATTCTTGCCAGTAGTCCGTCGTCATCTTCAATGAATTTTCGGGTGTCGCTGTACAGTTTGTTTTTCTTGATTTGGTCTCGGCTTTCGCCATTAGTTGCTCGGCTGTGGATCTGTAATGCTCGGCACATCGATAATGCGCGCGAGTTCAGATCCTCAATGATTTTGTGTAGCGGGTGCAGCTTTGGTTCGCCATTTGCGGCAATAAAATAACGCCCGACTTTTTCCACTTCTTTCTGTCGTTTATCAATTTCGACATACAGCTTAGATAGGTTCATCGCTTGGATCAGGTCATTGGGTGTCCAAGAGTCACCGGCACGGCTGTTGATAATTTGATTCCAATACTGTAATTCGACTTTACTGAGTTTTTCAGGCGGTAATATTTGGGTTTGTGCAGCTTTTGCCGCCATGACCTGAGCGGCGGCACTATCACTTCTTAATTTTCGTCCACTCATAAATAAAACCTATTAATACTCTAATTTTCAATGGAAAAACTGGATTAGCGATAAAAGTGTGTTCCATGGGCGGTTGTTCAGGCGAAAGTGCTGAACTTTTTACCCACCCTCCCCCTATTTGATATTCATTATCAATTATGGAAAGGGTGTTCAGGGTCGAGTGGAAAACCGTTTACATCACAACCAATTTCGTTAATATTTTTTGATTCTGCTCGTTGCTTTGAGCTATCATGATGAACCTTACATAATGACTGCAAGTTGTTAGGATTAAAGAATAAATTTAAATCACCTTTATGCGCTGTAATGTGGTCTACAACTGTCGCCGGTGTTATTTTGCCGTCACGCTGACAGTAAACGCAAAGAGGTTCTTTGGCTAGGTGATCTAAGCGTAGCTGTTTCCATGACTTACGATAGTACAGATGATGCCAATCACTCCGACTTTTCACGCTGAACCGCCTCCGTATAATCAATTATGCCTTGCAGCCGTCCTGCACAAATCCGCAAGTCACGCTTAAGCAACACCGCATACTCAGTGATGGCGGTGTAGGTGTTACCGTGTAGCATTGGCTCAGGGCAGGGGATTAGCAGTGACGGCGGTGGGGTGATCATGTGTGTCTCAATCTTAATTACCGCTTCACTTGCGCAACTGCTCAAGCACAGCAGCAGGGGCGTGAGTATCGCCACATACATTGCCCTTGAGCAACTCGCGAATCGTTTTAACTTGATCATCGGCTTGCTCCCTTTTTTCCTGTTCGTGTGCCAGTTGTTGTTTGGTAATATCTGCTTGGATTGCCAGCGTATCATTCAAGCGTTTTAATTCAGCGTTGCGTTCGGCAACCGTGATACGCAGTGCATCAATCGTGTGTGATTGTTTCTCGATTTGAATTTTGTTTTCATATTGCAGCCACAGTAGCCCAACCACGAAAATTACTGCAAAAACTTTGGCTGCCTTATCAACATTGGCACAACACGCTTTGAGGAAAGAGAGTAATATCGCATTCATGGGTACGCCCTCCACGTCAATTCAAAGTGCGGTCCGTCGTAAAAGCGTTCGTCATCAGATCGCCCATTTTCGTTCCAGTCTCCACCCCAACGAATTGACACACCCAATTCTTTTGCCGCTTCGAACATCACTGCTGCTAAGTCATTAAAGGCTTGTTTATTATTCCAATCCACCGGCAATGGCACCAAGTCCACCGCATGACCGGTCAAGTGTCGGGAGCGCATCGTTTTGCTGTTGCCAGCGGTGAAGAGTTGCTTTTGCCGTTGAATAGAACGCTTGCCCTCAATCACCGCGAAATCAACAGGGGATTTTTTTAGTGCAAGACGGACGACTTTGACTAAATCAGGGTGAACTCCTTGCAACCGAATTTCACTGGTTGTGCCAAATTTAAAATTAGTCATGGTTTACTCCTGTTCTTGCTGAAAAGAAACGCCAAAACGCATTCAATGCGATACTGCCCATGTAGCCTGACAGCCCGGCACCGATCCATGTCATGTTCTGATCTAAACCACTGGAAACACAAACTAAGCCACCGATAAAACCGGCAAAGGCAGAGACGAGAATTTGTGAAAGAAATTCCCAAATATTCCAACGTGTTTTGTTGTACTGTCTATCGGTTAAATATTTGGCGACACCGCCAAAGCCGGAAATCAACAAAATCGGAATCCAGCTTAGAAAGGAATCTAAGTTGTTCGGGTCACGGCTTGGCATGGGGAAATCCTTTTCTATAGGCAATAAAAAACCCCGACTGGAAAACCAATCAGGGTTATGGAAATCTATATTTGGTATTATCGAGTTGCGCTTACCGCAAGATATAGCAAAATACTAGTAGACTGGACGACCACTGTCAATACTTATTTTTTCGCGATTGGCTCAAAATTCCCCCGATATAGGCTTCTGCACCGTTGAAAACCTGCAGTGTGTAAGATTTGGATTTTTGGATTGAGCGCATAATCCGATTAATCGAGATTTTGTCGATATAGTAGGCATTTATCATTGCGTGTCCCAACGTATCATATTTTTTTAAACAGGATACCGCACTTTCCACCTCCAAGCCTTTTTCGTCCGAACAGAGTAACCGATGATCCGGCTCGCTTGCCGCCCCTTGCAATCCAAGTGCTTTGCTTGGGTATTCTGTTCCGTATTTTCGGCAGTGAGCCCAATTGCCCCACGCCGTTAAAGTATCTTTCACTTCATCTTTGGTCATCGCCTTTTCTCCCGTTCCATCTTGTCCCACTGGTGGGACACACTTAACATACTAATTTTATTAAGAAAATCGCTTCTTTGTCCCACTAACTGAGTGTCCCCGTAGTTTTTATAAACTCTATAGAGAAAAATAAGTACTGCGTTACCACTACTGCGCTGCTAAATTTTTATCTTTATAACTTTATTTTTAGTAGGACAGTGGGACAAATACTAAAATTTAAAAATAACATATTGATTTAAATTAAATTTTTTATGTCCCACTTGATTTTTTACAGTGGGACAAAATTTTTCTAATATCTTGTTTTTACAAGACTTTATTTGTCCCACTACTTTTTATTTTTCAAATTCAAGTGGACAAATATCTGCAATCTTCAGCAGCTCTTGTTTTATGTATTCTTTAGATAATTTCACTTCTTTTGATAACAACCAAGGTCGTACGCGTCTATCTCCGACCCGAAAACGAGTGTAAGGTGTTGCATACTGTTGAAGCAGTTTTCTCACCTGATACTCGTCGATTTCGCTATCAAAATCATTGCCGCCTTTAAGATACGCAACGACCTGAGGCATTGTCATCGCTAACGCCGGCGGATCTGACATAAACTCGGTAAAGGCACGTTCTGTATCATTCATATTGAATTCAATCATATTGCGGCGTGCCGGCGTATCGAATGAATGTGTCCATTGGTAATCGCTCAAGTCGATTTGCATTAAGTAAGAATAGACTTCGGCGATGAATTGCCGGTTATCAAGCAAGCGATATAAGCGGTCATAATAGGCTTTGTCTTTCGCCTGCTCAGGACCGGCAAACACGTTGATCCGACGGTCTTCCTGTTTGATTACTAAGGCATCGGTATGATTTGTCATAAAGAAAAAGTTGGTGTAAACCGGTTGTGTGCGCTTCGCACCATACTTGATATTGACCTCAAGATAGTTCTCCGTCAGCGTATCCCGCACTTTATCGCTGATTGCAAAGCGTTCACTGCGCTCTTTGACTTCCTCGACACTACAGAGTAATGATTGGTGCAGATAGCCGTTAAATTGCCCATCGACTAAATCCGCCATTTTGCATTTTTTACAGTTCCAATGCCCAAGCAGTTTTTGCAGCAGTTCGACGACCCAGCCACGCCCCGTGCCGTGTGCAATTGCCACCAGCATATTCGTGACCTTATTGCGGCGTTCAGGGTGTTTGCGCAGTGACGCCATCCATTGAATAAAATGGTTACGTTCTTTGATATTGGGGATCAGATATTCCAAATGCGCCAAAAAGTGCGGTAAAAACTCGCGTGTCTCAACGGTGTCGATTTGCGGCAAATAGAATTCGTTATGTAGCCAGTTCTTGTTTTCGTCCATAATCAACCGAGGTTGCCCTGGCAAATAGACCGACCCAATTGCCGATTTACGGTCTTTGTGTTCCAACCACGCTTTATGGATTGGCTCTTGCACTTGCTGTTTACCTTTCAGTACCGTTCGGGTAACATTAGCCGTGTAGTTTTTGAACTCGCTGAGTTTGAATTTGTATGAATGCGGGGTGCTATCGAGGTCGCAAACACGGTCGTTCTCCGCCATATACAGATAGCGTTTGCAGAAATAGGCGACCTTATCGGCAATTTCCTCGTTCTCTTTGACATCCTCGAAATCATTATCCCGAAAGCCAATCGCATTTAAGAAATCGCCGTCGTTACGGTGTGCGCAGTGTGCATGTTGGCATTTGAAATGACCTCGCTCAAAACCACCGGTATCGGCAGGAAAATAGGCGGTAGAGGTGTCGTTGCCCTCACTGGTATGCTCATGTTCAAACGGGCATTTAATAAAGCGTTCGCCGCGGTTGCCGATACCGAATACCGTCCAATGCTGATCTAAATATTTAGTCACTTCATCAACCGAAGTGCGGTCACCGTGCGATAAATCCCGATTTTTAGAGAGCGCACTGGCTTGAGTATTTTTCAGCGGCAATGTCATTTCCAATGCCGCCCACAGGTTTTCAAAGGCTTCGGCGCTCACCACCGGAATCTCAGTTGGTAACCCATTTTCCCACTCGTAGCGCACGCCGCTGGTGTGAGTACCGACGGCAACAAAGTGCTGTCCTTTGCCTAAAAACTCGATTATCTCGTCATTTTCAAGACGCATAACCCGCTTAGTCATCGGTTCGCCTTCTACGGCAAACAAATACAAGCATTTATTCGCATTGGAACGGAAGCGTCTCGGCGGTGTTAAGCCTAAGACTTGCAATAGTGAATTGCTAATCATTTGAAGTGAATCGTCATCTTCAAGATCGCAATCGAGGGCATAGATATAACTACTGCGTACTTTATCTGAAAGTACTGCGTCATCAGCACTTTTTTCATCTACGCAGTACCCTGTGCCAACTACTGCGTAGGTTGTTTTTTGACCTGTTACGCAGTACTTTTTACTGTTTTCTGCCTCTTGACGCAGTACTTTGCGAGTAGTAACGCAGTACTCTGATTTTCCTAAGCGGATACATATTCCTAAACGTGAGTCTTTTTTCCACGCTTCGATACTCGATTTTTCCACTTTTCGATTCGGCCAGCTGTCTAACCCTGCGATAAAACCGTTATTATTGACAATAGACGGCAATTTCCCCGCACGTTTGATCCGACTGCGGGGGGAGATTTTAACATTTGGATCGGAAACGACAGGCAGTAAATCTGCCGCTAAGTTCAGCGCATTCGCAAAGTGATCCCATTGTTGGGCGGTTGCCCCATAAATTATTGGCATAAATCACCCCTTTCTTGCGGTTCTGCGTTTTTTATTGCGCAAAACTGACCAATTCACATCAGGGCGCAGGTCTTCACACTTGATTTCCCCTTTTGTTAATAGCTCAATATCAGGACAACGTTCCGCAGGGATTTTATTATTTCGGACCCACATATTTACTGCCCAAGGGGAGATATTAAAGTATCTGGCGACTTTAGATGGTCCGCCCAACGAGAAGATAGCTTTTCCGGTTGCAGTCATTTCACAACTCCTTACTAATTTAAAGCAACTTAAAATCAAATATAAAACAAATTCAAAATTACCACTTGAGCAAGTTAAATGCAAATTTATTTGCAAAAAATGCGGACTGCGATAGAATAAAGGCATAAATAGCAAAGGGAGGTAGGATGATGAGTAAAGACACGATTACAACCCGTTTAGTGAACTTGATGAATGAAAAAGGCTTAACGATAAAGGAGTTAAGCCAAGGTACCGGAATGAGCTACGAAATGGCACGGCGGTACTATAAAGGGTTAAGTGATTTAAAAGGGGATGCGCGAGCTAAAGTGGCAAAATGGCTTGGGGTTAGCGCAGCCTATTTACAGTTCGGCGAAGATAACGAAGATACCCGGCGTTGGCTCGGGGTAATAGACGATTTTGAAGATTTGGATACCGGAAAAGAAATCGAATCGAATGTTGGTGAAATTGGTGGCTTTGACTTATGGGATCGTCATACGCCATTGAATGAAGACGAGGTTGCCGTGCCTTTCTACAAAGATATTCGGCTTGCCGCCGGCAATGGCTTTGCGGACGATATTGCCGATTATAATGGCTTCAAATTGCGTTTTTCCAAAGCAACATTGCGCCGTGCCGGTGTACAGTACAATCAGGCGGTATGCTTAACCGCAAAAGGCAACAGTATGGAGCCTGTGCTACCAGATGGCACAACAGTTGGTGTTAATCTTGGTTGTAAAGAGATCAAAGACGGCAAGATGTATGCCATTAATCACGGTGAGCTTTTGCGGATAAAATTATTACAGCGTTTGCCGAATAATCAAGTGCGAATTCGCAGCTACAACACTGCAGAATATGACGATGAAGAGGCGGACTTACAAGATGTCACTATTCTTGGCCAAGTGTTTTGGTGGTCATTTTTAGATTCTTAAGCGTGTAAAATCCAATCTAACCGCTCAATCGAGCGGTTTTTTAACGTCTAAAATTCAATAATTCGCCCAATCATCAAAAAAATTCAAAATTTTTTCCGTATTAAAACAATAGAATACAACTCATTTACAAATATATTTGCAAATTTATCACAAATATATTTGCAAATAAAATACAAATGTATTAGTATTATTCCCAACAAAGCCAAACTGGCTACCGTTCTTTAACATTACTGGTTAACCCCCTATAGCGTGAAAGCGTTCGCATTGTGTGCGAGGGGGGCTGAGGCAAACACAAAATAATGAGATCAGCGTTCCGGCAACGGAATCGCCTATTCAGCTAGGCGTGTTGTGGTTAATAAGCAATCTGATCTCACCTATTACAAATAGGCATTGTATCAGTGGTTATTTTTAATGGAGAACGCAGTATGACAACATTAGTCTGTCCAGTGGTGTGCGAAACGGTTTACGTGGACCGCACTTCGGAAAAATTAATCGGAAAAGCCGGTAGATTGCAGCGTATGTTTGCAAAAAGCCGTGAACAACAAAATGCGAAACGCAACAGGGAGCACCAAGTGCGGATTGCGGTATTATGTGAAACCCTGCCTCAGCGATCAAAACCGGTAACCGTGTGTCATAAGTTGCACACACATAGCAATAACAATTTCAATACGATCCATGCTAAGCAAAAAATCCAACGGCAATGCCGGGAATTAATTTAGTAATTCAACCCACTATAGCCCACCTCGCGTGGGCTTTTTTATACCTGAAATTTATGAAAGAGCCTGAATTCTGGGTTTTAGCAACCCTGCATTTTACTTTACTTGTCCTGATTTTCATCATGTTATAGGAGAACCTCATGTTAGAACAAGCCTTACAAGCAAACACAGAAGCCATTAATCGTCTATGCAGTCTGTTCGCCGATTTTATGGCAACCGAAGCAGTTACCGTCGAAGCGACAGCGGCTACATCAGAAAATACACCGCCGTCAAATCCTCTGGCAGACGACACTTCTCTCGCACAAACCGAAACAAAAGCAGCAGAACCTGCGGTCAATAACGAAACCTTGCGCAAACAATGCCAAGCGCTGACACTGAATTTGGTGTCTGTTGATCGCGCCGGACTGGTGGAAATCTTTAGCGGTTTCAAGGCGAAAGGGGTATCCACCGTTGCGGATAACGATTTATCGCTATTGCTTGAACAACTGCAGCTTTTAGCCGAAAAAGCGGGGGTGAACGATGCCGAGTGAACACGCATTGTTATCACCGAGTGGTGCGCACCGCTGGTTGCGGTGTAACGGCTCGTTGCTATTGGAAGCAGAAAGCGAAGACAAAAGCTCGCCCGATGCGGATTTAGGTACAACAGCACACGCCCTTGCCGAATTCTGTTTGCGTAATCAGGTGAATTGCGCGCCGGCGTACCTGGGCAATAAACCGGCAGGACCGGACTATCCCGCCGTCGATGAAGAAATGCTGGAATATGTGCCGAAATACATTCATGCCGTACGCGATTATGCCACCAACGGCGAATTGCTTATCGAAATCCGAGTGGACTTTTCACACTATATCGGACAGCCCGATTCTTTCGGAACGGTGGACGCATTGATTTTGAATGGCGATGAAATCCAAATTCACGATCTGAAATATGGAAAAGGCGTGAAAGTCGATGCCGAAGGCAATGAACAGTTACAGCTTTACGCCTTGGGCGCATACGATATTTATCAGTTCGTACATGATATTCGTCAAGTGCGGTTATGTGTCCATCAAGTGCGGTTAAATTCGGTGTCGGAGTGGGTGCTGACCATTGAGGAACTACTTGCCTTTGCTGAACGTGCAAAAGCACAGGCAGCGAATGCGGTGCGTTTGCTAAACGGTGGCGAAGTGCAAGAGGGCGATTTTGCTCCGCAAGAAAAAGCCTGCAAATTTTGCAAGGCAAAAGCGAAATGCCACGCCCTTGCCCAACACGTTGTCAATACCGTTGCTGACGATTTTGTCGATTTGGATAAACCGACCAATTTTGAGGCTGCGATGGAGAGAGTGGCAAACTGTGACAATCGGCATATCGCCCACCTATTGCCGGAACTGGATTTAATCGAAAGTTTCTGCAAAGCGGTGCGCATACGGGCGACTGCCGAATTGATGAATGGCAACGACGTACCGGGCTACAAATTGGTTGCGGGTAAAAAAGGCGCGCGTAGCTGGACGGACGAAACCGAAGCAGAAGCGAAGTTGAAATCGTTACGCTTGAAAGTGGACGAAATGTACAACAAAAAGCTGATCAGCCCAACCCAGGCAGAAAAGCTGCTCAAAACCACCCCAAATAAATGGGACAAAATCCAAGACTTCATTATCCAAAAAGACGGCTCACCATCGGTTGTGCCGCTTTCTGATAAAAGACCCGCCATTGTCATCAGCAATGATGATTTTGAAGATTTAACTTAACCCAATCCATAAGGAAAAACTATGAAAGTAACGTTAAAAGATGTGCGTTTAGCATTCCCTGCATTATTTGAAGCCAAAACTATTAACGGTGAGGGCGACCCGCGTTTTAGTGCTGTCTTGTTGTTCGATAAAGGCAGCGACAACTACAACGCCGTGATGTCCGCAATGAAAGCGGTTGCCGAAGATAAATGGGAAGAAAAAATGGAGGCAAACTGGAAAGCCATTAAAGCCAAAAATGCGTTTTGTTTGCACGATGGCGCAGAAAAACCGGAGTACGAAGGCTTTGAAGGCAAGTTTTTTGTATCCGCCCATAACAAAGCGCGCCCCAAAGTTGTCGATCGCAATCGACAAGAATTGGTGCAAGCCGATGGTAAGCCTTATGCCGGTTGCTATGTCAATGCGGTAATCGACATCTGGGCGCAGGACAACAAATACGGCAAACGCATCAACGCCTCGCTTTCCGGCATTCAATTCGTCCGTGATGGTGATGCCTTTGCCGGTGGCGGTGTTGCCAGTGCCGATGATTTTGATGATTTATCTGTTGATGACAGCGGTGCAGATGATTTTATGTGATCGCACTTTGCATTTTTCACCAAAGTACAGAGCTGCCTGAGGGCGGCTTCTTTTTTACCTAAATTAAGGAAACAGTCTGATGAAAACCAATCTACAAGATTTTTTAGATGAATTAGATGCCAGTGTTTTTGTATCGAAAGTGGCAACCGCACTTTCTCAAGTCGCACTCGGCACAGTGACACATGACAAACAAGGTAAGGTCATTCTTGAATTTACTTTGAAAAAGATGGAAAGCGATAGCGATAGTTCGACCAACTCAAAAGTGCAAATCTCGCACAAACTGATCTACTCGCAGCCGACCAAACGCGGCAAGGTATCGGAAGAAGATACCACCGCCACCCCGATGTATGTCCACAAAGGCGGACGTTTATCGGTTACTCCTGAGCGTGTGGAGACCAAAGACAATGTGATCCACATCAAACAAGCCAAAGCCGTTTAACAAAAGGAAAAACATAATGGATAAGACAGCCATTCAAGAAATCAAAGACTTAGCACTCTCTTCTGTGCGCATTAGCCCGACGGATTACCCTCTTGCCATTGTGCCGAAAGATATGCAGGTCTTTCCGCTTGAGCGTTATCAAGCACAGCGTAACAGTTATCGTGTTGTTTATCGCACCTCGCATTATCGTGATTACATCAGCTACGTTGAGCGCAACGTTCAGCCAAGCGCACAGTGTTTTGTCAATCCTGACACCATGTCAGCCAGAACCCTATTTGACCTTGGTGATATAGCTTCACCGGGACACGCTCTGCATGCCGCAGAACTGAGTTTATCTGCTACCGCTGCGTTTGAAGCCGTTAGCAGCATTGACGAGCGACAGCTGGAACAAAGCGAACTGTCGGATTGGCTTGAGGATTGGGCGGACAACATTACGGCGTTTGACGACGCCGGCGAAGAAATCAGCTTTGCCAATGCACTTGCGGCAGTGAGGAAAATCACATTGGATTATGCTAAAAGTGAAGAACACGAAGTTGGTGATTTTGCCGCTAAGAAATCGGCAATGGAAAGTGTGGAAGCAAAAAGCAAACTCACGATCCCACACAGTTTCACTTTCACCTGTGAAACCTATAGCGGCTTAAATATTCGTGACATTACATTACGCCTACGAATTTTAACCGGTAGCGACGAGCCGATTTTAGTGTTGCGTATGGTGAAAGCCGAAGCACTAAAAGAAGCCATTGCAGAAGAGTTCGCTGATAAAGTGCGGTTCTCCCTAACCGGAACGGATATTATCGTGAATATAGGCACTGTTGAAGTGTAATTATTATTTAGCCCTCAAGTTTGGGGGCTAAATTTTATAGGCTTATTTATAATACTTAATTTATATAACGGAGATATATATATATATGAACCACACAACTCTTCCTGAAATTGTAGTAACTGCTCGTGAACCTTATTTAGTGATTAAGGAAACTAAATTTCCATTAGACAAAATAGATCCTAACCCTTTTAGGATTGAGAATCTTAACTTCAATCACAGGGTATCCCTAGATCCCAATAAAACTGTTAGGCATTCGGTAGTGAATCAGCTGAGTTCAGAAATGACGAATAAATTAAATAGGATGCCTAGTGAAGTTAATATGTTTAAAGAAATGGAGGAGCAATATATTATTTTATTGGAGCTGTACGGAAAACTTTCTAAGACTCCTGAAGTTGAGAAGGGGTTGTCTGAGCTTAATCAATTATTTGATAAAATAAAAGTTTTATATGAAGAAATTATTAAGCAGAGAGAAAAAACCAATCAGTCTAGTGCTGCTGCAAATAAAGCAGAAAGTGATAATATACCTAAATTTGGACTTTCTAAAGTTCACAAGGAAGACTTTGATCTAATGCTATCTGTTACAGGTAGCTTACGACTATGGCTACACTCTGTTCTTAAATATAGAATGTCTGAGATTAATGAAAAGCAAAAGTTAATTGATATGTTAATAATTTTAAAAGACTTAGCTAATCAACTGTCTAAGGTTTATAATGTTAGTAAGCCCGAATTAGAGAAGGTTTTTAGTGCACTACCTCGTGAAACAATTAAACTATCTGAGACCTTTCCCAATTATGTTCTTGCTGAAGGCGTTGGCGCAACTGCTTCAGGAAGTTTATATGGGTATATTTCGCTTGTTGGTAATCAGCTATCTGCAGCAATTAGTATTGACATGCCGAATAAACAAGTATTAAATAGTAGTGATTTTAGCGTATCTAGTTATGAAATACGGGTAGGAGATGAAATCCTTTATAAAGGGGGGCTATCTCCTAATGATAAAAGTATTGTTATCCCTCAAGCCTATAAATACATAGGTGATCTAAAAGTGGATATTCCAAATATACACCGAGGGAAAGAAATTATTATTGTGCTAAATATTAGATTTACTTATGATTCCGGTAGTGGGATTGTTCCTTCTACAAGTAAAGAGATTAGAAAGAGTCTTATATTTAAATGATTAGAAAAGTATTAGTTTTAATATTTTCTCTTATGGTATCGTTGGCTTATGCCAACGATACTTTCAAGAGCTATAACGAACGGTATTTAAATGCAATTTCAGAAAACAATATAAATGAAATACAGGAAATATCTTACGATTTAGAACGTATTACAAAGAATAAAAAAAACGTCGATGAATGGGTTTGGATGTATGCAAGCACCTTGCAGCAGCTAAAAAAATATCCATTATTAAGAGAAGTTCTAGAAAAAATAGATTTGGAAAAACCGAATATTAATACAAAAATGGGTGTCTGTTTCTTAGAGGAAAAACTTAATGGTGGATCTCATGGATGTTTTATAAA
This sequence comes from Testudinibacter sp. P80/BLE/0925, assembly GCF_053570785.1. The sequence goes on along the minus strand of NZ_CM131636.1, from coordinate 2,526,008 downwards.
TGCCAAGTCACGCTTGATACTAGAATCCGATTATTACAATAATATTAACTATTGGTTTACTGTAAGGTTTATAAGTGGTGATATTGATATAAAAAGTGAAAAAGATAATTTAAGAAAAACTACGTTATCAGTAGATGAACTGAATTATATTCGGTTTACTGAAAAAAAAGAGATTATTAACGCTATGTTCCCCTAATAGGTTTTGAAATCGTGTTTACAAAATAAATTTTTTGTTTTGTAGTATTTGACAAACCGCACATTTTCGGATTAAGATGACTCCACTATCTCGTTAAGTCGGTTATCTCGCTCCGATAATAAAGCGGTTTTTTTGTACCTAAATTTTAGTTATAGATCGTCTATGATCGGGTCTAGAGAGCCTAATAGAATACCGTAAGGGAATAAGCTCCGCCATCTTAACGTGGTAGTTGAAGCCCGATCACCAACTAAGTGATCGGCTTATTACTAAACGTTAAGGTACAAAATTATGTCAAACTTATCTATCCTCAATACCTTGATCTGCACTTTTGAAAATCTTTATTGACGAAAAAATAAAATTTCAGTAGTATTCTGCTAACGGTGCTGAACACACCTATGACTAGTAGCGGAACAACCGCATTAAAGTGCGGTATTTTTTTATCCTGATTTTATGATCGGGTGGCGTTTCGTACATACAAGACCGCAAGGAAAAACGAAAGGCTGTCTACTAGCAGTGTTCAAGCACCCGATCACCCTATCTGAACAATGGGGCAAATTAAAATCGCTAGTAGGATAAAAATCATGACAAACTTAGCAATTCTCAACACCTCGATCCGCACTTTAGAAGGTTTACACTCATTAAACGATATTTACAAAGCTAGTGGCACAACTGAAAGTTATCGCCCTAGTAATTTTATTCGCCTCGAACAAACAAAAGATCTGATTGCTGAAATTGAAAAAGACCAAAGCTCAGATATGAGCTTAGCTCAAAAAACATTCAGAGGCGGATTAAATGCTGGTGTATGGGCTTGCGAAGAACTTGTCCTCGCCTACGCCATGTGGATCAGCCCGAAATTTCATTTGACGGTGATCCGCGCCTTTATGCAAATGCACAACATCGGCAAAAGCGCAGTCAAATAGAAAGGCAAGATTTTGCCGCCGTTCACACAAATTCCGAAAGGACGGCAATATCACCGCCCAACCGACACTTGTCTGACACGAACCCAAATCGAAACGCTGAGCGGTTACGTTATGCGGATTTCACATCTGCGCCAGCTACACCCCAACACCATTTATAAATGGTTCTTTGATTACTACGGATTGCGCCAAATTCGCGATTTACACCCGGCAATTTATGATAACGTGGTTTGCCATTTGCGCAGCGAGGTCGCGCGCTACCATGACTGCTATTTAGCAGCCTACCAATCGGCGACGAAAGCGACTATTACGCAACCAACAGCGAAAGCACACCCTTTAGCCAGCTTTGATTTTTCCTCCTTTGGACAAAATCTCTATGCGGTTGCCAAGCACATCAGCTACCTTGAAAAAGAGTGGAACGACACGCTTTCTCCTGCGCTTAAGCTGCTCAATTACAACGCACGGCATAATGTTGATGAACATCTGCGTGCCGCCAATATCCACCTGCAAAACTATCTGCAAGTGTTTGAGCTGATGCGCACGAAGCCAAAACCGGAACAGCCGCAACAACCCCAGTTGGCATTGAAGCCATAATTTAACCGCACCGCACTTTACACCTTGCTTTTGGCAAAGTGCGGTTTCTTGCACCCTTTTTTCAGCCATAAGGAATTCATTATGAAAAATTGGCTTCTATTTATCGTGGTACTTGTCGGCTTTTTGTGGGCGAGTGATAGCGATTTTGAATATTATGTTGCCGCCGAAAAAGACCGTTGCGAACGTGCCGGTGGAGTTTGGGTGGTGGAGAATAACGATCAGTTTTGTGAGGTGCACAATGCCGATACTATACGCTGATTTGGAAACTTACAGTGATATCCCGATCCGCAATGGGGTTCACGCCTATGCTGAAAACGTAGAAATATTGCTGTTTGCCTATGCGTTGGATGATGGCGAGGTGCAGGTGTGGGACGCGACTGCCGAGCCGATGCCGTCGGATTTAAAACAGTATCTTGCCGACCCGACGATAACCTTGATGTTTCACAATTCGCACTTTGACCGCACCGTATTGCGCCACGCATTGCCAACGGTAGATTTTCGTATTCAGCGTTTCCTAGACACGATGATCATCGCCTATCTGCACAGCTTGCCGGGCGCACTGGCGGAGCTGTGTGAGGTGTTTGGCGTGCCGACAGACAAAGCCAAAGATAAGGCGGGAAAACAATTGATTCAGCTTTTTTGCAAACCACTGGGCAAAAACCGCAAGCTGGACAGGGCAACCCGCCACACACATCCGGAGGAGTGGCTGCGCTTCAAAGCGTACGCACGGCTCGATATTATCGCCATGCGAGAAGTGCATAAACGACTGCCGACATGGAATTTAATCGCAGGGGAATTAGCCTTGTGGCAACTTGACCAAAAGATTAACGATCGGGGCGTTGCCGTGGACCGCACTTTAGCGGAAGCGGCTATCCGAGCGGTGACAAAAGAACAAGCCGAATTGCGCCAACAAGCGCAGACCATGACAGATGGCACAGTACACAGCACCACCCAACGCGATGCGCTGTTAGACCACATACTACAGCAATATGGCGTTGAGTTACCGGATTTAACCGCCTCAACGATTGAACGGCGATTAGACGATCCGGAATTGCCCGAACCGGTCAAAGAGCTATTGCGCAATCGCCTCAATTCAAGCGGCACAGCAACCGCAAAATACCGCCGCCTGCTGCAAGCCGTAAATAGCGACGGCAGACTGCGCGGTATGCTGCAATTTTGTGGCGCAGGGCGTACTGGGCGGTGGGCTGGGCGAATTTTTCAGCCGCAGAACCTGCCACGCCCTAGTATGAATCAAGATGATATTGATTTTGGTATCACAGCACTAAAAGCCGATGCCGCCGATTTGATTTTTGATAATGTTACCGAGCTTGCCAGCTCTGCTTTGCGCGGTTGCTTAATCGCCCCACAAGGTAAAAAACTGGTGGTGTCGGATTTATCTAATATCGAAGGGCGAATGCTGATTTGGCTTGCCGGTGAAAAATGGAAACTACAAGCCTTTCGGGATTTTGACAAGGGCAGCGGACACGATCTGTATAAATTAGCCTATGCCAAATCCTTTCGTATGAACCCTGAAAAGGTGACCAAAGCGCAACGGCAAATCGGCAAGGTAATGGAGTTGGGATTAGGCTACGGCGGCGGTGTCGGGGCGTTTTTAAACTTCGCATTAGTCTATAAACTCGACTTGGACGAACTCGCCGATAATGCGTTTGACAGCATCAATCCTGACATTTTGGCACAAGCGAAGTCGGCGTGGCATTGGGCGAGCGACCAAAAACGTACTTACGATTTATCCGAACGGGTTTATATCGCCTGCGACGCACTGAAACGCTTGTGGCGCGAAGCGCACCCGCAGACGGTCAAGCTGTGGTCTGAGGTGGAAAGTGCGGTACGCAACGCCATTACACAGTCGGATAAGGTCTTCCGCTATCGCGATTTAGCTTTTTTGCGGACAAAAAACTGGCTGCGCATTCGTCTGCCGTCAGGTCGTCAGTTGTGCTATCCAAGCATAGCAATTGAAGACGGCAAAATCACCTATTTCGGGCTGAATACCTACAGTCGTAAATGGGGACGGATAGCCACATATTCCGGAAAACTGACGGAAAATATCACCCAAGCCGCCGCTCGTGATGTGATGGCGAACAATATGCAGCTTATTGAAAACAGCGGTTATCAAATCGTATTGACGGTACACGATGAAGTTTTAACCGAAGCACCGGACACCGTTGCATACACCCCTGAAACACTCAGCCGATTACTCGCTACCAATCCTCTATGGGCGCAAGATTTACCGCTCAATGCCGGAGGGTTTGAAGCGTATCGGTATAAAAAGGATTGATTATGGAAAGCACACAAAAAGCACTAACTGTTGATGATTTGATCGTCGGTCATATCTATTCGGCAAAACGAAAGTCAGTGGATCCCTTCGGGTTGGTTAATGATCGCCAAATCCTGTATATCGAAAAAGTTTTGGGAACAGTACAGTACGATAGCCCAACAGTTGCTAGAGGGAGGCACTATCCAAAAGTTTCAATTGATAAATTTTTACGGTGGGCTAAGGAAGATGTTACCTCTCAGATGCCGAAAGGAGAGTGGCGTAGTGAATAGATTAATTCGAGAATCTGAAATTGAAGCCCATCTAGTGAAAACTGTCAAAGCCAAGGGCGGAATTGCGTATAAGTTTACCAGTCCCTCGCGGCGCAATGTGCCGGATAGAATGATTTTGTTGCCCGGCGGCAAGTTATTTTTTGCCGAATGCAAAGCACCGAGACGAAAAGCCACCGCAGGGCAGCTGCGTGAACATCAACGTATTGCTGAGTTAGGGTTTGGCGTGGTGATTGTTGATAGTTTTGATATTGAGGCGTTATTCGATGATTGACTTTTCCCCTAGAGAATACCAAAAGCTGATTATTGATTACATTGTCCAAAACCCACGCTGTAACATCTTTGCTGGCATGGGAACAGGCAAGACAGTCAGCACGCTGACCGCACTTGATGCGTTACTTTTGGCAGGTGTTATTGAGCCGCCTGTTTTGGTACTTGCGCCTTTGCGGGTGGCACAAAGCACATGGCCAGACGAAGTGCGCAAATGGGCGCATCTTAGTCATCTAACTGTGCAGCCAATTGTCGGTTCGGTTGGCCAACGTCAAAAAGCATTGGCAACGCCGGCAGACATCTACACTACAAACTATGAAAACGTACCTTGGCTTGTGGAAACGCTCGGCAATCATTGGCAGTTCACCATGATCATCGCCGATGAAAGCACCAAGTTGAAAAGTTATCGCACGCGCAAAGGCGGCAAACGGGCGAGAGCATTGGCAAGTGTTGCGCATAATAAAGTGAAACGTTGGGTCAATCTCACCGGCACACCATCGCCGAATGGTTTAATCGATTTGTGGGGGCAACAATGGTTCATCGACCGAGGCGAACGATTAGGGCATACCTTCACGGCATTTACCGAGCGATGGTTTCGTTCGATTCCGCTTGGCTTAAGCGGATTCAGCCGCAAAGAGCCTTACGGCTATGCACAAGCTGAAATTCAAAAAGCATTAGCGGATTGCTGCTTGTCGATTCAGGCAGCGGATTATTTTGATATTGAAGAACCGATCCAAACCGTAATTGAAATTGAGCTACCGCCGAAAGTCGCAAAGCAGTATCAACAATTTGAAAAAGAGATGTTCACTCAAATTCAGAATGAAGAGGTTGAAGCGCTCAATGCCGCCGCCAAAACCCTCAAATGTCTGCAATTGGCAAGCGGTGCGGTCTATACCGAAAGCGGTGATTGGATTGAAACCCATAATGCCAAGCTGCAAGCGTTGGAGAGCATTATTGAAGAAGCCGCCGGAATGCCAGTGTTGGTTGCATATCATTTCAAAAGCGATCTGGCACGGCTACAACGACACTTCCCACAAGGCAAATTGCTCGATACTGATCCGAAAACGATTAAAGATTGGAACACTGGAAAAATCCCGATTTTGTTTGCACACCCTGCAAGTGCCGGACATGGGCTGAATTTGCAAGACGGCGGCAATATCCTCGTCTTTTTCAGCCACTGGTGGGATTTGGAACAGTACCAACAAATCGTCGAACGTATCGGGCCGACACGACAAGCACAAGCCGGACATCATCGTCCGGTTTTTATTTACCACATCTGCGCCAAGCATACGGTTGATGCGTTAGTGATTGAAAGGCGCAACAGCAAACGCACGGTACAAGATATTTTATTAAATGCCATGAAAAATAAGGAAACACTATGACTAACATCAACACCACCTTAAAACACCGCCAACAAACCTATGGCGATTATGCTGACACGGCAAAAGTTGCACAGGAAATCAAAGCCGTGATTTATGCCAATGCCGGTGAACTCAATGCGAAACAGCAAGAGGCATTAGAGATGATTGCTACCAAAATGGCACGCATTTTGACGGGTAATCCGCACTATGAAGATAATTGGCGAGATATTGCCGGTTACGCCCAATTAGGCGGGGACTTATGGACACCTGAAAATATTGAGGATCTAAAAATCGGATTGAGTGGGTAGCCTATGGATAACTGGAAAACCGCAAAAGAAGGTAATTTCCCACCTAAAAATGGTTTGTATCGAGTGCAAATCAAACTCGACAACGGGCGGTTATTTTCCTTTGAAAATGAATATAGCAGCAAAAAAGGTTTCACGTTCGACACGACTATGCGTGAGTTAGGTAAACCACAACGAATATTGGCTTGGCGGTATTTATGAAAACAAATAAAAATAACGGTTGGATAAAATGTAGTGAACAGTTACCCGAAAAAGATAAAAGAGTGTTGATTTACAATGGCTATGAAGCCCTTGCCGAACTATGTGAAAGCAAGAAAGTTCCAGGTCGTTTATATTGGCAAACTGAAGATTTCAACCTCAACTATGGTGAATGTGAACAACTATCTTTTGATGAAGTTACACACTGGCAACCGCTGCCAAGCCTGCCAAGCGATGTCGCCTAACTTAGTCTAGCGCTTAGACGAGTTAGACGAAAGACATTTAAAACCACGCCACCGCAAGGTGGCTTTTTTATGGGGTCAATATGGAAAAAGCCTTAACGATAAACGATGTCGCCGAAATGCTGAGTTTAAGCTACGGCACAGTCTATAACCATCGATATAAGTGGGGATTCTTTAAAATGGAAGGGTCTCGAATTTGGCGCATTTATCAATCGGATCTTGAAAAAAACCGTAAAAAGCAAAATAATGTTTGTCGGCTAGAAATGCAGGTCGGCGATAAGGAGAATCCAAAATGTCGATCTACAAAACATCAAGTGGTATCTGGTGGATTGATTTCAGAACGCCGAGCGGTCAGAGAATTAGACGCTCTGCTAAAACAACTGAAAAAAAATTAGCGCAAGAGTACCATGACAAACTCAAATATGAAGCGTGGAAAGTTGATCAGCTTAATAAAAAACCTGAACGCACAATTGAAGAAGCCCTGATTAGATTCCTTGAAACCTCAACCGGTCAAAAGGATATGGAAACAAAAATTCGGCACACGGAGTATTGGCGCAGTGTGTTAAGTGGGCGAACGCTTAGCTCTTTAACAACAGATGATATTCTGAATAACTTGCCTACGCACAAAGCCAGCACGAAAGAAAAACTCTCACCCTCAACGCAAAACCGATATCGCACGTCAATTATGCGCGCGTTATCTTTGGCGCATAAAGCCGGTTGGATAGATAGCATTCCTTATGTCCCTAAAAATCCTGAACCGAAAGTGCGGGTACGTTGGATCACAAAAGAAGAAGCATTCCGCTTGGTGGAATCGCTCAATCTCGGGTGGATGAAAGATGTTTGCTCTTTTGCTTTGATGACCGGTGCGCGAATGACGGAAATTTTGTCGCTGACGTGGGATAAAATTGATTTTGCGAGAAATATTGCAATCGTTACCAGTGATGTTGCAAAATCAGGCAAAGCAAGACCGCTGCCACTAAGCCGAGATGCAATAGCGCTGCTGAAACAGAAACGAGCGGAACGTATTTCTGATTTTGTTTTTCACCGAGGCAAGGGGAAATTCATTAGCGAAATTGATCGCGAAGATTTTCAGCGCGCATTAACGCGGGCAAATATTCAAGATTTTCGCTTTCATGATCTGCGACACACCTGGGCAAGTTGGCATGTCCAAAACGGAACACCTTTGATGGTATTGAAAGAACTTGGCGGTTGGGAAACGGTGGAGATGGTAAAACGCTATGCCCATCTCAATGCCAGTCATCTTTTGAGCTATGCAAATGTGGGAATGTTTTGGGAATATTCAGCAGTTAGCCAGTTTGGGTTGGTTGCAGAAAACGAACCGTTCACAGAAATTTCAGAAAATAAAAAAAGCCGTAAGTTATTGATTTAGCGACCATTACTTACGACTTCATTCAGAAAAGTGGCGGAGGAAGTGAGATTCGAACTCACGGAGGGCGTAAACCCTCGCCGGTTTTCAAGACCGGTGCCTTCAACCGCTCGACCATTCCTCCGCACGGTTGACTCTTAACGAGTGGCGCAGATAATACAAATTTCGTCGGGGCAAGTCAACACTCAAGTTTAAATATTTATTGCGTTTGAGGGAATTATAAACAAAGTGCGGTATTTTTCGACAGGTTTGATTTTTTAGCGTCTTGAATGAGAAAATTTCAGCCATAAAAAAGCCCTGCATTGGCAGGGCTTTGAAATCATAAACAAAAATAGAAAATTAACGGCGTAAACCTAAACGTTCGATTGTTGTAGTGTAAAGTGCTAGATCAGTGCGTTTTAAGTAGTCTAATAATTTACGACGACGAGAAACCATACGCAATAAACCACGACGACCGTGATGGTCTTTTTTATGAACAGAGAAGTGTCCTTGTAAGTGGTTGATTTGTGCGGTTAATAACGCAATTTGAACTTCGGAAGAACCGGTGTCGCTACCGTCACGACCAAAGTCAGCAACGATTTTTGCTTTTGCTTCTGCGCTTAGAGACATAATAACTCCTAAAAATAGTGTTAGTGAAAATACATCAATAGCCGATCTCTAATTCAGCTATGACAGGGAATGCGCATTTTACGTTGAGTTGCGTCGGATTGCAATCAAAAGGGTGAAAAATCACGTAATAAGGCATTCGTTAGATGTTATTAGCAGGGCGTAAAATAGCTTGATTTCAAAGTGCGGTCAGCTATCTTTAAATCTCCCCTTGAATTTCCAATTAAAATAGATTATCGTAACTAAAATTATACAATCATTGTATCAAATTTTTTACAAAAAGACCTTGATAAGGAATTTTATGAACGCCGTCGCCAATAAAGATTTAATCCACAACGTGAATATCAACGATGAAAAAGTGTTGATGACTCCGCAAGAGTTGAAAGAAAAGCTGCCACTCAGTTTGGAACTGAAACAACAAATCGAACAATCCCGACATGATATTGCCAACATTATTCATAAGCAAGACAAGCGTTTGTTGTTGGTGATTGGGCCTTGTTCGATCCATGATCCGCAAGCGGCGTTGGAATATGCGCATAAGTTAAAGGCATTGGCTGATGAAGTGAAAGACACTATTTATGTTGTTATGCGGGTTTATTTTGAAAAACCGCGAACCACGGTCGGTTGGAAAGGGTTGATTAATGATCCGCACTTGGACGGTAGTTTTGATGTAGAGAATGGTTTACAGCTGGCAAGAAAATTGCTGATTGATTTGGTCGAATTGGGTTTGCCGTTGGCAACCGAAGCCCTTGATCCGATTTCGCCGCAATATATGGCGGAGCTGTTCAGTTGGTCGGCAATCGGCGCGCGCACCACCGAATCGCAAACGCACCGTGAAATGGCATCGGGGTTGTCAATGTCGGTCGGTTTTAAAAACGGCACGGACGGCAGTTTAGCCACCGCAATCAATGCGCTGAAAGCGGCTTCGATGAGACACCGCTTTATCGGCATTAATCAACAGGGGCAGGTGAGTTTACTGCAAACCGCAGGCAACAAAGACGGACACGTGATTTTGCGCGGTGGCAAAGCGCCGAATTACCAAGCGGAATTTGTGCAACAATGCGAGCAGGAACTGGCAAAAGCCGGCTTAGAACAGTCGATTATGATCGATTGCAGCCACGGCAACTCGAATAAAGATTACCGCCGCCAGCCGCTGGTGGCGGAAGAGGTGGTGCAGCAAATTTTGGATGGCAACCGCTCTATTACCGGTTTAATGATCGAGAGCAACCTGTTTGCCGGCAACCAAAGCTCGGAGCAACCGTTTGAACAAATGCAATATGGCGTTTCGATCACCGATGCCTGCATTGATTGGCAGACAACCGAGCAATTATTGCGTAAAATTCATCAGCAATTATTAAATAGAAACTAGAGGACAACATGCAACCGCTGCAACCTTTGCGTGATGAAATTGATCAGCTGGATCGCAATTTATTGAAATTATTGGAAAAACGTCTGCAACTGGTGGCAGAAGTCGGACAAGTGAAACACCAACACGGCTTGCCGGTGTATGTGCCGGAGCGTGAGGCGGAAATGTTGGTGGCGCGGCGGCAAGAAGCGGAAAAAATGGGGATTTCGCCGGATTTAATCGAAGATCTGTTGCGCCGAATTATGCGCGAATCTTACCAAAACGAGCATAAAAGCGGTTTTAAAACCGTCAATCCGGCGATTAAAAAAATCGTGATTGTCGGCGGAAAGGGCAAACTCGGTAGCTTGTTCGGACGCTATTTCCAATTGTCCGGTTATCAGGTGGAAAATTTGGGGCGTGCCGAGTGGCAACATGCGGATCAGATTTTGCATAATGCCGATGTGGTGATTGTCACTGTGCCGATTCGCAACACCTTAGAAACCATCGAGCGCTTGCAACCGCACTTGCGTGAAAATATGCTGTTGCTCGATTTCACCTCAGTCAAACGCCAGCCGGTTGAAAAAATGCTGGAGGTGCACCAAGGTGCGGTGCTGGGCTTGCACCCGATGTTCGGACCGGATATTGCAAGCTTTGCCAAACAACTGATTGTACGTTGCGACGGGCGTTATCCGGAACGTTATGAATGGCTGTTGCAGCAAATGCAGCTGTGGGGGGCAACGATTTACCGCACTGATCCGGCAGAACACGATAAAAATATGACCTATATTCAAGCCTTGCGCCACTTTGCCACTTTTGCCAACGGCTTGCATTTATCCCGTCAGCCGGTCGAATTGGCGCAATTATTGGCGTTATCCTCACCGATTTATCGGTTGGAATTGGCAATGATCGGGCGTTTATTTGCGCAAGACGGGGAGTTATATGCCGATATTATTTTAGATAAACCGGAAAATTTAGCGGTGATTGAATCATTGAAGCAAAGTTACGAAGAGGCGTTAGGTTTTTTTGAACAACATGATCGTGCCGGATTCATCCAAGCATTTAAACAAGTCAGTGACTGGTTTGGCGATTATTCACCGTTATTTATGAAAGAAAGCCGCCAGCTATTACAACAGGCGAACGATTATAAACAGTTTTGAAAAGGCAATGAAAGAAGGCTACCGCTTGGTAGCCTTTATGTTTTAACTTTTCGCATTTTTTTCATCTTCTTTAATGGCATCTCGCACCGCACTTTTAATCGCAAGGAGCATACCGATAACCATGGCGAGAAGAATAAGCAAAACAATCGTTGTTTCCATTATGTTTCCTCCTGTGAAAGGCTGTCCTGATATTTTCTGAGTTCTTTACCGCATAATAAAATTCCATATGTAGCGAAAGACAATAACACCAGATTAATGCTCTTAAACCACCAACTATACTGCCCATATAGTACAACAGGTATCGCAAGCAGCGCAACTTTGGCTAAATCTTCCAAGTTCTTTGCCCATGAATCGGATGTTTCTTTTTTTATCGGTCTTTTCAGTAAATACCAATTTGTCTTTTTGAAATGAGAGTAACGCCTTTTCATGTTTTATCCCCGGTTTATCATTGAGTTAAAAGATAAAATAAGCGTAAGGTAAGTTTGACTTGATTAGCAGCCTGAACAAAAATGTTTGCGATCCGGATCGTAAATATCAAAAAAACACAAGCTCACAGATTGTCCCTTTCTGCCACAAATAGCAGATATTCTTCTAAATTATCAATTGCATCTTGGCAACGTTGTTTACGCTGTTCAGTTTGTTGGATTCGTTGTAGCCAAGCGGCTTGTTGCAAGGGTTCCGCTTGCAGCATAGCGTCGTTCTGTTGCGCGATTAAATCATTTAATTGGCGCAAAAATTGATAGTATTTCTCCAACCGCACTTGGGGCGGCAAATCATGCACTTGGTGTTTGTTTTTCTTGGTCGCTGCTTTGGGCGTGAAATTAGCGGCAAAGTGCGGTTGAACGGAGGCTGTCGGTTGCAGCATATCCAGCAGGGCGTGATATTGTGCCAATAACTTTTCAGTGTAAAACTCGACTTGCTCCGCTTCCGTTGCCTGCCTCAAAATGGAAAATGTCTGCTGAATTTGTGTTAAACAATCGCCCACCGTTTCATTTTCCGTCGCAAATAAGCGCGAATCGAGCTTGGCGGAAATCGGCTGCTGTTGGTATGGCAAAAGTTGCCGAAAGTAACTTTCGATTTTTTCCATTAATAGCTGAACATTGGCGGCGGACATAAACCCTCGGCTTATTTTTTGTTATGCGATCCGGATCGTAAAAAAAGTGGCTCGGCAGTGTGTGGCAATGCGCTTTATTTTAGATTAGCCTTCCTTTTAACACAACCGGAGGAAAGCACATACTATGTTTAACCTGATCCAACGCCCGATAGAGCGCACAACGTTAGAAGCATGGGCGAAAATGAGCGATGATATTGCCAAAGTTGCAATATTGGCAGTACCTGTTATGCTACTGGATAGTAGCGTAATTTCTTTAAAAGTCATCAACGGTATCTCATTGATATTTTCTGCATACGCATTTTTATGTGGTGGAAGATTCATTCGAAAGCATTTAACCAACATGGAGGGCAAATAATGGAACTGACGATTGGACTTGGCATTTTTGCCTTACTTGGGTTGATTTTTGCGATAGGTATGAATTATCTTGCTAAACATCCCTATCCAAAAGGCTATAAGCCCGAACAAAATAAAAAATAGCGCAAACGCCGATACAGTGCGGTATGAATCAAACATTCTACCGCATTTGATTATTTAATCCGTAAGCAAATGTATTGAATAACATATTGCATTTTCAATAGTTTCCCGACTTTATTGCAGAACTTTGATCTGAGTCACATAAAAAATCTGAACTTTGTTATTTTAAGTTTGGCAGCTTTAGGCAGCTTTTCTTTAGTTATAAAAATTCAATATAAAACAATAAGATATGATTAAATAAAATGTTTCTCTATAAAAATAGTATGAATAAATCGCTCCAAAGAAGTTTGCATAAACCATGTGAAATAATCATGACTAAGCATTCATTTATTGCAACCAATTGAAATTAAAAGATTTTTTGTTTTTTGTTTTGAATGGTCATAAGCTTGACAGGGAAAATGGATTCTGTCAGTATGACCTCGGAAATCAAAAACAGGGTTGGACAACGCTGTTGAGTGAAAGTTCAATCTAAGTTCCGTTTATTTATGCACTAGCGAACATAAATAAATTAACTTTAAACTTAAGTAAAAAGGCAAACTATTATGAAAAAGACATTAGTAGCTTTAGCAGTAGCAGCAGTAGCCGCAACTTCTGCAAACGCAGCAGTTGTTTATGATCAAGACGGTTCTAAAGTTGAAGTGGGCGGTTCTTTACGTTTACTTTTGAATAAAGAAACTGATAGAAAAGTTGATTTGAAAAATGCAGGTTCTCGTTTAGTAGTTAAAGGTTCTCAAGATCTAGGTAGCGGACTGAGTGCATTAGCAAATGTTGAATTACGTTTTGAAGAAAAAACAGATGCAAAAGATGATAGTTCTTTTGGTAATGTAACTACTAAAACATTATATGCTGGTTTTAAACAAGATGGCGTTGGTACTCTAACATTTGGTCGTCAGTTAACTAATGGCGATGATGTGCAATTAGGAGATTACGCTTATGAGTACGGTGGCAATAATAATGTAACCGGCGCATCTAATAAATCTGTTAAATTCCGCTCAGACAGCTTTAGTGGTTTTAGCTTTGGTTTAGATTACCTATTCGGTAATGCAGCAAAAGGCAATACTGGTAATACTAAAAATGGTTATGGTGCTGCGTTATTCTATACTGCTGGTTTAGCTGAAGGCACAACCTTAAATCTGAATGCAGGCTATACTCAGGATAGACTCTCAACTGAAAAAACGAGTAAGACTGATAGCTGGCGTTTAGCGGGAGAATTACTAGTTAGCGATTTCGGCGTAGCTTATAACTATGGTCAAACTCGAGCTACTGAAAATGGTGAAAAACAAGATAAAACCACTTACCATCTGGTTGGTTTAAAATATAAATTGGCAGCTCCATCAACAGTTTACGGACAGTGGAAGCGTGAGTCAGAAGGTAGTGATCGTGTGCACACCTATCTTGTTGGTGCAGATTATAAATTGCACAAAAATGTTATTACATTCGTAGAGTATGCGAATGTCAGAACTAAAGTTGAAGGTGAAGATAACAAGAAAGAGAATAAAGTTGCTGTAGGTTTACGTGTATTCTTCTAATTGTTAAATAATTAGATATCTTCCAAAGGTCGGCTTTTGCCGACCTTTTTGTTTTTTAAGTACTTTATCAAATGTCAAAAATAACTTCCCCCTCCGCAGGCGTAGGGAGAGAAAGTTTAGCTTACCAAAAAGTAAATTCCTTCCCTCCGTACGCGGAGGGAGAGAAAGTAAAAGTAAATTCCCTCCCTCCGCAGGCGGAGGGGGGGCGCAGGACGGAGGGAAGTATAAAGAAAAGATAATATTTACGATCGGTATCGCAAATATTTATACGAACGCTTAATCTTATTTTTTCTAATCTTATTATTTTTTATTTAAAAAAGGAAAATAGTAGATGAGAGAAAATGAAAATTTAATGCTGCGTCAATATGCTAAACAACTTCGTTCAACCATGACCGAAGCGGAACAAAACCTTTGGTATCATTTACGCCGGCGACGCTTAGGCGGCGTGAAATTCCTTCGACAAAAAATTATTGGTAAATACATTGTTGATTTTATTTCTTTTGATATTGCTTTAATTATTGAATTAGATGGCGCTCAACATAGTGATGAAAATCAACGGCAATATGATCAAGTCCGAACGAATTATTTGGAAGCTCGAGGGTTTAAGGTTATTCGATTCTGGAATGATGAAATATTAAAGGACATCGAGGCAGTGTTAGATATTATTTGGCATTTTGTGGATGGATAAAAAGTTTTCCCCTCCCTCCCCATTTTTCTTGAGAAAAATGGTACTCCCTCCGCACGCGGAGGGAGAGAAAATTACGGTTACCAAAATAAAACGATACTTCCCTCTCTCCGCATGCGGAGGGAGGTGTTCGAAGGACGGAGGGAGGGCGGAAAAGATTAAACTACAAACAATTCTTTTCACCACGAGACAAGCTAATCAAGCCGGAGCGGACGACTTCGATAATGTCGCTTTCTTGTTTCACCGAGCTGATGAAGGCATTGAGTTTGTCTTTGGTGCCGGCAAGCTGAATGGTATAGCTTTTCGGGGTGACGTCGATGATTTGTCCGCGGTAAATATCCGCCAAACGTTTCACCTCATCACGCGCATTGCCGTGCGCCCGCACTTTGAGCAACATGATTTCTCGCTCGACGTGTTCGCAATCACTTAAATTAATCACTTTGAACACATCGACCAATTTATGCAGTTGTTTTTCGATTTGTTCTAATACCTTTTCTTCACCAAACGCCTCGATTGTCATGCGCGACAGGGTTGGATCGTCTGTCGGCGCAACGGTCAGGCTTTCGATGTTAAATGCGCGTTGTGAAAACAGGGCGATGACCCGTGATAACGCACCGGATTCGTTTTCTAATAAGACTGAAATAATTCTGCGCATTATGTTCTCTCCGTTTTGCTTAAAATCATATCGTTCATGGCGCCGCCTGCAATTTGCATTGGGTAAACGTGTTCGGTTTCATCGACCAGAATATCAACAAAGACCAGTTTGTCTTTGATGGAAAAAGCCTGTTGTAACTTGGTTTCCAATTCGTCAGGGTGGTTAATTTGAATCCCTACATGCCCATAAGATTCCGCCAGTTTAACGAAATCAGGCAGGGAGTTCATATAGGACTGCGAGTGGCGGCCGGCATAGATAATATCCTGCCACTGTTTCACCATGCCTAAGAAACGGTTATTCAGGCTGATAATGACGACCGGAATATTATATTGTTGTGCGGTTGACAGCTCCTGTATATTCATCTGAATACTGCCGTCGCCGGTGATACAAATCACGGTTGCCTCTGGGTGTGCCATTTTAACGCCAAGCGCCGCCGGCAAGCCGAAGCCCATGGTGCCGAGACCGCCGGAGTTGATCCAACGGCGCGGCTTATCAAATGGATAATACAGGGCGGCGAACATTTGGTGCTGTCCGACATCGGAGGCAATATACGCGTCCCCGTGGGTGATTTTGTGGATCACCTCAACCGCTTGTTGCGGCTTAATCACTTGATCGCTATGCTCATAACGCAAGCATTGGCGGCTTCGCCATTGTTCGATTTGCTGCCACCAATCCTCAAGTGCGGTTTGTGATTTCAATGTTTCTTCGTCGCTGAGCAAAGATAAAAATTCATTCAATACCAAATCGGCACTGCCGACAATCGGAATATAGGCATGGACGTTTTTGGAAATAGAGGTCGGATCGATGTCGATATGGATCACCTTGGCATTCGGGCAGTATTTTTCTAAGTTGTTGGTGGTGCGATCATCAAAACGTACGCCAACGGCAAGGATCAAATCGCTTTCATGCATGGCATTGTTGGCTTCATAGGTGCCGTGCATGCCCAACATGCCAAGCGATTGTTTATCGCTGCCCGGAAAACCGCCCAAGCCCATGAGTGAGCTGACGACCGGCAAATTCAGTTTTCTGGCGAATTCGGTGGCTTGTTCTGAGCAATTGGCATTGATAATGCCGCCGCCGATAAACATCACCGGCTTTTTCGCCACTAAAACCGCTTTCAGCGCTTTTTTGATTTGTCCTTTATGCCCGTGAATATTCGGATTATAAGAGCGCAACGTGATGGATTCCGGATAAACATAAGGAATTTTATTCGCCGGGTTGACGATGTCTTTCGGCAAGTCAATCACCACCGGACCCGGGCGACCGCTTGCGGCAAGATAGAAAGCTTTTTTGATGGTTGCGGCTAAATCTTCCACCCGTTTCACCAAAAAGCTGTGTTTGACCACCGGGCGGGAAATCCCGATCATATCGCATTCTTGGAAGGCATCACTGCCGATTAAGGCGCTGCGCACCTGACCGGAAAACACCACTAACGGCACGGAATCCATATAAGCAGTGGCAATGCCGGTGATCGCATTGGTGGCGCCCGGGCCGGAAGTGACTAAAACACAGCCGACTTCGCCGGTTGAACGGGCATAGCCGTCTGCCATGTGCACCGCGGCTTGTTCATGGCGTACTAAAACGTGTTCAATGCCGCCATGGGTTTGAATCGCATCGTAAATGTCCAGCACCGAGCCGCCCGGATAACCAAAAACGAATTTTACGCCTTGATCACGGATCGCCTGCACAATAATTTCAGCACCCGATAATTTTTTCATCACTCCTCCAGAATTAATCGCATGGTATTTTGAATAGATGGTCTATTTTTACGACAACTTATCTGGCTTGTCTACTGTTTTTTTATCACTGACAAAAGAGTTTTTAGGATTAAAATGCTTTAAAATTAAAATAAACAGGATTTTATAAAAATAAACTCACAATAAATAAAAAAAATGCGATAATGTATCGCATTTTATAAAATCCAAAAAATTATCTGCTTATTGCAAAAAAGTGCGGTTTACACTTTAGATTGGCTTTTTTTCAGCAACAGAATTAAGCCAAGCATCATAATGCCGGTGGCTAAGAATCCGAATAAACCGGATTCGGTAAAGCCAAGCACCAGATAACCAACCGCGGAAGACGCGGCGACCAATAACGCATAAGGCAATTGCGTGGTGACATGGTCGATGTGGTTACAGCTTGCGCCGGTGGAGGAGAGAATCGTGGTATCGGAAATCGGAGAGCAGTGATCGCCGCAAACCGCACCTGCCATCACCGCAGAGAGACAAGGCAATAACAGCGCCGGTTCGGCATGGACCGCAATTGAGGCGGCAATCGGCAGCATAATGCCGAACGTGCCCCAGCTGGTGCCGGTGGAAAATGCCATCACTGCGGAGATAACAAATAACAGCACCGGCAAGAAACCGATCGAAATCGAATCGCCAATCAAGCTGGAGAGGTATTTTCCGGTTTGCATGTCGCCGACAATGGTATTGATCGTCCAAGCAAAGAATAGCACTAAAATCGCGCCGAACATCGATTTAGCCCCTAAACCGTAAGCGGCAATATATTCTTTCAATGAGATTTGTTTGGAACTTAAGGCGCAGAGGGTGGCAACGATCAGTGCGACAACGCCACCGAAAACCAATGAAGTGCCGACGGCGGTGTTTTCAAAAGCGCCTAAAATTGAAAATGACAATTGATCCGCTGCCAAGGCTTGCGCACCGGTGTAGATCATCATGCCAACGGTCGCAATAATTAAGGCAAGAATCGGCAGCACCAAATCCCGCACCCGCCCTAACTTGCCGTTTTGAATGTCCTCTTCTTGTACGGCTGCATTTTCGGCTTGGCGTTCAAAATGTGCCATTGGTCCAATATCAAATGAAAAAATCGCCACAATAAACACCAAGACTAACGCAAAAATCGCATAGAAATTCATCCCGATCATGGTGACAAAAGCACCAATCGGCGAATAGTCGGTAATCGCATGGGTCGCCAATAAACCGCCGACCAAGGTGATAATATAAGCGCCCCAACTGGAAATCGGCATAATCACGCACATTGGCGCAGCGGTGGAATCCAATAAATACGCTAATTTTGCCCGTGATATTTTATATTTATCCGTCACAGGACGAGCGATGGCGCCAACCGCCAAGCTGTTAAAATAGTCATCAATAAAAATGAAAACCCCGAGAAAAACAGTAAGTAATTTTGCGCCGCGTTTTTGCTTAATGTGTTTTTGAGCCCAATTGACAAAAGCGCGATTACTGCCGGAAATAGTCAGTAATGAGGTTAAAATACCAAGTAAAATTAAAAAGATAATGATATTGGTATAATCGGCATTTAATCCCCCGTCGCTATAAACGAGAGAAAATACACTGGTTGCGACATAACTCGCCGCATTTAACACATTGCCGCCGCTTAACATCAAAGCACCAACGATAATCCCGGCACTGAGTGATAATAGCACTTTGCGGGTTATAATCGCTAAAGACAACGCCAACAAAGGCGGAATGACTGACCAAAATGAATTAGAAAAATCAACAAAATCCATATAAAAATTCCATATAACAATATAAAAGAATGCGAAAGTTTCATTTTGTAGCGTGGATGCTACAGAGATTAGAATAAGAAAGAAACAAACGTAAAGACTACAATAATACCCGAAAAAAACCAAGCTAAATTAAATTAACAAACCTTATTTTATCAAATTTGGTCGGTTATAATTTGAGTCGGTGATAAATAATTTGATTATCTGTTTTTTTTGTTTTATATTTCTAGTTAAATATTCATCAATTTTGTTAAACTAAATTTTCATAGGATCGATTATGAGTGATTTGATTAAAAAATTATCCAACTTACGTAGCGTTCGTGTTTTGGCTAAAGATCTTTCTTTAGCGCAATTAGAAGATATTGCAGAGAAATTTTCTGCTGTGATAGTTGAGAAAAAAGAAGAGTTGTTGCAAATTGAACAACAAGAAGCGGAGCGCCAAGAAAAAGTGGCGGCGCTGAAAGAACAATTTGAAAAGAGCGGTTTAAGCAAAGAAGAATTGGCGGCATTATTGTTCAGCAATACCGTCGCAACAGAACGTAAAAAACGCAGCCCGCGTCCGGCAAAATATCAATATACCGATGAAAAAGGGCAAGTAAAAACCTGGACCGGACAAGGCAGAACGCCGAAAAGTATTCAAGACGCATTAGATAGCGGAAAATCGCTAGACGATTTTAAAATCTAACTTTTACATTTGATTTCAACATTTAAAATAAACCCGCATGGGTTTATTTTTTTCATTTATACAGAATCTATTTTATGATTGAAAATAAAATTTTATTGACCGAATGCCCGGATGATAAAGGTTTGGTCGCGAAGATAACCAACATTTGTTATAAACATCAATTGAATATCACCCACAACAGCGAGTTTGTCGATAATGGCGGCAAACGTTTTTTTATGCGCAGTGAATTGCAGGGAATTTTTAATGATGAAGTCTTGTCTGCCGAATTGGATTTTGCTTTACCGGCAGGTGCCAAGCACAGCATTATTACGCGCCAAAAAAAGCGGATTGTTATTTTAGTCACTAAAGAAGCGCATTGTCTGGGCGATATTTTAATGAAAAACTACTATGGCGGTTTGGATGTTGAAATAGCGGCGGTGATTGGCAATCATGATACGCTCCGCAGTTTGGTGGAGCGTTTTGATATTCCGTTTCATTATGTTAGCCATGAAAATTTAAGCCGCGAACAGCACGATCAACAATTAGCCGAACAAATTGATCAATACCAACCGGATTTAATCGTATTGGCGAAATATATGCGCGTGCTGAATCCGAAATTTGTCGAACGCTATCCGAACCGCGTGATTAATATCCACCACTCGTTTTTACCGGCATTTATCGGCGCCAAGCCATATCAACAGGCGTATGATCGCGGCGTGAAAATCATTGGCGCAACCGCACATTTTATCAATAACGAATTGGATCAAGGTCCGATCATTATGCAAAATGTGATTAACGTTGATCATACCTATGACGCGCAAGCCATGATGCGCGCCGGACGTGATGTGGAAAAGAGCGTCCTCACTCGCGCCTTGGATCTGGCGCTTAACGACCGCATTTTTGTTTACGAAAATAAGACGATTATTTTGTAAAATTGTCTCTCATCAATTGCATTTCTTTTTTGTTGTTCTATTTAGTCGGGCTAACTGCCCGATATGTCTAACAATATATCAAATTTACCACATCTAATTGATTTATAATAATTTATAATCTTCTTAGCATTAGAATAAACAGACTCTCTGAAAAGGTGGTGTCACACCATATGAAGAGATATTTATGTAAATTAATGTCGCCCTCCACGCATTTTTTTGCGCGTGATTGTATTTAAAATCTTCTGTTGTTAAAGAATTGAAAACTTATTCTTGCTCTTGTAATGTCAGCATGTTATAAAACGCAAGTTGGTTTGTATATATTTGTAATCTTTGCATTGGATTACTTTTTGGCGCTTTCTTTAAAGAAAATGGAGGTTTTAATGAAACAATATCTGGCAGTTTTTGCTGCCGCAGTGACACTGAATGCGTGTTCATTGCCCCAAGGTGGCATACACCAGCCACTAGAGAAATGGGTTAACAATGACGCTGCAACAGTTAGCTCGCAAAACTTAGCCTCAAACCAAGGGCTAGTGGTGTTTTACCGCCAAGATCATATCGCTACACCAGCAGTTAATATCTATATTAATGGTGATTATCAAGCTTCATTGTTAGAAAACGGTTTCAGTACGATTGCATTATGTGCTGATCAACATTTCTTTAGTGCTTCGCTAAGCCGTAATGACGAAACTGGCAATAGAACTAAAGGTATTAAATTTATCGCACCAAGCCAAGATGTTACTTACATTAAAGTCAAACAAGTCAGAAATGGCAATCCAATTTTCGAATTTGTGAAGCCGTCTATCGCGACAGATGAACTTGCCGCATTACAACGACAAACCCAAACCCTCTCCCGTGTAAAACAGCAAAGCTGCAATAGCAATGAATATGCATTATTTGCGACTACGATCGATACACAGATCGCATTTCCGTTAGATAAGCATGGTTATAGCGATTTATTACCGGCGGGAAGAAGCGAAGTTCAAGAATTTGTTACGAAAATTAAAAATGTTAATCAACAACTGATTAGTAAAGTTGTGGTTAATGGGCATACTGATCCGGAAGGTTCCGCAGCATATAACCAAAGATTGTCAGAAAAACGCGCCGATACGATCAGCAACATCTTCAGAACGGAAAGTGCTGACTTACCTATCGTAACTATAGGCTCCGGTGAGAATGAATTGGTTGTTAAAGATTGTGCAATTGAATATCGCCACAATAAAGCGGCTAAAACCGAATGTAACTTACCTAACCGTCGAGTCGATATCGTGGTTTACGGACAAAAATAAATTTAAGTATAAATCCCTATATTGATCAGACAATGATCAGTAAATAAAAAGTTAATTTTTTTAATTTAGGATAGAAAATATGTCAACTACTTTAAAAGTATTAGATGCTAAAACGGAAATCGCGTCATATAACGTGATAAATGGTGAGACGTTGGTTATTCAGGCGCAAGCGGAAGTAAACTATCAATTAATTGATAATTCCACTGGCTTAGGGCCTCAAAATATTATTGCCAAACGCGTCGGTAACGATCTGCAAATTTTATTGGAAAATGGTGATCAAGTTCCGGATATTATCATTGAAGATTATTACGGTGATGAAGATCCGGCAACCGTAACCAATTTACTGATTGGGCAACATGAAAACGGCAACATTTACGCTTATGTTCCGGAGTCAGGACAAACTATTGATGCGGTGAGTATGCTTGCCGAGCAAATGGCAGCACCGCAAGCCCTGGGTGGCAGTGAAATCGCTGGCTTATGGGTGTTTAGCCCATGGTGGTTATTGGCATTAGTTCCTTTAGCTGGAATTGCCATTGCCGCAGGCAGTGGTGGTAGCGGCAAAGGTTCTGCTTCGGATACAACACCACCAAACCCACCGGCCATTGACGCCAAAGATGACGGCAGTGTAACCGTAACGCCTGCCGATGATGCCACTAATGCCAAAGTCATTTATACCGATGAAGACGGCAAAACCCAAACTGTTGAAACCAGCAAAGGTGATAATGGCAAATGGGAGCCAAAAGGCGAATTGCCAGAGGGGGTGACAGTCGATCCTGATGCAGGTGTGATCACCATTCCTGATGAAGCCATCAAGGGCGGCAGCGATGTCACGGCTGAAAACAGCGATGCAGCGGGTAATACCAGCACGGCTACCGAAACTTCCGTCGATACCGACGCCCCAAATCCACCGACTATCGACGCCAAAGAGGACGGCAGTGTAGTGGTGACCCCGGCGGACGACGCGACGGAAACCAAAGTGACTTATACCGATGAAGACGGCAAACCGGTTACGGTCGTCGTGGTTAAAGACGACAACGGCAACTGGACGCCGCAAGACGGCAGCACTTTACCGGACGGCGTCAGCGTGGATCCGACCAGCGGCGTGATCACTATTCCTGATAAAGCTATCAAGGGCGGCACTGAAGTGACCGCAACCAACAGCGATACGGCAGGGAACGAAAGCGCACCGGCAACGGCAACCGCACTTGATACCGACGCCCCAAATCCACCGGCTATCGACGCCAAAGAGGACGGCAGTGTAGTGGTGACCCCGGCGGACGACGCGACGGAAACCAAAGTGACTTATACCGATGAAGACGGCAAACCGGTTACGGTCGTCGTGGTTAAAGACGACAACGGCAACTGGGCGCCGCAAGACGGCAGCACCTTACCGGACGGCGTCAGCGTGGATCCGACCAGCGGCGTGATCACCATTCCGGCGGACGCAATTGAAGGCGGCACTGAAGTGACCGCAACCAACAGCGATACGGCGGGGAACGAAAGCGCACCGGCAACGGCAACCGCACTTGATACCGACGCCCCAAATCCACCGACCATTGACGCCAAAGAGGACGGCAGTGTAGTGGTGACCCCGGCGGACGACGCGACGGAAACCAAAGTGACTTATACCGATGAAGACGGCAAACCGGTTACGGTCGTCGTGGTTAAAGACGACAACGGCAACTGGGCGCCGCAAGACGGCAGCACTTTACCGGACGGCGTCAGCGTTGATCCGACTACAGGTGCGATCACTATTCCTGATGAAGCCATCAAGGGCGGCACTGAAGTGACCGCAACCAACAGCGATACGGCGGGGAACGAAAGCGCACCGGCAACGGCAACCGCACTTGATACCGACGCCCCAAATCCACCGACCATTGACGCCAAAGAGGACGGCAGTGTAGTGGTGACCCCGGCGGACGACGCAACGGAAACCAAAGTGACTTATACCGATGAAGACGGCAAAACCCAAACCGTTGTCGTGGTGAAAGACGACAACGGCAACTGGGCGCCGCAAGACGGCAGCACCTTACCGGACGGCGTCAGCGTTGATCCGACTACAGGTGCGATCACTATTCCTGATGAAGCCATCAAGGGCGGCACTGAAGTCAGCGCAACCAACAGCGATACGGCAGGGAACGAAAGCGCACCGGCAACGGCAACCGCACTTGATACCGACGCCCCAAATCCACCGGCTATCGACGCCAAAGAGGACGGCAGTGTAGTGGTGACCCCGGCGGACGACGCGACGGAAACCAAAGTGACTTATACCGATGAAGACGGCAAACCGGTTACGGTCGTCGTGGTTAAAGACGACAACGGCAACTGGGCGCCGCAAGACGGCAGCACCTTACCGGACGGCGTCAGCGTGGATCCGACCACAGGTGTGATCACTATTCCTGATGAAGCCATCAAGGGCGGCACTGAAGTGACCGCAACCAACAGCGATGCGGCGGGCAACGAAAGCGAACCGGCAACGGCAACCGCAGTTGATACCGACGCCCCAAATCCACCGACCATTGACGCCAAAGAGGACGGCAGTGTAGTGGTGACCCCGGCGGACGACGCGACGGAAACCAAAGTGACTTATACCGATGAAGACGGCAAAACCCAAACCGTTGTCGTGGTGAAAGATGACAACGGCAATTGGGCGCCGAAAGACGGTACTGAGTTACCGGACGGCGTCAGCGTTGATCCGACTACAGGTGCGATCACTATTCCTGATGAAGCCATCAAGGGCGGCACTGAAGTCAGCGCAACCAACAGCGATACGGCAGGGAACGAAAGCGCACCGGCAACGGCAACCGCACTTGATACCGACGCCCCAAATCCACCGGCTATCGACGCCAAAGAGGACGGCAGTGTAGTGGTGACCCCGGCGGACGACGCGACGGAAACCAAAGTGACTTATACCGATGAAGACGGCAAAACCCAAACCGTTGTCGTGGTGAAAGACGACAACGGCAACTGGGCGCCGCAAGACGGCAGCACCTTACCGGACGGCGTCAGCGTGGATCCGACCACAGGTGTGATCACTATTCCTGATGAAGCCATCAAGGGCGGCACTGAAGTGACCGCAACCAACAGCGATGCGGCGGGCAACGAAAGCGAACCGGCAACGGCAACCGCAGTTGATACCGACGCCCCGAATCCACCGACTATCGACGCCAAAGAGGACGGCAGTGTAGTGGTGACCCCGGCGGACGACGCAACGGAAACCAAAGTGACTTATACCGATGAAGACGGCAAAACCCAAACCGTTGTCGTGGTGAAAGATCCGGATAGCGGCGAATGGACACCGAAAGACGGTACTGAGTTACCGGACGGCGTCAGCGTGGATCCGACCAGCGGCGTGATCACCATTCCGGCGGACGCAATTGAAGGCGGCACTGAAGTGACCGCAACCAACAGCGATACGGCAGGGAACGAAAGCGAACCGGCAACGGCAACCGCACTTGATACCGACGCCCCAAATCCACCGGCTATCGACGCCAAAGAGGACGGCAGTGTAGTGGTGACCCCGGCGGACGACGCGACGGAAACCAAAGTGACTTATACCGATGAAGACGGCAAACCGGTTACGGTCGTCGTGGTTAAAGACGACAACGGCAACTGGGCGCCGCAAGACGGCAGCACCTTACCGGACGGCGTCAGCGTGGATCCGACCAGCGGCGTGATCACTATTCCTGATAAAGCTATCAAGGGCGGCACTGAAGTGACCGCAACCAACAGCGATACGGCGGGCAACGAAAGCGCACCGGCAACGGCAACCGCACTTGATACCGACGCCCCAAATCCACCGACCATTGACGCCAAAGAGGACGGCAGTGTAGTGGTGACCCCGGCGGACGACGCGACGGAAACCAAAGTGACTTATACCGATGAAGACGGCAAAACCCAAACCGTTGTCGCGGTGAAAGATCCGGATAGCGGCGAATGGACACCGAAAGACGGTACTGAGTTACCGGACGGCGTCAGCGTGGATCCGACCAGCGGCGTGATCACTATTCCTGATAAAGCCATCAAGGGCGGCACTGAAGTGACCGCAACCAACAGCGATACGGCAGGTAACGAAAGCGCACCGGCAACGGCAACCGCACTTGATACCGACGCCCCAAATCCACCGACTATCGACGCCAAAGAGGACGGCAGTGTAGTGGTGACCCCGGCGGACGACGCGACGGAAACCAAAGTGACTTATACCGATGAAGACGGCAAACCGGTTACGGTCGTCGTGGTTAAAGACGACAACGGCAACTGGACGCCGCAAGACGGCAGCACCTTACCGGACGGCGTCAGCGTGGATCCGACTACTGGTGCGATCAATATTCCAGACGAAGCGATCCAAAGTGGCACCGAAGTCACTGCAACCAATACTGATGCTGCGGATAATACAAGTGATCCAGCAACAGCGATTGTATTAGGCAATGATGATAGTGACGCAGATGCCGACTCTGACAGCGATTCAGACTCAGACTCCGACAGCGACTCAGACTCCGACAGTGATTCAGACTCCGACAGTGATTCAGATTCCGATAGCGACAGCGATTCCGACTCCGATAGTGATAGCGACTCAGATTCCGATAGCGACAGCGATTCCGACTCCGATAGTGATAGCGACTCAGATTCCGATAGCGACAGCGACTCAGACTCCGATAGCGACAGCGACTCAGATTCCGATAGTGATAGCGACTCAGATTCCGATAGCGATAGCGATTCCGACTCCGATAGTGATAGCGACTCAGATTCCGATAGCGACAGCGACTCAGACTCCGATAGTGACTCAGACTCCGACAGTGATTCAGATTCCGATAGTGATTCAGATTCCGATAGTGATAGCGACTCAGATTCCGATAGTGATAGCGACTCAGACTCCGATAGTGACTCAGACTCCGACAGTGATTCAGATTCCGATAGCGACAGCGACTCAGACTCCGATAGTGACTCAGACTCCGACAGTGATTCAGATTCCGATAGTGATTCAGATTCCGATAGTGATAGCGACTCAGATTCCGATAGCGACAGCGACTCAGACTCCGATAGTGACTCAGACTCCGACAGTGATTCAGATTCCGATAGTGATAGCGACTCAGATTCCGATAGCGACAGCGACTCAGACTCCGATAGCGACAGCGACTCAGATTCCGATAGTGATAGCGACTCAGATTCCGATAGCGACAGCGATTCCGACTCCGATAGTGATAGCGACTCAGATTCCGATAGCGACAGCGACTCAGACTCCGACAGTGATTCAGATTCCGATAGTGATTCAGACTCCGATTCTGACAGCGACAGTGATTCCGACTCTGACAGCGACAGTGATGCAGATAGCGATATTGAAGCGCACACGGAAGTGAGTGAAGTCACTATTGATGCC
Organism: Testudinibacter sp. P80/BLE/0925; assembly: GCF_053570785.1. Next base: position 2,498,662 of record NZ_CM131636.1, on the reverse strand, counting down.
GATACGAACAATGATGGCTATATCAATAAAACTGAATCAGAGGCGGCAAGCGGCACCGCAGGCGCAACAACCAGTGTGACCGTGAAGCTAAACAATCCGACATTGGGTGAAGTCGTTACCTTGGATGTGAATGGTACGCCACAAACTAAAACCATTACTCAAGCTGAGATTGACGCTGGTCAAGTCGTGTTTACCGATGTAGCAATTCCGGCAGACGGCGAAACATTGACCGTGACAGCGAGCATCACCGAAAATGCGTATGGCAATGCCGTAGCTACTCCAGTAGAAGTGAGCGATGAAGCGATTGTTGACATCACATTGGCGAATCCAAGCGTAGAACCAAGCACAACCGACGGTAGCGTGGTAGTGAAACCGGTTGCAGATGGTGAAACCATGGATGCAACGAAAGTAGTGGTCACCTATAAAGATGAAACCGGAGCAGACCAAACCATCACAATTGTGAAAGGTGAAGATGGGCAATGGAAATCAGTTGATGAAAATGGTGGTGATAAAGCCTTGCCAACAGGCGTTACGTTAGATTCAACTACTGGCGTAGTGACTATCGGTCAAGATGCAGTACAAGACGGTAGCACCGTGACAGCAATCAGTACGGATGCTGCGAATAACACATCGCAAGGTGTGGGCACGGCAGGTGAAGACAAAGCACCGAATGCACCGACCGTGACCCCGAGCACCGAAGACGGCAGCGTAACAGTAACGCCTGTGGACGATGCAGAGCAGTTAGACATCACTTACACAGACGAAGACGGCGTAACCCAAACCGTGACCGTGGTGAAAGATCCGGAAACCAACACTTGGGCACCGGAAACCGGCACCACCTTGCCGGACGGCGTCACCGTTGACGAAACCACAGGTGTCGTGACCATCGGTCAAGATGCAGTCCAAGACGGCAGCACCGTAACCGCGACCAACACCGACGCAGGCAACAACACGTCGGAAGAAGGCAAAGGCACGGCAGGTCAAGACAAAGCACCGAATGCACCGACTGTAACACCAAGCACCGAAGACGGCAGCGTGACAGTAACGCCTGCGACTGATGCAGTGAAAACCGAGATCAGCTACGTTGACGAAGACGGCAAAACCCAAACCGTGACCGTGGTGAAAGATCCGGACACCAACACTTGGGCACCGGAAACCGGCACCACCTTGCCGGACGGCGTCAGCGTGAATCCGAATACAGGTGTCGTGACCATCGGTCAAGATGCAGTCCAAGACGGCAGCGAAGTAACCGCGACTAATACCGACGCAGGCAACAACACGTCTGAAGAAGGCAAAGCCACAGCAGGTGACGATAAAGCACCGGACGCACCGACCGTAACCCCGAGCAAGACCAATGGTTCGGTAACGGTAACGCCAAATGAGGAAGCTGACCGTTTGGACATCGAGTTTGTTGATGAAAACGATGAAACTCAAACTGTTGCGGTGGTGAAAGATTCAGAAGGCAAATGGGCACCGGAAACCGGCACTACCTTGCCGACAGGTGTCAGTGTTGATCCTGAAACCGGCGTGGTGACCATCTCTGAACGCGCAGTTCAAGACGGTAGCACCGTGACAGCGACCAACAGTGAAGGCAACAACAAGTCTGACGAAGGTACAGGCATCGCAGGACCGAATGCAGATACCACTGTTCCGGGCGATACCGATAATGACGGTAAAGCCGATACCGGTCCGGTGATCAGCTTCCCTGAAGACACCACCAAGATGTATAACGCAGAAGGTGCGCCACTGTTTGATGAAAATGGCGAACAAATTCTGGGCAATGGTGTGTTAAGTGTAAGCGAAATCGGTGCTGACAACAGCACACCGGTGAAAATCACATTGCCGGTTAATACCGAAGTTGGCGATATTCTATATGTCACCATTAATGGTGAGGATAGAGAAATTACCATTACGGATACCTTGTTGGCGGCAGGTTCAGTCAGCATTGATGTGCCGACAGCCGACATCAGCGAGATTGAAGTGACGGCTTATGTACAAGATAAAGCAGGCAACCGCTCTTTGGACGGCACAGGCAGCGTAATCATTGAAAAAGCGTTCCCTGAAGCCAGCATCAGCTTTGGTGACAACCTGACCGATGATTATGCAGGCTTGCAAGCACTGATTGATAGCGGTGTGTATAACACCAACGGCAAAACCGGTGAAATCGGCAACAACACCACCGGCACATTCAGCAGCTTGGCAACAGGCTTGACCAATGATGACACTCCGACAGTCGCTATCACGTTGGATCGCGCCTTGCAAGACGGAGAATCTTTGGTGGTTTACCGCTATACCTACGATGATTCTCTGGCAGGTGTGTCACCGATCAGATCGGAAACTGAAGTGACTGTGGTAAAAGTAGATGGTTCGGACACCCAATATGTCGTTGCTGATGATCAATTGGGTCAAACCTATGGTCAAGAGTACCTGTATCGCGCAGTCGTGAAAGGCGTGGTTGACGGAGAGCAAACCGAAACGGTTATCCAAGAACACCACATTAAGCTCGATACCATGGTTGAAGCATTGACAGTCGATAATGTTACTGTAAGCGGCAGCAACCGTACTTTCAGCGGCACGACTGAGCCGGGAGCGACAATCCGTGTGACTTACTTGAGCAGCACCAACAACAACAGCTATGTAACAACTGAAACAACTGCTGATGAGAATGGCGCATACACCCTGACTTTGAGTGGTTGGAACAACAAAACTGTTGATGGTGCAGAGATCACGGTCATTGACCAAGCCGGTAACGTGGAAACTGCCAGCCTGCACAACTTCCCGCGTCTGTATGTCAATATGAATACCGAAGTAGGTATTACTACTGCAACTATGGACAGCACAATTCTGTTGCAGCGTGAAAGTGCACAGGGGCTGTTGATGGACGATGGCAATGATTATGTAATTCTTGCCGGTGGAAGCGTCAATGATTTGGGTAACCAAGGCATTTTCTCTCAGCAAACCAATGGTAAAACAGTAATTGATATGGCTGGCGGTAATGACTACTTGCGCGTCAATGGTAGCTTGTTGTCTGATGTTAATATCGAAATGGGCGATGGCAACGATAAGTTTGAAATTAAAGGTAACATGGCTTACGGCGCTTACGATATCGACTTAGGTGCAGGTGATGACATCTTCACTGTTGGTGGTGGCGCTGTAGGTAACCCGTTGGTGGTGAAAATGGGCGAAGGCAACAACCGTTTGACTATCGGTGACAACTTAGATACCGGTTTCAACTTCACTGCAGGCTCAGGTGATGATTACGTCAGCATCGGCTACGGTACTCAAAGTGGCTTGAATGGTATTACCGCACGTTTGGCAAGTGGAAGCAGTATGAATCTGGGAGATGGTAACAATACCGTAGCCATTAATGGTGATTTCAGAGCTATATCCGGTCCCGCAGCAATTACCACCGGTAGCGGCGATGATTTGATTCATGTTAAAGGTAACGTCGGTACAACGGTTAATACCCAGATGATTGAATTTAATTTGGGTGAAGGCGATAATACGGTTTATATCGAAGGTTGGTGGTCAGGCACTAAAGGCATGACCGCCGGTGCAGGTAACGATACCTTGATTATCGGCAGCAACTTGGATTCCGCTGCAACCTCTAATGGCAATGTGATCAACCTCGGCGATGGTGACAACACCATCTCCATCGGTGGTTATATGTCCACTACCGCATCGGCGCAAAGCGTGATTACCGGTAGCGGCAACGACACCATGACGGTCGGTGGTTATATCGAGGGCAACAATAAGGTTGATTTGGGTGCCGGTGATGATATCCTGACTATTGGCGGTACAGGTGCGGCATTCAGAGACAATGCTGAGGTGAATGGTGGTGCCGGCAAAGACATCTTGCGTTTTACTGGTGCAGGTGGAAAAACCGAGATCGACATGACCAAGGTGAAAGGCTTTGAAGTGATTGACCTGAATGATTCCAACACCCACTTGGATATTACCTTGAGTGATTTGGTTTATGCAGGCGCACCAACCAAAATCTACATCACCGGTGGTTCGTCAGACTTTGTTGATTTAGGTGACAACAACTGGACAAGCGATACCACGTCTAGCACACCGCAGTTGGGTAACTGGACATCGAAACAAGGTACCGGTGAAAACCAAGGCTATACCGTGTGGACAGAAAGCTCCAACCCGAGCATCGAGTTGTACATTCAAAGCACGGTTAATGTGTTGTAATAACCCCTAAGGAACCCGCACTTTTCCCAAAGTGCGGTTTATCAAACTCAAACACCCTGTCAACTTGTTGACGGGGTGTTTTTTATAGCTGCTATTTTGTGAAGAAATTGATGTTTTGCAAATTAAATAGTAATAATTCTCATCGGTGTGATACGGTTATTATGTAACTTATCGTTACTATCTCTTTTAAAATCATTAACTAATGAGGTGAAATATGCGTGAAGAAACGAAAGAACTGAACAAAGTTCATATCCGTTTGGCGCAAGATAACGGTGAAAACACTCAAGATCGTATAACCAATAACCGTAATTTGTTGGTGTCGGGTATGCATGAAGGCACAAAAGTTGAATATAGCATTAATCATAGTGCAGAGTGGCGAATCGCCAATGATCCGGTTAATCATCTTGTCAACATTGAGTTGGCAGACGGCGAGTATCACTCAATTCGTGTAAGGCAAGCGGCGGAAGGAAAACATTCGGTTTATAACGAAATAACGAATGTGGTGATTGATACACAACCACCGAAAATAGACTATATCAGATTAGAAAAACCTGAATTATCAATGGTTAGAACGTTGCCTGTTTTTGAAGGTAAAACGGAACCCGAAGCTGATGTTGTAGTGAATATTCATAAGGAATTTTATATCACAAAAGCCGATGAAGAAGGAAAGTTCAGTCTTGAAATCACAGAAACATTAGCTGACGGAAAATATATTCCAAAAGTATTAGTAACAGATAAAGCAGGAAATTTATCGACGGATAAAGCGGCAGAGATGTGGTATCAAGGCGAGGAGGTTGTTGTTGGAAATGGAAATATAGCGGTTGTGGATGCTGTACTATTGACAGTAACCGAGTTGGTTACTGTGCCATCTGTCAACGAAGGTGATAACGTCGAGTTTAATGTAACGCTATTAACCGGTCACAAAGGTGGTACGATTGATGCGCCGGTATTGGGTGGAACAGCAACTGAGACTGATGATTACAGTACAGCGGTGTTCAGCAACAATGTACAAGTAGTTGGCGGTAAGTTAGTGATTCCAGCTGGCGTGGATAGCTTCACTATTAGCTACCCGACTGTGGCAGATGAGCTTTCCGAAGGTCAAGAAACCCTGAGCATGACTTTGGGTGGCAAAGAAGCTGAAACCATCATCAACGATACTTCAATGACCACATTGTCGATTTCGGTGACTGATCCGGTACAACGCGAAGTAGATTCTACAGAGGGTTCAGTAATGACCTTTACTGTAACTGCTTCTAAACCTGTATTGGAAGATACTGTAGTCACTGTTAGCCTGAGCGGACAAGCTACCGTGCCGGGCGAAGCAGGTGCGGATTACACAGCAGCATTGGCTGATGGCACAGCAATTTCCAACGGCACAGTGACATTGACCATTAAGAAAGGCGAAACTCAAGCAAGCTTCACCGTTGATCCAATTAACGACAATGAAGCCTTAGCTGCATTCGGTAAGGAAACCAATGAATCGGTGATTGCGACCTTGAATAATAAAACCGGCTTTACCATGGGTGAAATCGAGGCTCGCGGTATGATCATCAACGGCGAACCGTTTGCGATTCCGCGACTGGATGCTGACTTGAACTTGATGACCGGTGTGACTTTCCCTGAAGGCGACCAAACCACACAAGTGCTTGAAGGACCAAATGTAGCAATGGGTTCAGACTATAATGATAAGATTTACATAGGCTACTACATCAATGGCAACGATGCCGGACAGGGCGACTTTGCCAACAGTCTTGCCAAAGGTCAAAACTTCGATAGTAGCCTTTCATTCTCAACCCTCGATTTAGGCAAAGGCAACGATACGCTTTGGATTCGTGAAGGTGTGAACCTTTTAACCCGTGTATATTTGGGAGAAGGCGATGATACGTTCATTGCCGGCGGTGCAGTAACCATTGGTACTGATAACCTCAGACCACATGTATTTGGTGAGGGTGGTAACGATACGATCACCTTTAAAGATGACATCATGTTCATTAATGTTTATGGTGGCAGCGGCTCAGATACCATCACTGTTCAGGGTAGTATGTTGGATAACGCCATGATCGATTTGGGCAGTGGTCGGGCTTACACCTCTGCTTATGAAACCAGTTATACCAATGGCTTGAGTTTGGGTAATGATGACAATGTCGATCTGGCAAGTGATATTAATACGTTGCATGTTCATCAGAATTTGGGAATGTTTTCGTCTTCCGCACATGTTTATGGCGGTAATGGTCAAGATCATGTCACCATTGATGGCGGTATGTATGCAAGCAGTACTATCAGCTTGGGTGCAGGTAACGATACGGTTACCGTCGGCAGACTGGCAGATGCCAACGTAATCGATATGGGCACCGGTATCGACACGGTAACACTCAGCGGTTCAGGCACTTCAGTACGCTTGAGCAACAGCATTAAAGGTGCGGAAGTGATTGATATTAACGGCAACGGTGCAAACACCTTGTATGTGAATGCAGCCAATGTCCGTGATTCAGGTGCCGAGCAAACCATCAAAATTTTAGGTGGTGCAGACGATACCGTGAACTTGGGCTATGCAGCATCGTTTTCTTCTCTGGGAGAAAGTTTGATTGATAGTGTGCAATGGGGAAAAACCGGTGCGACAATCACTGAAGACGGTCATACCTATTCTGCTTGGCAGTATGGGAATGATACTACCACCATGATTTATATTGAAAATACGATTGGCAATATCATCTAATTTCATATAATCAAGTTGCTTAAACCGCACTTTTCCCAAAGTGCGGTTCATCAAAAGACAAACGCCTCGTCAGCTTGCTGACGGGGTGTTTTTTATGGCTGCTATTTTGTGAAGAATTTGATGCCTGTAAATCAAATAGCAATCATTCTCATCTTTGTGGTAAGGTTGATTGGTAACTGTTTGTTACTATCTCTTTTTGAAACTACTAACCCTGAGGTGAAATATGAGTGAAGAAACAAAAGAACTGAATAAATTATATGTGCGTTTGGAGCGAGATACAGGCGAAGATCAACAAGATCGTATAACTAATAACCATAATTTGTTGGTATCGGGTATGCATGAAGGCACAAAGGTTGAATACAGTATTAATCATAGTCCAGAGTGGCGAATCGCCAATGATCCGGTTAATCATCTTGTCAACATTGAGTTGGCAGACGGCGAGTATCACTCAATTCGTGTAAGGCAAGCGGCGGAAGGAAAACATTCGGTTTATAACGAAATAACGAATGTGGTGATTGATACACAACCACCGAAAATAGACTATATCAGATTAGAAAAACCTGAATTATCAATGGTTAGAACGTTGCCTGTTTTTGAAGGTAAAACAGAACCGGAAGTTGATGTTGTAGTGAATATTCATAAGGAATTTTATATCACAAAAGCCGATGAAGAAGGGAAGTTCAGCGTTGAAATCACAGAAACATTAGCTGACGGAAAATATATTCCAAAAGTATTGGTGACAGATAAAGCAGGAAATTTATCAACGGATAAAGCAGTCGAGATATGGCATCAAGGCGAGGAGGTTGTTGTTGGAAATGGAAATATAGCGGTTGTGGATACGATAGCACTGGCACAGCCAGATGTTGTATCGAGCACAACTGACGTTAACGATACCTTGATGACCACCTTGTTGATTTCAGTTACCGATCCGGTGCAGTCTGAAATGGATTCAAGCTCAGGCTCAGTGATGACCTTTACGGTAACTGCGTCTAAAGCGGTATTGGAAGATACAGTGGTGACGGTCAGCTTGGGCGGACAAGCAGCAGTACCTGGAGCGGAAGGTGCAGATTACAACGCACTGTTGGCAGATGGAACGCCAATCACAAACGGTAATGTTACGTTGACCATTAAAGCAGGCGAAACCCAAGCTAGCTTCACGGTTGACCCGATTAACGATAACGTTGCCGTAGCTGAATTTGGTAAAGAAACCAACGAATCGGTGATTGCGACCTTGAATGACAAAGCAGGCTTTACCATGGGTGAGACCGAGGCAAGAGGTGTGATCATCAATGGTGAACCGTTTGCGATTCCGTTCTTGGATGCTGACTTCAACCTGATGACCGGTATTTTATATCCGGGTGGTAACAATACGACTCAGCTTGTAGAAGGTCTGGGCGTAGCAATGGGTTCAGACTATGATGATACGCTCTATGTCAGTTTCTGGTTAGATGGTACAGACACCAAGACACTGGGTAACGTGTCGAATAGTCAGGCTTATGGCGAGAACTTCGACGACTCGCAAAGTATTACGACTGTGGACTTAGGACAAGGTAATGATGTCATTAAAGTCCGTGGTAATCATCAAGAACTTGCCCGAGTCTGTCTGGGTGAAGGCAATGACAGCTATGATGTTGGCAGTATGATTGGTAATGCGGCGAACCCAGCATTTCCTCAATGGAGACCATATGTATTTGGTGAGGGAGGTAACGATACTTTCATTGTACATGATCAAGTGCTGGCAGGTCATATCTATGGCGGTAGCGGTTCGGATAACGTCACCATTCAAGGTAACGTTTTAGATCAATCAGTGATTGATTTGGGCAGTGGTCGTAACTATCCATCAGCTTACGAAACTACTTATAAAAACAGTGTTAGCCTAGGTAACGATAACAACACCGACTTGGAAACTGATGTGAATGTTCTGACCGTTAAAGGTGATGTCGGTTCCGCATTAGGCATTACCGCCACGATTTATGGTGGTAACGGTCAAGATACGGTTAATATCGAAGGCAAAGTGAGTGGTAGCAACGGCGTCAAAAATACCGTGATTGATTTAGGTGCCGGTGACGATACGGCGAATATCAATCAACTGGGTACCGAGCTGGCTGGCGCAGGTACCATCAACTTGGGTATTGGTGCTGATACAGTCAATATTACAACCATGAAAGGTGGTACGGTCAATACCGGAACCGATACCGATGTTGATACCGTGAAAATCGGTACCATGTCAGGCGGCACCATCAATATGGGAGCTAATGATGTGGTTGAAATTGGTAAGATCTCGGGCGGTAAAATCAACGGTAGCTCGGCTACTGATGACACTGTAACGATTACTGGTACAGGCTCAACTATTAGTGCAACTAATGTGTTTGGGGTTGAAAATATTGATTTAGGTTCAGGTAACAGAATTAATATCTATAAATATCAGTACAATAGTGCGTTAGATAAAACTAATGGTCAAACTGCGATGTATATTCAAGGTGATAGCACATCAAAAGTTGATTTGGGTAATGGTATTGGTCAATATGATTTGGCTGGTGCTACTTGGACGAAGGGAGCTACAGTTGATGTAGATGGTCATAAGTATGATACTTGGACTGTAGGAGGTAGCACTTATGGTGGTACTCAAGCGATCTATATTGAACAAGGTATCCAAATTATTTGATTACTAATAAATATGTTGTACCTAAACCGCACTTTTCCCAAAGTGCGGTTTACCAAACTCAAACACCCTGTCAACTTGTTGGCGGGGTAGGGGGTAAGTGTGGTTTTTGTGTTTCACAATTTTTGAACTAAACCACGCAGGCTTCGGTTCCGCTCAATCAGCAATATTCCCCAACCCTAGCGGGGTTGATTCATGCTTAACCTAGGCGAATCCCATAAATACGTGGAGTGTATTGTATTCTTAGCATTGAGGTATTAATGATAAATTTTATGCCGGGAGAACGATATGATAGTTAAAGAAGCGGGTTATGATGAATTTCTTGTTTAAAAAATTAACCGTGGGAGAGAAGACAGTCGCCAAGGGCGCAGGCATTCCCTTGAAGAAACAAAAGCCGGAACAAAACGACTATTCGAACAAAAAGCGCATAAATTTTGAGAGTTGCTCAACCGCAACCTACAAAAAATTTCAATAATGGCTATAAACCTGTGCTTCAAGATAACTATCCCAATATTTCTAATATAGGCTGTGTTTTTTGATAAAAATAACAAAAGTAGCTATTGATTTTATCTAAATGGCAACGTTTTGCTGTCAGTGTAATGCCTTTGGAATTCTCAAGGTAAGTGAGATTTTCATTATCCGTGACTATGGCATTAAGCACGTTTTTTAGTCGCTTATCTCGAGTAATTTCCTTAATATTAATTTGTAAGGTTAATTTAAAATCCCAAGTATTACGTTGTAATACAAATTCATAATAAATGAATGGTTTATAATCAAGTGTGAGCTCATCTTTATCGAGCTCATAGCGTAATTTTAAATTTGTTGGGATTTCTAGCTTGCTATGCTGTAAAAAATGTAGCCAATGCGCTTCATTGGTACGTTTGCGTAATAATTCTCCGGTTTCGCCAAAATGCGTTATTTTATCCGAGCTAAAATCACCGAATGTGAGTGTTTTTTGGTAGTTTCTCATCCATGTCGGGAATGCAGATTGTGATAATTCACAATTCCAAGGCTTCATATTCCCCATAAAATGTACAATTTTAGTTTGATGAGTGGCTACACGCGGTAATGTATTATAAATTTTATAATCAAGTTCTGTAATGTTGATATTTTGTTTATACGCTAGCCATGAAAATGCTAATTCATCAATGACGCTGCTGAAATAACCGAGAAATGTTTTTAAGAAAAATTGTGCATCTTTGACCGCTTGTTGCCAATCTAACGTATCATCGGCATAAAATAGCCCGCCATTCGGTGCCGGGTGGGTGTGTGGGATATTATTTAATTCGGCTAGCGGTGGGCGGGAGGTGCGATCTCCAAATTTTTTTAGAAACGGGCTTTCAGATCGCCATGCAACACCTTCGATCTTAAATAGTTCACTCAGGTCATCTTGTACCACCATATCTAAATCTAAGAATAAAACTTTATGATAATGAGCCAGCTGTTCGACGACTTTATATTTTGATAGTGCAAAATGCGAAAAGCGCTTAATGAAATAATCGAGTTGTTTTCCATCCATGGTTTCTTCATGGTGTTCTTTTTTCCAGTCGGAAAATGTATAAGAAATAAAAAGAATATTGGGCTCAATGCTCAGCAAATCTGATTGTTGGTTTGCAGTTAAGCCGTCATGATATACAACGATATTATCATAGTTATGACGATTCCTTTCTTGTAAGTTAATGATCATTGTTGCGAGTGCAAAGTGATAATTTGCTGTCAGCATAAATACAATAGCACTGGATTTTTTGTCTGTCATGCGTCTGAACCTTGTCGTAGTGATCATAAATTGTGAATCGTTAAATCGATATTTAATTAGCTTAGCCGGATTGCCGCCGACAATCGCATAGGGTGGCACATCTTTTGTGAGCCAGCATTGGCTGCAATCACAGCGCTTGTTCCAATTGATATTATCTTTTATATACTTTTGTTTATTGCAATCGTATTATACTTAAAAACATTTACATTGTATAATTTACTTAAGTTGTCATTTTTAATAAATGTTTTACCATTCTATTGGTTTTTCGGGTTTTATTAATCAATTGATTATAATAAAGCAATTATTTGGGATCATTTTAGGATAAATTTACTGACTGCAGGGCTATTATGACTTCACTCTTGACCTTATTCACTCATCATTTACCACAAATTCATGCTCGCTATAAGCAACAACATAGCATGGGTGAATTAGCCGATATTTTGATTATTTCTCTCAGTAGTGGTGAAAAACGTGCCAAATGTGCCAGTTTATTCTTTGATAAAAATGAATTAGTGAGTAGTGATTGGCAAGCTGTACAAGCCAAACTGGAAAACAAGATCACCGCACTTGCCAAACATTTTGAGCAGCCGGTTAAATGGTTAAAGGTGGAATGGGTTGTGAGTGAGTCGGCAACGAGCTGGGCGAAATTACAGCAGGAGATGAAAAATTACAAACGTAATTATTTCCGCTCCGGTATCGCCTTCAAAGGCGTGACTTCGCCTTGGTTGTTGGCGACCGAAATGGAATTGAATGCCCATGCAGCCCTTTATTTAGGGGCGGATAATCCGTTGGCAGGCGTCAATCAGGCAAACTTGGAACGTTATTTGAAAGGGCGTTTCTCATCCAAACAAATGCCGAATTTTACAGCGGATATGCCGGTGATGACATTTGTCACGGCGGGCGTATTTTTGGATACCGATACGCAACAATTGCAAGTGCTTTCAACCTTGCCGCGCCAACATGGCCGCCGCCAGATGTCTGCTTTAAATCCTGACGTGACAGGTGAGTTGGTGCACTTAAGCACCCAATATTTAAGCCGTCAAATTGAAGAGAGCGGTTTGTTTCAGTATGGACATTTCCCATGCTTTGATAAGCCTATTCCAACCTATAACACACTGCGCCACGCTTCTAGCACCTATGCCTTGTTGGAGGGCTTGGAGCTGTGTCGGCAATTAATCGCCGACAATCAAACGGTAAGCACCAACATCAGTCCACGCACAATCAATACGGGTGAACTGCAAACGGTACAAAACCGCATAGAAACGGCAATTGATTATTTTGTAGCGCATAATATTCGGCAGTATGCGGATGGCAAAGCTTACGTGTTGGAAGCCAATAATGAAATCAAACTCGGAGCCAATGCCGTCGCCATTCTTGCGTTTGTGAAATATGCACAGATGTTTCCGAAGAATAACCGCACTTCACGCTTGCTCGGTTTGTGTGAAAATTTGGCGCTCGGTATTGTTGCAATGCAAGAAGCAGACGGCAGTTTTGTGCATATTTTAAATGGCAAAACACTGGACGTGATGGAGAAAACCCGCACGATTTATTACGATGGTGAAGCGGCATTTGGTTTAATGCGTTTATATGGGATCACTCAAGATCCGCGCTGGCTGGTTTGTGTGGAAAAGGCATTTGATTTCTTTATCGCCAACCATCATGAAAAAGCACACGATCATTGGTTGTCTTACTGTTCTAATGAGTTAGTGCGTTATAAGCCTGAACAGCGTTATTTCCAATTTGCGGTGGATAATGTGAAAGGCTATCTCAATTTTATTCAGAATCGCTTGACTACGTTTCCGACTTTATTGGAACTGTGCATGGCATTTCATAAAATGTTGCTGAAATTAGACGAATTTCCCGAATATCAAACGGTCCTCAATGGTTTTGATGTGGCGGCGTTTTATACCGCTTTACACACCCGTGCCAATTATTTAGTCAATGGCTTTTTCTTTCCTGAAAATGCGATGCATTTTGCGAATCCGAATAAGATTTTACACGGCTTTTTTATCCGTCACCATGTGTTCCGCGTGCGGATTGATGATGTGGAGCACTATTTATCAGGCTTTGTGCATTATTATGAATTATTGAAAAACGGCAACTATCCCAACAGTTTGCAACAACAGAAAAAGATAGAAAATATGGCATTTAATGCAATTAATGTTGAAATGGCGACGAAAGGAAAATGGCATACTACCGCGCCTGAAAACTGGCAGCCGACGGGGTTGAGTATTTTCCCGAAAAGTTTCCAAAAAGGGCATATTATCGTCGCTCGCGGTAAAAATATGCAAATAGGTTATCTGCCGTTTGTGGCGGTGAAATCCTTTGTGCTGAAAGGGGCTTCGGCGATTGTTACCGATGATCCGGACACTTATGCAAGCCTTGGTGTGCCGTTATTGGTGGTGGGCAATGTGCGTAAAGCAACGCTAGATTTGGCTCATCTGGCTCGCTCAACTTATCGTGGCAAAACTTACGGCGTAACTGGTAGCGCAGGTAAAACCACTACCGTTGCCATGTTAAGTCAAGCCTTATCTGCGATTGCGCCAACAGCTCAAACCCAAGGCAGTGCCAATTTACCCATTGGCATCGCGTGGAATATGGCGTGTATGCCGCAAACAGCTTCGCACTGGATATTGGAAATGGCGATTGGCAATATGTCGCTGAACAGCCAATTGGTGAAGCCGGATGTTGCCGTGATCACCAATATCGCTGCCGCTCACTTAGAATACCATAATGATTTAGATACCGTCGCTCTCAAAAAATCCCGGATTTTCGAGGCAATGCCGCCTAAAGGTCTTGCGGTAGTATGTCGCGATATTGCGCAGTTTGATTTGATTGAACGTGCGGCTCTCCAGCAACAGTTGAACGTAGTCAGCTACGGGGAACACGAACAAGCGGATGTGCGCTTGTTGAGCTATCAACAAGGCAGCGGCAGAGTATCGCTATTCGGTAAAGAAATCACGGTGACATTAGGCGCGCAAGGGAAACACTTAATGTTGAACGCGTTAGCGGTTATCGCCATTGCTCAGCAACAAGGTTTGGATTTGGCGAAAATTCTGACCGCACTTGAGCAATTCCGGCCGGTGGAAGGGCGTGGCGATATGTTCCAGTGTACTTATGCGGATAAAACGATAACGGTGATCAACGAAGCCTACAATGCCAACCCGATTTCGATGAAAGCGGCGTTACAGGCATTCGCCGATGAGGCAACCTTGCCTGAACAGCGAGTATTGGTGTTAGGGGATATGTTGGAATTAGGGGCGGACAGTCGACAACACCATCTGGAATTGCAAGATGATGTGTTGCAAACTCAGGCAAGAATGGTGATTTTATCTGGTGTAGAAATGCAGGTATTGTATCAAGCGTTGAAATCATTAAATCGCATACCGCACTTGCACTGGATGCCGAATGCTGACACGATAATCGATCTGTTTGAAAATAAGACGATCGCATTGCATGACTCAGATCGGATGTTACTGAAATCGTCACACGGCAGCGGATTACATCGGGTCGTGAGTTATTTGCGCAAATAATGATTTGACCGGAAATAGTGTTTATATGATTCAACTAAGATATTGGATAGCAATGATGTTAACTTCTTTTCCTGTTATTTTACAAGCGAATACGGACTCTAACACATCATTGGTGGGGCAGCAGCCTGTTGGCGCCTGTATTGCCTTAAAGCTTACGCCTCCAACTCAGTTAGCCACGGTTGAGGGCGATACGCCATTTCGCTATGTTGTCCGTGTTGAGAAAGGGCAAACTGCGGCAGTCGATTCGTTGGCGAGTGAAGTCCAGTTAGAAGACATTCAGCGCCAGCTGATAGTTGCAGATGCACTGTATCAACACGTATTGGGTTTGTCCGCGCCCTTGTCTATGCCGCGTTATGCCAAGGCGCATTATATTCAAGTGAGGATTGAAGAGAGTGATCGTCGATTTGGAGTGGCTTACGATGAGGTAACAACAACCCGTCAAGAAGAGAACGCAGGCTGCCATCTCAGTATGTTAGTGAGTAACCAAATATATGCTAATCGTAATGGCACACCGGCACATGAACTTTTTCATCTTTATCAAAACAGCTATATGATGTTTAAACAGGCTTGGTTGACAGAAGGGTTGGCACGTTGGTCAGAATCATTATTGGCAACCGGTGTTGGCGTGGGGGCGGATGAGCGTTTGCCGCAAAACCGCGAAGAGCTGGAATCGGTAATGGCACAAAGTTACCAAGCCTCCAAAATGTGGATTCGACTGTTCCGCGTGCTTGATGAACAGCCCGGATTTTCGTTGGCAGAGGATATTGCCAAGAAAACATATACTGATAATACATTAATCGTAAAAGATAAATTGGCTTATGGCACTGCATTTATTCGCCCTTTATTTGAGGCGTTGGCACTACAGAGTGCAGCAGTCAGTCGCCGACAAGGATGGCAGGAATATGGATGGGCAGAACGCGAACAGAAAAGCCCTGCGTATAATCGGGATATTTGGTTAGCTTTGAAACGGGCAATTCATAACTATCTTCCGGCGGAACAGCACAACGAGGAGTTGCAGCAGTTTTTGCAAATTGAGATTCCTTGAGGGATTCATTCAAGTTATAGGCTTATGCTATCAAGATAACAAAGTGCGGTTTTGATTGGCAATCAGGTAATAAAAACGTAAAATAACACAATAAAATATGTATTTTTACAAAAAAGCAAAAATTTCTGATTTTATTCTTTTGAGTATTGAAGCATTCGGTTTAATACGACACGGGCATACTATAAAAATTAGGGCGAATATGAACAAAAATATCATTGCGACTGCCGTGATAGCACTTGTATGGAGCGTTGGTGCGACGGCAACGCAGCAAAAACCATTATTTGAACGTTGGTTGACTCACACATCGACGTTTTTTAATTCGCAAACGTTAGAAGATAATCAATCGCAAGTTATTTTTTATCGTGATGCGAATGCAATCACTGGACCGGCAGTGAATATTTATGTTGATGGGGATTATCATGCTTCGTTATTGCCAAATCATTATAAGGCTATTGCATTGTGTGCTCAGGCTCATTTTTTTAGTACCGCATTTAGCAGTAACACTACGTTCGCGAATAAAGATGAAGGGATCTATTTTATTGTTCCGGCTAAACGGAGCAGTTTTATCAAAGTGGTACGCGGTAATAATGGTGAGCCGGAATTTGAACGTGTCGATGCGGAAACTGGTGAGCGGGTAATCCAAAAGATGTCAGAACAAAAGCAAACGCTATCACGGGTGATCCCGGCGACGGAATGTCGGGAAAAAACCGTTTTGCAAAATTTCTCATTATCTGCCAGAACGTTATTTCGAAGCGGCAGGGCGGATCAAGCGGGAATGTTTCCGGCAGGGAAGGAAGAAATTCTTGATTTGGCAGCCGATCTGAAGCGGTTGGATCAGCGCCATATCAGCCATATTGTTATCAGCGGACACAGCGCCCCGGATGAAAGCCCGGCTATAAGTAGACAACTATCCGCCAACAGAGCGAAAACCGTACTCAATTTATTACAACGTGAAGGAGTCCAATTTCCAATGGAAGTTACTGGATACGGTTCGCAGCAATTAGTTTCCAAAAATTGCGCTGAGCGCAACCCGACAGACACTAAAATGCGCGAAGCCTGCGATCAATCGAATCGCCGGGTTGAAGTTACGGTTTATGCGATTCAATAATAGTACAAAGTGTGCTTTAAGCTGATCATTTAGATCAGCTGAGATTGCTGACAAACTGACTTCTCTCCCTCCGCGGGCGGAGGGAGTACCGTTTTTCGCAAGAAAAATGGGGAGGGAGGGAAATGATATTAGCCTGAGCTGATCATTTAGATCAGCTTTTTTTATATCTTGTACTTAGATTAGATTAAGTGAAAATATAAATCATGCTATAAATGCAAACAATTATTTACCAATTATTACATTAATATCAAGTAACTGTATAAAGGGAATCCTGATGAAAAAATACATTGCACTTTTAAGCACGGTGCTAGCACTGAGTGCTTGTTCTTTACCCCACTCTGGCAGACCGTTAGAGACGTGGCAGAATTATATTCCCGCCTCTGTCAGTACAGAAGATTTAGCAACTAATCAAGGACTCGTTGTTTTTTATCGTGGCTCCGATGTACAAGGACCGGCGGTGAATGTGTATGTAAATGGTGATTATCAAACTTCTTTATTAGAAAATGGTTTCAGTCCAATTATTTTATGTGCAGATCGTAATTTGATGACCTCTTCTTTTAGCTCAAACAGTAAAGGCGGTAATCGGACTCAAGGTGTGAAATTTGTGACGCCAAGCCGGCAAGTGACTTATATTAAAATTAAAAAGGCGAGAAATGATGGTTCGCCAATGTTTGAGCGAGTTGAGCCGGAAGTGGGATTTGAAGAAGTGAAGCTGTTGCAAATGCAGTCGCAGACTATCTCACGTGTGCTGCCAAGTGCTTGTAATCAAAACGAATATGTTCTGGATGCTAAATTATTAAATGCCAATGCGACTTTTCCGTTAAATAAACACAGCTATAACGATGTATTGCCGGAAGGTAAGCGTAATGTGCAGGAATTTGCAGCGAAAATCAAAGGGATCACCCGTCAAGCTATCAGCAAGATTGAAGTGAATGGCTATACTGATCCGGTCGGTTCCGATTCATATAACCAAAAACTGTCTGAACGACGTGCGCATGCGATCCGTGAAGTTTTGATGAATGCGGGGGTTACTGTTCCAACCACGGCGGTAGGTTATGGCGAAAGAGATTTGGTAGTGCCGAATTGTGAAGCGGAACATGGTAAAAACGTTGCTGCCAAAACGGCGTGTAATTTACCAAACCGCCGTGTAGAAATCGTGGTTTACGGCAGCGAATCGAATTAAACGGCATTTATCGGCATAACATAAAAATATAAAAAATCTCTCTTTTTTCTGTATATAAGTCTGGTTTCGGCTTACCATATCGGAAATAGAGGGATTTTTGTTTTTATATTGAAATAAGGCGTGTACGTTATGTTAGATGTTCAACCCAGCCATTTTTTTGCCTGTTTGGATCGCTTGAAGTTAATCCGGCGTTGGTCGCTGATGCGCAATATCGATAAAGAGAATTTGGCGGAACACAGTTTGCAAGTGGCGTTTGTGGCGCATGCCTTGGCGTTGATTAAAAACCGTTTTTTTAATGGCACGGTTAATCCGGAGCGGATTGCGCTGATTGCGATGTATCATGACAGCAGTGAGATTTTTACCGGCGATCTGCCGACACCGGTCAAATATTTTAACCCGCAGATTACCGAAGCCTATAAACGGATTGAGGTCGAAGCGGAAAAGCATTTGTTGCGCTTACTGCCGCAGGCATTACAAGCGGATTTTGCGCCGTTGCTGTGTGCCGAACTGATTAGCCCGCAAGATAAACACTTGGTGAAGCAGGCGGATGTGATTTGCGCTTACATCAAAGCCCGCACCGAGTTGGAACACGGCAATCAAGAATTTATTCCGGCGTTGAAACGGCTAGAAGGTTTGCTTGATGAGTGGAAAAGCGAAGAAATGAACTATTTTTTAACGGTGTTCGTGCCGAGTTTTGGACGAGCGTTAGATGAATTGAGCCTGTAAAAAGGCAAAGTGCGGTCTGAGAGGGCAGAATGGCAATCACAATAAAAAAAGAGTGGAAACAACGCTATATCGACGATCCCAAACGGGAGCATGATCACCGTTCGCCGTTTCAGCGCGATCGCGGGCGGATTTTGCACTCGGCGGCGTTTCGCTGTTTGCAGGCAAAAACGCAAATTCATGCGGTGGGCGAAAATGATTTTTATCGTACCCGCTTAACCCATTCGTTGGAAGTGGCGCAAATCGGCAGCAGCTTGGCGGCGCAACTGGGTTTAAGCGAACCGTTTCAAGCGTTATCGGCGCAGTTGAATATCGCTGAACATGAGTTACAGAAAATGCTGAAACCGTTGTTGCCGCCGATTAGCCTGATCGAAACCCTCTGTTTTGCCCATGACATCGGACATCCGCCGTTCGGACACGGCGGCGAAGTGGCGTTGAATTATATGATGTCGCAAGCCGGCGGTTTTGAAGGCAATGCCCAGACTTTTCGTCTGATTACCAAATTAGAGCCGTACACCGAAAAAGCCGGGATGAATTTGACCCGTCGCGCGATTTTAGGCGTGGTGAAATACCCGACGATTTTAGATGACGCTTCGCCGCAATATGCCAAGTGCGGTCTGCAACCGCACTTGACTGATCCGCGCTATGTCAATATGCGCAATTGGAAACCGGGAAAGGGTTTGTTCCGCGATGATTCTGCAGTGTTTGATTGGCTGCTGCAACCGTTAAGCCGCGCAGATCGTGATGAATTTTGCCGCTATCGGCAAGCGCGGCAAACGCCGCAAGACAGGTTGAAAACCGTGTATAAATCATTGGATTGCAGCATTATGGAATTGGCGGACGATATTGCCTATGCGGTGCATGATTTGGAAGATGCGATTGTGGTCGGGGTGGTGAATCTGCAACAGTGGCAGCAGGCGTATCAACAACTGAAAAATTGCCAATCCGTTTGGGTTCAACAACATATTGATGAGTTGAGCGAAAAGCTGTTTTCCGAACATCACTATCAGCGCAAAAATGCGATTGGGGCGTTGGTGAATTATTTTATCACTTCCGCCCGTTGGAAAATCAACCAAAACTTAAACGATCCGTTACTGCGTTATAATGCGGAGTTGCCATCGGAAGTGGTGGAAGTGCTAAGTATTTTCAAAAAATTTGTCTGGCAATATGTGATTTGTCATGTCGATACGCAACGGATCGAATATAAAGGACAGCGGATTTTATCTGAGTTATTCCAAATTTTCGAATCTGATCCGCAGCGCTTGCTGCCGCCAAATACCGCCAAACGTTGGCAAAGTGCGGTCGACGGTGATAAAAAACGGATTATCTGTGATTACATCGCCGGTATGTCCGACGCCTATGCGCTGAAAGTGTACCAACAATTATAATAAAGCGAAGAGAAAAATGATTTTATCCGGAGTATTGGCTAATGCGGGCTTAGTGGTCGTCGGTGGAGTCGTTGGCAGTTTGTTGGCGAGCCGGGCAAAAACGCAGGTTATCGACAGTGTGTTGCAAGGCTTGGCGCTGTGTGTTGCCTATGTTGCGGTGCAGAATCTGATTGGCGGCGGTAATATTTTTATTATCGTTGCTTCGATTGTGCTTGGTGCGATTCTGGGGGAACTGTTGAAATTAGACAGCAAGTTGACCGCACTTGGCGACTGGGTGCAAACTAAAGTTAATCGTGGCAAAGGCGAATTGGCGATTGCCGAAGGTTTTGTCAATGCGTCGCTGCTGTTTTGTGTCGGCGCAATGGGCATGGTCGGTTCGTTGGAAAGCGGGCTTGCCGGCAATCATCAAACTTTATACGCCAAAGCGGTGATTGACGGCATGGTGTCGATTGCGTTTGCGTCCACCATGGGAATAGGCGTGGCGTTTTCGGCGGTATCAATTCTGATTTATCAAGGCATTATCGTACTCAGTGCCAGCTTAATCAGTCCCTATCTTTCCGCACAGGCAATCAATGAAATGAGCACCGTCGGCGGCTTGCTGATTCTCGCCATCGCCTTAAATATGCTGAAAATCACCAAAATCCGCGTCGCTAATTTTATGCTGGCACCGCTATTGGCGATTGGGTTTTCGTTCTTCCTTTAGTTTTCTCTGAATTCAAGGCAAAAAAAAAGCCCTCCGCAAGGAAGGGCAAATATATTTGGAGTCATACTTTTTTAGGGTATGGCGCTATTATACTTATCTAATTTCACAAATCAATAACAAATATGAAATATTTTGTTAAATTTCACATTTATTTCTTATGCGGATTGCGCGTGTTGCTATCGACCAAGTTGCGCATTAATAACGCATAGTTCAGCTCGATATCTTCAGGTACCTCTAAAAACACAAAATGTCCGTCGCCCGGCGCAACCTCAACCGCTTCGTTTTTGCGGTTGAGCATTTTGTTGATCTTGAACACGATATTGCCTTTCGGGGTCATCAGTTCGACTTCGTCGCCAAGCAGGAATTTATTTTTTACCGCCACTTCCGCCATGCCGTTTTTACGCACGCCGGTGAATTCGCCGACAAATTGTTGCCGTTCGGAGATCGAGTAGCCGTAGTCGTAATTTTGATATTCATCGTGGGTGTGGCGGCGCAAAAAGCCCTCGGTATAACCGCGGTGTGCCAACGATTCCAAGGTGTGCATTAAATTTTCGTCAAACGGCTTACCGGCGGCGGCATCGTCAATTGCCTTGCGATAGACTTGTGCGGTGCGTGCGCAGTAGTAGAATGATTTGGTGCGCCCTTCGATTTTTAATGAATGAACCCCAAGTGCGGTCAGCTTCTCAACGTGCTGTACCGCGCGCAGATCTTTCGAGTTCATAATATAGGTGCCGTGTTCGTCTTCAAATGCGGTCATTTCTTCGTCAGGGCGCTGGCTTTCGGTTAAGAGAAACACACTGTCAGTCGGTTTGCCTTCGCCCAGCGTAGGCGCGACGTTTTTGACTTCGATCAGGTGATCCGGATTGACGATATTGCCGATTTCGTCTTCTTTGCCTTCTTTCACGTTATATTCCCAACGGCAGGCATTGGTGCAAGTGCCTTGGTTCGGATCGCGTTTGTTGATGTAACCCGACAACAGGCAGCGCCCGGAATATGCCATGCATAATGCACCGTGTACGAAAATTTCCAGTTCGATTTCCGGCACTTGTCGGCGGATTTCAGCGATCTCATCCAGCGACAACTCACGCGATAAAATCACCCGCGTCAGCCCCATTTGTTGCCAAAATTTGACACTCGCCCAGTTCACCGCATTGGCTTGCACCGAAAGGTGAATATCCATCTCAGGAAAATGTTGGCGCACCAACATAATCAAACCCGGATCGGACATAATCAGCGCGTCGGGTTTCATATCAATTACCGGTTGCAAATCGCGAATAAAGGTTTTCAGTTTGGAGTTGTGCGGTGCGATATTCACCACCACATAAAACTTTTTGCCGAGGGCGTGGGCTTCATCAATCCCGATTTTCAGGTTGGCGTGGTTAAATTCGTTGTTGCGCACGCGCAGGCTGTAGCGCGGCTGTCCGGCATACACCGCGTCCGCGCCGTAAGCAAAGGCATAGCGCATATTTTTGAGTGAACCGGCCGGCGAAAGCAGTTCCGGTTTGAAATTCGTTTGGCTCATCATCTGTCTCTTATTTCTGATGTCAGGTCAGGTTATACCTTTTGCCTTATAAAAAGCAAAGTGCGGTATAAAGGGACGGCGATTTTATCCTGTTGCTATTTTTTGTGCAACTGAAACGGTGATCACATTTTCGAATAAAAAAGCAAGAAGGCGTTGAATTTCATTTCAAAATCACTATACTAGCAAACTAGTACAACAATACAAATCGACAAAAGGATTGAATGATGAAATTAGGCAAAACCTTACTCGCAACCGCACTTGGCGGTTTACTGTTTTTTAGCGCCGCACACGCTGAAAAAAGTGTTCAACAAAGAGTGGCAATCACGGCGATTGTCGAACATCCGGCATTGGATGAAATTCGCAAGGGGATCATCGACCAATTGGCAAATGAAGGCTTTGTCGATGGCAAAACGATTAAAATTGATTACCAAAATGCGCAAGGCAGTTCGGCGACCGCCGGGCAGATTGCGCGTAAATTTGTCGGCGATAAACCGGCGGTGATTATTCCGATTACCACGCCGAGTGCGCAGCCGGTAGCGGCGGCAACCCGTCAAATTCCGGTGATTTTTAGTGCGATTACCGATCCGATTGCGGCGAAATTGGTGAAGCAGTGGGGCAAAAATACCGGTAATGTTGCCGGTGTTTCCGATCAAATTCCATTAGAGCCGCAAGTTGAGTTGATTCAAACGTTAGTGCCGAACGTGAAGTCAATCGGTTATGTGTATAGCCCGGGTGAAGCCAATTCGGTGGCGGTGTTGGATATGCTGAAAGTCGCAGCGGAGAAACAAGGGCTCAGCGTATTGGCAGTCCCGGCGCAGCGCACGGTGGACATCAGCACCGCCGCGCGCAGCTTAATCGGCAAAGTGCAGGTGATTTATACCTCGACCGATAATAATGTAGTATCGGCGTATGATGCGTTATACAAAGTAGCGGTGGAAAATAAGATCCCGTTAATCGCAGCGGATTTTGGTTCGGTGGAGCGCGGCGCAATCGCAGCGTTGGCGACAAATCAATATCATATCGGGGTCGAAACCGGCAAAATGGCGGCGCAAGTCTTGCGTGGCGCGAAAGTGTCTGAACTGGAAACCATCCGCATGCCCGATCAGGATTTGTATTTAAATCCGCAGGCGGCAAAATCGCAGGGCGTTGAACTGCCGCAAGCATTATTGGAGAAAGCCACGCGCGTGATTAATCCGTAATATTTTTTGATTTTCATTTCAACCGCACTTTGTGTTCAATTAACGCAAAGTGCGGTTTTTTACATTCTATGCTTTCTTATTTTTCCTGATTTGTGAGCAAATTGGCATTAATGCTTCAGGGTGGATAATTTCTATTACGGTTGTATTGATTTTATTACGGATTTTGATTATCTTTAGCCGTAAGATAATTTTGTCTGACAGGAGTGAAGAATGAAAACAGTAAAAACAATGTTATGGGCGGCATTAAGTGCGGTATTGATCAGTGGCGGCGCTGTGGCGAACGAGGTCAAAAATGTAGCGATCACCGCAATTGTGGAACATCCGGCGTTGGACGCGGTGCGGGAAGGGGCGTTGGCGGAACTGAAAAAAGCCGGTTATGAACAAGGCAAAAATTTGAAAGTGGATTTCCAAAGCGCGCAGGGCAACACGGCAACCGCGGCGCAAATTGCACGTAAATTCGTAGGCGACAAACCGGATGTGATTTTGGCAATCGGTACGCCGAGCGCGCAATCGGTGGTGGCGGCGACGCGTCATATTCCGGTGGTGTTTTCTGCGATTTCTGATCCGGTGGCGGCGAAGTTGGTGAAGGATTGGGACGCGTCCGGCACCAATGTCACCGGGGCTTCGGATACATTGTTGATTCAGCCGCAAATTGATTTAATTAAACAGTTAATCCCGAATTTGAAAAAAATCGGCTATGTCTATAGTACCGGCGAAGTCAATTCGGTGGTGGTGTTGAAGCAGTTGCAAGAAGCGGGCAAAGCGAACGGATTTGAGGTGGTGGAAGCCCCCGCACCGCGCACCACCGACATCGGCACTGCCGCGCGCAGTTTAAAAGGCAAAGTTGATGTGATTTATACCTCAACCGACAATAATGTGGTGTCCGCTTATGAAGCGCTGTATAAAGCGGCGTTGGATTCAGGCATTCCGTTGATCGCTTCCGATACCAGCACCGTTGCGCGCGGCGCAATTGCGGCATTATCCAACAACTATTATATCTTGGGCGAAGAAACCGGCAAAATGATGTCAAGAATTCTTGACGGTGAAAAGGCAGGTGATATCCCGGTGAAAACCATGGATAAATTGGATTTACACCTGAATTTGAAATCCGCCAAAGCCTTTGGGGTAACGGTGCCGCAATCCTTGATTGACTCGGCGAAAGAGGTGATTAGCGAATAGTTGATTGCTTTTTAAGCGAACTATCGCGGTTGATAAAAATGATACAAGGCTAACCTGTATCACTGTGATAGTATAACAAGACATTTAATGTTGATTATATTTATACCGCACTTTTCTTCAACCTGAGGCAAAGTGCGGTTTTCTGATTAAAGATTGATGATTATGACTTCGGTATTATTTTTAGGTGCTTTAGAGATCGGGTTGATCTATGCCTTAGTTGCGTTGGGCGTACTGATTTCCTTTCGTATTTTAGACTTTCCGGATTTGACTGCCGACGGCAGTTTTCCCTTGGGGGGCGCGGTGTGTGCGGTGTGTATCGTCAATGGCGTCGACCCTTGGATTGCCACTTTTGCCGCCGCCCTTGCCGGCGCGGCTGCCGGTTTGGTGACCGCATGGTTACACGTTTCGCTCAAAATCTTACAACTGCTCGCCAGTATTTTGGTGATGATCGCGCTCTATTCGGTGAATTTACGCGTGATGGGCTCGCCGAATTTATCCCTCTTGAACGAGCCGACGATTTATGCGCCGTTTATCAATGAAGATGCCAGTAACCAACTGTATATTCAGCCGTTGTTTGTGCTTGGTTTTGTGATTGTGGCGAAATTGGCACTGGATTGGTTTTTCAACACCGAGATCGGTTTGGCGGTGCGCGCGACCGGGGCGAATTTACGCATGGCAAAAGCGCAAGGCATTCCGACCGGGAAAATGATTTTCTTAGGCATGGCGATTTCCAACGCCTTGATTGCGCTCGGCGGTTCGCTGTATGTGCAAACCCAAGGCGGGGCGGATATGTCGATCGGCGTGGGCACGATTGTGATCGGCTTGGCGGCGGTGATTATCGGCGAGACCTTGATTCCATCGAAACGTATTCTGGTGATCACGCTTGCCGTGGTGGTCGGTTCGATTTTATACCGTTTCTTTATCGCGGTGGCGCTCAGCAGCGATACCTTGCGTGAAATCGGTTTCGGTGCGCAGGATCTGAATTTGGTGACTGCGATTTTAGTGGTGTTGGTGTTGATTGCACCGCAGATGAAAAGTAAATTTTTAGCCAAGAAGTCGTAACGCTTATGATGAAATTAGATGATTTAAAAATAACCTTCAACCGTGGCACTCCGATTGAAAATCCGGTGCTGCGCGGGCTGTCGTTGGATATTGGCGAAGGGGAGTTTGTGACCGTTATCGGCAGTAACGGCGCAGGTAAATCGACCCTATTAAATGCAATTTGCGGCGATTACTTGGTTGATTCGGGTAAAATTTATCTGAATGGTAAAGACGTAACCCGTAAAGGCACATGGCAGCGTGCGGCGTCGGTGGCACGCGTGTTCCAAGATCCGATGCTCGGCACCTGCGAAGGACTGACGATTGAGGAAAATATGGCGTTGGCTTATAACCGCGGCAGAAAACGCGGTTTATCGTTTTTCACCAATAAAGCCGCGCGCGATCTGTTCCGGGAAAAGCTATCGATGTTAAAGCTCGGTCTGGAAGATCGCCTGACCGACCGCATGGGGTTGCTTTCCGGCGGGCAACGGCAGGCGGTCAGCTTATTAATGGCGTCGTTACAGCCGTCGAATATTCTGTTATTAGACGAACACACCGCCGCCCTTGATCCGAAAACCGCCGCTTTTGTGATGGAGTTGACTGATCGCATTGTTAAAGAAAATAAGCTGACAGTGATGATGGTGACTCACTCAATGCGCCAAGCGCTTGATCACGGCGAACGCACGGTGATGTTGCACCAAGGGCAAGTGGTGTTGGATGTGAAAGGCGAAATCCGCGATAAAATGGATGTGCCAGATTTGCTACAACTGTTTGAGAAAACCCGCGGTGAAGAAATTACCGATGACAGCTTGCTGCTGGGTTAACCCACGCTAATGCGCAGTCTAACCGCACTTTGTTTATCATGAAAGCAAAGTGCGGTTTTGTATTATAAGGAAATTGCGTTTTACTTAAACTTCCGGTCGGCTACTGCAAATGAATTCGCCGTCTTTGCCTTGCCATTCGATTTCGACGAGGGTGCCGGTGCTGAAGCCGATTTGTTGCGCCGAGCCGCAAAGTGCGGTGACCAGATCCTCAACGAAGGGTAAATGAGAAACCAATAAAACGCTGGCTACGCCGTCTTGCCATAAAGTGGTCAGATAATCCACGACAATATGGCTGTTGCCATAAGGGGTGATGGCGTCCCAGGTTTCGATTTCATTGGGAAGTGCGGTTTGTGTCGTGTCGGCTAAAGCCTGATAAGTTTGCTGGGCACGGTTATACGGGCTGACCATGACTTTTTCAATCTGACTTGCCGCTTCACTCAGCCAGACACCTTGCTGTTTCGCTTGTTTAATACCGTGCGCGGTCAAATTGCGCTGCGTATCGTTGCGTGCAACCAGCTCGGCTTCTCCGTGACGCATAATAAAAATTCGCATATAACCTCTATCCTGTGATGTGATTACGTTCCTTGCCCTATAAGATAACCGTTTGTAATGGCAAACAAAACAAAAATTTCCAGTTTGTGATCTCGATCTACATTTAATTTGAGCGTATAATACAGCCAATTTTACGGTCGGTGTCATTTTATTTTCAATTCGATGTCACCCACTGTCATCTATTCATCCTATCACCAATACTTTAGAGGTATGTTCATGTCAAGAAGACTGAGAAGAACGAAAATTGTTTGTACAATGGGTCCGGCAACTGACCGTGATAACAACTTAGAGAAAATTATTGCGGCAGGTGCGAATGTGGTTCGTATGAACTTCTCCCATGGTACGCCTGACGATCATATCGGCCGTGCGAATAAAGTACGCGAAATCGCGAAAAAATTGGGTAAACAAGTGGCGATTTTAGGTGATTTGCAGGGGCCTAAAATTCGTGTTTCGACCTTTAAAGACGGCAAAATTTTCCTGAACATCGGTGATAAATTCGTCTTGGATGCAGACTTGCCTAAAGGCGAAGGCAACCAAGACGGCGTTGGTTTGGATTATAAAGAATTACCGAAAGACGTGGTGCCGGGCGACATTCTGTTGCTGGACGATGGCCGGGTGCAATTGAAAGTGTTATCGACCGAAGGTAACAAAGTGTTTACCGAAGTGACTGTCGGCGGTCCGTTATCGAACAACAAAGGGATCAACAAATTGGGCGGCGGTTTGTCTGCCGATGCGTTAACCCCGAAAGATAAAGCCGACATTATTACAGCGGCGAAAATCGGCGTGGATTATTTGGCGGTTTCTTTCCCACGCAACGGTGCGGATCTGCATTATGCGCGCCAACTGGCACAAGAAGCGGGTTTGAATGCCAAAATCGTCGCCAAAGTGGAACGTGCCGAAGCGGTTGCGACCGATGAAGCGATGGACGATGTGATCTTAGCCTCCGATGTGATCATGGTGGCGCGTGGCGACTTAGGGGTGGAAATCGGCGATCCGGAATTGGTTGGTGTTCAGAAGAAACTGATCCGTCGTTCACGCCGCTTGAACCGTGTGGTGATCACCGCAACCCAAATGATGGAATCGATGATCAGCAATCCTATGCCAACCCGTGCGGAAGTGATGGATGTGGCGAATGCGGTGTTGGACGGCACCGATGCGGTGATGTTGTCAGCGGAAACGGCGGCGGGTCAATACCCGGCGGAGACCGTTGCTTCAATGGCGAAAGTTTGCTTGGGCGCAGAAAAAATGCCAAGCATTAATGTGTCCCGCCACCGTATGGACGCGGTATTCAGCAGCATTGAAGAATCCGTTGCGATGTCGGCGATGTACGCGGCCAACCACTTAAAAGGCGTAAGCGCCATTATTGCGATGACCAGCTCCGGCCGTACCGCACTTTTGATGTCACGCGTCAGTTCCGGTTTGCCGATTTTCGCCTTATCGCGTAATCAACATGCATTGAACTTGGCGGCACTGTATCGCGGGGTAACGCCGGTTTACTGTGAAGAAGCCAGCCGTACCGTTGAAGGTGCGAAAAACGCGATTGAATTGCTGAAAGACAAAGGTTATTTGGTTTCCGGCGATTTAGTGTTGTTGACCCAAGGCGATGAACTTGCCGAAGGCGGCACTAACACTTGCCGTACTTTAGTGGTTGAATAATTGGCAACCGCTGATTAAGAATGAAAACCTCTCGATCTTCATGACGAAGCGAGAGGTTTTTTCTTGATCTTTTTTATCCACCTTTTTATGTAGAGAAACGATTCATTTGGGAGATAACAATGCGCTATTTATGGTTTTTGACCGCACTTTTATGGCTTCCGAGCGTTTATGCTGCGTTAGACGGGCAACAACTGGTGCGTGATGCCCGCAGTCAGATCGGCGTCACCTTGACCTATGATTCCGCCTATCGCAAATTGGCTTATCCGATGGGGGATATCGAACCGTCGAAAGGGGTTTGCAGCGATGTGGTGATCCGCGCTTTACGTCGGCAGGATAAAGATTTGCAGCGCTTAGTGCATGAAGATATGAAGAAGGCATGGGAACAATATCCGAAAAATTGGGGTTTAAAAACGATTGATCGTAATATCGATCACCGCCGAGTGCCTAATTTGGAGGTTTATTTTAAACGTCATGCCAACCTGCGGTCGTTAACCGATGTGGCTGATTTTCAAGCCGGGGATATTGTGACTTGGCGTTTAGACAATAACGCACCGCATATCGGAATCGTCTCGGATAAAAAAAGCGCTGGCGGCATTCCGTTAATTATTCACAATATCGGGCGCGGCACACAGGAAGAAGATATTTTGTTTAAATACAAAATGGTCGGACATTATCGCTATTAAGCTTAAGCACGGAATAAAATGGGTCTATGGCAGACCCGATTAAGCGTTAATGCACGGCTTTCTCGCTGCTGCTTAACATCTGGCATTCCCAGCCGTTATATTCGCCGTCGTATTCTGCCGCTTGTCGTTCAAACTCCTCCACTAAACTGAAAATAGACTCATCATCCAAGCTGGCCTCTTGTTCCAAGTTGACCAGATAAACGCTTTCTCCGTCATATTGCACCGGCGTTTCGGTGTATTTAATATCAAAAGAAAGTTGTTGGGAGAAATAATCAATAAATTCCTCCATCATCTCTTCACGTTCAAACTGGAATTTATGTGTGATTTGACGCGGTTTTGACAGATCTTCGCCTTCTTGCTGCAACAAGGTCAGGGTATCGGCTGTGGCATTCAACTTCATTTCCAGCGGAGAAGGCAGCAGGAAATCGTAATATAAATCACAATTCGGATCAGCCTGACTGATCGGAACAATCCCGTTACTGCGAATGAAATCCAGTTGTTGCAGTGACCGAGTGAATGCCTCGGTATCTTTAGTGTAAAAATACAGGGTGATTTGACCATCGGCAACAATATAACCGGCAAACAAACTGTCATTCAGCGCCATTAGCGGCAGTAAGGTTTGTGAAAATTGATCCAAATAGTGCTGTGCCGTAGTAATGCTTTGATCGCTGCCCAACGATAAAGGAAGGGAAAAATGTACGACATACGAATGTGCATTTTCGTCCAGTTGTTCGGCGATTGCCAAATTCACCGTAATAACCGCCTCTTTGTCTTTCAGGGCGGTACGGTAGGTTTGCCAATTGTTTTTTGCTACCATAATTCCGCCTTATTTAAATGAAGCCCACACCGGCGCATGATCCGACGGTTTCTCCATCGCTCTGATCTCCAAATCAATTCCGGTTTCGATACAACGCTGTGCAAGTGCGGTATTTGCCAGAATCAAATCAATGCGCAAGCCACGGTTGTCGTCAAATCCTTTGGAACGATAATCAAACCAAGAGAAACGATCGTCGGCGCTCGGGTTTAAATGGCGGAACGTATCAACCACGCCGAAATCCAATAAGCGTTGCAACCATTCTCTCTCTTCCGGCAGAAACGAGCATTTGCCGGTGCGCAGCCAACGTTTGCGATTCTCTTCGCCGATACCAATGTCTAAGTCCGTCGGGCTGATGTTCATATCGCCCATAATGATGACCTGATTTTCGGCAGGCAAGTGGCTTTCCAAATAGGTTTGCAAATCGGCATAAAATTTTTCTTTTGCCGGAAATTTGGTTTCATGGCTGCGGCTTTCGCCTTGCGGAAAATAGCCGTTGATCACTGTTACCGTGCCATTCTCCATTGCCAGATCCGCCATAATAATCCGCTTTTGCGCGTCCGGGGTATCGTCGGGAAAGCCGCGCCGCACCGCTAACGGTTGCTGTTTGCACAGCAATGCAACGCCGTAATGGCCTTTCTGCCCATGGTGAAACACATGATAGCCTAAATTTTCCACCAAATGATAAGGAAAATCTTCATCCGCAACCTTGATTTCCTGCAGTCCGATCACATCGGGCTGATGTTTGGCGACAATCGCTTCCAATTGCAGCGGTCTTGCTCTGAGTCCGTTAATATTAAATGATACAAATTTCATGATTAGCCTGTTTATTTTTCTTTATTCTCCGAAAGACGGATTTTAGCAGAGTTTGCGAAATCTGTCTGTGCGGCCCCTCTGTTTTTTATTGGGTAAATTTTTATTTAATCCTTTCTCTATTTTTGTTAAAATAACGCCAATTTTTTTCTATTAAAAGGTTAAAAGATGTTCAATAACAATGGAATGTCCAAAGTATTACGCTTGTCGATTATCGGTGGACTGCTTTGCGCGACTTCCGCAGTGGCGGAACAGAGTGCGGCATCGGATGAAGCCCAAGCCCAAGCGCAGCAAATCATAGCGCCTGTTAATAATGAGGTGCAACAAGCGGCTGCTCAGGTGCAGCAAGTCGGGGAAGAAGCGCTGCAAGCGGTTGATGTCGCAATACAGCAAGAGGCCGAAAACAGCCAAAGTGCGGTAGAAATAGCCGCGGCATTAGCGGCAAAACAAGCGGCACAGGAAAAACTACAGCAGTTGTTGAACGGAACTGAAGTCCAATTTGAATCCGCACTTGCCGATTTGTATGCGGATCACCAATTTGCGCCGATTTGGACGGATAAAGCGGCGGAAAAATCATTTTTACAACAGTATGTGGTGTGGGTGCTAAGCGGGGTTTCCCACACGGCAGCCGATACCTTAGCGGAAATCAGCCGTAGCGATGATGGCATGGTGCGCGATATTTTGTTGAGTGACGCTTTCCTGAACTATTTGTATTATCAAGAAAATTTGAAAAGATCCTCAGCCAAATGGCTGTATGGCAACAGTGGTTATAAAGCAACTTTGCCAAGCGAAAGCAAAATTGCCGCTTGGAAACAAGCGATCGGCGACGGGCAAACGGCGGCATTCGTACAAAAATTGGCGTCAAATAACAAGCGTTATAAGCAAACCGTTGAAACAGTCTTGCGCTCTTTGCCTGACAGTATCGCCAGTTCGGTCAGTGTGAGCGAAACGTTAAAGCCGGGCATGCAATCAGCGGATGTAAAAAATTTGGCGACCATTTTGAAAGGCAAAGGCTTTTTACCTGCAACACATAACGGCAGTATTTATGATGATGAATTGTTGGCGGCGGTGAAACAATTTCAAGCCCAAAACGGTTTAACGGCCGACGGCATTGTCGGTGCCGGTACGCGCAATCTGTTAAATCAAAATTTAACCAGTAATCTGTATAAATTATCGATTAACGCGCAGCGTTTAAGCGTATTGCCAAACGAAACCAACGGCATTTTCGTCAATATCCCGACCTATAAGCTGCATTATTATCGTGACGGCAAATTGGTGTTGGATTCTAAAGTGATTGTCGGTAAAAAAGACCGCCCGACGCCGGTGATGTCAAGCCGTTTGAGTAACGTGGTGGTCAATCCGCCATGGAACGCGCCGGTGCGCAATATTAACCAAGACATTATCCCGAAAGTGCGCCAAGATCCGAGCTATATCTACCGCAAGGGCTACACCATTATTGATGGCAAAGGACGTACGATCGATCCTTACACCATTGACTGGGAAAATATGACGGCGAAAAACTTTCCGTACCGATTGCGTCAAGCCCCGGGTGGCGACAGTGCCTTAGGTAACTACAAATTCAATATGCCGAGTAGCGACGCGATTTATTTGCACGATACCCCGTCCAGAGGCTTATTCGGGCGTAATGATCGTGCCTTAAGCTCAGGTTGTGTGCGGGTGCATAAATCGGATGAACTGGCGACTTTATTGTTGCAGGAAAACGGCTGGAGCAACGAACGTCAACGGCAGGTGCTTGCCAGCAAAAAAAACACATCGGCTAATCTGAGCAAGCGCGATGATGTCTATTTGTATTATGTGACCGCATGGGTCGATAACGGCAAAGTGCAAACCGCGCCGGATATTTATGGTCATGATCGCAAATTGGCAAAAACCAATGTGAATTGGAGAAATGTGAAGCAATTACTGAATTAAAACACCAAAATTGCAGCATATATCGCAAAATTATAAAAAAGCTATTGATTAATAGCTTTTTTTATGTTTTTCTAGGCAAAATTTGCTAGAAAATGAACTTGTTTGGTTTTTTAGCGTCGAATAAACACATTTAATCCACTATTTTATTACTCATTCAAAGACTATGACCGAAATCAATAACTCGCGCCGTAAGTGGTTAGCCTTGGGCGGCATTGTACTGGGCGGCACACTGTTGCCGACCGAGTTGCTGGCAGCCGTTTCCACCCCTAAGCCAAGGGTGATGACTTTTAGAAATATCAATACCGGAGAACGACTTACTTCAGCCTTAACAAACGGCAAAATCAGCAACACCACCGATTTAAAAAAATTGAATCATCTGCTCAGAGATCGCCGCAGTCAAAAAGTCCACCGTATTGATCCCCGACTGTTCAGTAAACTGTACCAAATTCAAGGTAATTTAGGTTTGCGTAATACCGAAATCCAAATCATCTGCGGTTATCGTGCGCCGGCGACTAATGCCGCCATGAGCGCGCGCAGCCGCGGGGTGGCAAAAAACAGCTACCATATGCGGGGGGAAGCGATTGACTTCCGTATCGACGGCGTATCTTTGGCAAATGTGCGCAAAGCGGCGACCCGCCTGAATAATGGCGGAGTCGGTTATTATCCGCGCAGTAATTTTGTGCATATTGATGTTGGCCCGAACCGCACTTGGCGCGGGAGTTGATACAAGTATTCGCATGAACGTCGAAATTATTCCCGTTACAGCCTTTCAGCAAAACTGTTCGATTATTTGGGACGAACAGAAAAATGCCGCGATTATCGATCCGGGTGGCGAAGCCGATAAGTTGATTCGTTTTATCGAAGAAAACGCGCTTCGGCTGCAAAAAATTCTGTTGACCCACGGGCATTTGGATCATGTCGGTGCGGCGGCAAAATTAAAGCAACATTTTCAAGTTGAAATTGTCGGACCGCACTTTGACGATACCTTTTTATTTGATTCTTTGCCTGAGCAATCACGCCGTTTCGGTTTATTCGAAGTCGATGTGTTTTATCCCGATCACTGGTTAAATCAAGCCGGGCAGATTGTGACGGTCGGCGATCTGCAATTTGAAGTGCTGCATTTGCCGGGGCACACCCCGGGGCATATCGGTTTTATCGAACATCAGAAGAATATTGGATTTACCGGCGATGTGTTGTTTAACAACAGTATCGGGCGTACCGATTTTCCGCGCGGTGATCATCAACAGTTATTGACCTCAATCCAAGAAAAATTATTTCCATTAAATGACGAGATGATCATTGTCGCCGGGCATGGTCCGGCAACCAAAATCGGTTTGGAAAAACAGAGTAATCCGTTTTTAACCCGCTAAATTCGTTTCCAAAAAATAAAACTCGCCAAGTGCGAGTTTTATTTTTTGTTATGAATACAATGACGGATCATCTTCATTCGGGCGGGTTTTAAAACGGCGGTGTAACCACATATATTGCTCAACCCCTTTCAAAATCTCTTTTTCCACCAATTTATTCATTAAAACCGCAATTTCGGTTTTATCCGGAACGGCAGGGAAAACAAAAGGTTCGGAAATCGAGACATGATAGCCCGAACCGTCACGTTTTCTCAGCGGGGCAAAAGGGACGATTTTGGCTTGCGGCGAAGATTTCAGTAAGTAGTAGGAACCGGTGGTCGTGGCGGCGTCCGCTACCGCAAAAAAGGGAACGAATACCGCATTTTTGCGTCCGTAATCATGATCCGGCGCATACCAAATCGTATCGCCTTGTTTTAATGCACGAATCATGCCGCGCAGATCCTTACGATCCAGAAGGGCTTTATTTGAGCGCAGCCGCCCGTGGTATTGCAGCCAGTCAAAAGCCGGATTATCGTTAGGGCGATAAACCCCGACACCGGGGTGAGATAAGCCAATCACCCGCGCGCCCAGTTCT
Source organism: Testudinibacter sp. P80/BLE/0925 (assembly GCF_053570785.1). The sequence goes on along the minus strand of NZ_CM131636.1, from coordinate 2,463,495 downwards.
AAAGTCAGAAAGTGGATACCGACTAAAATAACGCCATGCTTGTTATCCCGGGTTAAATGCTCAATGCCGCTGATTGAACACCACTTTTTTATTCGCTTGTCCGGCCAAAACCATGCCATGCCGGTTTCGATAATCCCCATGCCGACCGAACGTAAGTTTTGTTCTAAAATCGCTTCGCGCTCTTGTACGGTTTTTTGCGGAAAGCAGAGTTCCAGATTGCGGCGGGCAATTGCCGCGCGCTTTTTTCCAACGCCTAATTTAGAAAATAACCAGCCGAGCGAGGTGCCGATCTGCAATAATAGCGGATAAGGCAGTAATAAGATCAGACGAAAAAGGCCCAAACCGATCCAAAAGAACCAATATTTAGGGTGTAAAAATTCGCGTTTAAACTGTGGGAGCTGCTCTTGTGCCATTCAACCTTTCCTGCGTTTTAATCTCATTGCCATGCGAGTTATCGCCGCTATAGTTTAACGGAAAAACAAATAAATAAACATTTTTATGATAGAATCAGGAAAATTTTCTCAGGAGTAGGTTATGACACAATATTCAACGCAATTCAAACGGGCTAATGTGTTGGTACTGGGCGATGTAATGCTGGATCGCTACTGGTTTGGCGCAACCAATCGCATTTCGCCGGAAGCGCCGGTGCCGGTGGTGCGGGTACAAAATAATGAAGAACGTGCCGGCGGTGCGGCGAACGTGGCGATGAATATCGCCGGTTTAAATGTGCCGGTGAACTTATTGGGCTTTATCGGACAAGATGAAGCCGGTGCGGCATTGGAAAAAATGTTGCGTCGACAAGGGATTGATTGCGATTTCGCCGCGTTGGACACCCATCCGACCATTACTAAATTGCGGATTTTATCCCGTCATCAGCAGCTGTTACGTCTCGATTTTGAGGAAAACTTTCATGATGTGCAAAGTGCGGTTTTAGTGCGGAAATTGCAAAGTACGGTTGCTGATTACGGCGCATTGGTTCTATCGGACTACGGCAAGGGCACATTAAATGATGTACAACAAATGATCCAAATTGCGCGCGCGGCAAAGGTGCCGGTGTTGATTGATCCGAAAGGCACGGATTTCGAGCGTTACCGCGGCGCAACCTTGCTGACGCCGAATTTATCGGAATTTGAAGCGGTGGCGGGGCATTGCGCCGACGATCAGAGTATTGTGGAAAAAGGGTTGAAGTTGATTGCCGATTACGACTTGGCGGCGTTATTGGTGACCCGTTCGGAAAAAGGCATGACTTTATTACGTCCGAATGCCGAACCTTATCATTTACCCACCGAAGCCAAGGAAGTATTTGATGTGACCGGTGCCGGCGACACGGTAATCAGCGTGTTGGCGACCGCGATTGCCGACGGGCGCAGTATGGAAGAGGCGTGTTATCTTGCCAATGTTGCGGCAGGTATTGTGGTCGGGAAATTAGGCACGTCCACAGTCAGCCCCGTCGAGCTGGAAAATGCGATTCATCACCGTGATGAAATCGGCTTCGGGATTATGCACGAAGCGCGTTTGAAAGAGGTGGTTGCCAGTGCCAAAGCGCGCGGCGAGAAAATCGTGATGACCAACGGTTGCTTTGATATCCTGCATCCGGGGCATGTGTCTTATTTGGAAAATGCACGTAAACTGGGGGATCGCTTGATTGTCGCGGTGAATTCCGATGAGTCGGTGAAACGCTTAAAAGGCGAAAGCCGTCCGATTAATCCGCTTGAGGCGAGAATGGCGGTGCTTGCCGGTTTGTCTGCCGTCGATTGGGTGGTGGAATTTCGCGAAGATACGCCGCAGCGTTTAATCGGCGAAATATTGCCGGATTTACTGGTGAAAGGCGGGGATTATAAAGCGGAAGAGATCGCCGGTAGCCAAGAAGTCTGGGCAAACGGCGGCGAAGTGCGGGTGCTGAATTTTGAAAATGGCTACTCAACCAGCAGTGTAGTGGAAAAAATTCGGCAACTGGGCTAAGGATTCACCGCTCAAAGACATTCAATCGGTGGGGGAAACCCCACCTTATTTTTTGGCATTAATCAATTCCGCCAACAATTCAATATGTTGGTCAGAATCATTCAATGCCGGAATATAACGGTAGGATTTGCCGCCGTTTTCTAAAAAAAGCTCGCGGTTTTCCTCGGCGATTTCTTCGAGGGTTTCTAAGCAATCCACCGCAAAACCGGGGCAGACCACGGCAACATTTTTTTGTGCTTGTGCCAGTTGCTGCACGGTTTCATCGGTGTAAGGCTGTAGCCACGGCTCTTTGCCGAAACGCGATTGAAAGCTCAGTTGCCATTGGTTTTCGTTTAAACCTAATGCTTGCGCCACCAAAAGTGCGGTTTGGCGGCAATGCTCGGCGTAATAATCGCCTTCGTCTTGATAGCGTTGCGGAATGCCGTGAAAGGAAAACAGCAGCACTTCATCGGCTTGCAAGGTCGGGCGAATACTGTCGGCAAGGGCGCTGATGTATTTCGGGTGATCGTGATAATGCTGGATAAATTCGATTTGCGGTATAAAGCGGTGTGCTTTCAGCGCGTGGGCAAAGGCATCAAACACGCTGGCGGTGGTGGTGGAACTGTATTGCGGATAAAGCGGCAACACGATAATTTTTGCCACTTGCCGGGCAATCAGTTTGTCAACCGCACTTTGCATTGACGGCTCGCCGTAGGTCATCGCCGGCTCAATTGCGATCTCGGTATTTTGTGCGGCAAAATGCTGTTGCAGTTTCGCCACTTGGCGTTGCCCGATTGCCAACAGCGGCGAGCCTTGTTCCGTCCAAATACTTTGGTATAACTTAGCGACACGCGGTGAGCGTTTCGGCAAAATCAAGCAATTCAAGATAAACGACCACTGTAAACGCGGCAGATCGATCACGCGCGGGTCAGACAGAAATTGTTTCAGGTAGCGCTTGACCGCACCGGTGGTGGGGGCGCTAGGTGTGCCGAGATTGACTAGCAGAACACCGATTTTCTTATTCGTTATTTTTTGCTTCATTATTTTCCTTGTTTATTCACCACGGCTAAGGTCAAGCGCGCCGTGCAACAGAGCTGTAATTGTTCGTCATACAGATTAATCAACCACACTTGCGTGCTTTTGCCTAAACGGGCCGGGGTGGCGCGCGCGGTGACGGTTGTGCCTTTTTTAACCGGACGCAAATGGCTGGCGTTGATTTCGGTGCCGACCACAAAATGTTCATCGCTGACACAACAAAATCCGGCAAGTGAGCCGACGGTTTCGGCAAGGGTGGCGGAAATGCCGCCGTGTAGATAGCCCATCGGCTGACAGCTGCGCTCATCGACCGTCAGTTGTGCTTCCAGCCAATCATCGCCTTTGGCACTAAATTGAATCCCCAAATGGCTGATGGCACTATTGTCGCAAAATTGGTTAAGTTGTTGCAATGTCAGCGGCTTGTTCCAAATCATGTTATTTCCTATTACTTAAATAATGAAAGCAGCGCTTGCACCGGGTGTTTCGGTTGCCACTGTTCCATGCGTTTCACTTGGCTGCGGCAGGAATAGCCGGTTGCCAAGCAGAATTGCGGATCGTATTTCTTCAATTTCTGTTGCCATGACAGATGATAAATCGCTTTCGACATCTCAACGTGCCGGCTTTCATGCCCGAATGTGCCCGCCATGCCGCAACAACCGACCGTTTCGCTCACCAGTTCTTGTCCGAAACGGGCGAAAATGGTTTGCCACTGTTTCGGGCTGTTCGGCAGCGCGGTGGCTTCGGTGCAGTGTGGGAACAGATACCAAGTGCGGTTTTCGTTTGGCGCAACCGCACTTTGCCATTCCGGCGTAGCGACTTGCTGCAACAGCCACTCGTGCGCCGTCAGCACCTGAAAATCCAGTTTTTGCCCCAGCACTTGCGGATACTCTTCGCGATAGGACAGCACAATTGCCGGATCAACCCCGACCAGCGGAATCTCCAATTTTGCCAAGCGGCTTAAAAATGCCGCTTGATGGCGCGCGGTTTTAGCGAAACGGGTTAAAAAACCTTTGATATGTTGCGCTTTGCCGTTCGGTTTGAACGGTAACACAAGCGGTTTGAAGCCCAACTTTTGGCTTAAAACAACGAAATCGGCGACCACTTTGGCGTCATAATAGGAGGTGAACGGATCTTGCACAATCAACAACATCTTGCTTTTCGCTTCCGCCGACAAGGTTTCCAGCTGTTCCAACGAACCGCCTTGATAGCCGATTTCGATTAATTGTTGTTGCAAGGTCGGATTGCTCAAACTCGGCAAATCGACCATGCCGAGGGTTTTTTCCGCCAGATAGCCGCTGATTTTCGCTTGGCTGAAAAAGTTAAAAAAACGTGGGACTTTTGCCATTAACGGCGCGACATATTCCACATTGGAAACCACATAATCTTTCAATGGGCGCAAATAACGGCTGTGATAGAAATGGTTGAATTGTGCGCGAAAGCTCGGTACGTCAATTTTAATCGGGCATTGGCTGGCACAGGCTTTGCAAGCTAAACAGGTGTCCATTGCAGTTTTGACTTCATGGGAAAAATCGTATTCGCCGCGCTGTTTGCGCCAACTGTTACGCACTTTTGCCACTAAATCGCTCAGCTTGATTGCTTGATTTTGGCGGAAATCGAGCTGTTCCGGTGTTACGTGTTGTTCGCTCAGCAAACGCAGCCATTCCCGCACCAATGCCGCGCGCCCTTTCGGGGAAAAAGTGCGGTCTGCGCTGACTTTCATCGAAGGGCACATGGTGCTGTGTACATCAAAATTAAAACATAAGCCGTTGCCGTTACAATTCATCGCACCGGCGTAGTCTTCGCGCAATGTCACCGGAATTTGGCGGTCAAAATCGGCACGCATTGGCGAGGTGATCGGATACAGTGCCGCCTCGGTTTCCAACGGCGTACAAATTTTGCCCGGATTGAGGCGGTTTTGCGGATCAAACAGTTGCTTGATATAGCGCAGTTCCTGCCACAGGGTGGCGCCGAAAAAACGTTCGCCGTAAGCGGAGCGCATGCCTTTGCCGTGTTCGCCCCAAATTAAACCGCCGTATTTGGCGGTCAGTTCCACCACTTGATCGGAAATGGTTTTGAACAGCTTGACTTGCTCTATATCGCACAGATCCAATGCCGGACGAACGTGCAACACACCGGCATCAACGTGTCCGAACATACCGTAGTCTAAACCGTGTTGATCAAGCAACGTGCGGAATTCAGCAATATAATCCGCCAAATGTTCAGGGGGCACGCAGGTGTCTTCCACAAACGGAATCGGTTTTGCCGCACCTTTGGCGTTGCCGAGCAAACCGACCGATTTTTTGCGCATCGCATAAATTTTCAAAATGGACGGCAGATCATGACAAATTTGATAGCCGATAATACCGTCTTGTTGTTTGGCGATACGTTCGTCCAACAGCTTGCAAAGTGCGGTCACACGCTGTTCTAATGCCCGCTGTTGCTGACCGGCAAACTCGACCAGATTTAAACCTAAAATCGGATTGGCTTGGTCTTCCGTCAGCAAATCGCTGACCGAATGCCAAACGATGTCTTGCTTGGCGAGATTTAACACTTTCGAATCGACGGTTTCCACCGACAACGCATTGGCTTGCAACATCAGCGGCGCATTGCGTAGTGCCGCATCGAACGAATTATACTTAATATTAATCAAAGTGCGGTATTTGGGAATCGGCAACAAATTCAGCGTTGCCTCACAAATAAAAGCAAGCGAGCCCTCCGAACCGGTGAGAATACGCGTTAAATTAAAACGGCTTAAATCGGCATTAAATACATTTTTCAGATCGTAGCCGGTCAGAAAACGGTTGAGCTGCGGCAATTCGGATAAAATCGTGCTGCGGTTTTGTTTGCAGCGCTGGTAAACCTGTTGATGTAAATGCAATGCGGTTGGTGATAACCGCACTTTGCCTTGTTCCAGATCGGCGCTGTCGAGGCTGTCGGTTTGCAGAATTTCACCGTTAATCAGCACGGATTTTAAGCCGAGCACATGATCGGAGGTTTTGCCGTATTGCAGCGAACCTTGCCCGGACGCGTCGGTGCTAATCATGCCGCCGAGAGTGGCGCGGTTGCTGGTGGAAAGCTCCGGCGAGAAAAACAGCCCGAACGGTTTGAGAGAATCATTCAGTTGATCTTTGACCACCCCGGCTTGCACCCGCACCCAGCGTTCTTCCGCATTGATTTCCAAAATTTGATTCATATGGCGTGATAGATCGACAATGATATTGTTGTTTAATGCCTGCCCGTTGGTGCCAGTGCCGCCGCCGCGTGGGGTGAAGGTAAGCGAGAGAAAGGCTTCACGTTGCGCCAATTTGGTTAAACGCACCACATCCGCGATGTTTTTCGGAAACAGAATTGCCTGCGGCAATTGCTGATAGACACTGTTATCCGTTGCCAAACTCAGGCGTGCGGCATAAGAGGATTCAATATCGCCTTCAAAATGTTGTTGTTTGAGCGCATTTAAATAGTCAAGTGCGGTCGGGTTTAATTGAGGGAGTGAGTCTAAACGGGGTAACATGATAAAAAATAATCCGGAATTTTTTTAGTGGCTGTAAATTATATTATAGTCTAGCATAGTTACGTTTTAGAAAAGGGCAAAAATAGCGCAAAAAACAGAAAAATTTATTAATCATTTTGCCGTATATGCCATGATTTTAACGCAATAATTGTTTGTTTTTCGATGGGTTTGATTAAAAATTGAACTAAAATGGCTTTTATTATGCTAATTTGGTTGATTTTAACGCAATTGGCTATAATAATAGACACATACTCAGAGACTATTTGAGTATGGCAACAGTCAAGATATGATTTGACTGTTCGGATTTGCCGATTACTTTAACTAATATATCAATCGGTCAAAACTCAACTAAATGAAGAGGAATTTAAAATGAAAAAAACTGCAATTGCATTAGCTATCGCGGGTTTCGCAGTCGCTTCCGTAGCGCAAGCGGCACCGCAAGCGAACACGTTTTATACCGGTGCTAAAGCGGGTTGGGCTTCTTTCCATGATGGTTTGACTCAATTCGAAAAATTGGATGGCCGCAATACTGGATATCAACGTAACTTCGTTACTTACGGTGTGTTCGGTGGTTACCAAATCAATGATTACCTGGCGGTTGAACTGGGTTATGACGATTTTGGTCGTGCTAAATTGAAATACAAAGGTGACACGACTGCTAAGCACACTGCACATGGTACACACTTAACATTAAAAGCGAGCTACCCGGTATTGGCTGACTTGGATGTGTATGCACGTGTAGGTACAGCATTAGTGCGTTCTGACTACAAAACTTACGGTGATACTATCACTTTCCCAGGTCGTCGTGGTCATGATTTACGTACTTCAGCAGTATTCGCCGGTGGTTTAGAGTACGCGATTATCCCATCTTTGGCATTGCGCGTAGAATACCAATGGCTGAACAATGTGGGTAAAAAATCTAACTCTTTAAGCAATGACTACCGTCCGGATATCGGTTCTGTCACTGCGGGTTTAAGCTACCGTTTCGGTCAAGGCGTTGCCGCAGCGCCTGAAATCATCATCAAAAAATTCGCATTCAGCTCAGATGTGTTATTTGATTTCAACAAATCAAACCTGAAATCCGGTGCAGAGCAAGCATTAGATGATATGACTGCGGATGTTGCGCAATCAGGTTTAGCAAGCCCTAACTACAATGTAGCGGGTTATACAGACCGTATCGGTTCTGACGCTTACAACCAAAAATTGTCTGAAAAACGTGCTGAAACTGTAGCGAACTACTTGGTTTCTAAAGGCGTTGATCAAGCGAACGTAACCGCTGTCGGTTACGGTAAAGCAAATCCTGTGACCGGTTCTAATTGTGATGCAGTCAGCGGCCGTAAAGCGTTGATCGCTTGTTTGGCTCCGGATCGTCGCGTAGAAGTTGCGGTACAAGGTGCTAAATCTGTCGAAATGTAATTCATTTAAATTGATTACATTATCCATATCAAGCTCGGCTATGCCGGGCTTTTTTGTATAAAAATCATCCGTTTGTAATTGAAAATATGTAAACAAGTATAGTGTGCGCACAAAAAATAAGCATATTTTGACATCAATACTTGATTTTTTGTGTAAGCGCTAGGATAATTTAACAATACTCAAATGACCTAATCGGTCAATTATTTATCATAATGAGTATAGGATGATTTGACCAATGTCGGTACAAATCAAAAAATCTCAATATAGATTGGACCATGAAGTACACTCGAATTGAAGTGATGGCAGCCTTCCATTTTATGCTAGGCTATCTATATTAATAAGATGAAAATAGAGGATCATCAAAATGAAAAAAACTGCAATTGCATTAGTCATCTCTGGTTTGGCATTAGCATCTGTAGCACAAGCAGCACCACAAGCGAACACGTTCTATGCCGGCGCTAAAGCGGGTTGGGCTTCTTTCCATGACGGTTTGAGCCAATGGAATAAAGAAGCTGCTAATCGCGGTTTCAATCGCAACTCTGTTACTTACGGTGTGTTTGGTGGTTATCAAATCACTGACAACTTCGCGGTCGAATTAGGCTACGATGATTTTGGTCGTGCTAAATTTAAAGAAAATAACGAGCTTGCTCTGAAACATACCAATCACGGTGCTCATTTAAGCTTAAAAGCAAGCTATCCGGTATTGGCTGATTTAGATGTCTATGCCCGTGTTGGTGCGGCATTAGTGCGTTCTGATTATAAAACTTACGGAGCTGCTGCTGATTTAGGTCGTGAGCATAGCTTAAAAACTTCCGCGGTATTTGCCGGTGGTCTGGAATATGCAATCCTGCCTTCTTTAGCGTTGCGTGTTGAATATCAATGGTTAAACAACGTAGGTAAATTGAAAAATGATGATGGTTCACGTGCAGACTACCGTCCGGATATCGGTTCTGTCACTGCGGGTTTAAGCTACCGTTTCGGTCAAGGCGTTGCCGCTGCTCCTGAAATCATCACTAAAAAATTCGCATTCAGCTCGGATGTATTATTTGATTTCAACAAATCAAACCTGAAATCCGGTGCAGAGCAAGCATTAGATGGTATGACTGCGGATGTTGCGCAATCAGGTTTAGCGAACCCTAACTACAATGTAGCGGGTTACACAGACCGTATCGGTTCTGACGCTTACAACCAAAAATTGTCTGAAAAACGTGCTGAAACTGTAGCGAACTACTTGGTTTCTAAAGGCGTTGATCAAGCGAACGTAACCGCCGTCGGTTACGGTAAAGCAAATCCTGTGACCGGTTCTAACTGTGACGCAGTCAGCGGCCGTAAAGCGTTGATCGCTTGTTTGGCTCCGGATCGTCGCGTAGAAGTTGCGGTACAAGGTGCTAAATCTGTTTCTATGTAATTAGCATTCGGATAAACAGTTCAAAACCCGGCTTAGTCCGGGTTTTTTCATTTCTGATTGTAGAAAAATAATAGCCAGCACGCAAAATCAGTTACAATGACGAAGAATCGGAGATTGAGGACAGAATAATGAAACCCAACAAAAATTTATTACAGCCGGAAGATAATCAAAACCCTTTGTTTGCATTGGTCGTCATGAGTGCAGCCGTTATTATTATTTTGGCAGGTGTCAAAGCGGCGGCGGATATTATTGCCCCTTTATTGTTGGCACTTTTTATCAGTATTATTTGTTCGCCATTGGTAGGCAAAATGATGCACTACAAAGTGCCGCAATGGCTGGCAATTACATTATTACTTTGTTTTATTTTTATGATTTTTAGTGTGTTCGGTACGTTGGTCGGCGCTTCCGTCAATGAGTTTACGGCGTCAATGCCGCAATATAAAGAGTTATTGACGGAGAAAATCGGTTGGCTAACCGCACTTGGCGAGAAATATAATATTCCGCTGTTTTTGCCAAAACAACGTATCGTTGAAAATCTGAATCCGAATACCTTAATGAATTTTATGAGCAATATTCTCGGTCAATTATCCGGTATGTTGAGTAATATTTTCGTTCTGTTTTTGATTGTGGTGTTTATGTTGTTGGAGATTCCGCTGGCAAAACGTAAATTGACGTATTTGGCGAACACCCAAGCCAAGGGTGAACAAATCCAACTGAAAAGCGAGATTTACCGGGTAATTGACAGCGTTATCCGTTATTTGTCGATTAAAACACTTATCAGTATTTTAACCGGGGTATCTATTTTTATTGTATTGAAATTATTGGATATCCAGTATGCAGTGTTGTGGGCAAGCGTTGCATTTTTAATGAATTATATTCCTAACATCGGTTCGATTATTGCCGCGATTCCCGTCATTATCCAAGCATTTCTCTTAAACGGCATTGGCGAAGGCATTGCGGTAATTATTGCTTATTTTGCGGTGAACACCATATTCGGTAACCTTATCGAACCGAGGATTATGGGGAAACATCTCGGGTTATCGACCTTGGTTGTCTTTATCTCATTAATTTTTTGGGGCTGGCTGTTGGGAACGGTGGGAATGTTTCTTTCGGTTCCCCTAACGATGGCGAGTAAAATTGCTTTAGAGGCCAGCCCGGTTACTGAAAAACTGGCGTATTTATTGGGTAACGGTGAGGAATAGCAAAATCATTCATCTTTCTTATTATGAATTTTATTCATGATAAATGTGAAAATAACAAGTTTGACTATAACGGCAATACTGATTAATTTAGACGTCTAAACATCCAAATTAAGACGAGGTCAGTATGAGTTACGCAAGAGAGATTGATGCCCTGAATCAAAGTGTGGCGGATTTGAACGGGAAGTTGAATGTTTCGTTTGAATTTTTCCCACCGAAAAATGAAAAAATAGAAACGCTGCTGTGGGAATCGATCGATCGGTTGAAAGTGTTAAAACCAAAATTTGTATCGGTTACTTACGGTGCTAACTCAGGGGAGCGTGAACGCACCCATAGTATCGTAAAGGCGATTAAGCAACAAACCGGTTTAGAAGCGGCACCGCACTTGACGGGGATTGATGCGACGGCGGACGAATTAAAAGTGATTGCCCAAGATTATTGGGATAGCGGTATTCGCCATATTGTGGCACTGCGCGGTGATGAACCCAAAGGGTATGCCAAGAAACCGTTTTACGCTTCTGATTTGGTCGAGTTGTTGCGCGGCGTTGCGGACTTTGATATTTCTGTTGCCGCTTATCCGGAAGTTCATCCGGAAGCAAAATCGGCGCAAGCGGATCTGCTACATCTTAAGCGTAAAATTGATGCCGGAGCGAGCCGGGCGATTACCCAATTTTTCTTTGATATCGACAGCTATCTGCGCTTTCGTGACCGTTGCGCTACGATTGGCATTGATGTGGAAATCGTGCCGGGGATTTTGCCGGTGTCCAATTTCAAACAACTGCAAAAAATGGCGACCATCACCAACGTGAAAATTCCCAGTTGGATGACCAAAATGTATGAAGGGTTGGAAAACGATCAGACTAGCCGTAATCTGGTTGCTGCCAGCATTGCGATGGATATGGTGAAAATCTTATCGAAAGAAGGGGTGAAAGATTTCCATTTTTATACCCTAAATCGTTCTGAGTTGACTTATGCGATTTGCCACACGTTAGGGGTGCGACCGGCATAAAGCTGGCTAACGATGAAAATAATGATTGGTACATACGGAGCGCAATAGCTGTTTGAACAATAAGGTTCCAAGTGTTACAAACTTTCGCCAAAATGGATTTTAAATCCGGTATCAATAATTTCTCTTGCCGGCGGAATAGAATTTAAACGGTCGATCACTTCTTGCGCGGCGATTTTACCGATTTCAAAACGAGGTGTGATCACCGTTGCCAGTTGCGGGGTCATTGATTGCCCGACATTATGCCCGTGAAAGCCGGCAATGGCGATTTGCTGCGGAATGGCAATGCCTTGGCGCTGGCATTCAAACACCGCACCGATTGCCAAATCGTCATTGGTGCAAAAAATGCCGTCGCTGTCGGGGCGTTGTGCCAAAATTTGGCGTAGTTGTTGCGCGCCGAGGCTGAATGATGACGGTTGTTCGGTGATCAATTTATACGGCTGTAAACCGTGCGCTTTCATCGCCGCTTCATAGCCTTCGATTTTTTGAAAAGTGCGGTTGTCCATGCGCGCGGCAAAATAGACAATGTTTTTACGCCCGCGCGCAATCATCGCTTCCGTCATTTGCCGTGCCGCCGCACGATTATCAAAACCGACTGCTTGCGCCACCGGCTTGCTGTGCTGTAAATCCATCATCTCAATCACCGGAATATTGGCAACCTGCAACATTTTTAGCGACTGCTTGCTATGCACGTTTTCGGACAAAATCAAGGCATCGACATTGTACGAAAGCAGCGATTTAATCCGCTGTTCTTCGATTTCCGGCGAATAACCGAAGTGCGCCAACATGGTTTGGTAGCCCGACAATTCGGTCACCGATTCAATTCCTTTGATCACATCGGCAAACACCTGATTGGTGAGCGAGGGAACCAGCACGCCGATGGCATAACTTTTGGCGCTGGACATAATGCGCGAGGCAACGTTGGGAATATAGCCAAACTGTTCAATTGCCGCCGCAATTTTCTCGCGCGTCGCCGGCGCAACTGTTTGCGGATTGCGCAAATAACGGCTGACCGTCATTTTGGTAATGCCGAGATGATTGGCAATGTCTTGCAGCACAGGGCGTTTCTTTTGCATGGGTTGACCGCACTTTGATCCGGTAGTAAAGAAATAATTATACTTTAAAGCAGGCGACTAAATGTGAAATATCCCCGATTAAATTCGGCTTTTCCAACGCACAATGGCTGTCGGCAAGCGGGCAGCGGGTGCGGAACACGCAGCCGGACGGCGGGTTGATCGGTGATGGCAGGTCACCTTCCAACAGCTGAATTTTCTTATTGCGTTCCAGTTTCGGATCGGCAATCGGCACGGCGGACATCAAGGCTTTGGTGTACGGGTGCTTGGTGTCTTGATATACTGCGCGGTAGTCGCCCAGCTCCACCGCATTGCCGAGATACATCACCAACACGCGGTCGGAAATGTGCTTCACCACCGACAGATCGTGCGCAATAAAAATCAGCGATAAGCCCATCTCTTTTTGTAACGACTTCAGCAGATTGACCACTTGCGCCTGAATGGATACGTCCAATGCCGACACCGGCTCATCACAGATAATCAGTTTCGGCTCGATAATCAGGGCGCGCGCAATGCCGATCCGTTGGCATTGTCCGCCGGAAAATTCGTGCGGATAGCGGTTGATTAAATTCGGCAGCAAGCCGACTTTTTGCATCATCGCCTGCACTTTGCTTTTCACCTCTTGCCGGCTCAAGTGCGGTTGGTAGACTTTCAACGGCTCGGCGATAATGTCGCCGATCGTCATGCGCGGATCAAGCGAGGCGAGCGGATCTTGGAAAATCATCTGAATATCGTTGCGCAACGCTTTCCACTCTTTGGCGTTTTGCTTGCTCAGATCTTTGCCTAACCATGCCATTGCGCCGCCGGCGGATTTCACCAAGCCGATAATCGCGCGCGCCAAGGTCGATTTGCCGCAGCCGGATTCGCCGACCACGCCCAAGGTTTCGCCCTGATAGAGTTTGAAGGAGACGCCATTGACCGCTTTTAAGGTTTGCGGTTTGGCGAAAAAGCTTTTTTTGTCTTGCTTAATTTTAAAGTGAACGCTGAGATTGTTCACATCGAGTAATAACGGTTTATTTTCGTTTTGCATACTGTGTTCTCAAGCTACATTTCCGTAACCGGAATAAAACAAGCCCGCAGGCGATTATGATCGAAACGTTGCAACTGCGGCGCTTGCAGACATTGCGCCGTGGCTTTTAAGCAACGCGGTTGGAATGGGCAGCCGTTCGGTAAATTCAGCAAATTCGGCGGATTGCCCGGAATGGTGATCAGCTCGTGCGATTCTTCGTTCAGTTTCGGTACGGCATTGATCAAGCCGATAGAGTAGGGGTGGGTCGGATGATAAAAAATCTGTTCCGCCGTGCCGTATTCCATGGTGCGCCCGGCGTACATCACCAGCACATGATCGCAAATCCCGGCAACCACGCCCAAATCGTGGGTGATCATGATAATTGCGGTGTTGAATTCGCTTTTCAGCTCATTCAGCAAACTCATGATTTGCGCCTGTACGGTCACGTCAAGTGCGGTTGTCGGTTCGTCGGCGATCAGCAATTTCGGACGGCACAGCAACGCCATGGCAATCATCACCCGTTGGCGCATACCGCCGGAAAATTCATGCGGATACATCTCCATGCGCTTTTTCGCTTCCGGCATTTTCACTGCGTCAAGCATAGCCAAGGATTCGTTATAAGCACTTTTGCGATCCAAGCCTTTGTGCAACATCAGGACTTCCATTAACTGATCTTTGACTTTCATATACGGATTGAGCGAGGTCATCGGATCTTGGAAAATCATCGCGATCTGTTCGGCACGCAAGTGATTCAGCTCTTTCTTCGGCAGGTTTAAAATCTCTTTGCCGTTGAATTTTGCCGAGCCTTCGATCCGTCCGTTGTCGGCAAGCAAGCCCATCAAGGCAAATGCGGTTTGCGATTTGCCCGAGCCGGATTCGCCGACAATGCCCAGCGTTTGCCCGGCATTGAGTGCGAAGGTCAGATTATTGACGGCGGTGACATCGCCGTCGTGGGTTTTGAAAATCACCCGCAGATCGTTTACATCGAGTAGTAAATTCGGATTTGTCATTGTATTTCCTCACATCTCTATTAGCGATCTTTCGGGTCGAGCGCGTCGCGCAAGCCGTCGCCGATAAAGTTAAAGCAGAATAGGGTTATCACTAAAAACAGTGCTGGGAAAATCAGCAGCCACGGCAGATATTCCATCGCCCGTGCGCCGTCGTTCAACAAACCGCCCCAACTGCTCAGCGGTTCTTGCGTGCCCAATCCTAAGAAGCTGAGGAAAGATTCAAATAAAATCATGCCCGGCACAAGCAGCGAGGCATAAACCACCACCACGCCCAACACGTTCGGCACGATATGCCGCCAGATGATCTGTCGGGTCGGCACGCCGCAGACAATGGCGGCTTCGACAAACTCTTTACGTTTCAAACTTAGAGTTTGCCCGCGTACGATCCGCGCCATGTCTAACCACGACACCATGCCGATCGCGACGAAGATCAGCAGGATATTTTGCCCGAAGAAGGTCACCAATAAGATCACGAAGAACATAAACGGAAACGAGTTCAGGATTTCCAAAATCCGCATCATCACCGCGTCGGTTTTGCCGCCGACATAGCCGGAAGTCGCGCCGTACAGCGTGCCGACCAACACCGCAATCAGCGCCCCGGCGATACCGACCAATAGCGAAATCCGCCCGCCCATCGCCACGCGCACCAACATATCACGCCCGGAGGAATCGGTGCCGAAATAGTGTCCGCTTTCCAAATCCGGTGCCGCCGACATCATGTTCCAATCGGTTTCGTCGAAAGCAAACGGCATTAAGAGCGGTGCGAACACCACAAACAGAGTAATCATAAACAGCACCAACAGGCTGACCAACGCCGCCCGGTTATGGAAAAAGCGGCGTTTGGCGTCTTGCCACAGGCTGCGTCCTTCCACTTCGTCTTGTTGGCTCAGTTGTTGTGCCAAATTTTCAATAAATTCGGTATTTTCTTGTTTAATCAACATAATACATCCTTTAATAACGAATTTTAGGATCGATTACGGCATACAAAATATCCACAATCGCATTAAAGGTGATGGTGAGTGCGCCGACCAAAATAGTCAGGCTCAACACCAACGAATAATCACGGTTCAATGCCCCGTTCACAAACAGCTGCCCCAAACCGGGCAAGCCGAAGATACTTTCGATCACCATTGAACCGGTGATAATACCGACAAAGGCAGGCCCCATATACGACACCACCGGCAGCAGCGCAGGGCGCAAGGCGTGGCGCAAAATAATCCGTCGCATTGGCAAGCCTTTGGCTTTGGCGGTGCGGATAAAATTGGAGTGCAGCACCTCAATCATCGAACCGCGCGTGATCCGCGCAATGCTGGCAATGTAAGAGAGCGAAAGTGCGGTCATCGGCAGCAGCATGTTGATCAATGTGCCGCCGTTCCAGCCGCCTGCCGGCAGCCATTTCAGGGTGATGGCGAAAATCAACACCAATAGCGGCGCAACCACGAAGCTGGGGATCACCACGCCGGTCATGGCAAAGGTCATAATAAAATAGTCGATCCACTTATTCTGCTTAATCGCCGCCACCGTGCCGGCAAGCACGCCGAAAAACAGCGCGATCAAAAAGGCGGAAAAGCCCAGCTTTAACGATACGGGAATCGCCTGCGCCACCAGTTGATTGACGGTGAAGTCTTTATATTTGAATGAAGGCCCGAAATCGCCTTGCGCAAGGTTTTTCAAATACAATAAATATTGGGTATGAATCGGCTTGTCCAAATTGTATTTGGCTTCAATATTTGCCATCACTTCCGGCGGATAGTTTTTTTCGCTGGAAAACGGGCTGCCGGGAGCGAGCCGCATCATGAAAAACGAGATGGTGATCAACACAAACAGTGTCGGGATTGCCTGTAAAAAACGGCGTAAAATGAGTATCAGCATAATGAGTATCTAAAAAGTAAATGAGAAATCAACAAAGTGCGGTAGTGTACCGCACTTTGAGATGAGAAGTGAATTCAAAGCTTGAATTACTGCTTAATCAAATACACATCTTTCAGATAGTAGTTTTGCCCCGGGTGCGCAACGGCATAGCCTTTCACATACGGTTTCACCAAGCGCGGTTGCACATAGTGATAGAACGGCACCGACGGTACGTCGCGGCTGAAGAAGGTTTCCGCATTGGCGTAATCGGTTTGGCGTTGCTCATCGCTGTCTGCCAGCAACGCATGTTTCACCGCCGCATCATATTCGGCGCTCTTATAGAATGCGGTGTTGTTGCTGCTGTCGGACAAGTAGTAGTTCAGGAATGAAGTGGCTTCATTGTAGTCTGAACACCAACCGGCACGCGCTACGTCATAGTTGCCTTGGTGACGGGAATCCAAATAGGTTTTCCACTCTTGGTTTTCCATTTTGGCATTGACTGCGCCGCCCAAATTTTGTTTCCAGATGGAACTTGCCGCAATCGCAATTTTCTTGTGGTTTTCAGAAGTATTATACAAAATGGTGAAATTCAGCGGATTTTGCTTGTTGAAACCGGCTTCGGCTAACAATTTAATCGCTTCTTCGTTGCGTTTTTTCTGATCCCAACTTGCCCATTCGGGGTTGGTCAATTTTTCACCGCCGTTGATATATGGCGGCGTGAAGTGATAGGCAGGCACTTGCCCTTGTCCCAACACTTTATCGGTAATAATGTTGCGGTCAATCGACAGGCTCAATGCTTGGCGCACGCGCGGATCGTTAAACGGCGCTTTGGCGGTATTGATTTCATATACATAAGTACACAAAATCGGGCTGGTGTATATTTCGTTCGGGAAATCCGCTTTTAATTTCGGGAACATGTCCGGCGGCACGTCTTTACCGGTGATGTCGATTTCGCCGGCGCGATAGCGGTTCATGTCGGTGGTGGAGGATTCAATCGGCAGCAAGGTGACTTTGGTTAAGACGGTGTTGGCGTTGTCCCAATATTGCGGATTCGGCGACAATTCGGCTTTTTCATTCACAATCAGGCTGTCTAATTTGAACGCACCGTTGTTCACCATATTTTCTTTTTTCGTCCATTGGTCGCCGAATTTTTCCACGGTGGCTTTGTGCACCGGATATAACACATAGTGTTCAACCAGTTTATCGACATACGGAATCGACGAATTCAAGGTTAATTGCAAGGTGTGCGCGTCTAACGCTTTCACGCCCAATTCGCTCGGTGGTTTTGTGCCTTCCACGATTTCAGCCGCATTTTGCAGGGTGAGATATTTCAAATAGGTGCCGTAAGGGGCGGCGGTTTTCGGATCAGCCAAACGCTGCCACGCATACACAAAATCTTCCGCCGTCACCGGATCGCCGTTCGACCATTTGGCGTTGTCGCGCAGGTGGAAAGTCCAGGTTTTGAAGTCTTCGGAATGATCCCAAGATTTCGCGACACCGGGCAAAATATGCCCTTTTTCATCGGAGGTGACCAAGCCTTCAAACAATTGGCGGGTGAATTGCCCTTCGACATCGCCTTCGATTTTTGCCGGATCAAGGCTTGCCGGGTTGGCGGAAACGTTATAAACCAACTCTTGTTTTGCCGCGAGTTCGGTTCCGGCAGGCACATTGGCGGCAAACGCAGAAGTGGCAAGACCAAAAGTTAAAGCCGTTAACACGGCACTGTTTAAGCGAGAGAGTTTGAAAGTCATTATAGTTACTCCTTGTCAATGTTGTGTTTTGAAGTGTTTTTTCAGTGAATAGCTATACCGCATTCTTTCATAAAAAACAACTTTATAAATGGATAAAGATCAAAATTCTGATAATCATCACGTTAAATAAATGTTAAACACCAATAATTGATGATAAATTCAGCAAGATTGTTCATTTCGCTAAAAAAATAATGAAAAAAGGGTACAATACGCTTAGTTAGCCTGTCGAAGCAAAATAACAAAGAGGATTATAAATGAGTGAGCAAAATATTGTCGAAAGTGAATTCAATCATGTGGTCAGTGATGTCATCCGTTTAACGCAATACAGCCACGGCGCCGGTTGTGGTTGTAAGATCTCTCCGAAAGTGTTGGATCAAATTTTACACACCGAAATGGAAAAATTTATGGATCCGCAGTTGCTGGTTGGCAATGAGAGCCGGGATGACGCGGCGGTGTACGATCTTGGTAACAATATCGGCATTATCAGCACCACCGATTTTTTTATGCCGATT
This sequence comes from Testudinibacter sp. P80/BLE/0925, assembly GCF_053570785.1. The sequence goes on along the minus strand of NZ_CM131636.1, from coordinate 2,444,773 downwards.
GTTGATGATCCGTTCACTTTCGGTAAAATCGCCGCCACCAATGCAATCAGCGATATTTATGCCATGGGCGGCAAGCCGATTATGGCGATTGCGATTTTGGGCTTCCCGATCAGCAAATTACCACCGGAAGTGGCGCAGCGTATTGTGGACGGCGGGCGTGCGGCATGTCAGACGGCAGGAATATCCCTCGCCGGCGGACACTCGATTGACGCGCCTGAACCGATTTTCGGCTTGGCGGTAACCGGTGTGATTAATACCGAGAAATTGAAGAAGAACAATGCTGCTGAAGCCGGCTGTGAACTTTATCTGACCAAGCCGTTGGGTATCGGCATTCTGACCACCGCTGAGAAAAAAGGCAAATTGAAAGCGGAACATCAGAATCTCGCTTCAAACGTGATGTGCCAATTAAACAGTATCGGCACAAAATTTGCCGAGATTGAAGATATTACCGCCATGACTGATGTCACCGGTTTTGGCTTGCTGGGACACTTATCAGAAATCTGCCAAGGTTCAAATGTCGCGGCAGAAGTAGATTTCAACCAAGTGCGGTTACTCGACGGCGTGGAATATTATGTTGAAAAAGGCTGTATCCCGGGCGGCAATAAACGTAACTTTGACAGCTACGGGCATTTGATTTCGCCAATGAGCGAGGCGCAGCAAGCGGTTTTATGCGATCCGCAAACATCAGGCGGCTTGCTGATTGCCGTGCGTCCACAGGCGGTAGAGCAGGTGAGAACGTTGGCGGCGGAAAACGGCGTTGAACTGTTTCGGATCGGGCGCTTACTGGCACGGCATGCCGATAGCCAGGTATTGATTGAGGTGCGTTAATCGCGCAAGTTATCTAACTAAAAATAAAGACGAATAAAAGAGGACAGAATAATGATGGTATTATCGGCGTCAGCGCAGAGCGGGATTTTATTAGAACATTGCCGAGCGGGGCTTTTTTTAGAAGCGACGATTATTGATTTATCGGCATTAAAACAAGCGGTGATTCCCTTTTTAACCGAATTGGAAAAATTGCAGCAGGCTTATCCTGAGGCGGGATTAGGTGCGACGCTGGCTTTCGGCGATTCGGTTTGGCAGCAACTGAAAAAAGAGCAAAGTGCGGTTGAATTGAAACCTTTCACCACCTTAGGCAAAGGCAACTTAACTGCCCCGGCAACACAGCGTGATTTGCTGATCCATATTCAGGCGTTGCGCCAGGATGTCTGCTTTTCCGCCGGGCAAATGGCAATGCGGTTGTTTGCCGCAGCGATTAAGGTGGAAGAAGAAACTCAAGGTTTCCGCTGGATTGAAGAACGTGATTTAACCGGCTTTATTGATGGTACGGAAAATCCGCAAGGCACAGAGGAGCGCTCAGCAATTGCGTTGATCGCCAAGGGTAACGATCAAGGCGGCAGCTATGTGTTCACCCAACGTTATGAACATCAACTGGATAAATGGCAAAAACTGAATACCGAAAAACAAGAAAGTGTGATCGGCAGAACCAAAGCCGATAGCGTGGAATTGGATGATGTACCTGATACATCGCACGTCGGCAGAGTGGATCTGAAAGAAAACGGTGCCGGGCTGAAAATGGTACGCCAAAGCCTGCCATACGGTAAAGTCAGTGGCGCCCACGGTTTGTATTTTATCTGCTACTGCGCACGCTTGCACAATATCGAACAACAATTGTTGAGTATGTTCGGTGAAACCGATGGAAAAACCGACCGTTTGCTTGGCTTCACCAAAGCGGTCAGCGGCAGTTACTATTATGCTCCGTCGCTTAAACAGTTAAAAGCCCTGGCATAACGTAACATCTTCAGCGTAGGCAAAGTGCGGTCAGATTAAAAACGAATCAGACCGCACTTTTTGTTATAGCGAGCTGTTTAGCTATAACAAAAAAGCCGATTGCTTTCCCGATCGGCTTGTATCTTTGCAGTATAAATACTGTCGGTAAATTTCCAAAGTCGGGTAGCCAAAATGCATTACTGCGTTTCAGCCCCCTAAGAACTGTACGGGCAAATTTCTCTGCATACAGCTCAAGCCTTTCTATTAACTATGTGATAGTCGGTTTCACTACCTTTAAATTCAAGGCGTGGACTTTTCTATGACATATCGGGTGTAGCAAACAACGATTACTCAAAGCGTCACTACCGCCATACATTCGATACTCAATATGATGGTCGTGCCAACCTGTTTCTTCCGTTATTGCCTGTTCGCATAATGCACATTTTCCTTTCTGATCGTTATACAGGGCTTGCCACTGTCGTCGGTGCGATTGTTTATTATACAACCGCTGACGATGTAACTCTTCTCCATATAACTCCCACTCCGGTAAAAACGGATTATAATCCTGTTTCACTTTAATGTGCCGTTCAATTTTGACGTATCCGCAATAGAATAACTCTATCGGTTTCAATTCACCTTTTGGATCAGTATAGGTTGTGCCAAATATCCAATTTCTAGTGGCGGTTGAACAAAAGTATTTCTCTTTTATCCACCTTATCCCTTTATTGTGATGTCGGCGTTTACACCATTTCCATAAGGCTCGCCAAATCAATGCGTCCATTCGGGCAAAGGCAATGCTGGAAACTTGATGACGGTGATAGTTAGCCCACCCTCGTAACATCGGATTTAACACAAAAATCAGCTCTTCTTGTTTCGCCATTTTCATCTTAGAAATCATGGTTTTTGCCTTGCGATAAAATGTTTGCACATTCTTCTTGCTCGGTTTAATCAAGATTCGTTGATTCAAACGTCGAACCGTCCAACCTAAAAAATCAAATCCTTGTTCGATATGCACCACCTTGGTTTTACTTTCTGACAGAGATAACCCTCGTTCTGCCATAAAGTTTTTCACCACAGGTAAGACTTTATTTTCCAGTAGTTCTTTTGAATTGCCCGAAATAATAAAATCATCGGCATATCGCACCATGTAGGTTTTATGTTCTCGAATTTGTTTACTGCCTTTCGCACCGAAGTGCTTCGCCAGTTCGTTTTCGAGCCCGTCCAGTGCCATATTTGCCAGAGTCGGGAAATTATACCACCTTGTGGCGTACCTTCCTCTGTCCGTTTTAACTGCCCGAATTCAACCACACCCGATTTCAGCCATTTATGCAATATCCGTTTATTCATCGGAATATGTTTTAACAGCCAATCATGATTGATGTGGTCGAAACATCCTTGTATATCGGCGTCTAATATCCATTCGGCAGGACGATTGGTTTTTCGCCCTTTCTTGGTGAATATTTGATGTATATGGGTTATCGCGTCAGCCGTAGAACGGTTTAGCCTAAACCCATATGAGCCTTTATCTGCCAATGTTTCAGCAACAGGTTGCAGTGCCAGTAAATACAATGCCTGCATAGCCCTATCCCTCATTGTCGGAATCCCTAATGGTCGTTGCTTACCATTGGGTTTGGGAATATAAACTCGCCGCAATGGGCTAGGTTTATACCCTTTTGCCGACAAGGTGTCGATTGCTTTCCATTTGAGTGATGGAGAATCCCAAATGGTTTTATCCACACCGGCAGTCCGTTTGCCTTTATTTTCAGTCACTCGTCTAACGGCTAATGCTTTCGCATAAAACGAGTGGGTCAGCATTCGTTGTAGGTTTTTAACCCTACGCCAATCGCTTTCCCGTGTTGCCTTCGCAATCCGCACTTGCATTCCTTTAACATAGCGTTGCACCTTTCCCCAATCAATTGAGTGCCAGTGTTGCGCTATGTTCGGAGCCGTTGGCGCTGGACTGCATAATACTTTCTTAGTAGAATGAGTTCGCTCTTTCATACTTGCTCCTGATAGTACAAGAAGCAGTAAGAAACATCGGTAAGTGGATAAATTCCTAATGTAATTAACCTTGCCCAAATAACAATACGATTATTTGGATTAGTTACAAGAGGAACTATCGTTTTACCGACAGTCTTACATCTCTTGTAACCGTTGGGTTAAAGAGTAGCGTCGCGTTGGTGAGAGGGGTTTTCCCGTCCCAATTATTGGCTGTTTCTCAGGCAGCCAATGCGCCAACGCGCGTTTTACCCTTATTTATTACATTGTTATCAGTTTGTTTTCCCGACAATTATCAATGACCTATTGGTAAATCACCGCTAATTCTCCAAACTTTCCAATAACCATTAAAGGAATTTGCCCGTCATCTTGCGATGAAAGACCAGTTGGAAGTCTGCCCCCTTTCGGGTGGGTCATATTTCATACCCTATCCCTGCCATTACAGCAAAGCATTCGCTTTCTCCAACCTCCCTTACCTGCACTTTCAACAGCATTGCTTACGCTTTACCTGCCTTATCCCTTATTTCCCCTGCCGCTCTTTTCAAACGGTTGGAGAATTGTGGACAGGGCGAAAATACAGGCTTACCAATTTCCGTTATTACCACACGAATAGTGAAGATACAGTCTGTCCCCCGACGGTTTGATGATGACGTATTCCCACGTTAAAGAGGAATAACCAACCGCATACCTTTTGGTCAAAGCCAATAACAGTCGTAGGCTTTCTCTTCATTACGAGGTTTATCAACTGTTCACTTACGTTTATCTTTCTATTCAGCCTAGCACCTTGAATGTTGTACTGTTCAACATTCTCTTCCCGTTATCTCACGATAAACGGCAACCTCCGAGGAGGGGTTACATTGTCAGGACGCTTCGTACCGTTTCGTTACCAAAACCGCACTGCCCCTAGGCTACTGCCAGTCATATAGCAGGTTACACTCTCGTTATACCGAGCGTAACAATGATAATAACAGCTTATGCACTTACTAAGTTTTCACACCTAAACAGCATAAATAAGTCTTGTCTGCATACTATTTACTTCTTCCTGTTCCCAATGTTGCCGAGAACTTCGTACTTTACTGTTTTATATCCTATTTTCAGCATACGCATTTCATTTTCTCAAAATTTAGATACAGCTAAGCCGCTCTTCTTGATGAGATAAATACAATTTATAAACATGAAATAACTGAAAATTGAGCAATAATAACCTTATCTTGATGTTGTATCAAAATAAAGTGTAATGCTATTGACATCTCTATCCCCCTTAACAGAGAAAAAGAGATTATAATGTGTAAAGCAAACCGATTTAATCGGTCATGTTTGAAGTATGCACTTACCAATATAAACTACCAATTTATATTGTAGGTTTAGTTTCATCGTGCTCGTAAACCTCTGGGCTTTATTTATAGTAGGCGGTAAATATGGATTTATGACAAGGAGCTATGGGTAAGCTCTTAACTGGATCTTGCTTTCTTAACTTAACCTTGAGTATTTGACTACTCAGGACGACATCAAAGTGAAGATCATACCTTAGTTACACATAAATTGGTCTATTTACTAATCCAACTTAGAACAAAGATCTTAGGCAACGCCTCGTTTCTTTGTCTGGCTTCCCAAGTACCCCCGAGGGGTACTTGAAAAGTTGTTGCAAACCTCGTATAAAAGGTTTGCAACTGCGTGCAAGAATTGCTATACTCCGATAAAATATCTTTGTAAAAACAATAACTTGCACACCATAAGTGCGACATTGTCGCACTTAACGTTTGGAGAATTGTGGACGACGACGTGCTTTGCGCAGACCCACTTTTTTACGTTCAACACGACGTGCGTCACGAGTGACGAAGCCGGCTGCACGCAATGCAGGGCGTAAAGTTTCGTCATATTCCATTAAAGCGCGGGTGATACCGTGACGGATCGCACCGGCTTGACCTGAAATACCACCACCTTTAACAGTGATGTATAGATCCAATTTCTCAGTTAATTCAACTAATTCCAACGGTTGACGCACGATCATGCGTGAAGTTTCGCGACCGAAATAAACGTCGATTTCACGTTGGTTGATAGTGATTTTACCTGTACCCGGTTTGATGAATACACGGGCTGAAGAGCTTTTGCGGCGGCCTGTGCCGTAGTTTTGATTCTCTGCCATAATCTTGATCCCGTGATTAAATGTCTAATACTTGTGGTTGTTGCGCAGCGTGGCTGTGTTCGGCACCCGCATACACTTTTAATTTACGATACATTGCACGACCCAAAGGACCTTTAGGCAACATACCTTTAACCGCAATTTCAATCACGCTTTCAGGACGACGTTCGATCATCTCTTTGAAAGTCGCTTGTTTGATTCCACCGATGTGGCCTGTGTGCCAGTAGTAGATTTTATCGCTTTGTTTTTTACCGGTTACGGCAACTTTCTCAGCGTTAATCACGATGATGTAATCACCGGTATCTACGTGCGGGGTGTACTCGGCTTTGTGTTTACCACGTAAGCGACTTGCGATTTCAGTAGCCAAACGACCTAAAGTTTTACCGGTCGCGTCAACTACATACCAGTCACGTTTTACAGTTTCCGGTTTTGCTACAAAAGTTTTCATTAAATGATTACCAATATAAAAATTTTAAACCCTGTGTCTAATATTAGACACACCTCAAATTGATTGCTGCACCCCTTCGAGTGAGAACTCAATGACATTTACGCGGCGGGAAAACCAGTCGTAATACAGGGTCGCAAGATTATATAGGAAACGATTTCAAAAAGCGAACCTTTTAGCGAAAAATATGGGCTAAAAGGCTCATATTAATTTAACGCTGAGGCAAATCTTCCAACTCTTGATTACCAGTTTCATGAATAAGCCATTTAACCATGAAAAATGAGCCGATACAGCAGACCCCGTAAAATAAATAAGTCGGCGCAAGCCCAAAGGCTTGTAACATCGGTGGGAATGTCCATGTGACGATAACATTACCAATCCAGTTTGCACAAATGGCAATGCCAAGTCCGGTTGTTCGAATGCGGTTTGGGAATATCTCACCTAAAACCACCCAAATAGCAGGCCCCCAAGTGCCGCAAAAGAAAATATAAAAAATATGCGCACTGATTAAGGCCGCCCAAGACAGATATGCCGGTAATGCTAAGCCGTTTGCGCTTTTGTCTGCGCTCATAAAAATAAAGCCAGTAATCCAAAGAGAGATCCCCATACCTATTGAGCCGATCAGCAGTAATTTGCGTCGCCCAATTTTATCGATATATAACATACCGACAATAGTCATCAATACACCGATCATTGTTGTACCGATAGGAACGGCAAAGGAGAGTGATTGGGAAAATCCGACCGCACTCCAGAGTGAAGAGGCGTAGTATAAAATGATATTAATTCCAGTGAATTGCGCAACAAAAGCAAAACAAATTCCAATCCAAACAACCGGAACAAAAAGTGTTTTTGATGAGAGTACGTTTTTAATCGAAATAATTTCATCTAAATCCCCCAAACTTTGCTGAATGCTGTGAATTTTGGCATCCGGAGCCGTCTCACCGGTGTATTTGATTAAGACATGCTTTGCTTCGGTTAATTTATTTTTGCTAACAAGATAACGAGGTGATTCGGGTAATTTGAACGCCATAATTCCATATAGCATGGCTGGAAAAATTTCGACTAACAGCATCCAGCGCCAAGCTAATAAACCACCCCATAATTCGGCATTAGGAGAATTTTCAATGTTAGCAAGAAGATAATTAGAGATGAAGGACACTAATAAACCCACAGCGATAGCAAGTTGCTGTAAACTGCCCAAACGTCCACGTAAATGTGCCGGAGAAACTTCGGCAATATAAGCGGGCGCAATTACCGCGGCAATGCCGACCCCAATACCGCCGATTAATCGCCAAACTGAAAAATCCCATAAACCCACGGCAAGCGCTGAGCCGACTGCAGAAATGGAAAACATCACCGAGGCAACTAACATGACTTTTACTCGACCAAAACGTATGGCCGCGAGACCAGCATACCACGCACCAATTGCAGATCCGACTAATACAGAGGCAACGGCAAATCCTAATTCACCTGATGTAAGCCCAAAACCAAATTCCTCACTACGGATAGACTCAACTGTGCCACTAATAACCGCCGTATCGAATCCGAATAGAAATCCACCAAGTGCGGCAATAATAGAAATATAGATGACCGCACTTAGCGTGCTTTTACCGTTGTTCATAAAATGCTCCTTGTATTGGGCTTGCCAATTTGTTGTTTTAACCATTGAAAAATAGATATTCCATTTATATTCGGAATATTCTCATAGAGATATAAAAAAACGCAATGAGGATCAAGATTGAGGTTTTGAATGATAATATCTGAAAAGAATTGATATTTAAGATTAGGATTTTTAGGAGTTAGATAGTTAATGATGTATTCGGTATTTTTAACCGGAACAACCTCATCTTTTCTACTATGCAATAGCCACATCGGTATATTATTTAAGTTATCTAATAACTCGTTACTTGGAATTTCAGCCGGGCAAGCAATAATGCCAGCGCTAAATAAGTCAGGGCTATGCGCTAGTAATCTTAATCCTTGATAACCTCCCATCGACGCGCCGATAATATAAACGCGTTTTTTATCAATCTGTGGATGTTGTAAAAAAATATTTTTAATCAAATAAATGAGCGTGGCGGTGTAATCTTGTTTTCCAAAATAAGTGATTCCATTTAATTTAAATTCTTTCAACCAAAAATCAGGACATTGTGGCGCAAGAATAAAAGGATAATCAAAGAATTGTTGTATGGCAGGATCGGTAAACGTTGCAACGGCACGATCAGCAATAAGATGACTTTGATTATCACCGCCTTCCCCGGCGCCATGTAGATAAATGATTAATGGGTGGTTTGTGTTGTTTTTGTGAGGAACATAGAGGTTATAATCCAAATCGTTAAATGATGAGTGTTGGCATTTATCTATTTCTATATGTTGAATCGGTAATAAATTCATCACTTTTAATACCCTGTGAAATATATCTTTGACCTGAAATTTAAATTTGATTTTAACTTGAATATGGCAACGCTGTTGTCGAAACTGCACTTGATCAAATTTTAATGTTTTTGTGATTGAGTCGTTCAATGCTTGCTTGATAAATACCGTTATTGCTGAGGCATTACGTTGTTCAATATATGCAATAGATAGCTTTTCCCACTGGTTGTCTGTATTTTCGCTTGCTAGGAAAATAGCGATGCTATTTGTATTAAATAGCGGCATTCCAGAAATGGGACTTGAAAAACGTAACTTGAATTGCGTAATTCTCTCCCCAAGTATATCAACTTTGGCTATAGGCAAGCATTCGCAATAAAAATCGGGTGGATTATTGGATTTCATTTTATCACCTATTGATTGTTCTCTTTTTATTTCTTAGTATAATATTATCAGAGCAGAAACATCGCTTTCTAACACAATTTTCGCTAATTTTTATAAAAATCGTATTTTATAAGAGGTCTTGTTATGAAAATTACGTTAAAACTAATGAATGACCAAGCCGAAATTATTCAATCTTACTTACCTTACGTTCGTATAGGTATTCAATGTAATAAATTATCCGATTTTAATGACATGAAAGCGTTATGCCATTGGCATGAAGATATTGAATTAATTAAAATTTTAAGTGGCGAAATGTATTATTATGTGAATGGGAAGACCTTTGTTTTAAAGAAAGGGGATGGTATTATTGTGAATGCGAAAGCAATGCACTATGGTTACTCTTTATCCGGAAAAGATTGTGATTTTATTTGTGTTTTAATTAACCCTATGATTTTTAGTGCTGAAAAAACGTTATTCCAAAAATTTGTTGAACCGGTCATTAATACCAAACGACTGGAAGCGAATTATTTATCTTTTGAAGAACCCGCCCATTTGGCTATTTTGCAAGATATTGAAACATTGGGAAATTTACATTTACAAGCGCAGCAATCGGATGATGGTATTGATATGGAGTGTATGGCAGTGGCTTACCAATGTTGGCATAAATGGTTTAATTTAGTAAGGAATTATCTTAATCAGGGCGATGGGGACGAGCCTGAAGAAATTGTATTGCAGAAAAAAATGACCAGTTTTATCCATCAAAATTATATGCATCCATTGCGATTAGACAGTATTGCTGCCTCGGCACATATTTGCCGTAGCCGTTGCTGTAAATTATTTAAAAAATATGTCCAACAAAGCCCAATGTCATTTTTAAATGCTTATCGAATTGAAGTGAGCCAAACCTTACTGGTGAATACGTCTTTGAGCATTACTGAGATTGCACTCAATAGCGGATTTAACCATTTAAGTTATTTTTCTAAGCAGTTTTATCTATTAAGCCAATGTACGCCAAAGCAGTATCGTCAGCGATTTCGGCAAGTTACGCGTAATTAAATGATGAAATTCGTGATCTAAATCTAAAAAAATTGGATTTAGTGTTTAGCTTTATCGGCATAACGTTTTATACTTTCAACCAGTTATGCTATTTTTTACATTTAAAATTTGAGGGGGAGTGTATGGAAACAGCAGCAAATTCGGCAATCACAGGTAACCCGTGGTTGATCGGCTTTATCGGTGTGGTGATAGGTTTTGTGTTGGCGTATTTTTTGATTCGTGCCACGAGCGGCAATGTGCGCAAACAGGTGCAGACCGAATCGGAGTTGAAACAGGTCAAAACCGAGGTTGAACAGCAAAAAGCGAAAATTGAGGAGCATTTTGCCGAAAGTGCGGATTTATTGAAATCGATGGCGCAAGATTATCAGCGCTTATATAAACATTTGGCGAAAAGTTCGGTCGCTCTGTTGCCGGAAACCACAGCGAAAGCGATTTTTGAGGAAAATCCGCTGTTGGAATCGGGGGGAAAAGAAGCGGAAGCTGCCGATACGGCGGCGGGCGATAAAGTCGCAGCGGAAGCGACGGCAGTAGAAGACGTTGCCGGCAAAGATCAACCGAAAGATTATTCGAAAGGTTCTTCCGGTTTATTGAAAAGCAAAGAAGCTTAATCTTATCCAAGCGATTTAAAAGGCAGCGTTTCGTTGCCTTTATTTTTATCCATTTAAACCTGTTAAGAGTGCGGTATGCGTGAGTTTAATGAAATCATCAAAGCAAAAGAATGGCAAAATCAGTTAGTCACTTCATCCTTGTCCCGCTTGGCGGCACATTCGCCGTTACGAGCCTATCCCGATGTGCCAAGTGCGGTCGGCAAAACGCCGTCGCCGAATCAACAATCGTTAAACGGCGTGTGGCAATTTCAACTGTTTGCCAAGCCGGAAGCCGTGCCTGAAGAGGTTATCCAACCGCACTTTGATGATACTGACTGGCTGAAGATTGCCGTGCCGTCCAACTGGCAGTTGCAACCGAATGTAGCGGACAATCCGATTTATACCAATATCCGCTATCCGTTTGACGATAAGCCGCCTTTCGTGCCACAAGATAATCCGACCGGCTGTTACCGCACGCTATTTCATTTGCCTGAAAAGTGGCTGCAACGCCAAGTGCGGATCAATTTTGACGGGGTCAACAGCGCATTCCATTTATGGTGTAACGGGCGTTGGGTCGGTTATGCGCAAGACAGCCGTGTGGCGGCGGAATTTGATTTAAGCGACTTTGTACATGCCGGCGGCAATCAGCTGACGGTGATGGTGTTGCGTTGGAGCGACGGTTCGTATTTGGAAGATCAGGATATGTGGTGGCTGAGCGGTATTTTCCGTGATGTGACCCTGTTGAGTAAACCGCACTTGCATATTGCCGACGTGGAGATTCACGCCGATTTAGATGCGGTTTATCAAAACGGTACATTGACGGTCAAAACCCGATTTAATCGCAATGCGGCGGAACAGACAAAAGTACGGTTGCAACTGTTTAACGGCGAAGATTGTTTGTTAGAGCAAGTTGCTTCATTCGCGCAACAAGCGGCGCTTGATGAAAAAGGGCGTTATCAAGATCGGCTTCAACAAACTGTCAGTGTGGGAGAGGTGCAGCCATGGTCGGCGGAAATACCGTACTTGTATCGCTGCGTAGTGAGTTTGTTGGACGAGAATAATAAGCTACTGGACTGCGAAGCCTACGATATTGGTTTCCGCAAGGTGGAAATCAAACACGGACAACTGTTGTTAAACGGCAAACCGTTGCTGATTCGCGGCGTGAACCGCCATGAACACCACCCCGAACGGGGACATGCCATCACCGTTGAAGATATGCGGCAAGATATTCTGCTGCTTAAACAGAACAACTTCAATGCGGTGCGCTGCGCCCATTATCCCAATCATCCGGCGTGGTATGAACTGTGCGATCAGTACGGCTTATATGTGGTCGATGAAGCCAATTTGGAAACCCACGGGCAATCGCCAATGCGCCATTTATCCGATGATCCGAGCTGGCTGAATGCCTATTTGGCGCGGGTGGTACGCATGGTGGAGCGCGATAAAAACCACGCCGGTATTATTATCTGGTCTCTGGGCAACGAATCGGGGATCGGCAATAATCATCATGCGATGTATCAATGGCTGAAACAGCGCGATCCGAGCCGCCCGGTGCAATACGAGGGCGGTGGCGCGATGACGGCGGCAACCGATATTATTTGCCCGATGTATGCGCGCGTCGAACAGGATCAATTCTTCGCTGCCGAAGCCGTCACCAAATGGGCAATTAAAAAAGCCATTTCCATGCCCGACGAACAACGCCCGTTGATTTTATGCGAATATGCCCATGCGATGGGCAACAGTTCCGGCAACTTCAACCAATATTGGCAGGCATTCCGCCAATATCCGCGCTTGCAAGGCGGCTTTATTTGGGATTGGGTCGATCAAGGGCTGACCAAATACGATCAAGACGGCAACCCGTATTGGGCGTACGGCGGCGATTTCGGCGATCAGATTAATGATCGCCAGTTCTGTATTAACGGCTTGCTGTTCCCTGACCGCACGTTGCACCCGGCGATGGCGGAAGTGAAAAAAGCACAACAGTTTTTCCAATTTAAATTGGAAAAAGCGGCGCAGGGCTATGAATTGACCGTCACCAGCGAATATCTGTTCAAAACGGTGAAAGACTGTTTCCTACATTGGAAATTGAGCGCCAACGGTTTCCCGATTCGTTTTAATTACAGCGGCTTAAATTTGCCACCGCAAGGCAGCCAAACCATCCGTATTCCGTTGGATATTCATTTACTGCCGGATACTTTGTATCTGATTGATGTGGAAGTGATTTTAAATCAAACACAGATGTGGGCGGAAAACGGTTTTTGCGTGGCGAAAGAACAGTTTGTGCTGCCGGAAGTGATTGCGTTGAGCGAACCGCACTTTGTATCCGATCACGCCGTTGAGCTGCCGTTGATTAGTGAAAGTGCGGATCAGGCGCAAGTGCAAGGCGAAGATTTTCGCTTCGCCTTTGATAAAAAGTGCGGTTTACTCACCCGTTGGCAAAAGCAAGGAAAGGAGCAACTGGCGCAGCCGCTGCGCAATAATTTCTACCGTGCGCCGTTGGATAACGATATTGGCACAAGTGAGGCGCAACATATTGATCCGAATGCGTGGATCAGCCGCTGGCAAGCCGCCGGTTTGTGGTCGTTAAACGAAAAATGTCTAGATTTTCGCCTTGAGCCGCTATCCGATTGTGTGCAAATTCACGCCACGCACGGTTACTATTATCAAGATCAATTGCTGTTAAAAAGTTGCTGGTTGTATCGTATCAACGCACAAGGCGAGTTGGATCTGGATATTCAAATTGAAGTCGCCGACGGCTTGCCGTCCTTACCGCGGGTCGGGATTGAAATGGCGTTAGTCAACAATGACAGCCGTGTGAAATGGTTCGGGCGAGGGCCGCATGAAAATTACCCGGATCGCAAAAATGCCGCGCACATCGGGCAATACGATCTCAGTCAATTCGAATTGCACACCAATTATATTTTCCCGAGTGAAAACGGCTTGCGTTGCGATGTGCGCGAACTGAATTTCGCCAACCTGAATGTGCGCGGACATTTCCATTTTGCCGTCAGCCGTTTCAGCCGGCAAAATTTAGCCCAAGCACGCCATACTTGTGACTTGGTCGCCGATCCGTGCGTGTATTTACGGATTGATGGTTTTCACATGGGCGTGGGCGGTGATGATTCATGGACACCGAGTGTGCACAGGGAATATCAGCTGACACAACGAGAATATCGTTATCGCTTACGTTTGGCATAAAAACACAAAAGTGCGGCTTAGTGCGGTTTAAAGACCGCACTTTTCAGGCTGATGACAAAGTCGCTTTCTCGAATAATTTCCCTCCCTCCGTATACGGAGGGAGGTGTCCGAAGGACGGAGGGAGGCATAAAGAATGTTAAAAATGAATATGCTGCATTTTCACATTATCCCTCCCTCCCCATTTTTCTTGTGAAAAATGCTACTCCCTCCGCACGCGGAGGGAGATCATAAAAACCGCACTTTTGTTCTTAGCCGATGTAAAATTGATCGTTATTCTGCCGCTTTATTTAACAGATACTGCACCAACAACGATACCGGGCGACCGGTTGCGCCTTTTTCCGCGCCGGATTTCCATGCTGTGCCGGCAATATCCAAATGCGCCCACGTGTATTTTTGGGTGAAGTTGGCTAAGAATGCCGCCGCGGTAATCGCACCGCCCCAACGTCCGCCGATATTGGCGAGATCGGCAAAATTGGATTTCAATTGCTCTTGATACTCTTCGCTTAACGGCAAGCGCCATGCTTTATCTTGCGCTTGCGCCGCCGCTTTTTCCAATTGTTGCGCCAATTCGTCATCAGGCGAAACCAAGCCGCTGTTATGTTGCCCCAATGCCACCACGCAAGCACCGGTCAGGGTGGCGACATCAATCACCACTTCCGGATCGAAACGTTCGACATAAGTTAAGGCATCGCATAACACTAAACGCCCTTCGGCGTCGGTGTTCAACACTTCCACGGTCAAGCCGTTCATGGTGGTGAGAATATCGCCCGGGCGATAAGCGTTGCCGTCCGGCAGGTTTTCACACCCGGCAAGAATCGCGGTGATATTCAACGGCAATTTCAGCTCGGCAACCGCTTTCATCACGCCGTAAACCGAGGCGGCGCCGCCCATGTCGTATTTCATCTCATCCATTTCCGCCGCCGGTTTTAGCGAAATCCCGCCGGCGTCAAAGGTTAAGCCTTTGCCGATCAACACAATCGGCTTGGCGTTCGGATTCGGGTGGTTTTTATATTCGATCACCGACATAAATGCCGGATTGTGCGAGCCGCGCGATACCGCTAAATAAGCATTCATGTTTAACGCTGCCATTTGCGCTTCATCAATAATGGCGGTCTTCACCAAATCCGATTGCGCCGCCAATTCTTGCGCAAGATTGGCTAAATACGCCGGATTGCAAACGTTCGGCGGGCAGTTTGCCACGTCTTTTGCCGCTTTCACTCCTTGCGCAATGGCGCTGGCGTGCTGTAGCGCCTGCTGTGCTTTCGCCAGGTCATCGCTTGCCACCGCAAACATTAGATTTTGCAAGGCTTGGCGCGCGTCGGATTTTTTGCTTTTGAAATCGTCGAATTGATAACGGGCTTGCTGCACGGTTTCCAGCGCAAACCGCACTTTCCAATAAATACCGCGTTTTTTGACCTCGACTTCATTTAAAAAGCTGACCGCACTTTGAATGTTGCCGGCAGCAAGTGCGGTAAAGGCTTTGCTGATAATTTGTTGATATTGGCGTTCGTTTAAACTTTCGTCAGCGTTGCCGCAGCCAACCAGTAGGATACGTTTAGCCGGGCTATTCTTGACATGATGTAACATCAGGGTTTGTCCGATTTTGCCTTCGATTTCGGTATCGGCTAACAAGTCGGCAAGATAGCCGTGGCTAAGTTGATCCAACTGCTGTGCCGCAGGGCTAAGTTGTTGATTTTTGTAAACGGCAACGATCACACAATCGCTGTTTTGAGCGGAAATCGGGTTGTCGGTAAGGTGAAATTGCATTGGCTTCTCCGGAAATATTTTTATTGTTGTGGTTATGAAAATAAGGGTATCATTATACGATTTATTATGCTGAATGACATTGGAACAAGTAAAAAAGTCGTGATTTTTATGGTATTGGCTTTTCTGTTGTCATAGATAGCAAGAATTTTAAGATAAAACACCAAAAGGGTTGCTTGTGATCTTACTTAAATATTTAACCAAAGAAATTTTCAAAAGCCAGATAGCGATTTTGTTTATCTTGCTGTTGATTTTCTTTGCGCAACAATTGGTGCGCGTGCTGGGTTCGGCGGTGAATGGCAATGTGCCGTCGGATTTGGTTTTTTCGCTGTTGGGCTTGGGTATGCCGACTATGGCGCAATTGATGTTGCCGCTGTGTTTGTTTATTGCGATTTTGATGACATTGGGGCGGCTCTATGCCGACAGTGAAATCACCGTCATGCGCGCTTGCGGTGTCGGACAGCGGATTCTCATGCGCGTGGCGTTATTGCTGTCGGTGTTGACGGCTGCGTTGGCGGCATATAATGCTTTTTGGTTGTCGCCTTGGGCAATCGAGAAGCAGGTGAATATGTTGGAGCAGGCAAAGGCCAACCCGACGCTGTCGGCGTTAAGTCCGGGACAATTTATCAGCAACAACGACGGTAATTTTGTGCTGTTTATCGATCAGGTCGAGGCTAACTCCTTAGAAAATATTTATCTGTTTCAAATGCGCGAACGCGGCAATATCAAACCGTCGGTGTTGGTGGCGCAAAACGGTAATCTGGAAGCTTTGCCCAACGGCGATCAAATCCTGAAACTGAATAATAGCGAACGCTATGAAGGCAGTGCGATTCTGCCGGATTTTAAAATCACCCATTTTGACGATTATCAGGCTTATTTGACGTTTACCAATGTTGATTCGCAAAGCGATAAAATCGAGCGGTTGAATCTGAATCAACTGCTTAGCGAAGATTCGGCCGCTTCAAGGGCAGAGCTGTGGTGGCGGATCTCGTTAGTCCTTGCCGTGCCGTTGATGGCATTGCTTGCCGTTCCCCTGAGCAAAGTCAATCCGCGCCAAGGACGGTTTGCCAAAATGTTGCCCGCACTTTTGCTGTATTTAATCTATTTTCTCCTCTTGAGCTCGCTCAAATCGGCGGGAACCAGCGGCAAAGCGGAGGCTGGGGTGTGGATTCCGTTGGTGCATTTTGCCTTTTTATTCATTGCAATCATGTTAAATAGTTGGAACAGTGCGTTTATGTATCGTGTCCGTCATCTGTTTTCTCCCAACTCGGCAGTAGAGGATTGATTATGTTTGGTGTATTGGATCGTTATATCGGACGGACAATCTTCGCGACAATCCTGGTGACATTGTTCATGTTGGTCGGTTTGTCGGCGATTATTAAATTTGTCGAACAGTTCCGTGATGTCGGCAAAGGCAGTTATGATGGTTTGCAAGCGGTGTATTACACCTTGCTCACCATACCGCGCGATATTGAAACCTTTTTCCCGATGGCGGCATTGTTAGGGGCGTTAATCGGTCTGGGCGCGCTTGCCGCCAATAGCGAACTGGTGGTAATGCAAGCGTCCGGTTTTTCCCGGTTAAAAATCGGTTTATCCGTGATTAAAACCGCTGTTCCGCTGATTTTGGCGATTATGCTGCTCGGCGAATGGGGGATTCCGCAAACCGAACAGTTTGCGCGTAATATGCGTTCGCAAGCGATTTCCGGCGGATCGCTGTTATCGGTACAAAACGGTATTTGGGCGCGTGACGGCAATAATTTCGTTTATATTCAGCATGTGAACAATGAAAACACCCTGAATAATATTTATATCTATCAGTTCGACAATGAACGCCGACTGAAAGTCATGCAACAGGGAAATCAAGCAAACTATAACGAGCAGAATGGCAACTGGGTGTTCAACCAGTTGAGCGAAACGGTGATTGAAGGCGATAGCATTCAAAACCGTAACTATTTAAACCACGTTTGGCAATCCAGTCTTACCCCGGATAAACTGTTGTCGGTCAGCCTGAAAGCCAGTTCATTGTCGATTAGCGGCTTGAATAATTATGCGACGTTCCTGAAAGAGAGCGGGCAGGATTCAAAACAATTTGAATTGCTATATTGGCGCAAGTTGTTCCAACCGTTGTCGGTTGCGGTGATGATGTTACTGGCATTATCTTTTATTTTCGGACCACTGCGCAGCGTTACCACCGGCGCGCGCATTGTGACCGGTATTGTCTTTGGTTTCGCGTTTTATGTGATTAACGAAACGTTCGGGCGTGTCACGGTGGTGTTTAATATTCCGCCGATTATCGGCGCACTCTTGCCAAGTTTACTGTTTTTATTACTGACTTGGTGGTTATTAAAACGTAAACCGAGCTGATTTTTGACGGGCAAACCGCACTTGAAGACGAATATCTGTATGAGATGTAAACAAAAAAGTGCGGTGTTTAATAAGAAATAAGCAAGTTGTCTAAAATTAAAGCGAACGAATGCAAATTTTAAATTTTGCGCTTGCAACTTGGCTTGATAGCCGTATAATGCGCACCACTGACAGCGATTATGTTTATCAGCGTTGCCTGGGTGGCGAAATTGGTAGACGCAGTTGATTCAAAATCAACCGCCTTCGGGTGTGCCGGTTCGAGTCCGGCCCTAGGCACCACTGGTAAATATAATCATCAAGCCCCTATCGAAAGATAGGGGCTTTTTTATGTGCTAAAGCCGGTAGATTCACGATCTAAATCAATTCGGCATTAATTTTTGCTATAAATTTAAACGAAAAATAGTGTATAGTTAACTCCAGTTATTTTCTATTTTATAAATAATTATCTAAAGGAGGTTGTTATGGCGCTTGCACCTATGTCTGTACGTAAGTTTGAATGTTTGTCCGAAGCGGATGCGGAGCAAATTTGCACTGCGTTGAATAAGGCGAAATATGTCTCGATCACCTTGGGAAGTGCGGTTGTTTCACAATGCCGCGCCACCAAAAAGCTGGGTGGAATTTTAGCGAAAGTGAATTTGACCGAAGTGATTCCGAGCGAATACGATCTCGCGCAAATTCAAGCCGTTATTTAAAATTGTCTTCCTTTTTTTCTTTAGAATCGGATTGCCGCAGTGTCTGTATTGAGACTGCGGCAATTTTTTATCTACATACCAAACCTAACTAAGCCGCTGTTGTCAGTAACAACCTTGATTTTCCCCTTTCACTCACAGCGGTTTTTCGCTAAAATCAGACGTTTATTTTCAAGCTGAAAAGTTATTTGGCAAGTGAAAAGGTTGGCAGGTGAAAAAAGCACAATTTTATCTTTTACAGGCGGGAAAAGCGGATTCAGAGCTGAGCGCGCAAGAAGCGTTGACTTGCGATTTGGCGGCCGATGCATGGCGGCTCGGCAAGCGAGTGTTAATCGCCTGTGAAACGGAACGGCAGGCATTACTGCTGGACGAAGCCTTGTGGCAACGCGATGCGGAACAATTTGTGCCGCATAATTTGTCCGGCGAAATCACCACTTATGCCACCCCGATTGAAATCAGTTGGATCGGTAAACGCAATAGCCAACGGCGCGATTTGCTGATTTCACTGCAAAGTGCGGTTCCCGATTTTGCCAACAGTTTTAGCCAAGTGATTGATTTTGTGCCAAGCGAAGAACAAGCCAAAATCCAAGCGCGCGAACGCTATAAGCAGTATCGCCAACTGGGATTCGAATTGTCGACACAGCAAATTTAATCAGCAATTCGTTTAGTAAGTAATAAAGTGCGGTCAGCACTTTCAAATAAGATAGAGAATATGGAAACCACTTATAATCCACAAAATATCGAACAGCGTTTATACCAAAATTGGGAGCAACGCGGCTATTTTAAACCGTCGGAAGATCGTTCCCGTCCGAGTTACAGCATTGCTATTCCGCCGCCGAATGTCACCGGCAGTTTGCACATGGGGCATGCGTTCCAGCAGACATTAATGGATACTTTGATTCGTTATCACCGTATGCAGGGCGATAATACCTTGTGGCAGGCGGGGACGGATCATGCCGGAATCGCCACACAGATGGTGGTTGAACGCAAAATTGCAGCGGAAGAGGGCAAAACGCGGCATGATTTTACGCGCGAAACCTTTATTGATCGCATTTGGCAATGGAAAGCGGAGTCGGGCGGCACGATCAGCCAACAAATGCGCCGTATCGGGAACTCGGTCGATTGGGAACGTGAGCGCTTCACTATGGACGAGGGGCTGTCCGATGCGGTGAAAGAAGTGTTCGTGCGCTTGCATGAAGAGGGCTTGATTTATCGCGGTAAGCGTTTGGTGAACTGGGATCCGAAACTGCACACCGCCATTTCCGATTTGGAAGTGGAAAACAAAGAGAGCAAAGGCAGCCTGTGGCACTTCCGTTATCCGTTGGCAAACGGGGCGAAAACGGCGGACGGCTTGGATTATTTAGTGGTTGCCACCACCCGCCCTGAAACCGTGTTGGGCGATACCGCAGTGGCGGTGCACCCGGAAGACGAGCGTTATCAATCGCTGATTGGCAAAACCGTCTTATTACCGCTCGCCAATCGTGAAATTCCGATTGTTGCCGACGATTATGTCGATCGCGAGTTTGGAACGGGCGTGGTGAAAATCACGCCGGCGCATGATTTCAACGACTACGAAGTAGGCAAACGCCATCAATTGCCGATGGTCAACGTGCTGACGCTGAACGCCGATATTCGCGAGCAAGCGGAAGTGCTGAACAGCGACGGCAAAGCCAACAACGATTACCAAGCCTTTATTCCGGAAAACTATCGCGGCTTAGCGCGTTTTGCGGCGCGTAAACAGTTGGTTGCCGAGTTTGAAGAACTGGGTTTACTCGATCAAATCAAACCGCACGATCTGAAAGTGCCTTACGGCGACCGTGGCGGTGTGCCGATTGAGCCAATGCTGACCGATCAATGGTATGTCAGCGTTGCCCCATTGGCGAAAACGGCGATTAAAGCGGTGGAAGACGGTGAAATCCGGTTTGTGCCGAAACAGTATGAAAACCTGTATTTCTCGTGGATGCGCGATATTCAAGATTGGTGCATTTCCCGTCAATTATGGTGGGGACACCGTATTCCGGCGTGGTACGACGAGAGCGGTAAGGTGTATGTGGCGCGCGATGAAGCCGAAGTGCGGTCGAAATACAACTTAGCCGCCGATGTTGCGTTGCGCCAAGACGATGATGTGCTGGATACATGGTTCTCTTCCGGGCTGTGGACATTCTCGACCTTAGGCTGGCCGAAACAAACCCCTGATTTGGAAATGTTCCACCCGACTAATGTGTTGATCACCGGCTTTGACATTATCTTCTTCTGGGTTGCCAGAATGATTATGTTCACCATGCACTTTATCAAAGATAAAGACGGCAAGCCGCAAGTGCCGTTCAAAACCGTGTATGTGACCGGTTTGATCCGTGACGAAAGCGGGCAAAAAATGTCGAAATCGAAAGGCAACGTGATCGATCCGTTGGATATGATCGACGGCATTGATTTGGAAGCCTTAGTTGAAAAACGTACCGGCAATATGATGCAACCGCAGTTGGCGGAAAAAATCGAAAAAGCCACGCGCAAAGCGTTCCCGAACGGCATTAATCAGCATGGCACTGACGCATTGCGTTTCACCTTGAGTGCGCTCGCGTCAAACGGGCGTGACATTAACTGGGATATGAACCGCTTGGAAGGTTACCGTAATTTCTGTAACAAACTATGGAACGCCAGCCGATTTGTGTTGATGAACGCCGAAGGCAAAGATTGCGGTTTTGGCGCAGGCGAAAAAGAACTTTCCCTAGCGGATCGTTGGATTTTAGCCGAATACAACAATACGGTGAAAGCCTTCCGTCAGGCATTGGACAGCTATCGTTTTGACTTGGCTGCGAATATTCTGTATGAATTCACCTGGAATCAGTTCTGTGACTGGTATCTGGAATTGACCAAACCGGTCTTTAACAGCGGCAGCGAAGCGCAGCAACGCGGCACTCGCCACACCTTATTAACCGTGTTGGAAAGTCTGTTGCGTTTGGCGCACCCGATTATTCCGTTTATCACCGAGGAAATCTGGCAACGGGCGAAAGGCTTGGTCGGCGTGCATGGCGATACGATTATGTTGCAACCGTTCCCAAGTTATAATACAGAACGTGTCGATCAAACCGCACTTGATGAAATCGAGTGGCTGAAAGAAATTATCGTCAATGTGCGCAATATCCGCGCCGAGAAAAACATTCCGCCGGGCAAAGGCTTGGATCTGCTGCTGCGGAATTTAAACGAGAACGAAGCCGCTTGTTTAGCCAAAAACCGCACTTTGTTGCAAAATATGGCGAAATTGGATTCGGTGCAAGTGTTGGCGCAAGGCGAAACCGCACCGTTGTCGGTGGCGAAACTGGTCGGCGGCTGCGAGTTGCTGGTGCCAATGGCAGGTTTCATCGATAAAGCGGCGGAACTGGCGCGTTTAAACAAAGAAATCGAACGTTTGCAAAATGAGATCGCCCGTATCGAAAATAAACTGTCAAACGAAGGCTTTGTCGCCAAAGCGCCGGCGGCGGTGATCGATAAAGAACGGTCAAAAATGGCGGAGTATCAAGACGGCATGGAAAAACTCAAAGCGCAGTATTTGAGTATTGAAACGCTGTAATTGGGCAAATAGGCTCAGCAAAGAATCAGGGCGCATGATATGCGCCCTTTTTTATACCGCACTTTTTATGCTAAAAACTATCTTTTCGGTTTACTCACCATGATTTCAATCACCTGCTTATCGGTGTAGAGCATACTGCGTGAGGCGATGGCGCAAAGGTTATTGATGGTGGCGTCAATATCATATTCGACAATGCCTTCTTCGCCGGTGACGCGGGTGTTGTCCATTGCCATTAGCACCGATTTGTAGCCGCTGGATACGCTGGTGGAGACTTTCATCGCGCAACTGTTGGCGGCGCCGTCGCAGATAATGCCGCTGATGTCGCCGATCATGCTGCAAATGCCCATGCTCACGGTTTCAAATTTGCCGGTCAGCAACCAGGCAATGCCGGCGCAACTGCCCATTGACGCGGTGGTGACGGCGCAAAGTGCGGAAAGCTTCGGCAGTTTGCTGTGGATATAAATTGCCATTAAGTGCGATAAAAACAGGGCGCGCGTCAGTTTTTCTTCATCGGCTTGCAAATACTCGGCAACCACCACCACCGGCATGGTGGCGGCGATACCTTGATTGCCCGAACCGGAATTGCTCATCGCCGGTAGGGTTGCGCCGCCCATGCGCGCGTCGGAGGCGGCGGTGGTTTGGATAATCACCCGGCTTAATAAATCGTCCGACATCAAGCCGCTGCCGACGTGTTTTTGCAGCGTGCGCCCGATATGCAAACCGTAGTTTTTGCTTAGGCCCTCTTGCGAAAGTGCGGTATTCAGCCGTGCCGCTTCTAAAATAAACGCGATTTTGTCAATTTCGACATTGACGGCAAAATCAAACAGATCTTGAGCGGTCAGTTGCTCGAAAACCGTATATTCGTTTTCGCTGGTACAGGCTTGCCGTCCGGCATGTTGATAGATCATCTCACCGTTTTTCTCAATCGAAATAATATTGGTGTGATTATCTTGAATACAGACTTTGACCCAATCGTTACCATGAAATAAGGTGGCTTGCGAATAGAGAATTTGCTCGGTATCTTTAATCCCGACCGTGACTTTTTGCTCGGCTAACAATTGCTTTGCCGCGGCGATTTGTTCCGCGGTGATCTGTTTTAACACTTCCAATTTGCCGTCGGGATCTCCGCCCAACGCGCCAATCGCCGCCGCAATCGGCAAACCGACCATGCCCGTACCCGGCACGGCAACGCCTAAGCCGTTTTTCATCAGATTAGGCGATACCTTAGCTTCGATTCGCTCCGGCTTTGCCGCGAGATATTTCGCTGCCACCGCTGAAGCCAGTGCCAATGAAATCGGCTCGGTGCAGCCTAATGCCGGCACAACATCATTGCGCACGATTTCGACTAATTGGGTTTGTAATAGTTCGCTGAGTTTCGGCATAAATCATTACCATTGAGAAAGAGAAAAATAACGGCGCATATCATAGCAGGTTAGCCGGCAAGATAAAGAAACGAATGTCTGAAATGTGATTTTTTAAGCTTTTTTCTCTTGAAGCGGAAGGGTGTATAATCGTTTTTTGTGATGAATCAGCATTAGGATTAAGTATGAACAAGACAGGACTTGCGGTTTCGGTATTGAATCTCGCGCCGGTGCGTGCCGGTTTTGACAACCGCCAGGCAATTGAGGCGATGACATGGCTGGCACAACAGACCGAACAATTAGGCTATAGCCGTTATTGGGTGGCGGAACACCACAACACGCCCGGTTTGGTCAGCTCGGCGACGTCAATATTAATCAGCCATTTGTTGCAGCACACACAGCGGATGCGAATCGGTTCCGGCGGGGTGATGTTGCCGAATCACAGTCCGTTAATGGTGGCGGAGCAGTATGGCACGTTGGAAACCCTGTATCCGCAGCGGGTTGATTTGGGATTAGGGCGTGCGCCCGGAACCGATCAGGCAACGGCGCAAGCCCTACGCCGTAATCCTGCGCTGGAAAGCGCGCTGTCTTTTCCCGATGATGTGCGCACTTTGCAACGTTATTTAGGCGACAGTGATAAACAGGGTTTTGTCAAAGCCTATCCGGGAGTCGGCACGCATATTCCGCTGTATATTTTGGGTTCGAGCACCGAAAGCGCCTATTTAGCCGCCGAGTTGGGCTTGCCTTATGTTTTTGCCGCCCATTTTGCGCCGCGAATGTTGGAAAGTGCGGTGGCGATTTACCGTCGGCAATTCAAACCGTCCAGTGTGTTGGCCGAACCGTATTTTATTTTGTGCCTGAATGTGATTGCGGCGGAAACGGACGCCGAAGCCGAATTATTGGCAACGTCGCAGCAGCGTTTTTTCCTGAATGTGGTGCGCAATACCCATTTGCCGTTGCAACCGCCTAAAGCGATTGCCGCCGGGGAAATCGAACCCCACGAGCAACAGGTGTTGAACAGCATGACCGCCTGCACCTTATTGGGCAGCCCGGCGAGTGTTGCCAATCAGTTGCACCAGTTACAGCGTATTATCAAAGCCGATGAAATGATGGCGGTCACCTATATTTACGATCAGCAAAAACAGCTCGATTCTTATCGCTTATTCAAACAAATCGCCGAACAATACCAAAGTGCGGTTTAGTCGATAAAAAGCCCTTAACCGGCGTAGCAATTAAGGGCTGAGACCGCACTTTAGCCAAAGTACGGTTGCTTGATTTTCCAGACGACTATTTTTCAAATAACTCTGCGTGCAGTAAGCGCACCACGTCGTCGGCGTGTTGGCTTTGTACCAATAAGCAGATGTTGTTGGTGCTGGCGCCATAGCTGACCATACGCACGTTATACTGTTCGATTGTGCCGAATAAACGTTTTGCCACGCCGGCGGTAATGTGCAGATCGTTGCCGATCAAGGCAACCAGCGATAAACCGGTATCCACTTTCACATTGCAAACTTCGCTCAGTTCGGTCAGCAGTTCGTTGGACAACATACTCGCGCCGGAAGACGCCGAACCGGTTTTGTCTAAGGTCAAGGCAATGCTGACTTCGGAGGTGGTGATGGTATCGACCGAAATTTTGTGTTTTGCCAAAATATTAAACACGTTGGCTAAAAAGCCTTGTGCGTGCAGCATACTCAGGCTGGACAAGGTTAATAAGGTTTGGTCACGGCGCAGCGCAATCGCACGGAATGTCGGGCGCGGTTGCGGATCGCGCGTGACCCAAGTGCCGCCCGCCGCCGGATCTTTGCTTGAGCCGACATAAACCGGAATATTGCTGCGCACCGCAGGTAATAAGGTGGCAGGGTGCAATACTTTCGCGCCGAAAGTCGCCATTTCCGCCGCTTCGGCAAAGCTCATGGTATCGATTTTTTGTGCAGCAGGCACAACGCGCGGATCAGTGGTGTAAATGCCCGGCACGTCGGTCCAGATCAAGACGTCTTTGGCGTCCAAGACTTCCGCCAATAATGCCGCGGAATAATCGCTGCCGCCACGTCCGAGTGTGGTGGTTTTGCCTTTTTCATCACGCCCGATAAAACCTTGGGTGATCACCAGCTCGCCACGGTTAATCAGCGGTTTTAAGATATTGTCGCAATTTTTTTGCGTTTTGGCGTCATCCGGTGCCGCTTTGCCGTAATTGCTGTTGGTGGCGACCAGCTGGCGCACATCGATCCAAGTGGCGTTGGTTTGCAGTTCGCGCAACACTTCCACAAAAATCAAGGTCGACATCATTTCCCCGTGGCTGATCAATTCATCGGTCAGCGC
Source organism: Testudinibacter sp. P80/BLE/0925 (assembly GCF_053570785.1). The sequence goes on along the minus strand of NZ_CM131636.1, from coordinate 2,418,757 downwards.
CGGCGAAGTTGCCAAACTGGCGGCTTCGGAAAGTGAGGCGACATTGGCAAGCAAGCGGTCAATTTCTTCGCTGATAACGTTATTGTTTTTCAATTCATCTAAGATGTTGTATTGAATGGTGCGCAGCTCGTCTAAATATTGGGTGCGCTGTTCGCTTTCGCAACCGTTGGCAAGTGCCACCAAAATATTGGTAACGCCAGCCGAAGCGGAAAGCACCACCACACGGGTGTTGGGATCAGCAATCACGATTTTGGCGCACGCACTCATCGCAGGGAAGTTGGCAACACTCGTGCCACCGAATTTAGCAACGGAAAGATGGGACATGGTTTGAGTTCCTGTAGTTAAAGTTAAGGTTAATGTTGTTAAGTGTTGTGTTTTTATTCTTTTGTAGTTTGCCATTTTTATGTAAAAAATCCACAACTAAAACGCGCCATAATAAAAAACCATCGCAATCAATCCACTGCGATGGTTTTGTGGTTCAGACCGCACTTTGCATTTTAAACTCAAAGTGCGGTTTTGCTGTGTTTTAGTTTAACTCGGCACGCAGTTTTTTGGTGACGTTGACCATCACTTCCAACGCGGCGTTGGTTTCCGGCCATGCGCGGGTTTTCAAACCGCAATCCGGATTGACCCACAACCGTTCGGCAGGGATGACGTCTAATGCTTTGCGTAGCAAATGCTCGATCTCCGCCGCAGTCGGGACGCGTGGGCTGTGAATATCGTACACGCCCGGTCCGATGTCGTTCGGGTATTTGAAATCACCGAAGGCGGTCAGCAATTCCATATCGGAACGCGAGGTTTCGATGGTGATCACGTCTGCGTCCATGCCTGCGATTGCCGGCAGAATATCGTTGAACTCGGAATAACACATATGAGTATGGATTTGCGTCGAATCCTGCGCACCGAAAGAGGACAAGCGGAATGATTCGCACGCCCAATCGAGGTAATCGTTCCAGTCGGCACGTTTCAACGGTAAACCTTCACGGATTGCCGGTTCGTCGATTTGGATAATTTTGATACCGGCTTTTTCCAGATCCAATACCTCATCGTTTAACGCCAGTGCAATTTGTTTACATACGGTTGAACGTTCGATGTCGTTACGCACGAAAGACCATTGCAAAATCGTCACCGGCCCGGTCAACATGCCTTTCATCGGTTTTTGGGTCAGGCTTTGGGCGTAAGTGGACCATGAAACGGTCATCGGATTTGGGCGCACCACATCACCGAAAATCACCGGCGGTTTCACGCAACGGCTGCCGTAGCTTTGCACCCAACCGAATTTGGTGAAGGCAAAACCGTCTAACAATTCGCCGAAATATTCCACCATGTCGTTACGTTCGGCTTCACCGTGCACCAACACATCTAAATCCAATTTTTCTTGTTGTTCAACCACATAGGCGATCTCTTTTTTCATCGCCGCTTCGTATTCCGCCGCTGAAATCGCCCCTTTTTTGAAGTTGGCACGGGCGTGGCGAATTTCAGTGGTTTGTGGGAACGAGCCGATATTGGTGGTTGGCAACAGCGGTAGGTTTAACCACGCTTGTTGTAACTTAATCCGCTCGGAAAACGGCGATTGACGTTGATCCGCATTGGCTGGCAGCGAGGCTAAACGGGCGGCAACTTCAGGGCGGTGGATCACGCTTGAAGCGGCGCGTGCGTCGGCAGCGGCTTGGCTTGCGGCAAGTGCGGTTTCAACACTGGCGCGACCGTTATTTAATGCCTGTTTAATCACATTCAACTCTTGGATTTTTTGCAAGCTAAAGGCTAACCATGAATAGAGATCTTTGTCTAATTGGGTTTCCACTTCCAAGTCAAATGGCGTGTGTAACAGCGAGCAGCTTGGTGCGATCCACAGCTTTTCGCCCAATTTGGCTTTTAACGGCTCAACCACGTCTAACACCTTGTTGAGGTTTGCACGCCAGATATTACGCCCGTCAATCACCCCGACAGACAACACGTTGCCATAATCTTCAAACGCCGCCAATTGTTGCGGTGCGCGCACCAAATCCACATGCAAGCCGGCAACCGGCAAGCTTTTTAATAAATCGGCATGCTCGGCAACTGAACCGAAATAGGTGGCAAGCAATAATTTGGCTTGCAGTTTTGCCAATCTTTCATAAGTCGGTTTAAATGCCGCAATCCACTCCGCCGGCAGGTCGACGGTTAAAGCCGGTTCATCAATTTGAATCCATTCTGCACCGGCTTGTACCAGTGCGGTCAGGATTTCTTCGTAAACAGGTAAGAGTTTGTCCAACAACGCCAAACGGTTAAACGCCTCTTTGCCTTTTTCTTTGCCTAACCATAAGAACGTGATCGGGCCGACAATGGTCGGTTTGGCTTTTAAGCCTAGCGCTTGTGCTTCTTGCAGTTGTTGTACATAGTGTGCCGGATTGGCTTTGAATTCGCTGTTTTTATGGAATTCAGGCACAAGGTAGTGATAGTTGGTGTCGAACCATTTTGTCATTTCGATGGCGTGCTGTTCCGCATTGCCGCGCGCCAGTTGGAAGAATTGTTCTAAGCTCAAATTGCTGCTGTCGAAGCCGAAACGTGCCGGAATTGCGCCGGTCGCCACTTGCAGATCCAAAATATGATCATAGAAAGTAAAATCGGCTACCGCCACGTAATCTGCGTTGGCGGCGGCTTGGTGTCGCCAGTTTTTCTCACGCAAGGCTTTGGCGATGTCGAGCAGATCTTGCTCTGCCAACTCTTTGCGCCAATAACGTTCTTGAGCAAATTTTAATTCACGTTTTGCGCCTACGCGCGGAAAGCCGGCTAAATGAAATGTTGTCATGATGGTTTCTCCCGATATTTAAACTGATTTATTCTTAAATAGCCGTCTAAATGGCTATCTGAGATGCAGGATGACGGATTTTAGTATATTATGCAAACTCATAATTTTCACAGAGATGATGAATAATTTTAATGAAGCCGATATTTTTAGAACTCCGTCATTTAAAAACGCTGATTGCATTGAAAGAAACCGGCAGTGTGTCGCTTGCCGCCAAACGGATTTACCTCACCCAATCTGCACTTTCCCATCAAATCAAACTGTTGGAAGAGCAGTATGGTCTCACCCTGTTTGAGCGTAAAACCCAACCGTTACATTTCACCGCTGCCGGGGAGCGCTTAATCAAGCTCGCCTATGATATTTTGCCGAAGGTGGTGGACGCAGAGTTGGATTTGGTGCGGGTGAAAGAGGGCGACGCAGGGCAGTTGCGGATTGCAGTCGAATGCCACACCTGCTTTGACTGGTTAATGCCGGCGATGGATTCGTTCCGCCAAAATTGGCCTTTGGTCGAGTTGGATATTGTGTCTGGTTTTCACACCGATACGCTCGGATTATTGCTGACCCACCGCGCGGACTGGGCGATTGTGTCGGAAGTGGAAGAGACCGCGGGAGTTGTGCACCAATCGCTATTTGGTTATGAAATGGTCGGGATTTGTTCGAAAGATCATCCGCTTGCGGCAAAAGCGGTGTGGCAGGCGGAAGATTTTGCCGACGAAACCCTGATTACTTACCCCGTGCCGGACGATATGTTGGATTTGTTGCGTAAAGTGCTTTATCCGCAAGGGATCAATCCGGCACGCCGCACCAGCGAACTGACGATTGCGATTATTCAGCTGGTCGCCAGTAAGCGCGGTATCGCAGCACTGCCGTATTGGGCGGTATTACCGTACTTGGAGCGCGGTTATGTGGTGGCGCGCAAAATCACCGATAACGGCTTGCAAAGCGAGCTGTATGCGGCGGTGCGCGAAAGTGATGTCAACACCGCCTTTGTGCAGGATTTTTATCACACCGTCAAATCGCAAAGTTTTTCCACCTTACCGGGCTTGTCGGTGTTGGATTAATCCAATAACTTAATCAGATCCGCCGCCTGTTCAATATAATTGCCGCCAAAGCGGTGGCTAAAATTGAGCAGGTAATAAAGCTGATAAATGCTTTTACGTTGCCGATAACCGTTATCAACCGGATTAATGCCGTTGTAGGCTTGATAAAATTCGCTCGGCATTGGTGTAAACAGCTCAAACAGAGCCAAATCACACTCCGAATCGCCCCAATAACATGCCGGATCAAACAGCACGATTTCGTTATCACAAATACCGAAATTTTTATGGTAGAACGCCCCGTGCAACAGTGCGGGCACAGGCTGATATTTGGCAAGATGGAAGCAGACCGAGGAAATAATGTCTTCAAACCGTCCGAATTCAATCCCTTTTTCTCTGCATAATTGCAACTGCCAACCGATTCGGTTTTCACTGAAAAAGGTTGACCAATTTTTTGACCATGCATTGGGTTGATACACCGGACCAAGCCAGGTGTCGTAATCAAAACCGTATTCTTGGTTGTTGCTATTGCTGTGCAACGCCGCCAACTGTGCGCCTAACTCTGCCATTTTATTGCTTGGCAACGGGGATAGTGATAAAGACTCTAGGAGAATAAAACTGACGTTTTCGGCACAACCTACGCCGTAAACCCGCGGCACACGCACCGTACCGCTCTTGGCTAATAACGTTAATTGATCGGCTTCGGTGCGGAACATCGAGCGATAGGTTTTGTCATTTACTTTGACAAAAACCGGTATATTACCGTCATCAATAATCCAAGCCTGATGCATTTCGCCGTCCGCAACAGGCGTTTTGGATTTAATCGTGTAGTAAGAACCGAATTGTTCAGCCAACAGCTGAGAAATTGCTTTCCACATCATTTACTCCTTGGTTTTGGTCGCCTGTTAACCTATCTTAGCCAGAATGGCTTGATTTTACTGTGATTTGGCTCAAACATTAGCAATTTTGCCGGAGTTATTGTCGATGATGGTAATCATTTGGCATATCTGCTAAACTACCGCCCTATTTTTTACACAGAATAGGTTTTTGCACAGAGTAGGTGCGAAAAATAAACTGATTTTAACAACCATTCATTTTAAACAAGTCGCCTGGCGTATGGGCGACCACTGTAAGGACAAATTTATGCCAATTATTACTTTACCTGACGGCTCACAACGTCAGTTCGATAATCCTGTTTCCGTATTCGAGGTGGCGCAAAGTATCGGCGCAGGGCTTGCCAAAGCGACTATTGCGGGGCGCGTGAACGGCGTGCGTAAAGACGCGGTGGATCTGATCAGCGAAGACAGCACCCTGGAAATCATCACCGCCAAAGACGAAGACGGCTTGGAAATTATCCGCCACTCATGCGCGCACTTACTGGGGCACGCAATCAAACAACTGTTCCCAAATGTGAAAATGGCAATCGGCCCGACGATTGACAACGGTTTCTATTATGATGTGGATCTTGACCGCACTTTGAATCAAGACGATTTGGACGCGATCGAAAAACGCATGCTCGAACTGGCGAAAACCGATTACGACGTGGTGAAAAAAGTGGTCAGTTGGCAGCAAGCCTACGACACCTTTAAAGCCCGCGGTGAAGAATACAAACTGGCGATTTTAGACGAAAATATCGAAAAAACCGCAACGCCGGCGTTGTATCATCATGAAGAATACATTGATATGTGCCGTGGGCCGCACGTTCCGAATATGAAATTCTGCCACCACTTCAAATTACAAAAAGTGGCAGGCGCATATTGGCGCGGCAACAGCGACAACAAAATGCTGCAACGGATTTACGGCACGGCATGGGCGGATAAAAAGCAACTGGCGGCTTATTTGCAACGTTTGGAAGAAGCGGCGAAGCGCGATCACCGTAAAATCGGCAAAGCGTTGGATCTGTACCATATGCAGGAAGAAGCGCCGGGCATGGTATTTTGGCACAACGACGGCTGGACGATTTTCCGCGAATTGGAAACGTTCGTGCGTACCAAATTGAAACAATACGATTATCAAGAAGTGAAAGGTCCGTTTATGATGGATCGGGTGTTGTGGGAAAAAACCGGACACTGGCAAAACTACGCCGACTTGATGTTCACCACCCAATCGGAAAACCGCGAATATGCGATTAAGCCGATGAACTGCCCGGGACACGTGCAAATTTTCAATCAGGGCTTGAAATCGTACCGCGATTTGCCGTTGCGTATGGCGGAATTCGGTTCTTGCCACCGTAACGAACCGTCCGGCTCGTTGCACGGTTTAATGCGCGTGCGCGGCTTCACCCAAGACGACGCGCATATTTTCTGTACCGAAGATCAGGTGGAAAGCGAAGTGACTTCGTGTATCCGCATGGTATACGACATTTACAGCACCTTTGGTTTCACCAATATTCAGGTTAAACTCTCGACCCGTCCGGAAAGCCGTATCGGTTCCGACGAGATTTGGGACAAAGCCGAAGAAGGGTTGGCAAATGCGCTGAAACATAACGGCTTAGCTTATGAAATTCAAGAGGGCGAAGGCGCATTCTACGGGCCGAAAATCGAATTTGCCTTGCGTGATTGTTTAGATCGGGAATGGCAATGCGGCACAATCCAACTGGATTTCGCCTTGCCGGGTCGTTTGAACGCCTCTTATGTGGCGGAAGACAACGAGCGCAAAGTGCCGGTGATGATCCACCGCGCGATTTTGGGTTCAATCGAACGTTTTATCGGCATTATCACCGAAGAATACGCCGGTTTCTTCCCGTCATGGCTCGCGCCGGTGCAAGCGGTGGTGATGAACATCACCGATTCGCAAGCGGATTATGTGCAAAACGTGGTCAAAACCCTGTCTGAAGCAGGCTTGCGTGTGAAATCGGATCTGCGTAATGAAAAAATCGGTTTCAAAATCCGCGAACACACCCTACGCCGCGTGCCGTATATGCTTGTTTGCGGCGACAAAGAAATCGAAGCCGGTAAAGTGGCGGTGCGCACCCGTAAAGGGCAAGACTTGGGCACATTCACCATTGATGAATTCACCCAACTGCTGAAAAATCAAGTTCACAGCCGTGAACTGAAATTGTTGGGCGAAGTATAATTTCTTTGATTCGATGGAAAAAGGCAAGTTTGGCTTGCCTTTTTTTATGTTGAATTGATAACATCTATAAAAGCGCAACCATCATCCTGCCAATGGCAATAACCACCGCACTTTATACGCAGTGCTTGATTTATCACAGCACAAAAAACGTTGTATTTTTTATAATCACATGAGACAAGCGGATTCGATTTACATATATATACCATGAATGAAGGAGGTGAAAAAATACATTAGTCCGCGAATTGCTCCAATTGGAATAAAAAGCAGCAAATCAACAACCGCCCATATAATTTCGTCATTTTCGACATCTTTAACAACGGCATAAACAGGAAAAACAATACACAATATTACATAAGAAAAGTAAAGTGCAATAGTTAGAAAATGAATCAATATTTCCCTGATCTTTTGCATGAAAGGTTTTTTATCCTATAGTAATTTTGCAAAATTTATATGTAAAAAGTCCGTAAGAGAGTAATTATTATCGATTCTACACCCTAAATGAGGTTCATTCAAGCGTAAAAATCATGAAAAATAGTCTATAGGTGAGTAAAATAAATTTGGATAGCAGTAAATGGCAAAATTAGATCCAACGGAAGTTGATCGTTTGATTGGAAAGCGAATTCAACAAAAACGGAAGGAGTGCGGTTTTTCGGCAGAAAAATTGTCGGAATTATTGGATATTTCACAACAACAATTATCACGCTATGAAAGAGGGACAAATAAAATTAATGTTTCCCATCTAGTGAGTATTGCAAATTTCTTACACACGCCGATCAGTTATTTTTTTATGGATTGTATGTTAGATTCCGATTGGAATAGCGACAGAATCGATCGCCATTGGCAAGCGTTAACACTACCGCAAAAAACGGCTTTTATCGCATTTCTCGAAAGCTTAGCGAACGGGTAGCGGAAAGTCATATAATCCTTAAAATTCCCTTGCATATCGCCTGATTTTTCTTTAAAATCTACGCCACTTTTTTGCCGTCTTTAGGTTAAAAGACGGTAAATTATTTCGGTTGCTCTTTGGTTACATGATTAGGTTGTGATTGTAAGGGCTGTCTTAAATTCATTAGAGGAAGAAAACTATTAAAGCGGTAAAACGAGTTCAGACGCAACGCCCAAATCGTATTAATGACGAGATTAAGGTGAAAGAAGTTCGCTTGATCGATGCAGAAGGTGAACAGGCTGGGATTGTCGGTATTCAACAGGCACTAGAGATGGCAGAGGCTGCCGCTTTGGATTTGGTTGAAATCAGTCCGAATGCAGAACCACCGGTATGCCGGATCATGAACTACGGCAAATTCCTTTACGAAAAAAGCAAGACGGCGAAAGAGCAAAAGAAAAAGCAAAAAGTTGTTCAGGTTAAGGAAATTAAATTCCGTCCTGGTACAGACGAAGGCGACTATCAGGTAAAACTACGCAGCCTGATTCGCTTTCTGGAAGATGGGGACAAAACCAAAATCACAATCCGTTTCCGCGGACGTGAAATGGCCCATCAACAAATCGGTGCCGATGTGTTGGAACGCGTGAAAAACGATCTGGCTGACATCGCCGTGGTGGAGTCCGCTCCGTCAAAACTGGAAGGCCGTCAAATGGTGATGGTGCTTGCGCCGAAGAAGAAGTAATCAGCGCCGACAAGTAATAAAGTGCGGTTGGCGCAAGCCAAACGCGTTTTTATTCGCCTGATTACATTGATTAATAATACAATGCGGAGTTAATCCAATTATGCCAAAAATTAAAACAGTACGCGGTGCTGCGAAGCGTTTCAAAAAAACGGCTTCCGGCGGTTTTAAGCGTAAACAATCTCACTTGCGTCATATTTTGACCAAGAAATCGACTAAACGTAAACGTCATTTACGCCACAAATCCATGGTTGCGAAAGCCGACCAAGTATTAGTGGTAGCCTGCTTGCCGTACGCATAGTTCATTTCATTCCAGTTAAAATAGATCAAAGGAGATCCCTATGGCCCGTGTAAAACGTGGTGTTGTTGCCAGAGCTCGTCATAAGAAAGTTCTTAAGGCTGCTAAAGGTTATTATGGTGCGCGTTCACGCGTGTATCGCGTTGCTTTCCAAGCGGTTATCAAAGCAGGTCAATATGCTTACCGTGACCGTCGCCAACGCAAACGTCAATTCCGTCAATTGTGGATCGCGCGTATCAACGCGGCGGCTCGTCAAAACGGATTGTCTTACAGCCGTTTCATCAACGGCTTGAAAAAAGCGTCTGTCGAAATCGATCGTAAGATCCTTGCCGATATTGCGGTGTTCGACAAAGTGGCTTTCAGCGCTTTAGTTGAAAAAGCAAAATCTGCTTTAGCTTAATAGATTAAGTTAACGCAACACGAGAAGGGAGCTAAGGCTCCCTTTTTGTTTATGCAACGTTTGCGCATTTCAAGTTATTGTATGGCAACATTATAAAGATATTTGCAATTTCCCGACATTTCTTGGAAAATAACTCGATTTTAAAACGTTATTCTGGCATTGGCGTTATGTTGATGTGTTATAAATCTTGCTAAAGGATATTATCATGAAAAAATGGATTGCGATTATTATTGTTGCCGTGATTGCCGGTGTTACTTTAATGAGCAGCTACAACGGATTAGTGCGGGCGGAGGAAGAGATTGACTCTGTGTGGGCAAACGTCGAGTCATCTTATCAGCGTCGTGCCGATTTGATTCCGAATATTGTCAATACCGTGCAAGGGCAAGCGAATTTTGAACGCGACACCTTGACCGGTGTGATTGAAGCGCGTGCCAAAGCGTCACAAACCAAAATCGACCCGGCGAATATGACGCAGGAGCAATTAAACCAATTCCAACAAGAGCAAAATTCGGTTGGTTCGGCATTATCCCGTTTGTTAGTCACGGTTGAACGTTATCCTGAACTGAAAGCGCATGAAGGTTTCATGAATCTGCAAGCGCAATTGGAAGGTACCGAAAACCGTATCAACAAAGCGCGTAACGATTTCAATACGGCGGCTCGCACTTATAACAGCTATGTGCGCCAGTTCCCGACCAAATTTGCGGCGATGATTTTCGGCTTTAAAGAAAAACCGTATTTCCAAGCGGCAGAAGGGGCGCAAAACGCGCCGGTTGTGAATTTCAACTAAAAGTGCGGTCAGACCATGCCATTATTTGCCAAATCAGCCATCGATAGTGCGTTAGTCGAAGCGGCGATTGAACAGTTAGAGTTGCAAACCGCTGCCGAAGTGCGGGTTTATATTGAGAAAAACGCCAAATTAAACGCGTTGCCGGAACATGCTGATCCGATAATTGCCCGTGCGCAGCAGATTTTCGCTGAGCTGGAAATGGAACAAACGGCGGCGAATAACGGCGTGTTGATTTATGTCGCCTTAAAACAACGCCGCTGTGCGGTGATTGGTGATCATGGCATTCATCAATTTGTGAACGATGAATTTTGGCAGCGTTGCTGTGATGTGATTAGCGCACAAGCGGCGCAAGGCAATTTGACCAAAGGGATTATTGCCGCGCTGTATCTGCTGGCGGAAAAACTCTCGCTCCATTTTCCGCGCCAAGCAGACGATGTTGATGAATTGCCGAATGAGGTGATCATTGATGAGTAAATTTTTTATGCCGCTACGCTACCTGCTGACCGCACTTTGCCTGTTTTTCAGCGTTAATGCGGTGGCGGTCGAATTGCCGGCTGTCCCGAATCCGTTTCGCTATGTCAGCGACTACACCAATGTGTTGAGCGCAGCCCAACAAAATGCGTTGGAAAGCAAATTGGCGGCTTACGCTAAAGAAACCAGCTCGCAAATTGCCTTGGTGATTATGCCGACCACCGGCGACAACGAGATTGCCGAGTTTGCCTTTGCTTTGGTGGATAAATGGGGAATCGGGCGTAAAGGGCTGAATAATGGCGTATTAATGCTGATTGCGTTGAACGATCGCAAGATTTTTATTGCACCGGGGCAGGGACTCGAGGGCGCATTGCCTGACGCGATGTTATCGCAATTAATCCGCAACGAGATCACACCGTATTTTAAACAAAACCAGTATTATCAAGGAATTGATAACGGTCTGAATGCGATTATCGCCGCGAGTAAAGGTGAATATGCGCCGCAAGCGGTGGAACGCGATAACGAAATGGATTGGATTCCACTGGTGTTTGTGGTGATCTTTATTCTTTTTGTTTTGTTCGGACGGATTAATGACAGTTATGTCACCCCAACCAATAACCACACCATCGGGCGCAACGGACAAGTGCTCCGTCGCCGTAATAACCGTAATAACGGTGGATTTGGCGGCGGCTTCGGCGGAGGGGGCGGCTTTGGCGGTGGTGGCTTCGGCGGCGGCAGCTCCGGCGGCGGTGGCGCCGGCGGCAGTTGGTAGTTGTCCGTTCCGTTGTTCGTTAAGAACAGGAAAGCGGTAAATTAAATTCCTGTTATTGAGTTAAAAGCGGGCTGTGATACAATCAGCCACCATTCATTTACAAGCAGGGATTGCCCTGCTTTTTACTGAGGTCATCATGGAAACATTAGATAAAATCAAACAGCAAATCAGCGAAAATCCGATTCTTCTTTATATGAAAGGTTCACCCAAGTTCCCGTCTTGTGGTTTTTCTGCCAGGGCAGTGGAAGCGTTAATTCATTGCCAAGTGCCGTTTGGTTATGTCGATATTCTGCAAAACCCGGATATTCGCGCTGAATTGCCGAAATACGCCAACTGGCCGACTTTCCCACAATTATGGGTGGAAGGCGAATTGGTCGGCGGCTGCGATATTATTATGGAAATGTTCCAACAAGGCGAATTGCAACCGATGTTAAAAGAAGTTGCCGCTAAACACGCTGAAACGGAACAAGCCTAAGTTTACTCGTTAAACTAACCGCACTTTGAATTAGTGAAATCGGAAATCAAAGTGCGGTTCTTTATTTTTGATAAATCAAAATATTAACTTACACTCATTTACTATGGCTTGCCTTATTTTACCCACAATGTCAATTATTCAGTTGAAGTAAATGTTATAGTTTGTGCTGTTTATTCCTGACAGAATTTTGTATAAATAATAGTTGTTACATAACAGAATACATATCACCACCACTCAAAATAGAGGAAAATAGCATGAAAACATCACATGACGTTTTAAATGATCCGTTTTTAAATAAAGGTACGGCATTTACATTGGCAGAGCGCGCCAAATTAGGCTTGATTGGTTTGTTGCCTGCTTGTGTGCAGACGCTGGATGAGCAATGCGGTCAAGCGTATGCGCAATTCCAAAAGAAAGATTCTCGGATTGAAAAGCGCCATTTTCTAATGGAAATTTTTAATACCAACCGCACGTTGTTTTATGCCTTGTTTAGCCGTCATGTGGTTGAATTTATGCCGATTGTTTATGACCCGGTGATTGCCGAATCGATTGAACGTTATGATGAACTGTTTGTTGATCCGCAATATGCCGCGTATTTGTCAATCAATGAACCGGAAAATATCGAAGCTACCCTGAAAAATGCCGCCAACGGACGTGATATTAGGCTGATTGTCGCAACCGATGCGGAAGGCATTTTAGGTATTGGCGACTGGGGCGTGAACGGTGTGGATATTTCCGTCGGTAAACTGATGGTTTATACCGCAGCCGCAGGAATTGATCCGAACAGCGTGTTGCCGGTGGTGCTGGATGTCGGCACAAACCGCGAGCAACTGCTCAAGGATCCGCTCTATTTAGGCAACCGCCACCAACGCGTACGCGGTGATCAATATTATCAATTCGTCGATCAGTTCGTGCAAAAAGCCGAAGCCTTGTTCCCGAAACTCTATCTGCATTGGGAGGATTTCGGGCGTTCGAATGCGGCGAATATCTTGAATAAATATCGCGATAAAATCCCAACCTTCAATGATGATATTCAAGGCACGGGGATTATCAGCCTTGCCGGGATTTTGGGCGCATTGAATATTTCTAAACAAAATATCACTGATCAAACCTATCTTTGCTTTGGCGCAGGCAGTGCCGGGGCCGGTATCACCAACCGTATTTACCAAGAGATGTTGCAACACGGCTTAAGCGAAAAAGAAGCGCGTGCCAAATTCTATATGGTTGACGTGCAGGGATTGCTGTTCGATGACATGGACGATTTGACCCCGGAACAACGTCCGTTTGCGCGCAGCCGTGCCGAATTTGCCAACAGCCATGAATTGACTTCACTTGAAGCGACCGTCAAAGCGGTGCGCCCGACGATTTTGGTCGGCACATCAACCCAAGGCGGTGCATTTACCGAAAGCATTATCAAAGAAATGGCGGCGCACACCGAACGTCCGATTATTTTCCCGCTCAGCAATCCGACCGAACTGGCAGAAGCGACCGCCAAAGATTTGCTGACCTGGACCGACGGCAGAGCCTTAGTCGCGACCGGCATTCCAACCGATCCGGTTGAGCTGAACGGCGTAACCTATGAAATCGGACAAGCAAACAATGCCTTGATTTATCCGGGCTTAGGCTTAGGCGTTCTGGTATCGGAAGCGCGGATTTTAAATGACACCATGATTTCCAAAGCGGCGCATTCGCTTGGCGGCTTGGTTGATCCTAACAAGGCAGGTGCAGCGGTGTTACCGCCGGTTTCAAGATTAACCGAATTTTCACGCACCGTTGCCAAAGGCGTAGCGCAAAGTGCGGTGGATCAGCAACTGAATAGACAGCCGATTGCCGATCTGGATAAAGCCATTGATGAATTGAAATGGATTCCGATTTATCAAGATCTCAGTAAATAAAAGGAACAGCCAATGCAATTTCTCTCTTCGATTGAAAGCACCTTGCCGATTTTGCTGATTATCGCCCTCGGTTACGGCTTACGAAAGAAAGGGTGGTTTGCAGATAGTTTCGGTGGCAATCTTTCAAAATTGATTTTGAATATTGCCTTGCCCGCAGGGATTTTTGTTTCGATTTTGAAATATTTAACCCGCGATACGCTGTTTTCGCTGTCGGGCGGTTTGGTCTATTTTGCATTGGCAACGGCGTTGGCGTATGTCGCCGCCTTTGCCTTAGCCAAATTGCTCAAGGTACGCCGCGGCAGACGCGGCGTCTTTATCAACGTGATCGTCAATGCCAACACGATTTTCATCGGCTTGCCGCTGAATGTCGCGCTGTTTGGCGATCTGAGCTTGCCGTATTTCTTGGTGTGCTATTTAGTCAATACGATTTCAACTTGGACGCTCGGCGCATGGTTGATTGCCAATGATGATCCGACGGTTGATCCGACGGCGCATAAAGGCGGTTTTGATCCGAAAAAACTGCTGACTCCGCCGATTGTCGGCGCAGCCTTGGCATTCGTGTTTCTGCTTGCGGATATTCCGTTGCCGACCTTTGTTAACTCGACGCTGGGTTATGTCGGCGAATTGGTGACGCCGTTAGCATTAATCTATGTCGGTATCGTGCTGGCGGACGCCGGTTTGAAAAGCATTAATTTTGACCGGGATACCAGCGTTGCTTTAATCGGACGTTTTATTTTAATACCGGCAATTACTATTGGGTTAATTCTGTTTGGTGCGGATTCACTTGGTTCATTGCCAGCAACAGAAGCTTATACACTGGTTGTCCAATCCGCCGTACCGGCATTGGCAGTGCTACCGATTTTGGCACACGCCGCCAACGGCGATGTGAAATACGCCACCAATACGGTCACCACCAGCACTTTGCTGTTTATCATCGTGATCCCAATCATCAACGCGATTTTGCCGTTGATCGCCTAATGCAATACCGCACTTTGCTTGTTTAATCCGTGCAAGTGCGGTTTTCTCTTGGTTTGAAAAGACATAAAAAAGGCGAATAAAGATATTCGCCTTTTACTGTTTAGCTCATAATCATAAGTGATTAACTCACCACATTGCCAATCAAACTGCGCGTGAGCACATTCACTTCCACCAGCTTAATTTGGAGCTGATCGCCGATTTGATAGGTTTTTTGATCGTTGATGTACAATGCCAGTTCGTCGCTATTGACGCTGATTTCCTCTTTTTTATCGTGCAGAGTCGAAATCGGTACAAACACGCTTGCGCCGTTTTCCGACAGTTGTACGCGCAGACCGCCGCGGCTGACATCTTGGATTTCGGCGGCGAAAATCGGGTTTTGTTCAACTATCGGTGCGAAATAAAGGGCGTATAACCAATCGGCGATATCGCGTTCCACCATGCGGTTTTGACGGCGTGCTTCTTGCAGGCGCGCTAAAATCGCGTCCGCCGGTTTGACCGCACTTTCATTCAAGAGACACTGTTTGATAATGCGGTGGTTCACCATATCGGAATATTTACGGATCGGTGAAGTCCAAGTGGCATAGGCGCTTAAACCTAAACCAAAGTGCGGTGCGGCTTCGGCTTTGAATTCGGCAAAGGTCAGGAAACGGCGCAGGCGCATTTCCAAAAAGCCGAAATCATATTGCTCGATATCGTGGCGCATTTGGCAATAGCCGTCGAGTGTGGTCAGCTTTTCAACGGAATAACGTTGTGCCAATTCCGCGCGATTGTCATCATTGGCAAGAGTCGCCAACAGGAAATCATGTGCCGATTGTTGGAATTTCGGATCGAACCCGCTGTGGGTGTTGAAGATACCGCACTTGGCGTGTTGATCCAAATAGTGTGCCGCACTGGTGTTGGCGATAATCATCGCTTCTTCCACGATTTGATTGGCGATACGGCGGTGTTTGGCGTGAATCGCTTTGACTTTGCCGTCTTGCTCCAACTCAAAACTGTAATCAGGGCGTTCTTTAAACAGCAAGGCGTGCGTTTTGCGCCACTCGATACGCGCAAGGGCAAATTGGTGTAATAATTCGATTTGCTGTGCGATTTTTTCATCGCTTGGTTGCCAATGATTCTCTACCTGTTCCAACAGATCGGAAACCTCGTCGTAATCCAATTTGGCTTTGGATTCGATCCACGCCGCAACAAAGTGCGGTTCGGCGCTGGTCTTGCCGTTGCGATCCGTTTCAATCGTACACACCAACGCCGGGCGTTTTTGCTGCGGCATTAATGAACACAGTTCGTCGGACAGCTCGCGCGGCAACATCGGAATGTTAAAACCGGGCAGATAGTTGGTGAAACAGCGCTGTCTGGCGTCAAGCTCGATTTGTGAATCCAATGGGATATAGGCGGTCGGATCGGCAATCGCAACGTGTAACTTCCAGCCGTTTTCCGTGGTTTCGATATACAGCGCGTCGTCCATGTCTTGGGTGGAAGCCGCGTCAATCGTGACAAAATCCAAGGCGGTCAGATCTTGACGTGACAGGGTTTGATCCAATTGATACGAATCCAGTCCGGCAACCGGCGTGCGTGGTTGTTGGTGACGGGCGAGCGTGACCCACCACGGTGCAAAATTGTCATCGCCACGGCAGATAAATTGTGTGACTTGCGCAAAAAATGCGCGGTCATCGCGTAGTGGGTGCTTTTGCAATTCCGCCACCACCCAATCGCCGTCTTGCAATTCTTCGCTGACGGTTTGGGCTTTGTTGGCGGCAATCAGGTTATTAATGTTCGGGTGATCGACCGTCAGTTGTAATCTTTTCTCTTTGTTGAACCGCACTTTGGCGATAAAACGGCTTAACATCGGTTCGATTAACGTTTCCGGTTCGGCATTTTCTTTATCGCCGTTGCTTTCGATCACCGCTTTGATCTTGTCGCCGTGCATGACTTTTTTCATTGCCGGCGGGGTGATGAAATAGCTTTTTTTATCGCATTCCAAAAAGCCGAAACCCTTATCGTTGGCTTTCACCGTGCCTTCGGCGCGCGGCTTGTTTTCACGGATTTGTTGCTTAAGTTGGCTTAACAGCGGATTGTTTTGAAACATGATGTTCTGTCCTATTAAAATCAAATGAGCAGACGGATTTTAAATTTCCTTTCCTCGCAAGCGGAGGGCAATAAATTAGGGCGGATATCAATCCGCCCTTGGTTTTTATCTTGAATGTTGAGGCTTATTCGGCGTCTAATTCATTCATTGCCGCGATATTGAAACCGCCGTCAACGTGCAACACTTCGCCGGTTACGCCGGAGGCTAAATCAGAACACAAGAATGCGGCGCTTTTGCCCACATCTTCAATGGTAACGGTACGGCGTAGCGGGGTGACCGCTTCGCAGTGTGATAACATTTTCTTGAAGTTTTTGATCCCGGAAGCGGCTAAGGTGCGGATTGGGCCTGCTGAAATCGCATTGACACGAATGCCTTCTTTGCCCATCGCATTCGCCATAAAGCGCACGTTGGCTTCTAAAGAGGCTTTTGCCAAGCCCATCACGTTATAGT
This sequence comes from Testudinibacter sp. P80/BLE/0925, assembly GCF_053570785.1. The sequence goes on along the minus strand of NZ_CM131636.1, from coordinate 2,401,623 downwards.
TAGGAATCGCCCGTTCCGCGCCTAAGTAAGATAAAGTGACTAAGCCTGCACCCTGATTCAACATCGGACGCGCCGCTTTTGCCATCGCCACAAAGCTGTAAGAGCTGATGTCGTGCGCAATTTGGAAGCCTTCACGGGTAACCGCATTAACATAGTCGCCATCCAATTGATCGCCCGGTGCGTAAGCAATCGCGTGTACGAAACCATCGAATTTATCCCAATGTTTGCTCAATTCTTGGAAACAGTTTTCAATGTCTGCGTCGCTGCCGACATCACAAGGAATTACGATAGAAGAGTTAAAATCTTTGGCAAATTCTTCAACACGCGGTTTTAATTTGTCGTTTTGATAAGTGAACGCCAATTCCGCACCGGCTGCAAACATCGCTTGCGCAATGCCGTAAGCGATAGAGCGGTTGCTGGCGACACCGGCGATTAAAATACGTTTGTTTGTTAAGAATCCCATAAAACTTTATCCTGTTATTAATTGAAAAGATAATGGCGATAACAACGCACCGCCAAATTAACGTGGCGTGATTATACGCTACTTTATCGCCTGATTCCATTCTTATCAAGAATCGTCATTCTGCTGCGGGGAATTTTTTAATAATAACAATGAAACCACACCGATAGCGGGCAATATCAACCATTTTCTGCCCAATAACAGGCGGGTCGAAAGCGAAATCAGCGAGGAGCGGATAATCGGGTTGGAAACGGCTTTTAAGTAGCGCAAAGGCTGGCGGATTTCTTGCTGTGTTTTTTCTGTCTGCAAACGAAATTTATTGCGCAACACTTCGCCTTTGAGTAACAATAATTCTTTTTCCAATGCACGGTGGCTGGGCATAAGGCTCTCCTTGCGCGGTCTTTATTTTGAAGAATTGACGCTTTGTTTTATTGCGGCAAGATCTAATTTGACTTCTCTTAAGGTGTCATCAAGAAAACCACGCTGTTTACGGATTAAACGGATAATCAGAATCACCAGGGTCAGCACCAGCAACAGACAGCCGCACCCGATCAGCGTAAACACGCGAAATTTATCCGCTTCGGGCAGCCAGGCATTGAGGGCGAACATCAGGCTGAGGCCGGCAAGTAACAGTAACAAAAAGCTACATAAGGCAAAAACGATAACGAGTTGGGCGTGTTCTTTTTGTTCGTTGAGTTCCAACTTTGCCATTTCCAGACGGATACTGGCAAGTTCAAGGGCGGTGATAAAACTGTGTTTCAGACCGGATTTAATTTTATTTATCGTTTGCATTTTTTATCTCCTGTAACAGAAAGATCGGGAGGCCGCAGTGTTGCGGCTTCCACTATGCTCCGGATTATTTATTGCGGTTAATTAACAAACCCGCAATGAACGCGACCCCGGCAACGATCCCGATGGCTTTGTACGGATTCTCTTGAATCATGGTATCGGATTGTTTCGCTGCGTTTTTGGCGGTTGCCGCGACTTTGTTTTGCAGATCTTCCAATTGTTGGCGATAGCCGTCGGAGCTGGCATTCAAACGTTTTTTCAATTTTTTGAATTCGTCCGCCCCAACGTCTTTCCCTTCTTCAAACAAGTCTTCCGCAGTTTGTAGAATGTCTTGTAATTCAGAAAGCAGTTCTTCGCGTTTGCTGTCAAAGTCATTTCTCATACTTGTATCCTCCGTTTGATTGAGATGATATTTTGGTGTTGCAAATTTATCCTAAGGGATTATTTGAATAAGATCAAAGCGAAAACCGGATCTTTACAAATCAGCGTTCAGACTATGCCGGATTGTCAATATCATGAAAGAGCACATCGAACGCATAATGTTGTTGCAGCCATTCGCCTAATTTTTTAATGCCGTAACGCTCGGTGGCATGGTGTCCGGCAGCATAAAAATGGATGCCTTGCTCACGGGCGGAATGCGTAGTGCGCTCGGAAATCTCGCCGCTGATAAATGCGTCAATTCCTTGCGCTGCCGCCAGATCAATGTAATCTTGTCCGCCGCCGGTGCAAAGTGCCACGGTGCGGATTTTATCCGGTGCATTGCCATACGCACCGCCGCCACAATAGAGCGGTTTACGTTGCAGAACCCGTTCCAAACGTTGCGCCAATTCTTCGCCGGAAAGTGCGGTTTTCAACTCGCCGTAGACCGGAATGGATACCGCACTTTGTTCAAGGGATTGTAAATTTTCAATTCCCAACATTTCGGCCAATAACGCATTGTTTCCCAATTCCGGGTGCACATCGAGCGGCAGATGATAGGCGTATAAGTTAATATTATGCGTCAACAGGGTACGGATTCGCTTGCCTTTCATGCCGCGGATCAACGGCGATTCGTTTTTCCAAAAATAGCCGTGATGTACCAACACCGCATCGGCTTGCTGCGCAACGGCGTAATCCAATAACGCTTGGCAAGCGGTCACGCCGGTGATAATTTTACGCACCGCACTTTTGCCCTCCACTTGCAAACCGTTGGGGGCGTAGTCGCTGATGGCGTCACTGTTTAATGTGCGGTTGAGCAGTTGTTCCAATTCCAGATTATTCATTTCTCATTCCTGTTGATTGGTTAAGCATAGGTTGCCGCTTTCATCTTGCGCACAAATTCGCCCAACAAGCGCAGTGTTTCCGCATGATTATCCAAATGATTTTCGATAATTTTGACAATCGCCGAGCCGGAGATTGCCCCGGCAGTGCCGCTGTTCAGCGCGTCGATCACTTGTTGCGGTTGTGCGATACCGAAGCCTTGTAAAATCGGCGGTGCGTTGTGCGCTTTCAGTTGCGCAATCAAACTGTCTAAATTACCGGCGTGGGCTTGGTTTTCCGCACTGGTGACGCCGGCACGGGAGACCAAATAAGTGTAGCCCTCGCTGGTTTGCGCCACGCCTTGAATGGTGTCCGAATCGGCATTCGGCGGGCAGATAAACACCGGTTGCACGCCGAATTTTTTCGCCGCGGCAACATAGGGTTCGCAAGCCAATAGCGGCACGTCGGCCACTAACACCGCATCGACACCGATTTGCTGACATTGTCGATAGAAATTGTCCAAACCCTGTGCATAAATCAGGTTGGCACACAGTAGCAGGCTGATCGGAATCTCAGGGTATGTTGACCGCACTTTGTCTAATAACATAAAGCATGCTTTGGTGCTGCAACCGGCATTCAGCGCGCGGTTATTGGCGGCTTGGATCACCGGGCCGTCCAGTAGCGGATCGGAAAACGGAAAGCCCAGTTCCAAAGCGTCTGCGCCGTTATCAACCAGCGTGCGGATAATGTCAAAAGAGCGGTCTAAATCCGGATCGCACAGGGTGACGAACGGTACGAATGCGCCTTGGTTTTTCAGTTGTAACTGTCGGAAGCATTGTGCAAAACGGCTCATGATTTTCCCCCTTTTTCAGTTAAAATTTTATCGACGGTGAAAATATCTTTGTCGCCCCGACCGGACAGATTCACCACCAACAGTTGTGCTTTTTGCGGCTCTTGTTTGATTAATTTTAACGCATACGCCAAGGCGTGCGAGGATTCCAACGCCGGAATAATCCCTTCGTGCTGCGCCAGTTGTTGGAAGGCGTCAAGTGCCTCATCATCGGTGATTGATTCGTATTCCGCGCGTCCAATCGCATTCAAATAGGCGTGCTGCGGTCCGACGGAAGGGAAGTCCAGTCCGGCGGAGATCGAGTAAGACTCTTCGATTTGTCCGTCTGCGGTTTGCATAATCGGCGATTTCATGCCGAAATAAATGCCGACATCGGCGTGTTTTAACGGCGCGCCGTGTTCGCCGCTTTCAATGCCGTGTCCGGCAGGTTCGATCCCAATCAGGCGCACCGCACTTTCCTCAATAAAATCGGCAAACATACCAATCGCATTCGAGCCGCCGCCGACGCAGGCAATCACCGCGTCCGGCAAGCGCCCTTCGCGCTCCAACACTTGCCGTTTGGTTTCTTCGCCGATCATTTTTTGGAATTCGCGTACAATCGTCGGGAACGGGTGCGGGCCTGCCGCGGTGCCGAGCAGGTAATGGGCTTTATCGTAATTGGCTGACCAATCACGCATGGCTTCGCAACAGGCGTCTTTCAACGAACAAGAGCCTTTGTTGACAGGAATCACTTCCGCCCCCATCAGCCGCATACGGAACACATTCGGCGATTGGCGTTCCACATCTTTCGCCCCCATATAAATGCGGCATTTCAGCCCCAACATCGCACAGGCAATGGCGGTGGCAACGCCGTGTTGTCCTGCGCCGGTTTCGGCGATAATCTCGCTTTTGCCCATGCGGATTGCCAATAACGCCTGCCCCAACACCTGGTTGGTTTTGTGCGCGCCGCCGTGCAGCAAATCCTCACGTTTCAGGTAGAGTTTGGTATTCGAGCCTTTAGTCAGGTTACGGCACAGGGTAAGTGCGGTCGGACGGCCGGCATAGTTTTTCAGCAAATCATTGAATTCAGAAATAAATTCAGGATCGTCTTTCGCTTCTACAAAGGCTTTCTCCAGCTGTTGCAGCACCGGCACTAAAATTTCCGGCACATACATCCCGCCAAATTCACCGAAATAGGGATCGAGTAGGGTTTTATTGCTCATGTTGTTTTCCTTTTAAAATCGAATAATCGTGTCGAATAGCGCGGCAATTTTCTCTTCATCTTTAATCCCGACCGCACTTTCCACGCCGGAATTGATATCCACGCCCAAGCAGCCTTGAATCAAGGCTTGTTCGATATTTTCTTGTTTAATCCCGCCGGCTAAAATGGTGCGTTTTTTGATATTCGGCGGAATTAATGTCCAGTCGAAAATCAAGCCTGTGCCGCCTTGTTTTCCTTGTACTTTACTGTCGAACAGGAAATGGTCGATAAGCGGATCATCGGCAAGTTTAATCTGCTCGTGGTTGTCGATATCGACCGAAATCACATTCCAAATTTGGCACGTTGTCGGCAATTTTTCGCGTAGCTGTTGCATAAACTCACGGCTTTCATTGCCGTGCAGTTGCACCGCAAACAGGTTTAATTCGCGGGCGATTTCCGCGATATAGTCTAGCTCTTGATTTTGAAACACGCCGACAAAGCGCAGTGGCGCAGCGGTAATCAGCTGCTTGGCTTGGGCAAGGCTGACTTTGCGCGGCGATTTTTCGGCAAAAATCATGCCGCCGTACAGCGCGCCGTGTTGATATGCCGCGTTGACATCTTGCGCCCGGGTTAAACCGCAGACTTTGTTTTCGCCATAAATCACCTGCCGTACCGCACTTTGCAGATCGTCTTCGCCCATTAAGCTGCTGCCGATTAAAAACGCGTGTACATAAGGCTTCAGTTGCTGAATTTGCTGATGATGATAGATCCCCGATTCGCTGATGATAATCCGATCCGCCGGAATTTGTTGCGCCAATGGCGGCGTACGGTTGAGATCGACGCTTAAATCATGCAGATCGCGGTTGTTAATCCCGATAACTTTCGCATTAAGTTGAATCGCGCGTTCCAGTTCGGCTTGATTAGAGGTTTCGGTCAGCACGCCCATGCCCAATTCGTGCGCCAAATCGGATAATTTGCGATAGGTCGTATCATCCACCACCGACAACATCAGCAAAATCGCATCGGCTTGATGGTAACGCGCCAGATAGACCTGATATTCGTCAATCATAAAATCTTTGCACAAAATCGGTTGCGACGCGACAGACCGCACTTGGGCGATAAAATCAAAATTGCCCTGAAAATATTTTTCATCGGTCAGCACCGAAATCGCCGCCGCATACTCTTTATACACATCGGCAATTTGCGCCAAGTTGAAATCATCGCGGATCAACCCCTTTGACGGCGAGGCTTTTTTGCATTCCAAAATATAAGCAGGGCGTTGGTGCGAGCCTTGGGCGAGGGCGTGATAGAAATCGCGATCAGCGCGCTGCACTTGATCCTGAAATTGCGCCAACGGCAATGCCGCTTTTTTGTTTTTTATCCATTCGATTTTATCGTTGATGATTTTTTGCAGAATGGTGGGCTTATTATCCATATTCACGAGTTTTACCTTTATTTTCTCTCATTTTTTTAAGGGTTACGAATTGGGCGATCTTTTTCTAGTTGTGCCTGTTTAAGCCATTTTTGCAAACTCGGCAGGTGGTAGATCCGTTCGGCATAAGCATTGGCTTCAGGGCTAAGGTAATTACGCAGTCCATAATGAACTAAACGGATCAACACCGGAGCGAAAAATGCATCGACAGCGGTGAAAGCGTTACCGGCGAGATATTCACCACCGAAACGGCTTAAGCCCTCTGTCCAGAGTTGATTAATCCGAGCCAGATCGGCGGCAAGTGCGCTATCGATTTGATCTAATGTCACAAATTTTTGTGTATTCATGCTGCATTGGCTGCGTAACGCAACAAATGAGGCGTGCATTTCAGCACAAGCACAACGCGACCAAGCACGAGCGTTGCGCTCGCTTGCCCACACTTGCGGATAATCTTCCGCCACATATTCGCAGATCGCCAAGCTGTCCCAAATCACGGCATTGTTGTGATGGAGTGCCGGCACTTTCGAGGTCGGCGAGGCTTGTAAAAAGTCGATTTTTTGCAGAGTTTTATCCGGCTGAAAATAGAGCTGCGCTTCTTCGAATGGAATTGCCAACTGTTCCAACAAAATCCACGGGCGCAATGACCAGCTTGAGTTCGTTTTATTGGCGATAAACAGCTTATACATATTAATCCTTATACTGGCGCAATTTTTGTAGGGTTTCAAACGGTTTGCCGCCGGCAAGGCAGTCTAACACCATTTCCGCATTTTGTTTCAAATCCGCATATCCGAACAATTTCAATAAAAGTGCGGTATTGATTGCCACCGCTTGCGCGTGATATTTGTCGCCTTTGCCTTGCAAAAGTGCGGTCAGCATGCGTGCGTTGTCCGCCGGTTCGCCGCCGCGTAGCACCTCTAACGCTTGCGGCTCGAATCCGAAATCATACGGGGTAATGTCGTAATATTCGATTTCGCCGTTATGGATTTCCGCCACTTGGGTTTTGCCGTGCAACGCTACTTCGTCCAAACCGGCACCGTGCACCACGAAAGAGTGTTTGTGTCCGAGCATAAGTGCGGTTTCCGCATACGGTTTGATCAAATCGGGGGTATAAACGCCGAGCAGTTGCCGTTGCGGTTTTGCCGGATTGATTAACGGCCCGAGGATATTAAAAATGGTGCGGGTTTTCAGCGCGTTGCGCACCGGCATGGCGTGCTTAAAACCAAGATGATATTGCTGTGCAAACAGGAAGCACACGCCGATCTCATCTAACGCTTGGCGTGCGGTGTCGGCACTGAGGTTGATATTCACCCCAAGTGCGGTCAGCACATCGCTTGAGCCGGTTTTACTTGAAACGCTGCGATTGCCGTGTTTGGCGATTTTGGCGCCTAAGGTTGCCGCGACAATCGCACTGGCGGTCGAGATATTAATCGTATCCGCGCCGTCGCCGCCGGTGCCGACAATATCGGCGAACGGATAATCAGGGCTTGGAAACGGCTGTGCATTTTGTTGAAGTGCGGTTACCGCACCGGCAATTTCGGCGGTGGTTTCGCCGCGCAGTTTAATCGCGATCAGGGCGGCGGCAAGTTGTTCGTTACTTAGTTTTCCTTGTACTACGGCATTGAACAGGGTATAGCTTTGTTGCTGATTCAAAGCCTGATTGCTGAATAGCGTGTCTAATAGCGTTTGTGTTTCCATAACTTACCTTTTGATATTGTAATTAAAACAGGCTTCGTCGCCGGTCATGCCGCGAAAGCCCCAGCAGTGCGGCTCTTGTTCTTTGATCGTGATTTGTACATCGACCGGTTTGATTTTCAGTTGCTTATAAATTTCATCGAACAGCATGCGAATCAACAATTTCTTTGCCTCCGCGCTACGACCGCTCATCATATTAATTTCGATAATGGTGTAAGCCTCGCTGCGATCCGACGGATAATAATAGTCGTCCGCCTCAAGTCCGATAAAACGCTGCACCCGTTTATGCTCCGGAAAGTCGAGGGCAAACATCAAGCAACGGTGAATAATGTCCGATAGCTCTTTTTTAATCGGATCAAGCCGAGTTTTTAAACCATAAACCACAATCATTGCCGTTCTCCCAGTAACCAGTCGATACTTTGCGCCAGCAATTGCGAACCTTGCACGGTTAAGATCGATTCCGGGTGAAATTGAAAACTGCAAATCGGCAAAGTGCGGTGGCGCACCGCCATAATGATATTATTGAAACGTGCATTGACCTCAAACTCCGCCGGAATTTCCGTTCCCATTAACGAGTGATAACGCGCGACCGGCATAGGGTTCGGCAGATTGGCAAACATCGCTTGTTGATCGTGTTCAAGCTGCGACACCTTGCCGTGCAGGATTTCCCCGGCGTGTACGATCTTGCCGCCGAAGGCTTCGATAATCGCCTGATGTCCCAAACAAATGCCGATCAACGGCACTTTGCCTTTCAGTTCACGAATCAATGGCAACAGATTGCCGGCTTCTGCCGGATTGCCCGGACCGGGCGAGAGCGCGACAATGGTATTCGGCTCGGCAAGTGCGGTGTTCATCAGATGATCCAACTCACTGTCATTGCGGTAAACCACCACCTGATGTCCCAACACCCGAAACTGATCGACCAAGTTATAGGTGAACGAATCAAAATTATCAATAAATACGATTTTCGCCATAATGAAATCCTTAGATGTTGTTATTTGTTTGAATAATGGCGTTTAAGACCGCTCTTGCCTTGTGCCGAGTTTCGTCCGCTTCCATTTGCGGATCGGAGTCCAGCACTTCGCCGCAGCCGGCTTGCACGTGGGCGATACCGTTTTGCACGAAAGCGGAACGGATCACGATACAGGTGTCGAAATTGCCGTCGGAGCTGAGATAGCCGACTGCGCCGCCGTAGCTGTGGCGTTTTTGTTTTTCAAATCGGTAGATCAATTGCATTGCCTTGATTTTCGGTGCGCCGGTCAGCGTGCCCATGTTCATACAGGCTTGGTAGGCGTGCAGCGCGTCCAGCTCGGGGCGCAATTTGCCGACCACGCGTGAGACAAGGTGCATAATGTGCGAGTAGCGATCGACTTGCATTAATTCTTTCACTTGGCGCGTGCCGCTTTGGCAAACGCGGGCGATGTCGTTGCGTGCCAAATCGACCAACATCAGGTGTTCCGCCAACTCTTTTTTATCCAAACGCAATTCCAATTCCAAACGTGCGTCCAGTTCCGGATCGATTTTGCCGTGCATATCAAAACCGCGCGGGCGTGAACCTGCGATCGGGTAAATTTCCAACTGACGGCTGGCTTGGCTGTATTTCAATGCACTTTCCGGCGAGGCGCCGAACAGGATAAAATCTGCGTCGTGCATATAAAACATATACGGGCTTGGATTGGTGATTTTCAAACGGCGATAAGTCGCCAACGGATTCGGGCATTCAAGGGAAAAACGGCGTGACGGCACGATTTGGAACACGTCGCCGACAAAAATATGCTGTTTTAGCTGTTCGATGATCCGCTTAAATTCGGGATCGTCAATATTCACGCTCACTTCGCTTGAAGCCGCTTGAATCGGCAAATTATCCTGAATTCGGCGCAGTTGCCGTTTGATGTTTTCCGCCGCGGAATCCAAGTGCGGTTGCTGTTCGGCGATAAAGCAGAAGGTTTGTAATGTTGCCGATTGTTGCTGGTGATCTAAGCGCAACAACTGCTCGGCTAAATAAAAACAGTAGTCGGGGCAGCTGATCTGATCGTCTTGCAGGTTGATATTTTCCATCGGGATAAACCCGGCAACCAGATCATAAGCAAACAAACCGCCGAGATAAACCGCACTTTCAGCTTGATTAAACAGTTGATTAATCACGCGCAAACCGTCAAACACCGTCGCTGCCTGTAATTTGCTGTCTTCGTCCAAATTCGGATTGAGTCCGCTGAAAAGTGCGGTCAGCACATTGTCTTGCGTATAATTTATTGCTTTTGCAATACCCTGTAACGTTTTTTCGATTAACGGTAATAACGCTTTTCCGTTGGCACTTAATGCCGAAAAGGTGACGTTTTTATCCAAACAGGTGATTTTGAGCGCACTGTCGATAAACAACAGACTGGTCAAGCTGTTTTTGCTTTGAATCTCGGCGGATTCCAATAGCAGGGTATTGGTTTTATCTTGGCATAGGGTTGCAAAAATCGCAGTCGGATCAGCGTGATAAGCAACGGCTTGCTGGGTGATATGAATATATGGCATTGGTAATCTCGTTCGGGTTGAATTTTTGTACTATTAAACTAGTGCAAAAGGATTTGGTCAAGTGATTTTTTTGCTTTTAGTAAAAATAGCAGGATAGTGTATGATAATCCTTTCATTTATCGGTAATGACTATTTATAACAAGGAAAAACCATGTGGTCTGAAATTTTAATTAATTACGGGGTGTTTATCCTCGAGGTGCTGACGATTTTATTGGTGATTGCGGCGATTTTCGCCTTTATCGTCAATCTGCGCCAAAAAGAACAAAGTGCGGTCGGCGAGCTGAAAATCACCGATTTGGCAAAACAATACAAAGAAAATCAGGAAAAGTTACAGGATTTCCGTTTAAGCGACGAACAATTAAAACGGCAGGAAAAAGCACGTAAGAAACAAGACAAGCTGGACGCGAAAGCCAAGAAAAAAGCGGCGAAGAATGGCGAGGCGAGTGAAGAAAAAGCCAAGCCGTGTTTGTATGTGTTGAATTTCCACGGCGATATCCAAGCCAGCGGCACAACCGCACTTGCCAATGAAATCAGTGCGGTTTTGGCGGTGGCGAAAGCCGATGATGAAGTGTTGCTGCGTTTGGAAAGCCCCGGCGGCGTGGTGCATGGTTACGGCTTGGCGGCGTCGCAATTAAGCCGTTTGAAAGCCAAAGGGGTGAAATTGACCGTGGCGGTGGACAAAGTGGCGGCGAGCGGCGGTTATATGATGGCGTGCGTGGCGGACAAGATTACCTCCGCCCCGTTTGCGATTTTAGGCTCGGTCGGCGTGGTGGCGCAAGTGCCGAATATTCACCGTTTGCTGAAAAAACATGATGTCGATGTGGAAGTGATGACTGCCGGCGAATACAAACGCACCATGACGATTTTAGGCGAGAACACCGAAAAAGGACGCGAGAAATTCCAGCAAGAATTAGAGGAAACCCATCAACTGTTTAAAGATTTTGTTGCCACTCACCGCCCAAACTTGGACTTGGAAAAAATCGCCACCGGCGAACATTGGTTCGGGCAACAGGCGTTGAATTTGGGCTTGGTTGATGAAATCGCCACCAGCGACGATCTGATTTTGGCGGCGTTAGCGGATAAAGACGTGTTGGAAGTGAAATTTATGCGTAAAAAATCATTAATGCAAAAAATCGGCAAACAAGCCGAGGAAAGTAGCGACAACCTGCTAATGCGTTGGTTGCAGCGTAGTAACCGCACTTTGTATTAAGCGTGATAGAGATGAAAGTGCGGTTGAGCAGGTGAGTGAGCCGTACCGCACTTTTGCTGAAATCAGGTTTAAATTAGTAGCTGACAACCACATCATCGACTTGTACGCTATCACCATAAACCGGTAATAGCGTTTTGTTGTACGCTTCCAGTAATTTGCCGTTTTTGCCTAAAGTTTCGATTTCACTGTTCAACCAATTCAACAATTCGCTGTCGCCTTTTTTCACCGCTGGCGCAATATAATCCAAATCGCCTAAGCTACGCACACCGACGGTATAACCCGGATTTTCTTTTGCCCAGGCGAACAGCAGCGTGTTGTCGTGTGCCAATGCCGCGCCGCGTCCGTCACGCAAGGCTTCGAAGGTTTCGGTGTTTTGCTCGAATTTCAATAAATTCAGGTTCGGATAATTTTTGCTGAAATAGGTATCAGCCGTCGTGCCTTTGTTGACCAACAAGGTTTTGCCGTCTAATTGTGCCACATCGCTGATGACTTCACCGTCTTTTGATACAATTCCCAATGCCACTTTCATATACGGTTTGGCAAAATCGACCACTTCGGCACGTGCCGGGGTTTGGGTGAAGTTGGCAAGGATAATATCGACTTTATTCGATTGCAGATATTCCACTCGGTTGGCGGCTTCGACTAACACGAAATCAATTTTGTTTTCATCACCGAGCAGATTTTTTGCCAGATCTTTGGCGATTTCAATGTCGAAACCTTGATTTTTACCGTTGCTGTCAACGTAGCCAAAGGGCGGTTTATCGCCGAATACGCCGATCCGAATCACATCATTTTTCTTGATTTGTTCCAGAGAAGATGTGCTTTGTGCGCTGTTGGATTCCGCTTTATCGCCGCAGGCGGTTAAGCCGAGTGCCAACACCAAGCTGCCCAGTAGGGCTGAAGCGTACTTAATGGTTTTTTTCACGTTGTTTTGCATGGTTGAGTTTCCTTCTATTGAGTTAAGTTAATAAAAAATTAATAGCTCAGCATATTTAAAAAGGCTTTTGCGCGCTCGGTTTGCGGCGCGGTGAAAAACGCGTGTGGGGTGGACGACTCGATAATTTGTCCTTTATCCATAAAAATGATCCGATCCGCGACTTTTTCGGCGAACGACATTTCATGGGTGACGATCAACATGGTCATGCCGTCTTTGGCAAGATTGAGGATCACGTCCAACACCTCACGCACCATTTCCGGATCAAGCGCCGCCGTCACTTCGTCAAACAGCATAATATCGGGGTTCATACACAACGAACGTACAATCGCAATCCGCTGTTTTTGTCCGCCGGACAGCTCGCGCGGATATGCTTGTTTACGATCCAACAAGCCGACTTTTTCCAGCAGGCGATCCGCTTGTTGTTCCACTTCGGCGCGCCGGCGTTTTTGCACTTTTAACGGTCCGAGCAGGATATTGTCGATCACCGACATATGCGCGAACAGCTCATAACTTTGAAACACCATGCCGATATGTTGGCGCGCCTGTACCCAAGACATCTCCGTGCCCAGTTTGCCGCAGCCTTGTAGCAAAATATTTCCTGCGCTGATTTCTTCCAGTCCGTTGAGGCAGCGTAACAACGTGCTTTTGCCGCAACCGGACGGACCTAAAATCACCACCACTTCGCCTTTTTCGACGGAAAGTTGGATATTTTGCAAGGCTTGCACGCTGCCGTAATGTTTATCTAAGTGTTGGATATCGAGTAGTGCCATAATGTCGCCTGCCTATTTTTCCCAAATTTTTTCAAGATGACGTGAAAATAACGAAAGGGGATAGCAAATTAAAAAATAAAGGATAAAAATCAAGCCGTAGATCCAAAACGAGGCGGAAGGCAAGGTTAACAGCGAGTTTTCAATAAGTTGTTGTCCGACCTTAATCAACTCCAACACACCGATTAACATTGCCAACGAGCTGGTTTTGACCATGCGGGTGAACAGATTAATTGCGCCCGGGGTGATGCGTTGTAAACTTTGCGGAAACAAAATATAGCGGAACAGTTGCATTGGGTTTAAGCCTAATGCTTGCCCCGACTCGATTTGATGTTTTTCAATCGAGGTCAGCGCACCGCGCACCAAATCGCCCATTTCCGCCGCACCCCAAAACACAAACACCAAAATGCAGACCTGTACGCCGCTGAGGTGCAAGCCGAACCATTTTGCCATGCCGAAATAGGCGAGAAACAGCAACACCAGCAATGGCATAATCCGTACCACTTCCAGATAGAAACGGCAAACGGCGCGAATCCAATAGGCTTTGCCGGTCATCAATAAACCGATGGCAACACCGAATATGCCGGAGAAAAACACCGAAATAAATGAGATTTTAATCGTGATCCACAAACCGCCGAGTAAGCGGGCGCAATTGCTGCCTTCGAACAGAATATCAAGCCCCATATTTTGCTTTCCGTTGTCTGCGTTCCAGTTTGCTGATCAGTAAAGAAACCGGTAGCAAAATAATCAAGTAGAACACCACCAGTAAAAACAACGCTTCGTTGGTTTTATAATCCATACCGATAAGGTCTTTTGCCAAAAACATCAGTTCCGCCACTGCAATCGCACTGACAACCGAAGTTTCTTTCATCAAAAACAGACAGTTTGCGCCGATTGCCGGAATGGAAATCGCAAAGGCTTGCGGTAAGGTGATATAGCGGAACACTTGTTGCGGTTTTAAACCGATACTCAAACCCGATTCAATCTGGTTTTTCGACACGGCTTGCAAACCGGCGCGAATTGCTTCCGCCATATAACTGCCGCCCAAAAATGCCAAGCCAATCACCGCGCAGGTGAAACCGCTGAGTTGAATGCCGATTTTGGAAAGCCCGAAATAGAGGAAAAAAACTTGGATCAACAGCGGGGTATTGCGTGAAATTTCGATATAGCATTTCACCGGCAACTGTAAATACCGCACTTTGTAAGTGGTCACGATACTGCACAACAAGCCGAGCAACAGCGACAGTACAATTCCGGCAAACGCCAGTTGCAGCGTAAGCAGGGTTGCCTCAAAGTATCGCGGAAGAACGCTGTAGATATACGACCAGTTCATATTATGTTTTCAGTCAATTTAGATGACAGAAATCATAAAAGATTGCATTGAGAATAAATAGCTGATTAATTAGACGAATTCGCTATTTATTATAACCAATCGAAATATGACGACTGGATTATTCGCAAAAAGAGAATAATTGATCAATACTTTGACACAACAAAGTGCGGTTGTGGCGGTAGCTGATATCGTCGTCATTCAGTTGCCGCGCCAATACTTTTTTGTGTGGCAGATCGTGATAATCCGCTTCGGGATAGGTGATGATACCGTCAATCACACTTGCGCCGACCGCACTTTCGATCCAATCGATTCGATCTTTGAGCGACAGATTCGCTGCCGGGCTGTGCTCTACGCCAAGATTATCAATAAATAAAATTTTTGCCGCTGATTGTCGCAGGGCTTTGGCAATTTCAGGCAACAGCAACGGCGGCATAATGCTGGTTAGAAAGCTGCCCGGACCGAGCAGAATCAATTCGGCTTGTTGCAGCGCCGTGACCGCTTCCGGCGTAGCACTGACTTGCGGAATTAAAAACAGGCGTTTCGGCAATTGATCGAATTTATCGATATTGACTTCACCGACCACCGTTGCGCCGGAATGCAGTTTCGCCCCCAGATGTACCGGTGTTTCCGACATCGGAATCAAATGCGAACGCACCCGCAGCAAATTACGGATCAAATTCACGCCCTCTAATGGGCGGATCCGCATATCTTCCAATGCTTTTAACATCAAATTACCGAGATTATGCCCGGCGAGATCGCCACTGCCGCTGAAACGGTATTCAAACAGGGCGGAGGCGGTGCTCGGTTCGGTAATCATCTGATTGATACAGTTGCGCAAATCGCCCCAGGCAATGCCGCCGTGTTGCAGGCGGATACGACCGGTCGAACCGCCATTATCGGTGGTGGCGACAATGCCGGTCAGGCGTTCTTTCATAAAGCCCAACGCCGACATCAAGCGCCCCAAGCCATGCCCGCCGCCAATGGCGGCAACTTGTTGTAATCGGGTGAGATGTGGCAGACGGTCAGTATGATAATTCATGCAAATACTCGTTTTTAATAATAAATTGCGCTTTTTTCACGTTATTTTTATATTATCCGCTAAAAAACCGCACTTTAAAACGGGGGCAGATCACAAATGCGGAAAATAGCCGCAATTACATCATTTTGGGGATTGCGCTTGTCAATCAGAATGCTAAAATTAGCCCAATTTATTAACAACGCATCACTCCGAGCTTGTTTGACCTACGTTACCGTTATGCTATTAACGGCAATATGGCGACAAGCCTGTTAGCACCGCGGTTTGTGCTACGCCGGATACGCTGGAAACGGTTTATCCGCTCGTGTTTAGAAAGGTGACGAATGCAACCCGAATTTACTTCACAGATCCCGTTTTGTGCGGTCGACAATACGACTGCTTTAGTTGATCGCTTTCAGCGCAAATATCAATATTTACGCTTATCGATCACCGATGTATGCAATTTCAAATGTAATTATTGTTTGCCCGACGGCTATCAGCCGAAAGCGGACAAGCCCTCGTTTTTAACCTTAAGCGAAATCCGCCGTTTGATTAATGCCTTTGCGGCAATGGGCACGGAAAAAGTGCGGATCACCGGCGGCGAACCGACCTTGCGCAAAGATTTCAGCCAAATCATCGAAACCGTGCGCGCCAACGACAAAATCAAAAAAATTGCGCTGACGACGAATGGTTACCGCATGGCAAAATCCGTTGCCGATTGGCAGGCGGCAGGTTTGGACGCAATTAACGTCAGCGTGGACAGCCTTGATCCGAAAATGTTCCGCCAAATCACCGGCGAAAATTTGTTTCATCAGGTGATGAGCGGCATTGATAAAGCGTTTGACATCGGTTATCAGCAGATTAAAGTCAATTCGGTGCTGATGAAAGGCTTGAATGATCGTGATTTCGAGGCGTTTTTGGCGTGGATTAAAGATCGCCCGATTGAAATGCGTTTTATCGAACTAATGCAAACCGGCGAGATGGATCATTTTTTCCAACGTCATCACCTTTCCGGCACGGTGTTAATGCAAAAACTGTTGCAAAACGGTTGGCAATTACAGCAGCGTGCCGTGACCGACGGTCCGGCAAAGGTGTTTAAGCACGCCGATTATCAAGGTTCAATCGGCTTGATTATGCCGTATTCGAAAGACTTTTGCGCCGATTGCAACCGGTTGCGCGTGTCGGCGAAAGGCTTGTTGCACCTCTGTTTGTTCGGCGAAGAAGGCACGAATATTCGCGATCTGCTGCAACAAGATTGGCAGCAAGCCGAGTTGCAACATCGCCTGTTGTCGGCGTTGCAAGGCAAGCGCGAACACCACTATTTACATCAAGGCGACAGCGGCGTGCGACCGCACTTGGCATCTATCGGCGGCTGATCGCCCCATTCTATTTATCGAGAAACTTATGCAGCAATTTACCCATATCAACAGTAACGGCGAAGCCAATATGGTCGATGTCGGCAATAAAGCGGAAACCGTGCGCGAGGCGTGCGCCGAAGCATTGGTGACCATGTCGGCACAAACCTTAAACATGATTTTATCCGGTGATCACCATAAAGGCGATGTGTTCGCCACCGCACGCATTGCCGGAATCCAAGCGGCAAAGCGCACTTGGGAACTGATTCCGCTGTGCCACCCGTTATTATTGACCAAAGTCGAAGTCAATCTGACCGCACTTCCGCAAAGCAACCAAGTGCGGATCGAAAGTCTGTGCCGTTTAAGCGGCAAAACCGGCGTGGAAATGGAGGCCTTGACCGCCGCCTCCATCGCCGCCTTGACGATTTATGATATGTGCAAAGCGGTGCAAAAGGACATTGTGATTGAGCAAGTGCGGTTGTTAAGCAAAAGCGGCGGCAAATCGGGCGATTTTTTGGCGGAAGAAACAGGAGAGGGTAAATGATTAAGGTGCTGTTTTTTGCGCAAGTGCGTGAATTGATCGATTGCGACGAATTACAACTGGCGGCAGAGTTCGCTACGGCGGAAGCGTTGCGCCAACATCTGGCAAGCAGAGGCGAAAAATGGGCATTGGCATTGCAAAGCGGCAAATTGCTGGTGGCGATCAATCAAACCCTAATGTCGCTAGACAGCCCGCTTCAGGACGGCGACGAAGTGGCGTTTTTCCCACCGGTGACAGGGGGCTGAGATGGATTGCGAGATTCGGATTGCGGTACAAAGCGAAGTGTTCGATCAAAGTGCGGTTTACCAATGGTTGTCCGCACCGAACAGCAGCGGTGCGGTGGTGCTGTTTATCGGCAAAGTGCGCGAAATGAACCTCGGCGACAGCGTGCAAACCCTGTATTTGGAACACTATCCGGCAATGACCGAAAAAGCCTTGCGCGACATCGTGCAACAAGCCTGCCAACGCTGGCAGTTGCAACGGGTGCAACTGATTCACCGTGTCGGCAAATTGCACACTGGCGATGAAATCGTGTTGGTCGGGGTTAGTTCCGCTCACCGCGGCGACGCGTACCACGCCAACGAATTTATTATGGATTACCTCAAAACCCAAGCGCCATTTTGGAAAAAAGAACTGACCGACAAAGGCGAACGCTGGATCGAAGAACGCGCGAGCGATAAGCAAGCGGCGGAGAAGTGGTAGGTGAATCGTTAGTAATCAAAAGCCTTGATATTTAAGTATCAAGGCTTTTTTGTATTTGCTGGCGACATCTGAATTGATCGCTGTGAATGGCGTAAATACTGGGGTTTTATCAATTCAGTTTTTGATTGTATTACCAACTGTATTACTAAAAATAAAAATCACAGAAAAAAATAAAAAAAATCGAAATAAAAAAATAAAACTTTTATGGGGGGGTTAGCTACTTATCTACTATTTTAGATCGATATGATTTTAACTTATTGATATTAAATGCTTTTGTTTTCAGTAGTTGACTGATTAGATGAAAAGTACCTCGTTTTTATTTTGAAAACAGCTACTACTTTTTCACGACAACAAAAAAGGGCGGTTAAGCCCTTTCTGTATCGTTGGTTATGTTATCCCTCCCACTCCTCAAACGTGGCGTGGCGGTCTTTCCAGTAAATATTAGTGAGCTGCGCATTGTCTTTTTTGCGCTCTTCTAGCGTGGCTTTTTGCCCGGCTTCTTTCAATGCGTCCGGCAATGCTTGCTTAAAAGATAACAGGCTTAATCGCTGGTTGTAGTTTTGGCAATCGCAGTATTTGAGATAGGCTTGATAAAGTGCGCTATCTGCGTTGCGTTTGCTGGTGCCGCTTCCCCAATAAAGCCCGTTGATTTTTGCGTTGCGCTCTCGTAGCGAATCGCTTTCGTTGATCGGCTCGACTTTAAACGCTGAGGCGAAATCAATCAGATGATTTGTTTTTTGCTTGATATTCACCCCGTCAGCGTGATTTTTAAAGTTTTCTAAGATTTGCCGGGCTTCTTCCGGATTATCTTTAAAACGGTTTAGCAACAAGTGAACAATACCGTAAATTTCACCTTTGATTTTATCAATAAAATTCACGTCTTTTTTGCTTTCGGGGATTGGCTTATCAAAGAAAATAATCACTCGGCGGCGTGCGATACCGCCGTTTCTGTCGGTGAATAAAATCGGGTCATTGGTGATCATCATGTAATTAGCCGTTGGCTTATAGTCAAACGGATCTTTATACAATAATTTGACCGTCATTAAATCGCCACCAGTGAACGCTTTTAAACCGTCTGCGCTGCCGGTGTAGGGTTTTTGATCGGGTGAGTACGCAAAAGACTTACCAATGAACAATGACCGTGTTTCCGCCTTGTCAAAATCTTTGATTGCCATTATCACGCTGTTGCCGCGTCCGTTGAGCGTGGCGGCGATTTCACCAAGTAATGATTTTCCAGCACCACCAACGCCGGTGACTTCAAGGAATAACCCCCAATGGTGTTTATTGGTTAGAATCATGTATAAGCCAGCCAGAATAGCGGATTTCTTTTCTTGGCTGCCGTTGGTGGCAAAATTTAGCCAATCATTAAAGTGCGGTGTTGCCTTGCTGGAAATGCGGCAAGGGAAATGATCAATCAGCCTCAAACCCAGATCGGGATTATGTGCGATAAATTCACCGGTCTTTTTATTGAGCGCGCCATTCGTGAAGCCGATGTAATCCATGCTTTCTATTGGCATTTCGTCAATGCTTAGCGTGATCAGCTCCGCCAGTTTTCTCAAGGTGTTGATTTTGTAATCCGCTTTTTTGTCGCGATAAAAGGCTAGAACTTTGCGCTCTAGTCGTTCCTGCGCGACTTCTTCCCACACTGCGCCGGTGTATTGGTAAGTTTTGCCTAGGGTAATATCTCGTTTCAAAGGGCAGTTGTGCCACGCTATGAATGCTTTCACTTTGTCGTTATCGCGGGCATGATGAAGATCAATTTCAGCGGTGGCATTTTCCGCCACCACCGCCGCTACGGTATCACCCGCACGAATGCGGGCGATATAGTCGCTTAAATCTTCGTTTAACTGTCCTACGTTATCGCACAATGTGACTTTATCGGCGGCAGTGTGTACCGCCAAATTATGACAAAGTGCGGTGATTTGTGCGGCCGCAAGTTTCCCAAATTGGTATAAGCCGATAATTTTCTGATCTGCTTTGGCAATTCGTAAGCGGTGGAGTTCTGCCAATTGCTCATTACCGATAATCACCGGCTTAATGCCGTCTTTATCTCGGATCTGTTTTGCCAGCACCTGCCACCCTGTGCCGTTGCCGTCTTTGCCGTAAGCGTGCCACGCACCACCACCGACAAGAATAACTGCTTCATGTAGTGGCGTGTCCGGCTGATCTTTCAAGTGCGGTGCGTTTTTTAATCTAGCCATTGATAACCTCTTTACCTAAATCAAGGCGTTGAATGCGAACTTCTTCAAACTGATAACGATTGATTAGCGTTTTGGTCTCTTCTAACGCTTGATAATGGTTATCGCATAAAGTGAGCTTGTATTGTTTGCTGTTAGCCGTGATTCCGGTTATTTGCCACTTTATCGGGTCGCCGTTCAGTGGGATAACTTCGTGTGATTGAAAGCCGTCCAGCAACCGCCGCGCAAATTTAGCAAAATCTTCGGCGTTCTTGTCGGTTTTGTAAAATCCTAGAATAAGCGGCACTGAACCGCTCAATTCTCCAGCCATACCGTGATTAAAGAACGCTCTGAGCATAAAACAGGTTTTAGATTGTTGAGTAGTGTTAGCCATGTTTCACCTCCAAATCAGTCATGATGATTGTTCTATGGCGCAATGGTGCGCTTTCATCAAGCATTTTTTGATAGCTCGCCTTGGCTTGTTCTCGCCAGTCCTCGGCTAGACTGTCGGCGTTGATGATTTGGCTGATGTGGTTAAGGTTTCCGCCTGTCCATTCGGTGGCATTGGCTAGATATTGCTCGCCTAATTTTTCATTAATAAATCGCCTGATTTCGGGAGTTTCGGCTAGCACCTTGCCTAAAACGTGGTAATTCATGAAATGGACCGCTAAGTTAGCGATTAAGCCGATTTCTTCGCCTTTTTGGGTTTCGATGTGTTTGGCTTCGTTAAATCCGTAAGGCAAGTTATAAGCGGTAGCAAGCTCAGCAAGATAAACGTCAAAAGCATTGCGTCTGTCTTCGGTGATTAGATTACCCTCGGCGGTTTTCGCCATAACCGATTTAAAAATAGCGTTCGGGCTTGGTCTGCTGGTGGCTGAATTACGCATAAATCACCCCCTTGACGTCAGCAGAAAGGACAATAGGCGGATTTGTGGCAGTGTTGGTATGGGTTTTCATGATGGGATTTCCTGTTATTTTAGTTAGTGAATTACCGCCCATAATAGGGGCGATAAGGCAATCAACTACCGATAACAGTCGGCGGGGCTTATTCGTGCGATTGCTCGCCTTATTTCGCCCTCTTAACCTTATCGCCAATTCGGTATTAAACGGGTGTAGTAAGCCCGTTTGAGGAATTTTTGATAAAAAAATACCGCTAAGCTGTCGGGTGCGGTTGCCGCTGTTATCATTAGTCGTGTCAAGGTGAGTAGCCTTAACGTTAGAAATACTAACGACTTTATTTTTCGCTGTCAATGCACCAGCGGTCAAAGTGCGGTCATTTGCGGCGCTGTCGGGCAAACGTCCTAACAGCACCAGCACAAAATCCCTGCCTAAAACGGCGCGGGCGTGGGTTTCGCTGTCGGCTTGAATACGGATTTGTTGCGCTTGGGTTTTGTCGTAGTGTTGGCGGGAAATGCCTAAAAATTGATAAATCATGGCTGTAACTCCTTGTGTGATTTTAGAAGTTACCGCGGAAGTTTCGAGGCTTGGGCGGTAACGTGCGACGGGCTCGAAAACTGCGACACAAGGAAAGCAGCAAAGGGCGAAACCTTTCCCATCGCACGCCACCATAGATAGACGGTTTTCCGTCTTTTTGGGTGTGCGAATGCTACGCATAAAAAAACACGCTTCGGGCGTGTTATGCGCCTTGTATCTATTCGAGTTTCGAGGCTCGGCAGTCGATTTTGCGACTGCGCAATTAAAATAGCCTAAAGTGCGGTGCGGTGTAAAGTGATTTCGATCACATTTTTGAATATTGGTAGGGTGTCCGCCGTTGGCTGATACTGCTGCCAACGTTTGGGCGGTGGTGGTTTTTCGGGTATAATTTTGCTTAGCCATAGTCTTATCCTTAGTAAGATGGTTGGTTAGAACGCCCTTGAGTGTTGCACCACTTCGGGGCGTTTGCTTTTTCGTGTCTATTGCAATACAATTGGTTGACACTTGATAAACTATAACGAGGTGATAACCCCATGTCAACCACTTTCAAAACTAAAGGCAATAAACAGATTGCATTGCGTGTAGATCCATTGCTTGAAAAAGGTATTAGCGAGGCTGTTAAAATTGATGGTGACGCTTCTGTTTCTGCTTGGATAAAGCGCATAATCCGTAAAGAACTTGCCACTCGTGGCATTGAGTTGAAGGGGTAAGAGGTTGATTTTAAAGCAAAGCCGAAAATTCGGCTATGTAATTCATTGTTTTTAAAGCAAAAACCAAAATTGGGTTTTGTAGTAGGTGTCATAAATTTTAGGATACCTAGACAGTTAAGCGGGGTATGTCCAAAAAACGCTACACCCCCCGCAAGAAATTTGGTATCATGTTCTTGATTTAAATTCACGTTGATAGCCTTTGAGCTACTTTGTGAAAATAAATCCGTGAATTGGTAATGTATCAAGTTCGTAGTTGTGAAAATGATTATAAGTTTAGGCATATGCTTATAGTCCTTTAAATTAGGCTGGAGTGATTCCAGCCTTTTTTATTGGTTAATGGAAAACGTCACAAAGTGATTTTTTCTGTTTCGGTTTTTTAGTATTGCGGTGAACCGTTTTCAGTGTTCGATTAAATACGGTTAATAAATTCACTTCCATAAAATCCACCAGCAACGGAATATTACTTGTGGCTTGCTGTACGGCGATAATATCCGCCAGCTCCTCAAACGTTTCTACCTGTGAAGTAACAATGAAAAAATTATTTTTGCTTAAATGCACCGCATGGAAAAAGCCAAGCTCTTCATCATAGCTAAAAGTAAAAAACGGATATTGATTTTTATAGCGTGTAATCAATATCGGCAGTGCGCGAATTTCTTGTTCTTCGGTTAATTCTTGGTTCATGATTGTTTTGCTCCTATTAAATTAATGGCGTGTTGAATTTCGTTATCGGTGATGAATGCTAACTCTAAATAACGTTTGAAATGTTGCTGCTGATATTTCAATTTGGCGTTATAAAGCTCGGCGACTTTGTGGATTTGTTCGGCACTTCCCAATAAATAACGGGTGTAATTCCGTCCGGTTTCGCTTTTTTCTCTTACTCGCTCAATCTCAATATTCAAGGTTCTCTCGATTTCGTTCACCTCATTGCGGGCATTCAGAAAGTGGCAATTGAAATAAGATTCCTTTTCGCTAACACCGATATGCGGATTGGTGATCAAGGCTTTTGCGACGGTCATTAATCGGGTCATTGTGTTGCTCCTCGATTTGCTTTTTGTTGCTCGATCCATTCCGTGACTTCTGCCAAATCCCAGCGAATAAAGTTGCTGGTCAGGCGGATAGGCTGCGGAAATTGATTTGTTTTGACTAACTCATTGAGTTTTGTGCGCCCAAAGGAAAGCATTGCCATAACCTCGGCAGTGCTGATCCATACTTGGTTTTTTTGGGGGGATTGTGGTTGTATTTTCATTAAATAACCTCTCGTCCGTTTTGTTTCGGGGTGTTGCGTAACGTTACGGGGGTTATTTAAGTCAATTTTAGATGTTTTGAAAAACCTATAAGCAACTTACCTGATTACATAAGTTGCTTATTAGATCATATAAGTTGCTTTTATGATCTATCAGATAGTAAAAAAGCCCTTGTTAGGGCTTTCTTTTTGGGTTTAGTTGTCTAATCCAGTTTATTATTGTTCTAGGATTTTGTGTTAAATCTAACTTGTCTTTTAATTGGTATGCCATATCTTCTAAAGATATTGTGTTATCTTTTTCCCAAATATCTTTAGCCCATTCTTCGGCTTTTAGTTGTTCGGGTTTCTTTTTCTTTGGAGATTTACCTTTTATAGAACGCTCAACTTTAGCGGAAACCTTAGTATAAGAATAAATTTCGTTAATACTTGATTTCATCATTGAATACATGAAGTTAAATAGTATGATGTATTTTCGATCTATTTTCTTTCTATCGTTAAACTCTTTATTCATTTCTTGAACATCAGGGAATATATATTTCAAATCATTTTTCATAAATTCATCTTTAGTTTCAACTAAACAATTAAATAAATGATTTATTAAATCCAATCTCAATAACAGCTGTTCCTTTGTATATTCTGGTATTTTATTGTCCTCTAATAAATTACCAAATGCGTCATATTCATCTTTCCCAATCTCACTAATGGCATTATTCCATATGGTCAATGCTTCATTTAATTGGGAGTCTGATAGTTCTGCCTCAGTTTCAAGTCGTTCGATAAGGCTGAGTAATTTAGTTGAAATGAAATTAAAATCCATAACGCCCCTTTCGCATTTATCCTTAAGAGTGGAAACACACCAACAAGATAAGGTTTCTTGCTTTCGGGGATCAGCCTAGGCGTGTTTTATTGGGTTATTGTATCTTTTTTTGTAGCTGATTGTTACATGTAATACAGACTGCGTTAGTTGCTTCTGGGGGATCGGTGTCCAGTGTAATCGCTATATTGTGCGTATCATTTACATTTTTTCTTTTTTCGTACCAATTCCCCATTGAGTAATTTGATCCTTTTTGATAAAACTCGAATATTGATTCAGTTTTACAATTCTCACACCTTAATTTTATTGTATGATTATCAATTACCACTATTTACCCCTCTCTTATTTGATATTAATTATTATGTTAATCTTTTGTTCTTCGCCACCAGCAGCCGGAATAAACGTCGCTGTGCCGGTTGCTTTGAATAGTGGTTCAGGCTCTTTCTTCTGTTGTGCTTGGCGATAGCTGTCTATTTTCTGCTGAATGAATCTAGCTCGGTTAAGTTCTTTTTGTTCTTTCTCTATTGCTTTAAATTTTGCTTTGCGGTCAGCAATAGCGGTATAAATGATGGAGAAAATCGCAAAAATAACGATACTAATTAAAAATAACTCCCAATGAGCAAAAATAAATCCGGCAGCAAAAAAGAGTATGTAGGGGGCTATAAATAACAAAAAAAATACTTTTAATATATATGTCATCGCATGCCCCCATCATCATTAATCATACTTAGAAAGTACCAATAATAGCGGGGTATTTCAATTATTTTATGATGTTTTTAGTCTCTTTTTTAAACTCTTCTAAAAAGGTTTGGGCGGTGGTTTTTAGTGCGCGGTCTTTGCCTTGGCTTGCGCCTTTTTCTATAAAGTGCCGTCCGGGCATTTTCTGCGTACCGTAGTTCACCATCCACCAGTAAAAAGGATCGGTGTTATCCCGTGTATTTTCGCCCACTCTCGCCATGCGCTTTTTACCAGCTCGGCGAATACCTATAAAGGTTCGTCCGCTTAATCCGTCCTTGGCGACTTTGGTTTTATGCCGCACGTTCTTCTTTACGGTGCCTTTTGCCCGAAAGCTGGCCGCACTTTTTAACACGGGAACATTCGGACGAATGGATTTCTTTAAGTCATTCGCACCAGCGGTTAAGGCTTTTCGGATTGGCTTTCGTGCGGCTTTTAATAAGGCTTTCTCAACCTTTCCCATGTTGATTTTTATCTCGGCCAGTCCGCTGATTTTGGTTGTTGTTCCCATTGTTTCCCCTTATGGTACAGGCGGCTGCCACCGCCTGATTATGCCTATTCGTCGTCTTCGTCACTGTCTTCTTCGTTGCGATAAAAGCTGATCGCATATTGCAACACGGCGTTGCGGTACACGCTGTTATCGTCATCGGTGCTGTATTGAATGCTTTCAAGATTGCTTGATTCCAAGAGGTCAATAGCGGGCAATTTGCGGATATGTTGGATCACCTTTTCCGCCAAATCGTCTAGGTGTTCTTCCGCCACCACCGCCGGCACATACAAAGAAACGTTTAATTTACCGCTCCAGTAACTGCCGCATAAATCGTCATCATCGGTTTGTAATTGATCAATATACACCGACAATGCCGGGAAATCGGCTTCATTCAAAACCAATAAATGCCCGTTGTGGTAAAATCGAATTTCGGGGAAGTGTCCGCTCAGGTGTGAAAAAACATGATTGCGGATTGTTTTAGCTTGTTGCATTTTTGTTGCTCCTTGGTTTGGGTTATAAATCAATGCCGTTGAAGTTATCAAGGGCGGTTTTGTGTGCTTCGCTCATTTCAAAGGCAATATCGCCATATTCCAGTTGATAAGTGCCGAATGCCATTAAGAACGCAATTGCCGGGTCGATTTTATTCGCCGCCTTTTTCTTGTTGGGCTTAATGTTGGCGTTGGCGTCGGTTTCCATGACCACGTTAGACAATGCCCACGCTAAAACCGGATCGCCGTTGTGTTCGATGACCTGCCGATTAATCAGCACTTCCGCCGATTTCGCCACCGGGCTAAAACGCTGATAGGTTTGCGGGAATGGCTCAACCTCAAGCCCTGCGCCTTGTAATTGGGTTCTGAGGTGCGTGGCGTTCCATACGTCAAAGCCGATTGTTTTCAGCTCAAATCGTTCTGCGTCCTTTAAAATATCGTCTCGGATTTTGTCATAATCGATACAATCGCCCTCGGTGGTGATTAACCAACCTTGCCGCACCCATTGCCGATAGATAGCACGGTTCTTGTTCGCCACGTTGTTAAGCTGAAATTCGGGGATATAGTGCCGGGCATATAACCGCACTTTGTTACCGTGCGGAAAGGCATAGCATACGCTGGTTAAATCGTTGGTGCTGGATAGATCCAATCCCATGTAACATTCTTGGTGAAGTAAATCGGTTTCGCTGTAATCCCGTTGGCACGCCGCCCAATTGCCGTCACCTAGCCACGGCGTAGAGCCTTGGCACCACACATTAAAGCGTTTTGTCAGCATTTCCACCCATTCCGACGGAATGCCGCGCGCTTTTTTAATCGTGTTCTCGAAGTCTAAGTGCGGTATCGATTTGCCGATATTCGGATTCGCCTTGATCCAATTGTCGGGGTTGTCTATTTCGCTCTCTTCGTCCAGTTCAAAAATCAGCACAAATAATGAATCGTTGTGCTCGTTGCCGTCTAAAATTTGACAACAATAATCATAGTGCTGTTTACAGGCAGAAATCACATTGCTTCCGGCGGTGGTGATCGCGAATAGCAATCCCTCTGGGCGTGCGCCTTGCCCTAATTCCAGTGCGCTGTACACGCTGTTGTCGCTGTGTAAGTGGTACTCGTCCACAATGGCAAGACTGGGGTTTGTTCCCTCAATGGTGCTTGACTTCGCCGCCAGCGGGCGCATAAGGCTGTTATTTTTCGGGTAGATCATTTTATGTTGCAATATGCTGACCCGTTTTTTAAGCGGCTTTGAGAGTAGGCACATTTGGCGCGCGTCATCAAACACGATTCGGGCTTGGTCTCGGCTCACGGCGGCAGTGTAAATATCCTGTTGTCCTTTTTCCATGATTAGAAACCAGTTGGCAAGCACGGCGGCAACGGTAGATTTTGCGTTTTTGCGTGCCACTTGAACATAAGCGGACCGGTATTTTCTCAATCCGGTAGCTTTATGCTTGAAGCCGAACAGGTTAGCAAATAAAAATTGTTGCCAGTCTGACAACGCAATCGGCTGTCCGCGCAAATGTCCTTTGACGTGCGGGCATAGACGAGAAAAGGCGATAAACTGCGTTACAGTCGTTTCATCGAACACATAAAGCGGATTATCTAAGTCCGAAAAATAGCGCGCCACCGCTTGTTTTATGCGCTTACAAGCAATGATTTGACCGTCTTTTACCGCCGTTGCGTAGTCGTGCCACTCGCTCATTTATGCCCCTAGCTGATCTAATTCGTCCATATCTTCGGTTTCCACCGGCGTTTTACGGCGGCTAACCGGATCGAAACCCAGCAAGGACGACATTTTAATCATAATTTTTTCCGCGTCAGCCTTGGCAGTCAGTGCCGGATTGCGTGCTTCCGTGCCCTGGGAATTGGTGATCGAAAAGCCACGCTGTGCCAAATCTTGAACCGCGCGGCGATAAAGCGAGTAGTTCAAGCAGTACATTTCAAGGTGAACTAAATCCGCGTCTTGAATATCGCCACGCTCTAATAGCTGTTTGATTCGCGCTTTCCATTGTTGTGTTGCGATGTCGTCTAAGTAATCCGGTACTTTCGGGGTTCTGCGTCTCGTCATTGTGTTTCCTATATTTTCAAAAAAATCATCGTGCGTAAAAATTAGAGGGGGCGGGCGGTTTTCGTTGGGGCGGGGTTTGTTTCCAAAACTCCCCCCACCCCTTGCTTACCGCTATTCAAAACATGCTTATCAAATTAAAGTCATTCAATATCAATGTGTTATTATTCTTTGCTTGATTTGTTTAATCCCCTTAACTTTCGGGAACGTTACTTCTTCGCACCATAACCCCGTTTATCTATCACCCTAGTCTTGTAGCTGTGGCAGTCACGGCATAAGGCTTGATGATTGTCAGCCGCCCAAAACAGCGGATCGGCTTGCCCGTTCTCTATTGGTGTGATGTGGTCTATCACGGTTGCCGCACTGTATTTACCCTTGGCTAGGCACATCACGCATAGCGGGTGAGCCTTGAGATATTGCGCGCGGTACTTCGTCCAATGGCTATCATAGCCACGCTGTGAGGCGGTCAGGCGGTTATCTTTCGGCTTATGCTCCTCACATCGTCCGGATTGTACTTTGTTACGGCAACCGGGATAGGTGCAACGCCGCAATGGTTGATAAGGCATAGGCTATCATCTCAATATAAACAGGGTTCACGGTACACACTCCATAGCGCACTAATCGACATCGGCACGGTATGAAGTGCGGTGTCGGTGGTAATCTCACGGTTAGCATAGAGATGACCGACATACATCAAACAGCCAATCTTGATAGACTGATTAAACGGCACTGTCTCTGCTGTCAGACTATCGCCAAAGGTTTTGCCGATATGCGTTTGTGCCACCTCAAGGGCGGCCGCGATATAACCGGTAATCACATTGTCGTCCATATCGTGATCGACAATTAAATGCGCCTTGGCTTCGTCTAAGGTGATGAAACTATCGGGCATAGGCTTCCCCCTCTTTACACATCAATTGAATTTCCCGGTGGCTCTCTCGGCTGTCTATCACCGAATAAATCGCCAATATGCGATCGCCGTAACGCAACCGCATTTTGTTGGTGATATTCGGCAGATAGCGGATTCTCACGCGGATAATGTTTTCTCCCAATTGGTACGGACCGCTAAAATATTCCCGTCCTTGTAACGGTTCGATAGCGGCGTGAACGGTTGCCACATCTTCCCACGTGGTTGTATGGTGCCCGTAATTATTCGGGGTACGAATCGGGCGCTGAATGGTGACTGGCTTGTTATAGCGTCCTGCCTTAATCATTCTTGCCATTGCCCGCCTCTTTCTCGTTGCCGCCTTTTTTCACTTCGACGGTTTGCTTCCATGCTTGGCTAAATTCCTCGCCACCGGCATACGGGGTTAAACCCTCTTTGCGGCGGACTTCATTCGGGCACATCACGCCGGATTTAATCGCCACATCGTAACTATTGAAGCGGTCATTTTGACTGGTGCGCAATAAATCGCTGGTGTCAAATTCAATCAGATAGCGTGGTGAAGTGCGGTTCAAATCCACCATAAGCGCGTCTTTCAGTTGCTGTTCAAAATTCGTCAGCCACGGGCGCAAGGTTTGCGACAAAAACGCACGGCTGGCTTCGCTGAAATTGCTGTAGCTGCTGTTGGAATAGTCTTGTAAAAAAATCGGGCTGATATTGAAAATGCGGGCAATATCGCTAATCGTGAACGTGCGGCTTTGTAACCACTCGGCGTCTTGGTTAGTCATGCCCAATTGCTTATATTCCATTGAGCCTTCAAGCACCGGCGTTTTACCGGCGTTTTTTGCGCCTTTGTAGCGTTCAAGTGCGGCTATGGCTTTTTTAGCTTTTGCTTCGTCCAGCCATTCCGACGTAGTAATAATGCCGCTTGGCATTAAACCGTTTTTCATCACTGCCGATCCGTGGCGTTGTTGCGCTAATCCTAGCCCTATCGTTTCACGGCAAATCGTAATCGGGGAACGTCCCATAAAGCCGTCATCGGACGAGTGCCGCAAGTGTAAAATCTCGTCCTGTAGATAGGTTTTGACGTTGCCGCTTAAATCGGTGATTTGATAAATATAGCTGCCGTTCAGTTTGCGTTGAATATTAACCGCACTTGGTGGGTAGGGCGTTAAGGATAACGGCTCGCCGCTTTTATCCCACTCAATCACCGCATAGGCATTACCATTTAACAAGCAGTGCCTCATCATCGTGTATTTGAATTGGTACGGCGTTTGATTGCGGTTCGGCATTTCATTCAGCAAGAAATCCACCGGGCTGTTAAATACCCGTTCCCGTCCATCCTTTTCCAAGCGATACAGATAACAGGGCATAGCCGCCACCGCCTCACTAATCACCGTGACCGCATTCAACACGGCGGGCAAGGCTTCGGCAGTGGACGGGCTGACAAATTCCCCTGCGCCGGTATTGCTCGCCCCTAGGTAAGATAAATACTCGTCAATGGTGAATGCGTTGCGCTGTTCCGTTTTGCGTTTAAATAAACCAAACATGATTACACCTCGGCTAAATCCGCCCAGCGCGCATAAAGTGCGGTAGGGTTCTGTTGCTTGCGGGCTTCCGCCATTGAGCGTTTAGCGATTTGAACACTGCTTTCCGGATATGCCGGAATACTGGTGATCGTAATCTCTACCAGCTCGGCACGGTTTACGGTGCGCAAAATCGGCTCTTGCTCAAAATCCCATGAATCGCTTAAGGTGCGAAAACCGAACGACATACCGGAAATATCGCCACGCTCCACCGATACCAGCAAATCACGCCCCAGTGTGGTGTCCGGCGGCACCAGCTCGAAACGTAAGCCGATATTATCCTCCACCAGCGATAACGTGCCGGCGGCGGTTCTACCCAGTAATTTAGCGTGGTCGTGTTCAAACAGTGCGCGCACGTCTTGCCCCTCGGCTAGCGATTCCGCAAACGCATTGGGGGCGAACTGCTCGACAAAATCCCATAACGGTTTAGATTGGCTATTCCAGCGCACCACATAGCCGATCAGTTTTTGGCTGTCGCAACTGATTTCTGATGACCTGATTTCAAATTCTTTCATACTATCCCTACTGATAAAAAAGGGGACTTGCCGCCCCCTGATTTCCTCGGCTTACGCCTTGGTTTCAATAAATTTGATTGCGTTGGAATCCACCACGCCACCACCCAAATATTTATCGGTGTGGACTTTGTAAAAGCCCGGTGAAGTAATGCTATCCGGACGAGTGCGGATGCCGGTTTCATGATCGACAATGTAATAACCGCGTTTGAAGTCACCCAATGCGATCACGGCTTTACCTGCGCCACCTGCCGGCATAGTTTCCAAATAGTGAACCGGCAAGCCTAATAGCGTTGCGGGTGCACCGGCAGATAAACCGTCACGCCAGATATAATCACCGTTCCCGTTTTTCAGTTTTTGAAGTTGCGCGGCAATCGCTGAACTCATCACCCACACCGCATTTTTACGGTATTTGCTGTGTAAGGTATACAACAAATCAATCAGGGTATCGGCGGTAATCCCGGCGGCGTTCGCCACTTCCAGTTTTTGAAGGGTGCCAAATGCGCGCGTTTTATCGGCGGTAGTCGCACGGGCATAGGTTAATAACCCTTTCGCTTTTTTATCGCCGTCACCGTCGGTTAAATCGGTTTCTTCGGTTTCGGTAAAGGTTTCACTGATTTCTTCCGTCAGCCAGCCCAGCACATCAATTGAGCTAAAATCTAAGATTTCTTGGGTGGTTTTCGGATAAGCATAAATCGCATTTAAGGCAATCGTGACCTCGTTTAATTTCGGCGTGTTGGTTTCCGTGCGTGCTGTGCCTTCCGTTCCATGTTGAACCACGGCACCACCGGCAGAAACCAATTTTTTATACTCTTTTGCCCCCATTGGCAAACGCACCACGTTACAGATTTGACGCATAACACTGTCATCGGTTAAACGGGTCATGACTTGCTTATCCAACTGCGGAATAACTGAATAGCCGCCGTCATCTTTGGCGGTGGTGGATAGTGAACGCAATTCGCCCGTCTTGATATAGTGGCGCAAATCGTCATTGTTTAACGGTGTTTGCTTGGTTTCTACCGGCTGCCCCTGCTTACTGCGCTCTTCATCGGCTAACGCCTCATAGCGCGCAATATCCGTATTCAGTGCGGCGGCTTGGTTGCGCAATTCGTCAAAGGCTTTGGCTTCCTCATCGCTTAAACTGCGGTTTTCGGTGTCGGCTTGGGTCAGCATACTGCGCATATCCTCCGCCAGTTTCGCCTTTTGTTGGCGTAATTCGAGAAGTTTTTTAAACATGTGATTAATCCCTTGAAAGTTATCTTAATTAAGACGGCTACAAGTAGCCCATATCATAAAATAAACACTTCTAGGGGGTTGTAAATAGTGGATTTTTAATGTGATAAATGACGATAGGCTACGAACAAGGAATTTACAAAATTATTGACATGGAACGGGCTTTTTTAACGAATTGGGCTTGTTTGTTGATCTTGCTTTTGCCAATGTGTGAAATTGAAGTGTCTATTTTTATCCCCTTATCTATTCTTTATCTATTTATTCATCTACTTCTATTTTTTCTTTATAAATCAAAAAAATAAATATATATTATATTTAATAAATAGATAAGTAGATAAAAATCAAAAAGTTTAAAATAATAACAAAATATAAAAAAGCCAGCGCAAAGACTGGCTAAAAGTTATCCGTTCACAATTTGAAGATGGAATTTAGGGATCGCACTCTGTGCGGCTTGTTCGACATAATCACCCCACCACTGCAGCATATCAAAACGATGTGGCAAATATTCCGCCCTGAGATAAGCCATGCGCACGTCGTCGTTATTGATATGTGATAATGCCACCTCGATCAAATCTTTATCAAAGCGGCGTAAACCGTCGGGCGTTCTGGCTTTGTTTAAGACGGTGCTGGCTATAGCTCGCATACCGTGCGCCACCAGCTTGCCCTGATAACCAATTCTTTTTATAGCGGCGTTTGCGGTTTGGGTGTTGATGTGGGTTGTCGGATTTTTAATGCTTGGGAATAAATACGTTTTGCCACCACTGATTTTTTTTATTTCACGAAGAACAGCGATAGCTTGCCTTGATAGCGTAACTTTATGCTCTCGTCCCTCGTCAGTCGTTTTTAAGCCTTTTTGAATGTAGATAGTCCATATCCTTTCTTTCTCGTTTATGTCACTGTAGCGCGCCGTGGCGGCTTCTGCTGGGCGTGTCATTGTCAGCAGTTGCCATTGAATTAAAAGCCGCGTAGTGAGCGTTAAATTCGCATTTGCGAGGGCTGTCAAAAATTCGCCCAATTGTTCCGGTTTAATTGCTTTCATGTGGGTAACGGTTGGACTGTCGAATTCTTTGCCAATGTTGGCGATTGGGTTATTTTCAATAATTCCTCGGTGTAGGGCGTAAGTCATGATTTCATTCATTTTCTGAATTGCGCGCTTTAAGGTTTCCAGCGTTCCGCGAACCTGCAACGGCTTAAACGCATTAATTGCCATAAGTGCGGTAATTTGTGTTATTGGCAATTCGCCAAAGTGGGGGAGTAAATGACGTTTGATCATGCCCCAAGTATCAGTTGCAGTTTTCTCTGAAAAGTGGGCGCGGGTTTTCCGTTCTTCAAACCATGCCCCGGCAATCTTGGCAAACGTATTATTATCCGCTTGTTGCTGCCGTTCGGTTTCTTGTTGCTGGTAGAGTTGCGGATCGATATTTTGAGCTAGCAACGCTTTAAATTCTTCTCGTTTGGATCGTGCTTGAGCAAGAGAAAGATCGGGATAATTGTTCAAGCTGATATAGGTGCGCTTTTTGGTTATCGGCTTGTAATAATTAAATTGCCACGTCTTTACCCCATTGGGCTTTACTAACAGATACAATCCGCCACCGTCAGCAAGATGATAAGGCTTTTCTAATGGTTTTGCTTTATCAACTTGTGTATTGGTTAAACTCTTAACAATCCTAGACATATCAAGCCTCCGGGCGTTTTTAGTAATACGGTTTTTAGTAATACGATCGGCATATTACTAAACGTATTACTAAAATTCTAGATTTAAGGCGAAATAATACGACAAGCTACGAACAATAAAAAAGCCTAGAGGCTTGTATTCTCTAGGCTTTCCGATACGCTACGAACAGTAACGATATATTTTTTGGTGGAGCTGAGGGGATTTGAACCCCTGTCCGAAATTACTCTACCTTCAGTCCTACATGTTTAGTCGGTCTTTAATTTCACTTACCTACTGCGGACAGACACGCGACAGATAAGCTAGCTTGATTCAATTTAACGTTTCGATCCGCAAGCGGAGGCGTCCACGCGATCTCGTTTGGGATGACTCCTCTTGATCCCCGCCTTACGAGCGGAAGCTGGGGAGAGAAGGCTATGAGCAGGTTATTAAGCTGCTAAAGCGTAGTTTTCGTCGTTTGCGACTATTGTTTTGCGGTTTGTTTACGAGACCTACCGCACCTCGACATGCACCTTGGGCTTCGCCAATCCCGTCGAATCCAGAATCAGCCCCAAATGAGGTTGTGAAGTGTAACAAAAATCCGCTAAAAACAAAAGGATTATTGCCGCTTTTTCGCTTTGGAGAAATGCAATGCAAACGGCTGTTTTTCGGTGACAATATCGTAAAGTGCGGTTAGAGTGGATATCGCTGTTTAAAAAATAGGCAGTTAAACTTTTTTGTTTTATGACAGTTATATGACAAAAATAAAAAAATATTCTATTTCATAAAGATAATAAAATAAAAATAGCGTCATAACTAGCTTTTTTGTTGGTTTTCGCAAGGAAAAAAGGGCTTGCCTGATAAAAATATTGGTCTATATTCGTGCCATAAGTTTTATGTGGCGGGGCAGAAATGGGCTGCCATAAGGTCGAGAATCATCAGATTTAATACTTTTACTTTAAGGAGACTCTCATGAAAGCTATCAAAAATAAATTTGTCCGTACTTCGTTATTCGCATTAATGGGTTCAACCATGGTATTGGCGGCGAATAGTGCCGTTGCGGTTGATATTACCGGCGCAGGCGCATCATTCCCGGCGCCGATTTATGCAAAATGGGCTGACACTTATCAAAAAGAAACCAAAAACCGTGTCAATTATCAAAGTATCGGTTCTTCCGGCGGCAAAAAACAAATCATCGCCAAAACCGTCGATTTCGGTGCAACTGACGCGCCGATGAAAGATGAAGAATTGACAAAAGAAGGTTTATTCCAATTCCCGACCGTCATCGGCGGTGTGGTGTTGGCGGTTCACTTGGACGGAATCAAGAGTGGTGAATTGGTGTTAGACGGTAATACCGTGGCTGACATCTATTTGGGCAAAGTGAAAAAATGGAATGACGAAGCGATCAAGAAATTGAATCCGAATCTGAATTTACCAAACAAAGACATCGCGGTTATCCGCCGTGCTGACGGTTCAGGCACCACTTTCGTGTTCACCAGCTATTTGTCAAAAGTCAGCGCAGAGTGGAAAGAAAAAGTGGGGTCGGGTTCAACCGTACAATGGGCGCCGGGTTCATTCGGTGGTAAAGGCAACGAAGGGGTTTCCGCTTCAATCCAACAACTTGACGGCGCAATCGGTTATGTTGAGTATGCTTATGCCAAACAAAACAACTTACCGTATGCCAGTTTAATTTCCGCTGACGGTGAAGTGGTGCGTCCTAGCTCTGACAGCTTCAGTAATGCGGCTGCCGGTGCCGATTGGAACAGCTCTTTCGCCCAAGATTTGACTCAACAAAAAGGGGCGAATGCATGGCCTATCACTTCAACGACTTTCATTTTGGTTGAAAAACAACCGGGTAGCGTAGAGCGTGCGACCGAAACCTTGAAATTCTTTGAGTGGGCGTTGGATAAAGGCGGCGATGAAGCCTTGGCTTTAGACTATGCCGTCTTACCAAAATCAGTTGTTGATACCATTAAATCAGCTTGGAAAGCAAATATTGTTGATAAAGACGGAAAAGCGCTTTACTAATTCCGGATGTCAACTCAACGGAGTGTGAACACACTCCGTTTTATTTCCTAACGATTTATTTAGAAAGGACGTAATATGTCAAATAAATCCTCAGCGGTAATATCACCAAGTAAGAAAGGTGATATTTTTTTTGAATTACTGGTCAGATTTTCAACTTATCTGACGTTGTTAATTCTTGGGGGAATTATTCTTTCGCTGATCATTTCTTCCCTGCCGGCAATGAAAGAATTCGGGATTGCTTTTCTTTGGTCAAAAGAATGGAATCCGCCTTTAGATCAATATGGTGCGCTTGTGCCGATTTACGGAACGTTGGTCACGTCACTCATCGCCTTGATTATTGCGGTTCCGGCAAGTTTCGGGATTGCGTTTTTTCTGACTGAATTAGCGCCGCAATGGCTGCGCCGCCCGTTGGGGACGGCGATTGAGCTTTTGGCGGCAGTGCCGAGTATCGTTTACGGGATGTGGGGCTTTTTTATTTTTGCTCCGTTGTTTGCCAAATATTTCCAACGTCCGGTTGGTGAAGTGGTTTCCGGTTTCCCGATTATCGGTTCGTTATTTTCCGGTCCAAGTTTCGGGATCGGAATTTTAGCCGCCGGGATTATCCTTGCGATTATGATTATTCCCTACATTGCTTCGGTAATGCGTGATGTGTTTGAACAAACCCCGGCGTTGATGAAAGAATCGGCGTACGGAGTGGGCTGCACCACTTGGGAAGTGGTATGGCGCATTGTGCTGCCTTACACCAAGAGCGGTGTGGTCGGCGCGATCATGCTGGGTTTAGGGCGTGCCTTGGGCGAAACCATGGCGGTAACGTTCGTGATCGGAAATACTTACCAACTCGACAGCTTGTCGTTGTACATGCCGAGTAATAGCATTACCTCGGCAATTGCCAACGAATTTGCCGAAGCCGAATCCGATATGCATATTTCCGCCTTAATGGAATTAGGCTTAATCTTGTTTGCTATCACCTTATTAGTGTTAATCGTATCCAAACTTTTGGTGCGTCGTCTGTCGAAAAATGAGGGGGCGAAGTAATGGCAACTGCAACCAACAATAAATACGAAATTGTCAAACAGCGGTTACAAAACAAACGCCGTATGATCAATAATATTGCGATTGCAATTGCGATGTTGGCGATGGTGTTCGGCTTAATCTGGTTGGTCTGGATTTTGTTCACCACTTTGGAAAAAGGGATTGCCGGCTTATCGTTGGATATTTTCTTAGAAATGACCCCCGCACCGAATGCGGAAACCGGCGGATTAGCGAATGCGATTGTCGGAAGCTTGATGATGGTGATCTTAGCCACGGTTGTCGGCACCCCGTTGGGCATTTTGGTCGGGATTTATCTGTCGGAATACGGCAAAAAATCGTGGTTGGCGGAAGGCATGCGTTTTGTGAACGACATTCTGTTGTCGGCACCGTCGATTGTTATCGGGCTATTTGTCTACGTGCTGTTTGTGGCGCCGTTTGGTAATTTCTCCGGTTGGGCGGGAGTTGTCGCCTTGGCCTTGCTGCAAATTCCGATTGTGATTCGTACCACCGAAAATATGCTGAATCTGATTCCGAATAACTTGCGTGAAGCGGCGTATGCCCTAGGAACGCCGAAATGGAAGATGATTCTGTCGATTACCTTACGCGCTTCGACTGCCGGGGTGATCACTGGGGTGTTATTGAGTGTGGCGCGTATTGCCGGCGAAACCGCACCATTGATGTTTACCGCACTTTCCAACCAATTCTGGAGTTTGGATATGAGTAAACCGCTGGCGAGTTTGCCGATGACGATTTATAAATTCGCTTCCAGCCCGTTTACCAATTGGCAAGAATTGGCTTGGACCGGAGTACTGATTATCACGTTCGCGGTGTTACTATTAAATATCTTGGCGCGCGTTGTATTTAAAAATAAAGAGAAGAAGTAAGGAATAACCGATGAGCATTATTGATTTGAATAAAACCGAAGCAGGCAAAAAAATTATCGAAGTAAAAGATCTCAACTTTTACTACAGCGATTTTCATGCCTTGAAAAATCTGAATTTGGACATCGAAGCCAATAAAGTCACGGCGTTTATCGGTCCGTCCGGTTGCGGTAAATCCACTTTGTTGCGTACTTTTAACAAAATGTATGCGCTTTATCCGGAACAACGGGCGGAAGGGCAAATTTTATTGGACGGCGAAGATATCATCAGCAGCAAAAAAGACATTTCCTTACTGCGTGCCAAAGTCGGCATGGTGTTCCAAAAACCGACGCCGTTCCCGATGTCGATCTATGATAATATTGCTTTCGGGGTGCGTTTGTTTGAAAAACTGTCGAAACCTGAAATGGACGAACGCGTCGAGTGGGCGTTAAGCAAAGCCGCGCTGTGGAATGAAACCAAAGACAAACTGTTCAAGAGCGGTTACAGCCTCTCGGGTGGGCAGCAGCAGCGTCTGTGTATCGCACGCGGCATTGCGATTAAACCGGAAGTATTGCTACTGGACGAACCCTGTTCGGCACTCGACCCGATTTCGACCGGGATGATTGAAGACTTGATTCTTGAGTTAAAAAAAGAGTATACCGTGGTGATCGTCACCCATAATATGCAACAGGCGGCGCGTTGTTCCGACTACACGGTGTTTATGTATTTGGGCGACATTATCGAACACGGCGAAACGGAAATGATGTTCAACCGTCCGAAAGACGGCAGAACCGCAGATTACATTACCGGACGTTTCGGCTAGAAACCCCGGTTAAAAGGAGAAAAAGATGACATTAAATGAAAAAAAACACATCATAAGACAATATGATCGTGATTTAAGCCACCTATTATCGTTGTTGCTGACCATGGGCAGTTTGGTGCAAAAACAGCTGTATGATGCGTTGCAAGTAATGAAAGGCAATGCCGAGATTAGCGCAAACGATGTAGTGGAAGGCGATCAACAGGTCAACTCGATGGAGGTGGCGGTTGACGAGGCATGCGTCACTTTGATTGCCCGTCGCCAGCCGTTAGCCGATGATCTGCGCTTTATCATCACGATTTTAAAAGTCGCTTCCGAATTAGAGCGTATCGGCGATTCGGTGGATAAGATGAGCCAAACCGCCTTGCATGATGACGTTAAAATTGAGAAAAGATTGCAAGATAAGATTGATGTCATGACGCAAGACGCAATTGCGATGTTGCATGATACCTTACGCGCATTTTCCAGCATGAGTTTGGAAGAAGCGAAAAGCGTATACGTGCGCGATATTAAAATTGACGAGCGCTATAAAGAGATTATGACAGATGTGAAAGAAGGAATGCGGATTGCGCCGGACAGTATTGACAGTTTGCTGACCGCACTTTTAGCCGCTCGGGCGATTGAACGTATCGGCGACCGTTGCCAAAATATCTGCGAATTTATCTATTATTACTTGAAAGGCGAAGATGTGCGCGAAACGACCGAGCGTGTGTTTTAACAGCTGAAATCCTAGTCTGAGCCGCAGTTGCGGCTCATTTTTTTCTATTTATCCCAACGGCGTGCCTTTCAACAATTTGCGTAGCCAAGTGCGGTTTGGATTGAGGGCATGCAAAATATCTTCGCCCAGCGGCAGCGGCTCGCCTAAAACCTGACAAACCAAGCTTTCCGCCAATAACGGCGCAGACGTTAAACCGCGTGAACCGAGTGCGCCGATAAGATACAGATTCGGATACACCGGCGCAGGAGCAATCGCTTGACGGCGACGGCGTAGATTGAACAGGTTGCGGTATTGTTCGGCGGTTTGTGCAAAGTGCGGTACGCAACCCATGATCGGCAAACGCTCGCGCGTGCTGCAACGCACCCCGATACGGGCTTGATTATCCTCGGCGTTGACTTCTCTCAACCAAGCGCAACCGGCTAAATTGTGCTGAATTTTTTCCACATTCTGGTGTTGCTCCGCCGGACTAAAAGTGCGGTCGGCACTGTTGCGCACATGGCTGGCACCGATACAATGGCTTTGTTGCTGCCAATCCGCCGGCGTTAAATAGCCGTCATAGCACAACACCGTTTTTAAATGGCGCAACTGTGCGCCGGTTCGGATTTGGCTGACCTGTCCGCGCACCGGGTACAGCGGCAGCCGTTCTGTTTGGCGGAATTGGGTTAATCGATGTCCGTTTGCCAACATCACCACTTGGTGTTGGAAATGTTCGCCTTGTGCGTTATTTAATCGCCAACCGTTTTCTTGCGGGTTCAGTTCCGTGATCGATTGGTTGAAACGAATCGTTAAACCGCACTTTTGTCCATCGTGTGGATAGACGGTTTGCAAATGGGCAAAACCGTTTTGCACCAGTTGTTGCGGCGCAAGCCAACCGCCTTTGGCAATAAACGCGCCGTCGCAAGGCAACTCGATTCCGCTTAAACGGCTAAGTTCGCTTTGGTCGCACAGACGGAATAAATCATCGCCCCATTGTTGCGCCGCAATGTGTGCCAATTTTTGTTTGACCTTACAGTTGTACGCGCAAATTGCCACCCCTTGCCAGCCGGATTCAAACGCAACGCCTTGCTCGATAACATCCTGAATCTGTTGCAATGCATAACCAAACGCGTGCGCATAAAAACGGCTGTTACGCCGATCATCATCGCTCAATTGCGGATAGAGTGCGCCCTGTTTATTGCCTGAGGCATTCAGCGCAGGTTGCGGATCTTCGCAATACACGGTGACTTTTAAGCCGCGTTTTAAACAGGAAAGTGCGGTGAACAGCGAGGCAACGCCGCCGCCGATAATTGCAACTTCGTTCACATCGCCGACCGCACTTTGCGCCAAATACCACGGCGTTTGCATTTGCGGCGCGTGATTTGGATTTTTATAACCGCATAACATCTCGCGTTTATGCGCAAAGCCTTTCCGCTTTGCCACCGTGAACCCCGCGGCTTGCAAGCCCTTGCGCACCGCACTTGCCGCGGTAAAGGTGGCAAAGGTGGCATTGGGCTTACTGTAACGAGACATCGCTTGGTAAAGATCATCATTCCACATCTGCGGATTCTTACTCGGCGCAAAACCGTCCAAAAACCACGCGTCGATTTTTTGCCGCATATAATCGCCCAACAGCGGCAAATTATCTTGAATATCGCCGAACCACAGATCCAAAATCGTGTCGTCGAAATGCAAACGGTGGCATCCGTTCAGCGCAAACGGATAATGGCGGCACAGGCGTCGGCTCAATGCGGCGAATTGCGGCAAAGTGCGGTGCGCTTGTTGCAGTTGTTGCGGGGTTAGCGGGTATTTTTCAAACGAGAGAAAATATAAGCGGGCTAGTTTATGCGCAGGATTTTGGCGACGAAATTCACGGAACAGCTGCACACAGGCAAAAAAGTTCAAACCGCTGCCAAAACCGCTTTCGGCGATCACAAAGTGCGGTTGCGCATGCTGCTGCCAACGTTGCAACAAGTTGTTTCCTTGCAGAAAAACATAACGGCTTTCGGCCAAACCGTCTTGTACGGAAAAGTAGATGTCATCAAACTGTAACGAAAGCGGCGTATTATCAGCGGTAAAACTCAGCCGGGCTGAGGCGGTTTTGAGCGTCTTGTTCATAGGCATTATGGTTTGTGGATTTTGCTTATTGTAGCGCGAAATCCTTAGGGGTGAAAATGCTGTCTGTTTTTTGAGCAAGCGAGAGGGTTAAAACCCGTCGGCAGGCAATAAAAACTTGCATTATTTTATTTTCATAGTAACTTGTTCAGCTAACAGTTGTAAGTTGAAATTTTGACATAAATTTTTTAATTATCGCATTTCGAGTAAGGATTGGAGTAAATGAAAAGAGCAGTTATCACCGGCTACGGTATCATTTCAAGTATTGGTAATAATAAAGCAGAAGTATTGGCGTCGTTGCAACAAGGTAAATCCGGGATTACAACTGTACCGGAATTTATCGAAGTGGGCATGCGCAGCCATATTGCGGGTACGGTGAAACTCGATCCGAAAGAGTTGATCGACCGTAAAATCATGCGCTTTATGGGCGACGCCGCAGCTTATGCTTATCTT
Source organism: Testudinibacter sp. P80/BLE/0925 (assembly GCF_053570785.1). The sequence goes on along the minus strand of NZ_CM131636.1, from coordinate 2,359,587 downwards.
TCGATGCAGGAAGCGATTGAACATTCGGGATTGACCGATGAAATGGTGTCGAATAACCGCACCGGTTTGGTGGTCGGCGCCGGTACCGGCTCGGCACACGGGCAGATCGTTGCCGCAGACGCCATGCGCGGACCGCGCGGCGTGAAAGCCATCGGACCTTATGCCGTGACCAAAACCATGGCGTCCAGCGTGTCCGCTTGTTTGGCGACACCGTTTAAAATCCGCGGCGTCAACTACAGTATCAGCTCGGCTTGTGCCACTTCGGCCCACTGTATCGGACATGCGGTCGAATTGATCCAACTCGGTAAACAAGATGTGGTGTTTGCCGGCGGGGCGGAAGAATTGGCATGGGAATGCGCCTGTGAATTTGACGCGATGGGGGCATTATCGACTAAATACAACGATACGCCGGAAAAAGCCTCGCGTACTTACGACGCCGCCCGTGACGGTTTCGTTATCGCCGGCGGCGGCGGTATCGTCGTAGTGGAAGAGTTGGAACACGCGTTAGCACGCGGCGCAACCATTTATGCCGAAATCGTCGGTTACGGCGCGTCTTCCGACGGCTATGACATGGTCGCGCCAAGCGGCGAAGGTGCGGTGCGTTGTATGCAGCAGGCGATGGCAACGATTGACGCGCCAATTGATTATTTGAACGTGCACGGCACCTCAACCCCGGTTGGCGATGTCAAAGAATTGGAAGCGGTAAGAGCGGTATTCGGCGATAACACCCCGGCGATTTCTTCGACTAAAGCCATGACCGGGCACTCATTAGGAGCGGCAGGTGTGCATGAAGCGATTTATTCCTTGTTAATGCTAAACCACGATTTTATCGCACCGAGTATTAACATCGAAGAATTGGATGAAAAAGCGCAAGGAATGAACATTATTACCGAAGTGCAAACCGATAAAAAACTGAATATCGTGATGTCAAACAGCTTTGGTTTCGGCGGCACTAACGCCACCTTGATTTTCAAGCGTTACGAATAACCGGGCATTATGATTTATCGGATAGGGCAATCCATTGTGGTTGCCCTATTTACATTGTTTTTAATATATTTCGGTCATGATTTTTAGCGATTAGGCGTAAAATAATCTCACCCTATTTACATTGACCAATTTTGTGAGTTAGTTTCTATGAACCAACCTGTTCCAAAGCCATTCCCGATTCCAGTCAACTATTTTGGTATTACGCTGGGTTTGTTTTCCATCGGTCTGGCATGGCATCATGCCGCGGCGTTGTTTGCCGGTTTGCCGCAATGGATAGATGAAATGTTGCTGTGCGTCAGCGGCGTGATTTGGTTAGCGCTGTTGGCGGTTTATATTGCCAAATGGGTTGTGGCACGGCAGAGCGCGCAAGCGGAATTACATCATTTGGTGATCTGCTGTTTTATCAGTTTGATTCCGATAACCGCCATGCTATTCGGTATGTCGTTATTATCATGGGCTAAACCGCTTGGCGTTAGTTTAATTGCATTAGGTACTGTCGGACAATTGCTGTTTGCCGCCTACCGTTCGGCCGGCTTATGGCGCGGTATCCATAAAGCCGAAGCCACAACGCCGGTTATCTATTTACCCACGGTTGCCGCCAATTTTGTCAGCGCGACCGCACTTGCCGAATTAGGTTATACTGCATGGGGCATGGTGTTTTTCGGCATGGGGCTGATTTCATGGCTAACCTTGGAACCGGCGGTGTTGCAGCGTTTGCGTAATTTAAATCCGTTGGATGACGCGGTTCGACCGGTAATCGGCATTCAGTTGGCGCCGGCGTTTGTTGCCGGCAACGCCTATTTTCACTTAAACGGGGGCGCAGTAGATACCATTAGCTTGATATTGCTCGGTTATGGCTTGTTGCAGGTGCTGTTTCTGGCGCGCTTGTTTCCTTGGATTTATACCAACGGTTTCAGCCTCGGTTTTTGGGGATTCTCATTCGGTTTAGGTTCATTGGCAAATGTTGGCATTTATTTAACGCAAGCCGATTTGCAGGGCATTGAGGCGATCGGTTTACCGCTGTTTTGGTTTGGCAGCATTGGTATTGCCTTGCTGTTTGTGGCAACCTTAATCCGTATTGCGCAGGGGCGTTTTTTGCTAAAATAAAGTCGCGCAAAACACATTCAAGTCTATAAAAAACCGCAAAAATCAGGTAATCTACCACATTACCTGATTTTTTATTTTTTACTGTCGGCGGAATTGCGAAAATGTCAAAGAAATTAACCAAAGCCCTTGATGCGATTGATATAAAAATTTTGGACGAATTACAGCGTAACGGAAAAATTTCCAATATCGATTTGTCGAAAAAAGTCGGGTTGTCGCCAACGCCTTGTTTGGAGCGGGTGCGCCGTTTGGAAAAACAGGGAGTGATCACCGGTTATCGTGCGTTGCTGAATCCGGAATTGCTCGATTCGCCGTTGTTGGTGATCGTCGAAATTACCTTGGTGCGCGGCAAACCCGATGTGTTTGAAGAATTTAACGCCGAAGTGCAAAAACTGGATGAAATTCAAGAATGCCATTTGGTATCCGGCGATTTTGACTATTTGTTGAAAACCCGCGTTGCCGATATGGCGGCATACCGCAAATTGCTCGGCACGACCTTGCTGCGCCTGCCCGGCGTCAACGACACCCGCACGTATGTGGTGATGGAAGAAGTGAAACAAACCAATTACCTGCAATTGAAAGCGAAAACAGAATAGACGTACACCATGATTCGAAATTTAAGACCGAAATACACGGCAAAACACTATATTACCGAAATGATTTTAGGCTCGATCGCCTTATTCGGGGTTTACCTGATTATCGCTTGGTCAAGCTACAGTCCGTATGACAACGCTTGGACCGTCGCCAGCCCGCAGCAAGGAGCCTTGAATAAAGCCGGCGCATTCGGCGCTTGGTGTATTGATATGCTGTTTGCCTTGTTCGGTTCGATTGCCAATTTTTTACCCTTTGTCTTGGTGATTTCATCGATCCTATTGTTGCGTAATAAATGGCGCGATCAATTCAGCAAAGGGCGGTTAGTGGTCAGATTGATCGGCTTCGTGCTGCTGCTGTGTGGCTTGACCGCACTTGCGGCCTTGCTGTTATCGAATAGCGATACTTATCTTGCCGGTGGCGTGTTGGGCGGTTGGTTGATCCAAAGCTTTTATCCGTCTTTCGGCGTGTTCGGCAGTTTTATGGCCGCCTTTTGTTTAACTGTGGTCGGTTTTATTCTCAGTTCGGGCATGTCGTTGGTGATGTTGCTGGTCAGCGCCTACCAATGGCTAACCGCAAAATATGAGGATGAAGAGCAAACGCAAGCCGAGGATGAATTAGAACCGACACCAATGAGCGCGGCGCCGGTTGAGCAGTTGGACGAAGTGATCTTACCGGAAAGCGTCTTGCGCGCCAGAGAGGCGGCGGCGAAAAGAGCGTTAGAAACCAAATTGGCTGAACGGCGTCAAGCGGATACAGCCGACAGGCAAAGTGCGGTAGCGCAACGGGTGATTATCGGGTTGCAACCGCAGCAACCATCGGCGCCGGCGGCAGCGGATCAGCAAGCGGAATTGCCATTAAGTGAAAATGACGATTTGCCGAATTTCGCACAATATCAGATTGAATCGACAGCGGAATTGCCAAAAGTATCGATTGCGAGCGCCAGCCCGGTGGGGCAAACGCTTGCGCCGTCAGAATTGTCCGTGCCGACCTTGGACGGCGTAGCGAAAGTCAGCTTGGCGACGGCGGCGAAGCAAACCGAAGTGCGGTTTGATGTTGATGATCTGTCGTCGGCAGAGGAGACAAACATCGATCTGAATGATGAATTGGCGCGCCAGTTTGCCGCACGGGAACAGCAACGTTTAGACGAAATGCAGCGGCAGGCAAAGGCATTAAATGCCGAAAAAGAGCTGCAAGTGATTTTAAACGGCGCACCGACGCCGGAAGTGGAAAGCACAAGTGCGGTCAAAACCACGCCGGATTATAAACCGTATGAAAACAGCTTGATTCACCCGCTGCTACAACCGAAAGTCAGCCATAAAGGCAAACCGAATACGCCGTTGCCAAGTCTGGATCTGCTCGAACAGCGCAAAGCGGAAGAGCAAGACATCAGCCGGGAAGAAATTGACGAAACCTCGGCACAGATCGAACACCAACTGCGCAATTTCAACGTCAAAGCCAAGGTGCAAAGTGTGCTGGTCGGACCGGTGGTCACCCGTTATGAGTTGGAATTGGAGCCGGGCACCAAAGCCTCGAAAGTCAGCGGTTTGGACACCGATTTGGCGCGTGCGTTGATGTTCCGTTCAATCCGCGTGGCGGAGGTGATTCCGGGCAAGCCGTATATCGGCATCGAAACCCCGAATCTGCGCCGCCAAACCGTCAGCCTGCGTGATGTGCTTGCCAGCAGCCAATTTAAGCAGAGCAACGCGATTTTGCCGCTTGCTTTGGGCAAAGACATCAGCGGCGAACCGATTGTAGTCGATTTGGCGAAAATGCCGCATTTGTTGGTGGCGGGTTCAACTGGTTCAGGGAAATCGGTCGGTGTTAACAGTATGATTTTAAGTCTGCTGTATAAACGCAAACCGGAAGAGGTGCGTTTTATCATGATCGATCCGAAAGTGGTCGAACTGTCGATTTACAACGACATCCCGCACTTGCTGACCGAAGTGGTCACCGATATGAAAAAAGCCGCCAATGCGTTGCGTTGGTGCGTGGATGAAATGGAACGCCGCTATCAATTGCTGTCGTCGCTGTATGTGCGCAATATCGAGGGCTTCAACGGCAAAATCGACGAAGCGGAAGCGATGAATTTACCGATTCCAAATCCGACCTGGCGTCCGGGCGACACCATGGATACCATGCCGCCGGCGCTGGAAAAATTGAGTTATATCGTAGTGATCGTCGATGAATTCGCCGATTTGTTGATGGTGGCAGGGAAGCAAGTGGAAGAGTTGATCGCACGCTTGGCGCAAAAAGCGCGCGCGGTGGGGATCCACTTGATTTTGGCGACCCAACGCCCGTCGGTGGACGTGATCACCGGCTTGATTAAAGCCAATATTCCAAGCCGGATTGCCTTTACCGTGGCGAGCAAAATCGACTCGCGCACCATTTTGGATCAAGGCGGCGCCGAGGCGTTATTAGGGCGCGGCGATATGCTGTATTCGGGGCAAGGCTCGTCCGAACTGATTCGGGTACACGGCGCGTTTATGAGCGATGAAGAGGTGTCGAAAGTCGCCGACGATTGGCGCGCGCGCGGTAAACCGCAATATTTGGACGACATCGTGGTGTCGCAAGAGGACGAAAACAGCGAAAGTGCGGTCGGTGCTGGTGATGATGATCTGGATGAACTGTTCGACGCAGTGACGGACTATGTGCTGAACAGCGGCAATACCTCGATATCCTCGATTCAACGTAATTTCAAACTGGGCTTTAACCGTGCGGCACGGATTGTTGATCAAATGGAAGCGCAAGGCATTGTTTCCGCGGCGAGCAACGGCAAACGTGAAATTTTAGCGCCGCGTAATCAATATGATTAAGACGCGCTTAAGAACCTATTGCTAAGCTGATTGTCTTATCTGTACGCAACTTGATTAAACGTATTAAAGGAAAGAGCATGAAATACCTGAACAAAACCGCACTTTTACGCCATACCGCACTTGCCGCGTTGCTGTTTTCAGCCGCCACCAATCTGTGGGCGGCGGCGGTTGACGAATTGCAACAACGCTTGGCGGAAGTGGGATCTTACAGTGCCGATTTTAACCAACGCGTCACCACCGCCAACGGTAAATTGGTACAAGAGGGGAATGGCAAATTCCAAGTGAAACGCCCGAATCTGTTCCGTTTGGACACTCAAAAACCGCAAGAAACCCAGATTGTCGCCGACGGCAAAACCTTATGGTATTACGATCCGTTCGTACAGCAAGTGACCGCACGCAAAACCGAAGATGCGATTGATAACACGCCGTTTATTTTGCTGACGACAAACGATCCGAAACAGTGGGCGCAATATACCGTCAGTCAAAAAGACGATACCTTTACCTTGAAGCCAAAAGCAAAAAACAGTGCGATCAAACAATTTGAAGTGCGGATCGACAAAAATGGGCTGCTACGCAATTTCAGCACCATTGAGCAAGACGGACAGGCGAATTTATATATGTTGCGCAATATGAATAACGTCACTCTGGATAGTAAATTATTCCAATTCAACGTGCCGAAAGGCGTGGAATTGGACGATCAGCGTTAACAAGTCAGGTCAATATGGCAAAAGGTGTGAATAATCTCTCGTTTGATTTTGCCGAAAGCGATTTTCGCCCGCTAGCGGCGCGCATGCGCCCGACTACGCTGGAGAATTACTTTGGGCAGTCGCATTTATTGGCGCCGGGCAAGCCGTTGCGTAAAGCGATTGACGCGGGGCATATTCATTCCATGATTTTGTGGGGCCCGCCCGGCACCGGCAAAACCACACTGGCGGAAATTCTGGCGCAGCGGATCAACGCCGAAGTGGAGCGGATTTCAGCAGTCACCGGCGGCGTGAAGGAGATTCGCGAAGCGATTGAACGCGCCCGCCAGAATAAACAGGCGGATCGGCGCACAATCCTGTTTGTCGATGAAGTCCACCGCTTTAATAAAAGCCAGCAAGATGCATTTCTGCCGCACATTGAGGACGGCACGATTATTTTTGTCGGTGCGACCACCGAAAATCCCTCGTTTGAACTGAACAGCGCGCTGTTGTCGCGTGCCAGAGTGTATCTGCTCAAAGCCCTCAGCCAAGCCGAAATCCAACAAGTGTTGCAACACGCCTTAACGGACAGCAAGTGCGGTCTGGGCGGCGAACGAGTTCAATTGGAAGAGAATTTACTGGCAATATTGGCGGAATATGTCAATGGCGACGCACGTCTCGCTTTGAACTGCCTTGAATTAATGGTCGATATGGCAGAGGAAGTTGATGGTGTGAAACAGCTTACGCAAGCGTTGTTGGTCGAAGTGCTGGGCGAACGCCAAGCCCGTTTTGATAAACAAGGGGATCGTTATTACGACCTAATTTCGGCGGTACATAAATCGATTCGCGGTTCCGCCCCTGACGCGGCGTTGTATTGGTATGCCCGGATTATTACTGCCGGCGGCGATCCGCTGTATGTGGCGCGGCGTTTGTTGGCAATTGCCTCGGAAGATATCGGCAACGCCGATCCGCGCGCAATGCAAGTGGCGCTTAGTGCGTGGGATTGCTTCACCCGTGTCGGGGCTGCCGAAGGCGAACGGGCGATTGCGCAAGCGATTGTCTATCTCGCCGTTGCGCCGAAAAGCAATGCGGTTTATCAAGCGTTCAACACCGCCAAACAACAAGCCACTCAATTCCCTGATTACGATGTGCCGGTGCACTTGCGTAACGCCCCGACCAAACTGATGAAATCCCTCGGCTATGGCGAGGAATACCGCTACGCCCACCACGAAGAAAACGCCTACGCCGCAGGGGAAAACTACTTCCCGCCTGAGCTGAAAGACAGCCGTTACTATTTCCCGAGCGAACGCGGCATGGAAGCTAAAATAAAGCAAAAATTGGATTGGTTGGCGCAACTCGATCAACAAAGCGCTAAAGTGCGGTATCAAGATCAATAGACCCTCAGAAAGGAGCAAGCCATGTTTCGATTAGACGACCCTCAATTACTCAAAACTGAATGCTACATCGACGGCAAGTGGCGCCAAGCCTTAAATGGCGAAACCGTTGCGGTGCTGAACCCGGCAACCGGCGATATAATTGCCGAAATCCCGCAAATGGCGGAGCAGGAAGCGTTGGACGCGGTAGCGGCGGCGCAAAAAGCGCTTAAAGCTTGGCAGCAAAAAACCGCCAAAGAACGCAGCCGTTTGCTCCGCAACTGGTTTGATTTGATCGTGCGGCATAAAAAAGATTTGGCGACCATTCTCACGCTGGAGCAAGGCAAACCGTTGGCGGAAGCGGAGGGCGAAGTGCTGTATGGCGCTTCTTACATCGAATGGTATGCAGAAGAAGCCAAACGGATTTACGGCGACACCATTCCGGCGCCGAGTGCAGATAAACGTATTATCGTCACCAAGCAAGCGATCGGGGTTTGCGCCGCGATCACGCCGTGGAATTTCCCGAATGCGATGATCACGCGCAAAGCCGCCCCGGCACTGGCGGCAGGCTGTACTTTTGTGATTCGTCCTGCTTCGCAAACGCCGTTATCTGCGTTGGCATTGGCGGAATTGGCGGAACGGGCGGGAATTCCAGCCGGGGTATTCAATGTGATTACCGGCAGTGCGACCCGAATCGGCAACGTGTTGACCGAAGACGATCGAGTGAAAAAATTCAGTTTTACCGGCTCTACCCAAGTAGGACGCTTGCTAATGCGGCAATGCGCCTCAACCATTAAAAAAGTCTCGTTGGAATTAGGCGGCAATGCGCCGTTTATTGTGTTTGACGACGCCGATTTAGACGCCGCCGTGGAAGGGGCGATTGCGTGCAAATTCCGTAATGCGGGGCAGACTTGTGTCTGTGCCAACCGAATTTATGTGCAAAGTGCGGTTTATGATGAATTTATCGCCCGCTTCCGACAGGCGGCTTCGCAACTGAAAATCGGCAATGGTTTGCAAGCCGGCGTCACCTTCGGACCTCTTATCGATCAAAGTGCGGTCGCCAAAGTGGAAGAGCATATTGCCGACGCGCTGAGTCACGGGGCTGAAATCGTGTGCGGCGGTATGCCTGCCGAACAAGGCGGATTGTTCTATCAACCGACGATTATGCGCAATGTCAGCGCCGAGATGAAAGTGGCAACGGAGGAAACCTTTGGGCCGCTGGCGCCGATTTTTAAATTTGAAACGGAAGACGAGGCGGTCGCAGCTGCCAATGCCACGGAGTTCGGTTTGGCGTCCTATTTTTATAGCCGCGACATCGGGCGGATTATGCGGGTTTCTGAAAAGCTGGAATACGGCATGGTCGGGGTCAACAGCGGCATTTTATCCAATGAAGCCGCCCCGTTCGGCGGGGTGAAACAATCCGGTTTAGGGCGCGAAGGCTCGAAATACGGCATTGAAGATTATCTGGAAATCAAATATATCTTATTGGGCGGCTTGGATAAATAAGTGAATGCCTGGCGATCAGCGCGGTAATCTTGTTACCGCACTTTATGTCATCGGCTGAGTTAACGGCTCGGTTGCGCGTCCTCCACCGGTGCCGGAGCGTTGTCTTGATTCAGCTCTAGCGCGTCCCAAATACTCGGTTGTTTTTCAACCGCACTTGGCGTCGTATTTTGCAGCGAGGTTGCCGCAGCCGGCGCTGTACCGCTCGGAACCGCCGTCGCGGCAGAAGCGCAAAAACTCTGGTTTTTATTTACCCACACCGGAATGGTGCGTCCGCTACCGCAATTCCAACTGCCGTTGTTGTTAATACCGATCCATTGCAAATTATCCAAGCGGGTTAAATTCAATTTAACCGGCGGAACACGTTCTAGATAATCACGATACACTGCCAACGCACCGCTTGCGCCGGTCAAACCGGTTTTACCGTTGTTGTCGCGCCCCAGCCACACCGTCGCCACATTTTCACCGTCAATCCCGACAAACCACGTATCGCGCGCCTCGTTGGTGGTGCCGGTTTTGCCGGCAAGTTGATAGCGGGCGAAATTCTGCTGCAAACTGCGCCCGGTGCCGCGCTCCACCGCTTGCTGCATGGCGTACAAGGTTTGAATCGCCGCTTCTTCCGGCACCACCTGTTCAGGCGTAAATGCGCGTTGGTAAATCGCTTCGCCGTTGCGCTGAAACACGCTTTCAATCGACGACAAGGCGACTTTTTTCCCGTCATTGGCAATCACTTGGTAGAGCTTGGTTACGTCATAGGGCGAAATCGAATAGGCTCCCAACAACATTGCCGGCACTTTCGGAATTTTGATCTGATCCCAGCCCATCGCTTTTTGGGTCTCGATCACCTTATCCAAGCCGACTTTCATGCCGATATTGACGGTCGGGATATTGAGCGAGCGCGCCAGTGCGTCGATTAACATCACCGAACCGCTGAATTTATTGTCATAGTTGCGTGGTTGCCAGTCGGCACTGCCTTTGATTTTAATCGTCAACGGGCGGTTTTCAACCGGGGTATTTAAACGGAAACGCTCCGGATCGCTCAATGCCGCCAAGTAAATCGAGGGTTTGACCAAAGAGCCGATTTGGCGCTGTGAACGCAAGGCGCGGTTGAAACCGGCAAATTTGGTTTGCACGCCGCCGACCATCGCCAATACCGCACCGGTGCGGTAATCCGCCACTATCATTGCCGCTTCCAAATCGCCGATTTTTTGTTTTAATTTCAATTGTTGTACCGCACCAACCAGCGCTTGTTCTGCGGCTTGTTGTTTGTTGATGTCGAGGGTGGTGAAAATGCGCGCGCCGGACAGATTATTGGCTTTGGTTTCGCCTAATTGCCGCTGTAAATCTTGCTGTAACAATTGCATAAACGCCGGTTGCGATTTGTTAATCGAACCGCGTGCCTGCACCCCAAGCGGGCGGGCGCTGAGCAAATCATACAATTTTTGATCGATCATCGCGTGTTCCAGCATGGTTTTCAGCACCACATTGCGCCGTTGCAGGGCGTTATTCGGGTTGCGCCACGGATTATACAGCGACGGGCCTTTGACCATGCCGACCAACAGCGCGATTTGATCAAGGCTGATTTCCTGCACCGGACGCCCGAAAAAGAATTGGCTGGCAAGGGCAAAACCGTGAATCTGGGTGTCGCCGTCTTGCGCCAGATAAACCTCATTCAAATAAGTTTCCAAAATCCGGTTTTTATCGTAACGTGCGTCCATCAGCACCGCCATTAGCGCCTCGTTGATTTTACGCGTCAGGCTGCGTTCGTTGCTTAAAAACAGGTTTTTCACCAATTGTTGGGTCAGGGTGCTGCCGCCTTGCACCGTTTGCCCGGCTTGAATATTGGTGATCAAGGCGCGGGTGATCCCCAATAAGCTGACGCCGTCATGTTGATAAAAACGGCGATCTTCGATTAACATCAGGGTGTCGAGTAGCAACCGCGGATATTGGTGCAGCGGGGTGGCGAGGCGATCTTCATTGTTGGATTGCAACATCGCGATCAATTTCGGATCAAAACGGAATTCATCGACGGTGCGGCGGTTGACCAAATCTTCGATCACATTCAGCCGGTTTTGTACAAAGCGCAAACGCAGCACCCGCTGCGGCTCGGCATTGTCGGGAAACGGAAACGCGCGGCGGATCATGACGATGGTGTCGTTTTCAATTTTGAAGTCGCCGGGCGTGCCGAGCAGGTTGGTTTGACGGTAGCCGTTTTCCAGCAACAAATTTCGGAGCGTGGCTAAGGTCGGCTGATCCGCTTGCCGCACGCTTTCAATCCGCCCGTAGACCTCCGCCGGCAGCTGCCACAATTTGCCGTCCATTTTCGAGCGGATTTGCCCGTCCAGATAGATCAAATAAAACACCACGCAGCAAAGTGCGGTAAAACCGACTTTCAGCCCGAACGTCAGGCAGTTGTGACGGTTAAAACGGCTTTTCGGCGCCGATTTCGCTTCGTTTTTTTTAGCGGCGGTTGAATTTGGCTTTGTCTTTTTTGCGGCGGTCATGCGTTTCGCTTTCTTATTTGTAAATGAGCGCAAATTGTACCATAGCCACGATAAGAAACCGCAACAATAATCCGCATTTAATTCTTGTTTTTAATACAGTCGCGCAAGGCGTCATCAATATGTTCAAAGCGGAATTCAAATCCGGATTTGAGCAAACGGCAAGGCAGAATGTTTTGGCTGTCGAGCAGCAGTTGCGCCCGTTCGCCGAAAACCAGTCTGAGGATAAACGCCGGTACGAAAGCAAAGTGCGGTCGGCGCAAAATGCCGGCTAAAGTGCGGTTAAACTCGCGGTTGCGCACCGGATTCGGGCTGCACAGGTTAAATGCGCCCTGGCAAGTCGGGTGGTTGAGCAGGAATTCAATTGCCGCCACCATATCTTGGCGATGAATCCAAGCCCAATATTGTTTGCCGGAACCGAGTTTGCCGCCCAAACCGCACTGATACAGCGGCAGCATTCTTGCCAACGCGCCGCCTTGGCTTGACAGCACATTGGCAGTGCGCAGCAGGCAAGTCCGGCTGTTGGCCCGCAGCGCCGCTTGTTCCCATTGCTCGCAGAGTTGCGCCGGAAATTGATCGCCTTTCGGATTGTCTTCGCTGACCGCACTTTCGCCGTTATCGCCGTAATAACCGACGGCAGAGCCGGAAATAAAGCTATGCGGCGGTGTTTTACCGGCGTTGATTAATTCGGCTAAACGTTCGGTTATGTCAACACGGCTGTCCACCAACTGATTTTTCTGCGCCTCACTCCAAGCATTGTCGAAAATCGGTTCGCCGGCAAGGTTGATCACCGCGTCATATTGATCAAAGGTGGAATAGCTGTTTAAGGTCGGCACGAATTCCAGATCGAGATCGGGGAATTTGGCGCGTGCCTGTGCGGGATTGCGACTTAATAACGTCAGTTCATGACCTTGCGCATGCAAAGTGCGGGTGAGCGGTTGCCCGACCAGCCCCGTACCACCGGTAATAAAGATTTTCATCATAGCCTCCGTTGCGCCTGTTTTGAGCGGATATTACAGCGATGTTTCGAACAGATGTTGAATATTAGACATCAACTGCGTCATTTCGGTTCCGCGGGTCGGGGTGACAAACACCGTATCATCGCCGGCAATCGTGCCGAGAATGCCGTCGTTTTTGCCGAGCGAATCCAACAAACGCGCGATCAGTTGCGCCCCGCCCGGGCTGGTACGAATCACAACCACCGCCGCATTGTAATCAATATCCAACACCAGATTTTTCAGCGGACTGCTGGTGTTCGGCAAACTGAGTTCCGGCGGCAGGCAATAGACCGTCTGCATTTTGGAATTGCGGATCCGCACCGCGCCGAATTTCGCCAACATGCGCGAAATTTTGGATTGATTGACTTGGTTAAAGCCCAGTTGTTGCAATGCCGTCACGATTTCACTTTGCGAGGCATATTTTTCTTCCGCCAGCAAGCTGCGGAAAGCATTGGTTAAAGAATCGTTTTTGGTTGCCATATTCATGAATATGTGTCTCTATGCAAAAAATATGCATAGATAGTGCATATTATTCAACGAAAAAGCAATCATATTTTGCTAAATTTGCGATATGCAATCACTATTTTTTAAAAATATGCTCAAGCTCTCAATATTGAACTTATCCGTTTGAATTAGCCGATTAAACCTTTTACACTAATAAAAGATAAATCATTTAATTTATTACATTAACAAGGAGTTTATGCATGAAAGTAGCAGTTTTAGGGGCAGCAGGCGGGATCGGTCAGGCTTTGGCGTTATTACTGAAATTACAATGTCCGGCAGGCACGGAACTTTCCCTATATGACATTGCGCCGGTAACGCCGGGCGTGGCGAAAGACATCAGCCACATTCCGACCGCAGTCAAAGCCGAAGGCTTTGCCGGGGAAGATCCGACCCCTGCCTTGGTCGGCGCCGATTTGGTGTTGATTTCCGCCGGTGTCGCCAGAAAACCGGGCATGGATCGTTCCGATTTGTTTAATATCAACGCCGGCATTATCCGCAATCTGATCGAAAAAGTGGCGGCAACCTGTCCGAAAGCCTGTATCGGCATTATCACCAATCCGGTTAATACCACCGTGGCGATTGCGGCGGAAGTGCTGAAAAAAGCCGGGGTGTACGACAAAAACAAATTGTTCGGCGTGACTACGTTAGACGTGATCCGCTCCGAAACCTTTGTGTCCGAATTGAAAGGCATTGCCTTGGATAAAGTGAAAGTGCCGGTGATCGGCGGACACTCCGGCGTCACTATTCTGCCGTTGTTGTCGCAAGTGGAAGGGGCGAGCTTCAGCGATGAAGAAATCGCCGGCTTGACCAAACGCATTCAAAACGCCGGTACCGAAGTGGTGGAAGCCAAAGCCGGCGGCGGATCGGCAACCTTATCCATGGCGCAAGCTGCGGCGCGCTTCGGCGTTTCGGTGTTAAAAGGCTTGAGCGGGGAAAGTGCGGTTGAATACAGTTACGTAGAAGGCGACGGCAAATATGCGCGCTTCTTCGCCGAACCGGTACGTTTGGGCAAAAACGGCGTGGAAGAAATTCTGCCGATTGGCAGCTTGAGCGCGTTTGAACAACAAGCAATCCAAGATATGTTGCCGACCTTGAAAGCGGATATCGAATTAGGCGAAAAATTCGTAAATAACTGAGTTTGATTCGCTATGCCGTTAAGAGAAGCCGCTACAGTTGTTAGCGGCTTTTTGCCATGTGATTTGTAAGACGAAGCGGAGGATTTATGCAGGGAGAATGTCTGTGTGGTGCGGTTAAATGACAAATTGAAACCAATCATCATGTAGTGGCTTGTCATTGTGCAATGTGCCGGCAATGGGCGGGCGGTGCTTTTTTCGGGCTGGAGATCGATGAAAAGCCACGTATTAGTGGATTTGAAAATATTATGCACTACCGTTCTTCTGAGTGGGCGGAGCGGGCATTTTGCCAAAAGTGCGGTACACATCTGTATTATCATTTATTAGATTCATCAATGTATGAAATTTCGGCTGGTTTATTTCAGCATGAAGAAAATCTTAAATTAAGCTTGCAAATTTTTACGGATAAGAAAGCAGAGTATTGTGATTTAGCCACTAAAACGCAGATGTTGACAGCACAGCAAGTATTGGAAAAATTTGGGAGTAATTAATACCTCGCCGTTGAAATTCGGCGAAGCCCGTCAGGCACATAACGGATCAACCACTGCTGTAAATTTCGTATTTTATTATTTCCAGAAATGAAATTGTTTTGCGGCGTTAATGGGTTTTTCGCCGAATTGTAAAATTTTACTTTTCTGAACCGGCTATTTATAGTATAGATCTATCTTGCATACACCATTAAAAAGAGGATAATTTTATGCAAAATCTTCACAAATCTTCACAAATCTTCACAAATCTTCCTAGAAGCCTATGCCTAATCGGGCTCGCGGTGGTGCTTGGTGGTTGTTCCGCTTCTGCCGGTAACTGCTTTGATCAAGCCTTCTTGCAAAAAAATCTGATCAAAGGGAAAACCACGCCGGCACAAGTTGAACGGTTATGCGGTTCGCCGAAAAGGGCTTCACAAGGTTCCAACGGCCCTAGCACCTACGTTTATTCACATTCTAACCGACCGGGCAATAATCCGCTTTTTGGGCGTGTCGTCGACGCTATTCCGGGATTACAGCAGGTCGTCTCAGCCAGTGATGTTTATGACGGTGCGGCTGCAGCCACCGGCGCCAGTCGCAAAAACCTAATGGTGATCTTCCATAAAGGAACCGTTTCTTCCTACACCCTGTCCAGTGATTCAAACTAAATCATTTTACAGACAAATCATATCTGTTATTCGCCGCCTCTTGTGTCACCTCGCAGGGCGGCTATTTTTATAGCGGATTCTTTCACCGTTTAGCAGCGATTTTTCGAAGTTTTTCGATGAATTGTAAAATTTTACTTTTCTGAATCGGCTATTTATAGTATAGATCTATCTTGCATACACCATTAAAAAGAGGATAATTTTATGCAAAATCTTCACAAATCTTCACAAATCTTCCTAAGGCTCTATACCTAATTGGGCTCTCAGTGGTGCTCGGTGGATGTTCCGGCTCGATGGGAGGGGGTAATTGTTTTGACGACACTTTCCTAAAACAAAATCTCATCGCAGGCAAAACCACCAAAGCCGAGGTGGAAAAATTATGTGGTTCTCCAACTTCCAGCCGTAGCGGTGCTTCTCCACTTTACCAATATGATAGCACGAAAATGGGGCTTCAAGGAATGCTGGGAACATTTGGCTCCACGATTAGTTCAGCTATACCGGGAGTGGGTGGTTCACTCGAAGCTGCTGAAAAAGCAACAGATATAACCTCGTCGCGAAAAAATTTGACCGTTTATTTTTATAATGCCAATGGCACAGTGTCCGGTTATAGTTTAAACAAATAAAACGGTTAGCTAATTGATATAAAATCACACTATTACATATCTTGTTTAAAGCCATTATTGCTAAAAAAGACCATTTTTAAAGCCATCGCTACCGAGATTAATCCGAGCGGTGGCTTTTAATTTTCCAATAAAAGAGAGTGGATAAACTAGCAAAAATCTGTGCCTTGGATTCGTGGCGAATACGACAATAATTTTATGAGAAGAATTCATCAATCCGATTTCAGCATTGCAACGCGAAAAAAAGGGAGTATTCTAAACATACGTGATCAAGGAAAAACGCAACGAGAGGAAATATGGCAAATACGAAAAATTATTATGAAGTGCTAGGAGTTAGCAAAGACGCCAGCCTGAACGAGATCAAAAAAGCCTATCGCAAATTGGTGCGCAAATATCACCCGGATATCAGCACCGAAACCGATGCCGATAAAAAAACCAGCGAAATTAACGTCGCCTATGAAACCCTGAAAGACGAAACCAAACGGGCGGAATATGATGCGATGTTGGCGAATCCGTTTGCCGGGCAACAGGCGGGCGGCGGTTTTCATCGTCAGGATTTTGATCCGCAACGCCACGGTTATCAGTATTACGGGTTTGACGGCAGCCATTTCGGCGACGGACAACCGTTCGGCAGCGGCGATTTTCGTTTTGATGATATTTTTTCCGCGTTCGGCAGCGCCGGGCAAGGGCGGCGCCAAACCTCTCATTCCGGTCCGATAGCCGGCGAAGATCAACATGCGGAATTGAGCATTGATATTGCCGCCGCTTATCACGGCAGCGAACGCAGTTTGAGCTTGGACATGCCGACCCTGACGGCAGACGGGCAAATGACCTATGCGCGCAAAACGCTGCACGTCAAAATCCCGAAAGGCATTATGGAAGGACAACAGATTCGCTTGCGCGAACAAGGGCTGCCGGGCTTTAACGGCGGCGGCAACGGCAATCTGTATTTAAAAATCGGCTTCCACCAATCGGCGGAACTGTATGTCGAGAACCGCAAAGATGTTTACCAACGGATTGATATTATGCCGTGGACGGCGGCGCTCGGCGGTAAATTGGATGTCGAAACCATTGCCGGTAAATTCAGTGTCAATATTCCTGCCAACAGCCGCAACGGACAAAGTTTACGTTTGAAAGGCAAAGGGATTCCGGCGAAAGAGGCGGGCGATTTGTATCTGTTGCTGAATATCGCCTTGCCGCACAGCGACAGTGACGCCGATAAAGCCGCTTGGCAGCAGTTAGCCGATCATTATGCAAATAATCAGTAAGTAAGGGATAGAGGGAATGATGAATCTAGAACAAGATATTCAGCTAACGTTTGAGGAAATCGTGTGCGCCTGCGACGGCAACGCCGAGTGGGTGGTAAGCGTGATCGAGGAAGAGATCATCTCGATTGACGGCAATCCGCAATCCGCCAGTTTCAGCGGGTTTCAGCTTGCCCGCCTGCGCCGCGCGCACCGAATCAGCCGCGATTTTGAAGCCAGCGTACCGGCAACGGCGTTAATCCTGCAATTGTTGGACGAATTGGAAAGTCTGCGCAAAGGTTAAAAAATAACCCGCCGATCATGTTGTTCGCAAACATAAGCTGCAACCTGTTCGGCGTACCCTTCTGTCCGGCAACCGCACTTTGCTCTTTAATCCGGAAGTTTCGCTAGAATTTTGCAGCAATATCGGTTTTAGCGATATTGTTGCCAAACGCTTTGATGTCGGGATCCGCCTGGGCGATGATGTGGCGAAAGATATGATTGCGGTGCGGGTGGCGCCGGATTTGCAAATGTGCGTGGTTGCCAGCCCGACCTATTTGGCAAAGTGCGGTTTGTCGCTTCCATTTACGATTAAAAGTGATACAATAGTATCACTCTTTTTGTTTAGGAGCATAATGATGAAAGTTGAATTAGTGACTAGCTTAAAGCGGCAAGCCACGCGGATTTTAGCCGATCTTCACCACTCCAAAGAGCCGGTGCTAATTACTGAACACGGCAAGCCGTCGGCTTATTTAATTGATGTTGATGATTACCAGTTTATACAAAACCGCTTGGCGATTTTGGAAGGAATTGCACGTGGCGAACGGGCAATTATTGAACATGAGATCATTAATCATGCCGCAGCCAAGGATAAACTGTCGAAATGGCTGAAATAATTTGGACAAATCCAGCGTTAACGGATCTGAATGACATCGCCGAATATATCGCATTAGAAAATATGCCAGCGGCGCAACAACTGGTACAGAATGTCATGCAAAAAGTTGAGCGCTTGGCGTTGTTTCCAGACTCTGGTCGGGTTCCGCCTGAATTGATCGGATTAAATTATCGCGAAATTATCGTGCCGCCGTGCCGGATTTTTTATAAACGATCACAACAAACAGTTTATGTTCTGTTTGTGATGCGGCAAGAGCGGGATCTGCGCAAGTTTATGTTGGCGCATAGTCAGTAGAACCATCGTCGATAGGGTAAAAGGCACAAAGTGCGGTTCGGTGCAACCGCACTTTGCGATCTTAAAACGGTAAATTGATAAAAAACACTAACAAAATCGGCACCAGAATATTGATGATAAAGCCGTAGCTGATTGCCAATGGTACAACTTGCATGCCGCCGGAGCGTTGGATCACCGGCAGGGTGCAGTCAAGTGCGGTTGCGCCGGTGATACCGACGGCGGTAGAGCGGTGTTGCTGCATAAAAAACGGTACTAAAAACAGACTGAGAATTTCGCGCGCCAGATCGTTGAAAAAGGCGATACTGCCGAACACCGGCCCCCATGCGTCATTGATCATCACACTGGAAAGGGAATACCACCCAATCCCGGAAGCAACGGCTAAACCCTGCGATATCGGCAGGTTTAAAATAAATGCGGCAAGCGCGCCGCCTGCCAAGGCGCTGACGGTGACGATAACCGCGGTGTAAATGCCGCGTTTGTTGAACAGCACTTCGCGCAGCGCAATGCCGTTATTGCGCAATTGAATCCCGATCAGAAAAATCAAGGCGATCAGGACATAAGTGCTGCTATCAAGCGGAATCGCCAGATGTCCTTTGCTGAGAAAACCGATAATAAAACCAAGCAATACCATCGAGGACATGAATAACGAATCCAACATTAGGCGCAAACGTGACGGCATTTCTTCGTTGTGATGTTGCAGCGGGCGCGGGGATATTTTGTCGTAAATTGCCAAGGATAAAATATTCAACCCCATAATCGCCGCAATAAAAGTGAGGGCGGAAACGGCGATCACCGGCAGTGTTGCCGCCAGATCGTCCATTTGTCCGAGCGACAGCCCCATAATCAATAAAATCAGATATAACAACATCATAACTGCTTTATTGATCCGATTCAGCCACGCACGGTTGTTGGTTTTGATTAGATATCCGAAAAACATCGGCGCTAAAACAATTAATAATCCACCAATCATAATTACCTCATTGAAATCGAACTGCGATTATAACGAAAAACATGACATTAAACATATTAATAGCGGGCTTTTTTTAGTAAGCTGTTGTCAGCCGAGTGAGGCAAACTAAAAAACGGGGTCAATATGTATTTAAAACAAGTTGATGTGATTGGTTTTAGAGGTTTGAATCGTTTATCGTTGCAACTGCGCTCCAATATGGTGCTAATCGGGGAAAACTCGTGGGGGAAATCCAGCCTGTTGGATGTACTCAGTTTGATTCTCAATCCGGAAAAACGCCTCTATCAATTTAAACCGAATGACTTCCACCTTGCGTTGGAAGAGTATCAGGAACTCTCGCCGGACAATCCCATTCCCAAACGTAATCACCGCTGCATGGTGTTGTTTACCTTCAGCGAAAGCTTTCACGGCGAACAAGGGCGGCAGGAATGCCAATTTTACCGTCCGCTGTTTTCTGCCCACGAAGACGGCTATGCGCGGATTTATATGCGGGTCAGTGGCGAGCTGATCGACGGCAAAGTCAGCACCGAATACTCCTTTCTCGATGAACAAGGCAACCAGATTGAACTGCGCAATGCGCGCAAATTGGTTGCCCTGATTATCTCCCGCCACCCGGTTTTCCGTTTTCGCGACGCCCGTTTGCAGCGGCACTATCATACGATCCGCCCGTTTTGCGTGAAAGGGGAATGTGAGGGCGAGAGGGATATTTTGCAGGCGGAAATCCACGCCGTTGCGTTGTTGCTGCGATATTATTTTTTAGATAACCAAGATCGTTTGTTGTGGCAGCGGCAAATGCACGACACCACCAAAATGTGGGGGCAAGTCAAGTCATTATGCCAGCGTCTATTGGAAGACGAAAACGGCGGGTTAAAAAAGCGGATTTTGTATTACCTTTCTTCGATGTTTGAACGCGGCAAGGGGATTAAATTCAGCAAACAAACCCGTCCGATTATCCTGTTTGAAGACTTGGAAACCCGTTTACATCCGCGCATGGTGGCGATCGGTTGGGAATTGGCAAGCCATTTGCCGCTACAAAGGGTCACTACCAGCAATTCGGTCGAATTGTTGGCATATGTACGCTTGGAACATATCTGCCGCTTGGTCCGCTATGAGACGCAAACCAAAGCTTATCAATTGGCACGGCGCGATCTGGGCAAAGAAGATATGCGCCGCCTCAGTTTTCATGTGCATTACAACCGCAGTTTGGCGTTGTTTTCGCGGATTTGGGTGATGGTGGAAGGGGAAACCGAGGTCTGGATTTTGACCGAGTTGGCGCATTTGCTGAATATCAATCTGGAAATGGAAGGCATTCGGATTATTGAATTTGCGCAAAGCGGCTTGCGCCCATTGATCAAATATTGCAAAAAAATGGGGATCGAATGGTTTGTGTTGACCGACGGCGATGCGGCAGGTTGGAAATATTCCGACACGGTGAAAAGCCTGATTGAAGATAACGAATCGGTGTACAGCCGCTTATTAACCTTGCCGAAGAAAGATATCGAGCATTTCTTTTATAGCGAGGGCTTTGAAAATGTCTTTTATCGCTTGGCAAACCATGTGCCGCAGCGCAATAAGGTGGTGAGTAAAATTATCCAACGCGCGATCCAGCGTGCCTCTAAGCCCGATTTGGCAATCGCCTTGTCGGATGAAATGGCAAAGCGCGGCGCCAATTCGATTCCGTCGTTATTCAAACAGATGTTTTATAAAATTATGCAGTTGTCAAAAAATCAGGAGCGGGTTTGAGCGGTAAAAGATTTGCATTGGGTCAAATTTTTATGTTATACCTATAGACATGACACAAGTTATTCGTTTTATTCACTTTTATTTTGATTGTGTCATATCCGACCCAAAAACCTTAAAGGGAGAAGTAGTATGTTACATTATTCCGTTATCTTTTTTGTGATCGCATTAATTGCCGCAGCACTTGGATTTGGTGGTATTGCAGGAAGTGCGGTCGGCATTGCCAAAGTGTTGTTCTTTGCTTTTTTAATCCTATCGGTGCTTTCATTTCTATTCGGACGCCGGCGTTAGCGCGGCTCATTCTGTGCACTAATCCATAGCAAAACGGCAATCGCCCGATAACGATTGCCGTTTGTTTATTTGCGGATACAGCAGTGTAACTTATGATCTGACATTTAGGTCAGCAACGACTGCTTTTGCGCTATCAATGCGGCCTTGTTGTGCCGATTCCAAGGCACTGTCCAAATTGTCAATCAACTGATCCAGTTTCGTAGTGGTGTAGTTGACATCCGATTCCAAACGGTAGTTAGGTACGTTACGGATCTCCGCTCCGACCGGAATTGCCGATAGCGTGTTTGTCGGGGCATTGGAACGGCTGTTGAAACAGAATCCGGAAATGAATATTGACTTGCAGTTTTCCGATTCGATTGTGGATTTATTGGAAAATAAAATTGATATTGCGATTCGCGGCGGTTTAGGGGCATTGCAAAATCCGAATCTAATTGCGCGCCATTTGCTGGATATTCAACGGATTACCTGTGCCAGCCCGCGTTATCTGGAGGAATCCGGATTGCCGACAAAACCCCGCATGATCTGTTAAAACACCGTTGGATAGCTTCTCAAAATCCGGCGGCACATCGCCAGTATTTATACTTACAGCAAAGCAGGGCAGAACGACATTGTCCTCACGCCGCAGGTCAATGTGATTTGCGATAATATGCTGATCAGACCGGCTTCGGTCAGCTCGATTTTACGCGTGGTGCGGTTAAATAAGGGTAAGCCGATGTGTTGTTCCGGCAATTTCAGCAAATGGCTGACCGAGGGCGAAGCGATTTGCAGTTTGCGCGCCGCCGCGGCAATGCTGCCTTTGGTCACAATTGCATGAAAAACCGTCAGATAACCGTAAATTGAACCGTTGATTTGCGTGGGCATACATTCCCCTTATTTTGAGATTAACGATAAGATTACCGTAAAAAGGAAAGGGTGGTAGATTTTTACCTTTTAACCGCACTTTACTGTTTTTCACGGGTTCAATTCAAAGTGCGTCATTAGTCAATGTCGAGTGCGGCAAACACGTATTTGAATATTGTTTGACCAGTTAATTATGCTAGTATGTGTTTCAGCGTATTGATCCGGAAAGGAGGGTAGCGTGATGAAGAAATATTTAAAACAGGTGCTGTTACTGTCTGCGGCTTTATCGGTGGGCGGTTGTACGAGCGCGATGTGGGGCAGCGGCACGGCGGTAGGTACGCAAGATATTTACCACCGTTTGGGCGAAGACAAGGTTCATGCTTTCGGTCATGTCCGTACCGACAGCGGGCAATTGCAACAAGGCAGCCTGGTCATGATGGGCGAGCGCTACTGGTATGTGGTGGAGCCGCACGCATCAGAAAGATTGCTGCCCGCTTTGAATGCAAAGCTGCAACACCGCTATCAGATTTTTTCTGTCGAGGGCAGAGAGCGGCTGACTGAACTGCCGGTGACAATTGAAGATACCGTTGGAAAATTCAATAGCCGCTTTTGTCTCAGATATCCTCTTGAAACAAGCCAAAACAGCAAACAGGCTGCACAAGAAAATAAAGTTTTGCTGGCATTGCGCTTTCGTCAGATAAGCCAAGAATCGTCATTGACGACATATGAGCGTTGCTTTTGGCAAAATGGACAATTGTATGATAAACCGTTGCAAGTGAAGCAAAATTATCGGTTTGAACAGTATGTGCCGGTGAAATTGCAGACAGTCGAGCATAAAACGGTGGTTAAAAGTGGGCCGAATCTGTTGAGAAATATTGTGTTGACGCCATTCACGCTGGTGGGGGATGTCGTTGTCACGGTGATTGCCGTACCGGCTTTCATGATTGCCGACCCGAAATTCGGGTTTTGACCCATCCCTCATAACGCCCTGATGTGTCGATTTTGCGGTTGCTAATGCGAAAGCAAAGTGCGGTTTTAGACGCCGTAAATTCCAGTTTATGCGCTATCACCGCGATACTGCTTTTGGTCACAATCACCTGAGAAACTGTAAGCCGCCTTTATTGCGTAACAAATTCGGTGTAATGGCGATAAATTGTTTGTCTTGCAACATATCTGCCGATTACTTCAGGTAATCTTCAAAGCGCGGGGTTTCCGATGTTTGTTCGACCTTTTTGCCGCCCGATGTTGTCGGTCTGTTCAATTTTTCCCGACTGAATGCCCAGTTCAAACAGATTGAAAATCGGCATAGCAGCGACATTTAGGCTTATAATGGACTAGAAAGTGCGGTTAACATGGCTATTTTTTCAGTATACTTTTCATCGATTATACCATTTCCTGTTCCCATGCCCCGCGTGTATCCACATTAGCGGCAAGTGCCAATTTTTCAAGGGTGGCGATTTCGTCAGCGCTCAAAACCAATTTGGCAATAATCCAAAATACCGGCCTCTTCGGGGGCGCGATACAGCAAGCGGTAATGATTTTGTACCGCACTTTGCTTGCGAAAATTAATGCAATTTCAACGACGGTTTTAAGAAACGGTTAATCCGCCCGACCAGAATGTTTTAGTACAGCCGTGCAGCGCACGTTGGTGCATTCGATACAGGGAAATGCAGGCGATCCGTGCCAACCGTCGGTGGGTTGCAGTGTTTTTTAGCGGAGGCTATGTCGTTTTCATCAGTAACCGTACAAACGGTGTCGCAGGCGTATTTTTCACTTGTTGCGGCGTGGCGAATTGTTCAACCTGTCCTTGGTGTAACACTAATACTTTTGTGCCTAAATTGAGCGCTTCTTCAATATCATGGGTTACAAACACGATCGTCGTGCCGAGGGTTTGCCACAGTTGTTTAATCTCTTGTTGCAGCAGCTTTCGGGTGACGGGATCTAAGGCACTGAACGGCTCGTCCATTAAGATGATGTCCGGTTTCGCTGCCAAAGCGCGGGCGATGCCGACACGCTGTTTTTGCCCGCCGGAGAGTTGGTGCGGATAACGGTCTTTTAACTCATTATCAAGATTGACTAACGGCAGCAATTCCGCCACACGTGTGGCGATGGCTACTTTGGGGCGTTTTTGCAAACTCAGTACATAGCCGATATTTTCAGCGACGGTCAAATGCGGAAATAAACCGTTTTCCTGCACCACATAACCGATTTTGCGCCGCAATTGCACCAGATCAGCCGTTGCCAGATTTTCACCGTAAAGCGTAACCGTGCCGCTATCCGGTTGAACTAAACCGTTCAGCATTTTTAACAACGTGGTTTTACCGCTGCCGGATTGTCCGATAATCGTGATGAAATCACCTTGCGCAATTTGCAAACTTAATGGGCAAAGTGCGGTGCGGTCGGCAAAGGTTTTACTCACATTGCTCAGTCGGATCATTTTAATAGCCCTTTGGCTTGTAAAAAGGCTTTTGCCACCGCTTTTTCATCTTTATGTTCGATTTCGACTTCGGCATTCAGCTTTGCCATGTCGGCGTTGGAAATTTGATTATCCAGTTTCGCTAAAATGGTGGCGAGCTGCGGATGGCGGCTTAATGTTTCTGTTCGGATCACGGTGCCGGCATAATAATTCGGATAAAAATGTTTATCATCTTCCAGCACGGCTAAGGCACTGTCGGCTAACTGTCCGTCGGTGGTAAACACATTGATGACATCCACTTTACCGCTCTGCGCCGCTTGATATTTTAACCCGATATCTAAGTCGTGGGTTTGTTTAAAGTTGATGGCATACGTATTTTGTAAACCTTGATAACCGTCTTCCCGTTCGAAGAAATCATATTCCGCGCCGAATGTCAGTTGATCGCTGAGTTTAGCTAAATCGGAAAAGGTGCGGATCTGCCGTTTATCGGCTAAATCGGCACGCACGGCAATACCGAAAGTATTATTAAAACCGTAGTTGCCGAACCAAGTTAAACCTAGCTTTTTATACTCTGCTTTGAGTTCCGCCAGTAATTTTTCATCATCGGCTAGCGGTTGTTTTTTCAATACGTACAACCAGGCGGTGCCGGTATATTCAGGGTATAAATCAAACTCGCCTTTTAACAGCGCCGGATGAATGTTCGCCGTGCCGCCGCCGATCCCTTTTTTGATCTCCACTTTCAGTTCGCTGTCTTGCTCGATTAATAATGCCAGCATTTCCGCAATGATAAATTGTTCCACCATCGGTTTGGTGGCGATTTTGATCGTGGTTTGTTCCGGCTTGCAGGCGGCAAGTGCCAAAAGTGCGGTACACAGTAATAACATTTTTTTAAGCATTTGCTTTCTCCCATTGAGATTTTTTCGCTAACCAAGCACACAAGCTGTCCGCCGAAAATGCCAGTAACATAATTAATAGGCTGCCGCCGACGGAAAGTGCGCTATTGTTGGTGGTGATCCCGCGATAAATCGCCACGCCCAAGCCGCCTGCGCCGATAAAGGAAGCCACGCCGGCTAAAGAAATAATCATCACCACCATGGTGCGAAAGGCGGTTAAAATCGACGGCAACGCCAGCGGTAATTTGATTTTATATAACAGCTGCCAACGGCTACTGCCCATCGCGTCCGCCGCTTCGATAATCGCCGGATTGATTTGGCGAATGCCGGTATTGGTCGCGCCGATCATCGGCAGCAAGCCGTAAAGGGTTAAGGCGATTATCGCGGTCAGGTTGCCGATCCCGCTAAACGGTAGTAACAAACCGAACATCGAAATTGACGGAATGGTATAGATAATATTATTGCTGTGCAGAACAAACGGCGCCAGTTTCGGCTTTTCCGTAATCCATAGCCCCAATACGATTCCAATCAGTGCAGAACCGAATATCGCCACCGCGGAAATCGCCAAATGTTCAAGGGTAAGCTGGCAAAAAAACTCGCGCCGTTCCCATAAAATTGTGAGCATTATGCTGTCCTGTGCTTTATTCACTTTTTAGCTGAAAATTAGTCAATACTATAACGGAAAATGCGAATAGATGTTGAGTTTTAATCTGTTTTTTCGCGTGAGAAGCATAGGAATGAGATTATAAAAATAAAAAATCTACGCCTTAATGTATGGATTCTATCGGGTTGCAGCGTAGATTGTATTAGATGTAAAGCGCATTCGGTTATTTGACAACCGTGATTGTCCATGAAGCATTGCCGATTTGCTCGAAGTTAGTCACCTCATAACCTTCTTCGGCAGCCCAACTTGGAATCGCTTCGGTTGCTTGTGTGCAGTCAAAATCAATGATTAGACCGTCGCCTTTGTTTAATTTAAGCATGGCTTCTTTTGCTTCAACTAATGGAAAAGGGCAGACTAATCCGTTGGTTTCAAGTTTGATATTCATAACGATTTTCCTTATAAATTAAATTGCGCCCGCCAATTGTTGTTGCTGCGGACGAATGATCGTGAAGTAGGCGGCAAACCAAGTGCCAAGAATCATCAAGGGTAACGAAAGCCAGCCTTGCCAAGAAAAGAATGCGGTTTCAACTAAACCATTACCGATTGAGCAGCCGCCGGCCAATGTTGCGCCGATTCCCATTAGCGTTCCGCCAAAAGCACTGCGTAATAAAGTGGTGCTATCCGGAACACGAAAACGGAATTCGTTACTGGCTTTGGCGGCAATAAATGATCCGATTAAAATACCGAGGACGAGAAAAACACCCCAGTTAATATATTTACTGTCGCCGGTAATCAAAAACTGGATAATATTCGATGACGGTCCGGTGATACCCAAGCCGAAGTGCCGCCCGGTTGCCACACTCAACGGCCAAGCCATTAAGGCGATTAAGCCGACTAAGGTTGCCGTGATAAAGGGATGCCAGCGTTTTTCAAAAAGAATATGGGCTAATCCGGTTTTCTTTGCTTTTAAAACGGCTAATTTTGCTTTGGGTTTATTTAAATGCTTAAACGCTAAAAACAACGTGACCGTACTTAATAATACGACAAGCCACCAAGCTGAAATACCTAAGGTTTCATAAATGGTTTTCTGTTCAATAGAATGACTTCTTAACGCATTATTAAAATCAGCCAAAGGTCCGGTGCGCATCATTGCGCTAAATAACATATAGGTAAATAACGCAACCCAACTCCCGATTAAGCCTTCGCCGGCGCGATACCAAGTGCCGGTTGCGCAGCCGCCGGCGTAAATAATGCCGATACCAAAGACAAATGCCCCGATTAATACCGCACTAAGCGCAAGATTTTCAGCCGGAATTTCTAACACGCCAAAATCGCGTAAAATAAATAAACCGACAGATTGCACGCTAATCGCAATCAGTAAAGCGATAAACATTTTATTACTTTTGGTGACGTACATATCACGGAATGCGCCGGTAATACAAAAACGTCCGCGTTGCATGACAAAACCTAATAATAATCCACAAAATAAACCAGTAATCAGCATATAACCTCCTAAAAAATGGAATTTCATTATGTGGAAAAATATTCAGGAGAGAAAATAACTTTTTTAGCGTATTTATAACGGTTTGTTATGAGGTTGTTTATATAGTAAAAAACCCGACTGTAGCCGGGTTTTATAAGACGGGATTTTAAAATGGTTGTTTCTATACTATTAGGATATGTAAATTATAAAATTATTTCAAATCAAATAGTTAAATTAAATTTTGGTTTTTATATTATAAGTAATGTAAAAATAAAGTGTAAGGGTTAGATTTTATTTTGGGGATATCTAACAAATTTGTCACTGTTTTTGCTATCACTTTTGTAATTCCCCCTAAAATAGCACAATTTCATAGTAGAATATTTACAATAAATCTGGAGAAAAACACCGTTTTTAGGGTTAGAGACGGTGTTCTTTTATTCAAGAATAATTATTTCATAAGACAAAAGACTCATAATAATCAAGAATTTCGCTTAAATTTCACTATCAAGTTTTTCATTAATCGTATTCATATATGCCTGTAAGTTAATAGCAGGCACTGTTCCGATTGCTTGTTGCAAATAACGAGTTAATTGCATAAAGAAAGTGATTAATGAATTTTCGGGCTGACTAAATACTAATGATTGAAAAGTTCGATTCTGATAATAATCACGAATGCGTTTTCCAAAATCTTTTTTCTCATTGGTATCTTCTTCCCCTTGATATTGCACAAAGAAACTACCATAATCCACAATACAGCCCAAATCAATCCTCTCTAAATCAGCTAAAGATTTGATATGATTCTCAATGGTATTATTATTATTATGTGTGAAGGAATTGGTGGTGGTTAAAATCCCACCAATGATTTTTGTTAGTGGGCGGGCAGGTAACTTTTGCCCAGAATTAATCATGGATGTTGATGTACGATCTAATTTTCTGACACTGGCAATTTTTTGACCTGCATACTGAATATAATTAGTATTATTAACATTTCCCTGAATATCAGGTTTAACTTCAAAAACAGCATAAACCCCTTCAGCTGGAATGTATTTAAAGCCATTTTGATTAAAAATAAATGGTGTAAACCAATTATCATAAATGACAATATCAATTTGGTCGCTGGTATTTCCGTGATAATCAATCACGATTGCTTTATCTACACTATAACGATTTGGCAAATAATTTTGTAACCATTCAATCCAAGCATTTTCTAAGGCATCGCCTTTTGATCCTGGATGATGGATAAATTCACGATTGGTATTTAATTGGCTTTGCATTTGTCCTTGCATACCACGAAACAAGGCTGATAAATCAACATCACTCATAAACAACTAACCTATCTTCATCAAAAATAAAAAAATTAAAATCTAATAATTTATTACTAGAAATACTCAAAATAAGTAGCACGGGATTATGGAGCTGAACTGTATTACAAGAAACAATATTATTCATCGCTTGTAAATCCGTTAAACTATACCACGCTGATGCATTGGGATGGCTATGCCATTCACCTATATAATATAACCCAGTTTCTTGAAATATTTTTTCAAAATTATGAATTTTTATATTTAATTCACGCCTAAATTCCACAGGCGAGCTGACGTATTTATCAACCAATAAAAAATATTTGATATGCAACCTAGTAAAATCATTAGAGTAATAACCTAAAAGAAACCCACCATATTCACTTGGATAATGATGAATTGCTATTTTTGCCATTTGCTCAACGATTTGACGGTCAAAATCTAATTGAAGGTTTTTGTATTTTTTAACAATCATTAAAACCTCTCAACCTTTAAATTGAGATTATCATCATATTGAATAGTAAAATGTTGATAATTATTCTCTTGAATCATTAGGTTAATTGTTCTTAATGATAACTGAACCATAATGGCAATATCATTATAGGATGCTTTAAAAGTTGGATTCCAACAACCAATAGGATTATATAAATCCAAAACGTCATTCTTCAAAATTTTATCAAACTGATGTCTAATAAATTGGTAATGATTGGGTGAAATGCCACAAGTCAACACTTTTGCATGATTTGTTATGGATAAATTAAATATAGTGCTGGTTAAATTTAGCTTATCTGTAATATACATTAAATCATCATCAGTGGAGCAATCAAAAATATAATCAAATTCTGAAAGTTGCTTTGATAAATGATTAATATCTTCTGATGGAATATCAAATTTAATACATTCTGTTGCAAAATGACGAATAGAACTCACCTCAACAAAAGGAGAGATGCTCCATAAAATACCTGCTAATTCATCTGTTTTATTGGTATAAGGTGGCACAAAATTATATTCTGAACGACAAATGTTTTCTGGTTCTTTAATATCATAATCAGCAATAGTAATATTTGGACAACCGCCTCTAACAAGAGTCTTTGCGACTTGACTTCCAATTGCTCCCAATCCAATAATAAGCACTTTTTTATTGGTTAGATTTGGATGAAACGCACCTCGCCCAAAGAAGTAATTATAAGATGAATTTTTTGAAATAACCCAGCTTATTTGCTTATCGCAAAGTTCATACATGCCATTTTTATTTTTAAAAAATGGGTCTTTTAAATCAATTATGGCAACTTGCCAATGAATATTTTGATTTTTTGTATAGTATCCAATAAAAATAGGTATGTATTCTTGTTTAATGGTGCAAGTAATTTTCCAAATCTCACTTAACATTTCTTGGTTAAATATGGATTTAAACTCTTGCCAATTTGAAAATGAAAACCTGTCATAGATTGAGGGTTTATCTTCAATAAAGATATAAATTCCCGATAAGTCAGTTTTCTTATCTGAGTAAAACGACGACCATTGGCAATTTTTTTGGGTAAAATTATGTGTAAAAGATTGCACTAAATAATTATGCATATCCTTATCTTGATATTTTGATGTTGTTAAGTAAGTATTGGTAACAATGCCAATCTCATTTTGAGAAAATAACTTATCAGTATCAGTATCAGTATCAGTATCAGTATCAGTAAATTGAAATGAGAAATATACTCCATTATAAGTATGATTTGCTGTAATTAGATGTTCATAATGCTCATCTTTTTCTTGGTTAATAACATATTTAATAATCCATTGTTTGATGGCTTGAAAATCCTGATGTAATTTTTTTTGAAAAATGATGCAATGCTGATTATGAAAACAAATAGCATTATTTGACATTACATGGCTAAATTTTTTATATTCATCATCTTTTAAGTAAAAACAAATAGATTCACAATCATCAATTTTTAATGGGTAGGCTGGATAGATAATGACATTAAAATCAATTGGTTTGTCTAATCCTTCAAAATCAAAAGTAATATCAAAATTTACCCGCTCTTTTGAAAATGAAAGAGCAGATAAATTCTCAATGTATGGAATAGACTGAATAGCTTGCTCTAATTCAATTTGAGAAAATTTCATATCAACCAAATCTTTGTGAAACTGGAGGTGTTGAAACTAAAACTGAACTTTTAAGACTATAAGCCTTATTTTCACTCTTATTATCTTCGGTAAATTTTTCATTTAATGGAAGATAAAACTCTATTTGTTTCTCATTTAATTCTATTTGTGCCAATATGGATTCTAATCTACGAACGAGTACACTTTTTTCTCCGCTATCTAAGGATAATGCTAAATCATTATTGCTATTTCCAGGATCTTTGAGTGTAAACCTCTCGCTTTGAATATTATCAATAATATAATTTAAAACGGTTTTAAATTGTTCCCATAAACTACCCTGCGGAGATAATTTTTCATAAGCTTTAATCACCAATAATTCAATAAAAAAAGACTTGTATTTGTATTGATGACAAACTTTCCAAATTTTTAGCAAGCGAATGACTTTTCTTTCATTTTCTTTGGCTTTAATATGTTCAATTTGAGCGTGGATATTGGTTTTAAGATAACCATCATTTTGTGTTTTATGTAGATTTAAATCCTTATATTCTGGAAAAGACTCTTGGCTAGTCTCTCTTGCAGGAACAACATCAATATTAATTTCATCTTCTTCATCAAAAGTTAAACCAATAGAAACCCCTTGTTTTTTCACGGTAGTTTCATCTTTATACTTTTCTGTTAGTTTTTCCAAAACATCTTCAAACATTTCTTCTAATGTTGAAAAAGCATTGCGTTTAAATGGTGCAACCAAATCCAAATCAAATTTGGTATTGATGGCTGTGTGTTTTTTATACGAGCCAGAATTAAATGGTTCATAAATTTTACTACCATATTGTTCATTTAAAAATTGCTTAATCTCATTTCGTTTCGTGCGATATGTTTTTATTAGCTCTTCAACATGTTTCATTCTGTAACTTTCCAGCACAGAGTTTAAGTAATCACTTTTATAGTCAGCCATAGTTAATTCTCATGAAATTTTCAGTACATAACAAATTATTTTGGGGAATGATGAACTCAAAATAATTTTTTTACTATATTGGGCCGTGCCTATGGAATTTCAAGCCTTAACTGATAATAAAGGATGGTTTTGATTAAAATATAATCTTAAATTATGCCCACCCATAAAAACTCTCAATTTTCCCAAATAGCTCAAATCCCTTATGATATCCTTTATTTACAATCTTAACCAAAACCATTAAGGACAACCCCAGGGCAACCGCGAACTTTGTCTAATAATCAACCAATAACACCAAACATCGGCTCTGACCTGAATTCATCTGACCAGCCCGCTGCTTTCAGCTTCATCCGCATACTCATTTTAGCCGGGTGAAGCCGCGATAAATTCAACGCAAAACGGCGCAATATCGCCATATTCTCCGCACCGTCATCCTTGCTTATCACACAAGCATCTTCCCGATAGACCATATCCAGCACCCAGTGCGCCTTATTCTCCACTTCCCAATGACCGCGAATACTGTATGATAATTGCTCCGCACTTGTCTTTAAGCTACTGATATAAAATGCCCTTTCCTCTTGTAGCTGACCGCTCTTTTTATCTTCCCGCCGCCGTTCAACACACACCACCGATTGAATCCCTGCCCACTGCGCCGATTCCGACAGCCAATCACTCACCGGCAATTGGCGGTAAGTCCGTTCGTCAATCCGGCTGCGTTCACAGTTGACCTCTTGGTAAACTTCAATCAAATCAGGCGTCTCACGCTCGATTTTATGAAAGTAGGCTTCGGCTTCTCGCGGAATAAACGATGGTTACGTTTTAACGCCATCACATAATGTCCTTTTTTTTCAATGATTTTCTCCGCAATTTTCTTTTGTGTGTTAATTGCATCGACTGAAATCACGGCATTTTTTAAGATTAACGCATCCAGTACCGCCAATACCCCCTGCTGCTCATTTTTCCAACCTGGCGACTTTTGTTGGGTCAAAATCAACCCCCAGGTTTTACTCCAAACGGTAATGCTGTGCAGCGCATGCTGCGTTTTCTCATCGATGCCGTGACGCAGCGTTTTGCCGTCAATCGCAATCTGCTCAACGCCTTGTGCCGCGCGGATTTCATTTACGAAATGAATAAAAATATCATTAAGTTGCACCGGAGAAAGACGACGAACGATACGCGCAATGGTATCATCGACCGGGATGCCGCGCTCAAAAGGTAAATATTGACGCAACCACGCCAAATGATATTCCCCGAACCATTTAATGTCCGTCCAACCTTCCGCTCCGGAAATGACGGCGCTCATGGTCAGAAAAATGATTTCAAGAAAAGGATATTTTTGGTTGATATCTTTACGCGGGTCTTCCAATTGACCGAAAAAGCGGAATAAGTCCATGACGTTACCTTGTATTTTAAAGTATTAAAGGCTTATTAGATCATATTTTGAGGAAAAGTGCGATCTTGCCCTGAGGACAACCCCTAATGGTTTGATTTATTTAATCCACAATAAAACTCTCAATGGCAATCGTCGTTATCTGAGGCTTAATCACCTCAACCTTGTTGAGCCTATTGTTCGTGCTTGTGGTTTAAATGGACGACCTACGAGAATGGTGAGCCCCGAAATTAGCCAAATTGATGTCAGGTAACACTGAAGGATAGAATTCCAAGAAGATAAGGATAATCTTTTTGAAAAATACCGTTTGAAATTTAGATTTCAAACGGTATATCTTTTACCGATGCTGGCGATTAACTGCAATAAGTGGTTTATTTAGCTTCTCTTCCGTCACCCCATTCATATATGCATTATACTGCCATACAATGAATTGTTGCTTGTATCGCTCATTGATTTCTTCCAAGCGTTCTACCTGAGCTTTCAAATTTTTTGTAGATAATCCATAGTCACATTTGGTATAGGATTAGCTTTTACGCTTTCTTTTATTCTTTGTTTTCGTCTAGTAAAGGCTTTTTGAATATCTGAATAATTTGCTAGAGACTGTCTTTCGATACTTTTAATATTCAGTAGTTCTGATACTTTATTACAAAGTAAATCCCATGTTAATTTTCCTTCCCAGGTATTAATTAATAAGATGATATCTTCTAAATTTTCTTCTGTAATAAGAATTTTGGGCATATTATAACTCCATTAATCTGTATAAATCATCATCTAATTTAGATGCTTCTTGTTTTTGTATACCTATATCCATTCCTTTCTCTAGCAAAGCTAATTTAGCAGGGGAAGGATCATATTCATCCGGCATTCGTAATAACGAACCATTTGGGATAGCCTTATTTTCTAAGAACTTAATTTTAGTTTTTATGTGTGTTAGTCTCCATCCCAAATTACTTATCCAACGATCTGCACCAAAAACACCTATTTTATGGTGTTCTTTAGCTTTATTAAATTGTTCAGTTATCTGGGTTTCTCGTTGCTTTAATATTTCCAAAGAGGATTCTAAACCCTTAATACAAACAAGCTCTTTACATGTTTCACAATCACCATGACGAGAACATGGAGACATCGCATAATCGTGTTCGCAAATGCCTATTTCTGTTACCGTTGCGATTCCAATTCTATCTTTTCCTAGGTCTTCATAGGTAACAGGAAGATTCAAATGAATTTTATCTAAGATTGAAATATCCTCAGGAATGAGTAAATCTCTAGCTGATTCACTTTTTTCTTCTTCTGTTCTGTGATCATAAGCTTTGTTATCTGCAACTCTTGCTCGCCCTGCCCAATTAGCTAAAGTTAACTCATCCATTCCACCTCGTTCAGCTTTTGTACTTAGCCAATGCCTTGCATTGTGTGATAGTAATCTTATAAATTCTCCTTTGGATGTACCTATACAATGCTTTTCCCATAACGATGTTTTAGGGTGAGTTTCAGATTGGTAATTTCATCTTATGACTAGAGATAAATGATTCACTTACTATCTCAAGTAATTTTTTGTATTGAAAATCTATAACGTTTAATAAGATTAAATATAGGTCTTCGGTTATTACTAATTTTTTAAATGTAGTTCTAAATAATCCACCTCTTTTTTTTGCACTAGGAATATTTAAATAGTAGTTCCATGTTCCTTGCGACATTTCTTTTTTTAGGTCTTCAAATTTTAAATGGCGTATTTGAATAGGTCTTCTAGCTGTAGCTTGTAGTAAGTGAATATATGCATATGCTTCAAATGAAATAAGATCTTCTTTCCAAAGTCTAGAGAGTTCAGCCATTAAAGCCAAAACTTCATTTTCAGTAAATGCTCCTGTATAAGGGCATCTCATTAATACCGATTTACCTTTATCATTTCCACTCAAAGTAAAACTTTCTAGCAGCGATACAACAGATTTATCAACTCCATAATAACCATATTCATGCCATGATAGTAAAAAACCTTTTAACGCTCCTAAATACCATTCATGATCTTTTCCTAATTTATTTTTCCAATTCAATATTATTGATACATTGATGTTCTTTAGATTAGTTGAAGTTACTAATCATTGAAACTGTTGATACATGTGAGATACATGATAACTTGAGTATTTTTCGGCATATATCGCTAATGTTTTTTGAATCCTTCTAATGTTTTTTTATTTATATTTAATATTGGCTGAGAAAAATTGATTGTTTTATCTTTACTTATATTCCAAGAGTTTTCATTTTCATCAAATGTATATCCATCTCTTGACTGTCTAAGAATTTTACTATGACTCATAAGTGTCAACCTTTTTATGAAACTCAGTTTGTAGTTCTAATAAGATTTTATTAGCTTTTTCTCGAATATAACGTTGATTGTAAACATTTCCAGATTTCTCTGACGTATGTCCCATAAGATGCTGCCTCATTTTTGCTTCTTTTTCAGGTGAAATAAAATCTTTATGAGAAGAATCATTATTTATATTTTGGTTATTTTTATCTATTTTTCGTGAAAAATCTAAGTTCCATTCATGACGAAAAATATGTGGATGAATTATAGAGAACTTAGAATCTACTTTTTTCATTGTTGGTACAATAATATTATCAAAGGAACTTGTATTAATTGGGCCTCCTTGAGTTTTTCCTTTTCGATGAGTTACAAATAAATATGGATGTTTATTAGCGTTAGGAATTTTAGAACGATGGTTCATAATATAGTCATCGATAAGCTGAGCTATCTTTTGTGAGATTGGTAAACGTCTTTCTTTAGTCTTAGTGACCGACTGTATCTTCCTTGTATCAGATTTATCATCATATGTTCGTCTAATTATAATTGAGGATTTAGTTGTTCCTATATCAATAGATGGAATTTGAATTGATAATAGTTCTCCCCTTCTAATTCCTAACTCTTTTAGTAAGGTGAACATTAAATGGTTTCTTTTTCTAATTCCGATATCTTTAAATGGATTATTGTGATTAGAAAAAACCGCAATAGACATAAATTCATCTAATAGTCCATCAGGTAACTCACTTTCTGGTTTTATAGATAATGTTTTATGATTTTTAGGTCTTGACTCTTTAATTAACGTAATTAGTTTCGTCAAATTTTCGATATATCCGTTAGATACACTAATTACTTTAGATAGAAATAATATGTATTCTGAAAGTGTTGTTAGTTTATTATATTGATGACTAAGAGATACAGAAGAATAAATATCAATAAATTGAGTTCTACCTTTCATTAACACACTTTTTTTGTATTGATTACATTTTTTTGCTTTTTTACATTTATTCTCATATGTCGAATAAGAGATTCTAACTGGTTTTCGGTTAATAGTATTTCTCTATGAATTAGATCACTAATAACAAGATTATTCTGTTTTTCCCAATTCATTATCCATTGTATAGCTCCTAGCTTATTTCTAATGGTGTTTACTGCGGATTGATTGCGTAGTTCCACAGTTACCCATAGAGTTGAATAAAAATCAGGAATACCAGTTTTCTCATTAACTAATAGAGGAAAACGTTCTCCATTCGAAAAAAGGGTTGTTTCTAACTTATACATAAATGATTAAATTTTACAAAAAAATATATATAAATACTATTAAATAAAATGAAACGCGTCAAACACAAATGTAAAAAAAAGAGAAACCTTGTCTAGTAAGGTTTCTCTTAGGGTTTTATAATTTATTTTTACAGAATTTATGTATATGGAATTCAAAACGGAATATCATCGTCAAAATCAATCGGCGGCTCTGGCTGCGACGTCGGTTTTTGTGCCGGGGCAGGGCGGGAAGCCGGAGCGGCGTAAGATTGTTGTTGTGGGGCACTTTGTTGTGGCGAATAGCCGCCGCTTTGTTGTGGCACATAACCGCCTTGTTGTGCGCGATCACCGCGCGAATCCAACATTTGCAGGCTGTCGCCTTGGATCTCGGTGGTGTAGCGGTCTTGTCCGTTTTGATCCTGCCATTTGCGCGTTCTCAATCTGCCTTCGACATAGACTTTGCTGCCTTTGTGCAGATATTCGCCGGCAATTTCGGCTAAACGGCGGTACAACACAATGCGGTGCCATTCGGTTACTTCGCGCATTTCGCCGGTATTTTTATCACGCCAAGATTCGCTGGTTGCCACGCTGATATTCGCAACCGCTTCGCCGTTCGGCATGGTACGGATTTCCGGTTCGTTACCTAAGTTGCCAACAATAATCACTTTATTTACGCCTGCCATAGTATCCTCTTCTTTTTATAGCTGGTTAGAATACGGTATATATTGCCTGAAAATCGCAAAAAAATCACCTTTTAAAATAAAAAAGATACTGGATATTTACACAGTTTTTTTATTTGTGCGATAATCGTTCCAATTTTACAAAACAATCGAGATAAATTTATGGACAAGATTGAGGTGCGCGGGGCGCGTACTCATAATTTAAAGAATATTGATTTGACCATTCCGCGCGATAAATTGGTGGTGATCACCGGTTTGTCGGGTTCGGGCAAGTCGTCGTTGGCATTTGACACCTTATATGCCGAAGGGCAACGGCGTTACGTCGAATCGTTGTCGGCTTATGCGCGCCAGTTTTTATCGTTGATGGAAAAGCCCGACGTCGATCATATCGAAGGGCTGTCGCCGGCGATTTCGATTGAGCAGAAATCGACCTCGCATAATCCGCGTTCGACCGTCGGCACGATTACCGAAATTTATGACTACCTGCGTTTGTTGTTCGCCCGTGTCGGCGAGCCGCGCTGTCCGACCCACGATGTGCCGTTGGCAGCGCAGACCATCAGCCAAATGGTGGATAAAGTATTGGAGTTGCCGGAAGGCTGCCGCATGATGTTGCTTGCGCCGGTGGTGAAAGAACGCAAAGGCGAACACGTGAAGCTGTTGGAAAATATTGCGGCACAAGGTTTTATCCGCGCGCGGATCGACGGCGAAATTTGCGATTTGTCTGATCCGCCGGCGTTGGAATTGCAAAAGAAACATACGATTGAAGTGGTGATTGATCGCTTCAAAGTGCGGTCAGATTTGGCAAGCCGTTTGGCGGAATCGTTTGAAACCGCACTTGAGCTGTCGGGCGGTACGGTGGTGGTGGCGCCAATGGCGGAAGAAGAGAATCAGATCGAAGAATTGTTGTTTTCTTCGAATTTTGCTTGTCCGCATTGCGGTTATTCGGTGGCGGAATTGGAGCCTCGCCTGTTTTCGTTCAATAATCCGGCAGGGGCGTGTCCGACCTGCGACGGCTTGGGCGTGCAGCAATATTTTGATGAAAGCCTAGTGATCCAAAATCCGTCTATTTCACTGGCAAACGGTGCGATTAAAGGTTGGGATCGCCGTAATTTTTACTATTTCCAAATGCTGTCGTCGCTCGCCAAACATTACCAATTCGATATCCAACAACCGTTTGAAGCACTGTCGCCGGCGATCCGCGAAGTGATTTTAAACGGTTCCGGCGACGAGGAAATCGAGTTTCAATATGTCAATGATCGCGGCGATATCACCTTGCGCCGTCATCCGTTTGAAGGCATTTTGAACAATATGGCGCGCCGTTACAAAGAGACCGAATCGACGGCGGTGCGTGAAGAATTGGCGAAAAATATCAGCAATCGTCCTTGCCAAGCCTGCGGCGGCTCACGCTTGCGCACCGAAGCGCGCCATGTGTTTATCGAGCAATTTAATTTGCCGAATGTGGCGGAGCGCAGTATCGGCAATGCGTTGAATTTCTTTGAAAATCTGCAATTGCATGGGCAACGGGCGCAAATTGCGGAAAAAATTTTGAAAGAGATCAAAGAGCGGTTGTCGTTTTTGGTCAATGTCGGTTTGAATTATCTCTCGCTGTCGCGTTCGGCGGAAACCCTGTCGGGCGGCGAAGCGCAGCGGATTCGCCTTGCCAGTCAAATCGGCGCAGGCTTGGTCGGCGTGATGTATGTGTTGGACGAACCGTCCATCGGCTTGCACCAACGCGATAACGAACGTTTGCTGAAAACCTTGATCCATTTGCGCGATTTGGGCAACACCGTGATCGTGGTCGAACATGACGAAGACGCAATTATGGCAGCCGATCATATTATCGACATCGGGCCGGGCGCAGGCGTGCACGGCGGCGAAATTGTCGCCAGCGGTACGGCACGGCAGTTAATGCAAAACCAAGCCTCGCTCACCGGCAAATATCTGTCCGGTGCGGAGAAAATTGAGATTCCGAAAAAGCGCACCAAAGTCAACAAAGAAAAATGGCTCAGTCTGAAAGGCGCGAGCGGTAACAACCTGAAAAATGTTAATTTGGATATTCCGGTCGGCTTGTTCACCTGTATTACCGGCGTATCCGGTTCGGGCAAATCGACGTTGATTAACGATACCCTGTTCCCATTGGCGCAGAACGCCTTGAACCGTGCCGACAATACCCATGTCGCACCGTATAAAAGCATTGACGGTTTGGGGCATTTCGACAAAGTGATCGACATCGATCAAAGCCCGATCGGGCGCACGCCGCGTTCCAATCCGGCGACGTATACCGGGTTGTTCACCCCGATTCGCGAGCTGTTTGCCGGCGTGCCGGAAGCGCGTGCGCGCGGTTATAATCCGGGACGGTTTAGTTTTAACGTGCGTGGCGGACGTTGCGAAGCCTGTCAGGGCGACGGCGTGATTAAAGTGGAAATGCACTTTTTGCCGGATGTGTATGTGCCGTGCGATCACTGTAAAGGCAAGCGTTACAATCGCGAAACCCTTGAAATTCGCTACAAAGGCAAAACCATTCATCAGATTTTAGAGATGACGGTGGAAGAGGGCTTGGAGTTTTTCGCCGCCGTGCCGATGATTGCGCGCAAACTGCAAACCTTAATGGACGTGGGCTTATCCTATATCCGTTTGGGGCAATCTTCGACCACGTTATCCGGCGGGGAGGCGCAGCGGGTTAAATTGGCAACCGAGTTGTCAAAACGCGATACCGGCAAAACCCTGTATATTCTGGACGAACCGACCACCGGCTTGCATTTTGCCGATATCAAACAGTTGTTGGGGGTATTACATCGCTTGCGCGATCAAGGCAATACCATTGTGGTGATCGAACATAATCTGGATGTGATCAAAACCGCCGATTGGATTATCGATCTCGGGCCGGAAGGGGGGGACGGCGGCGGTCAGATTATCGCTCAAGGCACACCGGAGCAGTTGGTCAAAAACGAAGAATCGCATACCGCAAGATTTTTAAAACCGATTTTGGCTAAAAAATAACGCAAAGTGCGGTTGGCGCACAGGCGGATAAATCCGATCCGCCTGTGATTAGGTTGAATTTTACGTTGTGAAAAGGTCTGCTTTTTGGTACATTTAGCACAATTTTTTCGCCCGTCATTTTATATTAATCGCGGCTCAACTTTTTCTCAAATCGGAATTACTATGTTTAAAAAAATTCGTGGTCTATTTTCCAATGACCTCTCCATTGATCTCGGCACGGCTAACACCTTAATTTATGTCAAAGGACAAGGCATTGTCTTAGATGAACCTTCGGTTGTGGCGATTCGTCAAGATCGCGTCGGCTCCCTAAAAAGCATTGCTGCCGTCGGGCGCGAAGCCAAAATGATGTTGGGACGCACCCCGAAAAGTATCGCCGCGATTCGCCCGATGAAAGACGGCGTGATTGCCGACTTTTTTGTAACCGAAAAAATGTTGCAATACTTTATCAAACAGGTGCACCGCAATAATTTTATGCGTCCGAGCCCGCGGGTGTTGGTGTGTGTGCCGGCCGGGGCTACTCAAGTAGAGCGTCGCGCGATTAAAGAATCGGCAATCGGCGCCGGGGCGCGCGAAGTGTATTTAATCGAAGAGCCGATGGCGGCGGCAATCGGTGCGAAATTGCCGGTTTCAACCGCAACCGGTTCAATGGTGATTGATATCGGCGGCGGTACCACCG
Source organism: Testudinibacter sp. P80/BLE/0925 (assembly GCF_053570785.1). Next base: position 2,318,323 of record NZ_CM131636.1, on the reverse strand, counting down.
AAGTGGCGGTGATCTCTCTGAACGGTGTGGTTTATTCGTCTTCGGTACGTATCGGTGGCGACCGTTTTGATGAAGCGATTATTGCTTATGTACGCCGCACGTTCGGTTCTTCCATCGGCGAAGCGACGGCGGAGCGGATTAAACAAGAGATCGGTACCGCATTTATCGAAAATGATGACGAAGTGAAAGAAATTGAAGTTCACGGTCATAATTTGGCAGAAGGTGCGCCGCGCAGTTTCAAATTGACTTCACGCGATGTGTTGGAAGCAATCCAACAACCGTTAAGCGGCATTGTGACGGCGGTGCGTACCGCACTTGAGTCTTGCCCGCCGGAATTGGCGGCGGACATTTTCGAACGCGGCATGGTCTTGACCGGCGGCGGCGCCTTGATGCCGAATATTGATACCTTGCTGTCGCGCGAATCGGGCGTGCCGGTCATCGTGGCGGAAGATCCATTGACGTGCGTCGCACGTGGCGGCGGGGAAGCATTGGATATGATCGATATGCATGGTGGCGATATTTTTAGCGACGACTAATTGCTCGTTGGTTTGAAATACAGGCTTTATTTTTCACAAGTGCGGTTTTGGCGGTCAGCTTAAAACCGCAACTTTTTTAAGCGTAAAGGCATGAAACCAATTTTTTCTAAAGCTCCGCCTTTAGGAATTCGTTTAATTTTAGCGATTATCGCATCGGTGTTATTAATGATCGGTGACGGGCGCACGAGCGGCATGATCCAGCTGCGTAGCCTGATGGAAACCTCAATCAGCGGCATTTTCTATTTCGCCAATATTCCGCGTACCGTGTTGGACGGCGTATCGGATAATCTGGCGGACACCTCCAAGTTACAAATCGAAAATCGGGTCTTGAAAGAACAATTACGTGAAAAAAATGCCGATTTGTTGATTCTCGACCAGTTGAAAGTGGAAAACCAGCGTTTGCGTTTACTGCTCAATTCGCCGTTGCGTTACGATGAATACAAAAAAATTGCCGAAGTGTTGACTACCGAAACGGATATTTACCGTCAGCAAGTGGTGATTAATCAGGGCAGCCGCGACGGCGTTTATGTCGGGCAACCGATTATTGATGAAAAAGGCGTGGTCGGGCAAGTGACCTCGGTTGGCGCCACTACTAGCCGGGTGTTGTTGATCACCGATGTGACCCATTCGATTCCGCTACAAGTATTGCGCAATGATGTGCGCTTAATTGCCAGTGGTACCGGGCGCGGTGACGAATTGCAGTTGGATAATGTACCGCACTCGGTTGATATTGTGAAAGGCGATCTGTTGGTGACGTCCGGTTTGGGCGGACGTTTTCCGGAAGGTTATCCGGTCGCGATTGTCGATTCGGTTTCTACCGATAAACAAAATTATTTTGCGGTGATCACCGCCAAACCGTTAGCTTCGCTCGAACGGTTGCGTTATTTATTGTTATTGTGGCCGGTTAACGACGAACTGCACCGGGCGCAATCACTCTCGCCGGAGGATGTGCGTAATGCCGTACGTCAGCGCCTATCGACCCGCCAAGACGATTTGATGGCGCCGGACGAACTGAATAAAAATGTAAAAGAACCGATCAATCCGAATCAGGCGGAGGAAAACTCCGGACAAGCGGAGGAGTTGGCGCCGGCGGATGCCAATCAGCAACAGCAGGATGCGTTAACGACCGAGGGGAGCCAATAATGCGCAGTAATTGGATTTTTCAGTTTTTAATGATCATTTGCACTTTTTTAGTGGCGTTGGTGATGGAAATAACACCGTGGTCGGCACAATTTCAAGGATATCGCCCTTCTTGGCTGATCTTGGTATTGTTATATTGGGTGTTGGCGATTCCCAATCGAATCAGTATCGGTTGGGCGTTTGTCATCGGCTTGCTGTGGGATTTGAGTTTAGGTTCGATTCTCGGCGTGCACGCATTGGTACTCTCGGTGTTTGCCTATCTCATTGCGTCCAATCACCTCATTCTGCGTAATCTCTCATTGTGGTTACAAAGTATTTTAGTGGTGGTCGCCGTTGTGATAATCCACATCGTGATTTTTCTAATCGAGTTGTTTATGCACAGCGCCCACTTTAACCCGCAAGAATTGATTGGCGCGGCGATCAGCGGAATTTTATGGCCGTGGGTCTTTTTGCTGTTGCGAACTTTGCGGCGTAAATTTCATTTGCGTTAACAGCCGATATGGAATGATTATTGTTGCATAGATGAAAGAAAAAAATTGGCGTTGAAAAATGATATAAAGCCCCTGTTGATGGGGTTTTGGCGTTTTTAGGCATAGTAAAAAATGGCATAGCAGACAAAATTGTTGGTAAAAAGCGGGCTAACGCCTCATACCTAACCATCCAGGGGAAGGGTGTTGTGGCGGAACAATGATAGACACGTTGCTTGATGGAAAGCGAATTTGGGCTGAGAAGAATATAAGCGCAAATTAATCTGACAGCCCGCTGTTTTAAACGGGGAACTGTCAGATTAGGTTTGATCTTCTACAAATCAAGTAACAGGTATTATTTCGAGGTTTGTTTCTCGCGAATTTCCGCCAGTGTTTTGCAGTCGATGCATAAATCGGCGGTTGGACGCGCCTCTAAACGGCGGATACCGATTTCAACGCCGCAAGATTCGCAATAACCGAAATCATCGGTTTCCAATTTAACCAAGGTGTGATCGATTTTTTTCAGTAATTTACGCTCGCGATCACGGTTTCTCAGCACCAAACTGAATTCTTCTTCCTGTGTCGCGCGGTCTGCCGGATCAGGGAAGTTAGCGGCTTCGTCTTGCATTTGCGCGACGGTTTTGCCGGCTTCATTGACAATTTGTTCACGCCATGCGGTCAGGATTTTTTTGAAATGCTCGATTTGCTTTTCATTCATATATTCCTCACCGTCTTGCTCCTGATAAGCATCGACACCAGCCAAAGATAACAGACTCAAAGATGTTTTTGGAGCTACTGCACTCATGATGTTCTCCCCAGAGGATAATTTCAAACGGTGATAAACAACGTGAAAATTACCCATTTATTTAGTCGAAAATTAGAAGAAATTTACAATGATTAAAATTTCATGCCTTTTTAAAGGCGATATAAATAGCAGATGTTAATTCTTTTGGCAAATAAAAAGCGGGTTGCAGCGGTATGATTTTTAGTCATTCGGATAAAGCCATTAAAAAACAAGTGGTTAAAAAAGTAAATAAAATCTATGTTTTGCGATCCAGATCGCAAAAATAATCTAAGCTACTATTCTAGTTGGCTTTTGTTATTTCACACTGTTTTTCTGTGAACCTGTGGAAATGACTAAATTAATGAAATTATCGTATCTTGCCGTCTGTTGGTTGTTAAGTCTGTGTCAACTCTTTTTTATTCCGGCGGCTTGGCTTGCGGATTATCCGCTGCTGTTTATCGCGGCATTGGGTTTGTTGTTGCCGGCATGGCTGCGTCGATATTATCGCTACCGCACTTACTTTTGGTTTGGGGGCTGTCTGCTGTTTTTCGCCGGTTATCAGCAGCATTATCTGAATGAGGTTTTGCGGCAGGGGGAAAAAATCGCGCAACTACAACACACCGCGCTGGAAAATCAGGTGAAAATTATCGGCTTGCGCCAATTGTCGCCCAATTTGCAGCTGGTGGCGGAGGTGGATTTGACGGCGTATCAGTTAGGCAAGCAGAAAGTGCATTTGAATTGGCAAGCCGAACAATCCCCGCAATTAGGCGACATTTGGCGAGTGCGCTTGACGTTGCGTCCGCTCAGCTCACGTTTGAATGAAGGCGGGTTTAACCGCCAGCGCTGGTTATTGTCGCAATCGGTGTTTGCTTCGGCGACGGTGAAACAGGCGGCGTTAATCCGTAGCGAAGCAAATTGGCGGCAACGTTTGCTGGCGCGCACGATTGAACAAACGGAACATTTGCCTTATCAAGGCGTGATGTTGGCGTTGGCATTCGGTGAACGGGCGTGGCTGAACAGTGAGGATTGGCAGTTATTCCGTGAAAGCGGCACGGCGCACTTGATTGCGATTTCCGGCTTGCATATCGGGTTGGTGGCGGGATTGGTGTGGGGCATGGCGCGGATACTGCAATATATTGCGATACGCCTATTTGCAACCCCAAGTGCGGTTTCGCACCGCCTGCCGCACTTGTTTGCGTTAAGCGCGGCGGTTTTTTATGCCTATTTAGCGGATTTTTTGCTTCCGACCGAACGCGCGTTGTGGGCGTATGCGTTTTGGTTGTTGTTGATTTTTAGCCGCATTTATTTGCCGCCGTGGAAATTATTACTCTTCGTGGTGGCTTGGTTGAGCTGGCTCGATCCCTTGAGCGTACTGAATGAAAGTTTTTGGCTCTCTTGCGGCGCTGTGTTGATCTTGTGTTTTTATTACGCCTTTTTTCCGTTAAGCAATATGCAATGGCGCGGGCGCGGGTTGCGGCAATTCGTACCAAGTGCGGTCTATTGGTTGTTGGGCTTAGTGCATTTGCAACTCGGCTTATTGCTGTTGTTTACCCCGCTGCAAATTTTCATTTTTCATGCCATGCCGTTAGGTGCATTGTGGAGCAATCTGCTGCTGGTGCCGATTTTCAGTCTTGTGTTAGTCCCGCTGATTTTATTGGCGTTATGCTTGAATTTCTTTTTTAATGCGGTTTGGTTGTGGCAAATCGTCGATATTGTTTTGCAGCGGAGTTTACACCTCTTGGCGCAGTTGCCGAATGCTTACCTAACGCTATCCAATCAGCAACAACAGCTAATATTATCCGTTTGTTTTGGCGTGGTATTCTGTTTGCTGTTTCATCGTTACCGCACTTTGGATTTTTCCGTGCTAAAAACGCCCAATCAGGCGGCATTTCGCCGCGCGTTATACTTAAGCGGCGGTGCGGCGGTGATAACCGTAAGCCTGTTGCTGTTCAAGCCACTCAGCCAAGCGGACTGGCGCTTGGAAATGCTGGATGTCGGGCAGGGCTTGGCGATGTTGTTGGTGAGTGATGATCAAGCGACGCTGTTTGATACCGGGCAAGCGTGGCAGGGCGGCAGTATGGCGGAAACGGAAATTTTGCCTTATTTGCGGCGGCAAGGCTTGAATTTGCAGCAAATTATCGTCAGCCACGACGACAACGATCATGCCGGCGGTGTGCCCGCGCTGCTTAATGCTTTTCCAAATGCGCTGTTGATCCAAGCCTCAACGAAAGATTATGGCGCGCAGCGGCGGCGGTTTTGTCATCAGGGCGTTCGCTGGCAATGGCAAGGGTTTGAATTTGAAGCGCTGGCGCCGATGGCAACGGTTGTAACCGCGAAAAATCAGGATTCGTGTGTGTTACTGGTCGGGCGTGATCAACTGCGGTTTGTATTAAGCGGCGATATTGCGGTCGAGACCGAAAAAAGATTGGCGGCACAAATCGGCAAAATCGATTGGTTGCAAGTGGCACACCATGGCAGTAACAGTTCGAGCAGTTGGTTATGGCTGGCTAAACTGCAACCGAAAATAGCCCTGATTTCCAGTGGATTGCATAATCGATGGCGTTTGCCGCATTCGGCGGTATTGGCGCGTTTGCAACAGATGAAAAGTGCGGTTTACAACACCGCACTTGACGGGCAAATCAGGATAACGGTGCAAAACGGACGCTGGCAAATTCACACCGTCCGCAACCGCCTTGTGCCATGGTATCAGATAATTATTGGCTTAGACAAAGAAATACAGTTAGAATAAGCCAATTTTACGCTCGATAATCTCAAACCGGAGCGATAACAATGTATTGGAATCCGTGAAAATGGAAGATAAAGACTTTTCTACCGCCAAAACCTTCAAACGCCTATGGCCGATGATCCTGCCGTTTAAATCGGGCTTGATCGCCGCCGCTATCGCCTTGATTATTAACGCCTTAACTGACGCCGCCTTGATTTCGATGTTGAAACCGTTGCTGGATGACGGCTTCGGCAAAGCCGATACCGATTTCCTGAAATGGATGGCGGTGTTTGTAGTGGTGCTGATTTTCTTCCGCGGGTTGAGTAATTTCATTTCCACTTATTGTTTGGCGTGGGTATCGGGCAAGGTGATTATGACCATGCGCCGCCGCTTGTTCAAACACATGATGTATATGCCGGTCAGCTTTTTCGATAATAATTCTTCCGGCAAGTTGCTGTCGCGTATTACCTATGATTCGGAGCAAGTTGCGTCATCTTCCTCCGGCGCCTTGGTCACGATTGTGCGTGAGGGGGCTTATTTACTCTCGCTGTTAGGCGTGATGATTTACACCAGTTGGCAATTGTCGGTGGTGCTGTTTATTATCGGTCCGATGATTGCGGTGCTGATCCGTGTGGTCTCGAAACACTTCCGCCGCTTGAGCAAAAATATGCAGACTTCGATGGGGGAATTGACCTCTTCCGCCGAGCAAATGCTGAAAGGGCATAAGGTGGTGCTGTCGTTCGGCGGGCAAAAAGTAGAGGAAGATCGCTTTAACCATGTCAGCAACGATATGCGTCGCAAAGGCATGAAAATGATGATGGCATCGGCGATTTCCGATCCGGTGGTGCAACTGATCGCCTCGTTTGCGCTGGCAATCGTGCTGTATTTGGCAACCGTGCCGAGCATTATGAGCCAGAATCTGACCGCCGGTTCGTTTACCGTGGTGTTTTCTTCGATGTTGGCGATGATGCGTCCGCTAAAATCGCTGACCAATGTTAATGCGCAATTTCAACGCGGTATGGCAGCGTGTCAAACGTTGTTTTCCATTATGGATTTACCGACCGAAAAAGATCAGGGCAGTTTGGAAAAAGAGAAAGTGGACGGCAATGTCAGCTTCAAGCATGTTTCTTTCCATTATCAGGGCAAAGAGCAGAATGTATTGCAGAACGTCTCGTTTGAGGTGAAAGCGGGCAGCACCGTGGCGCTGGTCGGGCGTTCCGGTTCGGGCAAATCGACGATTGCCAATTTATTAACCCGTTTTTATGATATTGAACAAGGCGAAATTCTGCTTGACGGGCACAATATTAAAGAATATAGCCTTGCCAATTTGCGCACACATTGCGCGCTGGTGTCGCAGCAGGTGCATTTGTTTAATGACACCGTCGCCAATAATATCGCCTATGCCGCCGCCGAAAAATATAGCCGTGAGCAGATTATCGAGGCGGCAAAAGCGGCGCACGCGTTGGAGTTTATTGAAAGCCTGCCGCAAGGCATGGATACCGAAATCGGCGAAAACGGGGTGATGTTATCCGGCGGACAGCGCCAGCGCTTGGCGATTGCGCGCGCCCTATTGCGCAATGCGACGGTGTTGATTTTGGATGAAGCGACTTCGGCGTTGGATACCGAATCCGAACGTGCCATTCAGGCGGCAATTGACGGTTTGCGCCATAATCGCACCATTATTGTGATTGCCCACCGTTTATCGACGATTGAGAATGCCGATGAAATTTTGGTGGTTGATCACGGGCAAGTGATTGAGCGCGGCAGTCATCAACAATTGTTGGCGGCGGGTAAGGCTTATGCCCAACTGCATAAATTGCAATTTAGTCAATAAGCGAAAAATCACCGCAAAACACAAAAATCAGAAAATAGAGGCGTGGATATGAATTTTTGGTACCAAAAAGATCGCTGGGCGCGTATGTCTGCGTGGTTGCTTGCGCCGTTGTCATTGTTGTTTTGGGGCATTACCGCACTTCGTCGCACAGCGTATCGTACCGGCATTTTTAAATCCTGGAAAGCGCCGGTGCCGGTGGTGGTGATTGGTAATTTGTCGGTCGGCGGCAACGGCAAAACGCCGTTTACCATTTGGTTGGCGCGGCAATTGCAGCGGCAAGGTTTGAAAGTCGGCGTGGTTTCCCGAGGCTATGTGCCGGGCAATAATGAAGTCAAAAATTATCCGCAACTGGTCAATCCCAACTCCAATCCGGCGGAAGTCGGCGATGAGCCGGTGCTGATGGCGCGGCGTAGTGGCGCAAAGATCGCGGTTTCCCCCAACCGCCGCCGGAGTATCGAATTATTGCATAAAGCTTATCATATCGATGTGATTTTGAGCGATGACGGCTTGCAGCATTATGCGTTGCAACGCGATGTCGAAGTGGTGATTGTCGACGGAGAACGGCGTTTCGGTAACGGTTTTTTGATGCCTGCCGGACCGTTGCGCGAATTACCGAGCCGCTTGAAACAAGCTGATGCGGTGGTGTGCAATGGCGCGGCGGCACAGGCACAGGAAATCCAAATGCGCTTACGGGCCAACGTGGCGGTCAATTTGCTGACGCAAGAAGAACGCCGGCTAAGCGATTTTATCGGACAACCGCTTGTTGCCATGGCGGCAATTGGCAATCCGCAACGTTTCTTTAATATGCTGAATAGCTTGGGCTTGAATGTGGTGAAACAGAAAGCGTTTGTCGATCATGCCAAGTTGTCGCCAGAAAAGCTCAACAACTTAACCAAAGCAGAGCAGAGCTTGTTTATGACCGAGAAAGACGCAGTGAAATGCCATAAATTTGCGCGCGAAAACTGGTGGTATGTGCCGGTGGAAGCCGAACTGGAGCCGACAATCAATACAATCGTAGCGAAGATTATGCAAGAGGTGAAAGGTGAATAATAAAATGTTACAGGTGCTTGCCTGTCCGCGCTGTCATGCCAAATTACAGTATGACAAACAACAGCAGCGCTTAATTTGCGAATTTGAAAAATTGGCCTATCCGATTGAAAACGGGATTCCGGTGTTGCTGCCGGAAAGCGGCGTTGCCATAGAACCGGAGAAGGAATAAGCAATATGACTAAATTTAGTGTGATTATCCCGGCGCGTTATGCCTCCTCCCGCTTGCCGGGCAAACCGCTTGCCGATATTGCCGGCAAACCGATGATCCGACATGTATGGCAACAAGCGCAAAAATCCGGTGCCGAGCGAATTATTATTGCCACCGATCATGCCGAAGTGGCGGCGGTTGCGCGTAGTTTCGGGGCGGAGGTGTGCATGACGTCGGAAAAACACAATTCCGGCACCGAGCGTTTAGCCGAAGTGGTGGCAAAGTGCGGTTTGGCGGCAGATGAGATTATTGTCAATGTGCAAGGCGACGAGCCGTTGATTCCACCGGCGATTATCCGCCAAGTGGCAGAAAATTTAGCCGACAATCCGGTGAAAATGGCAACCCTCGCGGTCAAGATTGACGACGCGGAAGAGCTGTTTAATCCGAATGTGGTCAAAGTGCTGACCGATCAAAACGGCTTTGTATTATATTTCTCGCGCGCCGTGATTCCGTGGGATCGCGATCAATTTGCCGCGTTGAACAAAGGCGAGATCAGCAAAGCCGAGCTGAATTTGGCAAAAAGCAGCTATTTGCGCCATATCGGGCTGTATGCTTATCGTGCCGGATTTATTCGGCAATATATCGAGTGGCAGCCGACCGCACTTGAGCAGATTGAATCGTTAGAGCAACTGCGCGTGTTGTGGTACGGCGAAAAAATTCATCTGGCGTTGGCAAATGAAGTACCGGCGGTCGGCGTGGATACGTTTGAGGATCTGGAAAAGGTTCGTCAAATTTTAAGTAAGTAATTAGGGAAAAAATTATGTTAGACAAAATCTTAGGTTCAGTGGTTTCCGGTGTGTTAGGCGGCGAAGCCGGCAAACAAGGGCAGGCAATGGCGGTTATCAATGAGCTGTTGGTTTCACAAGGCGGCATTCAAGGCATTCTAGCCAAATTCCAGCAAGGCGGATTGGACGATCTGCTGCAATCTTGGTTGGGAACCGGGGAAAACAAACGCATTTCTCCGACCCAAATCGAAGATGTGTTCGGCAAACAAGAGTTGCAGCAAGCGGCACAACAAGCCGGGGTGAAAGACGAAGCGGAAGCCTCGGATTTGCTGTCGCAATTTCTGCCGCAAATCGTGGACAAACTCAGTCCGAACGGTGCGTTGGATAAAAATGCCGATAACGATTTGTTGTCAAAAGGCATTCAATCGGTATTGAATAACTTTTTGAAATAGCCGATTTCCCTTCCTCCGCCTGCAGAGGGAGGGAAAATTTGATTTAATATAAAACGCACCCTATGTTTGACGCCAAACGCTTTCTTGCCGAAGTTACCACCGAGCCCGGTGTGTATCGCATGTATGATGATGACAACGAAATCATCTATGTCGGCAAAGCCAAAGATCTGAAAAAACGCCTTTCCAGTTATTTTCGTAAAAATCTCACCAGTAAAAAAACCGAAGCGTTGGTGGCACAAATCGCCCAGATTGACGTGACTGTGACTCACTCGGAAACCGAAGCGCTGCTGCTCGAACATAACTACATCAAAAAATACCAACCGAAATATAACGTACTGCTGCGCGACGACAAATCCTATCCGTTTATTTTGCTGACCAAAGAACGCCACCCGCGTTTGACCGCCTTTCGCGGCAGCCACAAAATCGCCGGCGAGTATTTCGGGCCTTATCCCAATGCCGGCGCGGTGCGGGAAACCTTATCATTACTGCAAAAACTGTTTCCGGTGCGCCAATGTGAAGACACCACCTACCGCAACCGTTCGCGTCCTTGTCTGCAATACCAAATCGGGCGCTGTTCCGCGCCTTGCGTCAGCGGCTATGTCAGCGATGAAGACTACAACCAACAAGTCGATTATGTGCGTCTGTTCCTGCAAGGCAAAGATCAACAGGTGACGCAACATCTGGTGGCGCAAATGGAACGGGCGAGCGTACAACTGGATTTTGAAAAAGCCGCACTATATCGCGACCAAATCCAAGCGGTGCGTACGGTGACGGAAAAACAATTTGTCTCCAACCAAAATACCGACGATCTGGACATTATCGCAATTGCCTATCAGCATGGGATTGCCTGTATCCATGTGCTGTTTATCCGCCAAGGCAAGGTGCTGGGCAGCCGCAGTTATTTCCCGAAAATTCCGAGCCATACCGCACTTGATGAGGTCAGCGAAACGTTTTTCGGACAGTTTTATTTGCAAGGTGCACAAGGGCGCAGTATTCCGAAAAAAATTATCACCAATCGCCAATTGGAGCAAAAAAGCGCACTTGAAACCTTGCTTAGCCGGCAAGCCGGGTTTCAGATCACGATTCAGGATAACGCCAGAGGCAAACAATCGAAATTTTTACACTTGGCGCAAATGAACGCCGACATTGCACTGACCGATCAGCTCAAACAGCGCGGACGGATCAAAGAACGTTACCAAGCATTATGCGAGCGGTTAGGGCTGCGTGAAATCAAACGCATGGAGTGTTTCGATATCAGTCACACCATGGGCGAACAGACCGTGGCGTCGTGCGTGGTGTTCAATCAAGACGGACCTTATAAAGCGGATTACCGTCGTTTTAATATCAGCGGCATAACGCCGGGCGACGACTACGCCGCAATGGAAAAAGCGTTACTCAAACGCTATAACAAACCGTTAGAGCCGGAAAAAATTCCCGATATTATCTTTATCGACGGCGGCAAAGGGCAGTTGAATCGTGCATTGGAGGTATTCGCCAATCTGAACGTGGAATGGGATAAAACCCGACCACTGTTGATTGGTGTCGCCAAAGGCGTGGAGCGCAAAGCCGGCTTGGAAACACTGATTATCAGCAGACAAGATCGCGAATTACATCTGCCGACCGACAGCTTGGCATTGCATTTAATCCAACATATCCGCGACGAATCCCACCGCCATGCCATTGGCGGACATCGTAAAAAACGGCAAAAAGCCTTCGCCCAAAGTGGTTTGGAATCGATCGCAGGTATCGGCAGCAAACGCCGCCAAGCATTGTTGAAATACTTCGGCGGTATGCAAGGCGTAAAAACCGCCAGTATCGAAGAACTGGCAACCGTGCCGGGTATTTCGCGCAAAATGGCGGAAGTGGTGTTTGCCAGTTTGCGGGAGTAGATTGTCCGGTTAAAAATAGGTTATCACGGCATGATTTTTTTATTTGCTTTGTTTATTAGGTGTTAATAAATTCAGTCGGGTTACTTAAATGAAGTGTTTTCCCTTTACATTTTTGTGTATTTTATTTAAATTAAAACGCTTTTTGAATAAATTATCCGGATAAGATCATGCTTTTATATCGCAATATTCAATCTTTTTTACCTAAAATCAGTGTTATTTTTCTTCTTATTACCGTTTTTTCTTCATCAATATCAGCCGTAGAGCCGCCTGCGCAAAACACCGAGCAAACTCGAAATCAAATGGATTTGGACGCCCGACAACAACAACGCCAGCAGGAACAAACCCTTTCAATTCAACGGCAACAAATCAATCATCCGGAAGTGCGGTTTCAAAGCGATATCGAAACCACTCAAGAACGCCCCCTGTTAATTCCCGAAGCCCAATGCCTGACCATTTCCGAACTTTACCTGACTAACCTCGAACTTACCCAAACTGACATGACTGCATACGCTTTAAAAGGTGTACGACCGCCGAGAAGCCAATTCGATTGGGCGTTGGATGCGGTGTATCAAGCACGGGATTTTTCCCTGCCGCATTGTATCGGCGGTGAAGGCATCGGCATTCTGATTAATCGGATTCAAAACGCGATTATCGAAAAGGGTTTTGTCACCACGCGGGTGTTGGTGCAGCCGCAGGATTTACGCAGCGGGAAGCTGATTCTCACCGTGATTCCCGGCAAAGTAAGGCAAATTCAATTACGGGATAACAGCGATTATCCTAAGGCGACGTTGGCAACGGTGTGGTTTGCGTTGCCGACGAAAAGCGGGGCGTTATTGAATATCCGCGCTATCGAACAGGGCTTGGAAAACCTGAAACGCCCGCCGCACGCCGATGCCGATATCCAAATCATCCCGGCGCAAGGCGATGGCGCGCAGCCGGGCGAAAGTGATTTGCAGATTGATTTTCAACAGCGCTTTCCTTATCGCTTGTCTTTATCGTTGGACGATAGCGGCAGCAAAGCGACCGGGCGGTTGCAGGGCACGGCAACGGTGTCGATTGAAAACATGTTGTCGTTGAACGATCTGTTTTACGCTTCTTTTACACACAGTTTCAAACGCGGCAGCGATGATGACGGTGCGCGCGGCAGCAACAATACCAGCCTGTATTACGGCGTGCCGTGGAAAAATTGGCTGTTGAGCGTGTCCGGGTCACAATATGATTACCACCAAACGGTGTTTGGCCCGTTCACCGATTATGAATATGCCGGCAAAAGCACCCATTTGAATGCCAACCTTTCCCGGACGTTATATCGTGACGGCAGCCGCAAAACGACGGCGACAGTTGGTGTCTGGCATCGCCGCACCGCGAACTTTGTGGATCGGTCGGAAATCGATGTGCAACGTCGGCGCATGGCAGGTTGGCAAATCGGGCTGAATCACCGTGAATATCTCGGCAGTGCCACCTTAGATTTCTCCTTCGACTATAAACGCGGCACCGGCGCCAACCGTTCGCTGGCGGCGCCGGAAGAGGCGCATGGCGAAGGCACGTCGCGCCCGAAAATCATCAGTGCCGAAATCAGCTTCAAGCAACCGTTCAAACTGGGCGAACAGCCGTGGCAATTGAGTACCGGTTGGCGCGGGCAATGGAACAAAACCCCGCTTGTTCCGCAAGACCGCTTGAGTATCGGCGGGCGTTACACGGTGCGCGGTTTTGACGGCGAATTGACCTTAAGCGGTGACCGCGGCTGGTTATGGCGCAATGAATTGGCGTGGAATGTGATGACAAGCGGACATGAGCTGTACCTTGCCATCGACAAAGGTGTGGTGCGCGGGCGCAGTACGGCCAAGCTTCTGGGTCGTCATCTGGTTGGCGGGGCGGTCGGTTTGCGCGGTAATCTGTGGGGCTTGGATTATGCGTATTTTATCGGTACGCCTATTCATAAGCCGCAAGGTTTCCGTACCGGCCATGTAACCACCGGATTTAGTCTGAGTTATCAGTTTTAATCCAAGTCGCCAGAGTAAAAAAGAAGAAAGTAGTAAAAGTAGTAAAAGAAGAAAACAGTAAACGTAAAAGGAACATCCTATGAACAAGCATCTTTACCGCCTGATTTTCAGCAAAAGCCAACAACGTGTGGTTGTGGTGTCTGAAATGGCCACCCGCGAGGGCAAAGCCAAAGGCGAGGGCGGACAGATGGTTGCGGAGGAGGTGGGCCGTTTTACTTTTTTAACCCAAGGCTGGCGGCTAAGTGCGGTCAATCTCAGTTTATTTACCGTGTTGGGCTTTTTGTTGGTGAGCAATGTCTCCGCCAATGAACTGCAAATTCGCGCCGACCAAAGCGCACCGAAAAACCAGCAGGCGATTATATTGCAAACGGCGAACGGTTTGCCGCAGGTGAATATCCAAACCCCGAATGACAAAGGCTTGTCGCATAATAAATACCAACAGTTCGATGTCGATACCCAAGGCGCGATTCTGAACAACAGCCGCACCGAAGTGCAAACCGAACAAGGCGGGTGGGTGCAGGGCAATCCCTATCTGGCACGCAGCGAAGCCAAGGTGATTCTGAATGAAGTCAATTCCAACAACCCGAGCCAACTGAAAGGTTATGTCGAAGTCGCCGGCAAGCGTGCCGAGGTGATTATCGCCAACCCGTCCGGCATTCATTGCGAAGGCTGCGGCACGATTAACGCCGGCCGCACCGCCTTGACCACCGGCAAGGTGGAACTGGAAAACGGGATGGTGAAAGGCTATCAAGTCGAGCAAGGCAAAGTCACCGTTTCCGGGCGCGGCATGGACACCAGCCGTTCCGATTACACCGATATTATTGCGCGAGAAACCGAAATCAATGCGGGCATTTGGGCGAAAGAACTGAAAGTCACCACCGGCATAAACAAGGTCTCGGCGGACAATCAATCGGTGCAAGTCATTCATAAAAGCAAACAAAACGACACGGAACAGCCGGCACAAACCGTGCGCTATGCGGTGGACGTATCGGAATTGGGCGGGATGTATGCCGGCAAAATCCACTTGGTCGGCACCGAAGAGGGCTTGGGCGTGCGCAATGCCGGGCATATCGGCGCGACCCAAGGCCATGTGCGGATTGATTCGCAGGGGCAGATTGTCAATAGCGGCTTTGTCGGCGCACAGCAAGACGTCAAGCTGAGTGCAAAACATCAAATAGAAAACCGCGGCACGGTTTATACGCAACAAGGTGATGTGCAGCTGCAAAGCCAAACCCAAGGTATCGACCAACGCGGCAGCGTGATTGCCAAAGGCGATTCACAAAGCAAGGGCAAAGTGCGGTTGCAGGCAAAAGGCAAGATAGCCCAGCAGGGCGAAACCTTCGCCGAAAGTGATATCACCTACCAAGCCAACCAGATTGAAGCTGGAAAATCCGCCGTGCTTGCCGCCGGCGTGCGCTTTGAACAAACCGAAAACGGTGAACGCAAAACCCTGAATGCGGCAAGCGAAAGTGGTAAAAACCTGACCTTAACCGCCGAGCAACGTGCGGTGGCGCAGGGGCAGAATCTGGCGTCGGGGCAGATTAGCGTACAAGCCGAACAGATTGATTTAAATAATAGCCAAACCAGCGCCAACCGCCTACAGGTCGAAGCGCGCAGTGGTGCGATTACTGCGGACAACAGTATCATCCGCAGTGAAACCAGTGCTGAATTCCGCACCCCGACCGCACTTTCCACCCAAGGGGCGAATCTGAATGCCGAGCAACTGCATATTCAGGCGTACACTGTCAACAATGACGGCGGCAGTTGGCAGCAACGCAGCACACAAGCCTTCAACCTTGATTTGCAAGGAGGATTAAGTAACTGGCAAGGGCAAATCAGCAGTGCCGGCGATATCAATCTGAAAACGGCATGGCTGAACAACCAGCAGGGATTACTCGAAGCCAACGCGAATCTTAACCTAAACACCCAACAGGGCGGGTTGAATAACCGACAGGGCACGCTCAGCAGTCAACAGAACCTCACACTGAACAGCGGTGTATTGAATAACCAGGGTGGTTTGGTACAAAGTGGGGGCAGAATGGTGATGACAACGGCTGATTTTCATAATCAACAAGGGATAGTCAGTAGCTTATCTGATATTCAACTGGATAGCCAACAATACGCCTTGAACAATAAGCAGGGCAAACTGATTGCGGATAAGACGCTTCAACTATTCACCGGCGCGCTTGATAATCAAGGCGGAGTTATTCGGTCATTGCAGCAACTTGCTATTGTTGCTACGGAGGTTATTAATAATCGGAAAATCTCGGATAACGGCTCTCTGATCCAGGCTGGTAATCAGTTAAAGTTGACAACCAAACATTTGGATAATCGTGATACCAAAGCGACTACAGAAAAACCAAAGCAAGGGATATTAGCATATGATTTAGACTTCTTTACCGAGACGGTCAATAATAAGAGGGGCGGTATTTATAGTACGGCAAGCTTAGAGGGGAATATTCGACAAACATTGGATAATCGCGATGGAGAAATTTTCTCACTGGATGAGTTGGCTTTACAAGGAGATTTGCTTGCCTTGTATAACCAGCAAGGACAGATTGAAAGTCGAGGTCATTTAACACTCCATTTAGATCGTTTCATAAATGAAGGTAATATCAAAACTCAAGCGGATGCGGATATTGTGCATCGACAGGATTTAACCTTAAATCAGGCGTTTCAAGTTGATGGTATTCTGAATCTCTCGCTTGATGGTAATTTTAATAATCGTACAAAGCTGATTACTGGTAGGGGGTTGCATATCAAGGCGAAGCAGCTTGATAATCCATTTGGTCGGGAACTTAGCGCAATGAATACATATATTTCCGCCGAGCATATTATCAATCGCGGTTTGATTGATGGTGATGTCAACGTGCTTAAAACAACACAGTTGGATAATATCGGTACAGGACGGATTTATGGCGGGCACCTCTCGCTCCAAGCAACGACACTGCGAAATGATCATGAAACTGTAAACGATGAGACGAAATCGGCGACGATAGCGGCGCGAGAGCAGTTGGATTTGGCCGGTGATAAGATCATCAATAAAGATGGCGCAATAATTTTTAGTTTAGGACATCTTTATTTTGGTACACGGTTAAATGACAGAAATAATGCTACGGGTGCAGGGGCAACTATTACGAATGCAAACGGCGTGATTGAAGCGTTGGGCAATATTGTTTTTAATCATGCTAATGTAAAAAATCTGCATCAGTATCTAGAAACGGAAATTAAAGAAGTTTCTCGAACGTCGATTTACGAATACAGCTTAGATGCGGCTTCTCAACGCTGGCGAAAAGGCGTTGATTCCGTTGAAGTGATTCGAAAGGATAATCAAGGTGGAGGCGGTCTTTTTGGTAATGCAAAAGTCCGTGATTTGTATGCATTAAAAACCCCTGATGGTGGTGAACATGAGAACTGGATGGAATATGACTATACGCGAGTTATCGAACGCACGCAGGTCTTACCGCCACGTTATGCGGAAGGACGCATTTTAAGCGGTGGTAATATTGATTTTGGCGCAGGCAATGTCACTAATCAAAACAGTAAAATTATTGCTGCCGGTCATTTTTTATCCGAAGCGGGAAAGTTTATTGACAATATAGAAACCCCGGGTATCGAACGAACAACCGAGTTAGGTAAAGTGCATCATAAAACCAAAGGACGCAAGTGTGTAAAAAATATTCCGCTTGTAGGTTGTATCGATCATGCCGATACGACGAATACCGCGACGAGACGTTATGCACCACAGATACCGGATAAATCAATTAAGCTTGGTGTATTTGACTATGCGCAATCGGCACAGGAAAAATGGCAGACAGTGTCGGGACAGATAAATAAAACGATTCAAACGCAGACGGCAAATCAAGCGGCAACTCTTACCCTCAATACCAAATCATTGAGTGAAGTAACCGTACAGACTGTGTTCGACACCTTTACAATCCGAACCTATTCCCCGATTCTCACCCTACCGCAGGCGAGTTTGTACAAAATTAATCCGGCGACAAACAGTCATGTTTTGGTGGAAACCGATCCGCAATTTGCCAACCGTCGCCAATGGCTCAGTTCTGATTATATGTTTGATGCTTTGCGTAGCGATCATGCCAATATGCATAAACGTTTGGGGGACGGTTTTTATGAGCAACGTTTGATTAATGAACAGATTAATCAATTGACCGGACGGCGTTTTTTAGGCAATTACCAATCGGATTATGAGCAATACAAAGCCTTGATGGATAGCGGAATCAAATATGCCGAACAGTTTGGCTTAATTCCCGGCATAGCGCTGAGCGAAGCGCAAATGAAAGAGCTGACAACGGATATGGTTTGGTTGGTCAAACGCGAAGTGCGGTTAGCCGACGGCAGCACAAGCACCGTATTGGTGCCGCAGGTGTATATTGTGGCGCGGGATAGCGATGTGACTGCACGCGGCGCGGTGATTTCCGCCAACCGGATTATAGCCAATACCACCGGCGATATTGAAAACAGCGGTGTGATTGCCGGGCGGCAGTTGACCGCACTGTCGGCGGAGAATATCCGCAATCTGGGCGGTACATTACAAGGCGGGCAGTTATTGCTGGAAGCCCGGCAGGATCTGACAAACCTCGGCGGCAGTTGGCTGGCGGATAAAACACTGTCGGCACAGGCAAAAAATATCCAGATTGAAAGCACATTGTCTGAAACCGAAGACAGCGGTGAGTTTTATAAAAAAGGCTTAAATCAACTCGCCAAAGTGCGGTTGAACGACCATGACGGCGAACTGATTTTCCGCAGCCAAGAGGATATTACCATTAAAGGCGCAACTTTTGATATTGCCGGTAAAACGACGATTAATGCCGGCAATCAATTGAATTTAGGCACGCTGACTACCGAAAATAAAGAACACTATAATTTTAATGATGACAACTACTATCGACTGCATCAAACGGCAGAAGTCGGTAATCAATTGAATTTTAATGGTGACGCGATATTGACCGGCAAAAACGAGGTTGTTATTCGTGGTAATCAGATTCACGGCGACGGGAAATTGCTTGTTGCTTCGCAGGGTAATATCCGGATTGAGGAAGCCCGGCAAACAGAACAACTCTCCTCTGCGTCTAAAACCAGCAGTAAGGGGTTGTTGAGTAAAACCACGGAAATCAGAAAACACGATCACGATTATGATTTGGCGGTTGGCTCGCAAATTGATGCGAAAAAGATATTGATTCAGTCCAAACAAGGCGATGTCAAGATTATCGGCAGTGATGTCGTTGCTGAAGATACGATGTTGATTCAGGGCAAAAATGTATCGATTGTCGAAGCGGAAAATCGAATGAGAGAGGAGAATTTCAGCCAAACCACGAAAAAAGGAGTAATGAGCAGCGGAGGGTTTGGTTTTACGATTGGTTCGCGCCAAACCACCTTGGAAACGGATAACCGCAAATATTATTCTCGCGCTAGCCAGGTCGGCACGTTGAATGGCGATATGTTGGTGGTTGCCGAAAAGGACTATTTGCAACGTGGCAGTGCCGTGACCTCGGTTGCCGGTGATACTCAGGTTCAAGCCAAACGGATTAATATTACCGCGGCGGATGATCGATATGAAACCGATCAAAAATATACTTTTGAACAAAAAGGTTTGACGGTGGCAGTGAATGTGCCGGCGTTACAAGCCGTACAAAGTGCGGTAGAAACGGTGAAAAACATCGGCGGCAGCAAAAATGATCGTATTAATGCAATGGGCGCGGCTAATGCGGCTTGGGACAGTTATAAAGCCGGTAAAGATTTGAAAGCGTTAGGGGAAGGGCTGGCGAATGGTGACATGCCAGCACAAAATGTCAGTGTCTCCATCACCTATGGCGAGCAGAAAAATATTAATCAAACCCATACGCAAGGCAATACCGCAAACAGCAGTAAGTTGCATGCCGGCGGCAAAGCGTTGCTGATTACGACGGGAGAGAAAGACACCTCGCATATTCATATCAAAGGCTCGGATGTCGCCGGACTTGAGGGGACGGTGCTGCAAACGGCAGGTAAAATTGATATTGCGGCAGCCGAGCAGAATCATCAAGAACGAAGCAAAAACAGCTCACAGGGTTGGAATGCGGGCGTTGCCGTCAGCTATGGCAGTGATGGTTTTGCTTTTGGCGTAACTGCCGGAGGTAATGTAGGCAGAGGCTACGGCAATGGTGATGAGCGCACTTGGGTCAATAGCCATGTTGGTTTGCAAGAGAGCAACACCACAATCATCAGCGGCGGTGACACGCATATTGTCGGCGGGGTGGTGCGTGGCAAAGGGGTACACACTGACATCGGCGGCGATTTAACGATTGCCAGCTTACAAGACAGCTTGCAATATAAAGGCAAGCAACAAAATGTCAGCGGTCAAATCACGGTAGGCTACGGCGTATCAGGCTCGGCGAGTTATAACCAATCGAAGATAAATGCGGATTATGCCAGTGTGCAAGAACAATCCGGCATTTTTGCCGGAGATGACGGCTACCAAGTGGCGGTGAAGGGGCATACTGAATTGAGCGGCGGCTTAATCACCTCAACGGCACAGGCGGAATCGGAGGGAAAAAACCGTTTCCGCACAGGCACGATAGGTTCTCGGGATATTGAAAACCATGCCAATTACAAAGGCAGTACGCTCGGAGTGAGTGGCGGTTTCAGTGTCGGCGGCGGCGAGAGCGCTAAAGAAGTCGGCGGCGTGAAGTTAGCTCCGCAGGGTCAAAATTATGCCCAACAAGAGGGCGACCCGAATGGCGGTAAGGGCAAAACCGACGTCAGCATGGGAATCGGTTTCGGTTCAGACAGCAGCAGTGCCGGCGGTGTCACCCGCAGTGGTATCAACACCCGCAATATTGAGATAACCGACAGTGTTGCACAGCAAACCCGCACAGGCAAAAGCGCAGAAACGGCATTGCGCGCTCTGCAAACGGATATCACCACGGAAAGTGCGGTAGCGCGCTCAGGCAGGGTGAGCAACCAATTTGATAAAGACGCCTTGCAAAAAGAGCTGGATATTCAACGGACAACGACAGAAAGTTTTGGAAAAACCGCGGCACAGGGCGTGGCATATACCGCCGAAAAACTGGGTGATGTCAAAGCCTATGAAGTGACGGAAGGGATTAAAGCGCAAGCAGAGCAAGCGCTCAAGCACGAAACTGACCCGAACAAACGTGCCGTGCTGAAAAACAAAATTGCACAAGCAGACGCTTATCTTGAACAAAACCAAGCGAACTACGCCTTATGGAAAGAGGGCGGCACGGGACGAACCGCACTTCATGCGATAGCGGGCGGTGTTTTAACCGGCAATGTCAGCGGCGCGGTGGCAAGCGGCACAACCTCGGCAGCCGCACCGCACTTGAATGTGCTGGGTCAAGAGCTGGGCGATGTGGGCAAAGCGGTATTAGATATCGGTGCCGGTATGGCGATAGGGGCGGCAACCGGCGGCGGGACGGCAGCGGTGAGCGCAGGCGGCAATACCGATTGGCATAACCGGCAGTTGCACCCGAGAGAAATGGATTGGATACGGGATAATGCGGCAGCCTTTGCCAAAGAGCAAGGCATTAGCGTGGCAGAAGCGGAGCAACGCTTGGTTGAGCGGGCGGCACAACGGGTGGATTATGCTTGGTCGAAGATGATAGACAGCCAAGATACGGCGGCGGACAGTTTCCTGTCATCGGTTTCGGGTATAAAAGGCGACGTGCCGTCATCAAGTGCGGTGAGCTTTATCAACAGCGACGGCAAGCAACAAAACCTGTTTAGTGCTTCACGCGACGAGTATTACTCCACTGGGAAGTATTCGGATTTAGCCGCAAGGTATAATCGAGAAAACAATCAGTTGCTGACGAATACCCTTGTGCCGAAAGTGAAGAATAATCTTGTTTTTGAGGGAGTGAAAGACGGCGGTAATGCACTTAGTGAGGCGGCAAGGGCAGCCCTAAACTCACCGACAGAGACCCTCCGAGGCGTCACCGGCAATTTGGCACACAGTTTATCGGAATGCTTAAAACATCCGACAGCTTGCGCAACAGAAAAATGGGCAACATTTGATAGTGCGTCAGGCGATTTACTGAGAACGCATTACAATCAAGCGGATGTTAATGCCCTATATGGCAAAGAGATGACTGCCGAAACCGCACTTGTACCGTTAGTCAGAGGCGGAACGGTGGTTGCGGAAGTGCTGCCGGCGGCAAAAGCCGGGGCGGTTGCGGTTAAATCAATCGATAATATGCTATCACCTTTAGCGAAAGGTGTTAGTGCGAATGATAAACTGCCTGTTGTTGGAAAAACAGAAGGGTATGAAAATCAGACCACTACTATTTCGATCGGGGCAGAAAACAATGCAACGGCTGTCCCATTAAAAATTCAATTATCTAATGAATCTCTTAAAGCCAGTGGGTCAAATTTAGATAAAGCAGAGGTAATTGCTAGAGCTGAGTTAAATGGCAAGATTTATATTGATACCAATCAAAAAGCTAGGGCAAATAATTTAGCGGATCATAAAGTGCCAACGCTGATATCTGACGATATTGGAAATAAACCGCCTCAACGTGACGGTACTCCATATCCAAATTCAAACATGGCAGAGGCTCATGCTGAAATAGGAACAATTCAACAAGCCTATAATGAAGGCAGAACACAAGGTCAAAATATGACTATTAATGTTCAAGGGCGTGATGTTTGTGATTTTTGTAAAAAAGATATTGCATTAGCAGCTCAGAAAGCAGGTTTAAAATCAGTAGTTGTTAGAGCTGTTGATGAAAAAGGAATAATTAGAAATTATCATTGGACTCAAGGACAAAGTTCTATTAAACATATTAAGGGTGAAAATAATGAATAAAGATATTTATTTTTCTTGCTCTTATAAAATTAATTCTATTTGGTTTATAGCATGCCATGAAAAAAAAATAACATTTATGAATCCTATTAAGGATATTATTGATATTATAAGTTATATAGAAAACAATGAAGGTGAAGCTAGGTTAGAGATATTTCCAGAGCCAGATTTTGGTGTGTCCAGCATACGAGTTATCGCTTATCCTCCAAATCAATATTTACTTACATTAGCAGAATATTTAGATGATGGAGATTTAGTTGTTAGAACAAAATTGGATACTCCTTATAATCCTAATTTAGTTATGTTTGATGGCGATGGTGAAATGTATCCATCTTCTGCAATTATTGATGATTTTGACTTTGTAATAAAAGTGTTCTCTATATTTCTAGAAACAGGTGATGTCCCTTATGACTTAATGGATATATAAATGAACAAAAACACCTACCGCATAATTTTCAGCCAATCCCAGCAACAATTTATCGTTGTTTCGGAATTGGCAAAATCGAAAACGTCTTCTGAGCGCAGAAGTGCGGTAGGTAAGTCTGTGCGCTTTAGTGATGGTGTGTCTATCGGCGGTGATTTAATAATTGCCGGTGTGCAAGAACAATCCGGCATTTTTGCCGGGGATGACGGCTACCAAGTGGCGGTGAAGGGGCATACTGAATTGAGCGGCGGCTTAATCACCTCAACGGCACAGGCGGAATCGGAGGGAAAAAACCGTTTCCGCACAGGCACGATAGGTTCTCGGGATATTGAAAACCATGCCAATTACAAAGGCAGTACGCTCGGAGTGAGTGGCGGTTTCAGTGTCGGCGGCGGCGAGAGCGCTAAAGAAGTCGGCGGCGTGAAGTTAGCTCCGCAGGGTCAAAATTATGCCCAACAAGAGGGCGACCCGAATGGCGGTCAGGGCAAAATCGACGTCAGCATGGGAATCGGTTTCGGTTCAGACAGCAGCAGTGCCGGCGGTGTCACCCGCAGTGGTATCAACACCCGCAATATTGAGATAACCGACAGTGTTGCACAGCAAACCCGCACAGGCAAAAGCGCAGAAACGGCATTGCGCGCTCTGCAAACGGATATCACCACGGAAAGTGCGGTAGCGCGCTCAGGCAGGGTGAGCAACCAATTTGATAAAGACGCCTTGCAAAAAGAGCTGGATATTCAACGGACAACGACAGAAAGTTTTGGAAAAACCGCGGCACAGGGCGTGGCATATACCGCCGAAAAACTGGGTGATGTCAAAGCCTATGAAGTGACGGAAGGGATTAAAGCGCAAGCAGAGCAAGCGCTCAAGCACGAAACTGACCCGAACAAACGTGCCGTGCTGAAAAACAAAATTGCACAAGCAGACGCTTATCTTGAACAAAACCAAGCGAACTACGCCTTATGGAAAGAGGGCGGCACGGGACGAACCGCACTTCATGCGATAGCGGGCGGTGTTTTAACCGGCAATGTCAGCGGCGCGGTGGCAAGCGGCACAACCTCGGCAGCCGCACCGCACTTGAATGTGCTGGGTCAAGAGCTGGGCGATGTGGGCAAAGCGGTATTAGATATCGGTGCCGGTATGGCGATAGGGGCGGCAACCGGCGGCGGGACGGCAGCGGTGAGCGCAGGCGGCAATACCGATTGGCATAACCGGCAGTTGCACCCGAGAGAAATGGATTGGATACGGGATAATGCGGCAGCCTTTGCCAAAGAGCAAGGCATTAGCGTGGCAGAAGCGGAGCAACGCTTGGTTGAGCGGGCGGCACAACGGGTGGATTATGCTTGGTCGAAGATGATAGACAGCCAAGATACGGCGGCGGACAGTTTCCTGTCATCGGTTTCGGGTATAAAAGGCGACGTGCCGTCATCAAGTGCGGTGAGCTTTATCAACAGCGACGGCAAGCAACAAAACCTGTTTAGTGCTTCACGCGACGAGTATTACTCCACTGGGAAGTATTCGGATTTAGCCGCAAGGTATAATCGAGAAAACAATCAGTTGCTGACGAATACCCTTGTGCCGAAAGTGAAGAATAATCTTGTTTTTGAGGGAGTGAAAGACGGCGGTAATGCACTTAGTGAGGCGGCAAGGGCAGCCCTAAACTCACCGACAGAGACCCTCCGAGGCGTCACCGGCAATTTGGCACACAGTTTATCGGAATGCTTAAAACATCCGACGGCTTGCGCAACAGAAAAATGGGCAACATTTGATCGTGCGTCAGGGGATTTACTGAAAACGCATTACAATCAGGCGGATGTTAATACCCTATACGGCAAAGAGATGACTGCCGAAACCGCACTTGTACCGTTAGTCAGAGGCGGAACGGTGGTTGCGGAAGTGCTGCCGGCGGCAAAAGCCGGGGCGGTTGCGGTTAAATCAGTCGATAATATGCTATCACCTTTAGCGAAAGGTGTTAGTGCGAATGATAAATTGCCTGTTGTTGGAAAAACAACTGAGTATCCGGTAGTTGAATTTAACCCGCAAGCACATAATGCAGCAATCTATGAAGCACTAAAATTAGATTTAAAAACTCAGCAGGCGGCTAATCATTTAATAGATAGCTTAAAGAATACAGGGAAATTACCTGATAATTATGTAACTAAAGATATTGCTGAAAAAGTATATAGTTGGCAATCTGGAAAACCATTCAAGCAGGGGCAGTTAGGTGGTGATATTTTTGATAATAATCTTAATTTATTACCATCTACATCAGAAAGAATATGGTATGAAGCGGATCTAGGGATAGATAATAATATAAGTAGAAATAAACAACCGGGTACAAGGTTGTTATATTCTAATGATGGTTACTTATATATAACGACAGACCATTATAAAACTTTTAAGGAGATTGGTAAGTGGAAATAATATTAAATGGGAATAATATTTCTTGTGAAGCTGATTTTTATAATGAATTATGTAGTCAGAATCCAGATTTTGGGGTCTATTTTGGTAGAAATTTAAGTGCATTAAAAGACTATATAGGTCTATTGGATGGCTATACGATCAAATGGTTAAATCATAGCTACTCTAAAAATAAGTTAAAGAGTGATTATGATAAGATTGTTAATATATTTCTTGATAGAAATGAAAATATATTGAGGAAAGAATTGGGTGACTATAGAATAATTAATTTAATACTTTGTTGATTTAATTTCTCTAATGTAAGACTGATAATTTATCAATCAAAAAATTGATGGGTTATAACAAAGGTCCGATAGATATTGGTCATATTTACGGTTGGGAACATCGACGTTTATCTTTGGCGGCTCATGAATTAAATTTTTCCCGACAAGAATTTAATGATTATGTGAATGCCAGACCAGATAATTTTAGGTTGGAAAATATGTCAATTAACCGTAGTCATGTAGATGAAATGCCGGGTAATGGGAATCTAAATGATATTATTGATGATATGAAAAAGTTTAGAGCAACAGGAGAATAATTATGGCTAAACAAAATAAAAATCAGACCTTTGAAGAAAGATATCAAGAATTATATGAAAAAGACTTTGACTTACAAGCTACAGCAGCAAACAGAGAAGAAGATTTATCATTATTAAAAAAGTTATTTTTTGAAGAAAAAAAGTTGGATATCTTGGAAAAAACACCAAAAGAAAAATGGAATTGGTTACACCGTTGCAATCTTTTATCTGCGGCACCGCTCAGTGTGGTTCAATTTTATATTGATCATGGCGTAGATGTAAATGCCCAAGATATGTATGGCATGACCCCATTACATTATGCAATGCGTTCAAAGAATGTAGATGGAGCGATTGCGTTATTAAAGGCAGGGGCAAACCCAAATATTCCCAATAAAGATAATCTTATTCCGCTTCGAATGAGTATTCGTTACCCTAATAGATTGGATCTATTAGAATTGATGTTGAAAAATGGAGGGAATGTACATTATTTTAATGGTGAGAATTATTTATTGGAGTCACTAAAAGAATTTAAAGGTAATAATCCTGATTATAAAGATTATTTTGCTAAATTAGAGGAATATGCTTAGTTTTTAATTATCTTTGCTAGCTTAAAAGTCAAATTTCTCTTGATAAAATTACCAGTGATTATATGAATATCAGGCTGAGAATGTTTAGGTTGAAAAATAGAATGGTTAATCGTAGTCACGTGGATAAAATGCTGATGATTGATACTAATTATATAATTAAAATTGAAAATATTAGTATTTTGAGAGGTGAATGATGATAGAGGCAGGATTTAGAGGTCCTTTGACTCTCGTAGCTATTTCTAATACTCCTAGAGTTGAAATGAATTACTTCTTTCATGATTTAATTAAGTTTTTATTGATAAACTGTGATGTTAGACACAAATTAATATCGGATAGACTATATAAAAGGTATTTAAAATTTGACGAAATTAATGCTGCATATAGCTTAATGAAAAAGTTGGAGAACGATTTTTTAAAAAAACATGAGCTAATAAGGGATTTATATTGTCGATATTTTAAGGCGTTTTATGAAGTATGTGAGGAATTTTTTCTGCAAGAAAGTTCTTGCTCGGATAAATCTATAGGTAGAATTCAAGTCAGTATAGTTACAACGCCTTATCACATATTTGAAAAATTATTACCTGATAAATTCTATGATAATTTACCTGCAGAGGCTGAACCATACTGGATACAAACAATAAGTATGAAGGAATATGTTAAAAAATATTCGAAAGATCCTGAAGTATTAGAAATAGTAGAAAAATGGTAATTATTTCATTATTTGTTGAAGAGATGATTTGTAGAAGATCACGCTTGATCTTCTACAGGTGCGGTGAGCTTTATCAACAGCGACGGCAAGCAACAAAACCTGTTTAGTGCTTCACGTGACGAGTATTATTCTATTGGGAAATATTCGGATTTAGCCGCAAGGTATAATCGAGAAAACAATCAGTTGCTGACGAATACCCTTGTGCCGAAAGTGAAGAATAATCTTGTTTTTGAGGGAGTGAAAGACGGCGGTAATGCGCTTAGCGAGGCGGCAAGGGCAGTTTTAACCTCACCGACAAAAACCCTCCGAGGCGTCACCGGCAATTTGGCTCACAGTTTATCGGAATGCTTAAAACATCCGACGGCTTGCGCAACAGAAAAATGGGCAACATTTGATAGTGCATCAGGCGATTTACTGAGAACGCATTACAATCAGGCGGATGTTAATGCCCTGTATGGCAAAGAGATGACTGCCGAAACCGCACTTGTACCGTTAGTCAGAGGTGGAACGGTGGTTGCGGAAGTGCTGCCGGCGGCAAAAGCCGGGGCGGTTGCGGTTAAATCAGTCGATAATATGCTATCACCTTTAGCGAAAGGTGTTAGTGCAAATGAGAAGTTGCCTGTTGTTGATAAAACAGTAGGGTATGAAAATCAGACCACTAAAATTTCAAGCGGTGCAGAAAATGTTGTCCTTTATCCAAAATTAAAAGAACAATTGCAGATAGAAAATTTAAATAATATTGTAAAAAATAATTCTATTTTAGAACATGCAGCTTTAGGGAAAGGAAATTTAACTCAAAAAGGACACATAACTAGGGAAGAGGTTAAAAAACTTGCAAAAGAGTGGGTTGGTGATATGGCAAAAGAAACTAGTAATGGCTGGATTAGTGCAGATGGAACAAGATTATATCGCTCTCCTAGCGTTAAAAAATATTCGGCATATGCAGAAACAGGAATTCAAGCTAATTTCCAACGGGGGCATATGAAAGACGGTAAGTTTATTACAGAAAGTAATTTACATATTAATATTAAGGATTAAATATGTATGTCTTTGCAGAATTAAAAAGAATTGATTTTAATGGTTACATCCATAACAAGGATGAAGCTCAAAATGCGCTATTAGATTCATCTTATTTTATTCCACTATGTTTATCTATAGGTGAAAAGGGGAAGGATGGAGCTGATTTCTTTGATGTTGATGTATTCAATACTGGCTGGGTTAAAGAGAAAAAAATGGTGTTTGGAGGAGGGAGCTTTATATTTGATGATTTTGATGATTTTGATGACATAGAAAAATCCATAAAAAATTTTATTGATTCTATTTATGGTGAGTCTTGGTCTGACGTGTTGATCAAGTTAAGAAAATATTTCTCTTGGGAATATGAAAATTATCAATGCAAGGATTGATTTTATGTGATCAAAAATAGACGCTGTTTGATGGTGTGTCGGGTAATTTATTTAGAATATATTACAATCAAACTGATATTAATGTTCTCAGGAAGAAGAATGATTGGAGATGATTTTACCAATGTAAAAGTAAAAAATATTATAATAGGTTGGAATAGCGCAGATAAATTAAGAGGATACAGATTTCCTAGTGTAAAAGAATCTGACTATGTTGAAACTGGAGTTCAAGCTAACTTTGAAACATATAAAATAAATCCTGTTACAAATCAAAAAGAAAAAAATGGAAATGCGCATTTAAATATTATAGGGAATTAGTATGAAAGCTGAATTAAAATTAATAACTGATTTGTTTGGTGAGTTTTCACCAGCAGAATACATTCCTATTAATAATGATGTTTTTCATATAACATTGTTATTAGGTATTGGTGGGATTGATGGTGAGGCAATGGATTATTTTGATGTGTCTATATGTACATTGGAGTGGGTAAGGTTAAATAATGTTAAACCAGTTATTTTAAATAATACCATTTTAGTTGATGATTATGATTTTAACAAAATATTGAAATATATAAACGAATGCATTAATCTTTGTGATGGGAAAAACTGGTATGAGGTTGCTAATAATTTATCTAAATTTTTCCTCTGGGAATATGATAGGTATAAGACTTTGTCCACAGTTAAGGAATAGTATCGATAGAATATTTATCAAAAGCTTTTTTCAAGTGAAGATGCTATATTGGTGAGTTATATTTGGTTTTTTAATTGATTTCTATGGAGAGTAAAAGAGGAGCAAATTAAAATGAGTGAATTTTGTTATGCTCCAAGATTAGAATTTAATAACTGGGATGATTTTTTTGATTTCAAAAAAAATATATGTGAATCCGGTTTGTTTAAATTAACGAAAGCACCTGTTGGTGTGGTAAGTTATGGTTTTTTTAAATCATGGTATATTAATAAAGAAACTGATGAATTATGGTGTTTAACTGAGCCTGATCCACCTTTTTATGGAGAGTGGAAAAACGTAAGTAGGGAGAGCGAAAAAACCACTTCTAATCAAGAAGGTGGTAAATAATATGAATATGTCTTATGTTGATATAAGTAATTTAAAAAAGAAATTAGCAAATAAAATAGTAACTAATTTAAGTAAAGACAAATTGCACTTCATGCGATAGCGGGCGGTGTTTTAACCGGCAATGTCAGCGGCGCGGTGGCAAGCGGCACAACCTCGGCAGCCGCACCGCACTTGAATGCGCTGGGTCAAGAGCTGGGCGAGGTGGGCAAAGCGGTATTGGATATCGGCGCCGGTATGGCGATAGGGGCGGCAAGCGGCGGCGGGACGGCAGCGGTGAGCGCAGGCGGCAATACCGATTGGCATAACCGGCAGCTGCACCCGAGAGAAATGGATTGGATACGGGATAATGCGGCAGCCTTTGCCAAAGAGCAGGGCATTAGCGTGGCAGAAGCGGAACGGCGTTTGATTGAGCGGGCGGCACAACGGGTGGATTATGCCTGGTCGAAGATGATAGATAGCCAAGATACGGCGGCGGACAGTTTTCTTTCGTCGGCTTCGGGTATAAAAGGCGATGTGCCGCCATCAAGTGCGGTGAGCTTTATCAACAGCGACGGCAAACCACAAAACCTGTTTAGTGCTTCACGCGACGAGTATTACTCTATTGGGAAATATTCGGATTTAGCTGCAAGGTATAATCGAGAAAACAATCAGTTGCTGACGAATACCCTTGTGCCGAAAGTGAAGAATAATCTTGTTTTTGAGGGGGTGAAAGACGGCGGTAATGCGCTTAGCGAGGCGGCAAGGGCAGCCTTAAACTCACCGACAGAAACCCTCCGAGGCGTCACCGGCAATTTGGCACACAGTTTATCGGAATGCTTAAAACATCCGACGGCTTGCGCAACAGAAAAATGGGCAACATTTGATAGTGCGTCAGGGGATTTACTGAGAACGCATTACAATCAAGCGGATGTTAATGCCCTATATGGCAAAGAGATGACTGCCGAAACCGCACTTGTACCGTTAGTCAGAGGCGGAACGGTGGTTGCGGAAGTGCTGCCGGCGGCAAAAGCAGGGTCAGTTGCGGTTAAATCAGTCGATAATATGCTATCACCTTTAGCGAAAGGTGTTAGTGCGAATGATAAATTGCCTGTTGTTGGAGATTCTACAGGATATTTGCTTAATGAGGTTAAAGTAAACAGCAA
This sequence comes from Testudinibacter sp. P80/BLE/0925, assembly GCF_053570785.1. The sequence continues at coordinate 2,287,369 of NZ_CM131636.1, read as the reverse complement.
AAATATTACGTTAGGCAACTTTAAAGGTTCAACAGCAAATTCATTGGAAAGATTTAATAATTATTTAAGCGATGCGATTGATACTACGGCTGGCAGCGGTGTAAAAAATGCCAAGAAACCAGCAGGTGTATCAATAGAAACAGATTGGGAAAATTTAACTAAAGATGCCAAAATCACATATTCTAATGATAGACGAATTGCAGTTTTTCCATCAGGAGAAAGGGCTATTTTTAGACCTAGTAAAACAGGTCCTATGACAATTGAGTTGCAGCGTCCAGATAGAAAGAAAATTATTGAGGTCTGTTATGAAAATAATTAGAGTGGAACCTTGGTATGAATATTGTGATCCTTATCTGGATTTAAATGAAAAAGATTTTAATGTGAATGAATTTGAGCTTAATAATATAGTATCATTTTATAAAAAAATTATAAACTTTGAATGTGAGGAATATAACACTGAATTTATTCTAAGGGATTTCAAGTTTATTGATTTTCTAAATTTTGATTATGATGACGAAGCAATTATGAAAAATTATATGGAGGACATAATTTCTCAATTTAAATTTTTTTATGCTATACCACTGATTTTTGATGAAAGTGAATTTAATATCATATTAAATTATTTTAAACCAAGTGTAGTATCTAAATTAAAGTCAAGTATTTTCAATTATAATAGAGTTTTTGGTTCAATGATCTCGGATTACTCTGGAGAATTTTTTGTTATATTTAATGATTTTAAAGCTTTTTGTATTGTAAAAAATGGACATTATTTAATGAGATTCCATAATATTGAAGAAATATATATTGATAATTGGTCAAAATTAGAATCAAAAGAAATTGAACTATATGATTATGACAGAAGGGTTATAACTCAATTTCAAGCCTAAATTCAAGAATTAATTGTAGGAAAGTAAAAAGGAAAAAATTAAATTTGAACAAAACGAGTCACCGTATCATATTCAGCCAATCCCAGCAACAATTTATCGTTGTTTCGGAGCTGGCAAAATCGAAAACGCCTTCTGAGCGCAGAAGTGCGGTAGGTAAGTCTGTACGCTTTAGTGATGGTGTGTCTATCGGCGGTGATTTAATAATTGCCAGTGTGCAAGAACAATCCGGCATTTTTGCCGGGGATGACGGCTACCAAGTGGCGGTGAAGGGGCATACTGAATTGAGTGGCGGCTTAATCACCTCAACGGCACAGGCAGAATCGAAGGGAAAAAACCGTTTCCGCACAGGCACGATAGATTCTCGGGATATTGAAAACCATGCCAATTACAAAGGCAGTACGCTTGGAGTGAGTGGCGGTTTCAGTGTCGGCGGCGGCGAGAGCGCTAAAGAAGTCGGCGGCGTGAAGTTAGCTCCGCAGGGTCAAAATTATGCCCAGCAAGAGGGCGACCCGAATAGCGGTCAGGGCAAATAAAAACTACTTTAGCACCGGCACACTGACGACGGAGAATATTGAGAATCACAGTGAAGTCAGTATGCAGAGTGTCAGCGGCGGGTTGTCGACCGATATGGGCAATCTGGCGATGGCGGGCATGTCGGCGGAGATGAGCGCGTTGGGCAATGTCAGCAAAGACGACAGCACGACCACGCAAAGTGCGGTCAGCCAAAATATTAATTTGGACGTCAGAAACGGCGAAATCCCGACCGCACTTTTATATTACCCCTCCCCCCCATTTTTCTTGCGAAAAATGGTACTCCCTCCGCACGCGGAGGAAGAGAAGTAAGTTTGTCAGCAATCTCAAATGCGCTTTCCTCTTGGAAAACGCATTTTCATCTTATAAGTTAGCCGGAATGATTAACAATCTTCGATAATCAGATAAACCTGTTTAATCGGGCCGTGGACGCCGATGACTTTGACCAGTTCTATGTCGGCGGTGGCACTTGGACCGGAGATGATGTTGACGCAAGACGGCATGCGTTCGCCTTGTTGGGCTTTTTGCTGCAGGACGGTTGCCAGTTGTGCCACACGCGGTAGGATCGTGCTTTTTTTCACGACCGCAATCGAGATTTGCGGCAGTAGACTGGTTGAGCGACCGCGTTCGGCGGAGGAATATAGCACGATACCGCCCGATTCGGTTAGACCGTATTCGGCGAAGACAATGCCGATATTGGCTTTTTCGGCAAAAGTGCGGTTTTGCTCGCCGGTTTCGGCTGACCAAATGTGGGTGGTATAACGGCTTTGCACCGCTTGGGTCAAGCCGAATTCGTTTAGGCGCGGATCATCGTTGAGAATCACCTCGCCGCCTTGCAGTTTGTCACACAGCTCTAAAAGTGCGGTTGCCGCTTGGGCGCGGGTGGTGACGACGCATTCCACCGCCATCACTTCGGTGGCAACCTTGATGAATTCGGCACAGCGTTGCTCATCATCCAACTCGGTCAAACGGGTGGTCGGTTGTTGCGTCACGGTTTGGTAATTGCCGACCACTTCTTGACGCAAAGGTCTGCCCAGCTGTGTGGCTAAACGGTCTAAAAATTGTTGTCTGTTTTGTTGATCTAACATAGTGTTTTCCTTGAATTCCAGTCCCACATCCTAGCGATTTTTAAACCATTGACGGAAGCTTTCGCCTTCGGCATCCGGCAAATCGCGTGCTTTGGTCCATTCGGAAATGGCGCCGATATTCAATGGGGCTTTGCCGTTTTTAATCAGCTTTTTGCTCAGTTTTGCGCCGATATTCATGCCGACTTTCCACAGTGCGGAATGATTATTAGCAAGGGTAAACATACGTACAGACAGTTTTTCCATGGTCGGGGTAATGCCTTGTTCCACCATTTTGCCGCGATGTTTCAGCAACAGGTTTGCCAGCGGAATTTTTACCGGGCAGACTTGGTTACAAGCGGTGCAAAGCGAGCAGGCATACGGCAGATCTTTAAAATCTTCATAACCGCCCAAAATCGGCGACAGTACCGAACCGATTGGTCCCGGATAAATCGAGCCGTAGCTGTGTCCGCCCATTTGACGGTACGCCGGGCAAACGTTCAAACAGGCGCCGCAACGGATACAACGCAAAATATCGTTGAATTCGCTGCCGAGCGCTTTGGAACGACCATTATCGACAATCACCAGATGAAACTCTTCCGGCCCGTCGGTTTCACCCGCTAAACGCGGACCGGTCAGCCAAGTGTTATAACTGGTCAGACGGGCGCCGACCGCACTTCGTGCCAGTAGGGTGATTAATACGTCCACTTCTTCAAAGGTCGGCGCCAAACGCTCCATGCCCATCACCGCAATATGGGTTTTCGGCAGGGTGGTGGCAAGACGTAAATTCCCTTCATTGGTAACCAAGCAAACGCTACCGGTTTCGGCAACGGCAAAGTTACAGCCGCTGATACCGATGTCTGCTTCGAGAAAATCTTTGCGGATTGCCTGACGGATAAACAGCGTCATCTCTTCCGGCGTGGCTTCGCCTTGATAGCCCAGTTTTTCGTGCAGCACTTTGCGGATTTGGTGGCGATCTTTATGAATTGCCGGCACCACGATATGCGACGGTTTGTCTCCGGCAAGTTGCAAAATGTATTCGCCTAAATCGCTTTCGATCACCTTGATATTTTCCGCTTCCAGTACATGATTCAAGCCGATTTCTTCGGTCACCATCGATTTGGATTTCACCACTTTTTTCGCCTGTTTTTCACGGGCGATTTTTTTGATGTAATCGGTGGCGTCTTGTGCGGTGTTGGCGAAATAGATATGTCCGCCGTTTGCCGTCACTTTTTCAGATAGCTGGTACAAATACGCGTCCAGATTTTGCAGAACATGGTTACGAATGGCTTTCGCTTGTTCGCGCCACTCTTCCCAATGTCCCAATTCGTCGACCATTTTTTGGCGGTTGGCGCCGATACGCTCTTGTGCCATCACCACGGCTTTGCGCATTACTTCGTTGTGAATTTCATCGTTAAGCCGCTCTTTAAACGGAATATCGCTGGTTCTTAATGACATGGTTTCCTCCTTAACGACTCATCAACACTTCGGCAATATGCATGACTTTGATCGGGCTGCCTTCGCGTTTCAGGCGACCGCCGATATTGATCAAACAACTGACATCGGCGCCGATCAGGTAATCCGGCTGCACTTCGCGGATATGTTCGGTTTTTTCCGTCACCATTTCGCCGGAAATTTCCGCCATTTTCACCGAGAACGTGCCGCCGAAGCCGCAGCAGGTGGTTTGATTTTGAATCGGCAGCAATTCCAAGCCTTGTACTTGTTGCAAGAGTTTAACCGGTTCATCGACCACGCCCAATTTGCGGAACAGGCTACAGGACGGGTGATACACCGCCTTGCCGTCCAATTTGGCGCCGACATCGGTTTGTCCGATTTTATTGACGATAAAATCGGTCAGATCATGAAAACGATCGGCAAGTTTGACCGCTCTTGCCGCCCATTCCGGTTCGTCTTGCAGATAATCGGCATAGGTTTTGATCGCATAGACGCAGGATCCCGCCGGTGCGACGATCGGGTAGTCATTGGCTTCAAAAGTGGTAATCAGGTTTTTGATAGCGGGAATGGCTTGTTTGCTATAACCGCTGTTGAGGGCGGGTTGCCCGCAACAACCCTGTTTTTCCAGAAAAGTGATGTCACAGCCGAGCTGTTCTAATAACAACACGCTCTGCTTGGCGACATTGGCTTTTAGTGCATCTGCAATGCAGGTGACATAAAAATTAACGTTCATTGATACTCCAACAAGATAAGTTGCTGCCGAATATCGGCAGCAGAAAAAACTAAGATAAAATCAGGGTTGCGACCAGTGCGGCTATAATACCGTAAATTACCATTGGAATAACGGTTTTCTTGATAATTGCGCCTTCTTGATTTTTAACATCCAACACTGAACAAACGGCGATCACATTATTAATACACACCATATTTCCCATTGCGCCGCCGACGGATTGCAGCGCCAAGGTCAACGGAATGGAAAGTGCGGTAGTTTGCGCAATCGAATATTGGATGCCGCCAAAGGTTAAATTGGATACGGTGTTTGATCCGGAGAAGAAAGAACCGATAGCGCCTAAATAGGCTGAAAAATAAGTCCAGTTCGCGCCGGTTGCCGCGGCAAAATCGCGTCCGATTGTTTGCACCATCGAATTTTCGCCGCCGACCAACATCAATTTGACCATGATCAAGGCGCCGATTAAGGCAAAAAACGGTTTTTTGGTTTGCTTAAAGGTGCTGGAGAAAATCAGTTTGCTGTCCGAAGCTTTGACTTTGAACAAGAATAAAGAAATGAATACCGTCACAATAAATGGAATCAGAGACGGTACATACAGGGTTTTATAACTGTCGCTGACGCCTTGTCCCAAAATGTTTTTCAGGGAAAGAATCAACGCGCGGCTGACTTCAAATTGCCCGAAATGACCCAGCGAAACGCTAAACCAGGTGGTGGCGTCGTTCAGTAGGGCTTTGATACCTAATTGGTGGATACGGGTGACAATCAGAATGACAATCAACATCATGGTTGGCAACATCGCTTTAAAGACGGTTGCCGCGGAAACCGGATCCTGCATGTCATGTTGCTCGCCTTTTGCCAAGCCAATGCCTTTATTTGCCAACAAAATGGAAATTAACAAGCCGACGGCGCCGCCCACTAAAGACGGGAATTCATAGTTTACGCTGGCAAGTAGCAGGTAAGGTACGGTACACGCCAGAATACACAGGTAAATAAACAGTATGTTTTTGCGGATTTCTTGCCATGTGGTCACAAAGCGTAACGCAATCACCGGAACGACTAAGCCGGCGAAGAAGTGGATCAAGGCGCTTTTATACCCGATATCCAGCAACACATCTTCCCCCAGATTCAACGGGGCAAATCCGAACCAAGTCGGCGTACCGACGGCGCCGAACGAAACCGGCACTGAGTTCATCACTAACGCAAAGACCGCAACTTTAATCGGATTAAAACCCAAACCGACCAGAATTGGCGCGGCAATCGCGGCAGGCGTACCAAAACCGGAAGCACCCTCAATCATAAAGGCAAACGCCCAACCGATAATCATTAATTGCGCAACAGGATTCGGGTTGATATTCGATAACCAACGACGCAGCACATTAATCGCACCGGAAATTTCCATCATGCGGTTAAAAAGAATCGCACCGAAAATAATCGTAACCGGCGTTTGGGTGGAAATAATCCCGGAAATCACATTGGCGTTGAGCAGGGTGAAATCTTGCTCAAAATAAGTTAATTGTAAAACATAAACCAATAAGGCGATTAGAGGAAGGGCGATGTAAGAAGGCATGCTGTTTCGTTTCACCATTAGATAGATAAGCAAAACGATCGGAAAAAGACTGAGTGTTAAAGCCATTATAAAAGTCCTTGGGTTATATAAAAAAGAGAAATGTTAAGAAATAACCATAAATATAACATTGCTATTGCAGGGTGTTATATTAATGTAATAAAAGAAAATGAATTGTGATATAGATCGCAATTTTGTGATTAAAATAGCTAGAAATGGAGTGGTTTCAACAGGTTGCTTTAAATTTAAACAATTGCACGGTAAAAAACCGCACTTTGATCGGTTTGTTATACCAAGTGCGGTTGGATAAAGGAGTACTCAATCAGTATTAGCGAGGGGTTTGTAAATACACCATTTGAGTCAGTAAATATTCTTCCAGTCCGTGTTTTCCGTCGGCACCGCCGATCCCGGATTGCTTCCAGCCGGCATGGAAACCTTGCATTGCTTCAAAGTTTTCGCGGTTGATGTAAGTTTCACCAAATTGTAAGCGGCGGGTGACATAAAACGCGTCATTCAGGCTTTCGGTATAAACCGAGCTGGTCAAGCCGAAGACGCTGTTATTTGCCATTGCAACCGCCTCGTCTAATGTGGCGAAGGTGGCAACCGGCAGCACCGGACCGAAAGTTTCTTCGTGCATGATGTCCATGTCATTTTTCACGTTGGTCAAAATGGTCGGTTCAAAGAAAAAGCCTTTTTGTTGCGGGCGCTTTCCGCCCAAATGCAGGGTAGCCCCTTGGCTGACGGCTTTTTCCACTTTGGCGGCAACGGCGTCAACCGCTCTTTTTTCGACCAGCGGCCCCATATCCAGGTTATCTTGCGCGGTTGCAGGATTGCCGAACCGCACTTGCTGCATGGCGGCAGTCAATTTGCCGACAAAAGCGTCGTGTACGTCTTGATGTACATAAACCCGCTCGGCGCAATTGCACACTTGCCCGCTGTTAATCACGCGTGAAGCCACGATGGATTTGACCGCCAGATCCAAATCCGCGTCTTTCAATACGATTGCAGGAGCTTTGCCGCCCAATTCCAAGGATACCTTGGTAATATTTTGTGCGGCGGCAATCATCACTTGGCGCCCGGCTTCGACCGAGCCGGTCAGGCTGACCAAATCGACTTGCGGATGTTGTGCCAAGTGGTTGCCGATCTCTGCGCCTGCGCCGTTGACCACGTTAAAAACCCCTTTCGGCAGACCGGCGGCATGGGCGATTTCGGCAAAAATATAAGTATTAATCGGGGTGACGCTGGAGGGTTTGATCACAATGGTATTGCCGGTCAACAGCGCCGGCCCCATTTTACGCGCGATGAGGAAAAACGGGAAATTCCACGGCAAAATGCCGGCAACCACACCGTGCGGACGTTTAAACAGGAAAATATTCTCGTTCGACCGATCACTTTGAATGATTTCGCCTTCGTAGCGGCGTGCCCATTCCGCTTGGTAATCCAGATAATCGGCGGTGAATAACACTTCCACTTGCGCCAGTTCTTTGGTTTTCCCACCTTCGGCAACAATGGTATCAGTCAATTCCTGTTCTCTTGCGCGAATGCCTTGCGCGATTTTGCGTAAATACGCACCGCGTTGCACCGCCGGGGTTTGTTCCCATTCGGTTTGCGCTTGTTTGGCGGCGGCGACGGCCAAATCGACTTCGGCGGTTCCGCCTTTCGGCTCGTGCGCGATCACTTCTTCGGTTGCCGGGTTTAACACATCACGATAAATTCCGTTAAAATCAGTAACAAATTCGCCGTTAATATACATTGCTAGTTTTTTGACTGCTGAGATTGTCATAGGCACCTCGCTAGGTTGATAGGAAAAGAAATGGTGTAAAGCGTTTCAAATATAACCTATTTTCAGTATCAATAAGGTGTCAAAGTTCACAAAAACAACAATTAATTAGCAAAAAAGTAACATTTTATCCGTATGATAGCGTTAGCCGAAAAAATCAAGGCGCCAAATAGCGCCTTGATAATGAGGGAGAAGAGGTCATTAAGGCAATTTCACCAATGGCGTTTCCAGCACGGTAATTTCGCGATCACCTTGAATATCAGCGATAGCTTGTGCCGCTTTCTGTACCGCTTCTTTGCTGTCCAAAATGGTGAAAGTCAGATCGAATTTTTTAGTTTCACCGGCTTTGATTTTCGGCACTAAGCCTAGATCGCGTTGGTATTTGCGGTTATACGCGTAGCTGGTGCCCGGTTCGATCCCGGTGACATAGCCTTGTTTCAAGGTGTCAGTGTTTTTCCACATGGTCAGCACCGGCAATTGTTCTACGTCAAACCCGACGGCGATACCTTTATCACCGGCTTTGTTTTCCAGCATCGCTAGCGTTTTGCCGTTGGCATCGGCGTAAGGCACGATGTTATACACGGTTTCATCATAATCAACGGTTGGACCGGCATATTGGTTCCAGGTTTTCATTTCGCCGACGGCACGTTGGTTAAACGGTGAAACCTCTTTGATTGCGGCACTGAATTTGGCGCCGTCTTCCAACAACGGTTGTCCGTAGTTGCTGTGATAAATGATTTGGTATTCGTTTTCATAATCGCCCAGATTGGTCAGTTCATCGTGCAATGCAAACGATTTTTCGCCCGGTACCACACTCAAGCCCGCCCACACTTCATAGTCGTTTTTCTTGAAGGTTTTCTCATATACCGAACCTTTGACCGTAATGGTGTAAGGCGCTTCGTCGGCAATATCGACAATTACGGTTGAAGCCGGGGTGTTACCGGCGCGACCGTGCAGACTGAGCAACTGTCCGTCATCGTCAATTCCCGGATGTCCGGTCCATTCAAAGCCGCAGCGCACCATCATTTCATTAAAGCCGTCCAGCCAGCCCAAGCCGTTGCGGCTTTCCAATTCGATAAAAGCAGGGTTGACGATTTCTTTTACCGGCGAATCCCAGCCCAAGCGGATATCACCGCTCTTGACTTCGAAAATATCCATACCACGCGTTGGAATCAGGGTAATTGTCATCACTCCGTTATCGATATCAATCACGCGCACGCCTTCTTGTTTGCCACCGTGTAGCACGCGTTGTTTGACACTAAACGTTTTGTCGATCCCCAACGCTTTATTATCAATACTCCAATTCCCCACATCCGTGCCGGCTTGGGCATCTGTGATAACAAACTCTTTAGCGATTGCCGGGGTGGCTAATAAGGAAAGCAAGGTGATTGCAATAAGTGAACGCTTCATAATAATGACTCCTTTTGGGTTTGGTGAATTGCTTTATACATAAGAAAAAACGATTAAGCTGATTTAATTGTAGTCAATTTTGTCAAAATAAAAACTGCCACTGCTCTATTTGGTGAGGTCGATCACAGAAAATCGAATAATCGCAGACGAGAGGATCAAACTCGCTGTGCGTTTTAGCGTGCTTCAGATGAGAATTTCCATTTTAGACTAGTCACTTAGTGGAATAAGGGCTAAAATAACCCTCATTTTTAGGCAAAGTGCGGTTATTCCGTGCGCTTTCACATAGACAAAAACCACAGGCAAATTAAGATGATTGATCCGAATTTATTGCGCAATAATCTGGCAGAAACTGCTGAAAAACTAAAAATCAGACGAAATTTTAACTTGGATACGGCGAAAATCACCGAACTGGAAGATCAGCGTAAAGCGTTGCAGGTGAAAACCGAAACCTTGCAAGCGGAGCGTAATGCCCGTTCGAAAAGTATCGGGCAAGCGAAAGCGCGCGGGGAAGATATTCAGACGTTGCTGGCGGAAGTCGATTCAATGGGCAATGAATTGGAACAAGCTAAAACCGCACTTGAGGCGGTACAGCGCGAATTGCAACAAATCGCGCTGAACATTCCGAATATCCCGGCGGACGAAGTGCCATTGGGGAAAGACGAGCAGGATAATTTGGAAGTGTTGCGTTGGGGCGAGCCGAAACAGTATGATTTCACGGTGCAAGATCACGTCACACTGGGTGAAAATGCGCAAGGTTTGGATTTTGGCGCCGGTGTGAAACTGGCGGGGGCGCGTTTTGTGGTGATGAAAGGGCAGATTGCTAAATTGCACCGTGCGTTGAGCCAGTTTATGTTGGATTTGCACACCGAACAGCACGGCTATTTGGAAACCTATGTGCCGTATTTAGTCAATCATGAAACCCTATACGGCACGGGGCAATTACCGAAATTCGGCGAAGATCTGTTTCATACTGCCGCGCTGGCAGGCGAGCAGCCGTATGCGTTGATCCCGACTGCGGAAGTGCCGGTGACGAATTTGGTGCGCGGTGAAATTTTAGACGAAGAGCAACTGCCGATCAAAATGACGGCACATACGCCGTGTTTCCGCTCCGAGGCGGGATCTTACGGACGTGATACCCGCGGTTTGATTCGTATGCACCAGTTCGACAAGGTGGAAATGGTACAAATCGTTGCGCCGGAAAAATCGATGGACGCATTGGAAGAGTTAACCGGGCACGCGGAAAAAGTGTTGCAACTGTTGGGCTTGCCTTATCGTAAAGTGTTGCTGTGCAGCGGTGATATGGGCTTCGGTTCAAGCAAAACCTACGATTTGGAAGTGTGGCTGCCGGCGCAAAATACCTACCGTGAAATTTCCTCTTGTTCCAATATGTGGGATTTCCAAGCGCGCCGTATGCAAGCCCGTTGCCGAATGAAAGGGGATAAGAAAACCCGTTTGGTGCATACCTTGAACGGCTCGGGTTTGGCGGTTGGACGCACTTTGGTGGCGATTTTAGAAAATTACCAACAAGCCGACGGTTCAATTGCGATCCCAAGTGTGTTGCAACCGTATATGGGCGGATTGGCGTTTATCGGCAAGTAACAGACCGCACTTTTCAGGAATAAGCCTCCCTCCGCTGGCGGAGGGAGGGAAATTGAAGGGAAACCTCAATATTTTGTTCAATCTCAATAAACTACCAACTATATTTCAATTCCACTCCACCATTAAATTGTGATTTAATCACATCACCGTGGCCGTAGCCGCCTTTGAGGGTGATATTGACATGTCTGCCCAAACCGAAAATTGCCCCCAATTCGCTTTCCATACGGTTTTTGAATAAATCGGCACGTAGGGCGTTGCCATCGGCATAGAGTTCCGCCTTATTATTTATATTTGCCACATAATAAAGTGCGGTATAGAGTTTCACGCCGTTGCCTTGTTCAAAGCCAAAGGTTTTATCCAACATAATGCCACTGCGTGTTTGCCAGAAATCAAGGGCTTTGCCGTGAATTGGCGTTTGATTCAGCGAGTAGTCAACACCATTTAAGCGGTAGTAACTGATTTCAAGCGATGGTTGAACACCGATACTGCCGAATTCCCAACGTTTACCTAAACCGAATGAGGCAATCCAAGCATTTTGTTTCAAGGCTAATTCCGAACGGTTCAGCGTGGTTTTCAAGTGGTTATAACTCAGTACCGCACTTAAGTAGGCTTGGTTATCGAAGATCACTTTATTATATAAGCTGAACGCATGGTTTGTGCTTTTGCCGTTTTGGTTTTCCGAGAACGTATTTTGCCCCTTGCTATGGGTAAATGCCGCGCCAAATAGCCAGTTGCCGCCATCGAAAGCGGTTGCTTTGTCAGCACCGAGCTGTTGGCTGTAAAGTTCTTGCTTATAAGTGCGGTAATCATCACCGGTGTAGCGCATACCTTCGCGATCAATATTCGCCCAAAGCCCGCTATTTTCGACATTTAGGCGAGAAATATACTGGCTTAACAAATTTTGTTGCTTGGTCAAGAGATTAATGCTCGCCGCTTGGGAGGAAAGTGCGGTATTGGCATTTTGGCTAATCCAATCATTTTGTTTTGTTTCTGGCTGTGCCTGTGTTTCGGTAGCGGCGTCGGCAGCGGCTTGAGCTTCCGCAGCAAGGCGCGCTTGCTCTGCGGCGTCGGCAGCAGCTTGAGCTTCCGCAGCAAGACGGGCTTGCTCTGCGGCGTCGGCAGCGGCTTTGGCTTCCGCAGCAAGGCGCGCTTGTTCTGCGGCGTCGGCAGCGGCTTTGGCTTCCGCAGCAAGGCGCGCTTGCTCTGCGGCGTCGGCAGCGGCTTTGGCTTCGGCGGCAAGGCGCGCTTGCTCTGCGGCGTCGGCAGCAGCTTGAGCTTCCGCAGCAAGGCGGGCTTGTTCAGCGGCGTCGGCTGCGGCTTTTTCTTGTGCAATAAGTTCCGGGATTAAGGCGTTATAGAGCACAAAACTATTATCACGCTGTTTTAATTGATAACGGAATGCGCCGAGATCAAGGTGTCCATTGAGTAAGCTTGCATGTACTTTGCGCCAATCTTGCGCGGTATTATTCAAGGTGAGCAATGGCAGGTTCGAGTGGCGCCTTGCCACTGTCTTGTAGGGCTAACACATAGTTGCCGCTAGCCAAACCATTGACAATCACCTTATCGCTTTGCATATCGGCAAAGGTGCTGTTTAATTCAAAGCGCCCGTCGCCAGTTAAATTGCCATTAATGGTTAAGGTGTTAAAATTGCCGCTAGGTATGTCGCCGTTCAGTTTTACCACGGCGCCGTTGACCGCGCTGAGATTGCCAAGCGTGCTATCGCCGTGCAGTGTCCAAGCGGCGTCTTTTTGCAAGACCACTGAACTATCGCTTGCCCCCTGAATATTGCCTTGATAATTCGTTTTGCCTAAATTTAAAGTTGCTTGAGCGGCAAGGGTAATATTGCCTGTTACTTGTGCGTAAGGCAAAGCATTATACAGTGCCTCGCTTAGTGGATTTTGATTACAACTGACCGCGCCGTTAGCGTCACTGCGAATACACTGCCAGCTGTTATCCCAGCCTTTTTCCCCTTTGCTATAGCCTAAACTGACACGGCTATTAGCTTCCGCCTTGATATCGCCCTCCAGATTGGCATAGTTGCCCAGTTGTAGTGTCGCGCCTTGTGTAGCGGTAAAAGTGGTGGCTTTAAAGTGTCGGCTGACCCAATCATCGTCAATCACAACATTGCCGGCGTGGGGCGTTGGGTAACCGGAGAGCAATAGCGTGCCGTTATCGACTTTGATTTCGCCGTTTAAGTTACTGCCGCCGGATAAGGTATAAATGGATGAAGCGGTTGGCGCCGTATAGCTGAAATTGAGGGTACCATTGGGTTTTGTCTCGTCGGTTTCACCCAACATCCCTTGGTACATGGCTTTATTTTTGGCTTCCAAATAAACACGGATAGCGTGGTCTTTATCGGTGCCTAAATATTCCCAACGATCGTTACTGGCTGCATTCGGAAAGTACCAATAAGTCGGCGTTTTTAAGCGAAAATATTGAATAGTGCCATTACGTTGTGGATATTGATAAATAGTACCGACAATTCCTCGATATGGGGCGCTCCAATTATAAATAGTATAATCGGTATCGCCGACCACATGAATAGTAGCCGCTTTTTCCGCATTATGATTCACGATCTGCGCACCGTTATCGACGTTATGAATGCGTTCGAAGGTGAGATCATTGCCGTTGACATCCAAGCGTCCGCCGCGGTAGCCGAAATAGATATTGTCAGGGTTGACTTGCTTGCCGTCAGTCAAAACCACGGTCGGACGACCGCTTGCCAACCGCACTTTGTCAAAGGCTTGTACCGCACCGCTCTCGTCCGCTTGTTGGGCTAAAATTATGGTGCCGTCACCCGCACTCAAACTGCCTGAGTTTTTGCCTTTGGCTTCAATTTTTAGCGTGCCTTCACCGATTTTATGTAAAAAATCATTTTCAACTCCGTTGACTTTCCATGTAACGGTTTTGTCTTTGGCGATAATTAAACCGGCGCCTTGCCAAGTCTGGTGGCTTTCAGGCTGCACAGTGTAATTATTATTAAAGGTCAATCCGCCGGCACCTTGGTTAATGCTGTCTTTTAAAGTAATGGTGGCGCCGCTGCCGTTCAGGTTAATATTTTTACCGGCGTTCATGGCGTGGTTGTAACCGCCGCTATAGGCGTCGCTTAAGGTTTCATCTTTGATGTGCGATGTCCAATTTTTATCGGTTTGGGCAAAAAGTGCGGTTTTATTATCGGCATTTTTTGTCCAAGTCAGATCGGCGTTATTTTCCACCGCGGGATCCGTGTCTTCGTTGTAGCGGGCTTGGTTAAAATTCGGTAGGTAAGCAGCCCAGGCAGAAAATTTATTGTCAGGGGTGGCATTGTTAGCCATGCCGCCGATTTGAAAACCGACCAAGATCCATTGTTTGGTTTGCGTATCCCAAGCATAAAGCGGAGAGCCGCTATCACCGGCGCCGGCATAGCTCGTTAGCGGACTGTAATCGGTATTGTCATACAATCCGCCGTTATCCGCCCAAACCGTATCGGCATTACCTAAACGGTAGAGGGGCGTGACGGTGCCGCCAATCAAATAATTATACGGAGCTGAAAGAAACGTAACATTCCATTCGGGATCGCGTAGATATTGCGTGCCGCTGCCCGTACGGTATAACGCGGTAAAGCGGTTTTTATCGGTGTATCCAATATAATTTAAACCAAGGAGGTTTGCGGGAGCGACTTCAGTCACGTATTTATGCAAACGCGGGGCATGATAGTCAAAATTATTTTCCGTATTGTTGCGATCCACCATAAGATAGGTATGGCGTAAATAATCCGGATTATTGCCCGTACCGCCAAATTGTAAACTGGTATAACCGGTATTGTGTTTGACACTGCCTGAATATTGCGGAGCAACCAAGGTTCCGACGCCATTGGTACTTGCCGAACTAAAATCTGCCATGGGGGCATTATTCAGCGTACCAACCACTTTGCCGTCGTTATCGAAAATAGGCAAATTGAGTGCGCCAGGCGTAAATTGCCCTTTATTTTCGCCGAAATCACGATAAGTCTGGTAAGGAATATCGGTACGAACGACAGCCGCATAAGGCGCAGTGCATGTAAAAAAAGCAATAATCGAAGCCGAAATCGGGGTGAGTTTAAATGACATTCAAGAAACCTATAGTTAAAAAATATAATGGAATTCCGTTTCGAGTCACAAGGTTGCGACTGAGCGTTACATTTTTCCGATAGAAAAACGTGGTAATTCTACAAAGAAGTACCACGTTCAGAAATTGCGTAAATATAACACGATTTTTTGTATTGTTGTCTGTTTTTAAATCATATTTACATTTCGTAAGGCACAAACAACCTTACCAAACATACTTCAATTCCACTCCGCCGTTAAATTGTGAGCGAATGACATCGCCATGATTATAACCGCCTTTGAGGATGATATTGAAATGTTTGCCCAAACCGAAAATTGCGCCCAATTCGCTTTCCATCCGATGTTTGAAAAGCGCGAGCTTGAAAGCCCGTCCATCGGCAGTCAACGTCTGATGGTTGTGTGAATTTCGGACATAATTGACGGCAGTATAAAGTGTTAACTCGCTGCTTGAGGAAAGGGCGA
Source organism: Testudinibacter sp. P80/BLE/0925 (assembly GCF_053570785.1). The sequence continues at coordinate 2,271,802 of NZ_CM131636.1, read as the reverse complement.
CGGTTTTATCCAGACGAATCCCGCCGCGGAGTTGCCAGAAATTCAGCGCGTTATTATGCAGCGCAATATCTTCATGTCGGTAGCTCGTCGCTCCAAGATGATAGTAGGTCACATCGGCGGAAGGGGTGATACCAATCGAACCTAGCTGCCGGCGTTGACCAAGCGCAACGGAGGCGCTGGCGGCGTGCTGTTTCATTTTATTTTTACCCGGTTTACTGGTTAAATAATGATAGTTGAGTACAGCGCTAAGGTAAAACCGGTTATCGAATACCATTTTATTGTACCAACTCAAACTATGGCTGACCCCGTTCCCATTTTGATTCTCCGCAAATGAATTATTGGCTCGGCTGTGAGTGAATGCAATGCCGGCTAGCCAGTAACCGCCGTCAAATGCCTTGGCGGTGTCGACACCGAGTTGTTGCGTCGCGAGTTGTTGTTTGTAAGTGCGGTAGCTATCACTGCTATAACGCATGGTTTCACGATCCAGATTGAGCCATAGCCCGCTATTTTTCTCATTCAGACGTTGTAGATATTGGTTTAATTGGCTTTGTTGTTTGGTTAATTGATTCACGCCTGCCGCATAATTGGAAAGTGCGGTATTGGCGGCACGGCTTATCCATGACGGCTGAAACAGTGCGCCAGCCGACATATTGCCATCGGCACTGTTTAAAATCTTGGCAGCACGACGGTAGCGAGTTGGCTTGCTTGCCGCATTATCGGGGTTTTCAGGCGAATCGTCATAAGCCGAGGGTATCGCCGGCGTTGCCTTATCCGATGTTTGGCTGAAGTTTGCAACGTCGGGATTTGCGCTATCGTTATCGGCGCTGACGGCAGTTGCGGGCAGCAAGGCGTTATATAAGGCAAAGCTATTATTTTTGCGGGTTAAAATATAACGGTATGCACCGATATCCAAATAGCGGTTTGGCAAGGCAATGTTTATTGCATTCCAATCTTGGTTGGCATTGGTCAAGGTGAGTAACGGTAAAAATCCCGGACGGGCGACGGCATTTTTTTGACCGCTGAGATCTAAGCTCAACCAATAATCGCCGGTGGCAAGCCCATTGACGATCAGACGATCGCTTTTTCCGGTGGCAAGATTGGCACTAAATTTAAACAGTCCTTGTCCGTTTAAATTGCCGTCAATGGTGAGCGTATGAAAACGATCATGGTCGGTATCGCCATTGAGCTGTACAACCGAACCGGCGACCGCAGTTAAATTGCCTAAACGACTGCTATCGCTCAGCACCCAGTTGGCATCGTGTTGCAATAGCGTATGGCTGGTCGGCGCGGCTTGAATCGTACCGCGCAATTGTGCTTTGCCGATATTCAGTTTGGCATTTTCACCGAGGGTGATGTTGCCGTTTATACGGGCGGTCGGCAGTACCGCATAATGTTCCGCACTCAGAGGATTCTGCCGGCAACTGACATGACCGTTGCCGTCATTCAAGCTACATTGCCAGCTATTGTTCCAACCGTCATTGGCTTTGCTGTAACCTAAACTTACTTGGCTATTGGCGTCAGCCGCAATATTGCCTTGTAAATCCGCATAATTGCCTAATTGCAGGGTGGCGCCGGCAGCCGATTTAAAGGTTTTCGCCTTAAACTGGGTTGAGATCCAGTCGTCCGCGATGGTGACATTGCCGGCGTGCGGGGTCGGGCGACCGGAAAGAAGTAAAGTCCCTTTTTCGACTTTTATTTCTCCGTTCAGGTTACTACCGCCAGCCAAGGTGTAAATCCCCGTTTCGATTGGCGAACGGTAAGTAAAATTCAATTTACCGTTATATCTGCTACTTTCGTTTTCGCCTAACACGCCCAAAAAGACGGCACGATTTGCACCTTGGAGAATATGCTCAATCGCGGCATTTTTATCCGTACCGAGATATTCCCAACCGTTACCGTTGCTTTGATCCGTCGGGAAAAAACCATAATTTTTTGCAGTAAGCTTAAAATATTCCACCATATTGCGATTATAAATATTAGTGTATTCATACAGGGTGCCGGGCGTGCCGCTTTTCGTCGCCAGCCAACGATAGATTGTCGGATCGCCGCCACCTTTCACAACGATATTTGCGGTTTTATCCGAATGGGAATTGGTGATCCGCGCGCCGTTATCCACATTGCGGATACGGCTGAAAGTGATGTCATTACCATTGAGATCCAGCCGCCCGCCGCGGAAACCGAAATAGATGTTATCGGCTTGGACTTGTCGGCTGTCACTTAATACGACGGTCGGTCTGCCGCTGACAATTTGGATTTTTTCGAAGGCTTGCACTGCACCGTTTTGATCCGCTTGCTGTTGTAAAATCACCGTGCCATCGCCCACGCTCAGGCTGCCGGGATTTTTACCTTTGGCATTGACAAGGAGAGTCCCTTCGCCGATCTTGTGCAGAAAATCATTGGCAATACCATTGACTTGCCAAGTCACCCGTTTGTCTTTTTCCACGATTAAGCCGGCGCCGCGCCAAATTTGTTGGTTTTCCGGCGTTACCGTGTAATTGCCTTGAAATGTTAAACCGCCTGCGCCTTGATTAATATCGTCTTGCAGAACAATGCTACCACTGCCGCGCAACGTTACATTTTTACCGCTATTCAGTGATTGATTAGCTGATAGCGTAGTGTTTGAATCGGCGAGGTGCACCATCCAGTGTTTACCGTCAATTTGTTTCAGCTCGCTTTTGTTGTCGTGTTTGCCTGGCGATTTACGCCGCCAAACCAAATCGGCGGTATTTTCAATATGAGGATCGCGATCATCTTGGTAACGCGCTTCGGCAAACGGTTTGTCAACCACAACCCACCAGTTGCTGGTTGTGCCGGCAATGCCGTGCATAACGCCGACCAACACCCATTGGTTCAGCGAACTGTCCCAGCCAAACAGGGGAGAGCCGCTGTCGCCGGGCTGGCTTTGCATGGCGAGTATGTCATTTTGGGGATCATAAAGATCGCCGTTTTCATTATAAAAAGAGTGATCGGAAAAAACGGGAGCGCGTACTGTGCCGCCGGTAACAAAGTTATAAGCGCCGCTAATCCAACGGTTTTTTCCATTTTTATCTCTCACTTGCTGGCTACCACTGCCCATACGGTAAAAAATCGGGAAGCGCTGCCGGTTTGTATAGACGTTTCTATCCATACCGGCACCGGTGATTTCAGCTGGAGCAACGTCGGTAACGTATTTTTGCAGGCGCGGAATATGCAGATCCTTTCCCCAATGGTTATTACGGTCGACTAATTGATAGTTTTGGCGTAAATAATCGGGATTATTGCCTGATCCGCCGAAGGTGACGTTTTGGTAACCGCCGTTATGTTTGACCCCGGCAAGGTATTGTGCGGCAACCAAGGTTGATACGCCGTAGCGATCGGCACTGCTGAAATCAATCATCGGCGCTTGATTGAGAACGCCCAGTCGGGTGCCGTTTAGGGTATTAATCGGGATATTGGTTGCTCCCGGCAGAAACCGTCCTTTATTTTCGGCAAAATCGCGAAAAATTTGATAGGAAATATCATCGCGGACAATTGAACTGAGCGCAGGATAACTAAAAAGTGCGGTGGTGATCAGTACGGCAAGTTTATTGGGTTTAAATAACATAAATGCTCCGGCAAGGTAGCAAGGAATGGGAGCTGCATTATATGAAGAAATGCCGTCAATCCTATTGAGTTGACGGCAAATTAGCGAAAGTCTGTTTTTATTTTTTTGACTAAATATATTCCAATCAATACTAATCGTCTGAAAATATACGGTTTTGTGTTGCTATGAAAAGAATACACCATATTTTTAAAGGGATAATGCCGAGTGATATCAAAGCAACCGCGAATTCTGATTTATCGCAAATATCATAAGCTTAGATTTGCAACGGATCAAAATGCGCCAAATCAATCCGATTGTCCGTGCCGTAAAATTCGCACAGGGCTTGGCGCAGGGTTTCGGCGCGTTTGGGCAAACCGTGTTGGGCATAGTGGCGGACTTGGGCGTACACCGCACTTTTAAACGGTCGGGTGTCGCCGGTTTGCCCGTTGAGATTATCGGCACTGGCGAAAAAACGTTTGTTGGCGGCGGTGGAGAGAATCCACTCAATCGCTTGCGGTTTCACTTCCACCTGCTCGAATAAACGTTGTTGTTGTTCCGTTCTGCCGTCCGGTTCATACCAGTAGCCGAAATCCTCCAAATGCCAACGGGAACGCCCGGCAACCAGCCAATGGGCGATTTCATGCAAGGCACTGCTGTAGTAACCATGCGCAAAGCGGATCACGTTATAAGTGCGGTTTTCGTCGGCTGGCAGATAAATCGGTTCGTCACCGCCTTTTTCTAATTTGGTGTTATATTCCGCATAAAAACAAGTGTTGAAGATGTTAATCAGATCGTTGTAGTCGTGTTGCATTGTGGGGTCCGTAAATAAAAAAGGATTGAAATGAAGCCAATGAATTAAACAAAGCAAAAGAGCTGAAATCCTCAGTTCAGACTGCTGACAAAGAGTAAATAACTTGATTTTTATGATGAAAGTAGGGGCGGATTATATATCTGCCCGAACCAGACTTTGCATTTTCCCATTGTAGATTAAATGCTTATATCTTACTTCGTAAACGGGCGGATATATAATCCGCCCCTACGTTGCCTTATAAACTCAAAAGTGCGGTTATCTTAATTCAGTTTTTGCAACGCTTCAATCCGTTTTTCCAACGGCGGATGGCTCATAAACAGCGCCGCTAACGGGGTGCCGCGTTTGCCGTTAATTGCAAATGCCGCCAATTCGCCTTCCAGTTGTTGCGGCTCATGTAAGCTTTGCAGACGTTTGAGTGCCGCAATCATTTTTTGTTTGCCGACTAATTGCGCCGAACCGGCGTCGGCGTGGAATTCGCGGTAACGCGAGAACCACATCGCAATAATGCTGGCGAGGAAGCCGAATACGATTTCCAACACCATCGCCACCATAAAATACATGCCGCTGCTGGTTTCGCCGTCGCGGTTACTGGCAACCACTTTGGCGATCATGCGCGAGACAAAAATCACAAAGGTGTTCAGCACGCCTTGCAATAAGGTCATGGTGACCATATCGCCGTTGGCAATGTGGCTGACTTCGTGCGCCAACACCGCTTCGGCTTCATCGCGGGTCATGCCGTTTAACAAACCGGTGCTGACCGCAACCAGTGAGTTCTTTTTGCTGGCGCCGGTGGCAAAGGCATTGACATCGCTAGAGTGATAAATCGCCACTTCCGGCATTGGCAAACCGACTTTGCGCGCTTGCGCTTGCACGGTGTGCAGCAGCCATTGCTCTTGTTCGTTGCGCGGTTGGCTGATCACTTGCGCACCGACCGCTCTTTTTGCCATCGATTTCGACATCAACAGCGAAACCAGCGAGCCGCCAAAGCCGAACAACGCCGCTAAAATCAACAGCCCTGCCGCATCTTGTGATTGGATCCCGGTCAGGGTCAAAATAATATTAAAAACCACCAACACTGCCATATTGGTCAACAAGAACAGAATAATTCGCATCATAAGTAAATACTCCTATCAAAAATAAGGACGGAAACAGCACCATAATATCACAAAGATGGTTATCAAGATGTTAATTTCAAGTCCAAGTGGTCAGTTTAAGAAATTTATTTTTAAATGCGATTTTTTATTCGATAGTGCGCCCAGCCCCAAAGTGCGGTCAAACACAAGTGTTTATATCTGGCTATTTTCAATTTTGCGATCCGGATCGAGAAAAAAAGTGCGGTCAGTGGCGAAACGTGCGTAAAAACACTAGATTAATTTCCGGTTAGTCAGTAAAATCGCCGACTTCTTAAACAGCACCTTTTCGGTATCCTGCCGACAAGCCGTAATGTGTAATAACGAGGCGTGAATCATCATGACAAACAAAACCAATTTACTCGATTTAAACCGCAAAGAGTTGCGCGAACTGTTGCAAGGTTTAGGCGAAAAGCCGTTCCGCGCCGATCAACTGATGAAGTGGATCTACCATTTCGGCGAAGACAACTTTGATAATATGACCAATATTAACAAAGTATTGCGTGAAAAATTGAAAGCGGTGGCGGAGATCCGCGCGCCGGAAGTGGCGGAAGAACAGCGTTCCAGCGACGGCACAATCAAATGGGCGATGCAGGTTGGCGATCAACAAGTGGAAACCGTGTATATTCCGGAAAATGATCGGGCGACTTTGTGTGTATCGTCGCAAGTCGGTTGCGCCTTGGCGTGTACCTTTTGCTCGACTGCGCAACAGGGATTTAACCGTAATCTGACGGTGTCGGAAATTATCGGGCAAGTGTGGCGCGCCTCGAAAATTATCGGCAATTTCGGCGTGACCGGCGAACGCCCGATCACCAACGTGGTGATGATGGGGATGGGCGAGCCGTTGTTGAATGTCAGCAATGTGGTGCCGGCAATGGAAATTATGCTCGACGATTTCGGCTATGGTTTGTCCAAACGCCGTGTCACGTTATCGACTTCCGGCGTGGTGCCGGCATTGGATAAATTGCCGGAAATGATCGATGTGGCGTTGGCGGTGTCGCTGCATGCACCGAACGACGAATTGCGCGATGAAATCGTGCCGATTAACAAAAAATACAATATTAAAATGCTGATGGATTCGGTCAGTCGCTATCTTGCGGTTTCCAAAGCCAATCACGGCAAAATGACGATTGAATATGTAATGCTCGATCATATTAATGACGGCACGGAGCATGCGCACCAATTGGCAAAAGTATTGGAAAATATTCCGTGTAAAGTGAATTTGATTCCGTGGAATCCGTTCCCCGAAGCCCCGTATAACAAGAGTTCCAACACGCGTATCGACCGTTTCCAAAAAGTGTTGATGGAATACGGGCTGACCGTGATTGTGCGCAAAACCCGCGGCGATGACATTGACGCGGCGTGCGGGCAATTGGCGGGCGAGGTGATCGACCGCACCAAACGTACCTTACATAAGAAAGCGTTTGGCGAGGCGATTTCCGTTAAACAGGCTTAACCGATAATCATAACGAGAGGGAGAAAATATGTTCGGTTTTAAACAAGATACAGCGAAAAAAATCCCGTTTTTATCCCTTTTGACCGCACTTTTATTCAGTTGCGTATTGAGCGGCTGCGCCACGCCGCCACAGAACAGTGAAAACCAGCGGGCGGCTTACGCCCGAGTGCAAGTTGCGTTGGGTTATCTGCAACAACGGCAATACGAAGCGGCAAAGCAGAGTTTGGATAAAGCGTTGCAGCACAGCCCGGATTATTATTTGCCGTATTTGGTGCTGGCGCATTACTACCAACAGATCGGCAATGTTAATCAAGCCGAGAGCCATTATTTGCTTGCGTTGGACAAAGATTCGCAACAAGGCGACAGTCATAATAATTATGGGGCGTTTTTGTGCCAGCAGGGCAGATTTAGTGACGCATTCAGCCATTTTGACACCGCACTTGCCAGCCCGGATTATTACCGTTTAGCGCAAACCTACGAAAATACCGCACTTTGCGCCCACCAAGCCGGCGATCGTTCCCGTTTGAATGCCGCATTGGAACGGTTGCGCCATATTGATGTCCGGCAGGCACAACAACTTGCCGAGCTGTTGCGTTAAATGTTATGACAAGCCAGTGAATGAATTTGCCGTTTTTTTCATATATCAGCGCCTGATCCATGATTAACAGTTGCAAAAATAAGGGTAGAATTTTAAACTTTGCGCTTGAAATTCATTTTATGGTAACGTCATGGAAAATCAGCAACAACAAACGACTTTTAATCTTGGCGAAACGCTGCGCCAAGCGCGTGAAAAACTGGGCTTAAGCGTGGAGCAAACCGCTCAGAAAACCTTGCTTAAAACAGCAATTATCAAGCATATTGAAAATAACGAATTTATCGTGCCGTCTTGTCCGCCGACCTTTATGAAGGGCTACGTGCGCAATTATGCCAAATTTCTGAAAGTGCCGGAGTCGGTTTGGAATGATCCGTCGATCACTTACGGTGAAGCGGTGCAGAATGATTTACAGAAAAATATGCGTAATAACTATAAAGTGAATCACTATTCTTCTTATTCCGGCTGGATTGGGCGATTGACTTGGATCGTCGCCTTGGCAATGATCGGGATGACCGCATATTGGTGGTGGCAAAATTACCAACAATCGCAAGACGAACGCACCAGTTTAGTGGAAAATTTTCTGAGTGGCTCGCAAACAACCAGTGCCGCCGCGGAAAGTGCGGTGAGCACCAGCGAGAATCAACTCGTTGCGGCTCCGATTAGTGAGAATCAACCGGCGGTGGCGATTCAAACGGATAATCCGCTTGCCGGTCTACCTGCCGCGGATTCAATTCAGGATTCGACTAATGTTGTTGTCTTGACACCGCCGCTGGAGATGAGTGAAGAAACCGCCGACAATGCAAGCAGCTTGACGCCGGCGGAAGTGCAAACCTCAGGGCAGGTGTTAAGTAATGTGATGGAACAATTGGACGGCTCTACGGCAACGGCAAACACCGAAAACGAGACGCCAATTGCGGTTGGGCAAGCGTTACCTGCGGCGGGCAGCGGTTTGACGATTGAAATTGTCGGCAGTAGCTGCTGGTTAAGCGTGCGTGACGGCAATCGCAAGGTGCTGGCGCAGAAAGAATATAAACAAGGGGAAGTATTGAATTTTGCCGATGGCGAGCCGTATTCCTTAGTCATCGGTGCGCCGCAAAATGTACGGATCACCTTCCAAGGGCAGGAAGTGCCGCTCACCATCGATGGGCGTGTCGCGCGAATCAAACTGCCGAATTAAGAGAGAGCAAAGCATGTTAAAAGAGATTCCGATTCAACGTCGCCAATCGACCAAAATTTATGTCGGCAATGTGCCGATTGGCGGAGACGCGCCGATTGCGGTGCAATCGATGACCAACACCCGCACCACCGATGTGGCGGCGACGGTGGCGCAGATCAAAGCCTTAGAAAAAGTCGGGGCGGATATTGTGCGCGTTTCCGTGCCGACCATGGATGCAGCCGAAGCATTTAAGCAGATTAAACAACAAGTCAATGTGCCGTTGGTGGCGGATATTCATTTTGATTACCGCATTGCGTTGAAAGTAGCCGAATACGGGGTGGATTGTTTACGGATTAATCCGGGCAATATCGGGCGTGAAGATCGCATTCGCACGGTGGTGGATTGCGCGCGCGATAACCATATCCCGATTCGGATCGGGGTTAATGCCGGTTCGTTGGAAAAAGACATTCAAGAAAAATACGGTGAGCCGACACCGGAAGCGTTGTTGGAGTCGGCATTGCGCCATGTCGACATTTTGGATCGCCTCAATTTTGATCAATTCAAGGTCAGCGTCAAAGCCTCCGATGTGTTTTTAGCGGTCGAATCCTACCGTTTATTGGCGAAAGCGATCAAACAGCCGTTACATCTGGGTATCACCGAAGCCGGTGGCGCACGCGCCGGCGCAGTGAAATCGGCAGTCGGTTTAGGGATGTTGTTAGCCGAAGGGATCGGCGACACCTTGCGCGTTTCCCTAGCCGCTGATCCGGTCGAGGAGATCAAAGTCGGCTTTGATATTTTAAAATCGTTGCGTATCCGTTCGCGCGGCATTAATTTTATCGCTTGCCCGACTTGTTCACGGCAAGAATTTGATGTGATCGGTACGGTCAATGCGTTGGAACAACGCTTGGAAGATATTGTCACGCCGATGGATGTGTCGATTATCGGCTGTGTGGTGAACGGACCGGGCGAGGCGTTGATCTCGGATTTAGGCGTGACCGGCGGCAATAACAAAAGCGGTTTCTATCTGGACGGGGTGCGCCAAAAAGAGCGGTTTGACAACGATAAATTGATCGATCAGCTAGAAGCCAGAATCCGCGCCAAAATCGCAATGCAAGATCCGAATTTACGCATTAATACCGCTGATTTAACCTAAGATCTGTTGATCATTTGTGTTTGTAACTTAAATTTTACCCGACAGCGACCTACGGTCGCAATCGGTTAAGCATTGATGAGAGTGGCTTTGCCTCTCCAAAGCAGCCGCAAAGCGGCTGATCTATGCGTAAGCTAGTACGGCTTTGCCGTGCTAGGCTAAAAAGAAATTGAATAATGTACTTAAAACATCAACAGATCCTAGTCAATAAGAAATGAATAAGAAAGGAAAAAACGTGGCGAAAACCATTCAAGCAATTCGCGGTATGAACGATTGTCTGCCGCAAGACACCCCATTGTGGCAATGGCTGGAAAGCACCGTCAGATGCGTGTTAAGCAGTTACGGCTATAATGAAATCCGTATGCCGATTGTCGAATCCACGCCGTTGTTTAAACGTGCTATCGGCGAAGTGACCGATGTGGTCGAAAAAGAGATGTTTACTTTCGATGATCGTGACGGCGAAAGTTTGACCTTGCGCCCGGAAGGCACGGCTGGCTGTGTGCGTGCCGGTATTGAACACGGGTTACTGTATAATCAAGAACAACGTTTATGGTATATGGGCCCGATGTTCCGTTATGAACGTCCGCAAAAAGGGCGCTATCGCCAATTTCACCAAATCGGGGTGGAAGTGTTCGGCATTACCCAAGCGGAAATTGATGCCGAGCTGATTTTGCTGACCGCCCGTTTATGGAAAGCATTGGGGATTGCCGATCATGTCAGCTTGCAACTCAATTCGATCGGTTCATTAGAGGCACGCAATAACTACCGCCAAGCATTAGTCGATTTCCTGCAAGATCATTTGGATATTCTGGATGACGATTGCAAACGCCGTTTAACGACTAACCCGTTACGCATTTTGGACAGCAAAAACGAACAGATTCAGCAAGTGCTGAATCATGCCCCGAAACTGCATGATTATCTGGATGAGGATTCCAAACGGCATTTCGCGCATTTGTGTGCGATTCTCGATCAAATGGGGATTGCCTATGAAATCAATCAAAAACTGGTGCGCGGTTTGGATTATTATAATAAAACCGTATTCGAATGGGTGACAACCGCACTTGGGGCGCAAGGCACGGTTTGCGGCGGGGGGCGTTACGACGGCTTGGTCGAACAACTGGGCGGGCACGCCACCTCAGGGGTCGGTTTCGCCATGGGCGTAGAGCGCTTGGTGCTGTTGGTGCAAGAAGTCAATCAAAACCTGAGGTTACCGCCAGCGGTTGATATTTATGTGGTACACAGTGGCGAACAAGCGGCGCTGCACGCTTTTAAAGTGGCGGAGCAGTTGCGCGCGGCTTGTCCGCAGAAAAATGTCATGCTACATTGCAGCGGCGGCAATTTTAAAAAGCAATTCAAACGTGCCGACAAAAGCGGGGCGGCATTTGCCGTAGTGATCGGCGAAGACGAAGTGCAAAACGGGCGATTAGTGGTGAAGGATCTATTGGGACGCAACGAGCAACAAACTTTGCCAACCGAAGCGGCAATCCGCTTTTTGGCTGAAAACGTATCATTTTAAAGGAGTGAATCCGTGTCATATATTACAGAAGAACAACAAGTCGAAGAGCTGAAAAGCTGGTGGAAAGAAAATAGCAAAGTGATTATCACCACTTTCGTGCTGGTGGTCGGCGGTGTGTTGGGCTGGCGTTATTGGCAGTCCGAACAAATTAACAACCGCATGCTGACGTCAAATAACTATGAGCAAGTCACACAAGCGTATCAACAAAATCCACAAACCAATGCGGAACTATTGCAAAAATTTGCCGATGACAATAAAGATTCCAGTTATGCGGTATTTGCCTTGTTTGAACAAGCTAAAAGTGCGGTTGCACAAAACAATTTGGCATTGGCGGAAAGCAGTTTGCAACAAGCCGTTGTTATCGGCAAAGATAGCAATCTAAAAACCATTGCCAGTTTGCGATTGGCGGAATTACAAGTGCAGCAACAGAAATTTGAAGCGGCACAAGCTAGCTTAAATAACGTCACTGACAGTGCATGGCAGGGGAACAAACAACGGTTGTTAGGGGATATTTTATTGGCAAAAGGCGATAATGCCGCTGCCAAAAATGCTTATCAACACGCGTTAAGCAATGAGAATTTAAACTCGCTTGACCGACAGCTGCTGCAACTGAAAGTAGATAGTTTGGCGCAATAACCATTTTATTTTTTATTAGAGAAGAGGAAAAACCATGTCTGAGTTACAAAGCATTATTGAAGCCGCCTTTGAAAAACGTGCGGAAATCACCCCGAAAACCGTTGACGCTACAACAAAAGCCGCGATTGAAGAAGTGATTGCCGGTCTGGACAGCGGCAAATGGCGTGTGGCTGAAAAAATCGACGGCGAATGGGTAACTCATCAATGGTTGAAAAAAGCGGTGTTGCTGTCTTTCCGGATTAATGATAACCAAGTATTGGAAGGCTCCGAAACCAAATATTTTGATAAAGTGCCGATGAAATTTGCCGATTACGATCAAGCGCGTTTCGAAAAAGAAGGCTTCCGCGTTGTGCCGCCGGCAGCGGTGCGTCAAGGGGCGTTTATTGCCCGCAACACGGTGTTAATGCCGTCTTATGTCAATTTAGGCGCCTATGTCGATGAAGGCACGATGGTGGATACGTGGGCGACGGTCGGTTCTTGTGCGCAAATCGGTAAAAACGTACATTTGTCCGGCGGTGTCGGTATCGGCGGTGTGTTAGAACCGTTGCAAGCCAACCCGACCATCATTGAAGACAACTGCTTTATCGGCGCACGTTCCGAAGTGGTGGAAGGCGTGATCGTCGAAGAGGGTTCGGTGATCTCGATGGGCGTATTTATCGGTCAAAGCACGAAAATCTATGATCGTGAAACCGGCGAAATTCATTACGGACGTGTTCCGGCGGGTTCGGTTGTGGTTTCCGGCAGCCTGCCGTCAAAGTGCGGTAAATACAGTTTATACGCAGCGGTGATCGTGAAAAAAGTCGATGCCAAAACCCGTGGTAAAGTCGGAATCAATGAATTATTAAGAACAATTGACGAAGAGTAGTTGGTTTTTTGCACAAAAATACGCACCCCAATTGTAAAAATTGGGGTGTTTTGTTATATAATGCTCGTTATTTGTACAAATAGACTGAAAAACAGTTGTGCTTCAAGAAAAAATGTTGGACACTTGCCCTCACTCAAATGTGAGTGTTGTGTAAGTGTATTTACATAACATTAACGAACTTAATTGCAAACAGGAGTTTTGAAAATGAAAAAATTGTTAACTACCGTTTTATTGGGTGCTAGCGTATTGGCTGTGACTGCATGTGACGACAAACAAGTGCAAGATGTTAAAAATACCGTAGCGGAAGCGAAGCAAGATGTTGTTGATACCGCAACTCAAGCAAAAGAGGCTGTCGTTGAAAAAGCAACTGAAGCGAAAGAAGTGGTTGCGGAAAAAGCGACGGATGTGAAAGATTCGGTGGCAGGCGCTGCAACGGATGTTAAAGAAGCGGCTGCGGCAAAAGTTGAAGAAGTGAAAGAATCTGTCAACAACGTTGTAGAAGATGCGAAAAAATCCATTGATAACACGGTTGAAAGTGCAAAAGGCGCAATGGACGGAGCTAAAGAATCCGTTAATCAAGCCACTGCGGACGCGATGAACGCAGTTGAGAAAACCCAAGCGGAAGCCGCTTCCGCAGTTGAAAATGCACAGCAAAGCGCACAGCAAACAGCGGCACAAGCGGTAGATTCGGCGAAAGAACAGGCTCAAGCGGCACAAGAAAGTGCGGCAGCCGTTGCAACTGACGCAAAAGAAGCGGTTGCGGAAAAAGCGGCTTCAGCACAAGAAAGTGTTGCGGCAACAGTAAGCGACGCTAAAGCGACTGTGGTAGAGAAAGCCGCGGAAGCGAAAGAAAGCGTGACTGCGACAGCGACTGAAGCGCAAGCAACTGTCGCCGAGAAAGCTGACGAAGCAAAAGAAAGCATGAATAAATTATTAGATCAAACTAAGCCGGAAACGAAATAATTCATTGTTGATCATATAAAATCAACCTCTATCTTTCGGATAGAGGTTTTTTTTATTTTCTAAAACAAGGCGATACCAATCAAAGTGCGGTTTTTTTAGAAAAATGGTAATGCTTTATGCTATAATACTCGCCTTATTTTGAATCGGGTCCTGCAAAGACGCGATTTTGTCACGATAATGTAAAGAAAACAGCGCAATAGATAAGAACAAGTGCGGAGAAAGGCATGATAGCAGCTAACAAACGTTCAATTATTACTCTTTTTTATGATGAAACCAGTTTGGGTTCGCAGCAAGTCAGAATGGTTTTGGCAGAAAAAGAAGTCCCGCATGAGCAGGAATTGATCCTGTCCGGCACGATTAATGAGGACTTTTTAGAATTAGGCACTAACGGGGAGTTGCCGACCCTGGTGGATCGCGATTTGGTGTTGTTCAAACCGCGTATTATTTTAGAGTATCTGGATGAGCGCTTTCCGCACCCGCCGTTAATGCCGGTTTACCCGGTCGATCGCGCTAAATCCCGTTTATTAATGCACCGCATTGAACAAGACTGGTTTTCAGTGATCGAGCAGGCAGAGCGTTTGCCGGAAGCGGAAAAATTGCAAATGTTGAATAATTTGAAAGATGAAATTTTAGCGTTTGGTCCGATTTTCGCCCAGAAGCCGTATTTCTTAAGCGAAGCGTTCAGCTTGGTGGATTGCTATATCGCACCGATTCTCTATCGTTTGCAAAGCTATGATTTGAAATTTACCGGTGCCGGCAGCAAAGCAATTAAAAACTATATGGATACGGTCTTTGAGCGTCCGTGTTTTGAAGTATCGTTGCAAAGCAGTCCGCAGAAAATCATCGCGGAAAAGTAGGTTTGAGATGACAAAATCCATGTTTGGTGCAAAGCGTCCTTATTTACTCCGCGCTTATTACGATTGGTTGTTGGATAACGACTTGACGCCTTATTTGGTGGTAGATGCCTATTATCCAAATACCATTGTGCCGGATGATTTTGTGAAAGACGGGCAAATCGTGCTCAATATTTCCCCCAATGCCTGTGGTAATTTACAATTAGGCAATGACAAAATTCTGTTTAACGCGCGTTTTCAAGGTTTGCCGCGTGATATTAGCGTGCCGCTCGGCGCCGTGGTGGCGATTTATGCACGCGAGAATGGCGACGGCGTGATGTTTGAACCCGAATTGATCTATGAACGGGAGCTGGAGCAAAGCTTAGGGGATTTAGTTGAACAACCGTCCGGCTTTAGCGAGGCGGTGGATAAACCACTAAAAACAACGCGCGAAGATAAAGCCAAAACAAAGCGCTCTACTTCACACCTGAAAATTGTCAAATAACGCATTTCGCTTACCTCAAACCGCACTTTAATCTGTGATCAGATCGACAAAGTGCGGTTTGTTCTATCCGGCACAATCGTTTTTTCCACTTAACGAATCAATAATCGGGCATTGGCTTTGTTCGTCCCCGGGACACTCGGCGGCGAGGGATTCCAGTTGGGTTTTCATTGCTTGCAGCTGTAAAATTTGTTGTTCGATATGTGCGATTTTATCCAAGGTGCGCTGCTTGATCTCACTACTGTGGCGACTTGGATTTAGATAAAGTTCCAATAATTCTTTGGATTCCGGCAAAGAGAATCCGATACTGCGCGAACGGCGCAGAAAGGTCAATTCGTCGATGTGGCGAATATCATATTGGCGATAGCCGTTTATTCCGCGTTCAGGCGGACTGATGATGTTTTTACTTTCATAAAAACGGATCGTTTTGGCAGTTAATCCGGTAATTTGTGCGATTTGCTTGATATTCATAAAAAACAGCTTGACCTTATCGTTAGGGGAAGGTTTATTCTAACGCCAAGATTCATTCGATTCAAATAGCAAGAGATAAACAGATAGGAGAAGATTCATGTCAAAGATTATCTTGGGGCTGCAACAGCTGTCGTGCCAAAACTGTGTGCGCCATGTGAAACAGAATTTAAGTCAAGTCAGTGGGGTTGATACGGTTAAAGTCAACTTGCATTACGCAGAGGTGAGCGGCTCGGCGGAGAGCGAAACCTTGATTCAAGCGGTTGCGGCTGCAGGTTATCAGGCGAGTGCCAATCCGCAACCGCACTTCACTTTGGCACTGAGCGGCTTGTCGTGTCAGCATTGTGTCAAATCGTTGGATAAAGCACTGGGCGAATGTGATCCGGAGCTCATTTACAGCCTAAGTCTGAATGAATTGTCGGTTTATGCCGACAGCGATCCGCAAGCCTTGATTCAAGTGGTGGAAGAGGCTGGTTATCATGCCGCGCTTGTTTCTGAATCGGCAGAGGAAGCGCGCGACCCAAAAATTGAACTACTGCCCAGCGAACCGAAAGATACAGCGGAAAAACCGGATTCTGATCAAGGGGTAGTAGGCGAGCAAGATCAGAATCAAACGGTCACCCAGCTGTTGTTAAGCGGCATGACCTGTGCCAGTTGCGTGTTAAAAGTTGAAAAAGCCTTGGAAGCCGTTGATCCGAAAGCTAAAGTCAGCGTGAATTTAGCCGATAACAGCGCCTTGGTTTATGGCGATGTTAACCGCGGTGATTTAATTCGAGCAGTCGAAAATATCGGTTATGGTGCGGAGGTGGTTGAAGATCAGCAATTGCGACGGGAAAAGCAACAGCAACATACCGAAGATGAAATCAAACAACGCAAATGGCAGGCGATTGTCGCTTTGCTCTTTGGCTTTGGCTTGATGTTTTGGGGATTTTTCAACGGCATGGCTGTGACGCCAAGTACTCAATTCGGTTGGATCTTGGTCGGGCTATTGAGTGCGGCAATCATGGCATTCAGCGGACGGCATTTTTTTATCAGTGCGTGGCGTAATCTCAAACACGGCAATGCCACCATGGACACCTTGGTCGCCTTGGGAACCGGTGTTGCTTGGTTATTTTCGATGGCAATCGCGCTGTTTCCGGGCTTTTTTCCTGACAATGCGCGCCATCTCTATTTTGAAGCCAGCTTGATGATTATCGGTTTGGTTAGTTTAGGCAAAATGCTGGAAACCAAAGCCAAACAACGCTCTTCGCATGCATTGGAGAAATTGCTGGATTTGACACCGCCTAGCGTCACTGTGATAACGGAACAAGGTGAAACGGAATTGCCGTTGCAGCAAGTGAAAAGCGGGATGTTAATCCGCCTGAAAACCGGTGATCGTGTGGCGGTTGATGGCGTGGTGGTGAGCGGTGAAGCCTGGCTGGATGAATCGATGTTGACCGGCGAACCGTTGGCGGTGAATAAAACGGCGGGCGATCAAGTCAAAGCGGGCACTATTGTCGATAACGGCAGTTTACGTTTTGAGGCAACCCAAGTCGGGGAACAAACCGTATTGGCAAATATCATCAAATTAGTGCGTCAGGCGCAGAGCAGTAAGCCGCAAATTGCCAAATTAGCGGATAAAGTCGCTTCGGTATTTGTGCCGGTAGTGGTGGCAATTGCGATTGTGGCGGCATTAGTGTGGTATGTTATCGGACCGGAGCCAAAACTGGCGCATTCGTTGGTGGTATTGACCACGGTATTAATTATCGCCTGCCCCTGTGCATTAGGCTTGGCAACGCCGATGTCGGTGATTGCCTCGGTTTCCCGTGCGGCGGAATTGGGGATTTTGGTACGGGACGCCGATGCCTTGCAGAAAGCGGCGAACGTTAATATTGTGGTTTTTGATAAAACCGGCACGCTGACCGAAGGTAAACCGAAGCTGACCGCACTTTATCCGGCGACCGGACAGAATGAGACGGATTTATTGCGGTGGGCAGCCAGTTTGGAAAAATACGCCAACCACCCGCTAACGAAGGCTTTGCTAGACGCTGAATTGATACAAAATGTACAGTTAAACGACGTTGAGGCGTTTATGACCTTAAAAGGCATGGGGGTCAGTGGAAAAATTCATGGGCAACAGCTTTATCTCGGTAATTTGACATTAATGAACTTGCAAAACATTGTCATTCCGACAGCAATGACGGAAAAAGCAAGCCGTGAAAGTCGAGCCGGCGGCACCGTGCTGTACTTGGCGAAAAATGGCGAATTTGTCGGTTTTATGGTGGTGAAAGATCAAATCCGTGCCGAAAGCCCAAGTGCGGTCAAACAGTTGCAACAAGCCGGTTACCGCACCGTGATGTTGACCGGTGATCAGCAGCAAACCGCAGAAGCGGTGGCGAAACAACTGGGGATCGATCAAGTGGTTGCCGGTGTATTGCCGCAAGGAAAAGTGGACGTTATCCGCAAGCTGCAGCAACAGGGCTATAACGTGGCAATGGTCGGTGACGGCATTAATGACGCGCCCGCCTTGGCGTTGGCAGATGTCAGTATTGCGATTGCCAGCGGCAGCGATGTGGCGATTGAAACGGCGGATTTGACCTTAATGCGCCACAGTATTGACGCCGTGTCTGATGTATTGTCGTTGTCACAGGCAAGCATACGCAACATCAAACAGAACTTGCTCGGCGCATTCATCTATAACAGCTTGGGAATTCCAGTTGCCGCCGGGGTGTTATATCCCTTCTTTGGGGTCTTGCTCAATCCGGTTTTTGCCGGGGCGGCGATGGCGCTCTCTTCGATTACCGTGGTCAGCAACGCCAACCGCTTACTGAAATTCAAGCCTTAGCATAAAAAAGAGGTTGGAATCCCAACCTCTTTGCCAGCTAAAATACGCGTTTAAATGGTTTTACCACCACATCGCCATAGACACCGGCGGCAATGTACGGATCTTCGCTTGCCCATTGTTTGGCTTGCTCAAGGCTGTCAAACTGGGCGATCACGGTTGAACCGGTAAAACCGGCCTCGCCCGGGTTTTCATCATCGATCGCCGGATTCGGACCGGCTGTCAGCAGGCGGTTTTCCGCTTGTAAGGCATGCAAACGTTGCAAATGTTGTTCACGAACGGCTAAACGTTGTTGTAACGTGTCAGGTTTATCTTGTGCGAAAATAACGTAGTACATCGGTTTCCCCTTATTTTGTTTGATTGGCTTGATATTCTTGTAGTTCTAAAATCGCTTTTTCCAATTCCGGATTATTGACTTTCGGAATCGCTTTCGGACGCCCGTTTTGATCAATCGCAACGAAGGTAAAGACCGCGTCGGTGACACAGTAGCGTTCATTAAACGGCTCGGTGGAGACTTTTTTCACCCACACTTCCACTTCGATTTTAATTGAGCTGTTGCCGACTTTGACACAGCGTCCGTAGCAACAAATCACATCCCCGACCGAAACCGGGCGGATAAAGTTGATCTTATCGACTGACACCGTCACCACTTTGCCTTGTGCGATTTCTTTTGCCATGATGGCGCCGCCAATATCCATTTGCGACATAATCCAGCCGCCGAAAATATCCCCGTTGGCGTTAGTGTCAGACGGCATAGCGAGTGTGCGCAGCAATAAGCGCCCTTTAGAAATGCGCCCCGGATTGGCACCAAGTGCGGTTTCAACAAATTCGTGTTCCATGATTTCTTCCAATTATTTATTGTTCGTTTGTTCGTTCTCTTTCGGCAAATAACGATAGAGATAGACCCCGGTGATCACGGTGGCGACTAACGTCATACCGATCACACCAAAGACTTTAAAGGTTGCCCAAGCGTCGTCCGACATATAATGGCTGATATACAAATTCGCCAACATACACAGAATAAAAAATAACGCCCAGCCCAGATTTAAATTATTCCATACAAACTGCGGCAGTTGGATTTCTTTACCGAGCAGGCTTTTTACCAGAGGTTTTTTAAAGCCATATTGGCTGACCAGCAAGATAATGGCAAACAGGGCGTATACCATCGTTACTTTCCATTTCAGAAATTCTAAGTCGTTAAAATACACCGTTAATAAGCCAAAAAAGACCACCGCCGCCGCCATGATTTTTTGCTGTTTTTCAATCCCGCCGAATTTAAATTTTAAAATCAGCATTTGGGCGATCGTCGCCGCAATCAGGGTAATCGCACCGGCTTGAATGCCGTAAATTTTATAGGCGGCAAAAAACAGGATTAAAGGGATAAATTCAAGTATTTGTTTCATTGAAACTTCCGTAAGATATTTTTATCGATAAACAATTGGTAAAAACGGTAGGTAAATACCACCGTGAAAATGCTGATTGCCGCTGTAATAATAGAACTCAAAAATATCACAAACAGCGAATTGCCTAAATTAGCTAATTGTAGCGATACCAATAAAGGTAAAATATAGGTTGCCAACACTAATAAAAACAACGGAAACACCCGTTTACCGCTGTTCAGCCAGACTAATTTCAAGGCTTCGCCAATCGTACCGTTTTCAATAATATAGGCAAATTGCGCCAGAAAAAGACGCAGGAATAAGTAGCCGCCGACACAGAATGACAATAAAGCAATAATACCGACATTCGGGGCGGAAAAGCTGGTGATACCCAGACTGATCGGCAGTACGCTGATGATATTCAAAACCACAAAAGGAATGATTTTGCCAAGCGAAAGGTTAAGTGCGGTAGCGAAATTAGCAGCCTGTCCCTTGCTGATTTGAATAATCAGGTTTAACAGCCATAAGACCAGCAATAAGCTGATGATATGCGCTGCAATCGTCAGCATTAAACTGGTGCCGTTGATACGGTATTCCGCGTCGTTCAATACGGCGATCGGCGGCTGCAGAGAACTTAAGATCAGTTGGGTGGCGAGGTTGTTGATAACAAACAGCGCCATCACCGTAATCAATAAGGGTTTCTGGTTAATCAGAAAATTCAAGCTATCTTGAAAGATTTTTGTAAAATTTACGGGCATAAAACGTCCTACGACAAAAAAGCACTCGGTGTAACAAAATTAGATTATTTATATTGGGCAAACAGTTCTTGATTGGCTAACAACTGCGTTTTAGTGAGAGAGAAAACGCCGTCGCCGCCGCGTTCAAACTGAATCCAGTTAAACGGTACCGTCGGGAATTGTTCGATCAAATGCACCATACTATTGCCGACTTCACACACCAATACACCGTTATCGGTTAAATAGTCGGCGGCATTTGCCAAAATCCGTTTTGCCAGAATCAAGCCGTCGTCGCCTGCCTCAAGTGCCAACATCGGCTCATGGTAAAACTCCGCCGGCATTTCATCCAAATCTTCCGCATCGACATACGGCGGATTGGTGACGATTAAATTATATTGATCCTGCGGCAAGGCGCTGAACAGATCCGACTGAATCGGGAAAACATGGTGCAGTGCATTGTGGCGTTCAATATTGATTTCAGTCACTTGTAGCGCCTCGAGCGACAGATCGACCGCGTCAATTTCCGCATGCGGGAATTTCACTGAGCAGGCAATCGCAATGCAACCGCTGCCGGTGCACATATCCAAAATCCGTTGCGGTTCTTCTTTCAGCAAGCCGGTGAAACCATTTTGAATCAGCTCCCCAATCGGCGAACGCGGTACAATCACGCGTTCATCGACATAAAACTCCAAGCCGCAGAACCACGCGTTGTGAGTCAAATAGGCTACCGGTTTGCGCGTTTCAATCCGCTGAACAATCATGCCGAATAATTTTTGTTTTTCATAGTGCGTCAGGTTTGAAGTATACAGTTCGGCGGGCAGATCGTGCGGCAAATGCAATGTCGCCAATACCAATTGAACGGCTTCATCCCAAGCATTGTCCTGCCCGTGTCCGTAAAAAATATCCGAGGCATTGAAACAGCTATAACTCCAACGCAAAAAATCTTGAATGGTTTTGAGATCATCTTGATTAGCCGAAAGCGAAATCTCTTCCACCAAATCGGCATTATATGTCATATTTTCGAGCATAAATCGGGCTGCCTTGTTAAAACAAAATCGAAGGCTATTTATATCATATTTTATTAATCTCGTCATGAGGTGTTGGACTGTGTCTCACTGTCTTCAATAATAAAGAACCTAGGTTTGCAATAAAATGCCAAATCACGCAGAATAACAACGATTACGATTTGAGTAAGTGTTTACTGTGTCGTTTCAGTGGATTCAGAAAGGCATAACCGCATAGAACATAAGGGGATAATGGCATAATGGCATTGGAACAAGAAGACATCGCTCTTTTTCACGAGCAAATTAAAGGGGCGAAGCGCTTAAGACAGGATACCTACGTTGCGCCTCGGCTGAAATCCAAACACAAACGGCAGTATAAAGAATTGGTGCGGCAGCAGGACAATCTGTTCTATTTTTCCGATCAGTACGAGCCGCTGTTGCAAGACGATCAGCAAGTGCGGTATCTGCGCAGCGGGGAAAATTCGCATTTGTTAAAACAACTGCGCCGCGGTGATTTTGAGCCGGAACTGTTTCTCGATCTGCACGGTTTAACCCGCGAGCAAGCCAAAACCGAACTTGCTGCGCTGTTGCACGCCTGCGAAAAAGAGAATATCCATTGTGCCAGCATTATGACCGGTTACGGCACATTTGCTCTGAAACAGCAAATCCCACGCTGGCTGGTGCAACACCCCAAAGTCCGCGCCCTACACCAAGCCCCGAAAGAGTGGGGCGGCGATGCCGCGTTTTTGATTTTGTTTGAAATAGTAGATAAATGATTATAATTGCAAAATAAATAGATTTTCGAGTTATTAAGCAAAAATAAATCTGTTTATCTACTATAAGGTTCTTATAGGAAGATCGATTACTCGATGGAAATATATTGCAACGGCAGTTTACACAAGGTCGCCAATAATTGTTTCGCCATCACTTTTTGGCTGATGTCGGCTTTTTTCTCGATTAATACCGCTCTTTTGATATTTTGTAATTCAAAGCCGTTGAGAATCAGGTTATTAATTGCCACTTGTAATGCCGGTAAACTCGGATTAAACGCGGCGTTTTCCGCATAGCTGCCGATAAAATAGAAATGATCTTCGGTCTCCAGTGCGGCGCCGGCATAGGCTTGGCTGTACGGCGCATGGCTGATGTTAATCGCTTCAAGTGCGGTATCAATCAGTAAATCGTCGGTATTCAATAAGCTTAAGCCATGGTGGCGCGGTGCCAGCAGCAACTCCGTGACATTTAAATCTTGCGGCCCGAAGTGGTTTGGAAGATAACTATGCAATGGATTGTTACTGCTTTGCGGTAAATTGATCACGAGCTTATCAGCCCCGTCCAACTCATTCATAAATTGGCGACAGTGCCCGCACGGCGCATAGTTGACCGAAATCTCATTAATCCCGTTTTCCCCTTGCATCCAAGCGTGGGCAATTGCGCTTTGCTCCGCATGGACGGTTTGTTGCATGCCGGTATCGACAAATTCCATATTGGCACCGAAATAAAAATTGCCGCTGGCGCCAATCGCAATGGCGCCGACATAAAAGCGTGAGATCGGTGCTAACGAATAGGCGGAGGCAATCGGCAAGAGGGCGAGGGAGAGATCGCGTTGGCTTAATTCAAATTTATGGCAGAGATGTTGCACGGTGAAGTGCGGTAAGCGCCCGACAAAACGTTGTTCGGTTAAAATAGTGAAAAGTGTTTTTGCTAATTCTTGGTTCGGTAGTTTGGCGCAAGCAGACCGCACTTTTTCAGAAATATGTAAATTGGAATGATAGTGGTTTGGCATAAGTAATTCTCCATAAATAACAAGCCATGTGAATGTTTATTACTATATTCCAGAATAAACAAAAGATCTTCCTAAGAAGATCTTTTTTGTGAGATTAATCAATTTATTGTGTTATTTGAATCAATTTAGATCATGATTTATTTTTTACGCCCGATAAACAGACTCAGACTGACGAGTAATAGCGATAACAAAATCATTATCGTTGCCAGCGCATTCACTTCCGGCGTAACCCCGGTTTTCACCATCGAGAAGATTTTCAACGGCAGAATTTCATAGCTGACCCCGGTGACAAACGAAGAGACCACCACATCATCCAGGGAAATGGTGAAGCTCAATAGCCAACCGGAGACAATCGCAGGCAACGCCAACGGCAGAATAATTTTACCGAGAATCGTCAGTTCGCCCGCGCCCAGATCTTTCGCCGCTTCCAACATTTTGACATCAAAGCCTTTTAAGCGGGACAGAATCGTCACCACCACATATGGCAGACAGAAAGTGATATGTGCCAGCAATAGCGAAGCAAAGCCCAACTTAATGCTGAACAGCATAAACAATGCCAATAACGAAACCGCCATTACGATATCCGGTGACATCATTACGATAAACAACATCCCGCCGACAAACTTTTTGCCTTTAAATGCGTAGCGATAGAGTGCAATCGCGGTCAAACCGCCGATGACGGTAGCGAAGGTTGCGGCAAAAAAGGCAATCGTTACCGAATGTACGGCGGCTTGGATCAGGGTATCGTTATTGAACAGACGCTCGTACCAGTTCCAGCTGAAGCCTTTCCACGTTAAACCATAGCGGTCGGCATTGAACGAATTGACCACCAGAATAATAATCGGTATATACAAATAGGCATATACCACAAACATAAAACCACTGCGTAGTAAACGACCCATTATTCCAACTCCGGCTTTTTATTCAACAACTTACCTGCACGGTAATAGACATACAACAACAACGCCATCAGAATGGTCAAGCCGATACTGATCGCGGCACCGAACGGCCAGTTGCGCGACACCAAAAACTCACTTTTAATCACGTTACCGACTAATAGCACTTTCGCGCCGCCGAGCAGATCGGCTACATAGAACATGCCCATTGCCGGCAACAATACCAGCAAGCAGCCGGCGATAATGCCCGGCATAGTGAGCGGCAGAATAATCCACACAAAACGCTGTACTGTGCCGGCTCCCAGATCCTTGGCGGCTTCGAGTAAACGTCCGTCCAGTTTTTCAATCGCAGAGTAGAGCGGCAGAATCATAAACGGCAACAGGATATAAACCAAACCGATAATCACCGCCATTTCGGTGTTGATAATCCGAATCGGGCTGTCGATAATGCCCAGTGACATCAGGGCATTGTTCAACACGCCGCGCACGCCTAAGAAAATTTTCATGCCGTAGATCCGAATCAGCGAGTTGGTCCAGAATGGTAAAATCACCATAAACAGCAGAATCGGGCGATATTTGCTCGGCAGTTTGGCAATCATAAACGCAAACGGATAGCCGATCAGCAAACAGATAATCGTTGCCAAGCCCGACATATACAGCGAATTCCACATCACCTGCGCATACAGTGGATCAAACAGCCGTTTGTAGCTGTCTAACGAGAAGGTGAAATCGATCAGATTACTGGTATCACGGGTCAGGAAACTGGTTCCCAACACCAACACATTCGGCACAAGAACAAAGAAAATCAACCAACCGAAAATAATGGCAACGGTGATATTCTGAAAATTACGCGTTGTTATCTTCATCTTCCAACACCACTTCCCAACTTTCAACCCAAGTAATCGCCACTTTTTGATTTAGCGAGTGATCCACGTCCGGATCGTCTTCGTTAAAGAATTCGCTGATGAGCACCATTTTGCCGCTTTCCAACTCAATGGTTGATTCCAGCGTCATGCCTTTGTAGTTGCGTTCGCGCACATAACCGACAATGCCGTTGACCGCTTGGGTTTCGTTGACTTCTTCCAAACGCAAGTCTTCCGGGCGCAGCAACACTTTTAACCGGCTGCCGGCGCTGACGTTTTGCGTAGCGAAAATATCGCAAATCCGCCCTTCCACATTGGCTTTCACCCGTTTTTCGTCTAAGCGTTCAATCACGCTGGCGTCAAAAATATTGATCTCGCCGATAAATTGCGCCACAAACAGATTATTCGGTTCTTCGTAAATTTCGCGCGGCGTGCCGTCTTGCTGCAATTTGCCGGAACGCAGCACAATAATCCGATCGGACATGCTCAAGGCTTCTTCCTGATCGTGGGTCACAAAAATAAAAGTAATGCCCAATTTACGTTGCAACGCTTTCAATTCGTTCTGCATTTGTTTGCGCAGATTGTAATCCAGTGCCGAGAGGGATTCGTCGAGCAGTAAGACTTTCGGCTTGTTTACCACCGCTCTGGCAATCGCCACCCGCTGTTGTTGCCCGCCTGAGAGTTGCGCCGGTTTACGCTCGGCAAATTCCTCCAACTGCACCATACGCAAGGCTTCCAACACCCGCGGCTTAATTTCGCTACTTGGCACGTTCTGCATTTTCAAGCCGAAAGCGACGTTTTCAAAAATCGTCAAGTGCGGGAACAGGGCATAACTTTGGAATACGGTATTCACCGGACGTTGTTCCGCAGGCACTTGACTGATGTCTTGTCCGTCCAGAATAATTTGTCCGCCGTTTAATTCCTCGAAACCGGCGATCAGGCGCAGAATCGTGGTTTTGCCACAACCCGACGGCCCTAATATGGTGATAAATTCGCCATGATTAATGGATAAGTTAAAATCGTTAATAATGGTTTTGCCATCATATTCTTTGCGGATTGATTTCAGCTCAATCACCGGTTTGGTTTTAGCGATGTTTTCCACCAGCTTTGTTTTCCTCCGACCTTACAGCGTTACGGTTACAATAGAACATTAAAGGGCTTGTCTATCTTGCTTACCAATCTTACTTATCAATGGCAGAAGAGAAACAGCCCCCTAAAAAATCAGCGCTAAGAATACCACAATTGGTTTACGGATTGAAAAGGGAAATTAGCCGATTTGACCAAAAAACCGCACTTTATCGCGGAAATAAAAGCAAGGTATAAATATTCAAGAGCAGAGTAAGATTTGCTACTGAACAAAGCAAAATAATATGATAGAATCCGCCCTCGAATTTGCAAACAAAGTATAGGTAGCTTATGAACATTTTAGAAGGCGCGCTGGCAGCGCCAAATGCCAAAATCGCCGTGGTGATTGCCCGTTTTAACAGTTTTATCAATGAAAGTTTACGCGACGGCGCAGTGGACGCGTTAAAACGGATCGGACAAGTAAAAGAAGATAACATCACTTTGGTTTATGTGCCCGGCGCCTATGAATTGCCGTTGGTGGCGCGCCGTTTGGCCGCCGGCAAAAAATTTGATGCGATTGTCGCGTTGGGCACGGTGATTCGCGGCGGCACCGCGCATTTCGAATACGTTGCCGGCGAAGCCAGCAGCGGCTTGGGACAAGTCGCAATGCAAGCGGATATTCCGGTGGCATTCGGCGTATTGACCACCGAAAACATCGAACAAGCGATTGAACGTGCCGGCACAAAAGCGGGCAATAAAGGGGCGGAAGCGGCGTTAGTTGCGTTGGAAATGATCAACTTACTGACTGCAATCGATCAAGCATAAGGATATCGTGATGAGTAAAGTATCTCCACGCCGCCGCGCCAGAGAGTGTGCGGTTCAGGCGTTGTATTCTTGGGCGGTTTCAAAAAATGATATTGCCGAGGTGGAATTGGGGTTTGTCACCGATCAAGAGATGAAAGGTGTTGATATGCCGTATTTCCGCAAATTGTTACAGGGTAGCGCTGAATATAGCGAAGAGCTGGAGCAAATGTTGGCACCGCACTTGGACCGCGGCACCGAAGAGTTGGATCCGATTGAAAAAGCCGTGTTATTAATGGCGGCGTACGAGTTGAAATACCAAGCGGATGTGCCGTATAAAGTGGTGATCAACGAAGCGATTGAAGTGGCGAAAGTATTTGGTGCGGAAGAGAGCCATAAATATATCAACGGGGTGTTGGATAAATTGGCACCGGCATTAAAACGTAAATAATCAACATCCAACAACCTGAAGTGCGGTCGGAGGTAGCATGGAACAGCAGCAAAATAGTGAATTCGATATTATCCGTCAATATTTTAATGCCTCGAGCCGCCCACCGCGCAAAGACGTTGCTTTGGCAATCGGCGATGATTGTGCCATCACCGAGATTAAGGCCAATCAGCGTCTGGCCATCACCACCGATACCTTGGTCGAAGGCATTCATTTTTTCCCGACTATTTCTCCGGCGGATTTAGCCTATAAATCCCTTGCGGTCAACTTGAGTGATCTTGCCGCGATGGGCGCGGAACCGGCGTGGGTCAGCCTCGCGTTGACCTTGCCGAAAATCGATCATGCGTGGTTGAAGGCATTCAGCAATAGCTTTTTCGAAGTATTGGATCATTATAATATTGATCTGATTGGCGGGGATACCACCAAAGGCCCTTTGTCTATCACGATTACTGCGCACGGTTTATTGCCACGCGATAAAGCGTTGTGTCGCCACGGGGCGGAAAAAGGCGATTGGATTTATGTCACGGGTTCGCTTGGCGACAGTGCCGCCGGTTTGCAACTATTGCAGGCAAAAAGTGCGGTACAAAACCGCACTTCGGCGGAGGATTACTTGATTCGGCGCCATTTACGCCCGACCCCGCGCGTTCTATTAGGACAGACTATTGCGCCATATGCCAGTGCGGCGATTGATATTTCCGACGGTTTATTGGCGGATTTGTCGCATATCTTAGCGCGTAGCGATGTCGGCGCCAGTTTAGCCTTGGAAAAATTACCGCTTTCATCGCAATTATGCGAAGCGGTCGGACAGCGGCAGGCGGAAATCTTGGCGCTCACCGGCGGGGAGGATTATGAACTTTGCTTTACCGTCGCCGATAAAAATGGTAGTAAACTGGAGCGTGCGTTAACCCATATCGGTGTTGAGTACACCTGTATCGGGCAAATTCGCAGCAAAAGGATGAATAACCGAATTCGCTTGAAACGGAATGGCGAAAAGGTCGAGTTGCCGCAATATTCGGGATTTGACCATTTTCGTGAGGGCGAATAGGAATAACTGAGATGAACGAAAAGCAATTGGCATTAACCAAAGTCAACATGTCGAATCCGATCCATTTCCTTGCCCTGGGTTTCGGCTCCGGTTTAATTTCCCCGGCTCCCGGCACTTGGGGAACCTTGGCAGGCTGGTTGCTTGGGGTATTGGCACTCCAGTTTATGCCGTCATACTATTTATTGTTTCCTGCCGTTTTGGGGTTTATCTTCGGTATTTATCTGTGCGGCAAAACCGCGGATGATATGGGCGTGCATGATCATGGCGCGATAGTGTGGGATGAAATCGTGGCAATTTGGCTGGTATTGGCGTTTATTCCTGAAACAAGCTGGCTTTGGTACGCCGTCGCTTTTGTTCTGTTCCGCTTGTTTGACATCCTCAAACCGTATCCGATCAAATATTTTGATCATAATGTCGAGAACGGTTTTGGCATTATGCTGGATGATCTACTCGCTGCTATTTATACCATATTTTCCGTGTTATCCCTTTTCTGTGTTGTTCGGATCTATTTCTAATGTTTGCCTTATTGACGAAATTATTTTTTATCCATTTGTTCGCCCTTGCCAGCCCAGGACCGGATTTTTTCTTTGTGATCCGTAAAGCGGTTGCAGAAAATCAGCGAAGTGCGGTTTTGGGGATTCTGGGGATTGTCGCGGCGTTATGTATTTGGTTGCTGGCGAGCCTGCTTGGACTCTCCATCCTGTTTAAACTCTATCCGCCGATTGAAATCGTGATGTTACTGCTTGGTGGGGGCTATCTCGGCTATTTAGGCAGTTTGATGTTGCGCACGCAGGAAAATATCAAATTAGAGCAGATTACCGCCAACGCGGCAGCCGTCAAAAGCCATGATGATTGGATCAATTTTCGTCAAGGTTTTTTGGTTAATCTCTCCAATCCGAAAGCGATGATCTATTTCGGCGGTATTTTTTCGTTGGTGATCGGCAGTATCAACGGCTACGGGCAAGCGGGTATTGTGGCGTTGATGATTTTAATCGAAAGTTTTGTTTATTTTTACTTGGTTTCGCGTATTTTTTCACACCGTAAAGTCAAATCGTTTTACCTCAATTACAGCCGTTATATTGATAATATCTCGGGCGTGGTGTTTATCGGTTTTGGTTTATTGCTGTGGTATAACGCTTATCAATTGGTTATCAACTAAAAGTGCGGTGTAAATAAAAGAAAACCCGATATTCAACAGTGAAATATCGGGGGAGGTCTTACAATAAGTAAAATGTAAAAAGACAACTGCGGTTGCAGTGCACTAGCATTAACTAAGACTGGATCCTTGCCAAAAAGTTCAACTAAAAATAAAAAATTTGTCAGCTTTTTTATTTTTTGATGTTAAATCAACGGGTTGAATTATTTACTTCAAAAGTAAGAGCGGATTCTCTAACCGTCCGAACCGCACTTTGTATTTTCCTTTTTAGATTAAATAGTTATGCCGAATTTCGTAAGCGGGCGGATAGAGAATCCGCCCCTACGCTGCCTAAATCAGTCACCGTTGTCAACAATGTAGGGGCGCTAAATGAATCAAAGTGCGGTTTCGATTTGTTGTTGAATGCCTGCCGTATCTAATTTCAAATCCGCCAAGATTTCCGCTTGTTCGCCTTGCGGGAGGAAATAATCCGGGAAGCCGAGTTGCAGCAAACGCGGTGTTGCGGTTTTATTGCGAATGGCAAGCTGATTTAAATATTCTGCCACTGCGCTGCCTGCGCCGCCTTGAACGGCGTTGTCCTCCACGCTCACTAACAGTTGATGTTGTGCCGCCAGTTGGTCGATCCGGGCAGTGTCGAGCGGTTTGACAAAGCGCATATCTACCACGGTGGCATTTAACGCTTCCGCCGCCGCGACCGCACTTGGCAATAATGTACCGAAGTTCAGAATCGCTACGTTTTGCCCTTGACGGATTAACTTCGATTGCCCGAGCGGAATTTCCGCCAATGGCAGCAATTCACAACCGACACCGGAACCGCGCGGATAGCGCACTGCCGCAGGGGCGTTAAGGCGATAGCCGGTGTAGAGCAGTTGGCGGCACTCGTTTTCATCGCTTGGAGTCATGATCACCATATTCGGGATACAGCGTAAAAAGCTGATGTCGAATGCTCCTTGATGGGTTTGTCCGTCTGCGCCGACCACACCGGCGCGATCAATCGCAAACAATACCGGCAGATTCGGAATTGCCACGTCATGAATCAGTTGATCGTAGGCGCGTTGCAGGAAGGTCGAGTAGATCGCGACTACTGGTTTGTACCCGCCGATGGCAAGTCCTGCGGCAAAAGTCACCGCGTGCTGTTCGGCGATCGCGACATCAAAATATTGCTCGGGGAAACGGTTGGAAAATTCGACCATGCCCGAACCTTCACGCATTGCCGGCGTGATCCCAAGCAATTTTTGATCGCGTGTAGCCATTTCACACAGCCAGTCGCCGAAAATTTTCGAATAGTTCGGAATATCCGCTTTGGATTTGGGTAATGTGCCCAGTGTCGGATCAAATTTCGGGACGCCGTGAAACCCAATCGGATCTTTTTCAGCCGGAGCGTAGCCTTTGCCTTTTTTGGTCATCACGTGCAAGAACTGCGGACCTTTCAGATTACGCATATTTTTCAGGGTTGAAACTAATTCGTCGACATTATGCCCGTCAATCGGACCGATATAATTGAAGCCCAACTCCTCAAACAATGTGCCGCCCGAAACAAAACCTTTCACGTGTTCTTCGGTTTTTTTCATGAATTCTTTAATCGGCGGCAGATTTTCTAAGATTTTTTTGCCGCCTTCGCGAATCGACGAATAGAACGAACCGGATAACAAGCGCGCCAAGTGGTTATTCAATGCACCGACATTTTCCGAAATCGACATTTCGTTATCGTTCAAAATCACCAACATATCGCTGTGCACCGCACCGGCGTGGTTCATTGCTTCAAACGCCATTCCGGCAGTGATGGCGCCGTCGCCGATCACGCATACGGTTTTACGGTTGGCGTTCTCTTTTTCGGCGGCAATCGCAATACCTAAACCGGCACTAATCGAGGTAGAGGAGTGCCCGACCGACAACACGTCATATTCGCTTTCTGCACGCCACGGGAACGGGTGCAAGCCGCCTTTTTGGCGGATCGAGTGCATTTTTTCACGGCGACCGGTCAGGATTTTATGCGGATAGGCTTGATGACCCACATCCCAAATCAATTGATCGAACGGAGTGTGATAAACATAATGCAGGGCAACGGTCAGTTCGACCGTGCCTAAACCGGAAGCGAGGTGTCCGCTGGTGCGGCTGACGGACTCCAACAGAAAACTGCGCAATTCATCACACAGTTGCGGCAGTTGTTCACGCGATAACAGACGTAAATCGTCCGGCGTGTGGATTGAAAATAAAATCGGGTAATGTTGCATGGTTATCATCGATTATTACGTAATCAAAAAAGAACGATCTATTTTAAATGACTACTGATATTTGTTAATTTTCCCTCTCTCCGCAAGCGGAGGGAGGTGTCCGAAGGACGGAGGCATAATTTTATCGGATATTATTTCAATCCCCACCCTCCCCATTTTTCTAATGAAAAATGCTACTCCCTCCGCGAGCGAAGGGAGAGAAATTTGTCTGTGTAACCACTAATTTTGTCGTTGCACAATATAATCCGCTAATTTCATTAACGGTTCGGTATCAAAATCCAAATCCTGTAATTCCGCTTTGGCGGAGGCGATCAGTTGCGCCGCTTTTTGTTGTGCGCCGTCCAAACCGAGTAATTTCGGATAAGTGCTTTTATCCAATGCCAAATCCGAACCGGCATTTTTGCCTAAGGTGGCGCTGTCGGCGGTGATGTCCAAAATATCGTCCTGCACCTGAAATGCCAAACCAATCGCCTGCGCGTAACGCACTAAGCGTCGGCGCAATTCAACATCATCAAAGTGCGACGAGCAGAGCAAGCCCATTTCGACCGCCGCAATAATCAGCGCGCCGGTTTTATTGCGGTGAATGCGCTGTAAAAAATCGAGGCTGACCGCACTTTGCTCGGCGAGCAAATCCAAACTTTGCCCTAAACACATTCCTTGGGCGCCGGAAGCCAATGCCAGGGTTTTCACCAACGCCACTTTTTGTTGTGCGCTGATGTCCGGCACGTCGCTGAGACACTCAAAGGCGAACGCCTGTAACGCGTCACCGGCTAAAATCGCCGTGGCTTCGTCAAATTCGATATGACAGGTTTTCTGCCCGCGGCGCAAGGTGTCGTCGTCCATTGCCGGCAAGTCATCGTGGATCAGCGAATAACTGTGAATCGCTTCCACCGCACTTGCGGCATAATCCAAACTGTGAAAATCCGCTTGCAACATTCTGCCGACCGCATACACCAAAAACGGGCGCAGGCGTTTGCCGCCCAGTAAAATGCCGTAGCGCATGGCGTCGGACAATTGCGCCGGTGCGCTGTCAAACGGTTGCAACTGCCGCTGTAAAAATGCATTAATCCGCGTGCGCAGTTCGACTAAATCATCATTAAAGCTGTAGTTCATGGCTAGTTATTCATCATAGTCGGCTAAAGGCGCAACCGCACTTTTTTCTAATAAAATCTGTACGCGCTGTTCGGCTTTTTGCAAACGCTGCTGTCCTTGCTGTGCCAGCTTGATACCTTTTTCAAATTCGCTCAATGCCTCTTCCAGCGGCAAATCGCCCGACTCCAAACGTGAGACAATGCTTTCCAGTTGCGAAAGTGTTGATTCAAAATCCGTTTTTTTAGCGTTAGTGGTTTTTTCCATGCTGAACTCTCGTTGCGGCTGACGTATAAACGGCATATTGTACTTCAGATTCAAATTGTTGTCGGTGTTTTTTTATGAATTTCGTGTACAATGTCGCTAATTTTTTCTTGATGATTGATTTAAAGTTGTTGTTATGAAATTTATTATTAAACTTTTCCCCGAAATCATGATTAAAAGCGATTCGGTGCGTAAGCGTTTTATTAAAATCCTGACCGGCAATATCCGTAATATTCTTGCCAAACACGATGAAAGCGTGGCGGTGGTGCGCCATTGGGATTACATTGAAGTGCGCAGCAAAGATCAGCGCCAACGCCAGCTGATTTTGGATTATCTGCAACGCACCCCCGGCATTCACCATATTTTGGAAGTGGAAGACACCCCGTTCGACTCGCTGCACGATATTTTTGAACAAACTCTGCAAGCCACGCGCGCTGACTTGGAAAACCGCACTTTTTGCGTGCGCGTGCGCCGCAAAGGCAAGCACGATTTCAGCTCGCTTGATGTGGAACGTTATGTCGGCGGCGGTTTAAATCAACAGATTGAATCGGCAAAAGTCAAACTGAGCAAACCGGACGTGACGGTGCGGATCGATATTGAAGATGACCGGATGATGTTGATTAAACAGCGCCATGCCGGTCTTGGCGGCTATCCGATCGGCACGCAGGAAGACGTGCTGTCGCTGATTTCCGGCGGCTTTGATTCGGGCGTGTCCAGTTATATGCTGATCCGCCGTGGTTCGCGCGTGCATTATTGTTTCTTCAATCTGGGCGGCGCGGCGCATGAAATCGGCGTGAAACAGATGGCGTATCACATTTGGCAACGTTACAGTGCCTCGCATAAAGTGCGGTTTGTGGCGATCAACTTCGAACCGGTGGTGGCGGAAATTTTGGAAAAAGTCGATAACGGACAGATGGGCGTGGTGTTGAAACGCATGATGGTGCGTGCCGCGTCGCAAGTGGCGGAGCGTTTCGGTATTCAGGCGATTGTGACCGGCGAAGCGTTGGGGCAGGTTTCCAGCCAAACCTTAACCAATCTGCGTTTGATTGATGAAGCGGCGCAGGCGTTGGTGTTGCGCCCGCTGATTACCCACGACAAAGAACAAATTATCGAACTGGCAAAACAGATCGGCACCGACGATATCGCCAAATCGATGCCGGAATTTTGCGGCGTGATTTCCAAAAATCCGACCGTCAAAGCGATTAAATCCAAGATCGAAAAAGAAGAAGCCAATTTTGATTTTGCGATCCTCGAAAGTGCGGTCAGCAATGCGCAATATTTGGATATCCGCCAAATCGGGCAGCAAACCGAGCAGGAAGTGCAAATCGAAACGGTTTCACTGATTGCGGAAAACGAAGTGGTGATCGATGTGCGTAGTAATGAGGAAGCGGAAGATAAGCCGTTGCAAATCGCAGGGCAGACCGTACGCCATATTCCGTTTTACAAACTTTCTACCGCTTTTGCCGAGTTGGATTCTTCCAAAACCTACTTGCTTTATTGCGAACGCGGCGTGATGAGCAAACTGCAAGCGTTGTATTTGCAACAGCAGGGCTATAGCAATGTTAAGGTGTTGCGGTATTGATAGTTATCTTAAAGTTGCTATCGGCGAAATAGCGAGAGTGATATATCAAAAGTTACTTCCACCACTTCGCAAATTTCACTTTGGCTTTTAAATATTTCGGGGCAACCACCATGCTGCAATAACCGGTATTCGGATTTTGTTTGAAATAGCCCTGATGATAATCTTCCGCCGAATAAAACGTTGTGACAGGGCTGATTTTCGTCACAATTGGTGCGGCAAAGTGCGGTTGCAATTCGCTAAGCTTGTTTTTTGCAAGCTGTTTTTGCCGTTCATCAAGATAAAAAATCTCACTGCGATATTGCGTGCCGATGTCATTGCCTTGCCGGTTGAGTTCGGTCGGGTTGTGGATTGAGAAGAAAATATCCAACAAAGTCTGATAGCTGATGATGTCAGAATCAAAGGTTATTTTGACTGCCTCGGCATGTCCTGTGACACCGTCACAAACCTGTGCGTAAGTCGGATTGGCGAGCTGCCCGCCGATATAACCCGAAACCGCACTTTGCACTCCTTTAATCTGACTGTATACCGCTTCGATACACCAAAAGCAGCCGCCTGCTAAAATTGCCGTTTGCATAAATTCTTCCTTAGTATATGGCTTATCCGTTTAGCGCTTATTGTGAGTGAAAGTGCGGTCAAGCACAAGTCGGACGGGCAGAAAGCGTGTGTGAATTAGGCGGTTTGTGTCATCAACTATTGTAATCCTTGGCAAACCTTGTTATTGTCAGCGCATTTTATGGTCTTTAGTATGTATTTTAAAAGGCAACTGAAAAAAATTTCAGACAACTGATAGGAAAAAGATGAGTAAATCATTAGTTATTGTGGAATCCCCGGCGAAAGCAAAAACAATTAATAAATATCTGGGGAAAGATTATGTGGTGAAATCCAGCGTCGGGCATATCCGTGATTTGCCGACTGCCGGTTCATCGACCGGTGAGAAACGCAAAGCGGTTTCAACCAAAGGCATGAGCGTGGAAGAGAAAGCCACATTGAAAGCCGCCCGTGATCAGGAGGCGTTGGTGAAACGCATGGGGATTGATCCTTATCATGGTTGGAAGGCGAATTATCAAATTCTGCCGGGCAAAGAAAAAGTGGTTGCCGAGCTGAAATCGCTGGCGAAAAATGCAGAACATATCTATCTCGCAACCGACTTGGATAGAGAGGGAGAGGCGATTGCCTGGCATTTGCGCGAAGTGATCGGCGGCGATGATAATCGTTATAGCCGCGTAGTGTTTAATGAAATCACTAAGAATGCGATTAAAAATGCGTTTGAAAAACCGGAACAGTTAAACTTAGATCGGGTCAATGCACAGCAAACCCGCCGCTTTTTAGACCGCGTGGTCGGCTTTATGGTGTCGCCGTTGTTATGGAAAAAAGTGGCGCGCGGTTTATCCGCCGGGCGGGTGCAGTCGGTGGCGGTGAAATTGTTGGTGGAGCGCGAGCGTGAAATCAAATCTTTTGATCCGCAAGAGTTTTGGCAAGTGGCGGTGGATACCACCACCTTGCAAAATCAGGCAATTCGCTTAGATGTGGCGCAGTTCCAAGGCAAAAAATTTGAGCCGGTCAACCAACAGCAAGCGGATACCGCAGTTGCGGCATTGCAGCAAGCAACTTACGTGGTCAGCGCTCTGGAAACCAAACCGACCCGTTCACGCGCCAAAGCCCCGTTTATCACCTCGACCCTGCAACAAGCCGCCAGCACGCGCTTAGGCTTCGGGGTGAAGAAAACCATGATGATGGCGCAACGTTTGTATGAAGCCGGGTATATCACCTATATGCGTACCGATTCGACCAATCTCAGCCAAGATGCGCTAACCATGGCGCGCAGCTATATTGAGAAAAACTTCGGTAAACAATATCTGCCGGAAAAGCCGAATTTTTATTCCAGCAAAGAAAACGCTCAAGAGGCGCATGAGGCGATTCGTCCTTCCGATGTGGCGGTGAAAGACAACGATTTAAACGGCATGGATAAAGATGCGGTACGTTTGTACGATTTGATTTGGCGGCAATTTTTGGCTTGCCAAATGCCGGCGGCGCAATATGATTCCACAACTTTAACGGTGCAAGCCGGAGAGTATGAACTGCGCACCAAAGGGCGGATCTTACGCTTTGACGGCTGGACCAAAGTGTTACCGATTTTAGGCAAAACGGCTGAAGATCAAGTGTTGCCGCAAGTGGCAGTCAATGAAACGCTGAATTTGCAACATATCGATCCGCAACAGCATTTTACCAAGCCGCCGGCACGCTTCACTGAGGCGGCGTTGGTGCGTGAATTGGAAAAGCGCGGTATCGGGCGGCCTTCAACTTATGCGGCGATCATTTCTACCATTCAGGAGCGCGGTTATGTGCGGGTGGAAAACCGTCGCTTCTATGCGGAAAAAATGGGCGAAATCGTCACTGATCGTTTAAACCAATCGTTTAGCGAATTGATGAATTATGATTTCACCGCCAACATGGAAGACCAGCTCGATCAGATCGCCAACGGCAATGCCAACTGGAAAACCGAGCTAAACCAATTCTTTGCGGATTTTTCAGAGAAACTATCCAAGGCCGAATTGGACGAATTGGAAGGGGGCATGACCCCAAATAGTTTGGTAGAGACCGAGATCAAATGTCCGACCTGTGGGCGTAATATGGCGATTCGTACCGCCAGCACCGGGGTATTTTTAGGTTGTAGCGGTTATGCCTTGCCGCCGAAAGAACGCTGTAAAACCACGATTAACTTGATTCCGGAAGCGGAATTATTGAATGTGTTGGATGACGATTCGGAAACCGACGCCTTGCGCAAACGCAAACGCTGTCCAAAGTGCCATACTGCGATGGACAGTTATTTGATTGACGGTCAACGCAAGCTGCATATTTGCGGTAATAACCCGAATTGCGACGGCTACCTGATTGAAGAAGGCGCATTTAAAATCAAGGGTTACGACGGTCCGGTGGTCGAGTGCGACAAGTGCGGTGCGGACATGCACCTTAAATTGGGGCGCTTTGGTAAATATATGGGCTGCACCAATTGTAGCAATACCCGCAAGATTTTGAAAAACGGTGAGGTTGCCCCGCCGAAAGAGGATCCGGTGGCTTTCCCTGAATTACCGTGTGAAAAATCGGACGCGTATTTTGTGCTGCGTGACGGCGCAAGCGGGGTGTTTATGTCGGCGCATAACTTCCCGAAATCGCGTGAAACCCGTGCGCCGTATGTGGAGGAATTGGTACGCTTTAAAGATCGCCTGCCGGAAAAATTCCACTATCTGACCGAAGCACCGACGGTTGATGACGCAGGCAATAAAACGATTGTGCGTTTTAGCCGTAAGGAAAAACGCCAATACATTACCTCGGAGAAAGACGGTAAAGCCACCAAATGGATCGCTGATTACCTCAACGGCAAGTGGATCACTCGTCAGAAATAGCCGCCTGCTATCTAAACAAGTGAAAAGTCAAGTAAAATATCAGTAAAATGCAAAAAAAGAGAGGTTTGCCTCTCTTTTTTCATATCTTCAGCCAAGTGAATGATAATATTGCATTAATTTTGTGATCTGGTACATACTTTTTAGGTTTGATGGTTGCATATTAATCACATTTATTTAAGTATAACAACAGGTTGACCGAGATAACACGTACGGTCAGCCGTCGAGAGAGCCGGGTCAAGACAAAATGAGGTTGCAATATGCAAATTGGAACAGTCAAATGGTTTAACAATGCAAAAGGATTTGGGTTTATCGCTGAGGACGGTGGGGTGGAAGATATTTTTGTTCATTACTCAGTGATTGAAATGGATGGCTATCGCTCGTTGAAAGCCGGTCAAAAGGTTCGGTTTGAGGCGATTCATGGTGACAAGGGTTCCCATGCCACCAAAATTATCCCGGTACCACTAGAGCAAAATCCAACTCTTTGATATATAGGTAATAAAAAACGGATCGTCAAATCAACATCCGTTTTTTGTTATTATTTTATCCCGTTTAACGCTGATATTTTCCCGCCATGCTTTGATAAATAGCGTTTTCATAGCGCAGCAAATCATATTTTGCCTGCAAGATATTGAGCTCGGAATGCTGTTCCGTTGCCAGCGCTGTCAACCAATCTTTCATCCCGGCAATCCCGGCGTTATATTGTAAACGGTAGGTATTGCTGATATTACGATCATAACGGTATTTCTGATTCAGATTTTGGTAGCTTTTTTGCGCCAATTGATATGCTTTATAATTGCTGTCAATTTCGTTCAGCGCGGTGGTAATGCCTTGCTGGAAATTCAATTTCGCCGTTTCATAACCTGCTTCCGACAACTTCACGTTCCATTTCACCCGGTTCCAGTCTAAGAACGGCAGATTGATACCGATTGTACCGGCGCTCAACGGCACATCAAACATATTACCCACGCTGTTGCCGCCGGTAGTTAAGCTGGCGCCTAAGGTAATGCTCGGATACCAGCTTTTTTCCATGGCATTTAAATCTTTAAACGCAGAGGTTAAGCGGTATTGATAAGCTTTCAAGTCCGGGCGATTGGCAATGGTGGAGAGCGGAATATTCAAATTCACCGGTTGTAACTTCAGGTTTTTTAAATTGACCGCACTTAGCCCTAACTTCTGCTGTGGTTGCAGGTTTAGCAAATTACGCAGGGTACTTTCTACCGTTTGTAACTGTGATTGGTAACTGATTAGTTGGTTTTCTGCCGATAGCACCGCTTGGCGGCTTTGATCGGCATCCAACTGCAAGGTCATGCCTTGGTTTACTTGGTTTTGCGTCAAGGTCGCGATTTGCTGGTAGGTTTTGATGTTACTTTGCACAATTTGAATCGCTTGTTTTAAGTATGCGATGTGATAGTAGCTGTCGATGACTTGGTTAATTAGCGTCAATTTCGCCGCTTCCAGATCCAATTCTGTCGCTTTATGCGCCCATTCTGCCGCATTGGCGCTGTCGGCAAGCTTACGCCACAGATCAACGGTATAATTCAACGCGAGTGAACTGCCGTAAGTGCGGCTGGAAATACCGCTTTCGGTATTTTTTTGCACCCGACCGGATACCGAACCATTGAATGCCGGCACTAAATCCGCGCCCAACAAGTTGGCATTGTATAATGCGCGATTCACATTTACCGCCGCTTTTGCCAAGTTCAAATTATTGGCAAGTGCGGTATCAATCAAACGGTTAAGTTGGGAATCTTGATATTGGGTCCACCAATTCGGATCAATGCGGTATTGTTCGCTTAATTGCCGGTATTGCTCGAATTGCTGCATTTCCTGCTGATAGCCGGTTTGCTGCGGATTGCTGACACAAGCGGTGAGAAAGCCACTCACCAGTAAAGCGGCGGCGGAACGACGAAATAATATAGTAGAAATCATATTGACTTTTATTCTCTTGAAAGTGCGGTAATCGGGTTCAATTGTGACGCATTTTTAGCCGGAAGAAAACCAAAAATTAAACCGATTAGCGTGGAGCAGATCACGGCGGCGATAATCGAATCCGCAGAAAACAACATGGTAAAGTCTTGCATCATGCTGTTAAATAACAGTCCGAGCAGATAGGATAGCACGACACCGACCAAACCGCCGATCACGCAAATCAGCGTGGCTTCAATCAAAAATTGTTGCAAAATATTGGATTGCCGCGCACCAATCGCCATTCGGACGCCGATTTCCTTGGTGCGTTCGGTCACGGAAACCAACATGATATTCATCACGCCGATTCCGCCGACAATCAGCGAAATCAGTGCGATTGAAGAAATCAACAGCTTCATGGTGTTGGTGGTGCTTTCAATCGTCTGTTTGATCATATCGGTATTCAGCACGAAAAAATCTTTTTTACCGTGGCGTATCGTCAGTAATTGGGTCAAATTTTTCTCGGCGATTTGGGTATTCACATCATCTTTCACTTTCACTGTGATTGAATCAATGGTTTTTTCACCGGAAATTTTATACATTGCGGTGGTATAAGGCAGCCAGATCGTCAATGAGCTGCTTGGCATGCCCATATTGTTGTTGCTGGCGGCGACACCGATAATTTTTAACGGTTTCTTGTCAATCATAATAATTTGCCCCAACGGTGATTTGTCTGCGAACAGCTCTTTTTGCGTGTTTTCGTCAATTACCGCCACCTGCGCATTATCTGCGACATCTTGCGCAGTAAACACCTTGCCTTGCTTTAAGGTTAAGCCTTTGACGTTAAAAAATTGATCGCCCACGCCGCGTGCTTGTGCGGTGAACGCTTGGCTGCCGTAAGTCAATGTGCCGCTCAATACACTGTTCGGCGTCGAACTCGCAATATAGTGCTGTTTGGCAAGAATATCGGCATCTTGGATTGTCAGATTTTTGGTACGATTTGCGCGCCGATCACCAAAACCGGTACCGTTATAAATATCCATGGTGTTTGTGCCGAGCGAATTGATGTTCGACAAGATTTTTTGTTGCGAACCGTTACCGATCGCCACCACGCACACCACCGAGGTAATGCCGATAATAATCCCAAGCATGGTGAGCAACGAACGCATTTTATGTGCCAAAATCGCACTGACCGACATTTTAAACGATTCCACCAGCTGATCTTTAAATTGTGCAAAACGGTTTTTTTGAATTTTAACCGAGGTGTCTTTGTCAATGATTTGATCCGAGCGGCGACTGTCATCGATAATACGCCCGTCTTTCAGTTCGATAATCCGATTGGCGTAGTGGGCAATATCTTTATCATGGGTGACTAAAATGATGGTGTGCCCCTCACGGTGCAGATTCTGCAAAATTCGCATTACCATTAACCCGCTCTTGGAGTCGAGCGCGCCGGTCGGTTCATCGGCTAAAATAATCTCGCCGCCGTTCATTAATGCGCGTGCGATACTGACCCGTTGCTGCTGCCCGCCGGAAAGTTGATTGGGTTTATTAGTCAGCTTATCGCCTAAATCGAGTTTTTTCAGCAATTCTTCCGCTTGCGCCAAACGTTGTTGTTGCGGCACGCCGGCATACACCGCCGGTAACGCCACATTTTCGACCGCACTTAGCGCAGACAGCAAATTATAACGCTGGAAAATAAAACCGAATTTTTTCTGACGCAAATCGGACAGTTGATCGCGCGACAGCGGCGAGGTGTCCACGCCGTTGATTTTATATACACCGTCACTGGCGGTATCCAGACAGCCGAGGATATTCATCAGGGTCGATTTGCCCGAACCCGATGTCCCCATGATCGCAATAAAATCGCCTTTTTTAATCGTCAGATCGATCGCTTTTA
The DNA here is from genome assembly GCF_053570785.1 of Testudinibacter sp. P80/BLE/0925. The sequence continues at coordinate 2,229,783 of NZ_CM131636.1, read as the reverse complement.
AGATATGAACCCGGTTCTCGCCTTCGCCGAAATATTTGTTCAGTTTGCTGACTTCGATAATATTCATGCTTGCCTCGCCCGATTAAAAGCGCATGCGCATTTGTCCGCCGTTACCGACGGCTTCGCCTTGCCGCATTTCAGCGGAAATCACCTTGTCGCCCTCTTCCAGACCGGATAATACTTCGGTGTTTATCTCATCACGGATACCGATTTTAATCGTGCGGGTTTCCGCTTTGTTATCGGCGGTCAATACCCGCACTTGATACTGTTCGCCGACTTTTTGAATCGTCATGGTCGGAATGGTCAGCACATTTTCGACATCGGCAATCGTAATCGTATTTTGCGTGGTCATGCCGATTCGCAGCGCTTCGTCAGGGTTGTCGATCAAGATATTGGCATAAAAATAAACCGCACTGCTGTTACTGGACGATTCGTTGTAATCGTTATCGGTCAAGGTGGTAAGCGCCGGATCAATCGAGGCGATTGCCGATTGATAGACTTTGTTGGGTTCCGCCAGCGTGGTAAACCGCACTTTCATGCCGGTTTTGACTTTGCTGATGTCGCCCTCGGAAATTTCGGCTTTGATCAGCATTTTCGTTAAATCGGCAATTTGCATAATGGTCGGCGCGGTTTGATTGGCGTTGACGGTTTGCCCTTCGGATACCGGAATGGAAATAATCGTGCCGTCAATCGGCGCCAGAATTTTGGTATAACCTAAATTGGTTTTGGCGGTTGTTACTGCAATTTCCGCTTGTTTAATCGACGATTCCAGTTGGGCAATCGTCGAGTGTGCATTGGCAAGATTCACCCGAGCCGATTCGAGACTGTCTTGGGTGGCGGATTTCTGTTTATATAGCCGATTAATGCGATCATAAGCGGATTGTACGGCGGCTAAATTGGCTTGCGCCGCGGTCAATTGCGCTTGGTAGGAAGCTAATTGCGAAAGTGCGGTATTGAGCGAATTTTCTTGGTTTTTCGCATCAATTTCTGCCAGTAATTCGCCTTTTTTTACCTTTTGCCCTAGATTGACATGAATTTTGAGCAACTGACCTGAGACCTGTGCCCCGATTTCCACTCGGTTATGGCTGCGCACCGTGCCGGTGGCGATGACGCTGTCGGATAGGGAAGCGCGGTTGACGTTTTCCGTCATATAGGTCACTTTATTTTCACTGTGACTGCTTTGCCAATATTGGTAACCGCCGAAAAGTGCGGTTAACACCACTACCGCAAGGACAACGGTGTTGATTTTGTTTGCTTTCATAGGGATATCACGTTGCTTGGGTTAAAATTGTAAATTTTGTGAGTGAGATATACTATATCACCAATTTATTAAGAAGAACTTAAACATTTGCCGCGTGTTAGCGGTTTTTTTCCGCTGCTAAAGCGTGTAGAATAGACCAATTTTCTATTAAGATTTACTATTTTAAGGAAGTGCAATGAGCCAACCTGAAATCGCTGCCGTGAATGCGGCAGAACATCGCCCGTCTAATTTTATCCGCCATATTATTGATGAAGATCTGGCGCAGGGCAAAGTCAATAATGTCTATACCCGTTTTCCGCCTGAACCGAACGGCTATTTGCATATCGGCCATGCCAAATCGATCTGCCTGAACTTCGGTATCGCCAGAGATTATCAAGGCTTATGTAATTTGCGTTTTGATGACACCAACCCGGTGAAAGAAGATGTGGAATATGTCGATTCAATTAAGCAAGATGTGGAATGGCTCGGTTTCAAATGGCAGGGCGAAGTGCGCTATGCGTCGGATTATTTCGATCAACTGTACGGCTATGCGCTTGAATTGATTGAAAAAGGCTTGGCGTATGTCGATGAATTATCGCCGGAGGAAATCCGAGAATATCGCGGTACACTGACCGAAGCCGGCAAAAACAGCCCTTATCGCGAGCGGTCGGTTGAGGAAAACCGCACTTTATTTGAAAAAATGCGTAACGGCGAATTTGCCGAAGGCAAAGCCTGTCTGCGTGCCAAAATCGATATGGCGTCACCGTTTATGGTAATGCGCGATCCGGTGTTGTATCGGATCAAATTTGCCCACCATCATCAAACGGCGGACAAATGGTGCATTTACCCGATGTACGATTTCACCCATTGTATTTCCGACGCGCTTGAACGTATTACCCATTCATTGTGTACGCTCGAATTCCAAGACAACCGCCGTTTATATGATTGGGTGTTGGAAAATATTTCAATCGAGCGTCCGTTGCCGCACCAATATGAATTTTCGCGTTTGAATCTGGAAAGCACGCTGACCTCAAAACGCAAACTGTTGCAATTAGTCAGCGATAAAATCGTGGACGGCTGGAACGATCCGCGTATGCCGACCATTTCCGGCTTGCGCCGCCGCGGTTATACCCCAGCGGCATTGCGTGAATTCTGCGAACGTATCGGCGTGACCAAACAAGACAATATGGTTGAATTCAGTGCGCTGGAAGCCTGTATCCGTGATGATCTCAACATCAACGCCCCGCGTGCGATGGCGGTGCTCAATCCGTTGAAAGTGGTGATTGAAAATTATCAAGGCGATGATGAGCTGGTGACCGCGCCGAACCACCCGAACCGTCCTGAACTGGGCGAGCGCAAGTTGCCGTTCGGGCGTGAAATTTATATCGATCAAGCCGACTTCCGCGAAGAAGCGAATAAAAAATATAAACGTTTGGTGCTGGGCAAAGAAGTGCGCTTGCGCAACGCCTATGTGATTAAAGCCGAACGGGTGGAAAAAGATGCCGACGGTAATATCACCACCTTATATTGCAGTTACGATCCGGACACTTTAGGTAAAAATCCGGCGGACGGGCGTAAAGTAAAAGGCGTGATCCATTGGGTTTCGGCAACGCAAAATAACGCGGCGGAATTCCGTTTATATGATCGCTTGTTCAACGTGGCGAACCCGGGGGCGGCAGAGGATATTCTCAGCGTGATTAATCCGAACTCTCTGACCGTGGTACATGGCGTGGTCGAAGTGAATTTAGCCGACGCCGAAGCGGAAAAAGCCTATCAATTTGAACGCGAAGGTTATTTCTGTGCGGATAGTAAAGATTCTCGTGCCGATAACTTAGTGTTCAATTTAACGGTCGGTTTGAAAGAGAGTAGTGGTTTTTAATCACGCTTAATTTTTAATCTCGCCCTCCGTCCTTTGGACACCTCCCTTCGCCAGCGGAGGGAGGGAATGTAAAAGTGCGGTTCGGTAATCCCTTGAGAGAAATAATGAAAGTGCGGTTTTGGCAAACAAAATCCCTGTTGGAAATGGACGAACAAGAATGGGAAGCGTTGTGCGACGGCTGCGGTTTGTGTTGCTACCGCAAAATCCTTGACGGCTACGGCAAACACGAGCGCATCTATTACACCAGTATCGCTTGCAACCAACTCGATTTGAATAGCGGTAAATGTGGCAACTACGCCCAACGCTTTGAATTGGAAGAAGATTGCACCAAACTGACCAAACAAAACCTGCCTGATTTCGGCTGGCTGCCAAAAACCTGCGCTTACCGTTTATTATACGAAAACAAACCGTTGTTTGACTGGCACCCGCTCATTTCCGGCAATCCCGACTCGGTCAAACTCGCCCGAATCCCGATTGAAAACGGCATTCATGAACGTGACGTGATTGCGTGGTTTGATCATGTGATTGAAGCGGTTTAATAGCGTTATCAATTCAAGAATAAAAGCCCGTTTCTGATATGAAATGGGCTTTTGCATTAGCTATTTAAAGTGCGGTTTATTCCGCTTTCGGATTTGCCAGCACCTGCAAATCGGTCTGTTTTAACCATTTACTGCTCAATGTGCCGGCAGTGATTGCGCCGTTCACGTTAAGTGCGGTGCGCCCCATATCAATCAGCGGCTCAATCGAAATTAAGAGTCCGACTAATTCCAACGGCAATCCCATGGTTGATAGCACCACAATCGCGGCAAAGGTTGCGCCGCCGCCGACACCGGCGATACCGAAAGATGAAATGGTGACAATCGCCACTAATGACAAGATAAAGTGCGGTGCCAGCGGATCAATCCCGACCGACGGTGCAACCATAAATGCCAGCATTGCCGGATAAATCCCGGCGCAACCGTTTTGCCCGATGGTTGCGCCGAACGTCGCCGAAAAGTTAGCAATCGTGCCCGAATTACCCAGTCTATTGGTTTGGGTTTCGATATTTAACGGAATCGTGGCGGCACTGGAGCGTGAGGTGAAGGCGAACAGCAAGGTCGGCAACACTTTTTTGTAATAGCTGAACGGATTAATGCCGCTCAATGCCAACAGCACGCCGTGTACAATGAACATTACTCCAATCGCCAAATAAGACGCAATAATAAAATTCAGCAGGTTAAGAATATCCGCCCAACTAGACGTTGCCGCCATGCGCGTCATCAAGGCTAAAATCCCGTATGGAGTCAGGCTGATGATAATCCGCACCAAGCTCATCACCAATTTATTCAAACTGTCGATCCCTTGCGTGATACGCTCAGCGGTTTCGGTTTGATCTTTACGCAAACGCAGGGTGGAAATGCCCAAAAAAGCGGCAAAAATCACGGTGCTGATAATCGAAGTCGGATTTGCACCGGTCAGTTCCGCAAACGGATTGCGCGGAATAAAAGAGAGCAACATGGCCGGAATGGTTAAATTGGCAACTTGATCTACCCGCCCTAATACGCGTTCTTGTGCCGCGACTTCACGCGCCCCGGCGATTAAACCGTCCGCATTCAAACCGAACAAGGCGCTGAACCCGATCCCGACTAAAGCGGCAATAGCGGTGGTAAACAACAGAACGGAGAGAATGCTAAAGCTGATTTTGCCCAATCCACCGGCATCATGCAGTTTGCTGATCGCCGATAAAATCGAAACAAACACCAACGGCATCACAATCATATGCAGCAAACGGACATAACCGCCACCGACCAGATTAATCCAATCCAGACTGGCTTTGACCGCACTTTGATCGCCGTACAGATTTTGCAATGCAATGCCGAACACCACGCCCAGCACTAACGCCAATAGTACGGTAACCGCAAGCGAATGACCTTGCTTTTTAAAATGATATAAGACAAAGACTAAAGCTAAAAAAATTGCCAGATTCAGCAGCAGATAGAGAGACATAATGAACCTCGGTTAAAAGAATCAATCAATGGAGATAGCATAACCTGTTATACTCAAAAGATGAAATGACAATACACAATAAATTATGCCGAGAAGATATAATAATGCTTTTCTGTTGCGAAAAAGATGATTTTATTCGCATTTTGTTTAAAAAAATAACAATTGAATGCGCAAGACGAAAAAAAACTTGTTCCTTAATCTGAAAGTCGCTATTATAGCGCCACTTCAAAATGCGACCGTAGCTCAGTTGGTTAGAGCACCACCTTGACATGGTGGGGGTCAGTGGTTCGAGTCCACCCGGTCGCACCATCAAGCCGTTCATAACACTTCATCAAACTACACTAACCCCTTATAAAACCTAGCGTTATCGCATTTTAGTTGTTTATTTCACTTCACTATATTACACTTAAATCCACGAATTTTGACTATACGAATGACTATACGGCTAAGGCATAGTTAAAAGCCGTATAGTTAAAAGTTGTTTTTTCTTTTATTCTTCAATTAGTTAAGTGATAACTATACCGCTTTTTTAAATAAAAGGTCGTATAGTCATTCTTAACATACTGAAATAGGTGAATAAATGGCTAAAGTTGTAGCTCCGCTGACTAATACCCAAGTAGCACAAGCAAAGCCCCAAGAGAAAGATTACCGCCTTTTTGACGGTGGTGGATTGTCGCTATTGGTCAAATCAAATAGTTCTAAATTATGGCGTTTTGAATATAAGAAACCATTTACTAAGAAAGCGGCATTACTTAGCTTAGGGGCATACCCTGAAATATCCATAGCTCAAGCACGCCAAAAAAGAGAAGAATTTAGAATCTTACTAGCGCAAGGCATTGATCCACAAATCAAGCGAGAGCAAGAAAAATTAGAAAAGCAATTAGAGCTGGCTAATACACTTCAAGCAATGGCGGAGAAATGGAAAGCTAAAAAACTTCAAGAAGTCGCTGAACTGACCATTAACAAAAACTACCGCAGATTAGAAAAGCATTTATTCCCCTATGTCGCCAACTGCCCTATTTCAGATATTACCGCCCCTTTAATGGTAAGTGCATTGCAACCACTGGCAAAACAAGGCAAATCAGAAACATTACACCGCATTATCGGTATGCTCAACGAAATATTAGATTTTGCGGTGAATGGTGGCTTGCTCACTTATAACCCTTGTACAAATATTCGTAAGATGTTTGCGAAACATACCAAAACCAACAACCCCGCAATTCATCATGATGAGATACCGCAATTTTTAAACGATCTACAAAATAGCAATATTGAGCCGAAAACACGCTTTTTAGTGATGTGGCAAATGCTGACAATGGTGCGTTCTAATGAGGCTGTTTGTGCGGAATGGGCGGAAATTGATTTAGAAAAAGCATTATGGACGATACCAGCGGAAAAGATGAAAAAGACAAGACACAGCCTGAAAAATCCGCACATTGTACCGCTATCACCACAGGCACTGACGATATTGAAAAAAATGCAACCGATGACCGGACATTTAAAATATGTTTTTGCCAGTAGCCTAACCAGTGGTAAGCCGATGAACAAAGAAACCGTAAATACGACTATTAAACGCATGGGCTACAGTGGCAAACAAACCGCCCACGGCTTAAGGCGTTTAGCAAGCACCTATTTAAACGAAATGGGCGAGCCTAGGGATTATGTAGATGCTTGTCTTGCTCACCATATCCAAGGCGTTAGCGGTGTGTATAACAAGGCGACCTACTTCAATCAACGCATAGGCATTATGAACAGGTGGGGCGCATTTATTGAAGAATGCCAAAAGAAAGCCGTTACGTTGTAACGTTATAAAGTGCGGTTGAATTTCCACAGATTTTATTAATTTAGTGCGGCTAGGTGAGGATTAATTACCCACACCGAAAGATAGTAACCCTTATTGCTATTGTCGCACTAATTCAATCAGTAAGGGATATTGTTGCGCTAAGGGGCGTTTTATGACAAAAAATCAAAGCTATTATAATTCATTACCTGAATGTTCTATTATTGATTATGAAGTCATTCCATACCTTGAAGCTGTTTTATTATGGTGCGGAGTTGAGAGAGAAGATCTACAAGGTGTTTTAAATGAAGTAAATGAATTAAGTTCTGGTATTTATCAACACCCTTATATTCCTTGCTTACAGAAAAAGACTAGAGTTTTGGAATTAGCAATTACACAGGGTGACATAAGAGCGGTAAGGGAACATGGATATGGTGGCGAAATTGAAATTTTAGATGACGGCACAAAATGCGTAAAAGATCATGTAGCTAGAAACCGTCGTCATTTTTGGATACAAGATTTAAAAGAATTTATTTCATCAAAATATCCAAATGATAAGCCTAAGACTTTATTTAATGATGATGAAAGAAAAACCCCTTTAACACAAATTCAGTTTGATGAATTACAGAGGAAATATGATAGCCTTTTACTTGAAAAAGTAAACTACAGTCACAACTTAATGAACTTCAAACAAAGTTAAGTTCTGCTGAAAGTTCCGCTAGAGATTATAAATCCGCACACGATCAAATTTCTGAACGATTAGAAAACGCAAAAACATATTTTCATAATTTAAAGTCTGAAAACGACAAATTAAAAAAAGAACATACTGACTTGAAAGCTAAAAATGATAATCCTAAAACTATAAACGCACTAACTAAAACATTAAAAGCATTTATTGCCGTCTGTTTTGGAGAAAATGTAGCGGATAATCCAAGATCACACATTGCCGAAAATGATATAACTCAAGGTACAAAATATACAAATGGCATTATTCAAATAGCCTTTGACAAAAATGGCTATAAAGTTCCTGTTACTGGTAGAACGCTATCAGAATGGATAAAGAATAGTGATATTTCCGATCTAAAACAGTAATGATATTCAAATTTTATTAGGGGGATATTCTCAAGTTTAGGGGAATATTCCTTTTTTTATCACTTTACATTTCATAATTCCCCACGTTGCAACATTAAACCATATAAAAGCCCTTGAGCGTTTATATCTGAATTAATTTCAAACGTGGAGATAATCCGATGAATGTCATCACCTCAAAAGCCTTTCAGCAAAAGCTAGGCATTAAACAAACCGCTTTTTACAACTGGCAAAACCCGAAGCACCCACAATATAAGCCCGATTTCCCTAAGCCGTTTTCACTTGGTGGGCGGTTAAATGGCTATCGAGAAAATGAAGTCAATGACTTTATCGAAAGCCTGATGAATGCCGATAAAAGCCGTAAAACGCACGCATAGGGAGCTTTTTAAATATGACTAATACCGAATATAAACCTACGCTGACAGGCGTTTTAAAACAGCTTTCAGAGCTACAGGAATTTATCAGCCCTGTTCTTGCTGGAAAATTACCCGAAGTGCGAGGCATTGAGCCACCAGCACCAACAAGGGAAATGACACTTAACGAAGTGATCGGCTTTATTGCTGACAAACTCACATTTTGTGAAATGGATTTAGACAAAATTCAACAAGAATTAATCGCACTTTATGGCGAAAACCCGACAAATTCCGCACAAAAGGGGGCATAAATGGCTAAGAAATTGACTGCTCAACAAGAAGCCTTTGCTTTTGCCGTATTTCAAGGCATGAGCTACGCAGGGGCTTATAGAAATTGCTACAACACGCTTTATATGGGAAATGAAACTATCCACACTGAAGCAAGCCGATTAGCCAATAACCCTAAGATTACCGCTAGGATTAATGAACTGAGAGCCGAATTAAAAAGTGAAGTTTTATCAAGTTCTACCGATTTATTGGCGGAATTAGAAGAAGCCCGATTGTTAGCATTGCGACATAAAAACCCTAACGGAATGACCACTGCCACAATGGCAAAAGCTAAGCTGTTAGGAATGTTAAAAGAAATTAAGGCAAAAGGACAAAATCAAGATGAAACAGAATAACCACAGCGCCAGTAATAATATCAGCATTAACTTGTTTCTTTCGGCTGACTTGAAACTATCCGCAATGGAACGCAGACCAATTGTATTATTAAAATTGATTGCTGACGGTGAATTGTCGGAGTTAGACACCTTGAATGCTGGAAATATCCTTAATGCGAGAAATGAAGTTAATGAAATTGAACGATTAGAAAGTTTTGAATTTATTCGAGTGAAGCACGCTAAAGCAAATGGGCGTGGCGAATATACGACTTATCGAGTCGCAAATAAATATCAGGGGGAAAAATTAATTTCAGCTTACAACCTGAAAGCCAAAGCAAAAGGCTATCCACCACTCACACCGATACAAATTCAAACTGCACTTAATAGGTTTGGTGAGCGTAATCCGTTTATCGTGGCTGATGATGAACGAATAGTAGCAAAGCCGAAACGATAAGGGCAATTGGCGTAATTTAAAAAACGCCCTTTCATGTTGTGAAACAGAAAGGGCAATATTTAAACTATTTTAACAGTGGTTATTATATGGGAAATAATGCGCAACGAACAGCACAACGAAAAAAAAGATCATCCAAACAAGAGAGAGCCGAGCGGCTAGGCGTGGATTTCAACAAGGGCGGATTTTCCACACTGCGGCATGATGTGATTAACAGCCCTGAATTTAACGCCCTAAGCGGTAATTCGGCTAAGCTCTTAACGAAATTACTAGGGCAATTCAACGGCTATAACAATGGCGATTTAACCCTATTACAAAACAAGGCGGCAGAACTTTACGGCATGAGTAACGCCACCGCCAAGAAAGCAATTGATGAACTGCTTGATAGTGGCTTTATTATCACCACACGGCAAGGCGGAAAAAATCGCTGTTCACTCTATGCCCTGACATTTATCGCAGTGAATGAGTGTGACAATAAAATTGATATTCAACCGACAAGAAAGCCACTGGACTATTGGAAAAAACCAAGATGACTTTCGCCAAAGGGAAACCCCAATTGACCGCTCAACCTGTTTTACCCCTTTTTGCTCACTTTCCTAATCGTTTTTATATGTAGTGTATATGGTATATTTATAAAGGTAACTAGAAACTAACGCTATTGGGGAGTAAAAAAACACATGACTACCCTAGAAACTAACGCTATTGGAAATAAATTGATTAAAAAATGACCACAATAGCGTTAGAAACTGGGGTAACTTACCCTAGAAACTGGGGTAACGAAAATCTAATAGCGTTAGAAACTAGGGTAATTGAATAGCAACCGCCACCAGCCACCCAACCGAACAAATCAACCGCCTTTATCACACAGGCACACCATTTATACGAATAAAACTAGATTAGCAAACTCAGCCTCGTAAGCACGCTTTACAGCGAAATAAGCACGGCATAGCACCACCATTCAACGACATCAAAGAAACGACCAAAGCAAGGCGGAACAAGGAGCTATACGATCCAACTAATTGTATAAATAACAAACAATTATCTGACTCGTATAAGCATTGATTTTTAATGGTAATTTCTAGATATTCGCATAACACGAACACCCACTAGCAAGACGGCATAGCATAGATTTAGCCAATCCAAAATTGGATTGGCTACAAGCTCAAAATTGAGCCTGTTAATTCACTTACATAGGCTTGTTTTCAAAATTGGTACTCACATGGGGTTAAAATTACAGTTATGGTATCGGTTTAATGGCAATCCTCGGTAAGTTTGCGAAAGTTTCTACGATTTGCGAAATACTAAAAGAACATATACACCTAGCAACAGAAAGGTATTAGGGATCTAATTGCGAAACTAAACTGCGAAAACCAATAATCATCTTGCTTTTCCTGTTTGATTGGCTAATCTATAATAGAAAACAAGGATATTTTGTTGGTTGATTTTCATACTGAATAATTGATGACTTTTGATTTTAACTATACGAATGACTATACCATTATAGGAGTTTTAATAAAAATTTATTAAAATACAATGCATTAAGACTTGATATCGAGTCCACCCGGTCCATCAAGCCTTTCACAACACCCCATTAAACTACACTAAGCCCTTATAAAACCTAGTTTTAGCGCATTTCAGTTGTTTATTTCACTTCACTATATTACACTTAAATCCACGAATTTTAGTTATACGTTTAGTTATACGGAGCTTGTATAGCTAAAAGCCGTATAACTAGAACACCGGTTTATATTATTTCCGGCTGCGTCAGCGTTATCCGTTTTCTAGTGATCGACTTTTTCGTAGCAATTATTTCAGTACCACTGTGGGTTTATTTGCGACAGCAAGCAGTGCGTGGGGCAGTTGGTGCGCTTGTTGAATATCCCAATCAGCAAGGCGGAACACTTCCACCAATTCGCCGACGGCAAAGCTACGCAGATCACTTGAACCACGCCAACAGGCTGCATGATGGCGTTGGCGGAAGCTAGTGCAGGTGCTAGGCGATGAGAGCTAACAACACAATCACAACTTATTAAGGTTTAGTTAAAATAATATCGTTTAAACTAAACTTTAGCGAATATTCTTATGTCATTATTTTTAAAATTATAAATTAGCCGTTGTGTTTAGCACACTGCGCACTGATAATACTCCATATCGAACAGAAATAAACCTGAAATGCAATTGTGACAAAACCATAAATATCAAGCATGATAATTACAAAACAATAACTTAAATTATAGTAACCCGCTTTACTAATTGGCGAAATAGTATTATAAATTTAGCACCTAGCGAGTTTATTTTGGTCCACTAATTTTTATTGAAAAGGAGTTCCAAAAATGAACTATAAATCTTTATTAGCCACCGCCGTATTCAGCATGTTGACATTGAGTGTACAGGCGAATGGATTAGAACAGCGTCCGATTGATGGTCGGTTGGATGGCTTTGATCCAACTACTAAAGGGGGATCGTTGGAATTAGAACAGCGTCCGATTGATGGTCGGCTGGATGGTTTTGATCCAACCACTAAAGGGGGAGTGTTGGAATTAGAACAGCGTCCGATCGATGGTCGGTTGGATGGTTTTGATCCAACGACTAAGGGTGGTTTTTAATTTCTATTTTTAAATAAAAAATAATTAACCAAAGCCCATTTGTAAATAGTGGGCTTTTTTAATGGTGCTTTGTGCACGCGATTGAATAAAGGAATAGTCATGTCTTTAAATACCCGGGATGGTACAAAAATTTATACACCGCTTTCTTTAAAATTATATGATTGGTGGGTGCTCGCGGTTTCTAATCGATATGCATGGCGCTGTGATACACACAATGTACTTTTACCGCACTTTAGCCAACATATTGGGGCTAATCATTTGGATATTGGCGTTGGAACCGGTTTTTATCCTAAAATGATTCGGAATCAGATTGAGCAAATTTCATTTGTAGACTTAAATCAACATAGCTTATCTTATGCAAGAAAAAGTATTGGCGATACCAAAATTCAGCAATGTGTGCAGCATGATATTTTTAATCCGTTTCCAAAAAATATGCATGAAACATTTGATTCGATCTCTATTTTTTATTTATTGCATTGCTTACCGGGAACGCTGCGGGATAAGCAAACCGCAATACGGCATGTTGTTGCTGCACTAAAACCGGATGGTGTTTTGTATGGTGCGACTATTTTGGGAGCAGGTGTTTCGCATAATGCGTTTGGGCGAAAATTGATGCAAGTTTATAATAAGAAAGGAATTTTCAGTAATTATCATGATTCGTTAGCGAGTTTGCAGGAGGTGCTATCGACCTTTTTTGTTGATGTAACTATTAAGGTTGAAGGCGTAGTGGCGATTTTCAGTGCCAAGCATAAAGTCTGATCCCAAAATTGGATAAATTTAAACCACTCAATTGAGTGGTTTTTTTGTAGAAGAAAATCAACATGGTTATAAATTAAGCATGTTTTTTAATTATTGATATGAATCAATTAATGGCGTGGTGATTTGTTGGTTAAATAATGATAAATCAATATTTTATTTTTATGAAAAAAATCAAATTTGATCTATGTCATTTTTTGTATACCTAATAAGGGGTATATTGAATGCGCTTCTAACGGAGGATGGAAGTCATTGGAGTGTTATAACAAGGTTAATGAATAATTTATGAGGAAATCAGTATGAAAAAAACAGCAGTCGCTTTAGTTGCCGCCGCAGTCTTTGCCAGCGGAGCCGCAGTCGCACATGAAGCCGGAAGCGTGATTGTTCGTGGAGGTCCGATTTTAGTTGTGCCGGATACCTCAACGAAAAATTATGCAGGCAATGCATTAGACTATAACTTTGATGTAAATAGCAATGCGCAACTCGGTTTGACCGGTACTTATATGATCACCGATAATATCGGGGTGGAATTGCTGGCGGCAACACCGTTTAGCCACGAATTGTCATTGCCGGGCATTGGCACGGTAGGTAAAACCAAACATTTACCACCAAGTCTATATCTGCAATATTATTTCTTGGATAAAGAAGCAAAAGCGCGCCCTTATTTAGGCGCAGGGGTAAATTATACGACTTTCTTTAGTGAAAAATCGACGTTTGCACCTGTCACAGAACTGAAATTAAAGGATTCATGGGGATTAGCCTTAAATGCCGGTGTGGATATTGGCTTAACCGATAATTTATTCTTAAATACTTCAATTTGGTATGCAAAAATTAAAACCAAAGCCAGCTTTAAATTAAATGGTAATGAACAAAAAGCAGATGTAACACTAGATCCAATGGTGTATTTTATCGGCTTGGGATATAAATTCTAACTTTGCGGATTCTCGACTGATTGCGTAGAACCGCACTTTTAAAGTACAGGTTTTGCTCACATTGAGCAGAACCTGTATTTTTATTATAGATAATGTAAAAGTGCGGTTTAAATCATTGGACGAATGAGTTGGTATTTAAGCCGCTAATTTTAACAATTCTTTGGCATTTGCCAGCGTCGCGTTGGTCACTTCACTGCCACTTAATAAACGCGAGAGAGCGTGAATCCGTTCTTTGCCATTAAGTGCGGTCATTTCAGTGATGGTTTCGCCGTTACGGGTGAATTTTTGTACACTAAAATGGTGCTGTCCGTGCGCAGCGACTTGTGGCAGGTGGGTGACGCACAGAATCTGGCATTTTTTACCTAATTGCCGCATTAAGCGCCCGACCACGGCGGCGGTTGCGCCGCTGATACCAACATCAACCTCATCGAAAATCAATGTCGGTGTCGCCATTTTATCGGCAGTCAGCACTTGTATTGCCAAGGCAATACGTGACAATTCCCCGCCGGAGGCGATTTTAGCCAGCGGTTGTGATAACTGCCCTAAATTACTGCGCAGCATAAATACGATTTCATCTGCACCTAAGCCGTTAACGGCGGAAGGATTGTGTTGAATCCGAATATCAAATTCGGCATTTTCCATGGCTAATTGTTTAATCACACCGGTAATTTCTGAGGACAATTTTTTCGCACCATCCTGTCGGGCTTGATACAACGCTTCAGCCGCTTGTCGCATTGCGCTAACCGCACTTTCAAGCTGTTGTTGCAATTGCGCTTCGCCTTCATTCAGATCGGCCAATTCGGTTAACTGTAATTTTAACTGTGCGTGGTGTTGTGCCAATTGTTCCGGTTCGATATGGTGTTTTTTCGCTAATTGCAGGGTAGTGCCGAGGCGTTGTTCCACTTCCGCCAGCAAATACGGATCTTGCTCAATATTGGAGGTTAAGTTTTGCAGTTCGGAAGCGGCTTCTTGCACTTGAATCAGCGCACCTTGCAGTAGACTCCGTAAATTGGCATATTGATTGCTCATGCCTAATAATTCTTCGCAATAACGCTCGGATTTATTCAACATCGATTCGATATTCACTGATTCATTTTCATTCAGCAACATACTGATGGATTGCGATAGCTGCGCAATCTGTTCGGCATTGGCTAAACAGTTATGTTGTTGTTCCAACTGTTGATATTCATCCGCTTGCGGATTGAATTCGTTCAACTCTTCCACTTGATATTGCAATAGTTGGCGTTTGGCTTCATTTTCTGTCAGTTGTTGTTGAAAGGTTTTAAGTTGCTGTTTTGCTTGTTTCCATTGCTGATAGCTGTCGGACATTTGCTGTAACCGCACTTGGTTATCACAAAACTGATCCAACAACGTTAATTGCGCTTCGCTTTTTAATAGGCGCTGTGAACTATGTTGCCCGTTGATTTGAATCAGTAATCCGCCCAATTCGCGTAGTTGCGCGACTGGAACCGGGTAATTATTGATAAACGCCTTTGAGCGCCCGTCATTGCGGATAACACGGCGTAAATTGCAAAAGGTAGGCAAATCCAGATCTTCCAATTCATATTGTTGTAACCATTGCTGCGCCGCACTATTAAGACTGATATCAAAGGTTGCCCGCACTTCGCCGCGCTCTTGCCCGTGGCGAATCATACTGCTTTCAGCGCGTTCGCCTAAACACAATCCTAATGCATCAATCGCAATGGATTTGCCGGCGCCGGTTTCGCCGGTAATCACGCTCATGCCTTGTTGCAAGGCAAGATCGAGTTGGTTAACGATAGCAAAATTTTGAATGTTCAAATGAATTAACATAGCAACCTCTTTACTGGGTATTTATACAGGTATTTTATACTGTTTTTTTATCCAGTAAAGAGGTTTTTCTGTTTTTGTTCAAAAATATCAGAATAATTTTTGCAACCAGCCGAGTTTGGCACTTAACACATTGAAATAGTTGTAATCATTTAAATGTAACAGACGTAGGGTATCTTGGCTTTTGCGCACAATAATTTTATCATCGGGCGAAAAGGCATGTGCCACTTGGCTGTCGCAACTGATTTCCAGCTGGCGCACAGTGTATTGTGCAAAACGCAGGGAAATCACGCTATTGCCGTCGATAACCAGCGGACGAGACGATAGGGTGTGCGGAAACATCGGCACCAGTGCAATTGCATTCAGTTGCGGTGTCAAAATCGGACCGCCGGCAGAGAGCGAATAAGCGGTCGAACCGGTTGGCGTGGAAATAATCAAGCCGTCGGAACGTTGGGAGAAGGCGAATTTATCGTTAATATAGACTTGAAAATCGATCATATGTGCGATTTTAGCCGGGTGAATCACCACTTCATTGACGGCATTGTTTAAATTGATCCGTTGATTGCCACGTTCAACCATTGCTTCCAATAAAAACCGCTCTTCGATGAAATATTCCCCTTCTTCCAAACAGGAATGGAGCTGTGAGTAGGCATGCTTTGGATCAATGTCAGTGAGAAAGCCTAAATTTCCGCGATTAATCCCGATCACGGCAATGTCATAGCGCGCCAACACCCGGGCCGTACCGAGCATATTGCCATCGCCGCCGATTACAATCGCTAAATCGGCTTTTTCGCCGATTTGTTCAATCGGGGCGATATGGTTTTCGGGAATAGATAAATCTTTGCCAATGTCTTCTTCTACCAGCACTTCGTAATCACGTTCACTTAACCACTGATAGATGTTTTTATGCATTTGCAGGGCATTATGGTTGCGTGGTCTGCCGACCAAACCAATGGTATGGAACTGCCGTTTACTCTTGCTCGGCGTGGAATTTAACGCATTATTGCTCATTTATGCTACTCATAAAAAATAGTAATTGCTTGAAATAGTCAATTTAGCCCCTATCTTAACAAAATAAGATACAATTAACAGTATCAAGGCTGACTTGATACTGGGTTTTTGGGTAAAATAGCCTGTAAATTTGATATTCAGCACAAAATAGGGAGAAAAGATGTCTGATATTACTGATGAGAAAAAAATTGAAGCTGCCGCCGAAGAGAATGCAAGCGTAGAGCCGCAAGAGGTGGAAATCATCAATCAAGATCCGTTAGAAGAAGCAATTGCCCGTGTGCAAGAGTTGGAAGTGCAGCTGGAAGAAAGCAACAAGCGTGTGCAAGACGTGCAGCTCAGAAGCCGTGCCGAAGTGGATAATATCCGCCGCCGTGCCGAGCAAGATGTGGAAAAAGCGCATAACTTTGCCTTAGAAAAATTTTCCAAAGAGTTGTTGGAAGTGATTGATAATCTGGAACGTGCGCTTGATGCAAGACCACAAAGCGATGATGAAAGCAGCAAAGCGGTGTTTGACGGGGTAGAACTGACTTATAAGTCGTTGATTGCGACTGTAAATAAATTCGGCGTCACCGCCGTTGGCGTGATCGGCGAAGCTTTCAATCCGGAACAACATCAAGCCATTTCTATGCAGCCGACAGAAGGTTTTACCACCAATCAAATCACGCAAGTATTACAAAAAGGCTATTTGTTGAACGGCCGTGTGATTCGTCCGGCGATGGTGATGGTTGCGGCGTAAGTGCGGTTTACACGCAAATGATCGAGAAAAAAATCGCCATTTTTATCTCGGAATGGCGATTTTTTATTTTTAAAACATCAAATTACATTTTTGCGACGGTTTTAATCCCTAATAGATCCAACCCTTGTTGTAAGGTTTTCTGTGTCAGGGCGGCGAGTTGCAAACGGCTGTTCTTCACAGCCTGATCCTCTTGATTTAAAATCGGACAATGTTCATAGAATGCAGAAAACGCCCCGGCCAATTCATACAAATAGGCACATAAAACGTGCGGCGTGCCTTCTTTGGCAACCAGTTGCACCGCTTCCTCAAATTGCAGTAATTTAATCGCTAAGGCACGTTCTTTTTCATCTTGCAAATTGATGTTACCCTGTAACGAATTAACATCAATTTGGCTGCGGCTGAAAATCGAGCTGATACGGGTGTAGGCATATTGCATATAGGGGGCGGTATTGCCTTCAAAACTCAGCATATTATCCCAATCGAACACATAATCGGTGGTGCGGTTTTTGGAGAGGTCGGCATATTTTACCGCGCCAATTGCCACGGCTTCGACCACTTGTTGCAGTTCGGCTGCGCTTAGATCCTGATTTTTTTCGGCGATCAGCTTGGTGGCGCGTTCAATCGCTTCGTTGAGCAAATCGGTCAATTTCACCGTGTCGCCGGAACGGGTTTTGAACGGTTTGTTGTCTTTGCCCAACATCATGCCAAAATTGAAATGTTCCAAGCTCATACTGTCCGGAATATAACCGGCTTTGCGTACGATCGTCCACGCCTGCTGTAAATGCTGGCTTTGGCGGCTGTCGGTGAAATATAATGCTCGGTCGGCGTGCAGCACCTCATGGCGGTATTTGGCGGCGGCAATATCAGTCGTAGTGTAAAGGAAACCGCCGTCGCTTTTTTGGATAATCACGCCCATCGCTTCGCCGTCTTTGTTTTTGAATTCGTCTAAAAACACCACCACGGCGCCTTGGTCTTCGACTGCAATGCCTTTGGCTTTCAGATCGGCGACAATGCTCGGCAACATCGGGTTATACAGGCTTTCGCCCATTACGTCATCGTTACTCAAGGTAACATTTAAGCGATCATAGGTTTGTTGGTTTTGCTGCATGGTGATGTCCACCAGTTTGCGCCACATGGCCAAGCAATAATCATCGCCGCCTTGTAATTTCACCACATAATTACGCGATTTTTCGGCAAAGTCAGCGTCGCTGTCATAACATTGTTTGGCGGCGCGATAAAATTCTTCTAAATCGCTCAGCGCCAAATCTTCGGCGTGTTCGTATTCCACTTTTTCCAAGTAAGCGATCAACATGCCGAATTGGGTTCCCCAATCGCCGACATGGTTGGCGCGGATTACGTTGTGTCCTAAATATTGCAACACTCGCACCACCGCATCGCCGATAATCGTCGAACGCAAATGCCCGACGTGCATCTGTTTTGCCACATTCGGCGCAGAGTAGTCAGCAACGATGGTTTGCGGTTGCGCGACAGGCGCAATTAATTGCGTTTGTTTAAGCAAAGCTTGGCTTTGTGCTGCCAACCATTGTGGGTGTAGAAACAGATTGATAAAGCCCGGCCCGGCAATTTCGACTTTTTCCACGAAATCAGTTAAATCCAAATGATTCAGCACTTGCTGAGCCATCTCGCGCGGTACGATACCCCGTTTTTTGGCAGCCGCCATAATCCCGTTGGCTTGGTAATCTCCGAACTGCGGTTTACCGGATTGGCGTACTAACGCCTCACAGTCTTGTTCTGCACCGGCGGCGATCATTGCCTGTTTGATTTTTTGCGATAAAATGTGTTGAATATTCACAGAAATTGTAGCCTTTTAAATTGAAAATTTGGGCGCTATCATACCGTTTTATCGCCAGTGAGAAAAGACAGAATGACAAATTTAACCGAGCCGCACCCGCTATTTTCCGGCGAATCGGCGGATGTAACCGCACTTTCCGATCAATTTGCCGAATTTGAACGGCAGATTGAACAATTAGCGCAGACAATCGGTATTTCGTTGGCGGAATTTGAAATCGATCATCTGGCGATTCGGGTCAACAGCGTGCGGCAAGGACAAATTTGGCTGGCGGCATTGTTAAAGTGCGGTTCGATATTGAGTGATAATCAAGTCAATGGCAGACCGATTTATTTGATTCGATTAGATCGACCGTTGACATTTGCCGGGCAAGCGGTGTCAATCGTTGAATTGCCCATGCCGAAAAATAAAGTCTATCCGCGGCAAGGTTGGGAACATATTGAATTAGTCGTGCCGTTTTTGGTTAAAGAATCGGCAAATGAATGGCTAAATCGAATAAATCAACGGTTTGGTCTGAACGAAAACCCGCGCTTAAGAGTCAAAGTCGACGAACCTAACGTAGAGGGAGAGCAATTGTGTAATCTTTCAATTGCCGTTACTTTACAAGAGAAGACAGAAAATCATTCTTGTATCAAATTACATCCGCACCCTATTGCCGATGTAGTGGGATCAGAAAGACAACCATGACATGTTGAGGAATGTAATCAATGAAAAAATCAATGTTAGCTGTAACCGTAATGATGGGATTGGCTGTTGTTGGCTGTGCCAATAAAGATGTTTATAGCGGTGATGTTTATACGGGGAATCAAGCGAAGGAAGCGCGTTCGATCAGCTACGGCACCATCGTTTCCAGCCGTGAGGTCGCCATTCAGGCACCTAATCAAGGCGTGATTGGCACGGTCGGCGGCGGTGCGATCGGGGGGATTTTAGGTTCGACCGTTGGCGGCGGCACGGGGCAGGCGATTGCCACGGCAGTCGGCGCAGTTGCCGGTGCGGTGGCGGGCAGTGTGATTGAGCAAAAAGCCAGCCAAGTGGATTCATTAGAATTAGTGATCCGCAAAGATGACGGCAAAGAAATCGTGGTGGTGCAAAAGTACGATTCCAAATTAGTGCCGGGCGCACGGGTGCGTATTGTCGGCGGCTCGACGTTAAATGTTTCTGCTTTGTAATTTCAAGCACTAAAAAATAGCGGTTATAGACTTTCATTTATAACCGCTATTTTATTTATAGGATTAATTATTTTCTTCCGCTTGTTGCCGTTTGCGTTTCCAATACGTAAAACCGACAAAAATAATGACCACAGCCAAAATCAGATAAATCCCCATTTGCCCATGGCGCATTTGCGCTTTAATCCAGTCGATATTTTCCGCGCCGTGATGTCCCAAATAAACCCACAGTGGCACTGAAATAATAGCTGCGAAAAAGTCGATCACTAGAAAACGGATAAAGCTGACGCGACGGGTGACGCCGGAAATAATATAAACCGGTGTTCTTAAACCCGGCAGAAAGCGGGCGAAAAACAGCAGACGGTTGCCGTAGCGATCAAATTTATCTTTCACCATTTTTAAACGTTTAAAGGTGATAAACCGTTTAATTAATTTAAAGCGCAGGATTTTAACGCCATAAAAACGCCCTAAACTATACATCAGGCAGTCGCCGAACAACACACCAAGCATTCCGACCACCACCATCCAATGCGGATTGGCATAGCCCAAGCCGGAGATAATGCCGCCGGAAACCAAGGTGATGTCTTCCGGAATCGGTACGCCCATCCCACATAATAATAAGACAAAAAAGACCGCGAAATAGCCGTAATTCGTAAAAAAATCAATAAAAAATTGCACAATTAACCCGTTATTTTCGTTCGTTTAAAGGATTCAACTTCTTAAATTGAAATAAGGTGTTATTTTGCCTGTTTTTACCAATAATTGCCATCATAAAAAAAGAATCCGCCACAGAAACTTGAGAGAGCGGGTCGGATTAAACAAAACAAATGGCAAAGTGCGGTTTTTGTTTGCGTTGCGGACAAAAATTGACTAGAATAGCCGCCCTTGAGTGAGCCGCGCGCCGTTCAAGCCAAACCTGTCGGGATTGCCGGGTCGCCTGTAATCCTTAATTTTAAAGATTCACAAATGAGACATTTAATATGTATAAATTTAATGCTGAAGTTCGTCAAGCGCTAGGAACGGGTGCGAGCCGCCGTCTGCGCCATGCCGGTTTAATTCCTGCAATCGTTTACGGTGGCAACGAAGCCCCGGTATCTATCACCTTAAACCACGATGAACTGAATAACGCGCAAGCGCACGACAGCTTCTACAGCGAAGTGATCACCTTGGTTATCGACGGTAAAGAAGTGGCGGTAAAAATCCAAGCAGTACAACGCCACCCGTTCAAACCAAAATTGGCGCACCTGGATTTCAAACGCGTATAACCATTAACGTGTCATCTGAAAAACACCAGCAATCTTCGATTGTTTGGTGTTTTTTCGTATCTAAGCTAAGGGAAATACTAAAAGAAAGGCGGAGAGAAAATGAAAATTGCCTTGGGGATTGAGTACGACGGCAGCCGTTATTTCGGTTGGCAGCGGCAGCAGGCGGTGAAAAGCGTGCAGCAAGCCTTGGAAACCGCACTTAGCAAGGTTGCGGCGCATGAAGTTTCGGTTTTTTGTGCCGGACGTACCGATTCCGGCGTACACGCCACCGGACAAGTGGTGCATTTTGAAACCGAAGCAATTCGTCAGCCTCACGCTTGGACGTTGGGCGTAAACGCCAATTTGCCCGATGATGTGAAAGTGAAATGGGTCAAACAGGTTGATGACGATTTTCATGCCCGTTTTAGCGCCACCGCACGCCGCTATCGTTATCTAATTTATAATCATGTACTGCGCCCGGCGATTTTGGCGAAAGGGTTAACCCATTATCACCCGCCGTTGGAACACGAAAAAATGCACCAAGCAGGGCAAGCCTTATTGGGCGAGTTGGATTTCAGCGCGTTTCGCGCGGCGCAGTGCCAATCCCGTTCGCCGTGGCGCAATGTACACCATCTGAACGTCAGCCGTTTTGGGCAATTTGTGATGGTGGATATTCAAGCCAATGCCTTTGTACATCATATGGTGCGCAATATTGTCGGCAGTTTGTTGGAAGTGGGCAACGGCAATCAGCCGCCCGAATGGATCGCATGGTTGCAACAGCAAAAAGACCGCACTTTGGCGGCGGCAACGGCAAAAGCGGAAGGCTTATATTTGGTTGATGTAACGTATCCTGCGGATTTTGAGTTGCCGAAAATGGCGTTAGGACCACTTTTTTTACCGGATTAACCGTTAACTTTTGAGAAAAATGTATAAAAAAACCAATAAATATGGTGTAATAACGCCAGTTTATTAACACCCCAATCATATACAAGAACGATCAACAAGGTTATAAGCAATGAGCTGGATTGAAAGAATTTTTAGCAAAACCTCGGTAAGCAGCAGTAGCCAGAAGGCGAATGTGCCGGAAGGTATTTGGACCAAATGTACCTCTTGCGAACAGGTTTTATATCGGGACGAAGTGGTGCGCAATTTGGAAGTGTGTCCAAAGTGCGGTCACCACATGCGTATCGATCCGCGTGCGCGGTTATTGAGCTTACTTGATGAAAACAGCGCACAGGAATTAGCGGCTGAGATTGAGCCGGAAGATGTGTTGAAATTTAAAGATTTGAAGCGCTATAAAGATCGTCTCAGCGCGGCACAAAAACAAACCGGTGAAAAAGACGCCTTAATCGTCATGCAAGGTAAAATCTATGATTTGCCGGTGGTGGTCGCGGCGTTTAATTTTAACTTTATGGGCGGTTCGATGGGATCGGTGGTCGGCGGTAAATTTGTTAAAGCGGCGGAAGCGGCGTTGGTGAATAATTGTCCGTTGATCTGTTTCTCGGCAAGCGGCGGCGCGCGGATGCAGGAAGCTCTGTTCTCTTTAATGCAAATGGCGAAAACCAGTGCGGTGTTGGCAAAAATGAAAGAAGCGGGGGTGCCGTATATTTCGGTTTTGACCGACCCGACCATGGGCGGCGTTTCCGCCAGTTTCGCGATGTTGGGCGATATTAATATTGCCGAACCGAAAGCCTTGATCGGTTTTGCCGGTCCGCGCGTGATTGAGCAAACGGTGCGTGAAAAATTGCCGGAAGGCTTTCAGCGCAGTGAATTTTTGTTGGAAAAAGGCGCGATTGATATGATTGTCAACCGTCTGGAAATGCGCAAAACCTTAGCCAGTATTTTATCTAAGCTTTGTGGACAACCTTCGCCGTTCAAAGAAGCGGAGTTGGTAGAAGAAGCGAATGAAAATACGAATGTCGAACAGCAACAAGAACATAATTAAGCCGAAATGACAATACCTTTACAAGCCACCTCTCCGCTGGAGAAGTGGCTTTGCTATATGGAGCAAAGCCACAGCAAAATCATCGATATGGGATTAACCCGGGTAAAAACCGTTGCCGAGCAACTGGATTTACTCCAACCGGCGCCGTTTGTGATCACCGTCGGCGGCACCAACGGCAAAGGCACGACCTGCCGTTTGTTGGAAATGTTGCTGCTTAACAGCGGTTATCGGGTCGGCGTTTATTCCTCACCGCACTTGTTGCGTTATAACGAGCGGGTGCGCATTCAAAATCAAGAATTGCCCGATCTGGCACACAGCGAATCGTTTTATTTTCTCGATCAGCATAAATCGCAATCGCTCAGCTATTTTGAATTTAGCACGTTGTCGGCATTATATTTATTCAAACAAGCCGATTTGGACGTGGTGATCTTGGAAGTCGGGCTTGGCGGGCGCTTGGACGCAACCAATATCGTGGACGCCGATCTCAGTGTCATTACCTCGATTGATATTGATCATGTCGATTATCTGGGCGATAACCGCGAGCAAATCGGTTATGAAAAAGCCGGGATTTTCCGTAGTGGCAAAAGTGCGGTCATCGGGGAAACGGAATTGCCGCAATCGGTGATCGATTATGCGCAGCAAATTGGCTGTCCTTTATTTTGTGTCGGCAAAGATTGGTACTACCAACAACAGGCGCAGAATTGGCGCTGGCAGAGTGGCGATTACGTCTTACAAGACTTGCCGTTACCGCACATTCCTCTCGCCAATGCGGCGACCGCACTTGCGGTATGTCGGCAATCACCGTTTACGATCAACCGCGAAACAATCGTGAAAACCCTTGCCGAAGTGGAATTAAACGGTCGCTTTCAAGCTATTAAACCTGAAAAATTACATGGTTTGGCGCGGGCTTGGCAGTTGGAAGCGCAAAATTTAGCACAAGTTATCGTCGATGTCGGGCACAATCCCCATGCGGCGCGCTATTTAGCACAAAAATTGCAGCAGCTTAAGTTACAACGGAATGAGTTACAGGGTAACGTGAAAATTCACGCGGTTTTTGCAATGCTGAAAGACAAAGACGCCGCGCACGTGGTTGAACCGTTGGCGCAATCGATTGACCGGTGGTATTTTGCCTCATTGGACGGCTATCGCGGGCAAAGCGCGGCGGAATTACAAAGTGCGGTTCAGCCCTATTTATCTCGGCAACAGCAGCAAAGTGCGGTTAGGGCGGATAATGTGGAAACGGCGGTTAGAACGGCATTGAGCCGGAGTTCTGCAACGGATATTGTCTTGATTTTCGGCTCTTTCTTCACGGTTGCGGCGTTTTTAGCGTTAATTGAGGTGAAAAGTGCGGTATAAGCAGCAACTTGCTGCTCAATTACGATAAAATACTAGCCGTATAAAAAGAAAACAGGTAGGATAAAACCGACGGAGACTACACGGTAGCGAGCAAAAACATGATGAATACGCACGGATTTTTTTATTGGGAATACGACAAGGCGGCAGATTGTCTGACGCTTTGCTCAGACACGACCCAACGAAAAATCCGTACGGCGCTGAAGGGCGAAGTGTTAACCCAAAGTGCTTTTATCAGCTGTGATTGTGAGGCGGATGAGTTTATGTTCTACACCCAGATTATGGAATTGCTTGAATACTGTGATTTGGTTGCCCCTGAAAAACGGGAGTTTCTTGCCTATACGGCGGTTGCCGCCCGCACATTCTTACTGCCGACACAACCCAAAAGCTGGTTTTTTGAAGCCATGGATAATGCGGCAACGGCATTGCCGGAAGAATGCCCTTATTTAGTGCAGACCCGGGTTAAACAAAATCAGCGAATCATTTCTCTGCTGCTATTGGCAAGCGATGGCAATGTTGCCGATTGTTTGTTACTGGAAGATGAACTCAGTCTGCCGGGACTTTGTTTGCAGTTCGGACAACCGCTGCGCATTTTCAATAATCGCTTACAACATTTGGCTGCAAGCGAGCATTCCACCTCATTTTGGCAACAACAAATTGCTTAATATTCCGTTTTTATCCTTTAATTATCGCCCCAACAGAGATTAATCTATGCAATCCGATACCTTGCAAACCAACTTGCGTTTTGATTTACACTGCCACAGCAACGCCTCCGACGGCGTACTCACTCCGACTGACGTGGTGGCAAGAGCGGCAGAACAGGGAATCGATGTGCTTGCTTTGACGGATCATGACACCGTGAATGGCTTAGACGAAGCGCGGCAAGCGGCGCGGCAGCACGGTATCATATTGATTAACGGCGTGGAAATTTCAACCGTATGGCAAAATCGCGGTATTCATATCGTTGGGCTTGGTTTCGATCACCGCCATCCGGCGATGACCGCACTGTTAACCCAACAAGCCGAGTTACGTCATCAGCGCGCTTTGGAAATCGGGGCAAAATTAGAGAAGTGCGGTGTCGACAATGCCTACCAAGGCGCGAAATCATTGGCGGCAGGGGAGGTGACCCGTGCGCATTATGCCCGCTATCTGGTGCAAATCGGCAAAGTAAAACATGAAACTCAAGCCTTTAAGCGCTATCTCGGCCAGGGGAAAGGCGCATATGTCGCCTCGCAATGGTGCGATATTGAAACGGCTAACCGTGTTATCCATCAGGCAGGCGGTTTGGCGGTTTGCGCCCACCCGTTGCGTTATCCGCTAACGCGCAAATGGCTCAATCGGTTGTTTAGCGATTTCCGGCAATGGGGTGGTGACGCGGTGGAAGTCGCACACAGCGGACAATCCCCCGATCAGCGGCACAATTTAGCCAAACTCGTAGAGGAGATGGGAATGTTTGCCTCCGTCGGTTCGGATTTTCATTATCCCTGCGGTTGGATCGAATTGGGAAAAAATCTTTGGCTGCCGACAAGCTCCAAACCGATTTGGTCGGCAGCGCAGTTTCAGATTTAAAGATGGCAATATATTAGAAAGGCGGAGAGTTCCGCCTTTGTTCAATCGTCTAACGCCTTTTTTTGGCACAGCCTTGTTTCGCTTTAAAGCGCGGATTTTCTTTACAGATCACATAAACCACGCCATGACGACGTACAATTTTACAGCCCTGATGGCGGGATTTCGCACTTTTTAATGAAGATAATACCTGCATAGCCCTTCCCTTATGATTTACTTTTCAAGCCAAATTTTGCAAAACGGTTGGTAAAATCGCTGACTCGGCCTTCCGCCGCCATTTGCCTGGTTTTACCGGTATAGTAGGGGTGTGACGCCGCGGAGGTATCGCACATGAACACGGGATATTCCTTACCGTCTTCCCATAGCATTGTATTGGTAGTACGCGCACAAGAACGGATTAAGAAACCGGTTTTTGCGCTGGAGTCATAGAATAATACCGTACGGTAGTTATCGGGGTGAATACCTTTTTTCATTATTTAGCCTTATTGTAAAAAGTGATTTTCAAGGTCGGTTAGAATACATCATTGATAATAATTATCAATAGCAAAAATGTAAAAACCCTATTTTTTACTCTAAATGAGAATGAATTGAGATTGTAGCGCCCAAAAACAGATTATTCCGTCGGTTGAATCCGACCATAAAAGGTGGACTTTTCACTTTTTATCAAAAGCGGAGATAAATCGGCGGATTTTATCACACAGCGGGATTTCAGCTGCCTTTAAATGTCATAAAATACATATAAATTTGTTTTAAAAATCATACACTAAGGGAAGCCGCAATAAAGAATGGGAATGATAAAAAAAGCCTAAAACATGAGATTATTAATGTTAAAAAATTGTTTCTGCCTGGTTATTCTGTGGTCGAAGCCTCATTCAATAACCAATCAAAGGAGCAAGTTATGCAAGTCATCCATGCAATAAAATCAATGAAAGCGATGGTCTATCATGGTGCTAATGACATTCGTGTCGAGGAGAAACCGATTCCACAATTGATTGAAGCAACCGATGCGGTCGTTAAAATTTTACGCACCACAATCTGCGGTACTGATCTTGGCATTTGGAAAGGTAAAAATCCTGAAGTTGCAGAAGGTCGGATTTTAGGTCATGAAGGTATCGGCGTGATCGAAGCCGTCGGATCGTCGGTTAAAAATTTCAAAAAAGGCGATAAAGTGATTATTTCTTGTATCAGTAAGTGCGGTGTTTGCGACAACTGTAAGAAACAATTGTATTCCCACTGTGAGAATGGCGGCGGTTGGATTCTGGGTTATATGATTGACGGCACGCAAGCGGAATATGTGCGTACCCCGTTTGCAGATAACAGCTTAATTCCTTTGCCGGAAACAATTAGCGATGATGTGGGTTTACTGTTAAGCGATGTGTTGCCGACAGGGCATGAAATCGGCGTGCAATACGGCGATGTGAAACCGGGCGATAGCGTGTTTATCGCCGGTGCCGGCCCGGTCGGAATGAGCGCGTTATTAACCGCACAGCTGTATAGTCCGTCCGTGTTGATTATGTGTGATATGGATGAGGGACGCTTGGAATTGGCAAGGGAATTGGGCGCCACCCATACCGTTAATCCCGCTGACGGGAATGTTCAACGGCAAGTTACTGCGATTGCGGGCAAAAACGGTGTTGATTGTGCGATTGAAGCCGTGGGAATGCCGCAAACATGGGCAATGTGTCAGGATGTCGTGAAGCCGGGCGGACATATTGCGAATGTCGGCGTTCACGGCAAATCGGTGGATTTTAATATTGAACGGCTGTGGATTAAAAATCTCACCATTACCACCGGGTTGGTCAATTCCAATACCACGAAAATGTTATTAAAGGCAATTTCTAACAGTAAAGTGGATTACAGTAAAATGCTGACGCACCACTTCAAATTAGGCGATTTACAGCGGGCTTACGAAGTATTCAAACACGCTTCGGAAAATCGGGCAATGAAAGTGGTGTTAGTGAACGAATAAGATAAAGTTTGCTCTTCTGCGGATAAGGGCTGAAATTTCAGCCCTTATCGTTTTATCCGTTTTAATCTTCACTGTCTTCCGCCAAAAATCCGCCGCTTTGGTGCGACCAGAGTTTGGCATAAACGCCGTTTAAATCGAGCAATTCTTGGTGCGTGCCTTGTTCGACGATTTGCCCTTTATCCATCACGATCAGGCGGTCCATTGCGGCAATGGTCGATAAACGGTGGGCGATGGCGATCACGGTTTTGTTTTCCATCAGTTTTTCAAGGTTCTCTTGAATCGCAATTTCCACTTCGGAATCGAGTGCGCTGGTGGCTTCGTCGAGTAACAAAATCGGCGCGTCTTTCAACATCACCCGCGCAATTGCAATCCGTTGCCGTTGCCCGCCGGACAGTTTCACCCCGCGTTCGCCGACGTGCGCGTCATAGCCGGTGCGTCCGTGCGAATCGTGCAGGTAAGGAATAAATTGATCCGCCGCCGCTTGTTGCGCCGCTTTCAATACCGCACTTTCATCCGCATTCGGACGACCGTAGACGATATTTTCACGCACTGAGCGGTGTAACAATGACGTATCTTGTGTGACTAAGCCGATTTGCGCGCGCAGGCTCTCTTGGGTAACATCTTTGATATTCTGTCCGTCAATCAAGATTTGCCCGTTATTAATATCGTAAAAACGCAATAACAGGTTGGTCAGCGTAGATTTGCCTGCGCCGGAACGCCCGACCAAACCGACTTTTTCACCCGGTTTGATATGCAGGTTGAAATCTTTCAGCAACGTGCGGTTTTCATCATAGTGAAAATCGACCTGATTAAACCGAATATCGCCGCCGCTGACCACTAATGGCTGCGCGGTTTTGCTGTCCACCACGGTGTGCGGTTTCGAGAGCGTACTCATGCCGTCTTGCACCGTGCCGATATTTTCGAACAAACGCGCCGATTCCCACATCATCCAGTGCGATAAGCCGTTCACCCGTAGCGCCATTGCGGTGGCGGCTGCGATCACCCCGACGTTGATATGCCCTTGCGCCCATAAGTAAATGCCTAAACCGGCAGTGGACGCCGCCAGCAGCGTATTCAAAATATGGTTGCAGACTTCCAACTGCGTGACCAAACGCATTTGCGCATGGACGGTGTACATGAATTCCTGCATTGAGGATTTGGCATAATTCGATTCGCGTTCGCCATGGGAAAACAGTTTGACCGTGGTGATATTGGCGTAAGCGTCGGTGATCCGTCCGGTCATTAATGAACGGGCGTCCGCCTGTTTGCTGGCGGTGTCGGCGAGTTTCGGCACAAAATAAAACATCATCGCAAAGAAAAACAGCAGCCAGCCCAGAAACGGTGCTAACAGCCAACCGTCGAATTGCACCAAAATAATGCCTGACGAAATAAAATAAACCGCGACATACACCACCATATCGGCACAAGTTATCACGGTATCGCGCACCGCAAGTGCGGTTTGCATGACTTTGGCGGACACCCGCCCGGCAAATTCATCTTGGTAAAAAGATAAACTTTGTCCCAACATCAAGCGGTGAAAATTCCAACGCAAGCGCATTGGGAATACGCCTTGCAGTGTTTGAAAGCGGATACTGGATAACAACCACAACCACAGCGGACTAACCATCAGCAATAAGCCAATCCAAATAAAACTATCGCCTTTAGCCGCTAACAGCTCCGATGGAGAGAATGCCGTTAACCAATCGACAATCAAGCCCATGATTTTAAACAACAGCGCTTCAAAAATCCCCATGCCGACGTTAAATATCATCAACAGCAGCAACCAACCGCGCAATCCGCCCAAGCCTGACCAGATAAAACTGAGCAGGTTGTTTTTCGGCGTTGTCGGTGCTTCGTCCGGATAGGGATTAATCCGGCTTTCAAACCATTCGAATAATTTTCGCATTGTAAATCCTTATTTAACCGACTTGTTTGAATTGAATTTGTTGCCGCGGATCGATGTCGAGCAAGTCCTCTTCATCTTGCCAGTCGAAGGGCGGCAATTCTTCTTTATCAAACGCAATGTCACCTTCCACACCATTAATCGGTTCGCCACGGCGGATACCTTTAAAGTCGAATAATTGCGGATCACACAAGTGTGACGGTGTCACGTTTTGTAATGCGCTAAACATGGTTTCAATCCGTCCCGGATATTGGCGATCCCAAGTTTGCAGCATGTCTTTCACCACTTGGCGTTGCAGATTCGGTTGCGAACCGCACAAATTGCACGGAATAATCGGGAACCGTTTGGCGATCGAATATTTCTCAATGTCTTTCTCTTTGCAATAGGCAAGCGGACGAATCACAATCTGTTTGCCGTCGTCGCTGATCAGTTTCGGCGGCATGGATTTGAGTTTGCCGCCGTAAAACATATTTAAAAACAGCGTTTCCAACATATCGTCACGGTGGTGTCCCAATGCAATTTTAGTCGCGCCCAACTCGGTTGCGGTGCGGTACAAAATACCACGGCGCAAACGTGAGCAGAGTGAACAGGTGGTTTTGCCTTCGGGAATTTTCTCTTTGACAATGCCGTAGGTATTTTCTTCCACGATTTTGTATTCAATGCCTAAGCCGGACAGATATTCCGGCAAAATATGTTCCGGAAAGCCCGGCTGTTTTTGATCCAAGTTGACCGCCACAATATCAAAGTGGATCGGCGCGCTCAGTTTCAGATTGAGCAAAATATCCAACAGAGTATAGCTGTCCTTGCCGCCGGAAAGACACACCATCACCTTATCGCCGTCTTCAATCATATTGAAATCGGCAATCGCGTTGCCGACATTACGCCGCAGGCGTTTGTGCAGTTTATTCAGGTTATAGATCTGTTTTTTGCTTTGTTGAGTATTATCAACAGAATTATTGGCTGTATTCATAATTAAAAGTGCGGTTTGCAGAATAGGTAAAAATCAGCGCATAGGATAAAGGCTAACGGGGGGAAATGCTACTTTTTTATATGAATTTACCGCACTTGCCAATGCGCTTTTGAGCTGTCAGCCCGTCAATTTTCGTGTACAATGTCGACTTTATTATTCAGATAATGACAACCGATCCTGAATCGGATCTTGAACTTGAGTAGCATATATGACTGAAACGGCACAGACCATTCCGGAGTTGGTGAGTTGGACCAAACAGCGTGAATTTTCGCTGAATTTGCCGACCGAACGTTTAGCCTTTTTGCTGACGATTGCGATTTACAATAACGAACGGATTGACGGCGAGATGATCGAACACGATCTGGTCGACATGTTCCGTTTGGTGTCGAATGAATTCGGCTTGGCGGAAGAGACGGTGCAACAGCGCGCCAACAACGCGATTAACGAACTGGTTAAACAACGCTTTTTAAACCGCTTCAGCAGCGAATTTACCGAAGGGCTTTCCATTTACCGCTTAACGCCGCTCGGCGTGGGCGTGTCCGATTACTATATCCGCCAACGTGAATTTTCCGCCTTGCGCCTGTCGGTGCAGCTCTCGATTGTTGCCGATGAAATTCAACGCGCCTCATCCGCCGCCGAAGAGGACGGCGATGAACACCATTGGCGCCGAAATGTGTATGCGCCGTTAAAATATTCGGTGGCGGAGATTTTCGATAGCATTGATTTGTCGCAACGGATCATGGACGAAAATCAGCAGGGCATTAAAGAGCAGATCGCCGAATTGCTGACTAAAGACTGGCAAGCGGCGTTGCTCAGTTGTGAACAATTATTGGACGAAACCTCCGGCAATCTGCGCGAGTTGCAAGACACGCTCAATGCCGCCGGTGATAAATTGCAGGCGCAACTGTTGCGGATTGAAGACTGTATTATCGGGCGAGGTGAACTGGATTTTGTCGGACAACTGATCGTCAATCTGCAAGCCAAACTGGATCGGATTATCAGTTGGGGGCAA
Source organism: Testudinibacter sp. P80/BLE/0925 (assembly GCF_053570785.1). Next base: position 2,197,555 of record NZ_CM131636.1, on the reverse strand, counting down.
CAAGCGATTGACCTGTGGATCGGCTATGACCGTCATGTGCATAAATTTATCCGCACCGCGATTGATATGGATAAAAACCGCGTCTTCTCGCGCCGCTTGCGCCAATCCATTCACCACTATTTCGACGCGCCTTGGTATCTGTGGACGACCCAAGCCGAGCGCTTGGTCGATCTGCGCGACGAGGAATTGAGCCTCAGCGATGAGGACGCACTGGGCGAATTGCCGGAAGAGCTGCAATACGAATCGCTATCCGATCTGCATGAGCAGATTGTGGAGCAAATGCAAAGCCTGTTAATCCGCTACCGTGAAAACAATCAACCGATTGACCTCAGCCAAGTGCTGCGCCAACAGCTTGAGCACTATCCGCTGTCGCGCCATTTCGATGTGGCGCGGATTATCGTCGATCAAGCGGTGCGTTTGGGCATGGCAAACGACGATTTCTCCGCGGTCTATCCGCAATGGCAAGCAATCAACCCGCACGGTGCGGAAGTGCAAGCCAATGTGATTGACGGTTATAAATAATTTTTCTGCTAAATGAACGAACTCACTATGATAAATCAAACTTCTGAAGTCATGCCAACCAAACTCGCCACCGCGATTGCCAATCCGTTGTTTCCTGTGGTGGACAGCCTGCTGCGTGCCGGTCGTCATATCAGCCTTGATGATTTGGATAATCACGCCTTTTTGATGGATTTTCAGTACGAACTGGAAAGTTTTTACCGCCGTTATAACGTCGAATTGATTCGCGCGCCGGAAGGCTTTTTCTATCTGCGCCCGAAATCCAGCACCTTGATTGGGCGCAGCGTATTGAGCGAATTGGAGATGTTGGTCGGCAAAGTGTTGTGCTACCTCTACCTCAGCCCGGAACGTTTGGCGCAGCAAGGCATTTTCAGCAGCGAGGAAGTGTATGACGAACTGTTGAATTTAGCCGATGAGAGCAAATTGCTGAAAGCGGTCAATCAGCGTTCCTCCGGTTCGGATTTGGATAAACAAAAACTGGCGGAAAAAATGCGCGCCGCCTTAAACCGTTTGCGCCGTTTGGGCATGATTACCACCGTCGGCGATCAGTACGGCGGTAAGTTTGTGATTTCTGAATCAGTGTTCCGTTTCGGGGCGGAAGTGCGGTCGGGCGATGATCCGCTTGAAGCGCAACTGCGTTTAATCCGCGACGGCGAAGCGGCAAATGCGGATTCGTTAAAAGAAGAGAAACAAGCGAAGAAAACCGCACTTGAGCCGGAAAGTAACGAGTTTGATAACGAAGTCTTAGACAATGAAGATGACAACGAATTTGATGATGAAATCGACAGCAATGATGAACAAGGGGATCGTGAATAATGTCAGAATTTGAAAACGAACAACGGCTTAACCAAGTCGAAGAGACAACTTCAGATAACATCCTCGCCACATCAACCCCGGTACAAAGTGCGGTTGAACGCGGTAAATTCCGCTCGCTGACGCTGATTAACTGGAACGGTTTTTTTGCGCGCACCTTTGATTTGGACGAATTGGTGACCACGCTGTCCGGCGGTAACGGGGCGGGGAAATCGACCACCATGGCAGGATTTGTCACCGCACTTATCCCGGATTTAACCCTGTTGCATTTCCGCAACACCACCGAAGCCGGCGCCACCAGCGGTTCGCGTGATAAAGGTTTGCATGGCAAATTGCGCCCGGGCGTGTGTTATGCGGCGTTGGATACGCTCAATTCACGCAATCAGCGGGTGTTGGTCGGGGTGCGTTTGCAGCAAGTCGCCGGACGCGATAAAAAAGTCGATATTAAATCGTTCTCGATTCAAGGTTTGCCGCTGGCGGTTGAGCCGACCGCACTTTTCACCGAAGCGGTGAACGAAAAACAGGCAAAAGTGCTGGCGTTAAACGAATTAAAAGACAAAGCCGAGCAGAACGGCGCACAACTGAAACAGTATCATTCAGTGACCGATTACCACAGCATGATGTTTGAGTTGGGGATTATTCCGAAACGGTTGCGTTCGTCATCGGATCGCAGCAAATTCTATAAACTGATTGAAGCTTCGCTCTACGGCGGGATTTCCAGCGCGATCACCCGTTCCTTGCGCGACTATTTATTGCCGGAAAATTTGGGCGTGCGCAAGGCGTTTCAGGATATGGAAGCGGCGTTGCGTGAAAACCGCATGACCTTGGAGGCGATTAAAGTCACCCAAGCGGATCGCGATTTGTTCAAGCATTTGATTAACGAATCCACTGCTTACGTTGCCGCCGATTATATGCGCAACGCCAATGATCGCCGTCACCACATCGACAGCGCATTGAATTTCCGCCGTGCCTTGTTCAGTGCCAAACAGGAACAAACCTTTTCCGCACAAAAACTGATTGAACTCAGCAGGGAAGCGGCGGATTTGGCAGAAAGCGAAAAACGCCTCGAAGTCGATCACCAAAGTGCGGTCGATCACTTGAATTTGGTGCAAAACGTGTTGCGCCATCAGGAGAAAATCAACCGCTATCAAGACGATGTCAACGAGTTGCGCGAAAAACTGGAAGAGCAGCAAATCGTAGTCGAAACCGCCGCCGAACAGTTGGAAGAGGCGCAACAGCGGTTTGAACAGGGCGAGCTTGAAATCGATCAGGTGCGTGGACAACTGGCGGATTACCAACAAGCGTTAGACGCGCAACAAACACGCGCCTTGCAATATCAGCAAGCGGTGAAAGCGTTGGAAAAAGCCAAAGAAGTGTGTGGTTTAAACGATCTCGCCTTGAAAAATGTCGAGCAGTATCATCAAGAATTTGAAGAGCAAGTGGAAGAATTGACTGCCAAGGTGTTGCAACTGGAACAGCGGTTATCGGTGTCTGATGCGGCAAAATCGCAGTTTGACAAAGCCTATCGCTTGCTGAGCGAGATTGTCGGCGATGTGCCGCGTTCTGCCGCATGGGAACAGGCGAAAACCCTGTTGGCGGATTATCCGCAACAGAAAGCACAAGCGCAAAGTGCGGTCGGCTTGCGCAGCCAAGTCAATGAATTGGAACAGCGTTTGCAGGCGCAAAACAGCGCGAAACAGCTGTTGCAAGCGTTTAATCAGCGCAGCGGCTTGGCATTAAGCGAACCGCAAGAGCTGGACGACTTCCATTTACAACAACAAGATTTGGTTGATGAATTGACCCATAATCTTACCGAACAGGGTGAACAGCGTTCCGCTTTGCGTCAAAAACGCGAACAACTGACCGCACTTTATCAAGAAAACGAGCGCAAAGCCCCGGCATGGCTGACGGCACAAGCGGCGCTGGAACGCTTGTGCGAGCAGAGCGGGCAGCAGTTCGGCGACAGCCAAGATGTGATGGATTTTATGCAAACGCAGCTGGAAAAAGAGCGCGAACATACCATGGTGCGCGATCAGTTGCAGTTGCAAAAACAGCAGTTGGAACAACAAATCAGCCGCTTAAGCCAACCGGACGGTTCGGAAGATCACCGCCTGAATGCCCTTGCCGAGCGTTTCGGCGGCGTGTTGCTGTCGGAATTATATGACGATGTGCCGCTTGACGATGCGCCGTATTTCTCCGCCTTATACGGCCCGGCGCGCCATGCGATTGTGGTTCGCGACTTAGAAGCCGTGAAAAAACAGTTGCAAGAGCTGGACGATTGCCCGGACGATCTCTACTTAATCGAGGGTGATCCGGCGGCGTTTGATGATAATGTATTTTCTGCGCAGGAGCTTGAGGGCGGCGTGGTGGTACAGGTGTCCGAACGTGAAGTGCGCTATTCCAAATTCCCGGAAATTCCGCTGTTCGGACGCGCAGCGCGCGAAAAACGCTTGGAAGATTTAGCCGGTGAGTTGGACGAAATCAATGAACAGCACGCGCAGCGGGCGTTTGACGTACAAAAGTGCCAACGTTTACATCAACAATTCAGCCAGTTTGTCGGCTTGCATTTGGCGTTGGCATTCTTGCCTGATCCTGAGCAGGAAATGAAGCAAATCAATGCGCAGCGCAACGAATTGGATCGTGAACTCAACCAATTAACCGCCGGCGAACAGCAAGTGCGGTTGCAATTGAACGAAAGCAAAGAGTTGGTGCGCCTGTTAAATAAACTATCGCCACAATTCAACCTGTTAGCCGATGAAACTTTGCAAGATCGCATTGAGGAATATCGCGAGCAGTTGCTGAATGCCGAGCAAGATGTGCAGTTCGTACGCCAATTCGGGCAGCAATTACAACAACTTGAGCCGATTGCCGCCAGTTTGCAGAACGATCCGCAACAATACGACGCTCTGAAAAATGACTATCAAACCACCGTTGATCAGCAAAAACGCGCGCAACAATGTTTTTATGCGCTGTCTGATGTGTTGCAACGGCGCGCACACTTCGATTATCAACAGCAGCTACAAAGCGAAGGCTCAGAGCTGAACGAACAGTTGCGTCGACGTTTGGAGCAGTTGCAACAACAACGGGAACAGCAACGCGATCAACTGCAACAGAAACAGAAGCAGTTTGCCGAGTTTAACCAAGTACAAATTTCGTTACGCAGTTCGCTGGACGCGAAAAATCATATGTTGCTCGAACTGTTGGAAGAAGTGGATAAAATCGGCGGACGTGCCGATGAAGGGGCGGAACAGCGTGCGTTACAACGGCGCGATGAACTGCACCAAACCCTGTCACAAAGCCGCCAACGCCGCCATTATGTGGAAAAACAACTGACCTTGTTAGAGGCGGAAAGCGAGAATTTGGCGCGTATTATCCGCAAATCCGAACGCGATTACCGCAGTCAGCGTGAGCTGGTGGTGGCGGCAAAAGTGAGTTGGTGCGTAGTACTTCGTTTGTCACGCAACAGTGATGTGGAACGCCGCTTGAATAAACGCGAACTGGCCTATCTCTCCGCTGACGAATTGCGTTCGATGTCGGATAAAGCCTTGGGCGCATTACGTACCGCCGTCGCCGACAACGAATATCTGCGTGACGCCTTGCGTTTGTCGGAAGACAGCCGCAAACCGGAAAACAAAGTGCGGTTTTTTATCGCGGTCTATCAACATCTGCGCGAGCGGATTCGTCAGGATATTATTAAAACCGACGATCCGATTGACGCGATTGAGCAAATGGAAATCGAACTGTCACGCTTGACCGAAGAGCTGACCAACCGTGAACGCAAATTGGCGATCAGTAGCGAAAGTGTCGCCAATATCATGCGCAAAACCATTCAACGCGAGCAAAACCGGATTCGCATGTTGAACCAAGGTTTACAGAATATTGCGTTCGGACAGGTGAAATCGGTGCGTTTGGTGGTGAATATTCGCGATACCCACGCAATTTTGCTGAATGCGTTATCGGGCGAGCAGGACGATTACCAGGATCTGTTCAACAACAATCAAATTACTTTCTCCGAAGCCTTGGCGAAACTGTATCAACGGGTCAATCCGCATATTGATATGGGACAACGCACTGCGCAAACCATTGGCGAAGAGTTGTTGGATTACCGTAACTACCTTGATCTGGAAGTGGAAGTTTATCGCGGCGCAGACGGTTGGTTGCGTGCGGAAAGCGGCGCACTTTCAACCGGTGAAGCGATCGGTACCGGGATGTCGATTTTGTTGATGGTGGTGCAAAGTTGGGAAGAAGAGAGCCGCCGCATTCGCAGCAAAGATATTCTGCCGTGCCGCTTGCTGTTCCTCGACGAAGCCGCCCGCCTCGACGCCAAATCGATCTCAACTTTGTTCGAACTGTGCGAACGCCTCGATATGCAGCTTTTGATCGCCGCGCCGGAAAATATCAGCCCGGAAAAAGGCACAACCTATAAACTGGTGCGTAAAATCGCCCATAATCACGAATATGTGCATGTGGTTGGTTTACGCGGATTTGGGGCGACGGAGTAGGGCAAAGTGCGGTTGAAATTATTAGGGCGTATCATGTACGCCATAACTCCCCTTTTTGAGCGTAGAACAGATGAACACACAACAAATCGACCTTCTCAGCAAACAAAAAGCCTATGATTTATATGACTCCGGGGCGATTCACCGGCTGGAAATCGGCACAACTAAAGGCTTGCAACAAATTCACCATTATTTATTTGACGGTTTATATGATTTTGCCGGTCAGATCCGTGAGTTAAATATCTCAAAAAGCAATTTTCGCTTTGCCAATGCGTTATACCTCAAAGCCGCCCTTGCCGCGATTGAAAAAATGCCTGAAAACAGCTTTGAACAAATTATCGAAAAATACGTTGAAATGAAATAGGAAAAATTATGCACAACCTTGCCATCGCTGTGCTTTGCAGTGTGATCGTGTCGGTTTTTTTGAAAGTGGCACGCAAGCAGAATATCAATATCGCCCAAGCGATTGCGTTTAATTATATTATGGCAATCGGGCTGAGTTATTCTTTTTTGAAACCCGATTTTTCCGGGCAGTCATTTGGCGAAGTCGTGGCGCAAAATGAATACTCCTACTTATTTTTAGCCTTAGGGATTTTGCTGCCGACGGTGTTTCTCGTGATGTCGAAAGCGGTGGAAAGTGCCGGGATTGTGCGCTCCGACGCGGCACAACGGTTATCGTTGTTTTTACCGATTTTAGCTTCGTTTACGATTTTCAATGAGGTGCTGAGCGGCAGCCGTGCGGTTAGTCTGGTACTGGCGTTTACCGCACTTTTATGCTTATTATGGAAAAAAGACGAGCCGCAAAGCATTGTAGCCAAAAGCATAGCGGGCAAAAGTGCGGTCGGCAAAGGTTGGTTTAACCTGCTGTTGGTTTGGCTGGGTTATGGCGTGATCGATATTTTATTTAAGCAAATGGCAAAGAGCGGTAGCGCGTTTCCGTTGACGTTATTTGTGTCGTTTTGCTTAGCGGCCTGTGTCATTTTTATTTATTTGCTGATTAAACAAACCCGTTGGCACGGCAAAAGTATGTTGGGCGGTTTGCTGCTCGGCGTGCTGAATTTTATGAATATTCTGTTTTATATCAAAGCCCATCAAAGCTATAGCGACAACCCGACGTTAGTCTTTGCCGGCATGAATATCGGCGTGATCTGTTTAGGCACGTTGACCGGCGCGTGGCTGTTCAAAGAGAAAATCAACAAAGCCAACGCTATCGGCGTGGGCTTGGGGATTGTGTCGATTATCTGCTTATTTTATTTGGATAAAATCATAGGCTAACAAATGGCGAAAGAATTTAGCTTTTTTATTTACGACTACGAAAGTTTCGGTATCAATCCGGCAAGCGACCGACCGGCGCAATTTGCCGGCATTCGCACCGATGCGGATTTTAACATTATCGGCGAGCCGGTGATGTTGTATTGCAAGCAGACCAACGATTACCTGCCTGCGCCGGAGGCTGTGTTGGTGACGGGGATCACGCCGCAAGCGTGCAACGAAAAAGGCGTATCCGAACCGGAATTTGCCGCGCGTATTTTGCAAGAGTTTGCTCAGCCCAATACTTGCGTGATGGGCTATAACAGCATTCGCTACGATGACGAAATGACCCGTTACACCTTTTACCGCAATTTTATCGACCCTTACGAATACAGTTGGAAAAACGGCAATTCCCGTTGGGATTTGCTGGATGTGTTGCGCGCTTGCTATGCGTTGCGCCCTGACGGAATTCATTGGGTATATGACGAAAACGGCTTGCCGTCGTTTAAATTAGACCGCTTAACAGTGGCGAACGGCATTGAACACAGCAACGCCCATGACGCAATGGCGGACGTGTACGCAACGATTGAAATGGCGAAATTGGTGAAAGCCAAACAGCCACGCTTGTTCGATTATTTTTTCAATCTGCGCAACAAAAAAGCGGTGGAGAAACTGATCGACACCGCCAATATGACCCCGTTGGTGCACGTTTCCGGCATGCTCGGAAACTATCGCGGCAATACCGCACTTGTCGCACCGTTGGCATGGCACCCGACCAATAATAATGCGGTGATCGTGTGTGATTTGAGTGCCGATCTCAGCGATTTGTTGAGCCTGAATGCCGAAACGTTAAAAGTGCGGTTATACAGTAAAAAAGCGGAGTTGGAAGCGCAGGGGATTTTACCTGTACCGCTAAAATTGGTGCATATCAACAAATGCCCGATTGTCGCCCCCGAAAAAACCTTATTGCCGCAAAGTGCCGAACGCTTGGGGATTGATCGTGAACAATGTTGGCAAAATCAGCAGCGTTTACTTCAATCTTACGAAATTCGCGACAAAGTGATCGCTATTTTCAGCGAACAGCGTGAATATTCCGACGAGTTGAATGTCGAAACCGCACTTTACAACGGCTTTTTCAGCAATGCCGATAAACGCAATCTGCAAATTTTGCGTAGCTTGAGCGCAGAGCAGTTGCAAAACCCGGATTTAACCTTTGAAGACAAACGTATTCCCGATTTACTGTTCCACTACCGCGCCCGTCATTTTTACCGCACGTTGAACCGTGCAGAGCAGATTAAATGGCAGAAATACCGCAAATTGAAACTGGAAAAAAGTGCGGAGGTCTTTGTACAATCGCTGCAACAATTAGGCGAACAGTATCAAAATGATCCTGAAAAACTGGCGTTATTGCAACAGGTGTATGAGTACGGCGAAAAGTTGCTGAGTTAGTCATAATCCGTTGTTAAATAATTTTGAGTAGTATTGGTAACATTATTGCGTTAAAAAAATTGCGTTTAAAAGGGCTGGCTTGAAGCAAGACGCGTGTGCAAAACTGGTCAATGTATCTCTCTAATAACTTCCCTCCCTCCGTATACGGAGGGAGGGAAGTCAGTTTGTCAGCAATCTCACGCCCTGCCGAAGCAGGGCGTTGCGTATCAGTAGTAAAATTTAGAACGACGCATTGCGCGGGTAGCGTGGGAATGGGATGACGTCGCGGATATTTTGTATCCCGGTGACGTAAACGATCAGGCGCTCGAAGCCCAAACCGAAGCCGGAGTGCGGTACGCTGCCGTAGCGGCGCAGGTCGCGATACCAACTGTAATCTTCTTTGTTTAAGCCCATTTCGGCTAAACGCTGATCCAACACCTCTAACCGTTCTTCACGTTGCGAACCGCCGATGATTTCACCGATACCCGGCGCTAATACGTCCATTGCGGCAACGGTTTTGCCGTCGTCGTTAAGGCGCATATAAAACGCTTTGATGTCTTTCGGATAGTTTTTCACCACCACCGGGGAATTGAAATACTCTTCGGCTAAATAACGCTCGTGTTCGGAGGATAAGTCGATTCCCCATTTCACCGGGAATTCAAAGGTTTTACCGGATTTCAGCAACACCTCAATCGCGTCGGTGTAGTCGATTTGGGCGAAATCAGAGGCAATGAATTTTTGCAGACGGGTGATCACGTCTTTATCCACGCGTTCGGCGAAGAATTTCAGGTCATCGGCACGCTCTTCCAATACGGCTTTAAACACATATTTCAACATTGCTTCCGCCAACGCGGCATTGTCGGCTAAATCGGCAAAGGCTACTTCCGGCTCAACCATCCAGAATTCGGCAAGGTGGCGGGTAGTGTTGGAGTTTTCGGCACGGAACGTTGGTCCGAAGGTGTAAATTTTGCTCAAGGCGCAAGCATAGGTTTCGCCGTTGAGTTGTCCTGATACGGTTAAAAACGCTTCTTTACCGAAGAAATCTTGCTTGTAATCCACCAAGCCGTTTTCGCCACGCGGCAGATTTTCTAAATCTAAAGTGGAGACACGGAACATTTCGCCCGCACCTTCGGTATCAGACGCCGTGATGATCGGCGTTGCCACCCAATAGAAGCCTTGTTCGTGGAAGAAACGGTGAATGGCTTGCGCTAAGCAATGACGCACCCGTGCCACCGCGCCGATTAAATTGGTACGCGGGCGCAGGTGCGCCACTTCGCGCAAATATTCGACACTGTGGCGTTTTGCCGCCATCGGGTAGGTTTCCGGATCTTCAACCCAACCGCTGACAACCACATCGTCCGCTTGCAGTTCAACCGCTTGTCCTTGCCCTTGCGATTCGACCACTTTACCGGTTACGATTACGGAACAGCCGGTGGTTAGATTCAATACTTCATCTTGATAATTCGCCAGGCTATTGCTGACCACCGCTTGAATCGGATCAAAGCATGAACCGTCATAGACCGCCAAGAAAGAGAAGCCTGCTTTTGAATCGCGGCGGGTACGAACCCAACCGCGAACGGTAATGGTTTCACCGACGGCAACTTTTCCTTGCAGAACATCATGAATAGATGAAATTTTAGCCATTTTTTCCTCAAATTAGACAAATATAAAAAGTGCGTCTAGTTTACTGATTCCAAGCCAAAATACAACGATTTGAATGGAAATAACCGATTTTCCGCCGAATGGTTAGATAATATTTATTTGAGAAAAATATTATGTCGAAATCGTGAGCTGATTAGCATATTTGATAATATCTTATTGTAATTAAATAAATAAATGCGTATAACAAGAGGCTATCGAAAATATTCTTATCGGCAATAGATGACAACACAAGAGAAGAACTTATGCCAAAAATAAAACAAGAAGGTGCAAATCGGGTCAATTTGCAGCATTTAGGTGCAGTTTACCGCCTGATCGAGCAATTTGAATTAATTTCAAGAATTGATCTTTCCAAGATTTCAGGTTTTGCGCCCGCGAGTATTACCAATTTGACCAGAGAATTGATCAATTGCCATTTTGTGATTGAAAGAGCGGTGCAAAATACTATCGTGCGCGGGCGTCCGGCGGTCGGGATCTGCTTGTCGCCATTTTATTGGCAATATTTGGCTGTCACGCTGAGTGAAAAAAGTTTGGATATCAGCTTATGCGAGCTCAATGGAAAGCAGTTGCAGGTGCAACACTGCCCGTTGGATAAACGGGTGGTATTGGATGAGTTTATCGGCTCGGCGATTAACGGTTTCTTAAAACAGCACAATGAAGCGGCACAGCATATTTTGGCGTGTTCGTTGTGTATTCTCGGACGAGTCGATAAATTTGAAAAACGGGTTTACCTTGGGGCTGAAGAGTTGAATCCTGAGTTGCAGGACATGTTACAGCAGCATTTCAAATTTCCGATTATCGTGGCGGAACACTTTGCGATGTGGACTTTCGCCGAAAGCCACTTAGGCAATGCGATTAACAGTAATAATGTGATTTTCTTGCAGTTTGACGATGCGATTAATATCAGTGTGCTCAGCGAAGGCAAGATGATTAAGAACGAAAAACAGAAACGGATGAATATCGATAAAGTGTCGTTGCCGAAAATCAGTGAACTCAGCGATCAAATTGCATTTGATGTGCCGGAAGTCGAGCGGCACTATCTGTATAATCAGGTCAGCAATAAAGCGATTTATCAACTGGTTGATTTATTGTTGCCAAACGAGTTGCCGAATGATGAAAACAAAATTCAGTTTTTATGCGAACAGGCGCAGCAGGAAAATCCGGCGGCGATTAAGATTATTCACCATCTGGCAGACAATGTGTCGTACTTGTTGATGTATCTGACCAATATTTTTGCCTCGGAAAAAATCATGATCAACACCCGGTTATTGTCGGTCAAAGATCTGTTTTTACAGCGTTTGGCGTTGAAATTGCAAGATGCGCTGCTATCGGACGAGCAGCAGGTGGAGATTATCACCTCTAAATTTAGCTGGAATGACCCGGAAATCGCGTCATCGGCGATTAAACAACAACTGTACAACGGCGAATTATTTGCCGATATTGTTCGATAATTGGCGGCGCCTGTTAATTATTTGCTAAAAACTTGTGTTAGCTCAATAAATTGCTTTTCATTTTTGCTTAAAATTTTCCCCGTACTACGAATGTCGAGGGAAAATTATGAGTTGTTTTTTTGTAACCGGCACCGATACCGGTGTCGGTAAAACCGTGGCAAGCAGGGCGATTATCCAGGCATTGCAAAAGCAACGTTGCCAAATTGTCGGCTATAAGCCGATTGCCTGCGGTGACGGAGGTTATCATCCCTATCTCGATGCGCCGACAGAACAAAACGATAAACAGAACGGCGATGTACTGACGTTATTGGAAAGTTGCACCGAACCGTTGCAATATCATGACATCAACAGTTATACCATGCCGTTGGAACAAGAGCCGGGTTTGAATGAGTTCTTGGAGCAGCCGCAGGTGATTCAAATCGAAAAAATCAATAGCGATTTGCGGCGATTGACATCGCGCTATCAAACCGTTTTGGTGGAAGGCACTTTTGGTTGGCTGACACCGATTAACCGCACTTTGGATTTTTCCGATTGGGTTGCCGAGCATAAAATGCCGGTGGTATTGGTGGTCGGAATTAAAGAGGGCTGTATTAATCATGCGTTGTTGACAGCGCAAGCGATTGAAAAGAGCGGAGTGCCGTTAATCGGTTGGGTGGCAAATCGGATTAATCCCGGTTTGAGTAATTACAGTGCGATTATCGAGTTGCTTTCCAGTAAAATCGACGCACCGTTATTGGGGCAAATTCCCTATTTACATCAGCCGGAAAAACAGGATCTAGCGCATTTTATGAATAACATTGAGCGCTTAAGTTATTTGCAGACCATGCGCTAGCTTTGATTTCTCTCCTTCCGTGTACGGAGGAAATACCGCTTTTCGTTAGGAAAAATGGGGAGGGAGGGAAATGGCGTTCGGCGCTTGTCGCACTATTCTTTCCACACAATATGATATTCCGGATTTTCCATATCGTGCGAAATCAAGACTTTGGCGAAAATATCGTCCATTTCGTCTTTATCATTCACCAATCCGACCCAGACTTCGGCATAGGCTTCCGGATCGATTAACACGCCGATTTCTTCATCCCAATTGTCGGCGGTTTCCACCATTTCCACCGCTCCGCGTTCTTCGAATTGCAGGTTAAACAACAAAATATCCGCCGGGTCGAGGTTTTCCTCCGCCATTTCCAAAAAAATATCATAGGCGGTATCAATCGCATTATCGGGATCACGTTTGGTTGTCATTATTTATTCCTCAAAGGGTAAGCAAAGTGCGGTTAGCATACCTGTTTCTGCGCGGGAAACCAACGGGTAACCGCACTTTTATAAAAAAATACCCCTGCTATCAAGATAACAAGGGCATTATCGGTTACGGTATGATTAACCGGTATTGCGCATTCCTGCCGCGATCCCGGTGATGGTGATCATTAAAGCTTGATTTAAGTGCGAATCTTGCTGTTCTTCCGGCTGTTGGCGCAGGCGATGTAACAGTTCCACTTGCAATAAATTCAACGGATCGGTGTAAACGTTGCGCAGGGCAATAGACTGTGCAACCCATGGCAAATCGTCCATCAATTGATCTTTATGCGATAAGTCAAGCAGGGTTTTGACATCGGCTTGCAATTGTTGGCGTAATTCTTGCCCCAAAGCCCATAAGTGCGGTTCGACTAAACGTTGATCGTAATATTCGGCTAACCATAAATCGGTTTTACTGAACACCATTTCCAACATGCCGATACGGGTAGAAAAGAACGGCCAGCCTTGGCACATTTCTTCCACCACCGCACTTTTGCCGTTATTCAGCAACGTTTGAATCGAGGCGCCGGCGCCCAACCATGCCGGCAACATTAAGCGGTTTTGCATCCAAGCGAAAATCCACGGAATCGCACGCAGACTTTCAACCCCACCTTTCGGGTTGCGTTTTGCCGGACGCGAGCCTAACGGCAGGCGCGACAATTCCTGTTCCGGTGTCGCAGAGCGGAAATAGGGCACAAAATCCGGCTGTTCGCGCACAGTGCCGCGATAAATCTCACAAGAGAGCCGGGATAAATCATCCATAATGCCGCGCCATTCGGCTTTCGGTTCCGGCGGCGGCAGTAAATTGGCTTCCAAAATTGCGCTGGCATACAACTCCAAACTGCCGACCGCCACTTGCGGCAAGCCGAGTTTAAAGCGAATCATCTCGCCTTGTTCGGTCACACGCAGACCGTTTTTCAGTGATTTAGGCGGTTGTGACAATAACGCCGCGTGCGCCGGAGCGCCGCCGCGGCCGATTGTGCCGCCACGACCGTGGAACAGCGTCAATTCGATATGCAATTTTTCACACAAATTCACTAACGCTTCTTGCGCGCGGTATTGCGCCCAAGAGGCGGCCATCATGCCCGCGTCTTTGGCGGAATCGGAGTAGCCGATCATCACCATTTGTTTATTTTTAATAAAACCGCGATACCAACCGACATTAAACAGTTCTTCCATCACAGCTTCGGAATTGTCTAAATCTTCCAGCGTTTCAAACAATGGCACGACCGGGATATTCTTATTGCAGCCGGCTTCTTTCAATAATAAGTGAACGGCCAACACGTCAGAAGCTGACTTCGCCATAGAAATGACATAAGCCGAAATCACGCCTTCGTTTTGTTCCGCCACCACTTTGCAGGTGTCTAAAATCTCTTTGGTTTCCGCACTTGGCGACCATTCAATCGGAATCAACGGACGACGCGAATTGAGTTCGCGAATCAAAAACGCTTGTTTGTCGGCTTCGTTCCATTGCGCATAATCCCCCAAACCGATATAACGGGTCACTTCGGCAATCGCCATGCTGTGACGGGTGCTTTCTTGGCGAATATCCAACTGTGACAGGGTCACGCCAAAGCAGCGGATACGGCGTAAGGTATCTAACAATAAGCCGTTGGCGATAATCCGCATTCCGCAGTTGGAAAGGGACGTGTAGCAATCGAACAGCGGTTGCCAAAGTTGCTCGTTTTTGGTGATAATCTGGTCGATTGTGGTTCTCGGCTGTCTATCCGCCAATAAGTCATTGTAGTGATTTTGCGTCGCTTTTAATTTGGTACGCAGATCTTTGACGATATAGCGATACGGTTCTTGGTGTTCGCCGTATTTGGCTTTGAACTCCTCGGTCGCTTCCACCATTGAAAGTTCATCGGATAACAGCTTAATGTCTTCCAAAAACAACTCGGCGGCTTTGGCGCGCGCCAAATTCAACACATTGCGGGTGACGGCGCTGGTGACAAACGGGTTACCATCACGATCGCCGCCCATCCATGAAGAAAATTTGACCGGGGTAAAATCGACCGGCAGGGTGAAATCCAGATAGTCGCGGGTGCTGTCGTTGAGTTGACGCAAAAACATCGGCACGGCTTTCCATAAGCTGTTTTCAATCACCGAATAGCCCCATTTTGCCTCTTCAAACGGAGTCGGGCGCTGCGTACGGATCTCATTGGTGTGCCATGCCTCGGCAATCAGTTGCAACAAACGGCGTTCGATTGCGGTGCGCTCTTTCACGGTCAAATCGGAATGCTCCAATTTGCTTAGGCATTTATTGATTTCAACGTGTTTATGAGTCAGTGAACGGCGGGTGACTTCGGTCGGGTGAGCCGTCAACACCAACTCGATCAACAGATTATCGACCGCACTTAGCACCTGTTCTTGTTTGATACCGTGCTGTTTGAGCTTACTGAACAAGCTGCCAATCGAGCGCTGGCTGGAATTTGCGTCGTCATGGTGGCGTGAAATGGTTTGGTATTGTTCGGCAATATTGGTCAGATTCAAGAAATGGCTGAACGCACGCGCCACCGGAATAATATTGTCATTGGAAATCGTTGCGAGGGTATCGAGCAACGCTTGGCGCGCTTTGTCGTTGCCGGCGCGCGAATCACGCGAAAGAACACGGATATTTTCGATCAAATCGAGAATATCGCTGCCTTGCGCATCACTGATGGTTTCGCCTAAAAACCGTCCGAGCATACTGATATTATTGCGCATTTCACTGTATTGCTGAATCATAGTTTATTCCTTATTCAGAAAGTCAATTTTAAAATTTAGAAACTGTGATAGATATAACAAAAAATAGGAAAGGCGGTCAATCTAAATTAACTCGGATTTGGTATTTCTGATAAAAGATTGCATTATTTTTAACAAATACGAAAAATAACCATGAACGATGTGAGAAAATCATCATCTAATTAAACAGAATTGAAACAAATATAGATTTTTAAAGTGGAAAAATAAAACCAATTGATTTTTATTTTTTAATATAAAAAAACCGCACTTGGCTTATTTTGAACAGCCAAAGTGCGGTTGCTTAGACAACTATTGGCAGTCAGACTTTGACAATCCAACCTTCCGGCGCGGCTACATCACCGAATTGAATGCCGGTCAGTTCCGCATAGAGTTTTTTAGTCACCGGTCCGACTTCGGTTTCGGAGTAGAATACATGAAAATCATCACCGTTTTGAATGCCACCAATCGGAGTGATGACCGCCGCCGTGCCGCAAGCCCCGGCTTCGATAAACTCATCTAATTTATCAATATACACATCGCCTTCAACCGCTTTCAAGCCCAAACGTTGTTCTGCCAAATAGAGCAGTGAGTATTTGGTGATACTTGGTAAAATCGATGGTGACAGTGGGGTAACAAATTGGTTGTCTTTGGTGATACCGAAGAAATTCGCCGAGCCGACTTCTTCGATTTTGGTGTGGGTTTTCGGATCAAGATAGATACAATCGCCGAAGTTGCGTTCTTTTGCCTCTTTGCCCGGCAGCAAGCTGGCGGCATAATTACCGCCGACTTTGGCTGCCCCGGTGCCTTGCGGCGCAGCGCGATCATATTCGGAAATAATGAAGTTAGTCGGTTTCATCCCGCCTTTGAAATAGGCGCCGACCGGACAGCAAAAAATCGAGAAAATGTATTCCGGGGCGGCGTGTACACCAACATTATCGCCCACGCCGATTAAAAACGGACGCAAATACAAGGTTGCGCCGCTGCCGTAAGGACCGACAAACTTTTCATTGGCTTTAACCACTTGTTTACAGGCATCGACAAACATCTCCACCGGCACTTGCGGCATTAATAAACGTTGGCAGCTGCGTTGCATGCGCTTGGCATTTTCGTCAGGACGGAACAGGTTAATACTGCCGTCTTTACAACGGTAGGCTTTCAACCCCTCAAAACATTGTTGCCCATAGTGAAGTGCGGTTGAGCCTTCGCTGATATGCAGCACATTATCGGTAGTCAGTTTGCCGCCGTCCCATTTACCGTCTTTCCAGTGGGAAATATAACGGAAATCGGTTTTGATATAGCCAAAGCCTAAATTTTCCCAATCTAATAAAACATCACTCATTGTTTTTCCTTACTCTTATTTCTTTGCTTTAGATAAAAATATCCGTCATTTTTATCCTATTTTTACGTCAAATCAATCATTAATTGATTTCGGGCTGAATTTTTGCAGCAAGCGTTGCAGTTGTTGCGTTTCACTCGCAGACAGGGCGGCGAGCAGCGTCGCTTCAAATTGTTGTAACAACTGGTGAATTGCTTGTTCTTTATGTTGTCCCTGTTTAGTCAGAAAAATATTTTTGCGCCGCGCATCACGGGGGTTGTCTTTGCGCACAATAAAATTTTTCCGTTCCAACAGATCAATAATTTTGGTCATCGAGGAGGATTCAATTTGCAGCTGCTTCATCAAGCTGCTTTGATTTTGCCCATTTTCGCTAAAAAGCAACAACAAAACCCGCGCTTGCGAGAGGGTCAAGCCTTCTTGCTGTAACAGTTGATCAAGGGATTTGTTAAGGCTTAACGTCAGGTTTTTTAACTGCCAAATAATAGATTGACTTTGGTTTTCAGAACTCATAACTGATTTTCCCTGCAAAAATGAATTGGCTGAAAATTTAACATAACAATCGGCCGGAAGATAGGATAAAAAATGCAGGTTTATGTTAGAATAAGCGGCAGAAAAAAGCCACTCAAGGATTGAGTGGCCGATAAACCAAATGGGTTTTAAAATATACAGGAAGTTAACAGTAAAACTCAAATCTAGTGAACTAGATAAAACACAACATCATACTTAAAAACAACACCATGTTGCTTAAGCAATGCGACCATTTTAGGTTTTGCCGTCACGAGTAACAATTTATATTTTTTTATCGTTCGCATAAATTTTATTTATGCGATTTTAACGACAGGATATGTCATGCATAAACGTTTGCCCCCGTTAAATGCACTTAAAGCGTTCGAATCGGCCGCCCGTCATTTAAGTTTCACCAAGGCTGCAGATGAACTGTTTGTTACCCAAGCCGCTATCAGCCACCAAATTAAATTATTGGAAGATTTCTTAGGCAATGCGCTGTTTATCCGTAAAAACCGCGCCTTGGAGCTGACCGAACAGGGCAGTGCTTATTTTCATGAAATCAAAGTGATTTTACGCCGCTTGGCGGAAGTAACGGATCAACTCAGAAACAGTCAGCATGATCTGGAACTGACCATCAAAGTGCCGCAAACCTTTGGTTTGGCTTGGTTGGTGCCGCAACTGAGCGAATTTAATCGGTTATATCCGGCGATTGAAGTGAATATTCAGGGTTTCGATTATGATGAAAGCGATATTCTCGCCGATGCGGATGTCGCGATTTTTTATGGTAAAGGCGATTGGCGCGGGCTAAAAAGCCAGCGTTTATTGGAGGGGTGTTTGTCCATTTTGGCCGCCCCGAAACTGCTACAGCATAAGCCGTTGCAAAACTTAACCGATTTGTCGCAACACAATTTACTGCATATCCACACCCGCGAAAATTGGCAGCGGATGGCGGCACATTTGCAGTTGGACAATCTCAATATTCAACACGGCTCGGTGTTCAGCCATACGTTTATGGCGTTACAAGCCGCATTGCATGGGCAAGGGGTGGTCTTGGCAAACAAGATTCTGGCACAGCAATATATCAATGACGGCTCGCTGAAAGAGGTCTTTTTCACCGATGTGACCGATCCAAAATCATTTTATGTGGTGTATCATCCGAATTATTCGGATAAAATACAGACCGTTTCGTTTATCAATTGGATCATCGAACATATCCGACAACACCACTAACCACCCGACAGACCAAGGATTACTATGGGAAACCGTTTTTTAACCTTTGCCGCCATCAGCGGTTTTTTCTGCGTCGCATTCGGCGCTTTTGCCGCCCACGGTTTGGAACCGCACTTGACCTTTTTACAACTGGATTGGATCGAAAAAGGCTTGAGATACCAAGTTTTTCATACCTTGGCGTTACTCGCATTGGGGCTCTTTGTCACCGCAACCAAGAACCAGCCTGCGCCGGCGTGCCGTAATCGTGGTTTAAACTGGATCGGTTACAGTTGGGCCATCGGCATTCTCTGTTTTTCGTTCAGCTTGTACGGATTGGCATTAACCGATATCAGAAGTTTAGTGTGGATCACGCCGATTGGCGGCACGGCATTTTTAATCGGCTGGGGCGCGTTGGCGTTTATCAGCATTGCCGGCAGTATGAAGCCAAGAGGTTAAGCTCGTGAATAAATTGGCATTATATTGCCGTATCGGTTTTGAAAAAGAACTGGCAGCGGAAATCAGCGAAAAAGCAGGCGATTTAGGCGTGTACGGCTTTGCGCGGGTGGTGGAAAACAGCGGTTATGTCATTTTCGAGTGTTACCAAGCAGGCGAAGCCGATCGCTTGGCGCAACAAATCCCGTTCAACCAACTGATTTTTGCCCGCCAACTGATTGTGGTTTCCGATTTATTGAGTGATTTGCCGCTTGACGACCGTATCAGCCCGATTGTGGTACAATATCAGCAAAATCAGCAGGTTAACTTGCAACAAAGCACCGAGCTGTGGGTGGAAACCGCCGACACCAATGAGGCAAAAGCGTTATCGACCTTTTGTCGCAAATTCACCGTGCCATTAAGGCAACAATTGAAAAAGTGCGGTCTGCTGAATTTTCGTGAAATTCGCGGCAGCGGCGTCACCTTGCATGTGTTGTTTATTACCAATGATAGCTGCTATGTCGGTTATTCTTACAACAACAACCATGCACCGCACTTTATGGGCATTCCACGCCTGAAATTCCCAAGCGACGCGCCAAGCCGTTCCACCTTAAAACTGGAAGAAGCGATCCTGACTTTTCTCAGCGAAAAAGAAGAAAAGCAACGCATGAACGATCAGATGAAAGCCGCTGATTTGGGTGCTTGCCCCGGCGGTTGGACTTATCAGTTAGTCAAACGCGGCATGTTTGTGTATGCGGTCGATCACGGTAAAATCGCACCGTCGCTGATGGAAAGCGGACGGGTGGATCATTGCCCGGAAGACGGTTTCAAATTCCAACCGCCGAAACGCACCCGCTTGGATTGGCTGGTGTGCGATATGGTGGAGCAACCGGCGCGGATCACCGCCTTAATGAGCAAATGGTTGCTCAACGGCTGGTGTCGTGAGATGATTTTCAACCTAAAACTGCCGATGAAAAAACGCTATCAAGAAGTGCGGTCTTGTTTGCAAACATTGAGTGACGATCTGAACAAAAAGGGCATTAGCCATCGGCTGCAAGCCAAACAGCTTTTTCATGATCGGGAAGAAATTACCGTGCATGTCTATCTGGATTCGGTTTACCGACCGTCTTCGAGTGATAAATAATATTGGATACATAGAAAGTAAAATGAGGAATTAACGATGACAGATTTACGCATTGCCGTTGCCGGCGCAGGTGGGCGCATGGGGCGCCAATTAATCCAAGCGGTGAAGAACGCCGAGGGCGTGGTGTTGGGGGCAGCCTTGGAGCGCAGCGGTTCGAGTTTGGTCGGTGCAGACGCCGGGGAACTTGCCGGAATCGGCAATATCGGCGTGGCGGTCAGCGACAATTTGGACAGCGTGAAAGATCAATTTGATTTGCTGATTGATTTCACCCGCCCGGAAGCCAGTTTTGGCTATATTGATTTTTGTGTCGCCAATCAGAAAAAAATGGTGATCGGCACCACCGGTTTTGACGACGCAGGCAAACACGCGATTGCGCAAGCGGCGGAAAAAATCGGTATTGTATTTGCTTCAAACTACAGCGTGGGCGTGAATTTGGTGTTCAAATTATTGGAAAAAGCAGCCAAAGTGATGGGCGATTATTGCGACATCGAGGTGATCGAAGCACACCACCGCCACAAAGTCGACGCGCCGTCCGGTACCGCACTTTCAATGGGCGAACATATCGCCAAAACCTTAGGGCGTGATCTCAAAACCCACGGCGTTTTTGCCCGCGAAGGGATCACCGGCGAACGCAAACGCGATGAAATCGGCTTTGCCACCATTCGCGCCGGTGATGTGGTCGGCGAACACAGCGTCTGGTTTGCCGACGAAGGCGAACGGGTCGAAATCGCCCACAAAGCCTCCAGCCGCATGACCTTCGCCAACGGTGCGGTGCGTGCCGCCAAATGGCTGCAAAGCAAGCAAAACGGTTTGTTTGATATGACCGATGTGTTGGATTTGAATAATCTCTAAACACAAATATCAAAATAATCATCAAAGTGCGGTTTTCAGCGAACCGCACTTTGGTCTTACACCGCTTTTACTTCTTTTTCCAACGCAACTGATACAAATCATTGCGCCGATCCTTCAAATTACGCACGCTGCCGAATTCATGCAGTTCGCGCAATTCATCAATATTCACATCGGCAATCAGCACCATTTCGGTATTCGGTGTCGCTTCGCTTTTGACGCCGTTGGTCGGGAAGGCAAAATCGCACGGTGTGAAAATCATCGACTGGGCGTATTGGATATCCATATTATGTACATTCGGCAGGTTGCCGACCGAACCGGCAATGGCAACGAAACATTCGTTTTCAATTGCACGTGCTTGGGCACAATGGCGCACCCGTGAAAAACCGTTTTGCGTATCGGTTAAAAACGGTACGAACAGGATTTCCATGCCTTGATCGGCAAGCAAACGGCTGAGTTCGGGGAATTCGACATCGTAACAAATCAAAATGCCGATTTTGCCGCAATCGGTATCAAACGCCTTTAATTGGTTACCGCCGATCATGCCCCAAATTTTGGCTTCGTCCGGGGTGACATGCAATTTTTCAAAGCGCTCGGTGCTGCCGTCGCGTCGGCATAAATAGCCGACGTTATATAAAGAGTCGTCTTTGATTTCCGGCATGCTGCCGGTGATGATATTGATGTTGTAGCTGATGGCCAATTCTTCGAATTTACCGACAATCGCCGCAGTATATTGCGCCAATTTACGAATCGCTTCCGGTTCGGAATCGTTATTATATTTCGCCATCAGCGGCGCATTGAAAAATTCGGGAAAGAGAACAAAATCGCAGTGGTAGCCTGATACCGCGTCAATAAAATATTCCGCCTGCTGCATTAATTCAGCGACATTGCGGTAGGGGCGCATTTGCCATTGGATCAAACCCAACCGCACTTCTTTCTTGTTTTGGGTTGCCAAGTCACTCGGCGGTTCGTAGTAGATATTATCCCAGCGCATTAACACCGCATATTCGTTCGAGGCGACATCGCCTTCGAGATAACCTTTCAACACTTTGCGCGGGTGGAAATCATTCGACATTTGGAAATTCAATACCGGATCGTTGATTTCTTTGCGTCGCACTTTGTCAATATAGGCTTTCGGCGTCAATTGATCGGCATATTTATGATAGTTGGGAATCCGCCCGCCGAAGGAAATGCCTTTCAGATTCCGCTTTTCACATAAATCCTTGCGGTAATCGTATAAACGCCGCCCCAAACGCAGCCCGCGGAATTCCGGTTTGATAAATACATCAATCCCGTACAAAATATCGCCTTTGTCGGTGTGCGAATCAAAGGTATCGTTCGCGGTGATTTTTTGGTAGGTGTGGTTGTCGCCGTATTTGTTGTAATCGACGATGATCGACAGCGCACAGCCCGCCAAACAATCATTCACTTTAATCACCACCTGACCTTCGGGAAATTTATTAATCAGGCGTGAAATTTCCTCTTCGCTCCAATAGGCATTCGGCAGAAGGGAATAGGCGCTGATCATCGCGTCTTTCAATTCCTGATAGTCATTCAAGGTGAGATAAGTCAGTTCGATATTCTCAATATCTTTGGTGTCCATAAGGTTCTTCCTGTTATTGATTAACTGCTTGATTTCAGGATAAAACGATAGTTGAGAAAAATCAAATGTTGAGTAATCGGGCTAAACCGCACTTTGCGCCAGCAACTCACCGGCTTGTTGCCAATCGTTGTTTTTCTGCAATTGCACAATGGTTTCAAAATCGATACTGTGCATGAGCAAATCGGCACTGTGATTTTTACCTAACGCCTGATTGACCCCGCGATTGATCTGCGAATAGTAGAGCAGGGTGCTTTCCGGGCTCATGCCGCCGATAATACCGATTTTTTGCATAGGATTATTTGCCTAACGTTGCAATATACGCCGCCAAATTTTGCCTATCTTGTTCGGTTAAGCGCGACTTCACTGTGTTGCCTGCCCCTTCGATTTCACCGTTTTTGCGTTTTTCCAATGCCGTGACAATGTCATTTTTTGCCATGCCTGCAATCACCGCTGAGGTGTCAAATGCCTGTTTTTCCGCATTGCGGCCGTGGCACATGGCGCATAACTGCTGATATTGGCGTTTGCCTTTGGCAATATCCGCCTCGGCGACCGCACTTTGTGCCGTCAGCAAGGCGAGGGTAATGGCGCATAAGGCGGGGGAAAAATGAAACCGCATGTTGAAAATCCTGTTGTTAACTGAATAATGCCGCTATTTTAGTACAGAATAAGTAAGCCGTCCGCAATTATTCAAACAGCGCATTAACCCGTTCGTGATCGAAGCCTTCCATGCGTTGTTGTAACACGCCGTTGGTGGCGATGAGAAACGAAGTCGGCGTGCCGATCACTTGGTAACGTTCGGCGGTGATGCCAAGTTGATCTCTCACCACCGGCAGGGTAATGCCGCGTTGTTTGGCGACGGTGGCGGTGTCGGCGTTTTTACCGTCGATATTGATCGCCAGAAAATCCAGTTTATCCGGATGAGCTTGTTGCAAGCGCTGTAATTCCAACATTTCGGCAATGCAACCGCCGCAGTTTTCCGACCAAAAGGTGATAAACAGCGGTTTTTGTTGCACCACATTTTCCAGTTTCACCGCTTCGCCGCTCAAATTAAAAGTTGCCAGTTGCGGCGCTTTTTTGCCGACGGTGGCCTGTTGCTCTTCGCAGGCAGTCAGGAACAGGCAGGTTAGCGCAAATAGGGTGGTTTTCAACAACGTTTTCATCAATTTGTCCTCGATTCATATTTTTCTTCACGCAAAAATTTGCCGTGTTGCAAGAAGATGGTGCGGTGTGCCAGTTTGCCCAATTCCGGATTGTGGGTCACCATCACGATGGTGCGCCCTTGCAGGTTCAGTTCGGTCAACAGTTGCAGGATTAGGCGTTCGTTGGTTTCGTCCAGATTGCCGGTCGGTTCGTCGGCAAAAATCACCGGCGGACGGTTGACTAATGCACGGGCGATACACACCCGTTGCTGTTCGCCGCCGGACAGTTGGCTTGGCAGGTGATTGATTCGATGTGCCAAACCGACTTGGGCGAGCACCGCTTTCGCCGACGCTTCGTCGGTGACACTGTGATAATGTTGCGCCAACATCACGTTTTCAAGTGCGGTCAGGTAGGGAATCAAATGGAATTGTTGGAACACCAACCCGATTTTCTCGGCACGAAAACGCTGACGTTGCTCTTCGTTCAGCTTGGCGGCGTCTACGCCGTCTAAAATCACCTTGCCGTCGCTGGCGGTGTCCAAACAGGTCAAAATATTCATCAGCGTGGTTTTGCCGGAACCGGAAGCGCCCATAATCGCTACGAATTCGCCGGCGGCGATTTGAATATTGATATCGTCAAGTGCGGTCACCTGTCCGAAACGTTTAACCAAATGGCGGGTTTCGATCACCCATTTTTGCTCTGTCATTATTCACCTTTCAATACGTTGGCGGTTTCAATTTGTAATGCCCGTCGGGTCGGCACGATCACCGCAATCATCGCCACAATCAGCGAGAGCAGCAGCGTGATCGGAATTACCGGCAAGCGCAGATCAATGCTGGATTTAAACACCGCGATCCCCAACACCTGCGCGAGAATATAGCCTAAAATCAAGCCGGCGAGTGTGGCAAGCAGGGCAATCAGCAGGGTTTCGGTGGTGATTTGTTTGATGATATCGCCGCGTTTGGCGCCCAATGCTTTTTGCAGCGCGAACTCTTTGGCACGCTCGGCGATAATCGCAATTAAGGTGGTGTTGACGCACAGGGTCGCCAAGATCAAAATCACCAACGAAATTAAGCCCATTAAGCCTTTGATTTTATCCAGAATCTGCCCTTCGGAAGCGGAAACTTTACGAATCGGGCGAATTTCCAAATCGGGATATTGGCGGCGCAGCTGTTCGGCGAATTGCTCCACCTGTCCCTGTTCATTTTTCACGCTTAACAGCGCGTAACTGATTTGATCAGGCTTGTTCAGCCATGCCTGTGCAAATTCCAGATTGACGATCAACATATTGTCGGTGGCGTCACCGGCTTCCACGATCGCTTTAATTTTGAAACTGCGTTTTTGCTGCTGCTCGTTGCTTAAGGTGATCTCGTCGCCGAGTGTTAAGTGCAGCCGCTCGGCTAAGGTTTTGCCGATCATCGCATTGCGCTGATCGAAATTCACTCCGATTTGTTGTCCGCGGATTTGCCAATAGGGCGCGAGGGTCGGCATGGCGTCGTACCACACGCCCATAATTGCGATTTTTTCCAATTCACTGCGGGTCACGCCGTATAAATAGGGGGCGGCGGCATTTAGCAAACCGGTCGGCGCTTGTGCCAGAATTTGTTGAAACGGCTGTTGCGACAGCGTGGTTTGATGTTTCGAGCCGATATAAAAATTGGCGCCGAAAGTGCGTAATTCTTGGCTCATTTTGGTATTGATATCAAAATAGACCGCAGACATCGCCGTGACAATTGCCGCGCCGACGGTCAGGGCGGCAAAAATAATCGCGACCCGTTGCAGGCGCAAGCGCAACGCACGGAATACCAAACGCCAGAACATATTAACGCCCATACAACACCTCGATCGGATAGAGTTTGGCAATGCGGTGCGCCGGAAACCAAGTGCCGATAATCGCAATCATCACCGACAAAAACAGCACGCACGGCACCACAATCCAAGCAAAAGAGAGCGGTTGTCCGAACAACGCATCACCGATAAAACCAGCCAAGCCCCAACCGGCAAGGCAACCGAATAGCCCGCCGATAACGCCGCTTAAACCGGCTTCGCAATAAAACAGCAGATTGATTTGCCGTTGATGTGCGCCCAGCGCTTTCATCAAGCCGATCTCTTTGCTGCGTTCGATGATATTGCTGGTCATCAACGAAGCGATTCCCATTGCGGAAGCCAACAGCGCCGCCAACGTGACGACCGCCAACAGCAACTGGATTTTCTCAATGACCACGCCTTCGGAGGCGGCGACCTGCCAAATCGGGCGCACCACTGCGCCGGATACCGCTTCTTCCAGCTGGTGGGCGATTGACGAAACATAGGCGGTGCAATACCAGCGGTCATACTCTTCGGCGTCCAACGCTTCCAGATTTTCCCGCGCTTTGCGCGACAGATCGTTTTCCGGCACGGTCAACGCCGAAACCCGTACCGACTGCACTTTGCCGTGGAGGTTCAAACTGTTTTGCAGTGCGTGCAGCGGCACGATCACCTGATTTTCTTCATTGCCGCCGCTCGACAGAATTCCGCTTACCGTTACCTCTAAAAGTGCGGTCATCTCTGCGCTAGAGTCAGTGAACGGACGTAATTGCAACCGATCACCGATATGAATATCGGCACTTGCCGCCAGTTGGCGCCCGACCAGTGCTTGCGGCGCAACCGCACTTTGAGTGTTAGCACGGTTATGGCGGTGTTTGACACTGTCATCCACCCATTCGCCGTCCACCTGCCAATACGGGCTGATGATTTTCTGTCCGGTGTGATAATCCGGATCGTCCGGAATGCCGATCGGATAGTCAAAAAACGTGCCCAGTACGCTGATATCTTGTTGCTGCGCTTGTCCGTTACGGCTAATCAACTCAAAAGGCGCATTCAATTGCGGCGCAAAGCCGACGATATTGTTGCCCCAAAAAATATCTTTAATGTTAGGCAGTTCTTTTTCGTCTAAAAAATCCTGCCCCTGCAACAGATTTTCCCGTTCTTGATCGACTTGCGGCAGCGCGGCTTGGGCGGCAGGTTCAATCAAAATATTGGCGCCGTAGGATTTCAGCTCTTTTGCCATTTTATCGCCGATATCAATCGACACCGCCAACAGGGCGGAGATTAAACCGGCGGCGAGAAAAATGGTGAAAATCGCCAAAAACTTGCGCCGTAACCCGTTTTTCCACGATTGTAACAACATACGTAACAGCATAACTTATTCCTCCGCCAAGCGGGTTTGCGGCGCTTGGCTTTGCGGCGCAAGGTAGCGCTCAGGATTGTCACGGAATTGATTGATATTCTGTTCCGAAGCAAAAAAGTAGGTTTTGCCGGCGTAGTTGTATTTAAATTTGGCGTCGGTGTTGAGCAGCTTGCTGCCGTCTACCGGATCAATCACCTCCAATTGCACGATGGTCGAGAAGTAGTTCAAACCTTCTTCCAAGCTTTGCTTGCTGATGATCACCTGTTGTTCGGTTTGCCGCCAATCGTTAATCGGTACCGGATTGCAGCCGCCCGGCTTACCGATCGACGGAATAAACATATGCACGCCGCAAGCCACGCAGATCACCTGATTGCCTTGCATGACATAACCCTGATCGCCGCACAGCAGGCAGGCGTCAAACACCACGCCCAAGCTGACACGATCGCTTAACCGGTTGATAATAAAGAAACGCACGGCTTTGCCTTCGTCGGAAATCCAAACGAAGCGGTGTAATTTGCCGTCGCTGACCTGTTTGATGTCGATATGCACTTGCCCGTCTTGTGACAATGTCACCGGCGTGGCTTGCGACAGGCGCGGCGGCTGCGAAGCGATTTTATCCCAATACAGCTGTGCGGCGATCACTATCAGCGCCAACAGCAAGCCCGATAGCGTAATGCGGCGCGCTTGGCGATAAAGTGCGGTTTTTTGCCGTTTTTCGATCAGATCGGTTTGCTGTGCCAACACATGCTGGCGCGGACGCTGCACGCAAATGAAAAACAGCAGGCTGATAGCGATAAGCATGCCCGCCAGCAGATAATTATTCCAAATGGTCAGATTCAGGCTTTTGGCAACAAAACTGAGCAGGGTTTTATCCAGATCGATCAATTGCAATTTAATCAGCGACAGCAAAATTTGCCCGCTGAGCGGTAACAACAGCCAAACGCCCAACAGCAGCATAGCTATCAGCCGCAGCTGCCAACAAGCGGAATAAGCCAATGCGCTTTGCCGCAACAGACTGACAATCCAGTTGGCGCACAACAGACAGAGCAAAAGTGCGGTCGCTATTGCAAACAGATTAAGAATAAAATCAGTATTGATGATCTCGGTGGAGGTGATTGCACTCAAATTCGGATTTTGCGCCCAGAAAATACCGGCGAACAGCAGTAACAGGGTTTGCGCAAGGTAGAGCAGTTGCCGCCGATTCAGCCAAGCACTGAACAGGCTAAACAGCAACACCGACGCATAACCGATTGACAGGATCAGTTTCAGGCTTTGGTTGACGCTGAACAGTTGCCATAGGACAAAGCCGCTGCAAAGTGCGGTCAGAGAGAGCCAAAACAGCGCTTTGTCCGGCACGGTTCGCTGTTTTGCCCACAACAAACCGCTGAGTACGCCGAACGGCAGCAATAATTGTAAAACCGAGGTGAAAAAGTAATTCATTGCAACAACCTTTTATGTTTTTAAATCCTATGCAGATTGGAATAAATAAGATTTAAAAAGATAAAATTACCACCCTGAAAAGCGTGCAAAACACCGGCAAAGCAGAGTGGTAACGACCGATTTCAGATCAATTCAAACCGGTATATTTAAATTCAAACGCCGCATCAAACGGTTTCCACCAGCGGCCGACACCGGTTTCGTCATCGGTATGGCGGTGCAACCCCGCTTTTGACGGCGGCTCGATGTGGTAAGTCACTTTATAGTTGCCCACGCCCATCATTTTGATGTTGGCGCCGTAGTGCGGACCGTCGCCGGCAACCATCGGCATAAACGTGCCTTGTTGTTTTTCACCGGTATCCAAATTTTCCAAGGTATAATTAATGGTCAGATACGGCATCCATTCGCCGGCGCCGAAGCCGTTTTTATTGCCTTCGATCGCATGAATATCCGCTTCCAGATGGATATCCGATTTCGCCGCCGGTAAACCCATACCGCGCGGTTCCATATCGATCGGCTGCAAATAAACCGCTGCGATTTCCATTTCGTTCATGGTAACCGGTTCGCCTGCCGGATACTCTTTGAATGCCAGCGCCGAGGTAGCGGAGAAGATACCGGCGACGAGGGTGGCGGTGAGCAATGTTTTTTTGAAGTTCATAAAATACCTCTTAAAAGTTTAGGATTAAATAGCGTGTAATGCCTGTTTTTTAGCGCTGATTTTCATATACAACAGGGCGAAAATCGCCGCCAAGATTAAAACGGCTTGCGGAATTAAGGTTTCGAGATACGGATAAATTCCCAACCAGGAAATTTCAGGGAAGCCGTCCAGTAAGGTCGGTTGAACCAGTTTTCCCTCAATCAGTTCCAACACGCTTTTACCGGCAAAGACAAACGCCATCAGATACATAAAGCCGCCCGTCAACATAAAGAACGGTTTTAACGGCAGTTTGACCACGGTAAAACGCATAATCAAATAGACAACCAACAATAACATCACGCCGATCGCAAAGCCGCCGAACAGATATACATAGCCGTCGGCAGATTGGATATCGCCCACTAATGCGTAGTAAAACAACACGGTTTCCGCCCCTTCGCGGTAAACCGCCAGAAAACTGGTGAGCCATAACCCGATCAACGAGCCGGTGGTCAGGGCGGTGGAGAGCTTGCCTTCAAGGTAGCGTTTCCAATTTTGCGCCTCTACTTTCGACAGCAGCCAATAGCTCATCATAAACAGCATAACCACGGCGAAAATCATGGTGATACCTTCCAATAATTCACGGTTTGCGCCGGAATTTTCAAACAGCAACTGGAAGATAAATGCGGTGATCACACTGGCGACAAGGGCGATAACCACCGATTGGCGGATAACCGGCAGCTTGTCCTGATGATGGTTTTTTACCAAATACGCCACAATCGCCGCCACAATCAGCAAGGCTTCCAAGCCCTCACGCAGGATAATCAGCAGGCTGTAGAGGAAAATATCCCAAGCGCCGCCGCTGTTTTGGCTTAATAAACTGACCGCACTTTGCAACTGTTGCGCCAAGCCGTCCGCTTGTTGTTGCAGTTGCTCCGGCGATTGCTGCGCTTTCATTTGCCCGACCAGACGGGTGAAAAAGCCCTCCAGGGTGGTTTTCAAATTGCTGTCGCGCGAGCCGATACTGCTTTCCATGCCGGAACTTTCGAACACATCGAAATAGGTGTCCTGCACCGCCATAATCGCCTCGTCACGCTTACCTTGTTGATAGTGTTGAAGTGCTTGCTGAATGCCTTGATTAACCTCGGCGGCGACCTGTTGCCAATTTTGCGTGCTGTTGTTTTGCGGCTCGGCGGCTTGCATTGCCTGCGCTTGTTGCGCCTGTTTGGTGGTCGGCAGGTTCGGCAGTTGATCTTCGATATCTTGTAATAATTGGGTAGTTAAATAGCCCAGCTCGCTCAGGTTTTCAGCCTGTTGTGCGGCTTTGATCAGATCGTAAAATTGTTGGTTGAGAGCGGAGGACTGGGTGGAAGAGCGGTTTTGCCGAATTGCCATTTCCATTTCGGAATTTTTGTAACCGTCATATTGCGCCTGTTGAATCAACTTCTTGGCGCTGTCCAAATCGCCCTCTTGGTAGGCGCTGATCGCTTGTGCCAGCAGATCGTCGATAATCTGAAAACTTTGTTGCCAATAAGGTGCAATCTCACTGTTTTGATACGCGCCGTGTTGCCCTTCGGCGGTGAGGCGGTGTCCGTCGTTCAACACCGATTCCAGCCGATTCAACTCATTTTTCAACCAATCAATTTTTTCTGCGATAACCGACTGCGGCTGATTTTGGGTGATCATCTTGCGGATTTCGCCGAAAGCGGCTTCCAACTGGTAGCTTTTTTGTGCGGAAATGTTGATTCGAATCGGGCCTTCCAAATTCTCAAACACCTCGAAATACGCCATTTGCACCGCACTTTTCGCCTGATTGACCTCGCCGTTTTGATAATACCCCAGAGTGTTATCCAAGCGTTGTTCAATATCGGCGATATAGGCGCGATAACGGTTATCACCGTCAGTTTCGGTCGCGCTCAGATTCAGGCTGACGGAGAAAAGTGCGGTCAGTAATAAATATTTAATAATTTTTAACATATTAGTAACACGAATAAAAATGAGAACCTTTATCATGATAAGATAGGCAAATTATGAGCCGATCAGAATTTATTTCAAGCGGATTTTCTCGAATATTTGTTCTACCTCAAAAAATGCAGCAATTTAATTCGGCAGTAGCGTGTTTAATATTGACACTAATAGTCGGGAAAAAGATTGAAGCCGCAGGATTTTTAGCGTTTTAGTCGCTAAGATTTATTAAAAAATATTCAATTTCATCTAAAAATCTTGCGCAAAATCACAAAATGACTATTTAATTCGGATGATACTTGCTCTTCATTCAAGATTCGAGTATCTTACGCGCACAATAAAAAGCGCTATTTCAATAGCCATCTATTTGCTTTCCGAGTAGTGCCCATTTCATGGGCACTTTTTTTTTAATCAGAAAAATCGAGACATGTTGTGAAAAATAAAACATTGGGCAGCACTTTATTGGTTGCCGGAACAACGATTGGTGCCGGGATGTTGGCAATGCCGATTACCTCCGCCAGTATGGGATTTTCATTTACCGTTCTTTTGCTATTGATTTTATGGGTTTTATTGTCTTACAGTGCGTTGCTGTTTATCGAAGTGTATCAAACCGCGCGGATTGACGACGGCTTGGCTTCATTGGCGGAGCAATATTTCGGTTCTGTCGGACGGGTTATAGCAACATTGGCGCTGCTGATTTTTATGTATGCGATTTTATCGGCTTATGTCACCGGCGGAGGTTCTTTGCTCAGCGGTTTATTACCGATCATTGGCGATGATGAAACCACAACCCAAGTCAGCATTGTGTTGTTTACCGTGGTGTTAGGCATTTTTATTATTCTCGGCACATCGAGTGTGGATGCGGTCAATCGGCTGTTTTTTCTAAGCAAAATCGCTATTTTTCTGTTTGTGTTGCTGATGATGTTGCCGCGCGTTTCTTTAGATAACCTGATGGCAATGCCGCTAAATCATGCGCTGATCTTATCTGCCGCCCCGGTTTTCTTTACTTCGTTCGGCTTCCATGTGGTGCTGCCGAGTATCGTGAAATATTTAGACGGTGATGTGAAGCGCTTGCGTATCTCAGTGATTGCCGGTACCGGACTTCCATTGATTGCCTATTTGTTATGGCAGCTATCCACCCATGGCGTGCTGAGCCAATCACAATTTCTACATATTTTACAACAAGACCCTACCTTGAAAGGTTTGGTCAATGCCACCCGTGAAATCACCGGCAGTCAGATTTTAAGCGAAGCGGTGCGGCTGTTTTCTTCGTTAGCTTTGGTGACTTCGTTTTTAGGGGTGTCTTTGAGTTTATTTGATTGCTTGCATGATTTGCTCAAACGGGTCAAAGTGCGGTCAAATCGTGCGTCGCTGGGAGTATTAACCTTTGTGCCGCCATTGATTTTCGCGTTGTTTTATCCGAAAGGTTTTATTTTAGCCTTAGGCTATGCCGGGATTATGTTTGCCTTTTATGGTTTAGTGTTGCCGGTTGGTTTGGCATGGAAAGCACGCCGTTTACATCCGAACCTGCCGTATCGCGTAATTGGCGGCAATACCGCACTTGTGCTCGCATTGCTGTTGGGACTGCTGATTATCGTGATTCCGTTTTTGATTGATACCGGTTATTTACCGAAAGTGATTGGGTGATCTCAATAATCAGACATAAAAAACCTGCTGTGAAAAGCAGGTTTTTTTGTCGGCTTATTATTGCTGCAAGCAACGATTATTGCGTTGCTTGAATGGCGGTTAATGCGATGGTGTAAACAATATCATCGACTAACGCGCCGCGTGATAAGTCATTGACCGGTTTGCGCATGCCTTGCAACATTGGTCCGATAGAAACCAAATCGGCAGAGCGTTGCACCGCTTTATAGGTGGTATTGCCGGTGTTCAAATCCGGGAAGATGAATACCGTGGCTTTGCCGGCAACAGGGGAGCCGGGGGCTTTAGAGCGCGCCACATCTTCCATCACCGCCGCGTCATATTGCAACGGACCGTCAATGATCAGGTCAGGACGTTTTTCTTGTGCCAAGCGGGTCGCTTCGCGTACTTTTTCCACGTCCGAACCTTGACCGGAAGAGCCGGTAGAGTAGGAAATCATCGCCACTTTCGGATCGATACCAAAGGCTTTTGCCGAATCAGCCGATTGAATCGCAATTTCAGCCAATTGTTCCGCACTTGGATCCGGATTCACCGCACAGTCGCCATAGACCAACACTTGATCCGGCAGCAACATAAAGAAGATGGACGAAACAATGGAGTTGCCCGGTGCGGTTTTGATGATTTGCATTGGTGGGCGAATGGTGTTTGCCGTGGTGTGAACCGCACCGGAGACTAAACCATCGACTTCCGCGGCTTCTAACATCATCGTGCCTAATACCACATTGTCTTGCAGTTGTTCTTCCGCAACCACTTCGGTCATGCCTTTATTTTTACGCAACTCGACCAAACGCGCCACATAGTTTTGGCGCACCATTTTCGGATCGATAATGGTGATACCCTTGCCTAATTGAACGCCTTGCGATTCAGCAACACGGTTGACATCTTCCGGGCTTGCCAACAAGATACATTCGGCAATACCGCGTTCAGCACAAATCGCCGCCGCTTTAACCGTACGCGGTTCGTCGCCTTCCGGCAACACGATACGTTTTTTGGCGCTGCGTGCCAGTTCGGTTAATTGATAACGGAATGCCGGCGGCGACAAGCGGCGCAAACGCGAAGAAGAACCGACCAAACTGTCGATAAACTGCGGATTATATTGCGCACTGGTGAATTGTTTAATGGTTTCGATTCGTTCCGCATCATCCGGCGGCACTTCCAAATTGAAACTTTGCAGGTTGAGCGAGGTTTGCCAAGTGTTGCCTTCGACACGCACCACCGGTAAGCCGGTTTCAAAAGCTTGTTGGCACAGTTTGCTGATTTGGGTATCGATTTTATAACCCCCGGTCAGCACTAAGGCACCGATTTTGACGCCGTTCATTGCTGCCAAACAGGCTGCAACCAATACATCCGGGCGATCCGCAGAGGTCACCAACAGACTGCCGGCACGGAAATGCTCGACCATGTTCGGTAAATTACGGGCGCAGAAAGTAATGCCGTGGATACGACGGGTTTTGATTTCACCTTCATAAATGATTTGCGCATTTAAGTGCTTGGCAATATCAATCGCACGGGTTGCAATGAGGTCGGCATTCCAAGGAATACTGGCGATCAAAGTCAACGGGCTTTTTGAGAATAAATGGCGAACTTCATTGATTGAGCTTTCGTTCTCTTGGAAAGAATCAAAAATTTCGCTCAAATCCGGACGGGTGCGGCCGCTTTGATCGACCGGAGCATTAAATTTATTCACCACCACACCGACTAAATTCGGGTTGTTACGTCCGCCAAAATCACTGGCAACCGCTTCCAAACGTTCGATTAATTGGCTTGGGGTGTCCGTGCCCGGTGCGGCGACCAGAATAATTTCCGCATCCAACGCTTGCGCAATTTCATAGTTAACACCGGAGGCATAGGTGCTTTTACTGGTTGGAATCAAGCCTTCCACAATCACCAATTCGTTTTTGCTGCTTAAGGATTGGTGTTGCGCAACAATTTTTTCCAGCAACACATCGGATTGGTTTTGACCGATCAACGATTCCGCTTTACTCAGCATAATCGGTTCGCCGGTATCGACTGAGGTGCTGTTGCGCAGGATAGAGGTGGTACGGTCAATCTTATCTTCGCCACTGCTTGGTTGCGAGATCGGTTTCATAAATGCAATTTTTACGCCTTTTTGTTCAAGCGCATGCACCAAACCCAAACTGACACTGGTCAGACCGACGCCGGCACTGACGGGAGTTAAAATAATGGTACGAGACATAATAACGCCTTTTGTATATTGAATAAAAATCTTAACCAAAAAACTGCCGACTTGAGTCGGCAGCGGAAAATCTTAGTTTACGGCCAAGCGCGCTGTATCTTGGGCAATAACCAGTTCTTCATTGGTCGGGATAACCAAGGCTAATGGGGAATTATCGCTGGTAATTTTGCCGGATTTACCGAAACGCGCCGCCAAATTGCGTTCGTTATCCATGTCATAACCGAATAATTTCAGGTGTGCCAAAGTCAATTCACGGATATGCGCCGAGTTTTCACCGATACCGCCGGTAAAGACGATGGCGTCCAAACGCTCGCCGATCACCGCCATATAAGAACCGATGTATTTGGCCAAACGGTAGCTGTACACGTCGATAGCGCGTTTGGCGTCTGCTTTGCTGTCATAGTTGTCTTCCGCATAGCGGCAGTCGCTGGTCACTTCGGTCAAGCCCAATAAACCGGATTTTTTGGTCAGTGTCGTTTCGATTTCTTCCATTTTCATGCCGAGGGTATTGTACATATAGAAGATGATCGCCGGGTCGATGTCGCCGGAACGGGTTCCCATCACTAAACCTTCCAACGGGGTTAAACCCATTGAGGTGTCGATACATTCGCCGTGGCGAATCGCTGCAACCGAACCGCCGTTACCTAAGTGACAGGTGATCACGTTCACTTTATCTTCCGCAATATTCAGCTCTTTCGCCACTTCGCGGCTAACATAATAGTGGCTGGTGCCATGTGCGCCGTAGCGACGAACGCCGTGTTCTTTATACATGGAATACGGCAGGGCATATAAATAGGCTTCCTCCGGCATGGTTTGGTGGAATGCCGTATCAAATACCGCAACGTTTTTCTCTTTTAACTCAGGGAAGGCTTTAAACGCTTCTTCAATCCCGATTAAATGCGCCGGGTTGTGCAACGGCGCAAATTGTACTGCGTCACGGATACCTTCGATGACGTCGTCATTAATCAGTACGGATTGAGTAAATCTTTCACCGCCGTGTACGATACGGTGACCAATCGCCACAATACTGTCTTTTAATCCTTCGCCTTGTGGTAAAATTTGGTTCACGATAAAATTTAATGCTTCGCTATGCGCCGCACCGGCGCCCAAATCGGCATTGCCTTTTTCGCCATTCAATTTCCATTTGATACGGGCGTCTTCTAAGTGAAAAGCTTCTGCCAAACCTGACAGTTTCTCATCACCGGATTGAGGATCTAAAATGGCAAATTTCAAAGAAGAACTACCGCAGTTTAGAACCAGGATCAATTTTTGTGACATAATTTTTTAACCTATTTCATGTTGAGTTAAGTAAAGGCGCAGTATGCGCAGAAAATTATCCGATATAGGATACACTTTTGATAGAATAAAATAAATTGCAATTCGAGAGAAATCCACGCAAAACGTGATCTTTATAACGATTCATTAGCGATGAGCAGGACAACATGCACCTTTTTACCACTTTTAAGTTAGGACAACATTATCTGGAAACATGGCCGCAACAGGCAAAATTAGGCATGATTTTTCCGGAAAACCGGGTTATACGGGCGGTTCGTTTTGCGCAAAAAGCCATGCCGGCAATTGCCGTGGCGGCGATAGTCTGGCAACAAATCGCCCTGCCGGGCAATCAAATGGCGTTGGCGGCGGCAGTGCTGACCGCACTTTTCGCCCTCAGTTTTCCGTTGCAAGGGTTGTGGTGGTTAGGCAAACGTGCGCAGCAGCCGTTGGCGGAAAGCGCCAAACAAGCCTATCAAAAAATAGCCTCGCTTTTGCAACAACAGCAGGTATATCTCATCTTGGCTGAAAAACCGACTTTTATGGATTTGGCAAAGATATTAAAATCAGCCGATAAACACTTATCGGCTGATTTTTGGGAGGAATTGTAGAGTGCATTTATAATGCAATCGTTTTAAACGAACGGTTAAAATAGAGCAGTGCTTCGCCGGGTTGCAGGTCAATCGTATCAATTTCAATAAAAAAGACACTGTGCGTGCCGATATGATTATCGGCAACAATACGCCCTTGCAGATTGACCAAGGCATTGCGCAAGTGCGGTATGCCGTTTTCGGCATTTTGCCACACATCCCACGCCAAGCGTTGTTCCATCGTGCTGTCCGCCATCGCGGCAAAATGCAGCGCTAAATCTTGTTGTTCCGCCTTGAGAATATTCACTGTCACCTTGCCATTCCGTTTGATAATATCATGTACTTCGCTGGCTTGATTGATACAGACTAACAAGGTTGCCGGGGAGTCGGTAACGGAAGTTACTGAAGAAACCGTAAGCCCAATCGTGCCCGCTTCGCCGCTGGTGGTTAAAATGCTGACAGCCGATGCCAAATGCGCCATGGCATCACGGAAAGAGGATTGTGTGATCAAGAGAGTATCCTGTGTTAAAAAGCGTGTTAAAAAAATGTTTCTAAACAATAGCAGAAAACCGTTTTAAATTCGAGATCTATCGTGGCGCAACCGAGCAGGAATGTTTGCTTTGTAAATGGAATTGACCTTGATTTAAAAATTTCACTACGCAACCATAGCCTTTTTTTGTACAATAACGCCTTCATCACGCTTAGCGTTCCTTTCTATTTTTCCTAGAGTTTTTACATGATAGATTACCTGATTATCGGCATTATTATTTTCTCCCTTATCGTCAGTTTATTGCGTGGTTTTGTGCGAGAAGTGATGTCGCTCGCCAGCTGGGTGATGGCTTTTTTCGTTGCCAGCCGCTTTTATCCTTATCTTGCCGGCATGCTAACCCAAATTGAATCGGAACATATTCGTATCGGCGCCGCGATTGCCATTCTGTTTATTTGTAGTTTGATTGTCGGTGCCGTGATTAATTATATTATCGGACAATTGGTCGACAAAACCGGTTTGACCGGCACCGATCGTGTGTTAGGCGCCTGTTTCGGCGTGTTGCGCGGAGTGTTGATTGTTGCCGCTTTACTTTTCTGTGTGGATACGTTTACTAATTTTGACCAGTCCGAATGGTGGAAAAATTCAAAACTGATACCGCACTTTGGTTTTGTGGTAGAATGGTTCTTCGAACAGTTACAACAGAATTCTTCTTTTTTAACGCCTAAATCTAAATTTTAACCGTTAAATTAACTCTCAATTTATACTGCTAATTACACCGCTAAGGACGAGACAAAAATGTGTGGAATCATTGGAATTATTGGGCAGACCCCCGTTAATCAAGCTATTTACGATGGTTTGACCGTGTTGCAACACCGTGGACAGGACGCCGCCGGGATTGTAACGGTGGATAATGAAAATCGCTTCCGCTTGCGTAAAGCCAACGGCTTGGTCAGCGATACGTTCCAACAAATCCACATGACCCGTTTGCAGGGCAATGCAGGGATTGGGCATGTGCGTTATCCGACCGCAGGCAGCTCCAGCGTTTCCGAAGCACAACCGTTTTATGTCAACTCTCCTTACGGCTTAACCCTCGTCCACAACGGCAACCTGACCAACTCCGAGGAACTCAAACAAAAACTTTTCACCTTAGCCCGCCGCCACGTCAATACCAATTCCGATTCCGAAGCCCTATTAAATATTTTAGCCTATCATTTAGATCAAGCCGACGATCTAGACTTATCCGCAAATGATATTTTCAACGCAATCAGAAAAACCCATCAGGATATTCGCGGCGCTTATGCCTGTGTGGCGATGATTATCGGTTTCGGTATGATCGCATTCCGTGATCCGCACGGTATTCGACCGCTGGTATTGGGACAGCGCCAATTAGATAACGGGATTATCGAATATGCCTTTGCCTCCGAAAGCGTCGCGCTGGATGCAATCGGTTTTGAGTTTGTGCGTGATGTCAATCCGGGCGAAGCGATTTATGTTGATTTTAACGGCAATTTCTCTTCCGAACAATGTGCGGTCAACCCGGAATTGTGTCCGTGTATTTTTGAATATGTGTATTTTGCCCGCCCGGATTCCTGCATTGACGGCGTATCCGTTTATGCTGCGCGGGTACATATGGGCGAGCGTTTAGGCAAAAAAATTGCACGCGAATGGCAAGATTTGGAGATTGATGTAGTGATTCCGATTCCGGAAACCTCCACCGATATCGCCTTGCGGATTGCACACGAATTGGGCGTACCGTATCGTCAAGGTTATGTGAAAAACCGCTATGTCGGGCGTACCTTTATTATGCCGGGGCAGGAACAGCGCAAAAATTCGGTACGGCGTAAACTGAACACCATTTCCTCTGAATTTAAAGATAAAAACGTGCTGTTGGTTGATGATTCGATTGTGCGCGGCACAACCTCGGAACAGATTGTGGAAATGGCGCGCCTTGCCGGGGCAAAGAAAGTCTATTTTGCCTCCGCCGCACCTGAAATTCGCTATCCTAACGTATATGGCATTGATATGCCGACAAAAAATGAACTGATTGCTTATGGACGCAGTGTGGAAGAAATTGCCGAACTGATCGGTGTTGATCGCTTGATTTTCCAAGATTTAAACGATTTAACCGAATCGGTGCGCCAAGAAAATCCAAACATCCAACATTTTGACACTTCGGTATTTACCGGCGAATACATTACCGGTGATGTGTCAAAAGAATACTTAGAGAACATCGCGTCGGTGCGCAACGACAAAGCGAAACAAACGCAAGCAGACGCAACTAATTTAGAAATTCATAACGAAAGATAAAACTTAACGTGAAAAAACCCCGTTTAATCATTGCCATAAGTGGCGCATCCGGTGCGATTTATGGCATTCGTTTATTGCAAGTGTTGCAGCAAACCGAGATCGAAACCCATTTGATTATCAGCAATGCCGCCCGCCAAACCATTGCAATGGAAACGAATGCCAGTATCGCCGACGTGCGCTCGCTTGCCGATGTGAATTATGATATTCGTGATATTGGCGCGGCGATTTCCTCCGGCTCATACCGCACTTTAGGGATGGTGGTTGTGCCGTGTTCGATCAAAACCTTATCGGCAATCGCTCATTGCTACAGCGACGATCTGATCAGTCGCGCCGCCGATGTCTGCCTGAAAGAACGTAAACCGTTGCATTTATGCGTGCGTGAAACGCCGCTGCATTTAGGGCATTTACGCCTGATGACCCAAGCCGCCGAAATCGGCGCGCAAATCACCCCGCTCATGCCGGCGTTTTATCATCAACCGCAAACCCTCGACGACCTGATTAACCAAAGCGTCAACCGCTTGCTCGATCAGTTTGATATTGCACTGCCGCAAGATCTATTTCAGCGTTGGGGCTAATGGCATGATTAACCAAGTGGCTGACTGAAGCCTTGCAAAATGGTGCAAAAAGCGGGCAATTCTTTGAAACCTTTGTTGTGAGTGAAATTATTAAATCATTTTATAATCAAGGAATTATTGAACCGCCGCTATATTATTATCGTGATACCAATCAAAAAGAAATTGATTTGATTATTGTTGACGGGCAGACCCTCTATACCGGTTGAGATTAAAACCACGGCAGCACCGAATAAACAAATGGCGAAAAATTTTGCATTACTCACAAGCATTATTTCGCCAATAGTGAAATTACTGTTGCGCCAGGGACAATTATCAACCAATATCCGGAAAAATTATGGCTATCGGCTGATGTGGCGGCTTTACCGATTGATTACATCTAGCTCGGCAACTTGATTTCCCGAATCGCCATATTCAAGCCGTCGATCATCAATAGCCGTCCGCACAAGTTTTTACCGATATTTAACCGCACTTTGATTGCCTCCAAGGCTTGAATCGAGCCGACGACGCCAACAATCGGCGCAAGCACGCCGGCTTCGACGCAACTTAGGGTATTTTCACCGAATAGGCGGCTCAACGTGCGGTAGGTCGGGGTGTTTGCTTGATAGGTAAATACCGAAACCTGTCCTTCCATGCGGATTGCCGCGCCTGAAACCAGCGGAATTCGGGCTTTTTCACAGCAATGATCCAGTAAATTACGAATTTCAACGTTATCGGTACAATCTAATACCACATCCGCCCGAGTGACAACGTCACTTAACTCGATTTCATTCAGCTTGGCATTGATGGTTTCAATTTGAATATGCGGATTTAATTTCTGTAGTGAAAGTTGCGCCGACCGCACTTTGGGCATGTCTAAACGGCTGTCATCGTGCAACACTTGCCGTTGCAGATTTGACAGCGACACCGTGTCAAAATCCAACAGCGTTAAATGTCCGACACCGGTAGTTGCTAAATATTGCGCGGCGGCACAGCCTAAACCGCCCAAACCGACAATCAACATTTTGCTGGCTTTCAGCTTTTCCTGTCCGTCAAAATCAACCGCTTTCAGGATAATTTGGCGGTTGTAACGCAATTCTTCTTGATAACTTAATTCGGTCATTTTAAGCACTTAATTTAAAATAGCGGTATCGAACGGTTCAATCGTAACCGTTTCGCCGACAGCAACATTGCCACGTTCCTGTTCCAACACGATAAAACAGTTGCTGGCAACAAACGAGCTAAACATATGCGAGCCTTGAAAACCGACTGAGCGCACTTCCAGTTTGCCTTCCGCATTGACGCTGTAAAATCCACGTTGAAAATCCAAACGGCCGGGGGCTTTTTTCAGCGGCGTGGTTGCAACGGCAGTTAATTGCATGGGTTTTTGCCATTCGGCATAGCCGCTTAATTTGGCAATCACCGGTTGGACTAATTGATAAAACGTGACCAAGGCTGAAACCGGATTGCCCGGCAAGCCGCAGAACCACGCCTTTTCCAATTTGCCAAAGGCAAAGGGTTTGCCCGGTTTGATTGCCAGTTTCCAAAAATTAATTTGCCCTAGTTTTTCCAATACGGTTTTGGTGAAATCCGCTTCACCGACCGAGACACCGCCGCTGGTGATCAACAAATCCGCTTGCTGCTGGGCTTGGGTAAATTTTTGTTCAAACAGAGTAGCATCATCAGGCAAAATGCCGTAATCCAGAATTTCACAATGCCATTTTTCTAACATCAGTTTGACTGCAAAACGATTGGTGTCATAAATTTGCCCGCTTTTTAGCGGCTGTCCGACCGCAACCAATTCATCGCCGGTTGAAATCAATGCCACTTTTAACCGTTTGAAAACACGGACTTTTTCAATACCTAAAGAGGCAAGCAGCGGCAATGAAAGTGCGGTCAGTTTCGCCCCTTGTTTCAACACGATTTCACCGGCTTTGACATCCTCGCCGATACGGCGGATATTTTGCCCGGCTTTCACCGGCGCAGTAAAGCGCACGTTACCGTCGCTATCAAGTTCCGCCTGTTCCTGCATAATCACTGCATCGCAACCATATGGAATCATCGCACCGGTCATAATTCTGACCGCACTTTGCGCCGTCCAATCGCCAATAAAAGGCGAACCGGCGAAACTTTTTCCGGCAATGGGTAGAGTTTGATTTTGTTGTAGATCGGCAAGGCGCACCGCGTAACCGTCCATCGCCGAATTATCAAAATTCGGCACATTAATCGGCGAGGCAATATCTTCGGCACAAATGCGGTTTTGCGCTTGATCCAATGGAATGAGTTCGGTTTGTGCGTCCGCCGGAAAGGGAAGTGCGCTAACGATCTGATTTAATGCTTGTGCAAGGGTTAATAATTGATTCATACAAGGTCCTCAGTAAAATAATGGCGCTATTTTAGTCTTATTTTAACGTTATTTCGCATGATAATAATTAATTTTTCGCGTTTTTTTTGCTAGAATGGCGCACTTAATTTTAACTGGAGTAATAAATGAGCAATATTTCTGTTGAAGCCGCCAAAGTGCGCGATGCCTTGTTGGCGAAAGGGATTGAAACCCCGATGAAAAGTGTGGGTTTAAGTTTGGAACAGCGCCGTAAACAAATTGAAAAACATATGCGCGAAGTGTTGCAGCTGATCGGCTTGGATTTAACGGACGATAGTATTGAAGAAACGCCGGTTAGAATGGCGAAAATGTATCTTGATGAAATTTTCACCGGCATGGATTACGCCAATTTCCCGAAAATCACCAATATTCGCAACCGCATGAAAGTCAGCGAAATGGTGTTGGTGAACGATGTTACGTTAACCAGCACCTGTGAACACCATTTTGTCACCATCGACGGCAAGGTTTCGGTGGCGTATTATCCGAAAGATTGGGTGATCGGTTTGTCAAAGATTAACAGGGTAGTTGCATTCTTGGCGCAACGTCCGCAAGTGCAGGAACGCTTAACCGAGCAGGTTTTGACCGCACTTCAAACCATTTTGCAGACTGAAGATGTGGCGGTTTATGTGAAAGCCACTCATTTTTGCGTAAAATGCCGTGGGATTAAAGATACCAATAGTTACACCGTCACTTCAGCTTTCGGTGGCGTTTTTCTCGAAGACAGAGAAACGAGAAAAGAATTTCTTAGCT
Source organism: Testudinibacter sp. P80/BLE/0925 (assembly GCF_053570785.1). The sequence goes on along the minus strand of NZ_CM131636.1, from coordinate 2,154,294 downwards.
TGATTAGCAAATAATAATAAAAGACTGACTTATTAAAAATCCACTGAATAGTGGATTTTTTTATCGCGACAATACACAGATCAAATATCCCGTTTCCAACAGATTTCATCATAACAATCGTTGTTTTTTGTTGAAATAATGTCATCCCAAATAACGCCATCAATCAATTTCACCTTACACTTACAAAATAATGACGTTGTAATTTCAATAAGGATAACTGATTAAAACCACGTGCCAAATCAGCCTAGAGCGGCGACTTTCTGCGATTTCATTCATTTTCATCCTTGTGTATAACCCTGTGATTTATTTAACCCGTAGCGGTCACTCACCGCATAACTGATTTCGCATAATGCATATTATGTTAAATAAAGGAAATTAACAAGTCACTTTTATGTCACTTCGGATATCCTCTGTTTTTGTGACGCTGTCTTGATAAATTGCATTATTTATTCAGATAAAAATCCGTCCATGCTTCACATTCATTTCGGTTTAGATTGCAATTACAACGGATAACACGATTTGATTTGATGAAAAGATAAATTTTTTAAATTCGCCCGTACTCCCTTTAGAAATATCAGGCTTTAGCAATTTGAAGATAAGGATAAAACTAAAATCCCTTTTATTCATATTCGGATTTCAAATTACCCTACAGGTTGATGATTGGGATTCTAAATATTTTATAAATGATAACGGTTGTGATTGTTTTATTTATTAATAAGTTACGGTCATTTTTTGTCTTTTTTGCTTTTATTTGAGTGTAATTCGGCGTATTATGTTCAAGGTAACTGCTATTAATGTCTCAATTTTAATAGTTTTCCTCAAATATCAATCACTTTTTGAAAAGGACATAGCTATGTTAGACAAAAAAGTCATCAATAAGCTAAACGAACAAATTAATCTTGAGTTCTACTCTTCTAATTTATACCTGCAAATGAGCGCATGGTGTTCGCAAAAAGGATTCGAAGGTGCGGCACAATTTCTGTTACGACACGCCGATGAAGAAATGCAGCATATGCAGAAACTATTCCAATATTTGAATGATACCGGGATTATGCCGGTGTTGGGCGAACTGGACGCGCCGCAAGCGGAATTTTCTTCGTTAAAAGAAGTGTTCGAACTGACGCTGGAACATGAAAAATTTATCACGAAAAAAATTAATAAACTGGTTGAAGTCACCTTTGAGTGCGGCGATCAATCCAGTTTCAATTTCTTACAATGGTACGTTGCCGAGCAACATGAAGAAGAAAAGCTGTTCAACAGTATCATCGACAAATTCAATCTGTTAGGCGACTCAGGTTTATCGCTCTACTTCATCGACAAAGAATTAGCCACATTACAATAAGGAAGAGATCATGTTATCGAAAAACGTTATTGATGCATTAAATGCACAACTGAATTTAGAATTTTTCTCCTCTAATCTTTATCTGCAAATGAGCGCTTGGTGTGAGAAAAACGGCTTTCCCGGTGCGGCTCGGTTTTTATTGGCGCACGCCGATGAAGAAATGCAGCATATGCGCCGTTTGTTCACATACCTGACCGAAACCGGCGCGTTGGCGGTGATTGGTAAAATTGAAGCGCCGCAATCGGATTTTGATTCGTTAAAAGAGATTTTTGAATTGACCTATAAACATGAAAAATTGGTCACCTCAAAAATCAACGAATTAGTTGCGATGACCTTTGAAGACAAAGACTTCTCTTCTTTCAACTTCCTGCAATGGTATGTTGCCGAACAGCACGAAGAAGAAAAATTATTCAGTGGTATTCTGGATAAATTTAATTTGGTCGGCACCGATGGTCGCGGCTTGTACCATATCGATGGCGATTTAGCGACGCTGTCGGCGGCGACTGCGGAAAACGCAACAGGCTAAAAACTAACCGCACTTCCTCTTTTACCTAAGCCTGCTTTTCTCTCGGAATAAGCGGGCTTTTTGCGGCTAAGCTTATTGGCTGCTATCCGTTTGCTCCGATTCCGACTCAAGTGCGGTTGGCGGATGATACTGGCAACTGCGATAGCTGAATGCCCCAATTAAAATAATCATTGCACTTAAAAGCTGAATCAAGCGCTTTTTTGTCAATTTTTCTGCTGCCATTTTGTATCCTTGTCATTTTAATACTTCTTATATATCTTGAATAATGCTAAAATTATTGAGATAGATCAATTTTTTCTTTAAAAGGTGTGAAGAATGACCCCAATGAATATTTCTGCTGTACGCGTCCAATCTGGTGGCTGCGCCATTCACTGTCAAGAATGTAGCATCAGTACGCTGTGTATTCCATTCACATTAAACAATCAGGAATTGGATCAACTTGACAATATTATAGAGCGAAAAAAACCGATTCAGAAATCACAAGTGATGTTTAAAGCCGGTGATCCGTTGCGCTCCTTATACGCCATCCGTTCCGGCACGATTAAAACCTATACCATTAGCGAAACCGGCGAAGAACAAATTACCTCTTTTCATCTACCGGGCGATTTAGTCGGTTTTGATGCGATCACCGATATGCGCCATCCAAGCTTTGCCCAAGCGTTGGAAACGGCGATGGTGTGTGAAATTCCATTCGATATTTTGGATGATCTTGCCGGCAAAATGCCGAAACTCAGGCAACAAATTATGCGTCTGATGAGCAGCGAAATCAAAAGCGATCAAGCGATGATTTTATTGCTATCGAAAATGAATGCCGAAGAGCGGTTAGCCGCGTTTATCAATAATTTGTCACAGCGCTACTCTGCACGTGGCTTCTCATCGAAGGAGTTCGGTTTAACCATGACCCGCGGCGATATTGCCAATTATCTTGGCTTGACCGTCGAAACCATCAGCCGCTTATTGGGGCGTTTCAAGAAAAACGGGATTCTTTCGGTGCAAGGCAAATTTATCACGATCACCGATTTAGACAAATTACGCGCACTGGCTGATTCGACAAAATGTAAGACGCATACATCATAATGCCTTACTCATCAAAAAATGACCGAAGATAGTTGTTGTTTAATAAAATATCCTCTATATTGATAGTGTTCTCCCACTATGAATTTGGAGGTTATTATTATGCGTTTCAATAATATTTTGGTTGTTATCGACCCCATGCTGGACACTCAGCCCAGCCTTTTACGCGCATTACATCTGGCAAAACAGCTTAAAAAAGCCGACACGCCTGCCAAGCTGACTCTCTTCCTCTCTTTATATGATTTTTCCTTTGAAATGAGCGCGATGTTATCCGCCGAAGAACGGGAAAGTATGCACAGCGGCATTATCAGTCAAAAAGAAGAATGGCTGGCAGAACTCATTCGCGAGACGGTGCCGGCCGATTCCGGGATTGAAATCAAAACGTCCGTGGTATGGAAAAGTCGCGATTATGAAGCGATTATTGAACAGGTTGAGCTTGGTAAACATGATTTGGTCGTGAAAGACGCCAAACCCGCCGAAGGCTTGGAAGCCTTGATTTTTACCCCGACCGACTGGCAACTGCTACGTAAGTGCCCTTGCCCGGTGCTGATGGTGAAAGAACACGAATGGCAGCCGGAAGGTCGGATTTTGGTGGCGGTCAATGTTGCCGATGATGAAGATTATCACGATATTTTAAATAAGAAATTAGTCAATTCCAGTTTGGATTTGGCGAATGTGCTTGCCGCCGGACGAATTCATTTGGTCACCGCCTACCCGACTACGCCGGTGAATATGGCGATTGACCTGCCTGAATTTAACCCGAATGCTTATACCGACAGCATTCGCGGACAGCATTTGATCAATATGAAAGCGTTGCGCCAGCACTTCTCAATTAACGAAGATCATACCCATGTTGAAGAAGGGTTGCCGGAAGAAGTGATTCCGCAGGTTGCCGAAAAAATCAAAGCCGAATTGGTCGTGTTAGGTACGATCGGACGCACCGGATTGTCCGCCGCCTTTTTGGGCAATACCGCCGAACACGTGATTGGGCGTCTGAATTGCGACGTATTGGCAATCAAACCGGATCCTTACGAACTGGAACAGATGAATAACAGCCAAGACTAAACATTAAAGAGGCTTTCCGCGCTGAAAGCCTTTCTTTAGCCTAACCGCACTTTCACGCAATTTAATTGGCAATAATAATTGGTTATTATCTATCCAAAGCTATTCCCTATCAAAGCTATCAATAATACACATTGGTATTGCAAGGTCTTTATCCCTATACTGATTAGGTGAATTAAACATAACAATGAAGGAGAAAAATTATGACGACAAATATCGGATTAGATCAGGGAAAGTCAGTAAAGTTGGCAGAAAAATTAAACGTTCTGCTGGCAAACTATCAAGTTTTCTACATGAATGTGCGTGGTTATCACTGGAATATTACCGGTCCTAATTTCTTCGAATTACATACTAAATTTGAAGAAATTTATGACGACTTGGTGATTAAGATTGATGAAATCGCAGAACGTATCCTGACCTTGGGACAACGTCCGCTGCACGCTTTTGCGGATTATCTTGCCCTTTCGGATATCCAAACGCATACCAATGCCGTAACCGATCAAGAAACCTTACAAGGCACGATGGCGGGTCTAAAATCGCTGTTGATTTTACAGCGCGAGATTCTCGGTTTGGCGGCGGAAGCCGACGATGAAGGTACGGCCTCGCAAATGAGCGACTATATTAAGGAACAGGAAAAACTGATTTGGATGTTGAACGCCACCTCGGCGCGTTAAATTTCCCAAGGTTTCTTGGTGTAAGTAACAAAAAACGGCACGTTATAGCGTGCCGTTTGCTTTTATACTATTAATCAGGAATTAACGCAGAATCAAAATCGGTTTACGGCTATAACGCGCCACTTTGACCGTATTGGAACTTAATCCGTCTTTATTGTCATCTTTCGACGCCATCATAATGATTAAATCCACATTTTTCTCTTCCGCAACGCGATTGACCTCTTCATAAATCGTCCCGTAAGCGACGATATGCTGCACTTTGCTATCTGCCGGAAAGACATTACGGGTGAACTCATGCAGTTTTTTATTCGCTTCCGCCAACACATCCTTATCAAAATTGGTCGGCAAAAAGGAAGAAACAATGCTGTTACTTGGCGCCGAGACAATGCCGGCAACACGATAAACCGTGTCCGGATTGTTTTTCGTCATCTCAAGTGCGGTTTCCGCCAATTTTTTCGCCATCGGAATATAACCGAGATCGATTACAATCAAAATATTTTTAAACATAGTCTTACTCACTCCGTTCAGATAATAATTTACGGCGGCGTTGAACCAAGGCTAAGCCTGCCAATAATGCCAATGCCGGAATAAACATCCATTCTTTCGGCAACGTATTGTGACGTGGTAACGCCACGCTCAAAATGGTTTGATCCCAATTCAGACCTGCTTTTGCCGCTTTTGAGTCCATTTGTGCGTCATCAATGATGACTTTATCGATTTCCTCGCCGTCCACCTCGATTTTCTCACCGGTCGATAACAAGGTTAAACCCAAGTTTTGAATGCGCGCTTCTCCGCTCTCACCTTCCGGCACATCAAGTTGGGCGAAGAATTCAATCGGCGAACCATATTGATTGATTCCGGCAACTTTTAAGGTCAAACGCTCTCCGACCGGGGCATTAGCGATTTCCTCAACCAGATGAATCGGTTCAATGTGACGCTCGGTCGGGGAAATATATTCCATAAAGAAGCCCGGACGGAACAACATAAACGAAATCAATAAAAGTAGGATGGTTTCCCACCATTTATTATGATGGACGAAATAACGCATACTCGCTGCGGTAAACGCCAAAATGGCAATCGTGGCAACAATGAAGACCATGATCCCTTTGGCTAAACCCACGTTAATCAACAATAAATCGGTATTGAAGATAAACAAGAACGGTAAAAGTGCGGTCCGTAAGCTATAACCGAACGCCACCAATCCGGTTTGAATCGGCTTTCCGCCGGACACTGCGGCGGCGGCAAAGGATGCCAATCCGACCGGCGGTGTCACGTCAGCCATAATGCCAAAGTAAAATACGAATAAATGCACGGCAATCAACGGCACAATCAAACCGTTTTGACGCCCGACTTCAACGATAACCCCGGCCATCAATGACGATACCACGATATAGTTGGCGGTGGTCGGCAAGCCCATGCCCAAGATCAGGCTGAACATCGCCACCAAAATCAGCATTAGCAGAATATTACCCATGGATAAAAATTCGATAATGCTCGATAATTGCACGCCAAAACCAGTCAATGCGACCACACCGACGATAATCCCGGCGGTTGCGGTGGCTATACCGATCCCAATCATGTTGCGTGCGCCGCTTTCCAAACCGGTGACTAAATCATTGAAACCTTGTTTGGTTGCGTCCCAAACCGCACTTTGACGGTGCGTACTCCGACGACGATAAAAACTCAAAATCGGACGTTGGGTCAAGAGAATAAAACATAAAGCCAAACTGCCCCAAAACGCCGATAAGCCCGGTGACATTCTCTCCACCATGAGACACCAAATCAAAATCACCACCGGCAACAAGAAATGCAGCCCTGCGTTCACGGTTGGTTTGACTGAGGGTAATTTCACTACCGGCGAATTCGGATCGTCAATTTCCAAATCATCAAATTTCGCAACGCGTTTCAGCAACAATAAATAGACAACGCCGACCAGCACTGAAATAATCGCCAATGAATGATCCGGTGTAATGTCTTTTATCCAAGATAATCCGTATTCAATCGCGAAATACAGCACGCAAATCGTGATAAAGCTGCCTAAGGCGCGCAACAAGCTGATCACCCAAGGTTTCGCCGCGTCTGCCCTTTCCAGCCCTTGCAAATTCATTTTGCAGGCTTCCAAATGGACGATATAAACCAAGGCGATATACGAAATCACGGCAGGTAAAAATGCGTGCGTGATTAACTGGTTATACGGCATATTGACGTATTCGATCATTAAAAATGCCGCCGCGCCCATTACCGGCGGCATGATTTGTCCGTTCACCGACGAGGCGACCTCTACCGCACCGGCTTTTTCCGCCGAAAAACCAACCCGTTTCATCATCGGAATCGTGAAGGTACCGGTAGTAACCACATTGGCAATCGAAGAACCGGAAATCAAACCGGTTAAGCCGGAAGCAACGACCGCCGCTTTAGCCGGACCGCCGCGCAAATGCCCTAAATAAGCAAATGCCGTTTTGATGAAATAGTTGCCTGCACCGGCTTTATCCAATAAGGCGCCGAATAACACAAACAAGAAAACGTATTTGGTGGAAACGCCTAATGCAACTCCGAACACCCCCTCGGTGGTAATCCATTGTTGGTTGATGATATGTGACAAGCTGCCGGTACGGTGGCTGATAATCCAGCCGGTCGGGAAGAATTGCCCGAAATAGTTATACAGTAAAAATACCCCTGCAATAATCACTAATGGCAGGCCCAAACTGCGACGGCAAGCTTCCAGTAGTAACAAAATACCGATAATACCGACCACGATATCCTGCGTATTCGGTGCGCCGAAACGGGTAATCAAACTGTCATAGAAAAACAGATAGTATGAGGCGCAAAAGGTAGCAACGATGGCAAAAATCCAATCTGGCAACGGCACACGGTGAATCGGTGATGATTTAAACGCCGGATAGGAAAGGTATGCTAAGAATAAGGCAAAGGCAAGGTGAACGGAACGGGCCTTGGTGTCGTCAAACACCACATTGATCGAGCCTAAACCGATTGAACGTAACGCTTCCTGAAATACGAAAGGCAAGGGGGAAGCATAATAAATTTGAAATAACGACCAAAGAATTGCGACCCCGAAAATTAATTTTTTAGTAAAGCCATAGGGGTTGCGTCCGCCGGCGTCGTTCGCTGCCACCATGTCTTGCAAATCATCTTGGTCAAAGGGTTTATTTTTTGTGTCTAACATAGTCCTTTTCCCTATTAAAGTTATAAACTGCAAAGGCAGGGATCAGTCCCTGCCTTTAATTTCATCAAGTTAAGCGGATAAATTACATCCAGCCTCTTTCTTTGTAGTAACGCACCGCGCCGTCATGCAAGGGGGCGGATAATGCGTTTTTGATCATTTCGTCTTCTTTCAAATTAGCAAACGCCGGATGTAAACGTTTGAAACGATCGAAATTATCAAATACCGCTTTCACCACGGCGTAGACTTGATCATCACTGACATCGGCAGACGTTACCAAGGTGGCATAAACCCCGAAAGTATTGGTCGGATCATCGGAACCGGCATATAAACCGCCCGGAATCACCGCTTTCGCATAATAACTGTGATCGGCGACCAATTTGTCAATGGCTTCGCCTTCAACCGGCACTAAATGCGCGGCACAAGAAGCCGCCGCTTCTTTTAACGCACCGTTCGGGTGTCCGACGTTATAGGTGATCGCGTCTAAGTTATTATCACACATCACTGACGCCATTTCTGCCGGTTTCAATTCGGAAGCAACTTTAAAGGCGGAATCATTCCACCCTTTTGCCGCTAAAATCACATTCATGGTAGCACGCGTACCGGAACCCGGATCACCGACGTTGACACGTTTGCCTTTCAGATCATCGAATGATTTGATACCGGCATCGTCACGCGCCATTACGGTGAACGGTTCAGGGTGAATTGAAAATACGGCTCTCAATTTGTCATTTTTCTTGCCTTCGAACGAACTGGTGCCGTTATAAGCGTGGTATTGCCAGTCGGACTGTGCAATTCCCATATCCATTTGTTTGGCGGCAATCGCATTTAAGTTAGCGACGGAAGCACCGGTGGAAGGAGCGTTACATTTAACGCCGCTGTTGGCGGAATCACGGTTAACCAATTGGCAAATTGACTGACCGACGACGTAATAAACCCCGGTTTGTCCGCCTGTGCCGATGGTCACAAACTGCTCTGCCGCCATCACCCCGGCTGAAGCCGCCATTAAACCTGAAACTAATGATAATTTAAACAGTTTTTTCATACTTGCTCCTTCTTATTTTGAGGTTAGCTCAGTGATTGAGAAAATTGAGAAAGGTCGAAACCGCACTTTTGCTTGAATGCTTGAACATCACCTGCGGTTTGTTCCATAACATATACAAAGGTTATATAAATTGCAACCGCCAAACCGTCGACTTGATGACTTTTTTAACAAATTTGAAAAATAATTGATTTTTATATAAAAAGATTATAAATCACTTAAACTCCATTCAAATTTATTTATAACATTTTGCCATTTATTATCTAACCCCGCCTTGATCGTCAGCATTTTTCCGCTGCGTGGGTGGGCAAAGCAGATTGATCGGGCATGCAACATTAAGCGTACACAATCCAACTCTTGTGCAAAAGTGCGGTTTTGGCGCAGATCACCATAGGCGGTATCGCCGATAATCGGGTGACGCAGATGACGTAAGTGACGGCGTAACTGGTGTTTGCGTCCGGTTATCGGTGAAAGCCGTACCAGACTGTAACGCGCGGTTGGAAATTTACCTGCCGGATACGGCATTTCGATTTGCTGCAAAGTGCGGTAATCGGTGACCGCACTTTGCGCTTCTTTTTCCGGCGAACTGAATTTATCGGCGATTTTATCCGGTTGCACTTTGAGCGGATAATCAATCCTGCCCTCGCCGTCTAAATAACCGCGTACCACCGCCAAATACTGCTTTTCAATCTGTTTTTGTTCAAATTGTCGGCTTAACGCGCGCGCAGTCTCCGAATTTAGCGCCAACACCAATACGCCTGACGTCGGGCGATCTAAACGGTGCACGGTATAAACGTGCCGCCCGATTTGATCGCGCAGGGTTTGTAACACAAACCGCGTCTCATGCTTGTCCAACCAACTACGGTGCACCAACATGCCCGCCGGTTTGTTAATCACGATAATATCCTGATCGTGATACAAAATTTCTAATACGACAGGCGAATTATCAGCAATCATTGAGCAACGCTTCTATTTTATTCAAGGGTTGTAACAGCAATTCCAACTGTTCCTGTTCTGCCATTGCTTCTTCGATATAGGGCGAAACGGCGATTTTGTTCGGCAGATTGGCACCGCAATCCAAAAGTGCGGTCATACGCGGAATAAAAATCCATTGCAGCCATTCATGGGGATCTAAAGTGTCGAGATGAAACGGTTGTTCACTGTTTAAGCGTGCTGCGGTTGGCGCTACGGTTTGCCATAATTCAAGCCGGACTAAGTTTTGTTGTAGTTGCGCCAAATGTTGGCGCAATAATGTTTGATTGGACATCGCTTATATTCCTATCTCATGAAATTTGCGTTATTGTAATCCAACTTCGGTAAAAGCCGGAGAATTTATGTTACAATTTTATTTCATGTTTTTCGGAAAAATAAACAGAATGTATTTAGTCGAAATTTTCTTCAATTATAATTCGAATAAAAAACCCGCAGATGAACCGCAACGTGATGCGGTAACCCTTGTCAATCAAATTATTGAGCAATGGCGCTATAACGGGCAAATTATCGGCCGTGAGTTTCCCCTCTACTATGACGAAATGGACAATAAACGCGGTTTTAGCGTGCGGGTTATCTGCCCGGATCACAATGCACTCCTGCCCTATTACAATAATGAGAATGTAAACCATGCATTGATGACCGCTGCGGAATCAGGCGTTTATCTGCACCAAATCGGCTTGGTCGCAGAAGATCTCAACTCCAATATCAGCCATCAAGCTGAAGACCCGCAACAAGTGCCGACATGGCAGATTTTATACACCTCTTATCTGCACACCTGCTCACCGCTATTCAGCGGTGATACTTTTCTGCCCTTGCCGCTCTACCAAACCTTGCAACAACACCCGTCATTAAGCATGGATTTAATCAAATGGCAGGAAAACTGGCAGGCATGTGATCAATTGCAAATGAACGGCGCGGTGTTGGAAAGCGAAGCGTTAACGCAAATTTCCTCGCCTGAAAGCAGCCTGTTTAAGCATGGTTATCATCTGTGTAAAGAAATCAGCGACGCCACCCAAATTCCGACCTATTATTATTTATATCATCTCGGCAGCCGCGATCACGCCCGCGAAAGGCAACGCAAATGCCCGCGTTGCAAACAGGATTGGTTACTGGAAAAACCGTTGTTTAACCTGTTCCATTTCAAATGCGATCACTGCCGCTTAGTTTCTAACCTTTCTTGGTACGATTAAGGACATCATATTATGGTTTCATATCAGCATAGCAGCCTGGAACAATTGACACTCGGTAAACAAACCGACTATCGGCACGATTACGATCCGAGCTTGCTGCAAGCAGTGCCGCGCAAACTCAATCGTGACAGCCTTGGTATCAGCACGCAACAGCCCTTTAGTCATGGCGCAGATATTTGGACGGCATACGAAATTTCATGGCTCAATGCCAAAGGTTTGCCGCAAGTCGCAATCGGCGACATTTATCTGGATTTCCAAAGTGAGAATCTCATCGAATCGAAAAGTTTTAAGCTCTATCTCAACAGCTTCAACCAAAGCCGTTTCGACAGCCTGCAACAGGTGGAAAGCCTTATTCAACAGGATCTTACCGATTGCGCGCAAGGCGGGGTCAAAGTGCGGTTGCATAAATTAGACACTTATAGCAATCAAACGATTGACCACTTTGCAGGCGAATGCATTGATGAGCAGGATATTGAGATTGAACGCTATGATTTCCAACCGCACTTGCTGCAAGATTGCACTGGTGAAGAAAGCGTTAATGAAGTGCTGGTCAGCCATTTGTTGAAATCCAACTGTTTGATCACCAACCAGCCGGATTGGGGCAGCATACAGATTGAATACCGAGGCAACAAAATAAATCGCGAAGCCCTGCTGCGTTATCTGGTATCATTCCGCCAACATAATGAGTTTCATGAACAATGCGTCGAACGCATTTTTTGTGATTTAATGCACTATGCCAAGCCGGAAAAACTGAAAGTGTATGCGCGTTATACGCGGCGCGGCGGTTTAGATATTAACCCATGGCGGGCGAACTACCCGCTTGGGCTGGCAAACTGCCGCTTGGCAAGACAATAACAAAAACAAAGAAAAGGAGAAAATATGAGTGCCCATATCGTTAATCCGAAAGGCAGTATGGATCAACTGTCACATCTGGAAGTGGAACTCTTAGAAAAAGGCGTTTCCGGCAACCTGTATCAGCTTTACCGCAACTGTTCGTTGGCAGTGCTGAACTCCGGCGCCATTACCGATGACAGCCGTATTTTATTGGGAATGTATAAAGATTTTGAAATCGAACTGATCGCTAAAGAACGCGGCGTGTCATTATTACTGCACAATCCGCCGGAATCGGCTTTTGTCGATGATAAAGTGATCCGCAATATCCAATATCATCTGTTTGCGGTATTGCGTGATATTTTATTTGTTAACGTGATTACCAAACAACATTCCCTGCAACAGGCACAGAATTCCAACAGTATCACCAACTATATTTTCACCATTCTGCGCAATGCCAAAGCCTTGATTGTCGGCGAATGCCCGTCATTGGTGGTTTGTTGGGGCGGGCATTCAATCAATGAGATTGAATACCGCTATTGCCGCGCGGTCGGATTACAACTGGGACTGCGTGAACTGAATATTATTACCGGCTGCGGACCGGGCGTGATGGAAGCCCCGATGAAGGGCGCGGCAATCGGCCATGCCAATCAGCGTTTCAAAAACAGCCGTTTTATCGGCATTACCGAGCCGTCGATTATCGCCTCCGAGCCGCCGAATCCGATCGTCAACGAGTTGATTATCATGCCGGATATTGAAAAACGGCTGGAAGCGTTTGTGCGCATGGGACACTGTATTTTAGTGTTCCCGGGCGGACCGGGCACATTTGAGGAACTGCTCTATCTTATCGGAATCAAACTCAATCCGTCAAATAAAGAGGCGCAATTGCCGTTATTCTTAACAGGACCGAAAGAAAGTGCGGATTACTTCAATACCATTGATCGTTTTATCGGTGAAGTCTTTGGCGCAGAAGCACAAGCCTTGTATGAAATTATCGTTGACGATCCGGAAAAAATCGCACGCAAAGTCAGCGCGCATATGAAAACGATCAAAAAAGTGCGCGCGCAAACCAACGATTCTTACGGTTTTAACTGGACATTGACAATTCCGTCGGATTTCCAAAACCCGTTTGAACCGACCCATGCCAACATGAGCAATCTGGATCTGCATTTGGAACAAAGCAAGGAAAGTCTGGCGGCAAACCTGCGCCGTGTCTTTTCCGGCATTGTCGCCGGTAATATCAAACCGGAGACAATCGAATTAATTGAACAACACGGCGAATTTGAACTGCACGGTGATCCGATTTTAATGGAAAAAATCGACCGCGTGCTACAGGATTTCGTTGATCAACACCGCATGAAACTGCCGGGCGGCGATGCCTATCAGCCTTGCTATCGGATTATTAAATAATTGGCTCGCCAACCGCACTTGTTAAACCAAAGTGCGGTTTGGCATTATACGACGGCTATAACACCATTGCGCCAAGCCCTGCGCAGCCCAACACCAACGCCCAAGCCGGCAATTTCCAAGAGTTCAGCAATAAAAATGCCAATAAAGCGATACTGAAATCCGTCGCGTCAAAAATCGCTTTCTGCCAGATTGGTTGGTAAAACGCCGCCAACAGAATCCCGACGACCGCCGCATTCACTGCCGCAAGTGCGGTTTGCGCTTTCGCCTGATGGCGTAAACTTTCCCAAAACGGCAAGGCGGCTATCAATAATAAAAATGAAGGTACGAAAATAATGATTAAGCAGAACAGCCCGCTTAACCACGGCGAACCATCGGCGCCAATCGCACTGCCCAAAAAGGCGGCAAAAGTAAATAACGGACCGGGCACCGCTTGTGCCGCACCGTAACCGGCTAAAAAGGTGTCGTCATTCAGCCAACCGTGGCTCAGCATTTCGGTTTGTAATAACGGTAATACCACGTGTCCGCCGCCAAAAACCAGTGAACCGGCGCGATAGAACGAATCTGCCCTTTGTAACCACGGATTTTCGACTACGGATGTCAGTAACGGCAAGCCGATTAACAACAGTAAAAATACACTGAAGATCACAAGTGCGGTCTGTTTCTGCGACGACCGCACTTCGAGCGGGGCTTGAACCGTATTATCTGTTGCAACCGGCAAAAAACGGCTGCCGATAACGGCGGCAACGATAATAACAGCGACTTGCCCCCACGCACTCGCCAATAACAGCACCGCGATGGCAGACAATAGCATAATCGTGGCGCGAATCCGATCGGTAATCAGATTTTTTCCCATGCCCCAAATTGCGTGCGCCACAATCGCAACCGCAGCGATTTTCAAGCCGTGCAAAATCCCTGTCGGCAACAGACTGCCATAATGATTCATGCCGACAGCAAATAGCATTAACGCGATAGCCGACGGTAAGGTGAAACCAATCCAAGCCGCAATCGCGCCCGGATAGCCGCCTTTCAACAAACCAATGGCAAAACCGACCTGACTGCTGGCAGGCCCCGGCAAAAACTGACACAGCGCGACCAAATCGGCATAGTGCTTGTCGCTCAGCCAATGACGCCGCACCACAAAGGCTTCGCGAAAATAACCCAAGTGTGCAATCGGTCCGCCGAATGAGGTTAAGCCCAGAAATAAAAACGTCAAAAAAATGGTTTTGATGCTAGATTTGGAATCTTGTTTTCTCTTAAACATGCTCATAACCTTATTTTATTAGGATTAACGCACTTACTTTATAAGCCGAAAAAGAGGTGAAATGGAATGACCTCAATCACTTTCTGATTGATAAGTATTTTATCTTTTTGATCCAAAGTAATAATATAGCCGTGATCTAATTCAAAAAAATTCATTGCGTCCAATAGCCCCTGTTGCTCTCGTTTCACGTTTTCACTATTGAGCTGTAAACAGACTTGAATAACTTTTTCTACTTTGCTTTTTCGACAAAGAACAAAATCACACTCTTTACTGTTTTCATGATAATAATAAAGTTCATACTGCTTTCTGCGTAATTCCCAAAATACCGCATTTTCTAATTTTCGTCCTAAATCTTGCGTAAAACTAGGGCTGACCGCACTTTGCAAGCCATTATCAATAAAATAGACTTTTCTTGGATTGACTAATTGTGCTTTATAAGAGTAGGTAAATTTAGGCAAAAGATGAATCAGATAGCTCTGTTCTAAATGTGATAGGTACTCCTGTACAGTTGAAGTGCTTTTCACTTCAATTTGCTGTTTTAATTTCGTTGCCGAAATTAAATTTCCAATATTGGCGGCTAAAAATAAGATCAATCGCTTTATTGGCATTTCATCACGAATGGAATAACGAACAACAATATCTCGATATAAAATATCATTCAGCAGCATTTCTAAAATTTCTTTTTCATCTAAATGAAGATATTGCGGAAATCCACCGCGATTTAAATACTCTCTAACCGATTCTGCATTTTTTGCTCTTTCAAGATATTCACAAAACTCAACAAAAGAAAAAGGAAATAGCTCTTTACTGAGGTGACGACCGGTCAATTTCGTCCCTAACTCCCGACTCAGTAAAGCTGCGTTTGAGCCGGTTATCACGACGTTATACCCTTCATCAAGTTTTCCCCGAATATAAATTTCCCAATCCGCAATGACTTGAATTTCATCAAAAAACAGCGTACTGACTTGCTTTTCCTGAATAATTTCATCAAGTAGCTGAAAGTCATTAAATTCAAAATTGAATAATTGCGGAGAATCAAAGTTAATAAATAAAATTGATGAAAGATCTTGTTTATCCATTAATTGGGCTAATAGTGTGCTTTTCCCACAGCGACGAATACCTGAAACGATCAAGGCAAATTCATTAACAATCCGTAATTCAGACAACATTTTTCTCGGATAGCTTTGCTGTATCCCTAACTTTTTTTGTTGTAGGTTGATGACATTTTCCAATTCGGATTTCAAAATCATGATTTCGCCTCCCCTTGCTCTGATGTATTAATTAATTTTTGTTTGATAATATCGAACACTTTTGTTTGATGATAACAAACAAAAGTGTTTCCTACAATCTGCCGTTGCTATAAAAATAAATCAGTAATACAAAAAAGTGCGGTCAACTTTCAGTCAAACCGCACTTGGTCAGGTTAATTTCTTAAACCGACACCCTTGCTAATCAAATAATAGGCAAAGCCATATAGTATGGTGATAAACAGGATTAATACCGAGAAGGTGTAGTACAAGGCGATATCGCTGCTGCCTAAAAAACCGTAACGGAAGCCGTTGATCATATACACAATCGGGTTCAGTTTGGATACCCCTTGCCAAAATGCCGGCAGTAACGAGATCGAATAAAATACGCCGCCGAGATAAGTCAACGGCGTTAACACAAAAGTCGGGATAATGCTGATATCGTCAAACGAACGGGCAAACACCGCATTGATCAATCCGCCGAGTGAAAAAGTGGCGCTGGTCATGAATAACGTCAACGCCACGACCCACCAAGAATGGATTTCCAACGGAATAAACAGCAACGATACGGTAGTCACCAAGGCGCCGACCAGAATCCCACGCGTCATACCGCCGGCAACGTAGCCCCAGATAATAATATGGG
The DNA here is from genome assembly GCF_053570785.1 of Testudinibacter sp. P80/BLE/0925. Next base: position 2,137,818 of record NZ_CM131636.1, on the reverse strand, counting down.
TTGAGGTTGGCGAAACCAGCAGTTCTTCCACATTGCGCGCAAATTTGGTGCTGTAAAACGAGGAGGCGACGTTGGTAAACGAATTGGTGATCACCGACATCATAATCAAGCCCGGCACGATAAATTGCATATAACTGTAGCCGCCCATTTCGCCGATTCGGTTGCCGATCAGTTGCCCGAAAATCACGAAATACAAGGTCATGGTAATCACCGGCGGCACCAAGGTTTGCACCCAAATCCGCATAAACCGACGAATTTCTTTGTGTAAAATGGTGTTAAATGCGATCCAAGATAACGACATGACTACTCTCCTTGCCCGGCTTGCGGTTCTATTTCATGCGGTTTATTCAGCGCCATGCGCACGAATAACTCTTCCAAACGGTTGGTTTTATTACGCATACTCAACACCTGAATGCCCTGTTCGCTGAGTTGGTGAAACAGATTATTCAAGCCCTGTTCGCGCCGCACTTCGACTTCCAAGGTGTTGGTGTCGATCAGGTGGGTGGTGTAATGCTGAATTTGCGGCAGGTTGCTGTATTTTGCCAAATCCAGCACAAAGGTTTCCGATTCGAGCTTACTCAACAACGCTTTCATTGACGTGTCGATTACCAATTTACCTTGCTGAATAATGCCGATATGGCGGCAGAGTAATTCCGCCTCTTCCAAATAGTGCGTGGTCAAAATAATCGTCGTTCCCTGTAGATTCAATTCTTGCAAAAATTGCCACATCGAACGGCGCAACTCAATATCCACCCCGGCAGTCGGCTCATCAAGAATCAATAAACGCGGATTGTGCATTAATGCGCGGGCGATCATCAAGCGGCGCTTCATGCCGCCAGACAGCCGCATTGATTTTTGATCACGCTTATCCCATAAATCCAGTTTTTTCAACCATTTTTCGGCGCGAATTAGCGCCTCTTTGCGCTCAACCCCATAATAACCGGCTTGGTTGACAAGAATGTCCAACACGTTTTCAAACTGGTTAAAGTTAAACTCCTGCGGCACAATACCAATCTGTTTTTTCGCCTCGACCAATTGGGTTTCCAAATCATAACCAAAGACTTTTACACTGCCTTCACTTTTATTGATCAAGGAACTGACAATCCCGATAGTTGTGGATTTACCTGCGCCGTTATGCCCCAACAACGCATAAAAATCCCCCTCTTGCACCATCATATCGATTCCGTGCAAGGCTTTGAAACCGTTCGGATACGATTTCACCAATCCTTTTATTTCCAACGCATACATGTGATAACCACGCTATCCAACATCAAAATTAACAAGAAAAAAATGTGAGTATAAAAAATTTTAACGTATTATAGCAGAGTGCAAAAAAACAGACAGTAAGGATGTCGTATGAAAAAAATAGAACAGCTGATTGCCAATAATCATAGTTGGGCGGTTCGGATGCAGGAAGAAAATTCGAATTATTTTAAAGAGTTGGCAGAACACCAAAAACCGGGATACTTATGGATCGGCTGCTCCGATAGCCGGGTGCCGGCGGAAAAACTGACCAATTTAGGTCCGGGCGAACTGTTTGTACACCGCAATGTTGCCAATCAGGTGATTCACACTGACTTAAATTGCCTCTCCGTGGTGCAATATGCGATTGATTCATTGGATATTGAACACATTATTATTTGCGGTCACACCAATTGCGGCGGGATTAAAGCGGCAATGGAAAACAAATCGCACGGTCTGATTGATAACTGGCTGCTGCATATCCGCGATATTTGGCTCAAACACAGCAATCTGTTCGGCACCTTGCCGATAGAAAAACGGGCGGATATGTTGACCAAAATCAATGTGGTCGAACAGGTTTATAACTTGGGTTGCTCATCCATTGTCAGGGCGGCATGGGAGCGCGGTAAAAAGCTTTCCATTCACGGTTGGGTTTACGATGTGAACGATGGATTCTTAAATGATTTGGGCGTGATTGCAACCAGTCGCGAAACGTTGGAGATTACTTATCTGAATGCGATTGCCCGTTTGGTTTCCAGTGATAACTGTCATTTTACCGAAACCCAAAAACCGATTACTCTCCGCAATAAAAGCGAATAAAGCAAAAAACAAAACGCCATATTTCATTGAAAATATGGCGTTTTATCTGACGATTTTGATTAAAAAATCAGTGTCGCCAAGTAAACAATCATTGCCAATGAAAAAACCACGGTCAACATTGCATAACTAAAATCGCTCACTCTTCACCTCCATCTCAATTAATTTCAAAATAATGTGTTATTGATAAACTTATATGCGTCGGGCTTGCCAATAGGTTTTTTTCCAATAAGGCGAATCTAGTGAAGAATAAATCACGCCGCCTTTAGTCGAAGCATGTAAAAACCGACCGTCTTTCACATAAATACCGACATGATAGCCGTTTGGTCCGCGTCCGGTTTTGAAGAACACCAAATCACCGGTTTGCACTTCTTTCCGATCGATATAAACCCCGAACTTTGCTTGCGCCGCAGTTGTTCTCGGCAGTGAAATGTCAAAACGATCGGCAAAGGTGCGCATTACGAAACCGGAACAATCCACACCTCTGCGGCTATTGCCGCCCAACACATACGGGGTTCTGTCCCATTGATGTTGTTGCTCGCTCAATTGCGCCATCGTATAAATCGGATCCGGCAAGCGGCTACGATAACCGGAAGACGGTGATGAGGAACAACCGGTCAACAACAATAGCATTGAACAGAAAAACACCCCTATCGTCGGTTTCAAACCGAACAATTTATTGTTCATCATTAAAAATCAGCCTGTTATCAATCGTCTTGCCTTGCTCCGCGTCGGATTCCTTGCGGCATACAACACGGAAACTATCCTCTGTTATTTATGTTTGACATTTTGTCCGACACGTGCGCGCAGCTTTTGTCCCGGCTTGAACACCACCACCCGGCGGGCGGAAACCGCTACGCTCTCACCAGTTTTTGGATTACGACCAGGTCGAGATTTTTTATCACGCAGTTGGAAATTGCCGAAACCGGATAATTTGACATCTTCTCCGCTTTCTAAAGCAACACGAATTTCCTCGAAAAAACTTTCAACCAAATCTTTTGCTTCACGCTTAGTCAGATCAAATTTCTGAATGAGACTGTCTGCAATTTCTACTTTCGTAAGGGTCATATTCTAATCTCTCAAGTAAGCATTGAAACGCCGCTTTAATTCAGATACCACATTTGATATTACTGCCGTAATATCTTCTTCTTCAAGCGTCTTCTGATTATCCTGTAGTGTTAAACTGATTGCCAAGCTTTTACAACCTTCTGCGACCCCGTTCCCTTGATACACATCGAACAAGTTCACTTGAGTCAACATATCGCCGGCAACCTCACGACAGGTTCCAATTATATCCGCTGCCACAACATCATTTGTAACCACGACTGCAATGTCACGACGATTTGCCGGAAAACGGGAAATGGCTTTGGCTTGTACTGCCGGGCGTGTAGAAATGGCGTCCCAGCGGATTTCAAACGCAACCGTTTTTCCGTTTAATCCCAGCTTCTGTGCAATTTGCGGATGAATCGTACCGATGAAGCCAACTTCTTGCCCATCCAGCATGATTGCCGCAGATTGTCCCGGATGTAATGCTGTATATGATTTTGCAACAAAATCAACTTTATTACCAGCATTTGTTAGTCCTAAAATGCCGTCCAGATCACCTTTTAGATCAAAAAAGTCAATAACTTCGCTTTTTTCCGCCCAAGTTTCGCTTTTTCGCGTGCCGCAAATGACCGCACTCAGCACAAACTCCTGCCTCACGCCGGCTTCCGCATTGCTGTCCGGTAAGAATCTGAGCCCGGTTTCGAACAGACGGATTCGGGTTTGTTGGCGGTTTTGATTATAAATCAAGGCATTCAACAATCCTGGCAGTAATGACACACGCATTGCCGACATTTCCGCTGAAATCGGATTCGGCAGCAGCAAGGCCTCCTGCTCCGGATGCAATAAACGCTGAATTTTCGGATCAACGAAGCTATAAGTAATCGCCTCTTGATAGTCGCGATCAACAAGTGCGGTTTTAATCCGTACCAGTTCGACATCGGCTTCTTGATGTGCGCGCATATTCAGATGTGCCAACGGGGCATTATTCGGAATGCTGTTATAGCCGTAAATCCGTGCCACTTCTTCAATCAAGTCTTCTTCGATTTCAATATCAAAACGCCAGCTGGTCGGGGTTACTGTCCAAACATCATCGGCAAACACGACCGCGAACCCTAAACGGGTTAGAATATCAGTGACCGTTTCATCGGCGATATGGTGTCCTAACAGTGAATCCAGTTTGCTGCGGCGTAAGCTGACGGCTTGAATTTGCGGTAAGTGCGCTGCGCTTGCCACTTCGCAAATTTCCCCGGCGTTCCCCCCGCAAATCTCAATCAAAAGTGCGGTTGCGCGCTCCATTGCGTGACGTTGTAACTCGAAATCCACCCCGCGCTCAAAACGATGTGATGAATCCGTGTGCAGACCGTATTGGCGTGCCCGTCCGACAATCGCCAACGGCGCAAAGAATGCCGCTTCTAAAATCACATCGGTGGTTTCGCTGTTGACACCGCTCTTTTCACCGCCGAAAATGCCCGCCATGGCAAGCGGACCATTCTGATCGGCAATCACTAAGGTATTATCTTTCAGTTTTGCCGTGCTACCGTCTAACAATACCAGTTCTTCACCCGCTTTCGCCATACGCACATCAATCGGTTGCGTCACTTTTGCCGCATCAAAGGCATGCATCGGCTGCCCCAATTCCAGCAGAATATAGTTGGTCACATCGACAATCGGATCGATAGAACGAATGCCGCAACGGCGCAGTTTTTCTTGCAACCATAGCGGTGACGCGGCATTGATATTCACATTCTTCACCACCCGCAATAAATAACGCGGGCAAGCTTCCGGCGCTTGTAAATTAATCGCGACTTTATCAGTAATACTCACAGCGGCTGGATTGATTGTCGGTTCAATCACATCGGTTTGATTGATCACCGCCACTTCACGCGCTACGCCGCGAATGCTTAGGCAGTCGGCACGGTTTGGGGTTAAGCTGATTTCAATAATCTGATCGTTCAGTTTTAAATAGTCGCGAATATCCATACCGATTGGCGCGTCGGACGGTAATTCAATAATGCCGTCCGCTTCAACATTGATACCTAATTCGCTGAATGAACACAGCATACCTTCTGAAGGTTCGCCGCGCAATTTGGCTTTTTTGATTTTGAAATCACCGGGCAAGGTTGCCCCGACGGTGGCACACGCCACTTTCAGCCCTTGCCGGCAATTTGGCGCACCGCAAACGATATCCAATAATTGTTCGCCGCCGACATTGACTTTGGTGACACGTAATTTATCCGCATTCGGGTGCTGCGCGCACTCAATCACTTCGCCGACCACGACGCCGTCAAATTCCCCGGCAACCGCTTCAATGCCGTCCACTTCCAGCCCTAACATGGTGATTTGTTCGCTTAATTGTTCGGTGGTGATCGCCGGATTAACCCATTCACGCAGCCATGCTTGATTAAATTTCATTCTTATCTCTCCACCGTATTATAAGGTCTTAAATTGTTTCAAAAAGCGCAGGTCATTCTCAAAGAAAGCACGCAAGTCCGTGACGTTGTAACGCAACATAGTCAGGCGTTCCACCCCCATTCCGACCGCAAAACCCGAATATTCGTTCGGATCAATGCCGACATTACGCAATACGTTCGGATGCACCATACCGCAGCCCAACACTTCCAGCCATTTACCGTTTTTGCCCATCACATCCACTTCCGCCGACGGTTCGGTGAAGGGGAAATACGATGGTCTGAACCGCACTTGCAGATCTTCTTCGAAGAAATTGCGCAAGAAATCATGCAGCAAGCCTTTCAATTCGGTAAAGTTGGCTTTTTTATCGACAAACAGCAATTCGATTTGGTGGAACATCGGCGTATGGGTTTGATCGTAGTCGTTACGATATACACGCCCCGGCGCCATAATCCGAATCGGCGGTTGTTGGTTTTCCATGGTGCGGATTTGTACGCCCGAGGTTTGGGTGCGCAATAGGCGGTTGACATCAAACCAGAATGTATCATGGTCTGCGCGCGCCGGGTGATGTGCCGGAATATTCAACGCGTCGAAATTATAGTAGTCGGTTTCGATTTCGGGACCGTTTTCAACACTGAAGCCCAATTCCGAAAAGAACTTGGTTACACGATTGATGGTGATAGTGACCGGGTGCAAGCCGCCATTGTCCACTTTACGCCCCGGCAAACTGACATCAATTTTTTCTTTCGCCAACTGCTCGTTTAATTTGGCGCTTTCCAATTCGGTTTTCTTGGCATTAAGTGCGGTCTGCGCTTGTTGTTTGGCGTCATTAATTTGCTGCCCGACCGCCGGACGCTCTTCTGCCGGTACATCACGCAGTCCTTGCATTAATCCGGTAAAATGTCCTTTTTTACCAAAATATTCCACCCGCACGGTTTCGAGCGTCGCCACATCGTTTGCTTGCGCAATCGCTTGCAACGCTTGTGTGGTAATTTGTTGTAACTGTTGCATTTCTCTCTCCTGTTAGAGATTTTCAGGTAACGAATTGATAAAAAAGCCTCTATCAACTAGAGGCTTTTTTGAATTTCACGCTGATTTTTTAGCACACTCAAAAGCCTTCGGCGGATAAAACGGCACCAGGAAGCGAGTAAAGTTAAAAAATCGGCTAAAAAACGTATGGATAGTCATAACGATAACGGTTATTTGCAATGCGGCTAATGATAATACATCAGCCGCTAAAAAGCACCTGCTTATTGCGCTTTTGCTTACCAATAATAAGGAGCATATCCCGCTCCGAAATAGTGTCCCCGGTGTGAATGCCAATCGCGGTGATAACCATAACCGACCGAAACCACAGGGCGCACATAAATCGTCTGGCGGTTATAGTCCACTTTTTCGCGATTATCGCTGGCATTACGCACCTCTTGCTCCGGCGGTGACGGTACCGGCGTTGTCGGTGGAATCAAGTGCGGATTCGGATAGACAGATCCGGTTTGCATTGGCGGTTTGCTGCTACAGGCGTTGAGCCCTAACGCCGCGACGGCAAGTAATAAAGACGTCATTTTTTGCATATTAAGCCCTCTTATGGCGACTGTTTGGCGAATTATAAGAATAACTAACGCATAAAGAAAGCAAAACCGCACTTTTAAAAGTGCGGTTCGAGTGTAAGCCCGTTAACGCTGGGGATTAAAACGCAGCGGTATCTTGGAATAAGCCGACTTTCAAATCAGTGGCGGTATAAATCACACGCCCGTCCACTTCCACTTCGCCGTCGGCAACGCCCATCACCAGTTTACGGTTAATCACCCGTTTCATATGCAAACGATAAGTGACTTTTTTCGCCGTCGGCAGAATTTGCCCGGTAAATTTCACTTCGCCCACACCCAGCGCACGCCCTTTGCCTTCGCCGCCAATCCAGCCTAAGAAGAAACCGACCAGTTGCCACATCGCATCCAAGCCTAAACAACCCGGCATCACCGGATCACCGATAAAGTGGCAGCCGAAAAACGGTAATTCCGGTTTAATATCCAGTTCGGCTTCAATATAACCTTTATCAAAATTCCCACCGTCTTCGGTCATCAGATTGATCCGATCCATCATTAGCATAGTCGGCGCAGGCAGCTGCGGTCCGGTCGGTCCGAACAGCTCGCCGCGACCGGAAGCCAACAGATCATCATAGGTATAAGCGGATTTTTTATTAGGAACAGTAGTCATGTTTTATTTATCTCCACGGCTTATTTGCCAAATTGTCAAAATCGCAAAGATTCTAACAAAGTTTATTCCTGATGAAAATAGCTAACAGTTGTAAGCTGAATATTTTTCCTTTTTGCAACTAAACTATTTCTTTATTGCTTTTAACCAGCCCAGTAATTTACTAAGCGGGTGTGCCACCAAGGTTTCAACCTTGTTTTCAATCCGTCTTGAAATCATGTCTGCCAGATTCTCTTGCTGTTCATCTCCTCTGTTTTCAGATAACAAGCGTTTTCCGGTTAATAAAATTAATGCCTGTTCGACATTCTCTACCGCCCAAATATGGAACTGCCCGTTTTTTACCGCGTCCACCACGTCCGTGTGCAAACTCAGATTTTCGACGCAAACCGCAGGAATAATCACGCCCTGCTTGCCGGTCAGCCCTCTGGCTTGGCAAATGGCATAAAACCCTTCGATTTTGACATTCACTCCGCCGACCGAATGCACCAAACCGCCCTGATCGATTGAACCGGTTACGGCAATGCCGAGATCAATTTCAACATTCGCCAAGGCACTGACCAACACGCAAAATTGCGCCAACGAGGCGCTGTCACCGTCAATGTCGGCATAAGACTGCTCGAACGCAATCGAGGCGGCAAACGGCAGTTGTGCCGGTAGATCCAACAAATTACTGAGGCAATATTGCGCCAACAGCGTACCTTTGCCGTGAATATTGCCCGCCAGCTCGCTTTTACGTTCTACATCGGTAATCTCGCCGTCACCAAATTGCACGGTACAGGTGATTCGGCTCGGCTCGCCATACATCACCGGCGTACCGGCATATTCGATTACCGACAAGCCGTTGATTTCGCCGATCTCTTTGCCGTCAGTACAAATATAGATCTGCTCGCGCAAAATATCGCTATAACTGTATTCCTGCAAACTGCCCTGTTGATAAGTGAGGCTGTCAAAGTAGCGTTGCACATCATCGGCTTCAATTTGTGCCTTGCCGACGTGAACCGCACTTTTACTAATCGCAGCCAGCCATTTTTTCAGCTGTAACGGATTAATTGTCTGACGTAAACCGTCCTCACTCTCGCGTGTCGCTTGTTGATAAAGTGCGGTCAGCGCGCCTTGGCTCAATGTTGGCAAATTAAGCTGTTCGGCATAATGCAACAGATTATTGACCCAAGCCTGTTGCTGCGCCTTGCTATCGGTTAAAAAGTAATTTTCGATCTCCGCATATTGGGCGAAATCGTACAAATTCGGCTCCAACAGTGAAAAGTCGGCTAAGGTTTCACGATCGCCGATTAAAACCAATTTTAACGGCAAACGATAGCCCGGTATCGGACAAGGCAGCGGTTTGCGCGGATTGGTAGTTTGCCATTCAAACCAGCCGCTCAAGAGAATCTGTTTCAGGCGTGACCAAATTTCAGGCTGCCGCAACAGCGGGCTCACCGCCAAAATCAAAATGCCGTTACACACCTGATGAACCAAACCGGCTTGTAACTTCAGATCATGTGAACTTGGGTGTTGTAAAATCTGCCCGAACAAACGCGCCACATCATAATACAGTGCATACTCGACCGCACTTTTAGCGGCGAAATTATCCTCGAGTGCGGTTGCCGACCGCACTTCAACCGTTGGGAAGGAAAACGAATCCGCCTGTTCAATCTGATAATTTGCACCGCTTAACGGCAACTGTTGCGGCAAGCCACTGCACAGATAGCTTTCCAGCATGTCGGCATAATCCGCCTGTTCATCGGCTTTTAATACCAGAATTGCGCCACTGTCTGCCGCCAACAACATATCCAACGCATTGCGCGCTTTTTCCTGCAACGCAATCGGCGCAGCCGGTTGTTTTTTAAAATCGCTTAAATCCAGTTGCGGCGTCAATTGCCGCCACTTCAAGCCGTTTAATTTCACGTTCCGCTCTCTTTTTCTATTTTATTCTTTAGCACGGTTCATTATATACGTTAGTGATTCACATTGCTTGAAAAAAAGCGTACACTGTAAACGTGACAATGTAACGTTTACAGCAGACATATCAGTAAAAGGGTGACAGGAATGAAATATCAAAAACTGGAAAATCAAGAAGCCAATTGGAAATGGTTATATTTGATCAAAAAAATCCGTAATGCCGAAAACATCACCCGTTATCAGGAAAAAAGCCTGCAAGACGAAAAAGAAAACGAATTATTGCAGTTGCAAAACTACCCGCTATTGATTGAGGCATGGGTTCAACAGCATTTGGCAACAGAATTGGTGGTGAAGCTCGATCAAGCGATCCGTGCGCGGCGTAAACGCTTTTTCAATGCCGAAAAACGCTCGACCAAGAAAAAATCGATTGATTTGGACTATGCGGTGTGGTCGCGCCTGTCGAAACATTCGCGCAAAATGCGTATGACCCTGTCGGAAACCATTATGTATATGATTGACGAAGCGGAAAACAAAGAGCTTTATGCCTCGCAAATGCACTTGATGAAGAAAAATTTAAAAGAGTTGCTTGAATAAGCAGCAAAAAACACCATTTATTTTAGGGAACATTTTGGCAAAGCAACTGTCTGATGTAAACGTTAGGCTTAACGATTAATGCGCACGGTGCAGATCTCACCGTTTGCGTTTAACACACTTTTTTATTTATAGAGATTGATTAAGATGAAAAAAAGCAAATTGATTCTATCCTCTGTTGTACTCGGACTCAGTTTATTCAACCTGCCGGCAGTGGCAAACACGGAAAACAGCGTCACCAGTCTGGCGGAAACCGTATCGCAAATACCGGCGTATACCCAACAAATGCCAAGCTTGGCGCCGATGTTGGAAAAAGTGCTGCCAAGCGTGGTTACCGTCAATGTATCCGGCAAACAACAGCAGCAAGACTCCCTGATTCCGGAAGAATTCCGTTTCTTCTTTGGGCGTGAGTTTGGCGATACCGCCCCGCGTGAATTCAAAGGCTTGGGTTCCGGCGTGATTATTGATGCGGAAAAAGGTTATGTGTTGACCAACAACCATGTGATTGATAAAGCAGACAATATTACCCTGACCTTGCACGACGGACGCGAGCTGAAAGCCAAATTACTCGGTGCCGACAGCCAATCCGATGTCGCCTTGCTGCAAATCGAAGAACCGAAAAACCTATCTGCGATTAAGTTGGCGGATTCGGACAAAATCCGGGTCGGCGATTACAGCGTGGCAATCGGCAACCCGTTCGGCTTAGGGCAGACCGTCACCTCCGGCATTGTTTCGGCATTAGGGCGCTCAATGGGCATGGATGGCGGCAGTTACGAAAACTATATCCAGACCGACGCAGCGGTGAACCGTGGTAACTCCGGCGGCGCGTTAGTTAATCTGCGCGGTGAATTAATCGGGATTAATACCGCGATTATCGCCCCAAGCGGCGGCAACGTCGGCATTGCCTTTGCGATTCCAAGCAATATGGCGAACAGCCTGGTCAAGCAAATCGTCGAATTCGGCGAAGTACGCCGCGGTATTTTAGGCATTAAAGGCGGTGAGCTGAGTGCGGATCTGGCGAAAGCCTTTGGCATTGATTCGCAAAAAGGGGCGTTCGTGAGCGAAGTATTGCCGAATTCCGCCGCCGATAAAGCCGGCTTGAAAGCCGGTGACGTGATTACCGAAATCAACGGACAACGGATTAACAGTTTCGCGGAATTGCGTGCCAAAATCGCCACCACCGGTGCCGGTAAAAACGTAAGTTTGACTTATCTGCGCGAAGGCAAAAGCGCTAAAACCGATGTGGTATTGCAATCGGACGAACAGGCGCAAACCAGTGCCAACAGTTTGATTCCGGGCTTAAGCGGCGCCGAGTTGGGCAACTACGATAAAGACGGACGCAAAGGGGTTGAAATCGTGAAAGTGGCGGAGAAATCCCCTGCCGAGCGACTGGGCTTGCAACCTGGCGATGTGATTGTTGGCGTCAACCGCCAAGCGGTCAGCAATATCGGCGAATTACGCAAAATTTTGGATAACAAACCGTCTGCCGTCGCTCTGAATATCACCCGTGGCAATAACAACTTCTACTTGTTGATTCCGTAAGTGCGGTTTGACCTCTCAAATACACTGAAAATCCCGATTTTTATCGGGATTTTTTTGTTTTAAACGCTTGCTTTCTTTTGCGCACCACCTAGAATGAAATCCCGTTGATTTTTTACATGAGGTTTTTATGGCTGATCCGCATATTCAATCGCCAATGGATTTTTGGGATTATCTGACTGTGATCCTGTATCGCTGCGGTTTTGTGCTTGCCGTGCCGTCGGTGGCGTTGTTGCCTTATTCTTTCGATTGGGCGGCAAAAGGCGTACTGTTGGCGGCGGTGTTATGTGCGTCTTCCTTACATATTTATCTGAAACATTTCCGCTTACTGCTGCAATTTGCCACTTGGGTCGCGGCAATCTGTTTTGTGCTGGATTGGCAATGGCTTGGGCTGGGTGCGGCGTTTTTTACTCTCGGCGGGCTCTGTTTTAAAGAGTATTTCTGCTTTCGCGTGTTCGGTTTGAATTTACAACCGCTCTTTTTCGCCTTTTTATGGTTGAGTTTAGTGGTGCACGCCATGCTTGTCAGCCAAATTCTCTCCGCTATCGCCACATTATTATTGTTAATTTTAAGCGTACAAAAATGGCGCATGCCGTTGCATTTCGATATCGGTGATAAAAGTAAATACCAAATTTAAAACGACGTTATTTAAACGCTTAAGGAAAGCCGATGACTGTGATTACCAACGTAACACAAATCAACCTCTACCCGATCAAATCCACCCGGCCGACAAGCGTGTCTAATGCGTTGGTTCAACCCTCCGGCTTAGAATTTGACCGCACTTTTATGTTGACCGAGCCCGATGGCAAATTCATCACCGCACGCAAAGACGGCGCTTTATTTGCCTTGACCGCACTTCCAACCGCACAAGGCTTATGGGTGCGGCATTCGGACGGCAGCTCGATTGAAGTGCGCTATACCGATTTCCAACGGCAAAACAGCTGCGAAGTCTGGGGCAACCATTTTGAGTCTCTGCTTGCAGCTGAACACATCAATCACTGGTTTAGTGAAAAATTACAAAGAACAGTGCAGCTACGTTGGACCGGCTTTGCTTCGCAGCGGCGGATTAAACGTTATCCCGAGCAAGCGCTGTCGTTCGCCGACGGTTATCCGTTATTACTGACCAATCTGCAATCCCTCGCCGCCGTACGGCAACACTGCCCTGTGGATGTGAACATGGCGCAATTCCGTGCCAATCTGGTGATCGACAATGCACCGGCGTTCAGTGAAAATCAGTGGCAACACATTCAGATCGGCGAAGTGCGGTTTATCAATGCCAAACCCTGTATCCGCTGTATGTTGACCACCCGCAATCCGCAAACCGCCGAACTGCAACCGAAAGCCGAACCGTTCCGCACCCTGAAAAAATATTTCGCCGATGCCGACGGGCAACCCGTGTTCGGCACCAATTTAGTGCCGCTCAACAGCGGGATAATCAAACTCGGCGATCCGTTGCTGGTGTTGGAATAAAGCGATTTCAAGTGCGGTTAAGCGACCGCACTTCTCTTTTTCCGAGTGCATTTTCTGTGCGCCTTTTCACAAAATTGACAATAAATATTTTTCGCTCGAATTTGCCCGATCCGCTCAACGCAAAGCCGGCTTGATGTTGCGTGCTGTCAATCTTTTTTGATCGGTTTTACTACAAATTTTATACTTGATCTTTCCGATTAAGCACATTATCTTGTAGCACGTCTTATATGGAATACTACATCTAGTGTTCAAATAAACATCATCGACGTATCAACCAAATTGATAACAAACAGGTAAGCAAATGAATAAAGCCTTGATGGTGACTAAGCGTGACGGACGCTTGGAACCGATTGATTTAGATAAAATTCACCGCGTTATTACATGGGCAGCCGAAGGCTTGGAAAATGTATCGGTCTCGCAAGTGGAATTGCGTTCACATATCCAATTTTACGAAGGTATTCGCACCTCCGATATCCATGAAACCATTATCAAGGCAGCCGCCGATTTAATCACCAAAGACGCCCCTGATTATCAATATCTGGCCGCGCGTTTATCGGTGTTTCATTTGCGCAAAAAAGCCTACGGCCACTTTGACCCGCCGCGCTTGTACGATCACGTGAAAAAATTGGTGCGTATGGGCAAATACGATGAAGCCTTGCTGACCGATTACAGCCGCGAAGAGTGGGATGAAATGGACGGTTTCCTCGACCATTGGCGCGATATGAATTTCTCCTATGCGGCGATGAAGCAACTGGAAGGCAAATACCTGGTGCAAAACCGTGTTACCGGTGAAATTTATGAATCGGCGCAGTTCTTGTATTTATTAGTTGCCGCTTGTTTATTCAGCCAATATCCGCAGGAAACCCGTTTGGATTTTGTACGCCGTTTCTACGACGCGACTTCAACTTTCAAAATTTCCCTGCCGACGCCGATTATGTCCGGCGTGCGTACTCCGACCCGTCAATTCAGCTCTTGTGTATTGATTGAGTGCGGTGACAGCTTGGATTCGATCAATGCCACCGCGGCCTCGATCGTTAAATATGTGTCGCAACGTGCCGGTATCGGGATCAACGCCGGTGCAATCCGTGCGCTCGGCAGCCCGATTCGTGGCGGGGAAGCGTTCCACACCGGTTGTATCCCGTTCTACAAACATTTCCAGACTGCGGTCAAATCTTGCTCGCAAGGCGGCGTACGCGGCGGCGCGGCAACGGTCTATTATCCGTTCTGGCATTTGGAAGTCGAAAGCCTGTTGGTATTAAAAAATAACCGCGGCGTAGAAGACAACCGCGTGCGCCATATGGACTACGGCGTGCAGCTCAACAAACTGATGTATCAGCGTTTGATTAAAAACGGCAATATTACCCTGTTCAGCCCGTCTGACGTGCCGGGCTTGTATGAAGCGTTTTTCGCCGATCAAGAACGTTTTGATGTGTTATATGAAAAATACGAAGCGGACGACAGCATTCGCAAACGCACGGTCAAAGCCAGCGAATTATTCTCGCTACTCATGCAGGAGCGCGCCTCGACCGGACGGATTTATATTCAAAACGTCGATCACTGCAACACCCATTCGCCGTTTGATCCGGCCGTTGCACCGGTGCGCCAATCTAACCTCTGTTTGGAAATTGCCTTGCCAACCAAACCGCTGGAACATTTCCATGATGAAAAAGGTGAAATCGCACTCTGTACCCTGTCTGCCTTTAACTTGGGCAGCATTGAGAACCTGGACGAACTGGAAGATCTGGCCGAGCTTGCGGTGCGCGCGTTGGATGCGCTGTTGGATTACCAAGACTACCCGATTAAAGCCGCGGAAATCGGTTCGATGGGGCGCCGTTCGTTGGGCGTCGGCGTGATTAACTATGCCTATTATTTGGCGAAAAACGGCGTGCGTTATTCCGACGGCAGTGCCAATGACCTCACCCACCGCACTTTTGAAGCGATTCAATACTATTTATTGAAAGCCTCGAATAAATTGGCGAAAGAGTTGGGACCGTGTAACTTCTTCAGCGAAACCACTTACGCCCAAGGCATTTTACCGATTGATACCTATAAAAAAGAGATCGACAACCTCACTCAAGAACCGCTGCATTACGATTGGGAAAGCTTGCGTCAAGAAATCAAAGAGCATGGCTTGCGCAACTCTACCCTGACCGCACTAATGCCGTCGGAAACCTCATCGCAGATTTCCAATGCCACCAACGGCATTGAACCGCCGCGCGGACACGTCAGTATCAAGGCGTCCAAAGACGGCATTTTGCGCCAAGTGGTGCCGGATTATGAAAATTTAAGCGAAAATTATGAGCTATTGTGGGATATTCCAAGCAATGACGGTTACTTACAGTTAGTCGGGATTATGCAGAAATTTGTCGATCAGGCAATTTCCGCCAATACCAACTACGATCCGCAGCGCTTTGAAGACGGAAAAGTGCCGATGAAACGTTTGTTGGGCGATTTATTGACGGCATATAAATATGGTTTAAAAACCCTGTATTATCAAAACACCCGCGACGGTGCGGACGATAATCAGGAGGATATTGATGACGGTTGCTCCGGCGGCGCGTGTAAAATTTAATTCAATTTGAGGTAAACTATGGCATATACCACGTTTTCACAAACAAAAAACAACCAACTATTAGAACCGATGTTTTTCGGGCAGAACGTCAACGTGGCACGTTACGATCAGCAAAAATACGAAACCTTTGAAAAACTGATCGAAAAACAACTGTCGTTTTTCTGGCGTCCCGAAGAGATCGACGTCTCGCAAGACCGTATCGATTATCAGGCGTTGCCGGAACATGAAAAACATATTTTTATCAGCAACTTAAAATATCAAACCTTGCTGGATTCGATTCAAGGACGCAGCCCGAACGTGGCGCTGCTGCCGGTGGTGTCGATTCCGGAATTGGAAACCTGGATTGAAACTTGGACATTCTCGGAAACCATTCACTCGCGTTCTTACACCCATATTATCCGTAATATCGTGAATGATCCGTCGGTGGTGTTTGATGACATCGTGACCAACGAAGAAATCATCAAACGCGCCAAGGATATTTCGATTTATTATGATGATTTTATCCGCGACACCCAGCTTTACACCCTGTACGGCGAAGGCACTTATACCGTAGACGGCAAAGAATGTAACGTGTCTCTGCGCAGTTTGAAAAAACAACTTTATCTGTGCTTGATGAGCGTCAATGCGTTGGAAGCGATTCGTTTCTACGTTTCGTTCGCTTGTTCGTTTGCTTTTGCCGAGCGTAATTTGATGGAAGGCAACGCCAAAATCATCAAATTTATCGCGCGCGATGAAGCCTTGCACTTAACCGGTACGCAACATATTTTAAATATTATGGCGTCAGGGCAAGACGATCCGGAAATGGGCGAAATTGTCGAAGAATGCAAACAAGAAGCCTACGATCTGTTCGTCGCGGCGGCGGAACAAGAAAAAGAGTGGGCGGATTATCTATTCAAAGACGGCTCAATGATCGGCTTGAACAAAGATATTCTGTGCCAATATGTGGAATATATCACCAATATCCGTATGCAGGCGGTCGGCTTGCCGTTGCCGTTCCAAGCACGCTCGAATCCGATTCCGTGGATCAATGCGTGGCTAGTTTCCGACAACGTGCAGGTTGCGCCGCAAGAGGTGGAAGTCAGCTCGTATCTGGTCGGACAGATCGACTCTAAAATTGACGCCGATGATTTTGGCGATTTTAACTTGTAATCGTTGATTAGATTAAGATAAAAAAGGCGGATTTTATCCGCTTTTTCTTTCCCATATCGTATGAAAATATACCAAATCACGCTCCCCCGACAACAACGTACCATCCAACACGATAACCGCACTTCGCTGTTAGAAAGCTTGGAAAAGTGCGGTATTACGCATGAATACCAATGCCGTTCCGGCTATTGCGGCTCGTGTCGCGTGAAGTTGCTCCGTGGCAAAGTGAGTTATGCGGAAACGCCATTGGCGTTTTTATCCGCCAATGAGATTCTGTTGTGTTGCTGCAAGGTGGAAAGTGATTTGGAAATTGAATTTTAACCGTTTAAATCACGACGGTATTAATCTGATATTCTTCTAATTTCAATTCCAACCGATCGCCTTCTTTCAACTCGCCAACTCCCTGCGGGGTGCCGGTCAGCACAATATCACCTTTCTGTAAGGTGAAAAAACGGCTGGCGTAACTGATTAGTTGCGGAATGGAATGCATCATCTGCGATGATTTGCCTTTTTGGCGGATTTCCCCATTCACACTTAAGCTGAAACGGATTTTATCCCAATCCGGAACTTGCGCGACGGGGACAAAATGTGAGATCGGACAGGAATTATCAAAGCCTTTGGCTTTCGCCCACGGCCAGCCTTTTTGTTTGCATTCCTGTTGCATATCGCGCAACGTGAGATCGAGCGCAACGGCGAAACCGACCACCGCACTTTTCACCTGTCCCGGCGAGGCATCGGTTAAGATCGATCCAATTAGAACGGCAATTTCCAATTCATGGTCGACCCGCCCCCATTTTTTCGGAATCAAAATCGGGCGACTTAGAGAACAAAGTGCGGTACTCGGCTTCAAAAAAAGCAAGGGTTCTTCTATCACGGGATTATTCATCTCCTTGATATGCCCAATATAATTGCGTCCGACGCAAACCACTTTACTCACCGGTAAATCCAAGGTACTGCCTTTAATATCTTGGTGCTGATACATTACAACCTCCTTTGCCCGAATTTGTCTATTTTTAACACATTACTCCAAAAGATTGAAGTTTTTTATTGCCCCACCTGCCGGGCAATGCGATCGGCAAACATGCCGATACTGATCGCAAAATAATTGGAGTTATTCCAATTAAGTAAAGTGCGGTAGTTATTCGTGACCAAGAATGCTCTGCCGACCTCTTTATTCGGGCGCACCAGCCATAAATCCGTATTTGACAACTGCTGCCAGCGTTGCATATCGGCGGTGCTGTAATTTTTCAGACGCACCCCCATTGCCTGCCAAGTGGATAACCGGCGTTTTTTATTGTTCTCGACACCGGCAACATCCAGTGACATCGGTTCATCCAATTGCACTTCAACGCCCCATGGCAAGTTTTTATTCCAGCCGACGGTGGATAAATAATTGGCAATCGAAGCAAACACATCGTACTGGTTCTTCCAAATATCTTTGCTGCCGTCACCGTCAGCATCCACGGCATAACGCAAAAACGAGGTCGGCATAAATTGCGACTGCCCCATTGCGCCCGCCCAAGAGCCTTTCATCCGCTCACGGCTAATCACATCTTGTTGCAAAATTTTCAGCGCATTGATGTATTCTTGGCTGAATAGCTTTTCGCGCCGTCCGTCAAATGCCAAGGTTGCCAACACGGATAATACGTCATAATTGCCTTGATAATAACCGAAGCTACTTTCCATGCCCCATAGCGCCATAATGTAATTATTCGGCACTCCGTATTCCTTGCTCGCCTGATTTAACGCCGGCAATTGTTCCCAATAGCGCTTGGCGGCAATATCGACTTTTTGCTGGGTCAGTACCCGATTGAGATAATTGGTCACGCCGTTCGGATTGGGGGCTGCCGGGGTATCACGATTGCGCTGTGCCCGTTCCGCTTGGCTATTATCCAGTTCGACCGCTTTGGCAATATAATTCACGCCTTGCCCTTTCTGTGCAATCGTGCGCGGACTCACCCCTTCCGCTACCGCTCTTTGCTCCAGATAGTTGACGTAATCCTGAAAATTATTCACGCTGCGCGGTTTGCTATACGGTTGTCCATTATAACTGCCGCTTGAACTACAGGCACTCAACAAAAGTGCCAAACAACCGAGGGGAAGTATTTTTTTAAACATCTGCTTTCCTATTTTGTAACTTAAATTGTTCTAACAAATTTTCTTCCTGCCGTGGCATTTGCAAATAAAACCCCTGTTTTTGAATTTGCCGTGATACCGTTTGCTTGTCCGCCAATGCCAACGGTTTTTCACCGTTTAGATTAAATAACATCAATAATTCCTCTTGCCCGAAGCGTTGTAATAACGCCGGCGGCACTGCGGAAAAATCCCCGCGCTTGGCAATGTACAAATACATGCCCGCGTGGCGCCGGCTTTTATAAATGGCAGATAACATATTGGCTGTTCCCCGTGAATTTAAATGAGACATTATACGAAATTTATACTATTATCAGAATATTAAATTCACATAAAATGACAAAGTGCACATGGCAAAAGATATTATCGAATTACACACCGGGCAATTTTCTTCTATTCTGATTACCATCAACAGCTCCAGCTTGGTCGCAATAAAAAAAGCGCTGACGAATAAAGTCAAAAAATCCCCGTTATTTTTCCAGAATGTCCCCGTTATCCTGCAATTTAATGAATTTTTATCAAAAATCGATTTGCTGAAACTCCAGCAATTACTGACCGAAGCCGGCATTAATCTGATCGGGGTGAGTAATTGGCAGAATAATTTGGAAAAAGAATTGGTATTAAGCTATAACTTGCCCGCATTAGGCAAAAGCACCAGTTTGGATGATATTATGCCGCAATTCCGCTATGTGAAACCCAAAATCATTGCGCACTCGGTGGCAAGCGGGCAAACGATTTATGCTAAAAACAGCGATTTAATTATTCATGGCGATGTGGCACAAGGCGCAGAAATTGCGGCGG
Source organism: Testudinibacter sp. P80/BLE/0925 (assembly GCF_053570785.1). The sequence continues at coordinate 2,117,942 of NZ_CM131636.1, read as the reverse complement.
ATGGCAACATTCATATTTACGGCAAACTGCTTGGGCGCGCGATGGCAGGCGTAAATGCCAAGGGCACGGATTTTGCTATTTACACCCAACATCTTGAGGCGGAGTTTATCTCGGTTTGCCAACGTTTTGTATATAAAGAACAAATTCCGATTGATTATCTATTGCAAGCGGCACGGATTGAAGTCAAAGCCAACGCTTTAGCCTATTTTCATATTCGTTAAGCAAAAAAGTGCGGTCGACAAACCGCACTTTGGTGAATTAACGCATTTCCAATTCCACATCGCTAAAGAGTTTCTGAATTGCACTATTGTTGGGCAGTTTCTCCGCTTGTTCAACCATTGAACGGGTGAGATGTTCGGAAAAATAATTAATGAAGTCATACATATAATGGCGTAAAAACGAACCGCGCTTGAATGCGATTTGTGTACTGCTCGGTTTAAACAAATGCGCCCCGTCAATTGCAATCAAGTCGCCGTCCTCTTGGGTGTGCGCCATTGAAGCCATAATACCCACGCCTAGCCCCAAACGGACATAGGTTTTAATCACATCGGCGTCGGTGGCGGTGAAGACGATATTCGGCAAAATACCGCTGCTACTGAAGGCTTGCGACAAATCCGAAGCGCCGGTAAAACCAAAGGTGTAAGTCACTAGCGGATATTTCCCCAACTCTTCAATCGTCAGATTGTTACAACTCGCCAATGGATGATCTTTTGTTACAATCACCGAACGGTTCCAGTTATAACACGGCAGCAACACCACGCCTTCAAACAGGTATTGCGCCTCGGTGGTAATCGCCAAATCGACCTCGCCGGACAACAACGCATCGTAAATCTGGCTCGGTGAACCTTGATGAATTTGCAGGCTGACATCAGGATAACGTTTCAGAAAACGTTCAACCACGCTCGGCAGAACATAACGCGCTTGCGTGTTGGTGGTCGCAATGCGCAACACGCCATGATCAGGGCGGGTGAATTCATCGGCAATCGCTTTGATACTCTGCGTTTTCGCCAACAATTCGCGCGCAATCGCGATAATTTTACGCCCTTCGCTGGTGATACTTTTAATATGCTTGCCGTTACGCTCAAAAATTTCCAACCCCAATTCTTGTTCCAATAACCGCACTTGCTTACTGATCCCCGGCTGCGACGTATAAAGCGCTTCGGCGGCATCGGTAATGTTCAGATTTTGATTGGCGATTTCGACAATATAGCGTAATTGTTGAATTTTCATGCTGCAACTTCCTGTTTCTAATAGGCTTAACGTTCGTTACGCTGGCGACGGCTGCTGCTCGGCGTCGAAAAGCGTTTCACCGCTTTACGGATTTTCGCGGTTTTCATGCGGCGGCGTTGCGTGTGCTGTTCGATTTTGCTTTCGGTTTCCGGCGCCAATCCAACCAAATCACGCAGATAATTCACTTCCGGCAACGCCATTTCCTGCCAGCCACCGCGCGGCAGTTGTTTGGATAAGGTGATATTGCCGTAACGAATACGAATCAAACGGCTGACTTGAATTCCTTGCGATTCCCATAAGCGGCGTACTTCGCGATTGCGTCCTTCGGTTAAGGTCACATCAAACCATTGGTTAATCCCCTGCCCGCCGCCGCTTTTAATCATTTTGAATTTCGCCGGACCGTCTTCCAACTGCACGCCTTTACGCAAGCGGAATAACATCGATTCATCCACTTCGCCGAACACGCGCACCGAATATTCGCGTTCGATTTCACGGCTCGGGTGCATTAGGCGGTTTGCCAGTTCGCCGTCGGTGGTGAACAACATCAAGCCGGAGGTATTGATGTCCAAACGACCGACCGCAATCCAACGGCTGCCGTTCAAACGCGGCAAGCGATCAAACACGGTGGCGCGACCTTCCGGATCGTGGCGGGTGCACAATTCCCCTTCCGGTTTATAATACATCAACACCCGACAAACCTGCTTTTGCACGCTGTTTAAATTGATCAACTTCCCGTCGATACGGATTTTCGTATCGGTGCCGAGCTCAATTCGATCGCCCAGTGTCGCCATTTGCCCGTTTACGCTAACACGGTTTTCGGCAATGATGGCTTCGATTTCACGGCGTGAGCCCTGCCCGGCTTGGGCTAAAATTTTTTGTAACTTTTCACCGACGACTTTCGTTTTGGGATTATTGGCTTTGGTTGCTGCTTTTGTCGTGTTAACCGCACTTTGGGCTGCCACCGGCTGTGTTTTTTTCGCAGACCCTTTTTTCTCACTCAACGTGCGGTTGCCCGGCTTGCGTAAGGCGCTATTATTGCCTCGACTGGTTTTTTTATCACTCGCTTGTGTGCCGCCCGCTACATTACTGCGGCTTGAGCTAAATTTTTTTTCTGATTTCATCTATTCCTCGTTGTCACCCTCACGGGTGTCAGATTATGGGGTTATGCAAACGGTGCGACCGAGCCATTGCCGACGCGAATCACTTGCGGTGTGTCATCCGTCAAATCAATCACGGTGGTTGGCTTCTGCCCTAAATAACCGCCGTTAATAATCAAATCGACCTGTTTTTCCAAACGATCGCGAATCTCTTCCGGATCATATTGGGTTTCATCCTCGCCCGGTAAAATCAATGAACAGGATAAAATCGGCTCGCCCAATTCGGACAGCAAACTCAGTGCGATTTTATTGTCCGGCACGCGAATGCCGATGGTTTTACGTTTTGATGTCATCAAACGCCGCGGCACTTCTTTGGTGGCGGTCAGAATAAAAGTGTAATGCCCCGGCGTATTGTTTTTAATCAGACGGTATGCCACATTACTCACCACCGCATAATTCGACAATTCTGATAAATCACTGCACACCAAAGTAAAATTATGCCCTTCCGGCAATTGACGGATCTCGACAATCCGATCCATTGCGTGTTTTTCGCCGATCATACAACCTAATGCATAGCCGGAATCGGTCGGATACACAATCACCCCGCCGCTGCGCAGAATTTCAATCGCTTGCTTAATCAAACGCGGCTGCGGATTATCCGGATGCACGTAAAAAAACTGACTCATTGACTTCTTCTCTATTTGACTAATGACACCCCAATTTACAGGCGGGATTATACGCCATATAACTAAAAATAATAAGCGCTTTTCGGATTTTTGCATATCATGTCGCAAATTGCTATAACCACTGCCGTAACCGCCACTATCGCTTGTTTGTCCGCCAAGTCTATTTCAAAAATACCTTTTAATTAAAACCAACCTTAAAATTGTTGCAGGAAATTAGACTATTACAGCTTATTTGAAACCCCCTAACAGGGCGCTTTAACAAAATATTTCCTAAAAACACATTTATTGCAATGAAAAGCATGGTGCGTATAATGAACCCAATGTAGGATGAAAGTTTCAATCCTATCCAGAGCAATAACGCACAGGGGAAATGTTATGCAAGGAACTCAAGCAAAAGTACAGCCGAAGCAGACGACCGTTCAAGAAAAAATCTTATCGGTTTTCGAACAATCTTTGACGGAAGAACAACGTTTTTTACAAGAAGTGATGACAGGAAAAATCAAACTCACTCCACACGATGAAGTAATGGAAAAACTTGAATTTGTCTTGAAAAATGGACTGCAACGAAAATGAAGCTAGATTACCTTGTGTTTTGGTCAGAGCGAGCCGAGGCTAAACTTCTAGACAAGGCTGATTACATCTACAATGACAGCCAAAACGACAGTATCGCTAATGACTTCTTAGAGATTATGCGTTCTACCGCGGAAAAACTAAGTTTCGTTGCATCTGCTTATGCTGACGGAAAATTCCATATTTATCCCCTAAAATATGGACATGCTGTGAAATTTATTGTCGTTGGCGATGTTGTAATTATTGCGGATTTTCACCCAAAAGGTTCAAACTTGCATTAATAGATTGGCTCCATGATAGCACAAGTTATCACTTTTTTCTTGATTACAAATCTATAGTGAGCCACTAAACAGCCACCCGTGGCAAAATTGGAAAGTTAGAACGGCAAATTACAGACATAAAAAAAGCCGTATAAAATGACTATCTTATTGATTTTATTGCTAACTTGTAATGGTGCCCGAGGGCGGACTTGAACCGCCACGACTCGAAAGTCGAGGGATTTTAAATCCCTTGGATGACATTGCTTATTTTTTGGTATCCAATCAATATTTAACTTTTAGACACAGAATGATCCTTGGCCAAGTTACAAGGATCTACTGGCGTATCATTCTACCCCTTTTATCTTGTATGTAAAGTCTATATCGCACAAGAGCGACTAAAAAAGTTGTTCTAGATCACATTTTTAACCAAAAACTCAATATATTGAACATAAAAAAGATGCGATACTTTCCAAGGCATCACATCTACACCCATTTTTTACAACCGTTCTACACAATCTCTTAGCATATCGACATCATGTTCGATGTACTCTAATGTCGTTTTGATATTTTTATGCCCAAGGAGCTTCTGGGTAACGTATAAATTTTGTTCTGGATTTCGCATTAAGTTCGTTGCAACCGTATGCCTAAACCGATGCGGTGAAATACCAAAATCTGTTCTCTCATAGAGTTTTTTAAATAAATGAGAAAGCTGATTATCATTCATATCCGAACCTCTGCGTTTTGTCGTAAAACAATAACGGTTGATATTAAATAATTGAGCATTCGAGGGTAAGTTAATTTTCTTTGCTTCATTTATGATTTTTTCTAAATGCGGATATAATTTTGCCGAAATAGGGACAATATGCTCATCATGATTTTTACTTGCTTTAGAAGCAAGAAAGATTGTTCTTTTCTGTAGATTAATATCATTCAAGGTCAGCTTTAAAAGCTGGCTACGGCGTATAGCTGTATATCTAAATACCGCGATAATGGAGTTTATAAACCAACTTGGCTGTAGATAAGGTGGTAAATCATGAGAATTTAATAACCGTTCAAGGTTATGCAGTTTATCATCATCTAATATTTTGCGTATTTTTTTACCCTCAGGTATTGTTTTTCCGCAAAACGGATTCACTGTCATAGTAATTAACTCTTTTTTCATGGCAAAATAAAGTAAGGCTTTGCAATGTCGAACATAGTTATTCCAAGTAACCGGCTTTACTCTATGCAATGCTTCATTACGCCACTCAATAATAAAGTCTTCAGTGATTTGGTGTGGGAGAATGTCAGGTGCATATTTTAATAGCTGATTTATCGCTTTTTTATAGCAAGATTCAGTATCCGCTCTTAGCACTTTATAAAAAAAATTTGGCTAACAATTGTTTAAATGTGAGATCATTCATGTGATACCTCTTTTAATTTTAAATATAAATTATCAAAACAAGGTCTATCGCCGAATAACATTCGTAAATCGTCGATAAGATATCCCTTAAGTTCTGTCGTTTTGTGAGGCCCCACGATCTGACAAGTCCAAATATTCAACCCTTCAGGTGATTTTTTCTTATGTATTCCTAATCTTTGGAAGCGTTTTTGAAGCTCCCGCCAAACCTCCTTATCTCCTGTTTCAAATTTTTCTCGAATATATCGTTTAAAAATACCGGGCGATACAATAAAAGCATGTTGCTCAACAATGTGAATAACTGAGTTAGTACGATTGATCGATAATTTCTCAAGGATTATTCCTTGTTTTATCCACTCAACAAAATCTGTTGGATTAATATCAAGTTCTTTAATATCATTCGAACCTATAATGCTTTTATTTTGTTCTATTTCATCAATTACCCCTCTATCTAGTTGGTTATTAGGTTTTTCTGCTGGAAGTTGCTCAATATTATTAAATAAGTTCATTGTAAAATCAATATCATCTAGAACAGCATTTTGAGTTTGAATTTTTGGTTCATTTGGCTCAGCTTCAGTTGTGTCTGACACTTGCGATATAGCAGTTAAGCCTTGTGAATCGCTTTCTATGACTTGAGCTGTTATTATGTTTTGAGCTGGCTCTTTTTCTTGCATTTTAGCTATATCAATTTCAACAATACCATCAAAAACTGTAGGACGTTGCTCAATATTTTCCCAGATAAGGCTTGGTGTAATTTTAAGAAGCGTAAAGGTATTTGCTGGCTTCCAGCCAGCATTAGATTGAATACGACATACCCAAATCGCCGTATTCGCCGGCGTTGCTTCTAAAATACCATGCGCCTGCATTTCATCAAATATTCTTCCATTTTGCATAGGAACACTAATGCCTTGTTGCATAAGATAAGACCGGACTTTATCCGTTACACTTTTACTCATTAGCCAAAGGGCTTCATCGGTAAGCCAGCCGTCTGAACCACCTTGAGGTGAATTTAATTTTAAGTCCTTTTCTAATAAGTGACGTAGTGCAATGATAAATTGTTTCGGAAGAGATTGCTGAGGCTGTTGCTGAACTTTCGTAATATCGCCGCCAAGATAATGTGCAACACTAGCTTGGTCTGCTTTTTGTATAATTTCGCCTAGAATACCGGCTTTATCATAGTGTCCAGACATTAAATAAGCGAGAGATGAGAATGCATCTGGATATTTTGCTAACCAATTGAAGGCAATAGGCGGTATTAATTTTGTTGCAATCATTGTTCCTAATACTGGATGGAGTTTATAATCACGTCCTTTGATATACTTAAAGCGGTAAGATTGCTCCAGTTTATCTAACCACGGATACCAACGCCCATTTTCTGTTTCAATTTCAATATCGACTGCAATTTTGCCAATGTCATGTGTAAGTGCGCCGTAAATAGCTGCAGCAGTCCAAACTTCACTTTGCTTTGCTTGATCTTCTGGTGCAGAATTAAGCGGTAATAAATAATTTTGGCGCAATTTAGCCGCAATACTGATAACTTCTAAGCCGTGGTCGAGCATTCCACCATGGTGTGAATGGTGATGGTTTTCAGATGCGGGAAAAAGTTGCACCAGTTCGGCATAACGTTCAATCGGTATTTTAAATAATTGATTAAACATCTCCTCTGACATAGAGACTTTTTGATAAATAATCGTTAATAATTTTTTCCTCAAAGGGGTGTTTAATAATTCTGCTGCAGATTGTGGTATTAGCCAACCGTCTGAATTATCGCCTAATCGATTATCTTCAATTATATTCTTTTTTTTAATTTTAAATTTAAAAAATCTTGATAGCATATTGAGACCTAATGATTAATCTACGATAGGATTTATAATAACTGACAGCCTTTTCTCGTTATTACCTTTTTCTGATCCTTTTCTTTATTTTGAAAATCCTTTTTCGGGTAAGCCCGTTTCCCTTGGAAACGGTTACCCTTATCTTTCCCCTTTCCTTTTCCCTTTTTTATTTAGGGAGATTGCGACTTTCATATTTTACTTCAATTGAAATATTATTTTCTTTATCATGTTTTGGAATTAAAATAACTATATTTTTTAGATAATCCGTATTATTAAAGGTAATATTACCCTTACGAAATTTATTCATATTACACCATTGTTGCACCGCGTATCTTGCCTCACCTTCTAAAGACCTAGAGTTTTCCTCAGCAAGCATTTGTAGATTCTGAAAAACTTCATTGTTAAGGCCTCTAATATTTATCAATTTTGATTTATTTTCACACATAAATTGCCTCTTTATTTAACTAAAAATTATTCATAAAATAAATTAGTTTCATTGATTTCGTTATTAAGTGGATTATTTATTTCAAACTCCGGACTCTCAATATCCATATCCAACCAACGCCAATAATTACAAATCAGCTCATCATCGCTATATTCTTCCCAAGTACCAGGATAATATGCATCTGCTTCAACATGACAAATATCACCGACTTCAACAGTAATTGCTAAAGTCGGTGATAAGATACACAGAATTGCGATACTTAAGCGCATCTCATTAAAAACCAATACTGATACCGGCACTGCCGCCGACATTTTTTTGACTATCGACGCTACCAGCAAGTGTGACCATAACTTGTTTGTGCGGTAAGGCTTTTAGTCCGATAGCAACGGCAGTTTCTGAGCCGTATGAGCCAATACCCGCACCGATTGTGGCTTTTTTGCCCGGTACACGTTCAATCGCCCCAATTGCCATTGCCGCCGAAATACCGGCACGCGCTTCTTTTCGCACTTGGCGAATATCACGATTGACTTGTGCGATACGCTGATCAGTATGCTGTTGCAGTTGATGAATGCGATAATCCGTGTAAGCATTTGCCTCGGTGACCGAATCTCGCACAATTTGGGCCGTATTGATGTTCGGTTTGAGTTGAAGCATTTCCTGACGCAGTTGTGTGATCAGGGTTTCTTGTGAGTGATAAAGCTGTCCACCGTTGATGGCTTCTTTGCTGTCCGCCGTAATTTCACCCTCTCCCACCTGCTTAATCACCGTTGTACCATGGCTGCCGTCGTTATTTTCTTTACCCAAGGTGATACTGTGTTTTTCATCGCTATCAAAGAATACGGTTTTGGCGGTATTGGCTTCTAATCCTTTCACCTGATTCGATATGGTGTTGATATTTTGGTCGTGTTGCGCGAGATGTTCCCTCTGCTGTTGCAAGGTTTGGGTATGGTTTTGTTGGGTTTGTTGTAACGTAGATACCGTCTTTTGCTGCTGTTGCAGGGTCTCGGTATGGGTATTCAGCGTTGTGGTATGATTTGCCAACTGCACACTATAATCAGCTAGCTGTGTACTATGAGCCACTAACTGTAAATCCTGTTTTTCAACACTACGATCGAGTCCGTCCAAGCGTGTCGTATGCGATGTTAAAAGTGCGGCATTCGAATTTGTTGCATTTTTTAATTTATCGATGTCATCACCATGTTGAACCAACGTGCTTGAATGTGTATTCAGCTGATTTCCATGTGTTTCAAGGCGATTACCATGAGAGATCAAGGTTTCACCCTGCGTTTGTTGGGTCGATTTCAGATTAGTTAAATCACCGGCATACTGAATAATGCGTTCTGAGTGCGTTTTTAAGGTTTCACTGTGTGTTGCCAATTGAGTACTGTGCTCTGCCAAGGTCGTTGTATGAGTGGCTAGTTTGCGATCGTGATGATCTAAGCGGTCATCATGGGTATTCACACGATTATTTAGCTCAGTCAGTTGCGTATTATGGTTGGTGATATGGCTATTGACTGTACCCAGTCCTTGTTGCAGCGCCGCAATATCTTCCCGATTTTTTGTGATCCCCTTCACATTGTCGCTGATTTGAGTCTCTTGCTTACGGAGTGCTTGATTGGTTGTTGCAATATCATTTTCCACCTTTTCAATTTTTGAAGCCTGTGCTGTGAGTGTTTGCTGTTGTTTTTCAAGTGCGGTTGAATGTTTCGTTAAAACTGTGGTGTTGTCCGCAATTTTTTGCTTATTTTCATCAATCGCAGTGGTATGTTGATGAGTTAATGTGGTTAGCGTAGTGAGACTTTGATCTTGCCTATCCAAACGGTTTGTATGCGCAGTGAGTGTTTGTTGTTGTTTTGTCAGCGCAGTTTTATTGGCATTAATATCGGCAGTTTGCTGAGTCACCGTATTATTTAAGCCGGATAGTGCGTTACTGTGCTGCTCCAACTGTTTGTCTTGTGAGGTAAGCTGTTGTTGCTGTTTATTCATCGTCGTTTTATTTTCGGCAATCAATTGTTTATTGTTTTCAATTGATATCGTGTTTTCAGCGAGTTGCTGTGTATGATTGACAAGTGCGGTTTTATTTTCGGTTGCGATTTTTTCTACCCCGTCCAAACGCGTTTGTACGCCGGTGAGTGTTGTGCCCAAGCGATCACTCTCTTCAACCAATGCAAACAACTGGCTGCCGTTCACTGCATCGGTACTGGTGCGGCTCAAGCGCCCGGCCGCGAGGTGGGTTAATGTCCGTTCTTTGTCTTGTGCGCCGATACTGAATGTGCCGAACGGGGTTGCGCCAGCGAAGGCATAAGGTTGGCTGTTGATAGTGTGCGAAACGGTGGCAATCGGTGCAGCTAACGTTGATTGATAGCCTAAAACGACACTTTGTTTCACTGTGCTATTGCCATTATCGGAAAGCATGATTTGTCGTCCAATCACGACATTGTTTTCACTGTTTAATGGTGTTTGATTATGATGTCCGATAACCACATCATATTGACCAGCGACACTATTTTGATTACCGACGGCAATACTGTTTGTGCCAGTGACGGTATTTTTATAGCCAAGTCCTAACGCACGCTCACCAGTTACACGAGTTTCCGTGCCGATAGCAACCGCATCTTGACCGATATTGCGTAAATCATTCAAGCTGAGTGCCAATTCCAGTGCTTTTAATTCAGCTTCCTGCTTAGCGAGCAATGTTTTTGCTGCTTCTGCTTGCGCGGCAATACGACGCTTTTGCTCACCCGGCTCTAAACGTGCCAATTGAGCCTCTAAATTGGTTATTGCTTGTTGTGCAACTTGTTTGGCGCTCACCAGAGCATCATATTTTTTCTGCTCATCCGCCATGATTTTCGTTAAATTAGCTCGAAATTCTTTAATAAATTGACTATTTTTCTGTTGGATATCCGTGATATTCTCTTTTTTCCATGTATCAAAAAATTTTCCCATTTCAGAAGACAGATTTTTTTCTTTTAATGCGGCTTTTAACCTCGCCATTTCCTGTTCTTCACGCAGTTTATGTTGTAGTGCACTTAATCCTTCAGCGGTATTACCCAACGCATCATATTGATTTTGATAGTAGCGGCTCTTAACTAGGGCGGTGAAATAATCAAATTGCTGATTGAGTAACGTTTGAGTCGTCTCTTTTGCACCATCGCTGTCAAAGTAGATATTCTTGGTGGCCAAGAGTGTATTATAAATATTCGTTTTCTGTTCGTCTGTATAATGCAGCCATTCCTCCAGATCTGCTTTCGACAATGAGGCAGTTTGATCTGGATGTTGAAAATTCATGGTATTATTGCTTTTAAACCTATAAGTGTAGATTTGGGTAATATCACCACCACGTATGGTGGGCAAAGATTTGAGTTCGCCACTTAATGCCTGTCTAGCGATTTCTCCCCGTGTTTGCAACGGACTCGTATGATAATAACTGGTCGATGTACCAAGATTAGCACCAATTAATTTGGTGTAGCTTGATATGGCTGTGGCAACATTACCGTTTGCTTGAATATAATTTTTGACATATTGCTCATAGTACGAAATCGGCTCATTAATAATACTTTCATAGCCCTGTTCTGCAGATTGTTTTAATTCTCTTGCCAGTGCAGTAACACCCGCTGTTGTCGAGGCTTTGGTTAAATCAAAACCACTTAGGGTAATTAAATTGTCAGTTCGCGCAGTCACTTCTTGTTTTTTTGCCTCAAATTGAGGGGTATAAGCGGTTAATTCACGCTCTGCGGCGACCAATGCTGGCGTTAAGGTACTATTTAGCTGCTCTTGTCCTGCCGTAATTTTATCTAACGCTCCTTTTACTTCTAAATAGGTGCTGTATTTAGCATTGAAATCCGCTTGCGCATTTCTCACAGATTGCTTTTTATTGCTGATATTTTGTAGCTGAGCCGAGTTATCAGCGAGTTTTTGGGTAATTTCAGCGGCGGTCAAGTTGTCACCTGTCGCCACTGCGCCTCGCCCAATAGCAACACTATTGCGTCCAGTCGCGATAGCAGATTCACCCTCGGCGATACTATGATCGCCCAGCGCGTAGGTATTGGTATTATTGGCTTGTGCGATACCAGTGATACTGATACTGAGTGCCAACGTTAAAAGAGATAGGGGAAATTTAGTAAACATAACATCAGGCTCCTTGGTGAAATTAAGAGCCTTTATTAAAGTTAAGTTATGCTGAAAAAAGAATATTAAATTGTTTTTTGAATTTGAACAAAAAAGCAATAATCGCTTGATTTCGTATAGTAGAAAAATAAAAGTATGATCCACGCACTTACGAGCGTGGATCGGGTTTTATTCAACAGGCTTCCGCCAAGTTGAACGGTGTGTTTAAATGCTGCATCAGATAATGTCCCTATGGGAAGCTATTCCTATAGGACAAAAGGTAAAAGATAGTGGTAAAAATCGGGAATTATTCCCGATAAGGGTAATTCGGCAGATTGCCGATGTTAATTAATTGGTTGGTTTTTGATCGCTTTTAGTTGGCTCGTCCGGTCTTGGAAAGGCATCTGTAATAAAGACAAATGCCGTAAACAGAACGACCGCAAGTGTCAGACCGCCAACCATAATCACTAAGGGCATATTCATTTTATATCTCCGATTCGCGTATTTTTATTCAGGTTATGTGTGAAAAGTATACCACATAACCAAATAATCATACTGCACGTAAACAGAAAAAATGAATCCTTCGCAGATAGTTCGTCATTAGGGAGAACTAAGCCAGCCACGCTAATTGCAGCCATGGTTGAGCCTACCTTCCTAAAATCTTCTGAAACCGCTTCAAAGGCTTTTGTGCTTAATCTGAAATGACAGATTTTTTGGGTTAATGTTGAAATTTTTCGTTTCATCATTCACCGCACTTTAACGATCTAATATCCAGCAATCCGCTTTATGCGGATGCCGAATATAGTGAAAAACCAAAAAATACCGATTATTTTCTGATACATCATAAACAAATAAATTCGGTGTTTTATTCCGATTTAACTGCGCTTGCCAGTGAAGCGTTGCCGCCACTAACAATGCAGATAAATATTCGGAATGTCTGTTTTTTGGCAGACCTTTACGTTGAAAAGTTGCCAATAGTTCGCTATGAGCGCGATGACCTAGTGTTAATTGCATCAGTTTCTCCTTAAGCTGTACGGAGAAACCGATTCCTATACGGAAAGGTTTTCCGTACAGGCTACTGTGGCTATGTCATTAACTCAATAATACCGCAGTTGCGATACTACCTAGTAATAATGTACCAACACTCGAAATCACAAGATAAATTGTGTATTTCCGTTTTAACAGCGCAGTTTGTTGGGCTAAACGTTGTTGGTATTCAACTTGCTTATTTAGCAAAACCGATTGTTCAACACCACTTTTCACCGAGCGATAAGCCTGTGTTGTCGTGTTTTTGGCTTTCAGAAACAAGCGTCCAAGATTTTCACCCAATTTATGAAAATTGGACTGCGTTTGCTCTTCAACGAACAGATCATCTTCATCGAAGAAGTCATCATTCGTCATGCTTTTATGAGTCGGGTGAGTCATAACATGCTCCTTAATTAATAATAACCAAGGAAACTCACCCGCCGGGTTCGTTTCCCCGGTCGGGATAAATGTCGATAAACGACATTTGGGTTTGAAGTAAACACTCATAAGTTAAAAACTTACTGCCTGTTTCAGAGTGCGCTAGGCATTTGGGATGGTCATTTTCTCTACGAGAACTGCACGTTTCAGACCGGGTGCTTGGGCTTAAGTGCTATCAACGATAGCGGCTTACTTTGAAACTGTTAAAATTATGGACGTTTAATTTAACGGTTGTCAATAACAAATTTATCTTTTTTTCTAAAAAATACGTCAGATCAAAAAATTGTTTTAATTTGAAATATAATTTTTGATTAACCTTCATTACACATTTTCTTACGATAGCCTCACCCATGCTCTCTTTAAGGATTTATGATGAAGTTTCCACACCATTTCCTTTTGCTGTGTTTAATCAGTGCTAGTGTTTGCGCGGATGATAACCGGTCTAATCTACCATCCACGGATGTCACGATGACCGTTTACACTACACAGCAATATGCGATTCAGTCTCCAGAATTGGCGGCACAGATTTATTATTTAGATATGGTCGATAAACTAGAAGACCAATTTTCTGAGCAATTCCAATTAAGCAATCAACCAGAGATGGCAGAAAAACAAGCAAAAGCCTTGCTGTCTTCGCCAGAATGGATACAGCACGAAACCGCACTTAAACAGGCTTATGAGGGCATTTCACAGGCATGGCAACACGGTATTATGAAAGTGCCGGCAATTTTATTCTCCTCAAATTCAGCGCCTCAAGATAACCAAGTGATGTATGGCATCACTGATCTACAGCGCGCGATTGAAATCTACTATGAATGAGGAATAGCATGAAAAAACTGCCCCATTATTTATTAACAATAGGCCTGTCCCTTTCAGGCATCACTTTCTCTGATGAAACGGCTGCCGCGAGTATTAATACCGCCCAGATCATGGCATCAAGCGCCTCAACAAGTTGCATGGAGTACCAAACTGTCGGTATTTGTTATTGGCTTTACTGTTCCTACACGGGTTGCCGTGTTCGTACATCGGTTAAAGTGCGCCATTTTTTACCAGAGCAAGTTGTTTCTGCGTATAACCACGGCGGACAAAATCCTTGGAAAGAAATCAAAAGTCTCGGCAAAGGCATCGATGGCGGTGATTATCAAGACAAACCTCATACCAAACAGTATTCACAACTCACGTTTAAAAACGTTGATGTTATCGGACATCCTCTCGGGGCAATCACACAGCTGCTCAGTAAAACGGGTTATTACTGTAAAAGCCAAAGTTTCTCGTTTAAACCGCACTTTTTAAGTGGACTTGATGTGCTTGCTTGGCGCGCCGGCATACCCGAATCCTTCTATCCGGAAGCGATAACACCGGGCATGCGTGAGATTGGTGGTTTAGACGATATGTGGGGAAATATTTACCCACGCGCCGGCAATGTTACCCAAGTTCATCCTTATAAAGCTGCAGCAGTTACGGCACAACGTGCCGCCGATATTATCTCCCGTAGTGGGCAGTTGCATATTTATATTCCAGCCGCGCAAAAAGCACAACAAGAAAACGGTTGGTGGCCGCCGCCCCCCGTGAAAGAAGGTGATGAACGCAGCCATAAATGGCAGATGCTCACACCGAAAATGGAAAAGTCTTGTGCCATCTTTCCTGATCGCAATGCGACGGATGCATACGCAGACAAGCATTCGGTTGAGCAAGATTATGCCTGGGCGCTGTGGCGACCTTACTCTTGCTGTAAGCGGCGCGGGCAGAAATTTTTATTTAGTACCGATTTTCGATAGCTGAAAGGATCATATTATGACTATTCGACACAACAAACCCATACTGTATTTTTCAATATCTGCAGTCATGGTAACGCTCTTCTGTTTTTCAGAAAATAGCTTTGCCAATTCCTATAGTACACAACAAGCTGGATCAGTTTTATCTGATAAGGTTTACTACCAAATCGGCGGCGGCTCGGCTGTGATGACCCCGCCATCACGTAAACGCCCACATGAATTATCAATTGGGCTCGGCTGGAATGCAAATCTAATGTGTGGTAATTTTGATATTAAAACCACCGTTAGAAATCAATTAAATGGCATCACTGAGGGTTTCAAGGACTTGATGGGCAATGTTGTTCAGTCGGCAACCGGCGCAGTTGCCAGCCTACCGGCAATGGTCATACAGCGCGCCAATCCACAGCTTTATGATTTGCTCACCAACGGCGTGCTACAAGGACGTTTAGATTTTGATGCCGCTAAAACCAGTTGTGAAGAACTTGCCAACAAAGCCGCCGATTATTTGGGCGATTCTGGTTGGGGAATGATGGCAAAAACACAAAATTATCAACGTGTCGCTGAAACGCAAAAAGATGCAATACAAGCCAAAAAACAAGCTGAAAAAGATGATGGATCAAAGGGAGTAAAATGGGTGGGTGGTAAGCAAAAAGGTGGTAAAGGGCAACAACCACTAAAAATGCTAGAAGATGCCGCAAAAGCCGGCTTTAATGTCGCTAATGGCTTAGCCGTAACTAATCAAGCCGCCGTGACACCACAACAATGTGACGGTATGTTGTGTACGACCTGGAAAACCCCACAAGAAGCTGCCGACTGGGCAACGCGTGTCTTGGGTGATGTACATAAAACCACCTGCAATGAATGTGGTGAACAAAAATCCAAAGCTGGTACAGGGCTTGCGCCTATCATTGAAGAAGAAAATATCAAAACACTCGTTATTTTAGAAGAAACACTGAATGCCGTGAACCCCATACCATCACAACTCCAACAAATCGGTTCAACTGCGATTCAAATCACACGTGGATTAGTCGAGGCGCTCAAAGATGATTCGGATGTCGTTGTGCTTTCAAGTCGGCTTGCAAGTGAAATCGCGATTTCAAAAACCTTAGAAAAAGCCCTGTTAGCACGGCGTACAATCCTTGCTGGTATGCGCGAACCGAATATTGCTGCCAATGAAATTGCACAAAAAGAGCTTGAAAAAAATCTCTTAATGTTAGATAGGGAAATCGAGCAAACCAAAATGGAAATGGAACTACAACGCTCAATTGCCGGCAACACCGCAATGGCGATTTTGGAAAAACGTATTCATGAGCAGCAAAAAGCCTTAGAAAGTAATGTATCAGACGATACCGATAAACGTATGCGGGCATTGAGTGGAAATATCGAAGATGCTAAAGCGGATAATAGTAACGGTGGCAAAATCAATATCAAATCCCATTATATTCGCTTGAATATTCCGACTTCAACTGGTGGCTTAGGCAGTATCAACGGCGCATATAGCGGCTCTCGTGGTGGGAATGGCGGCATCGTCAGCGGTCGGGGATTACAAGCCTATGAAACTAATAATGCTTATGCCGATGGGCGAGCCACGATTTATAAAACGGCGGATGGCAAGCTGATTCGGCGCGAAGGCGGTACACTGGCTTGGCGAAATAACAACCCGGGCAATATTCGTGCCGGTGAATTTGCACAACGTTACGGCGCAATTGGTGTCGGTCCAAGCGGTTTTGCTATTTTCCCTGATGCTGAAACCGGTGAAAGAGCTATTCATGCATTGTTAAAAACAAGGGATTATAATAACCAAACAATCGCCGGTGCAATTGAACGCTACGCACCACGTAATGAAAATAATACCGACCTGTATATAAGCATGGTAACATCAACGACCGGACTTGACAAAAATACACCAATGAGTTCATTATCAGATGAGCAGCGTCGCCATATCGTTAATGCCATTCGTACGAAAGAAGGTTGGAAAGAAGGTTCATCAAAAGAGCACACCCCATCAGGTTAATTAAGTAAGGAGAATATATGAAAAAAATCACCGTTGTATTCGCGACGCTTTTATGTGGATTTAGTGTATTTTCGCTAGCTGATAATCCAACGCAAGTTAATTACAGCACGCCACTCACTTTACAAGGCAACATCAAAAAAGAGAACGGTTATCCGATGCTACATCTCGCTGCACCGGGTATTAATCTCCGAGGTGGCGAAGAGTCGTTTTATCCCAACATCGATGGCGTGAGAAAACTGCAAATCGTCTGGTCTGGTAAAAAGCTGCCGGTTGGTTGTGTTTTTGCTGAGGGAACATTATTCGGGGCTGAAACCGCACACCATAAAACCGATGTGTTAATTGAGCTAAAGACGTATAAACCTTGCCCATAAAACAAACAAAGCGCACAGTCGTGCGCTTTTACACAGTTTGTATTCCTCTCGCTTTGTGATACATTGATCGACCTTTAATAAAATTCTTGCTTTTCCAGTTCAATTTATAATATATCATGATTCAGAATGACTTAGATTTGCCAGTTGATGATTACTTGATTAAGTATACTAACCCTAATGAGCAAATATGCTTAATTGGCTATTTTCCTGCTACAAATCATATTTTAGTTGAGGGAGAAATCTGGTTGTCTAGAGGAGCACATCTGCATAAATACGGTTTGGATCACATATGGCAAGGCAGACGTACTGCCTTAATACGATTAAAAATTGTAACAGTGAGAGAAGTTATTAATCATCTAATTTCAATTTTAAATCGACGAACACCAATTTACCCAGAAATCAAAGATACTAAAACAGCAGTTGTCAAAACAACTAGTGGAGCTGTAATCATTGAAAAAATTGAAGATGGGAATGAGCATTCTTTTTATAGCGCAGTAACATTACTCACAGCAACACGTGCTGCGCCGCTAAATGTACAAGGGCGTTGGGGCAATAAACCGCTTAACCACATTAAAAAAGATTGTCAAAAAATTTGAATGATTTTATAATATACACACTGCAAGAGCTATAGTTAATCTGGAAGCGATGAATAGGCAGATTAGCTACATGGCAGGGAGTTACTCGCTTAACTCTGTGATTTAGTGATCTGGGTAGCCAGATCCAACATAGGGCAAATATCTGTAGTTTCTGCAGATCCTATGGTAAAACCGCCTCGGCTATTTCACCAATTAAGGCTATATTGATAGGCCCTGTTTACACAGGGCTTTTTCATATCTGCAAATCAACAGTTTTTTATCATATTAAGTATCGTTATATACCGTCGCAAAAATACTATTTTCTCAGGCTTACGAAAATACCCATAAACAACGCCTATTTATTACCATCGCAGTACTCTGAAAAATGCTAGTAAACTAAACCATTTTGCAATACATCTATTGATTAAATTCATTGATAAAAATAAATCTGATAACTTGTTCTTGTTGTAGGCAAAGTATATATTGGACGTGCTTAGTTACAAATTCACTTTGATATTAAGAACTTATTACTAATTGACTGGAGCTTGTTATGAAATCACTTGCAAAACTTAGTCTTATCCTTTGTACTTCTCTCTTCATTACCGCCTGTGACGACGATAAAACTGTTACATTGGAAAAACCTGCGGTACTCTTTAATTTAGCGCCAGCCCAAGTTGAAAGGAGCTTTTATTACTGGGACAGCAAAACGGTAGAACAGCTCAAAAGTTTGTCAAAATCCTATCAGCAGTTGGGACAATTAGCGATCAGCTATGACATGGTTGCAAATGAAAAACTGCCAAAATTTCCCGATTTTTCCGGTTTTGATTCGGCTTCCTTGTCTGATTTAAAAAGCAAATACCAGCAAGTCTTATTTGAAGCCACTGAGCTCAAAGAAGAGGTTGAACTCAAGATTGAAATGGATCAGGAGTTGCTAAAAAAGCAAGTTGATTTGGCAAAAGACCGGCACTCTGCACAAAGTGCCTTATTCTCACAGTACCTTGAAAAATTAACGCCACTGCGTCAGAAAAAGGCAGATATTGAAGCACAGCGTGATGCCAGTGATAAAACAATCAATGAGCTACTGAATAGCTCAGTGGCAGCAATTAATAAAATTATTGTTGATGAAGGGATTCCAATCGATATTTTGAAACCTAATGCACTATCCCATTTTCGTTATCAAGCCAATAAACCGTGTAAAGCGGAAGGCATGAGTATCGACGGCTCATATACCGAGATTATGCTCCATCATCAAAATATTTGTTTTATGACTTCTTTCAGAATGGACTCGCAATATTCCCCTGTTTTTGTCAAAAATACCGACCTTCCCTCTCTGTTGTCAGCAAATTTCCTCGGCATTATTCAAGAACAAATTGCGCAAGGAAAGGTAGATGTCGAGCAATTTAAAAATACTGGCTATCGATATGAATTATCTGCTCTCAATAAGCAAATTCATGATGAAGAAATCATTGCACGCAATAAGAATAACGGTGTGAATGAAAATCACCTTTCCTATCAAGTCGAGCAAGCAGAACGCAATTATTTCGATCTTGTCATGCAGTTGGATCGCTATAAGACAGAGCGTGATGCTTATTTAGAGCGCGAATTTAATATTAAATTCCGCAATATGCTTTCTTTAGAATTGTTATATAGCGAAATGGCGGTATTTTATGGTGATGTTATCGACCGCATTTCCCAGCAAAAATCTGCTCCCTCGCAGGCTGCCTATCAAAAAATCAGTGTCGATGTCAAAAAAGCGCAACCTTATGTGTTGATTGAAGATAAAGTCACAAATTACACACAATATTTCTTTGTGAATACAGCCAACTTGATGAAACACAAAAAATATGCTGATAAAGACACCATCTTGCTTGATGATTTACAACAAGATCGAATTGTGACAATAAACCACGTCAAATCCAAACCAGAAACATTGCCAGTAGATATCATTTATACGCTCTCGCAAATTGATTAAAACCTTGATCAAAATGCTGTCGAGAAAACGTGAAAACAGCGGTCGCACATCAAGATAATTCACGTTTTCTCGCTTCAATTTAGCCACAAAAATACTGTTTCCCCTCACTTTTTTAGCTTGTTTTTTATGCAGGTAAAGTATATATTGAGGACTATCTAAACAATAATTGGGGGGCTGTTATGAAAAAGAATATCGGTTATCGCTTAGGCAGACTGTATCGCAAATTCATGCGCTGGCAGCACCCAACTGCGTTGAAATGGCTGTATGTCATCGCCGTGACCGCACTTGTCTGTTATTTTCTGAGTGTGTTTGTACTGATTGCTGGCGTTATCGCTGCGTTCTGGCTTTCGAATACGAAACCATCTGATTTTTCATTGTTAAAAATTTATAGTCATAGTGGATATACTCCTGACTGGGGAACTGGTTATTATAAAAATGGCGAGATAAATTGGGATGATCCTATTTGGTATGATGACAATGAAGTTTAAGTAATTAATAAGCCGTTTGATATATATTTATCAAACGGCTTTTTTAATTATTTGTTATCTGACATAGCCTCTTTAGTTATACTTACTGAAGTACTAGCTCCTTTCCCACCATTCTCTCTAGCTGCTGAAGTTCCTTCTTTAACTATATTATTGAGGGCTGCTCCAGTATGAATCCCTGCCCACCCCATAGCACCCAACCAGAATGCCGGAAGTGCCAAGAACATCGAGCCCATCACAAAATTGACGACCATATCATCGCTGGTGTTTTGTATGCCTGCCCAGTTCCAGTTTGAATGGGTATCGCTGCTGTAAAGTGCTTCCAACAGCCACGTATCCAGCCAACGTGCCAGCTCCCACCAAAATGACAGGAAAAATAAGCCAAATTGAATAAAGGTCATGGTCATAATTACCTTGATGTCGTAGGCACTGAACAATGTCACTAAGGGAATACAGATCACCAATGCCATAATCAAGAAGCCTTGAACCATCGGCAATGCCTGTCGCATTGCGTCAAATGCCGGAAATGCTGCGGTTGCACCAGCGGTCATGCCGACAAATGATGCAACACGGCTGAAGGCATTAGACAAGCTAAAATCCACGCTTCCACCGTAGCCGGAATAAGCATTACCAGTCGAGACTTCGATATTTTCAGGGCGCACCAGGCTGCGGATAATATTGTCCTCGTAGTCTTTTTGACCAGAGAATAATTTATTGATACTGCCTAGCACACCTGGCTTAAACTCCGCCAATAGCCGTGATTTTAAACCAGCTTTATCATCTGCCCACCACTGTTTACAGGTCGGAAATCCTCCGTCACCGGTGTTTGGTAACCCGGCATCTCGCGTTGCGTTATACGCCCATTGCTTTCGCGGTGCATGAGAACGGTAGCTGTCATACAGCCCCTCGGAATTGAGCAACAGGCTAGAGCCGATCCAATCCACATCGTTGGCTTGCACTTCGTTTAGCTCAATTTGCTGCCGTTTGATTTTGGTTCGTGCCGGCACAAAACACTGTTCGACAAAATCACGCACTTCTTGCAATAGCACCGGACTGCTGATTTTCGTGTGCTGCACATCAAATCGGATTTGGCGTAGATCCGGTTTACACGGAATACTCGCAACCGCAGCCTGTGTCACCGCTTTGTTTAAGGTGTGGGTAAATCCCCACCAAATCGGCACAGAAGCACTCTTACCGCCCATTTCGGTTTGCACATTAGAAAACTGGGTATTCGATGTATCCACAATGGTATAACCGCATTGCTTCGAGCGTTCGACATCCATTTTGATGTTATGAATAGTAATTTTCAACATCGGGACACAGGTAAAGAAAATCACCACAAGGCTCACATAAAAGGCGTGCTCTAGCCGCGCTAACAACAGTTTCCCTTTATTACCCTCATCATCGCCCTCTTCACGCACTTTCAACCACAATCGGACCAAGTGAGCAAGAAACGGCGTCGCGAATAAGCCTGTTTCGGTAAACACATGCCATAAGGCATTGTTGATAATCCAGCTTAGCAACGTCAGGAAATACTCAAAATAACTGTTCACATACATATTCATAGTATTTCTCCTATGCTGTGAGTTGTAAGATATTCGCAAGCTCCGCAACCACAATGAGCGCAATCGCCCAACGAATGATCGGCATCACATTAATATTTTTCTGATGACGGTGAATCTCATAGATGATCCAAGCTATCGTCGAATAAAGAATGAGGCGAAGTCCGAGCCAAAAATACCACGTGGATTTTAGCCATTCATTAATGCCGGCAACTTGGGGTAAATAGTTCATTGCCAACCAGGCCAATAACATCACAGCTAACAAGATCAGCAATAACTTAGAACAAAACAGCATAGTAAAAAGTATCTTGCGTGATTTTCGTACAGATTGCGTATCCACTTTAATGTCCACTTTCATTCGTTTTCTCCACATTATTATGTACAGGAATTGGGGATAACTGCGCTGACATCGGTAGTCCCAAGGATCGCCGCAAATACTCAGCAAACCAAAAGCTATCGATGTAATCCACCATGTCCATATACAATCGATACTGCCGTTTAGCGGTCGGCATTCGTGGCCAAGCAATGCGCCCCGTGATGTTTAAAGTGAGGTTAAACTGGCTTTTATCGCCCTGAATGCGGATCATCAAATAGCGTTCATCCATGATGCGGTACGGTTTCAGCATAAAGGTGCGTGCAACCCCAATCACGGCTTGTACATAGCTCAACAGTTCGATGTAGTGAGATTGGTATTGCGGATTGATCGCAATTGCCTGCTGCGGTGTGGTAATGCCGGAATCAAATAACCGCACTTCGTGGCGTGATATGTCACAACTATTCTGTTTGCTAGCTGCTTTTCTTGCTGTTCGATTTGGCGTTTTTACGCCGCTTGTTTTAGACATGGCTCAATCCCCCTCCCTTCATCAATGCGAGCAGCAACGTGCATTGCCGCTTCTAATTCTGAGATATTGAACTTTTTCATCAATGTCATCCGCTCGGCTTTTTCCTCTGGCTCGGTCATTGCCAGCGCAAGATACAAACTCGGCGGCACAACGCGGAACAGTGCTTCCAGCTTATCGGATAACACGACACCCTCGGTGTAATTGCGATCTTTCTTCGCCGAACGGATCAGCGTTTTCTGCTCTTCGGTTAATGGTTTGAAGCGACAGATTTCACTGATTTCATAATCATCGACACCGCAAAGTAGTTCCCACCATTCGAGCATATTGATTAATTTCACCGCGTCTTTCGGGAAGTCTTTCATGTTTTGGGTCGCCAGCCATAGCCAAATGCCAAGTTTCCGCCACATTTTCGACCCCTTGGTTAAAAATCGGGCTAGCAAGGCATTGACGGTGATAATGTGTGCTTCGTCGGTAATATTGACGATCGGTCTGCCAGAATACTGGTATTTTTCACCAAGGCTATTGATGTGATTGATTAAGGAAATATAGGCAATTGCAAGTTGCGATTCATAGCCCTCTCGAGCAAAGGTGGCTAAATCAACCAAGGTAATATCTGCATCGGGCCAGGCTTCACCCTCACTATTAAACAGCTCCGCTTCAAAGCTGCCTGGCTGACAGAACATACCCAGTGACTCTCCCATTTCATAGGCACGCTCACGGCTTTTTTCCGGCAACGATTCATCGTGGCTCATTGTATAAAACGCATCACGCACGTCTTGGGTTAGAGTTTGCCGTTTTTCTTGATAGGTTTTCTCTGCTGCCAAAATAATGGCTTTGCGGATCATGGCTTTATCGGGGCGCGATAACCGCTCGTCTTCTTTAGCCTCACCACCAGTGATCATCAAACGTGCAGTGATTTCCATTTCACCTAAAATATCACGCTGATCGTCGCCTTCTTGTTCGGCTTCTTCGGTTTGCTCTTCTCGTTCTTCCTCCTCGACCGCACTTTCAGATAAACGACGTTTAACTTTTGGATCATTCATTAAGCGGTGACAATCGGCAAAGAGCGATAAGGTGACACCGCTACCTGGTTTTAACGTCACTTTATTGACCGTTAAGCCCAAGGTTGAGGCATATTCCGCCATTAACCCAAATGAGTTCCCCGCCTCGATCACAAATAAACGTGGGCGATGTACCGCCATCAACTGCGCAATTTTACCGTTGAGTGTCGCCGATTTTCCGGCCCCTGTCGGGCCTAAAATCAGGGTGTGTGCATTTTTGGTTCTGTCGAGTTTACTCAATGGATCGAAATCCAGTGGCGCGCCGCCACGGTTAAAATATGAGATGCCAGGGTGTCCTGTACCAGTGGAGCGACCAAATACCGGAATGAGGTTGGCGATATGCTGCACAAAATTGAATTTGGTGTAGAGGTGGTTGCGATCATCTTGCGGATTAAATGACATCGGTAACCAGCGCAGATAGCTGTTTAATGGCGCAACCTCATTGCCTTCCGCAACCGGCACTAAGCCTGAACTGAGCAATGCCGAACGTAAACGACGGCTCTTTGCTCGTAAGTCACGCTCATCTTCGCCCTTAACATAAAACGCCAAGGCACTGTGGTACATTTTGTGTTTTTCTTTTAGGAATACTTGAACCCTGTCACAATCTTGTTTGGCATAGACTGAATCGACATTATCTCCCTTGGCTTTCGATGAAATCGTAGCGAGATGTCGCTCTAATAAATCTTGTGGATAAACCACCATGGTTGAAGACATCACCGTGCCTTCCGGCAGTAAATCGAATAATGCATTGAAATTGTCGCCACGCTTAATTTCACCGGTGATAAGCCCCACTGGTGGCGCACGCCGAATGCTATCAACCACAACCACTTCATGCGGCTTTTCATCAAATAGCCAATATTCCCCTTTCGTTTGCGGCGACTTGACCAACAAGGTTTCGGAAAAATCCTCCCAAATCATTAAATCGTTCGGATCGGTGGGTTGCTCTGGATAGCTACACTGCTGATAAAAATGTTCGGCGGATTCGAACATATCCGGCGCGGGATTAAACCAACGCAGTAGCCATTCGTGGATTTGTTTACCCGTTTGTCGCTCAATGTGCAAACCCGCACTTTGTAACGAATTCACAATCCGTTCACAGGCATTATTCAACGCCTCTAACGGCGATAGCGTTTCATTGGCTTTCGCAGAAACATAGCGATACACCACCATGCGCGTGCGACGAATTTGTCCGCGCCACGGGGTATTTGTCACCATTTTATCGACAAATAAGCCACCGGGCTTTGAAATATCATTCAAATGCTTTTCCATCAAATTCAGCCAAGCATCGCTAAATGCCGTTCCTTTGGCATTCGGCTGAATATAGTGTTCCAATACATCACGATAAGACGCTGCCATCTCATCATCTTGGCAGAAAAACTGCACCACCCAAGGGTTATTATCGAGTTCATCAAACGCGTCTTGTAGCGCATCTTTGACCTGTGTCCGAATTGATTCGAGATATTCAGCCGAGCGTCCTTCTGTGCCAATCGGCTTAATTTCAAACACCGCACCCAGTGAGCGTCCGTCTTCCAGTAACATCACCTGTTGATCATCAATAAACTCCACCCACGGTAAGCGAGAAACGAATGATGATTCTTGTTTTTGTGTTTGCTGATAGGTTTTCATCAGGTAGTCATCGCGTTTGACAAAGTTAATCTTCTGTGCGGTTGTGTCACTTGACTGCATGTCATTCAGAGATGAATCAGTTGTATTGCTGCTGTTTTCATCCTCATTATGCCCAGCGAGTATTGGCGGCGGTATCGTATCTTTCTTGGATTTAAATGGATTTAAGCGCATCAGATAGTCCTTTTTTACTAATAATCACGCGTTCTTTCACCTGGCTGTGCGTATTGCACACGCCCATAAAAGGGAATTACCGTTGAGTAACCAGGAATGGGAATCGGCTCGCCCGTGGGCGATAAATGCGGATAAACGTACATCACTAAATCCGGATTCGGCAGTCGAGGGAAAAGTGCGGTTGCTTCGTTCTCTGCCGTGCGTGTATAACTTTGCTGCTCACTGGAACGAACGGCTTGCGGTGCAATATCACGTGTTAAATCAGCTCGCGATTGAATTAATGTGCCGCTACCGCTGTTTTTCTGCCAGAGTTCCAGCATTGAGCTGTCACCTGGCGGAAGCAATTCATTTTGCGAAGTAGAACACCCACTAAGCATTACACCAAGCGCGACTATCATGATAACTTTTTTCATTTAAACTCTCCTTAAATCCCATTCCTATTAATCCATAGCACCTTGCGTTTGATAGGTTGCATATTTAACCTTGCGACCATCCGGCTCGTAGTCAATCGCTAACTCTTGAGTGATATGCACCGCGACTGTTTGCCCCGGCGGAACATAAATCGCATCAAAGGTCTGACCGTATCGCTGACGTACCCAGTCAGTCGTTTCTGCTAATCCTGCCCCCAACGCTTGTCCTGCTAAATATTTTCCTTGGTCGCCAGTGACTGCACCAACCACGGAATCGCCATTAACGACCGTTGTGGTTTGGCTCTGTGACCACGCCTGTGCCGCCGCTGATGCGCCTCCAAGTAGGAAACTGGTTGCTAAAAACTCCGGCGCATTGGTTTTGCGCGCGCCGGCAATACACGGAATACCATGTGGATCAGACAGCCAGCCAATACTGCTTTCACTACTGTTTTTACTGCCGTTATTGCCGCTCCGGCGATCGTTTGGCAAAGTGCGGACTCGTCCATCATTAAATACCAAAGTCATGCTATTTACCGTGCCGCGTACGCAGGATAACGTCCAGTCGCCGGTAGCTGTTCCGGAGATAATCGCGCCTTCCACTTCGGGTAAATCAATCCCGTTTGCGGTTAAATTTTCTCGCCCAATCAAAATTTTGAACGGATATGGATCGTTTACGACCCCGTTTAACGGCACGCGTCCCAATAGTGCGGTCATTGAAATTGAGCCAACTAAGGTTGAATTTTCCGGTAAGGTATAAACTGGAATAGCTTCTGCTTCACGTGTACTTTTTCCAGTGAAATCTTCGTGCGCTTTTCCGATGGTGGAATCATCTAAGGCTGAAAAAGGATTGGGAAAACGTACGCTATCGGCTTTTTGTCCGCTACTAATCGGGTTACCTTTATGATCGACTTCCTGCATATCTGACGGCATCACCCAGCGCATACCGGAATTAGGACTGGAATTAGAATTAGGTAAACTTTCCCCCTCCAACCCCAAACCAATCGGCATATCACTGCCTTGTTTTGCCGTCGCTATAGTTGATGAAGGTGACTCAACCAAATTGGATAGTTCTGCAATACGGCGTTCTAATTCACTGACTAAACTGTCAGTTCGGTGTTGAAAGGCATTTTCAAACTCGACCGACATATTTTGCCGCTCGCGAGAAATCACCTCTGCAACTTTGGAATCAACATCGGTCGCTTGCCGTTGTAATTCTTTGTTTCGACGTGCTAAATCAGCATTCTGGGTTTTAATCTCAGCAATATCCTGCCGTGTCGCTTTCACTGTACCGATAAGTGTTCTGACAGTATCGTGCGGCGTATCACCATCAATACCGAGTGCGCGTAGCTCTTCCGGTTTTAAATCGTTGATGGTGTAATTTTCAACCGAACTTTCATTCGACTGGGATGATTTTGTGAAGGCTTTAATCCCAATAATGGCAGCCACAGCGAGTACCCCTGGGACTAGAATTTTTAACATGCCGTTTTGTTTCAGTTTCATATTTCACTCCCAAGGCTTGCTATTCAATGACTTGCTGTGTTGTATTCACCGTGGTTTTTATCATCTTTTTCACGGTTTTTTTCACTGGTTTTGCCTTATTTTGTTGATTAGCCGCTGGAATGACGGCCTTATCGGCACTGCCTACGGTGATTAAATACAACGTTGTCGTATCTTCCGATGTGCCGTTAATCCCAAGCCACTGATGTTGAAAGGTTGCTGCATAGAAACGTCCTTGCAAATCGCGTGGATCAAGCGTAATACGAGTGGCAGAACGGTTTTTTAAACGAATAGCGGTCACTACATATTCCCCTAGCTGCCAACTTTCTAACGGCGTTGCAGTAATTGGAGCAGCCGGCAATAAGGTCGTGAGCATTTTCGGCAAGCGTGTTGCAACGCGACGAACGCCTTCTAACGGTTCAACCGTTCTTAACGGCGCGTAAAGGGATTGTGCGGCATAGCGCGTCAATGCTGCCGGAATCGGTAAACTTGGTTTAGGATTAATCGAAGCAGAAGCTGATGATAGGGATTCCCTTTCCACATCTACAGAGGGCATTTTCACCGCGCGATTACTTTCAACAGCGACATCGTAAAGAATACGAATTGGCTCTTGTGTACTGCGTGCCTCTACATTCGACGTTGTAGCTTGGCTTTGCACATCGAGTAGAATAATTTCGCCAGTTGCCATATCTTGCAACTGCAACCGTGTTTTCTCAAACGGTTGCGTCGGTTTTAAATAGAGTGCGCCGCCGGCATTTTGAATTCGCAGTTTATTATCTAAAATAGGTGGGTATCCGACTTTCACATTGCGATCAACGAAAATAATCCGCTCGTTATCAACGGATAAACTGATCGGAATCGGTGTGCGTTGCCACTTCACCAACACTTCTGCTTGCGCAAAGAAAACGGTGAACAGGCCTAATATACCGAATAAAAATTGTTGTTTCATTTTCATGTGATAACCTCTACATTTACTTTGTCAGTTCTTCGGTGGCACGCTCTAATCGTTTCGGCGTTTCCGAATAACAATTTAATGCCAGTCCCCATGGATTAGCCTCCAAATCCACGTCATATCTGACGACGTGCAATGGATAGCGCACGAGTGAACGTTTAACCGCTTCGTCGCCATAATATTCATCAGTACTGAGATCGAGGTTTACAATCCAATCATCCTGACTGAGTACTTGTACGCGATCTTGCGAAAAACCACGTCCAGGAATTTCATACACTCCGCGCACCCGTTTAGTCAGCTCACCGTAGCTGTCACGCTCTTTATAATCACGCTCCAAATAGTCTTGGCAGCTTGGTGTGAGATAAGCACGCAATGCTGAAATATTGCGCTTATAGTCTTCTTTACCGTCTGTCGGCCATCGATTGAGTTGCTGAAAAATATAAAAGCTGAAACCATAGACATTTGCCGGCGGAATTTCCCACCACGGGCGCTGACTGCCAGCTTTTAAATCCGGCGGTATATGAATTTGTAAACGGCTAGGCGCATTTCCCCAGCCGACCGCCAGCACAGCGATAACGAAAAATAATCCAACAATCACAATACGCAGTGTTTTGATATGATTGTCTTTATCTTTCAAAATGTTTTTATAGATACTCATTTTGTTCCTCTACGTATTGACCAGTAACGTTTGGTTTCGCTGATCGGGATTAATAATCGGTTTCGTCCGAACTTCATTTCTATCCAACGCGGAAACCATGTATCGGGCTTCCCGCGTTTTTTACGCGCGATGACATTGCCACCGCTCAACACAAAGACAAAAGCAAATAGCAACGCGAGTGTCGGGATTAATGCCCATTCGCCGACCAAAATTGCAGCAGCAATACCCAGTACGAATCCAAATACAAAACCGCTACCAAACATGATAAACAGCTCAGAATTAGTCATACCGCGAAAAATCACTGGTTGGCGATTAAGACGCTCTGGCAAAAAATCAATGGTTGCATTTTTACTCGACATCGCGTGACTCCTTGTTTATCTGAATGAAGATGAACTACAAAATATCGGCAGCTTTGGTTAGTAACCAGATTATGATCACAATTAAAATTGCCCCAACCAGCGCGGTCATACCGAGATCACTCCATTTCTTTTTACCGTCACTGATTTCACGGTAGGTTGCCAAACAGCTGCTGGCAACTTGATAAAATGCAACCGCTGAAATCAGTAATCCGGCTAAAATACCCGCGTCATAGGCATAGTTTTTGATTGTTTCGATAACCCCCTTACCAGCCCCACGCGAGGGGTCTTCCATCTTTGGCAAATCAGCAAGTGCGGTATTTGCGGTAAATACATTGATTAACGCCCATAGTGCGAGACATTTCCCTTGAAACATTGTGCGAGAGTGTTGGAGATATTTTTTGAATAGAAATTTCATAGTGATTTTCCTTAAGCGAAAGTAAATAATAGGCACATCACAGAACGACAAATAAAACGATGGTCAATAACACGGCTGCTCTAACGAAAATCACACCCAAATCTTCATTTCTCAGCATATTTCGCCCCCAGCCTTTGTATGCACTGTTAAATATCCACGCGATCACAATGAAAAAGAACGCAGCGAATACGCCGACAAACAGAACATAGCTGGCTGAAACTGAGCCTGCGATGGATTCATACGCGGTAATACTTTCCGTACTCATCAATACCCCTTACGGCTTTTCTCGTAATCTCCGCTCAGCTCTTTAATAGCTGTCGGAGGACGAGGTTGAGCGCGGTTGGTATTGAGATAACGATGAATACCGGCACGAACGGTCGCAATATCTTGACGTGCTTTGCTGTAGTCAAAATAAAAGCGTGTTGAGATATTGGCGTTTGCATTGGCTTGTGCGCGAAGCAATGATTGCTCTGCTGCATTGAGTTGTTTGATGGCTTGATCTAATTCCATTTGTTCATTAGCATGGGCAAATGGAGTCAGCATAAACAGAATGAAGTATGGTATGAATTTCCGCATAATTTCCCTCGCATTGTTGTCGTTCTGCGAGAGCCAGTGTGCGAAAATTAAAATAAAAATTTAATAGGAAATTATTTTCCCATTTGAAACAAAAAAATTTTGCTATTTTTAGAAAGTATTCGGAGGAAATATGACAAAATCAGAGGGAACAAGGCCAGGCATTGATTGTTTTTTCGGTTTGCCACAAGATGGATATTGGGAGTCAAATACAAAACCGGAGTGGTTTGCTAGATTTCCAATGGCACTACTCAGAACAAAATTAGATAAATATCCATTCCCATCATTTGAGGAAATCCCAGATGATACAGAAAATATGATCTATCCGAATTTTACCGATGTTCATTTTTATGTAAACCCAGCTCTTCAGAATAACTATAAAATACTGTATGTTGATGGGTTTAAGATTCTTTCAGAAATGTATCAGCCGTTTACAATACACCCTGAACGTTGGTACAAAATCAAGTGTTATCTATCCAATGGCGAGATTGAGTATCCCGAACTATCGAGTAACTGCTGTGTACTTGATGGTCGTCACCGCATATTAATGCTTATGAAAATATATCAAATAACAATGATACCGATGGTAATTGATAGCGAGGTTTACGATCAATTTCTTCAAATAGCCCTTCATAAAGATATACTACGCTGATTCCGTCGCAGCGTACCAATATCTACAAATATTTTTTAAAGCTGGCGGATGTGATTGAAATGGCTAATCCCAACAATATGGCCGCGGGAATTAAAATAAAATTGGGGTGAACGGAAAATGGAATAGCAAGATAGATCATCCAAGCCACCGTTAAAATCGGAAATACGGTGCGCTTGGCGTGGTGATAGATAAAGCTAGATTCATAGCCATACCCAAATCGGCGGATATCGCGCCGCACCAAGCCGTCGGTCAAGCCCACAATAGCGGCAAGCAAAAACAAAGGTGAGGTGAAGACGATAATGAGTACCCGAATAATAAAGGTGATCGTGACATAGATAATGGATTCAATATAAGCACGAGCATAAAAATAGACATAGTACGACATACTACCATGCGCATGCTGCGCCTCAAGCCAGCGCGCTAAGCCAGTTTTCACAAAAAGGTACTCGTGTACCTGAGTAATCACGTATTCAGCAAAACCATGTGGGGAGGTGTGTAACAGGCTTTGGGTAAAATCAGAAGTAAACCAACTTATCTCCGTCAGCATCATCTGCTGGCTATGGCGATAGCCTTCATCTGGCCAGAACCATGTGATCCCAATCCACTCAAAAAGAATACTTAAAATTAATGAAATGATCAGCACGCCGAGAATTCGGCTGAACAGGGAGAATAACCGACTAAACAGCCCTTGGCGCACTTCACGGACTTGCCCTTGTTCTGCTGCCATTTAATGTACCTTACCGATTTGAAGCGAAGTGTCAAAATCAAAGGGTAATTCACTAGCATTGACCGGCTCAACGTAACACTGTAACAAAATTTCATCATCAATATCATGGGACAGCTTCACGACATAGGTTCTGAGCTCCTCACTACGGTGTATCGCATCGAATAAGGGTGTCACTTCAAAATTTTGCTCGGCAAAATAGCGTAATAAGGCTTTGAGCGATTTATGTTGATCGTATAAACCGATTTGCAAATGCGTGTTCAGCATCGGCATAACCGACGCTTCTGGGCCAGATACGGCGAGATTACTGACCCGTAAATCATCTTTATCATAGCGGTATTTCATTTTATTTTTCCTTTATTCAACTGAGCTATCGGACATTGGCAAGATGGGGGTTTCTACTAATTTTTCAAAGGCGGCAATCGCTTCAGCGGACGGTGAATAATGGTACGCCGCTTGTGACCAAAGGGTTTCGCCAGTTTGATAATGTTCTTGCATATAGCCAGCCAGTTGTAAAATGGACGACGGCATAAACTCATCACCATCAGAAACGGGTAATGGCATTCTGATTTTCCACAATTTACCGCCCTCCAGTAAAGCAAAGGCTTGTCCTTTTGGCAACTGTATTACATTTGACGGTGTGATCATCGGCACTTTTTCAGCACTGATCCGGTCTTGCGTATTGGAGGTAAAATCTTGGTGACTGCTCGGATCACTGTTATCCGTTACGCCCGAAATCGTGGTATTTTTCAGTATATCTACTTCATGCAACTGATTGGTTAGCAGCTCTGCTGTCGCCGGCTCTCGCACGCGTAGCATAATCAAGTTATTAAAGTTACCGATCACCTGTCCCGCTTTGGCTTTATTGCCAGTTTTCGCTTCGATGTCAGACAAGGTTTGCGTATACGCCGTGACTTGAATCCCTGCGCCCCCACCTTTATTAATCAGCGGAATAAACTCCTGCCCCATTAGTTCGTTGAATTCATCACAATGAAGATTAATCGCTACTTTTTTTGATTTACCGCTTAGTTCTTCCGGCAAGCCGTCATCAATGCCATACTTATAAATATGACCTGCCATCGAGACGAGATCAGCAAACATTGAATTACCGACCGCACTTGCTACTGTGGTATCCGATAGCGCGTCTAATCCAATATACACAATCGCACGTTTGCGAATGACTTCTTGCCAGTCGAATATCGGTCGCTCATCATGAATATTGTTATAATTTGGCGCGAGCAACTCGGCAATCTTACCCGTGGTCAGTTTTTCCAGCAATGGCAGAAGTGAAGCAACAATCTTATCAAAATAGGTTTTATCGTAGCGTACCGCACTTCGCAAGCCGTCTAAAATGGGATCATAAATTTTGCTCGTTGTTAAATACTGCTCAAGTGCAACCACGCGTGGATCACGCCCAATCATATTGCGTGGCGTATTTTTATCATTAATTTTGGATGCAGATGCCGCAATACTGTCCCAGGCTTTTGGATCGTGCTTTCCCAGATAATGTGTAGCGTAATCAATAAACAATTCATCGATATTTTGTACATAGCGCGCAATGCTAGGGTAATCTGGTCTGCGCCCCAATTCTACTTGCGCACGGGCAATAATATTGACAAACCGCCATGCAAACTCCTTAAATGCGGCACTGTTTCCCTCACTGCTTAACTGTCCTGAAATTCGCCCAGCAACCTCGGATACGCGCCCAAAACGCCCAACAGCATTATATCGTGCTGAAATTTCGGGCCAACCTAGATGAAAGACATAAAAGGCGTTATCACGCCCAGCACGCTTCGCTTCGGCATACATCCGTTTGAGCATATCCGCATCGCCTTTCGGATCGAAAAACACAACGACTTCGCGATCGTCCGCTTTTTTGCCGCGATGAATATCTTGCGTAACCAGTAATTCAGCCAATCGTGTTTTCCCAACCCGTGTTGTCCCCAATACAATAGTGTGTCCAACGCGCTCGCCCAGCGGCATCATCACATCACTTTCGTTCAATTCAATCCCGTGGATCAGTGGACTGCCGCCAACCGGCGGCAAGGGGCGAAACGGATTGCATCTAACGTCTTTTGCCAGCCATCTTGCCAACCAAGGCAAACTATCCTCAAACCGCTTTTCAGCTTCACGTGCCCATAAATAATACGCCGGCATCTTCACGTAGTCCGCCATTTCCGGACGCAAACAGCTATAAAGCCGCTGTGTGTGCTTTTGCTCCCAAACAAACCCTTTCCCTAAAAATAAATAACGCTGACTGATCGGTACTTGTTTACTGCTCAGAGCGTAATACGGCAGGCGACGAATATTTTTACGCTGACGTAAAATCATCAATCCTTGTCTTGCGCGCACGTAGGCAAGACCAGCAAAACCTGCTGCCATGCCATAACCGATACTGGGCGTTAAAGCAACTGACCAAGGGGCGTAGAGACAAATTACCGCTGCGCAAAGCGCAACTACGGCGGTATTTAGCTCAACTGCTGGGCGCAATACGGTTTCGATCACATGCTTATCACTCATTGATAAATCCCATCGGCAGTTAATAACGCTGGATACGTCGATAAATTGAGGCGTTTGGCTAAATCATCTGCGCTCACCGGCAAGAGCGGTAGCTCCGGCGCAATTGCGCGAAGTTGAAGCAACTCGTCAAAGCTACTGACATTGACTACCAAACCTGTCGCATTCAGTTCTAATAGCCGCACTTTATTTTTATGCAGCCACTGTTGCGAATAGCCGTCGCTGCCCAACAAAAAGAGCGGCTCTATACCGACTAACGGCTGTGAAAATGTTTGAGTATTGACCTTGCCCGGCGACATCAAATGCGACACAATCGGCAGTAAATCTTTTTCTTCCAAGGTTGGCGGCACGGCGTTTGGATAGACATCTGCCATGTCATCATGCACCGGTTGCAACGGTTCATAAAAGCGCACCGCACTTTCACCGCCGACATCGGCAATCACGCGCAATGCTGCTACACTAATCTGGCTACTCAATACCGCAAGCATTACAAGGCAAACATGGTATAATCGGCTCATCCTGTTTTCTCCATACTGTCCATACCGATAGCACGGCTGATTGTGGCTCTAAGGTGGTCTAAATCGGTCAGCCAGCAGGTTTCACTTAATGCAAGTCGCATTTGCTCCGCACCCTCTTTTAAGGTCTGCTCACAAAAAACACGAACAACGGGGTCATGTGTACTTAATGCAATGACGCGTAACACATGCGTCAGCGCATCCGGGGTCGATACAGCATCATTTGTCATAACATTTTTCTCTCCAAATTATGGTGAAGACTGTTTTGATTGCTTGATCGTGTGATAAATATTGCAGCATACCGTCAAAATCATGTTTTTCAGTCTTGTCTTCATCATAAATCCTTATTTTGTTTAGGCTCAAGCCACACTAATTGTGTTTGATGCGGGGAAATCCAGCGAAGTGCGGTATCCGGCTCAGGCATGTAAAGAATAGATTCAATACCTTGCTCAACGGTTCTAATTGGCAGTGCAGAAATTTCTTGTGGCGGGTGCAACGGTAATATTGTTGTTTCAGGCGAGGTATAAGCCCCTTTTTTGATTTTGGCTAAATGTGTCCGAATATTTTGTTTGTAACGCGCCGCCGGCGTACCACCTTTCGGGTGATGATAGCAACCGGCTGCATTAACCCAGTCTTTGTGGGTTCGATAACAATTTTTTAGGATGATAGAAGCCACTCGAAGATTTTCCATTGGCTCAAAACCTGCGCAGTGACTGGCAAAAAAATGCTTGCCATTCCAGCCGATATTGACCTGTGCAAGCCCAACATCGATATTCTTTAACGAAAATTTCCGAACAAAATTTTCCAACGCTGAACATGCTTCTTGCCTTGTTGGATAAAAATAGCTTTTACCTTTGACATTCAGTGTCCACGGCCAGGGTTTCACCGCTTTTGAGGTTAATTTTGTTTTGCTTTCATTCAGAGAGATGGCAAACAGCATTTCCGCCGGCACACCTTGTTCAGCGGCGATTTGCTGATACATCGGTGGAATAGCTGCAGCAGAACCGATAAAAATCGGTAATAGCAAGAGCAAGAAATTGACTAATAGTGTTTTACCACGTCCCATGTTCCCCCCTTAAATACCACGGGCATTTTACCGTTTGCGTGCGTAAACCAATATCCTTGATCGTGATTGAGAGTGATACGGCGTGCTTTGACTTGCTCAATGTCGATTTGATGTTTTTGCGCCCAACGACGCACTGCATTATCATCATTGCTCGTGCCGACAAGATAAATATCGACCGCTTTACCGCTTTGTAGCACATCCGTCAGCGCAACATCACACCGCTCACAATTTTCCGTCCGAGTAAAAAAGACCAATCGTCCATTGTCTTGCCCATGATTGACATCCATGGTTTGCTCACTGATTGGATTGATATTCGGATAGAGCTCTTTAAACGCGGCATCATACGCCAATTGAAATTTGAGTTCTTTTTCGACTCGCTCAAACTCTTTTTTTGCTAAAAGACGGGCATATTTCATGCGCTCAAGCTCATTTTCGGCTTCAATGCCTAGCATGGTTAGCGGATCAAGATTTGGTGACCAAATTCCGCGCTCACTGCGTTTCAAGGTTTCATAGCGTTCCCACTCCCGCTCATCAAGCCCCCATTGTTTTGACTGTATATGGTTTGGTTGAGCGTGTTTTGACTGAGTACGTTCATTTTCTTGCGTTTGTGCTCCCTGAACTGTCGCATCGATATTTTCCACGTGTTTGCGAACCGACGGCAAGGTAAGAACAGGTAACGCGGAATTAGCTGAAACCACCGAGGGCATTAAAAGCGCAAATGCCCAGCAAGCAGCTAGCGCAAAAGAGATTTTTAATGGTGCGCGCGTCATCATGCCTCCTAATTGTCAATTTCGTCTTCTGCAATTACCT
Organism: Testudinibacter sp. P80/BLE/0925; assembly: GCF_053570785.1. The sequence goes on along the minus strand of NZ_CM131636.1, from coordinate 2,081,247 downwards.
GTGTGATGGTTTCAACCGAGGTTGAAATCACTTTTGGTGACCGCACTTGCGGAACATCTCGTTGATTGAAACACACGGTTCGGGTGATGTCGTTCAGGGTTAGCTCATACGCTGGACCGGCTAACATTTGTAGCGCATCGCGTAATTGCATCGGACCAAAGCGGTAGTGGACTTTCGGTAGCGGTCGGGAAAACAAAACACTCACATCAGAATGACCACTGCACAATTGAAGACCACTCTCTTTCAGGGCCGCTCTAAAGCCTTGCTCAACTGTCGCCGTAAATTGCTTCTTATTGCGTTGTGCGATATTCACTTCGACCAACTGATCTAACAGGTATTTTTGCCCACCTTGCGGAGCTGCGCCGAGCAGCAAATAGCGATCATAGCGAACGACTTCCGGATTCTCCGTATAGGTCGTTTGATAAATATCTGGGGTGATCACCCGTTCTTGTGGCTTCGGTGGCGATAACGGCTGATTCAATACGATGTTTTCTTGATTAATCGATTGAGAACCCAGTATCGGATACTCCGGTAATGGGTAAGATTGACTGGTATCACTGGTTTGTAAGTGCGGTGTACATGCGCTCAATACCAGGATAAAAGCTGAGACAATTATCGGTTTATTCATCATTACGCTCTCCCTATATCTGAATTTATCATTGCCGACAATACGCACTATGGCGAAAGCACATACAAATTTGAATAATTAATTGTTTTCGAGAAATTGATAAAAAATTTTAGGTTTGAGGTAATGGCACATTAGATGGAGCAATATCTTGTTGCTGATTAAAATATTGACAAAATAGCCGATTGATTTTTTTTATTGTTGTGGAAAGGGGTTGGTTATACGGGCCTCTCAGTTGCTCAATCTTCCAAGGGGCAGATTCAGAAGTGCGGTACAAGCCCAATGTTGCGCGGTGCGTGTCATTTCCCAGCAGATATTCCACGGAAAACACACGATAGCGATTATCTATGCAACGCTGAACATAGCTGAAAATACAGTGATGCATGTCTTGCCCTTCATTAAATAGTGCTTGGCCAGAAGTCAGTGCGGTAAATTGCACGTGTTTTAATTGATAGGTTTCAACTGAAGATGTCCAATGATATTGCAGTAACCTCTGATGTTTTTCATCTCGCAGCTGATTTTCAGCATTAATAAGTCTTTCATGCCACTGACGACTTCGCACCAATAAATTTTCCCATGATGCGGGAACATGTTGTTCTTCCACTGAATTTAGCCAATAATCTCGGCAGTCTAAAACCTCGTCTTTCGCACGGGTCTTTAAATATTCACGTAGCTGGACAATCCCTTCGGTACGCCAACGGTGAAGGGAAAAACGGATAAACAGACGGAGAACGGCTAATTGTTGTTGTGTAGTCCCGAAATCTTGCCATATTGAGTGGCTTTGGAATAGAAAATGGTTTAAACAGACCGGTAATTTTTCCTGTATGCCGTGTGAAACGAAATAATACAAATCCTCACCACCCCAACGGCGGACAACATCATGTGACTGTCTTTTCAACCATCGCCACTCCGCCTTAGATTGCGGAAGTTGAAAATGATAGGGCTTTTTCCATCGTTTCGGATGAAGTTGTGCTTCCCCCAGTTTATCAACCCAATACGCATAACTGAACAAATTCGGATCACGCCAATATCGCGGTTTAATATGGCGTAGTAATGGAAGTAAGTTAGAATAATCGTCTGCAACCTGATTAAATGCGCTAAGGTGCGGTTGATAAAACGCATAATAGCTCAATGTCATACAGCGGAAGTAACCTAACCGTGCCAGCATTGAAATCACTGGGCGATCTAAAAAATGCTGCCATAGCCAAGCCATAATCCTTTTGTCATGGGTAAGCGTATTTTTAAACACCGGTGAGAAGGTGAAACGTTTATGAATTAATGATTCACACACCGAATGAAAAATACCTTGATGCAAATCACGGTGTAACTGAGTAATAACCGCTCCTTGTATTGCATAAAGCAGACCGCCACTTCGACTATATAATCGAATGTCCGGACAATGCCGAAACCGATAATCGCCTTTATGGTAATAGCAGGTGTCTTTTTGCCAGAGACGCGTTTTTAGTGAAAAATATTCAGCACGAATTCGCCCCGTTTTTAAATTGCGGCAGTATCGAAAAAAATTAAAAAATGTTAATGTGGCTTCTGTTTCACTGATGTGTAATGTATAAGGTTCATACAGACGATAGGTGAAAATAACATCACACACACGCCGATAATAAGCCGTTGTTTCAGCACAACCAAAGAGTATTTCTCTCACACGTTTTCCTTTACTTATTAAGAAACTTCCTTCGTTTTGATGTGATACCACTGTAGCAATGGTGACTGTTGGAAATAAGCATTTATTATTTTTTTCTGGCGAACAAAAAACATAAAAAAGCAGCTACCCAGTGAGTAGCCGCTTGATATTTTGACTTACAATAATATTTTCAATCAATCAACGCATAAATTAAGCTGGATTCTGGATGTGCTGGAAATTCACCACCAGCTCCAAAAATATAATTGCGTAGCAGATGATAAAACCGCCCAAACAATTCCGCATATTCTGCAGAACAAAACGACAGTTGGCTGAAAGCATATAAATTCGCCACCATAGAAGCCGCTTGTGGACTTAAATGATATTTGCGCCCACCGGGACTAACGAGATGTAATGTATCAGCGGAAGTTTCCAACTGAAAATAAAGTCCGCTGTTCGGCAGAAGATAGAGTGACCAATCACCGCCGTTATAATCAGCACAGAGGCGATCCATGTTTGAAAATAGCGCATTTTCAAAGCTGAGTTGATGAAGATAACCCAACCCAAGACGTTTTAAATCTGCCGACATATCATTTGACTTGATGGCAAGAACTACGGTTTGTGTTTTCATTGTGATATTCCTTCTAAGAACCGAGGGAATATCCCTTGTGGGAATATTCCCACAAGGGTAAAGTTAAAATTAAGCTGCCTCGTCGGTATAGACCGCTAAAGCGTTAAAAAAATCTGCTTCGGTACAAATTGCTTCACCATCAATGCAGAAGTGAGTATCTGTACCATTCACAAAACAGTTGATATCAGCCTCTTCCCACGGCTCAGTCAAACCACTCAGTTCACAAAACAGGTTTTCCAGATTGCTAAGAACCAGACTTTGATAAACATTGCCCAAGTGCGGTATATCCTCACTGTAACGAGCCTGCTCCCAAACGTCTTTGTCTTCTACTGAGCGACGGAAGCGGAAAAGAATATTTTCCCATTCCGGCAAGCAGTGGCTGACAGAGTTGGTATAAAATGTGGTTAAAAGTCCCATAATATTTCTCCTTTCATAAAAGAACGAAAGCGAGAAATCCACTCCCGAAGGGAATGAATTTCCCTTCGGAAGTGTAAAAATAACAGTAAATTAACGGATTTTGATGTTACCTGAAACCGTATTGGCATCGCCATGCAGTGTGTCGCAATCAATATTGCCAGAGACCGATTTTGCGTCACCCGCAATATCACCTGTCACATGAATATCACCACTGGTGGTATCTGCACGACCGACATTGCCGTTCACCGTGACCGCTGCTGTAACAGACTCAATACGCGCCACATTACCGACTACTTCAATTTGGATAGTGGGGCCTTGGTCCAATGTAATGACTTGCCCATCGACGATGAGATAAGCATTTGGCGCTGCCAAAACAGCACCATCACCTAAGATGGTCATATTACCTGCAATCATATTTTTAACTTGTCCGCCAGCAACTTGTACCGAGTCTGGATGACCGCTAAAAACTTGTTGAATAACCGTGTTTTCATTGATTTCAATCACTTTTTTACCGTTGATGTAAATACCTTGTTTCATATCAATTTCCTCTTAATGTAGAATCTATAACAGACCTTGTTCCGCGAATGACGTGGTTTCCTGTCCGGCGACAATGATGTGATCTAACACACGAACATCAATTAATTCGCATGCATCCTTAATCTTCGCGGTAATTGCCCTATCAGAATCACTGATATTGGGATTGCCAGAAGGATGGTTGTGAGCCAACATGATCACAGCTGCATTGAGTTCTAGGGCTTTTTTCACGATTTCGCGCGGATAGATATGCGCGGCATTAATTGTCCCTGAAAATAAAATTTCGGATTTAATCAATGCTTGATTGTTATTCAAAAAAAGAACACAAAATTGTTCCCTCTCTTCAAGCCCTAGCAGCAACTTCAGGTAATTTTTAGCGATTTCAGAATCATTAATCAAAAGCCTTCCTGCTTTGTAGATGGGGTGACTTTCCATTACGCCAGACAAAATCGCTAGGGCTGAGTTGATCACAGATTGCTCTGTTGTAGTTAATAATTGAGACATAGAATATTCCTTCAAAAATGAGGGAATATCTCCCACAGGGAAATATTCCCCTGGTGGGTAAATAATGGAAAATGCGTGATTATGCCCAAAGTTGCTGCGCTAATGAGACTTTTTTCTCGAGCTCTTTAACTGCATTTTTGGCATAAGTCAGTGAATAACTGTGTTCACGTTTTTCGGGTTCATTTTTCAATATTTGATGTTTTTCCTTGGCTTTTGCCAATTCAAATGCAAAATAATCCAAACTTTCTGGCATGGACAAATCAATTTTGCCAGCCATCGCTTCCCAGTAGGTAATTTTATGGTCATAGCTTTTTGCTTTGTCCATTTCGGCAACCGCATTGTCCATACGACGGGCATTACGTTCAATTAAGGCACGGTGTTTTTTCTCGCTATGGTGACCAATTTTTATCGGTTCACCAAGGCTTAAAAAGTCACTGCCTTCTTGAGCTGCCTGCCAGTGTTGCTCACTGCGTTTGTTGGCATTTGCCGCATAACTTTGATAACGCTCGGCTCTCGCTTGGGCGCGCGCTTGGCTGTCTAAGCCATCACAACGGACAAACGAATAGAAGTAACAATCATCGTGTTGTTTCACAAGATTGAACACTTCTACTTCGGTTTTTTTGCCGTACTTACTGGTAAGTACGATAATGTCACCTTTCGTATGCGCTTCAGGGCATTTTGCAACAAACACTGTCGGTGCAAATTTTGCATAAGTATTGAGGTTCATAGATACTCTCCTAAAATAAAAAATCAGGGGAATATCTCCCATGGGAAAATATTCCCAATGGGGTAAATGAATAATAACTTGAGGTAACATCGGTCAATATCCGAAGATATTGACCGAGTTGATTATGCTGCTTGTTGTTCAGCTTAAGCATTTGCCTCGGACTGTTCTGTGTTAGTCTGTGCATTACTTTGGGCTGCTTCACTGTATTTTAACACGCCGTCAATCTTTAAGGATTTAATGCGTAACAAACGGCCTTTCAACATTACGCCGGTTTCACCTTTTCTTGACCCTTTCTCATAGACAAAGGTATCAGGATAAATATCACCGACGGTAACAGACGCTAAGATTTTTTTCTCCTCTTTGCAAGCTTGTTCACTGCGCTGGATAAGCGATTTCGCTTTTTCGCCGGATACCCGTACATCAACATAGGTATATTCGGTATTATCGGAATCGCCACGCAAAAAGGCTAACGAACACGCATAAAAGCTATCACCTTTTTTCGGTTTCACTTCGCGAATACGGTTAATGTAAGCCAATCCGTTTAAGTGAAGGTTGAAATAGATGGTATCTTTATCATTTGAAGTTTGGGTAGTCATAATGTTTCTCCTCAGAAATAAAAAAAGCGGAGAAACATCTAACCCAACACGGGATAAACGTTCACCGCTCGGGTAATAGACAAGTAGGTTTGAAGTAAACACTCGTAAGGTAAAACTTACTGCCTGTTTCAGAGTGCGCTAGGCATATTGGGCTGGTCATCGTTCTCTACGAGAACCGCACGTTTCAGACCGGGTGCTTGGGCTTAAGTGCTATCAACGATAGTGGCTTAATGTGGACCATTTAAGCGTATCTTTGCCCAAAAAATAAGGCTTTTTTATTCTCGTATTTGAAACAATTTATTTTATAGGAAAATCAAAAAATTATGATAAAAAAGCGGTAAAGAGGGAAGCCGCTGAAAAAACAGCGGCTTCGGGTGAAATGGCGATGAAGCCGATGATGGGAATGCGCAATAAGGCGCATATTTGAAGTAAGGCTAGAGACGAATGAACCGGTTAATAACATCGATCCTCGTTAAAATCTATTTACTACCGTCATAAATCCTCGATTACTATGTAGCCACAAATCGATTATCAGCAAGGCGCTTTACTAAGCACAAAGGGCTCTCATTGTTTCACCGGCGAGCACCGGTTATGATAAACAGCTGCGATAACGCAAAGAGCGGAATACACTGATTGCAATATATTCTGATCTTTGCGTGATAACCTTGATAAAAAGATGAGGTGATAACCGATCACCTCGATGATATGAATGCATTCGCCATTCGCAAGGAATGAAGTCCGAGTTTCAGAATGCGTCACATTCTAAAGGTTCAAGTCAATTAGAATGCTCTAGCGGACATCTGGGCTTGCCTGCTAAGGTGAGTTCGCTGTACCTTAACAGTCGTAGGGCGTAGCTTGATGCCGACAAACTACAAACGGGGTTATGAAACAATGATAGCACAGTAAAAGCCGTCTTTACTAGAGACGGCTGCCGTAACGGGCTATTGAATTGCTTTTTCGACTGCCGTTGCAGGTAATTGCAAGAAAGGAACGCTACTACCGGGGATCATGGTTTGAGGGAGTTCACCATTCCATTTTTCAGCAGACGTTAAATTCACTAACGATGGGTTTTGCCGCAACGCCTCTCCTCTTAGCTTAATTGCCTCAGCTTCAGCCGCACCTTTTAAGCGAATAGCTTCCGCTTCGGCATGAGCAGAGGCTAATCTGGCATCAGCCTGTGCTTTCGCTTGCGTAACAGCAATCTCAGCATTGATTTTTTCGGTTTCCAAATTTTGGCGGCGTGTCGCAATGGCAACCTCTGCTTTCATTCGGTCTTCAATCGATTTCTCATAGGCATCAGAAAAATCAATATTTTCCACTTGAACGCCGTCAATAATAACCGGACCAGATACGGCTTTTTTTACGGCATCACTGAGCTCCTGAACAAACTGTGGTCGTTCTTGTACCGCCGTGATAGCATTGTATTTTCCAAAAATATTTTCAATTTGTGTATAGAGTTGCCGGGTTAAAAGACGATCACGCATATTTTCTTCGCTACCATACTGAGAGTACAGTGCGCTCACCTCTGATGGCGGGATATGGTAGCTGACCGACACAGTCAAAACGGCAGGTTGTTGATCGCGGCTGTAGGCCTGTACATTATTTGCAATGGCATTTTTATTTTGTACCGAAATTTTCTTAATTGAATCAATAAACGGGATTTTAAAGCCCAATCCCGGTTCAGCAATATCGATAATTTTACCATAGCGCAACTTGACCGCTCTTTCACCTTCATCAACGGTATAAATACCAGATAGAAGCAAAAAAATACCGAATAAAATAATCGCCACGAATGTAGATATTTTAGATACAAACAAGGATATTTTGGATGTTTTATTAGGCATAATTACCCCTTAATTTTCTAGTAATGATAAAATGATGAACATTCAAAATAGTTGCTCATCCATGTAACCGAATTGGAAATTTCAGTGCTTCAATCAAGATCACGGCTGCCAAAAAAGTGTGTCCCCAAAAGAGACCAAAGCGCCTTTGAATTAAGTAATCTAGACCGATATAAACATTCGCACCACTGAACATCAGTAAAATCACCGCTATCACACTCATACATCTCTCTCTTTTTTCAATGTTTGTCGTAACGCATTCATATTCTTAGAAACCTGTTGTTTCGTTCGTTTTTTAGGGCCGCGGATATTTTCGATCGCTTTGCAATTTGGATAAGCACTACAGCCCCAAAACTCCCCGTTTGCACCTTTGCGTTTGCGCATCGGCGCACCGCATTGGGGACAAATTTTCGTTGGCGTGCTGCTGATTTTCATCGAAATACCGCTTGAGGACTGCACTACATGACGAATAAACGCATCTTGCTTTGCCATAAAATCGGCTAACTTGAGTTGGTTATGGGCAATATCATTGAGTGCCTGCTCCCATAACGCCGTCATACCTGGATCTTTGATAATCGACGGTAAGCTGTCAATCAATGCGCCGGCGGCGACTGTTGAAACAATATTTTTCTTCTGCTTCACCAAATAGCCGCGCTTGAGCAAGGTTTCGATCACACCGGCGCGAGTTGCTTCTGTGCCTAGCCCCTCGGTTTCTCTCAATCGTTGCTTCAAGCGAGGATCTTGCACAAATTTTGCGGCGTTTTTCATTGCACTGATTAACGTACCTTCCGTATAAGGCTTTGGCGGCGATGTTTGCATAGACCGCACTTCTGCCTGACAAATTCGGCAAGCCTCACCGTGTGATAATAGTGGTAATCCCTGTTGTTCCTCATCATTATCCGTCGCATGTTGTGTAAATAGGATTTTCCACCCCTTTTTAATCACGACTTTGCCAGCCGCCGTTAAGATATGCGTGCCACTTTGCAATTGCACATGGGTTCTGTCTTCTTCGTATAACGGCAAAAATTGCGCAAGATAATGCCTACGAATTAAATCATAAACACGTAATTCATCTTGGTTCATCTTACTTAAATCCACCTGACCCGTCGTCGGAATAATACCGTGGTGAGCAGTAATTTTGCTGTCATTCCAAATCCGAGAGCGTGCCGAAAGATCTAAATGATTGATGATTTGCTTTAAATTGGGATCGGCATGAGCAACCGCACGGATAACGTGTGGAATATCGGCAATCATCGATTCTGGCAAATAACCGCAGTCTGTACGTGGATAGGTTGTCGCTTTATGAGTTTCATATAACGATTGTGCGATATCAAGCACCTGCTGCGCGCCCAGCCCCCACAATCGTGAACAGGCTTGCTGCAACGTCCCCAAATCGAATGCCAACGGCGGCGATTCTTTCATGCGCTTGGTATCGAGCTGAATAACTTTTGCGTTGCCGAGGCTGAATAATTGCGCCGCTACCGATTGAATGAGCATGTAATCAACACACCGTCCCTCATCATCACAACTCGTTTCAGGGGTTTGCCAGTACGCAATAAACTGTTGCGCTTGCGAATTAGCTAAGATAACCGGTAATACATAAAACGGCTTAGCGATAAAATTCGCAATCTCACGGTCACGCTGTACCACAATTGCCAATGTCGGGCTTTGTACTCTCCCGACAGATAACACCCCGTCATGCCCCTGTTCACGTGCAAGCAACGTGAATAAACGACTGAGATTCATGCCAACAAGCCAATCTGCGCGAGAGCGTGCTAAACCGGCATCGTATAACGGACGAGTTTCAGCATCAGATTTTAAAGAAGAAAGCGCTTTTTTAATGCTACCGTCATCAAGTGCGGATAGCCATAAACGCTGTAATGAACCACGATAATTAGCGGCATCAAGTAGCTCACGCGCAATCACTTCCCCCTCACGGTCAGGATCGGTTGCAATCACAATATGGCTGGCTTTTTTAATCAAACCCAGCACAATTTTGCACTGCTTAGCGGTGTCCGGTTTTATTTTCATTTGCCATTGCGCCGGCACGATAGGCAAATCATCAATAGACCAACGCTTATAAGCTTCATCATAATCATGCGGATCGGCTTGTTCCATGAGATGCCCAATTCCCCACGTCACGATAGTTTGTTTATCGGCACTCGCAAGCAAACCGTCACCACGCTGAATCGCCCCGATAAATTTACCAATATCACGCCCTTGAGATGGTTTTTCACAAAGAAAAAGTTTCATGTGTCATCCTCTCGCCCAGAGCAGTATTACTACATAAATTGCAATTATATTAATGAATGAAAAAACCAAGCCCATTATTAAAATATAGTCAATTAGATGGTTAAGGCTTTTGAATTTAGCTTGTATAGCAATGATTATAGAAATACTTAAGGGTACAATAATATAAAAATAGCTAATATGTAAAACAGTGCTAAGTATAAATAATAGGAAATATCCTACTATAATGCATAACAGAATTGAGTAATCAATAAGTTTCACTGTCAGAAATCCTTTTGTATAAGAGTTAAATACTAAACAACATTTATCCTATTTTTGGGCTATCCGATTGAGCAACTTTTTTGGATTTCATTGCACATTTCCAACGCCGTCTTTTAGCAATTTGTTTGGGATTTTCTTCATAGCAAGCCTTACACCAAGAGTGTAATCCCCATTTGCTTTTTTTCTCTTTATAGAAAAATTCAAGATCTGCGGGATAATATTTTTTGCAGCAAGAACATTGTAATTCAATACCACATTCAGTTTCGGTGAAATTTCTTGCCATATCACACACCATATCAAAATTTTTATTTATCTTGATTTGTATGTTTTTGCAGTTAAATATATAATTATTGCCAGTTTTAAAATAACAATGTAAATCAAATTAGGGGCGGTTGTAGAAAAAATAAATAAAATAAACGTTGAAATCAACAGAATACCAATCCCATGACCCATGTTATTTTTTAAATAATTATTTCCCAAAGATACACTAAGTTTCATAATAATAAAGCAAATTAATAAAAAAGATAATGACACAAAAGGATTTACCAATAATATCAGGCTTTCCAGTGGATTACCCCCAAATAAGTCTAACATTACTTTTTTAGATGCTTCATGCATAGTGGTCATAGCTTTCTCCTTACCAAAATTCTTAGATTTTAGTTATAAAATGGAAAAATTCATCCCATAACTAAAAACAAAATATCATCACATTAACGTCTTTTCGCACGATTTCCCCATTATTTAAAATAAACTTAGGTTCGATATAATAAAGTTTTTTCGTATCTCTAAAACGATGTGACTTTAGTATACGAACTAAGTTACCTTGATTATCAGGGATTTTTATGTACTTTGGATGATCTATCATAATTATAATAATCTACCTCGTGTTTCAATATAATAAAGTTATGCTTTTAACAATCCTGATTCGGATTCTATTTTTTTCTTTACTAGAAAAAACTCATATGGGGTAATTTCTTTATACTTACTAAAATTTTCAGAAAATTTTGCTTTAAATAAACTCTCAAAATTATCACTTTCTTTAGACCCCATAAAATTTCTAGGAACGAAGCCTATTTGGTTTAAAATGCGATCGGTTATATCAATTACATCCTCATTACTTAAACCGGGAAGACTATTTCGCACAAAGGCTTGCATATTTAGTTTTACTCCCATTATTCCTCCCTCCACTTAAAAACTTTTAGTTATTTATAATCTTTTTCATAAGAAAGAATACAATTATTCTGTGGAATAATCATAGTTTTACCTATTTTTATTGAAACATAAGTATAAGTCCCATCTAACCTAACTAACTCCTTACCAATATCACTCATAAAAACATTACCATTTGAATAGCACTCTATTTTATACTCTATTGCAGATTCTTTCTTATTGATAGCGTCTAATTTTAGATACAATAAAATAAAAAAAACAAGCATAATAATCACTATTAACATTAGTCCAGAAAATCTATTAATTATTAAGCCTAATTTTTTCATTTTTTCTACCCTCTAATGGGAAATAGGTATCTCTAGCGGAAATTTATATCAGAATTTAATCAGATAGCTCTGAATTTTTTAATTTATCAAGTTCTTTTTTATACCCAAAAAGAATATCATTTAATATTTCTTGTGAGGATGCTTTTATTATCCCAGCCTCAATTTTTTGTATTTCACGTTCCAAGTATTTTATACGAATAATTTTGTAGTCAATGTGATATTCATCTAGAAAAATTTTAGCATTCATGGTATTTCCTATTCAAAAATTTTTAATCATCTTTCACCGTTAATCTAATAAATATTTTTCTTTAACTTGTTCCTCAAGTGTTTTTCCATGTTGCAGTATGGTTCTGCAAAAGTCATCAATGGGAGTGTTATCTCTAATAAATATGTACTCTATATATCGCTCTCTTGCCTTATTTTTTATGTGTAAAATATATTTGTAATCATCTCTAAGAGATAGAGCAAGAATAGGAACAAATATAAATACGGGGAATAATATAGTTAAATATAAAAATGATAAATCAAAAATATAGATTAAAAAAATCATTAAAAAACTCATCACTCCTAGGGCTATCAAAAATAAAATAAATTTCTTCTCCATACGTTGGTTGTGGAGTTTTTCAAAATAATAATCAAATCCATTTAATTTATATTCTAGAGCAATGAGTTTTTCCATAATCTCTAAATCTTCATCATACTGCTCTCTAGCACCAAGATCACTCATATTGACTCCTCAGGTTTTTTCTTGTTTTTATCAACATACTCATCTAAATCAGATTCTGAAACGGATTCCAGCCCCTTAGCAAGAATAGCATGTAAAATTTCAGTTTCCTTAATCATGGATTGAGTCCTTATTACCGTGGAAATTGTCATCTCTTCGATTTTTTTCCATAAAGCTTCATTAACATACTTAGTAGGCATACTATCTCCTCACATTATTATACTTATTATTTTCTTGCTAAAAGAATCACAACACAGATCATCATTGAAAGTATTCCTAGGGAATGTATTGCGCTAAATGGTGAATCTTGCATTTGAGCCGAAATTTTCTCATATACGCTAAAACCCATCATATTCACGATAACAAATAAAATAATTGAGATAGCTCTGATTAACACCTTCATCTTTGTACTCCCTTTATTGAATTCTTATTTCTTAGATTACAAAAAATAAAAAAAATAAGATATAAGAAATTATTTCTTAGATTTGGATAAAAAAATCCCAGCTTGCGCCGGGATAAAATGACTAAGGAGAATGTCTTTATTGTTATATAATTTTCAATATCCGCTGCTTAATCTGTGCGGCTTTCGCGTTATCGTTTGTCTTGACAGACCACTTCACCAGGACTCGTTTATCTTCTTTTTCCAATACAATGCTCAAATAACCGTAGTTAAAGGAGTCCGCCAAATGGTAATAAACCCCAGGTGTGGCATCGTGGATAAAACCATTACCAATTAGCACTTCTTCAGCCCATAGACGGTTATTCGAACCTTTAGAGCCTCCATGCTCTCTAATTGCCTCTTCACGCGTCATAAAGCCAAATTCACGCTTAAAACGAATATATAGCGTATCAATCTGCCGCGCTGATGTCGTACTGTCATCAAGGGTTGATTGGGCTATTGAAGTCGTACTCATCATACCGAGTGAGCGATTCGCTTGCTCCGCCCAATCTCCGACGCGTTGATTAAGTGCGGTCATTTCCGCACAACCACTGAGAACCAGAGATAATAGAAGGATTCCCCATATCTTAAATTTCATCATGAAACCTCACTATATTTACCAGCAGTTAAAATGGAATATCATCAAAGTCAAGCGGCGGCTCTTGCGCTTTTACAGATGAACTTTGTGAACTCTGTGCTGGTGCATTCTTTGCTTCACTGTTAGTCGGTTTTGGATCTAACAGTTGAAGTGTTTCAGCAATGATTTGCGTCGTCCAGCGTTCAACACCATTATTGTCAGTCCATTTTTGTGTACGAAGATAGCCTTCGAAGTATGCTTTGCTACCTTTGTGCAAATAGTCCTTAGCAATTTCAGCCACTCGACGATACAGCACAATTCTGTGCCACTCCGTCAATTCCTTGTTTTCGCCGGAGGTTTTATCTTTCCATGTGCGGCTTGTCGCGACACTTAAGGTTGCGACAAGATCGCCATTCGGCATTGCTCGAATTTCCGGATCTGCGCCTAAGTTGCCCAAAATGGTTACTCTGTTTACACCAGCCATCATTTACTCCTTGTTTTATGATTAAAGATATTTTGTCTCAATATCCCGATGATCGTATTTGCACCATATTCTCTTTCGGGGGTTTAAGGGGGCTGCGCCCCCTTACCTTTAAAAGGCCTTTTAGTGTAGGCTTTACCTACAAGGCTTTTACAGGGGTTACAAGCATGAAAAAATAGGGGATACGAGCATTAAAAAATAGAGAATACCTACAACGCCTTACCCTGAATTTCCGTGATTGGCTTTCCCTCATTTAATAATTGCTCCGCCGTATTCAATTTGTCTTCACATTCTCGTGCTTGTCTGATAATAAAATTCAAAATCGACATCTGCATATTGTAGGCAATCCGGTCTTTTTCGACCGCAATCAACGCTTTTTTCAACTCTAACGGCACTTCTGAACTCTGCACCAAATTTTCCCACGCTAGTTGCCCACCTTTGTTATTCTGCTGATTGCGCCAACGTAAGAAACGACCACCGGATGAATTATTGTTGTCTGCAACAAAGATCAACGGAAGATGGTTTAACGGATACGCATTGGCGCATTTCACGATATTTTTTGACATATTCAGTAATTCAACGCGTGCATCAAAAATATTCTGGTGTAGAACTTGATAATCTTCTGCTGAACCAAATTGTTTAAATATCCCTTTCAACCCATCATTCAGTGGTGTCTGAAAAATGAGATTTTGATATGATCCCATATCTAGGGCGGAATAATTGACTGCATCAGGTTTCGCTGGTTTTTTCATTGTCAGCTCCTTCTCAACTATTCTGATTTATCGGTTCTGAGGCATATTTTGATAAATCAACGTAAGGTGCATATTGGCTTCGACGTGTTCCACGAAAAATATCTTCTGGCACTTCACCGTATTTTTCGATTGCTGCTAGTGCACGTGCATTTTTCTGCAACACATCATCGCGGGTAATCCGCACCGCACGATAACGCTGAACAGCCGTATAAATCCGGCGAATAGGCTTTGAGCCTTTATCAAGCCAACTGCGCGCATCAAGCCGTGGAATTAACGCTAGATGCGCAGCAGTCATCACAGAACGCACCATGGCATCATATTCAGACAACAGGTAAATCAACAAAAAGCCGATTTGTGAATGGATCATTAATGATATTTTCACTGGATTAACATTGAAACTATCTTGGATATTTATGTCATCTGGGATTTTATTGGCGTAAATATCAAAAATTTGATCGACTAAACCGGCAATCTCTTTTCGTGCCTCGGTGATTTGTCGTTCTAATTCTAACAGCGCCATATCCGCATAGGGATCATTACGCGCTGAGTCATGGTGAATATTGGCAATAATGGCAAGGCAATTCGGCATACTCATAATTTTCACATTGCCGTCTTCATACTTTTTACCAGCCCAAATTTTTGTCGCTTGGTGGGTATGCAATGTCAGGGTTGAATTAGTACGTAGCTTGCCAATTTCCCCATTAATTTCATTTAGTTCATATTCGGATTCACTATTCATAATTAATCTCCTCTAGTTATGGAATGTCATCATAATAAATCGATGTTTTATGACAACGGATAATTAAAATCTCAATTAAAACAAAACTTCATACAGTTTAGTAATACTGCGCCTATTTTTTAACCTAACTGTGTACAGTGTTCACACTTTGCCTATTTTTTAACCTAACTGTGTACAGTGTTCACACTTTGCCTATTTTTTAACCTAACTGTGTACAGTGTTCACACTTTGCCTATTTTTTAACCTAACTGTGTACAGTGTTCACACTTTGCCTATTTTTTAACCTAACTGTGTACAGTGTTCACACTTTGCCTATTTTTTAACCTAACTGTGTACAGTGTTCACACTTTGCCTATTTTTTAACCTAACTGTGTACAGTGTTCACACTTTGCCTATTTTTTAACCTAACTGTGTACAGTGTTCACACTTTGCCTATTTTTTAACCTAACTGTGTACAGTGTTCACACTTTGCCTATTTTTTAACCTAACTGTGTACAGTGTTCACACTTTGTCTATTTTTTGCTCACCGTTTCCAGTGGAAGCACTTTATCTATTTTTTATTCACTGTTGCCAGTGGCAACGCTGTCTATTTTTCATTCACTATTGCCCGTAGGTGATATTCTCTTTAAATTCTGGCGCAGTGAACTGGCTTGCTGAGACATTTTGTGCAATTCACCTTTGCTGCGTTGGCGCATTGGTATTGATGTTATCGAATTGCTTGTTGTTACTGGAGGTTGTCCCAATTTTTTCTCATTCGATTTATTCACTAAAAAATGTTTAAACTCACCCTGAGCGGCACTTTTGATTAAGCTGCAAACATAGCCCACAGGCTTGTTGATATTACCTTGTTGAATACGTAAGGCTGCTTCCTCCAACACCGCTTGCCCCAGTGTTTCACCAAGGTTAAAATCCCGCATCATCTTCAAAACCGTATTTTTTTCCAATGCTGAAAATTTTAAAGAATCCAGTACAGTACTGATTTTTTTATTATAAGTACTAGTACTGTACTGATTTACTGAGTTCCCTGATGGAACTAAGACTGAAATCAAGGGTTTATCACTAAGTTCCCTCGTGGAACTAAGCGATTTTTGACTGAGTTCCATAGTGGAACTTGGTGAAATTGTACTGAGTTCCCTAATGGAACTAAGTGAATTTTGCTGGTTTTGACCAAGTTCCCTCGTGGAACTCAGTAAATGTTGCTGCTGGTTATCGAGTTTTTGTGACGATGATGAATTTAATGTTTGTGTCGTTTGAAGCGATAATTTTTGATTTTTCTCGTAGTGATAACGAGAGCGCATTAAATCAATATGCGAAACCAGATGTGACTGACCATCATCAATCTGCATATTTTTAACAATGTGCTGCGCCACACCTCGGATCATTTTATCGCGATGATGTGTTGCTTGTTCCAACATGTTTAAATAGTTTTCATTGAAATGAATACAATCCGGAATGCTCATCGGCTCATCATGAATAATATAAATATTACCGAGAATACGGCCTTGCTCATCGCGTGCTTTGCTACAAAAAGTGAGCCACCGAGTTAAACGTAGTAACAGTAATGTTTGACTAACGACTTTCTTAGACGCTTTTTCTTGCGTATATGCGCGATCAGACAGTAATTGTTGCAGTTCTTCATAAGATGGAAAGGCTGCACCACCAAATGCTCTTGCATTGTGTTTAATCACCTGCCATGCATAACGCGCACGACAGGTTAAAAGCGGATCTGTCAATAATCGAACCGGTACGGTATCGTGTGGATTCCCAAAATAAAGCAAACCCTCTACTGCTTCAGTAACCGCACTTTTTTGTTGCCGGTAGTGTTTTAATTTCCCTGTTGCATTTTCTACGATAGCATCTATACTGTTCATATTAGCTAATCCTGTTGTTTAGGATTTTTAAAACGAGAAAGTGACCGCTTTCTCGTTTTTTTCTTAGTGTTTATGGTTTGAGGCATCTTGCGTCTCCCATTTCTGCGCCAATTTCCACACACTCGTTACATTCATCTCTAATTCTTCTGCAATCAGCATCAGTGCATCGAGGGTCTCAATACTTTCAAATGAGGCTAAATCTGCCTTCATTTCTTGCCAGCGATACCAGGCTTGTGCCGATTGTTTTTCGCTACATAAGCAGTGCCGTCCCGGCTTTTTACTTTGCCCGAGTAAGCGGCGGCGTTCACTGACTTCGCCGTTAGTTGAACCAAAATAATAATTAATCAATTCGATCGTTGCGCCCAATATCAGCGCACGATCAAGTAGTTTTTGTGTATGTGAATACTCTTTGGCACTATTCACCATACGCATAAATAATTTATGATTAACTTCAATTTTTAAAAAAGGCGTTGAAATCTGCGCCAAATGATGAATTTCGTCGGTTGTTAGCTGCATAATTTCACGCAGCTCATTCTCCGTGAAACCGATCTGCTCACAGTGCCGTAAATTCCCTTCCTTGAGCTGCGTAATGACATGGGCAATTACGGCTTGATTAATTGATGAAATAACCATTGTTTCCTCCGAATTTAATCTTGTTCAATTGGCTGGCGCAAATGCGCTCTAAAGCGACGAATAATACGGATCAGGCGAAAAATTTTCACCATAAGCAGGTCGGATATTTCTGCATCGATTGTATCTGTTCCCACCAATAATGCTTCTGGAATCAACCAATCCAGCATCTCAGTATGATTGTCGCAAGCAAGCATCGCCAATAGCTCATAAACGCATAATGCCAGTGCATTATTTTCCAGTTCGTGCGGTAGTGGCTCTATGGTAAAACTAAAATTAGTTGCCGATTGTTGTGCGCCGATATTCTTAATGATTGACTTTGGTAATCCGCTTAACTTAGCGAGATCATTGACAAGATTAAAGGCTTCCAAGCGGAGTTTATTCGCAGTATCGAAGACGGGAAAAATTTTCCAAATATCATCGACTGGCTGACAGCCGGTATTGGCGAAAGATAAACCATTTTCTTCGGCACGTTGTTTCCGTTGCTCGCTCAAGGAGAGTCCTGGGGTCATGCCAAACTGCGCCAAGATATTTTCATAATCACCATTTATAGCAGTTTCAGTATTATCCGTTTCTGCTAAATGCGTTAAAGGAATATCTTGTTTTGACTCAATGCTGTTTCCAGATTTAGAAACACGTGGGTTTAGTGTTGATTCAGCTATTTGTTTCTGAGTTGTAGGCTCTTGAGAATCATGCGCTTCGCCACTATAGGAGGAAGAGGATACAGAATTCGGTATTTCTACAGCTGTCACTGGATCTCTGAAATGAATAACTGGTTCAGATTCTTTATTGCGGCGACGATTTTCATCGATATTAATATCAAAATGCAGATCTTGATAGCTTACTCCCTCATCACCAAGTGCTTTGACTAAATTACCAATTAGCTCATCTTGCACAATTGTAATCGTAAATTCTTCTGGCACTTCATCAAAGGATTTTAAAGTTTCCAGCCATAAATCTGAAAACTGCTCCTCTGCCTGTGGACGATATTTTTTCCAACAGGAAAAGGAATTTCCACGTAAGGTTAAAAGTTTTTCAATTTGTGGTTTTCCCATACCAGCAAATAATACTTGCGGAATAGCTGGATATAATTGCTCTAAACATAACTCCATTCTTGCAATTAAAGAAAATGAAATACTATAGCCATCATTTTTGAGTTTTTCTGCTAACTTACGATGTGATAGAAATACATTTTCTTGTTTTTCATAAAATAGTTTTGCTTGATTAATGCCTAATGCGCGCTCAATAAAACTCAGATCCCCGCGCAAATCATTTTCAGCCAAATGCCCAATTAAACAAGATAGCTCGCCTTCGAGCTGATCATCTCCAGAACCTTTCCAGGATTTAAACAGGCAGTTGATAGACCAATATTTCGGGTCTTTGGTTTCTTCATATAATTCGCGCAATGCTTGTAACCGTGTATTACCGCCGTCCGCAATCATATAAAAATCATCACCAGGGCGTTGCGTGATATTAGGCGGAAAATCTAAACCGCGCATCCGAATCGATTCTTTAATTTCATCAAATTTCGGATTTTGTGTTTTACGCGGATTATTATCAAACGGTTTTAGCTGAGCCAAGGTAACGGTTTTCAATTGTGGCTGCATACTTTCCCCCGCAGAAATTAATTCCGATGCAATACGCTCGTCCGCATAATTTGGTGAAGTATTCGGTATCAAGCCAATTTGCATACCTCGCATCAATGACGCTTTTTTGTCTTCCCGACTAAATTTTTTAGGTGTGTTCATCATAGAAAATCTCCAATATCTGTCGAGGATTGCGTTTTATCTCCCTCCGCTGCATAAGTTTCAAACAGCGAATATTGCCCAAAGAATCGCGCAACAACCGTACCTACCGGACCATTGCGCTGCTTCCCTATAATCACTTCGGCCAATCCCTTAGCTTGGCTTGCTTCTTCGGTGTAATATTCATCACGGTGCAATAAAATAATGACATCCGCATCTTGTTCAATTGCGCCTGAATCGCGTAAATCCGAACTTGTCGGCTTTTTCACGATCCGTCCCTCCACGCCGCGATTGAGCTGTGCCAATGCGATCACTGGGCATTGCATTTCTTTCGCCAGTGCTTTGAGACTATTAGAGATATTCGTGACTTCTTCATAACGATTTTGTGAGCCTGGGTATTTCATTAATTGCAAATAATCAATGAATATCGCGGAAGGTTTGCCATAAAGTCGGATATTTTTGCGTACTCTAGTGCGAAGTATTTGAGGGGTTAATGCTGAAGAATCATCAATTAATAAGCGATTATTATCTTCCCAATGCTGCTGAATATAATTGGCTGCCACACCTAATTTCGCGAAATCCTCATCTTCCATAAGCAACGCATTGCGTAGTAATTGCATTGGCACTTTTGATTGCATCGAAAGAAAGCGCATCATGATTTGATCGCCTGGCATTTCTAAACTGTAGAATTGCACAGGCTTATCAATTGCTTCTAGCGTAGCCGCAATTGCTGTGAGCGCAAACGCCGTTTTTCCCATACCAGGGCGTGCAGCGATCACGATAAAATCCGACGGTTGAAAACCGGTTGTCATCTGATCGATTTGCGCAATGCCGCACGGTGCGCCGCTAATCGGATTTGCACTATGGCAAGATTGCTCAATTTTATCGAAGACAATCTCCATTGCCCGACTGAGATTAACCAGTGTATTTTCAGCCTGATTGCGGCAGGCAATATCGAATAAGCGTTTTTCCGAATCTGCAATCACCTTGTCAATGTCATCTTTTGCTTTTATCTGTTTGCTGTTGTCTGATAGATCTTTACCCAACGCCGCCAGTTGCCGTAATTGCTGATAATCAAGTAACCGCTGTGCGTAATTCACGACTAATGCCGCACTGGGCGTATTTTTCACAATCTCGGCAAGATAGGCAAATAAGCCATTATCTGAATCCCACTGACTTTTTAATGACTGCTCCAGTATTAACAGATCAACTGGTTTTCCTGTGTCAAGATGGCTTTTAATCGCCTTAAAAATCACCCTGTTCCATTGTAAATAGAATGAATTATCCGTCAGTAACGGTGATACTTCATCCCACTTGTCATTATCAAGAATCAAGCCGCCGAGCACAGAGCTTTCAAGATAGTTATCAAATAATTCAGTCTTTACTATTTGTCCTTTTTTCATACTTACCCCAATCAAAATACCGATTTAAATTGCGGGAAAAGCAAAGAACATAAACTCTTCATCGTTTCAAATTCTGAATTTTTATAGCGATGAATCGGTGTACAAAGCGTATTTGCTTCGCGATATGCAACACGTGCCGGAATAGCGAAATCTAAAAACTCAACAGAAAAATCACCACCAATGCGCTCGTCATTGAAAATACTGTGCAGTTGGGCAATAACATCTTTTGCATCATTCGTTTTGTCCACGCGATTTGCTACGGCTTTTATCGGCGGTAGTACAAAACCCAATGAAGTATAGGTTTCGAGATCAGCATAAAGACTTAACGTGCCGCGTAAAAATTCGCGTGTAGAAAGTAGTTCTGGTAATAGAGGGGAGAGAATAAGATCGCTGGCAAGAACCGCCATTTCGAGGGTAATATCGCGCGTACCGCGCGTATCCACAACAATCAAATCATAACCTTGTAACTGGCGAATTAAGTGATTAAAGCGGATAACACCGTCGGGGGCATTGCGTAGCAGTAAACTGATTCTGCCGGTTGGGTCATTTGACTTAATTAAATCGAGGTTGGGAATAGTCGTTTTTGATATGATCTCTGCCGGATTGGTGTTTTTATTGATAATGAATTCATAGATACCACCGCCCGCGGCATACTCCAGTTCATAATAAGAGCTTAGTGACGGCTGCACGTCAGTATCGATCATGAGGGTTTTTAATCCATGATCAGCACAAAATGCCGAGATATTAGCTGCATTAGTGGTTTTAGTAACGCCACCTTTTGTAGATAAAATGGTGGTAACAAAGGGTTTTGAATTTTTCATAGCGAACTCTTCTTTTAAAGTTTAAAAAGAGTATCTAAAAATTCAAATTTGATTAGGAATTAGAAAAGTGCTTATAAAACAATGGTGCCCGAGGGCGGACTTGAACCGCCACGACTCGAAAGTCGAGGGATTTTAAATCCCTTGTGTCTACCGATTTCACCACTCGGGCAATATTTTGATTGCGATAAGATTCGGATTTGGAGCGGGAAACGAGACTCGAACTCGCGACCCCAACCTTGGCAAGGTTGTGCTCTACCAACTGAGCTATTCCCGCTTTGGATTCTTTAACTGAAGCAAGTGCGGTGCATTTTACTGAATTGAAATTTTTAGTCAAATAAAATTCTTGCTTTTTATCTCAATTGCTTAAAAACAACACACTTAACGCGTTCAAGGATTCACGTCATCAAGCAAACTGCCTTTGGCTGCGCGCAGATACTGCCACATTGACCACACCGTCAATGCCGCGGCAATATATAACGCCACAATAGCGCTTTTCTCCATCAACGGATTATAGCGCCACAACAAACCGATTAAGGAGATCATTTGTGCGGTAGTTTTGAATTTGCCCCACCAAGAAACCGCGACTTTATTGCGATCACCGATTTCCGCCATCCACTCTCTTAACGCCGAGATAATAATTTCACGCGAGATCATCACAATTGCCGGAATGGTCACCCAGAAAGTGTGGTAATGCTGCACGACCAACACCAATGCCGCCGCAACCATCACCTTATCCGCAACCGGATCGAGAAACGCGCCGAAGCGGGTGGTTTGGTTCCAACGTCGCGCCAGAAACCCGTCAAACCAATCGGTGATGGCAGCAATCAAAAACAAAAGTGCGGTCAGAAACGGTGCCCATTTAAACGGAAGATAAAAACAGATAATAAAAAACGGGATCAGTACGACCCGAAATAAGGTGAGGAATGTCGGTATATTAAATTTCATGGCAATGCCTTATCACGAACATATCGCGGCAGAATTTAACACTATTTTAGCCTAAAAAAAGAATTAGTTAAACCGGATTAAAAATCAGCGGGCAAACAAAAGGCGCTGTCGGCGCCTTTTATAATCAATTTAACCAAACGGATTACACTGTTTGATATCACCGCTTTGCAAACCGCGCTTAAACCAAGCTAAGCGTTGTGCCGATGTGCCGTGGGTAAAGCTGTCCGGCACGACATAGCCTTGGCTCTGTTTTTGCAAACGGTCATCACCGACCGCTTCCGCCGCATTAAATGCTTCTTCCAAATCGCCGGATTCCAGAATGCCGTGTTTATCGGCGTAATGTCCCCAAATTCCGGCAAAACAGTCCGCTTGCAATTCCAGTTTAACTGACAGCTGATTCGCCGCCGCCTGACTGCCGCTACGTTGTTGCGCCTGTTGAACCTTAGGCAAAATGCCTAACATATTTTGCACGTGGTGTCCGACTTCATGTGCAATCACATAAGCAAAAGCGGCATCGCCGGAAGCTTTCAATTTACCGCTCATGTCTTTATAGAAAGAGAGATCTAAATAAATGCGTCGATCATTCGGGCAATAAAACGGCCCCATCGCCGCCTGCCCGGTGCCGCAAGCACTTTGGGTGGCATAATTGTACAGCACCATAGTCGGCGGGATGTAACGCTGACCGCTCTTGGCAAAATATTGATCCCAAGCCACTTCGGTATCCGCCAGAACCACGCGCGAGAACGAATTTAACTGCTGTTCTTCTTGTTCGCTCAAGCTGGTTTGATAGCCCTGTCCGGAACCCAGCCCGCTGGTATCGACCAAACCGGATAAATCCACGCCGAAATACGCCCCGACTAAAATCACCAATAACCCGACGATACCGCTGCCCTTAGCACCGAAACCGCCGCCGGAGCCACGACGATCTTCTACATTACGACTTTCTTTACGTCCTTGCCAACGCATATTCAATCCCTCTCAACCTAAACCTAAACCTAAACCTAAACCTAAACCTAAACCTAAACCGTGTTATTATCCACCGAATCATCTCATGATGTCTAGCTGTTCGATTTGTTGTTGTATTTCAGGTTGTAAAAAATAAGTGCCTTGTTGCGGTAATTGTTTGATAAGAAAAGAAGTTCCTTGATATTGAAATTTTAAGGCGTAAGCATGCAGATAAGTGCGGTCAAGTGCGGTTTTATCGCCATAACGTTGATCGCCCAGAATCGGACTGCCGAGGCTTTTCATCGCCACGCGGATTTGATGGGTTTTGCCGCTTTTCGGTATCAAATGAAATAATCTTAGCCGATTGTCGCAACGGATACTGCTAAAGCGGGTCATCGCCGGATTTTCACGGCTACGGCACAATTTCCAACTGCCGTTGCGGGTTTTTTGCATATCGCCGATAACCAAGCCCTGCTTTTTCTTTGGTTTCGCCGCGGAAAGGGCGATATAATGTTTCTCAATTTGGTGTTGTTGGAACAAACCGGATAATTCAGCGGCGGCTTGGCTGTTGCGGGCTAAAATCAGCAAACCGGAGGTGATTTTATCCAAACGGTGCACCAGCCACAATGCCGGGCAACCCAACTGACGCGCAACCAGATCCGGCAAGCCCAACGCCTGCTGATCTTTATGCACGCTCAGCCCAATGGGTTTATCAATCACAATAAAATCAGGATGTTGATAGACGATGGTGATCTTTTCAAGTGCGGTTTGCATTTTACCAAATCAATTATTGAATAAACGAACTTAACAGGATGACAAGCATAGTATGAATATCGAACTTTCGCAAATTTTCGGCTACCTGTTGCCACCGTTAATCTGGATTTTCAGCGTCGGGATTACCGCCCGCCTCGCCTTCAAAAAACAAGCGGTGTCGATCACGCTGGCTTGGTTGTTGGTGATTTATATCATCCCGCTGTTTGGGATTATCGCCTATTTGCTGCTGGGCGAAATCAAACTTGGTCGCCGCCGCGCCGAGTCATTTAAAAAGCTTGCACCCTTATATAAAAATTGGTTCGGCAGTTTTGACCAATGCTCCAATTTGACACTGAGCAATCAAAACCTGCGCTTTAAACCGCTCTTTTCCCTTAGTCGCCACCGGGTCGGCATTCCTTGCGTGTTAGGCAACGAATTGCATATTCTGGATACGCCGCAAAACATTATTAAAGCGATGATTCACGATATTGGGCAGGCGCAGCATAGCGTGTATATGACGTTCTATATTTGGGCTGACGGCGGACTGGTCAATGATGTGATGACGGCACTGATTCAAGCCGCAAAACGCGGGGTGAAAGTGCAGATTCTGCTCGATTCGGTCGGCAGTAAAAAATTTCTCGGCAGTAAAAATATCCGTTATATGCGTGAAAGCGGCATTCGGATTGAAGAAGCGCTGCATGCCAACCTGTTTCGGATGTTCTTTCGCCGTATTGACCTGCGTCAGCACCGCAAAATTGTAGTGATCGATGAGCAAATCGCCTACACCGGCAGCATGAATATGGTCGATCCGCGTTATTTCAAACAAAATGCCCACGTCGGACAATGGATCGATATTATGGTACGGATTGAAGGCCCGGTGTCGCTGATTTTGCAAGGGGTGCACAATTGGGGTTGGCAAATGGAAACCGAGGAAGATGTGTCGTTGTTGCCGCAATGCCCGATTTTGCAACATAAACCGGATGATTCGCACGGCGTGCAAATTTTGCCGTCCGGCCCCGGTTTTCCGGAAGATATGATGATCCAATCCCTGCTCTTAGCAATCAGCAGTGCACGGCGTAGTATCACCATTACTTCACCGTATTTCGTTCCCAGCGCAACCATTGCCTCTGCCCTTGCAACGGCGGCAATTCGCGGTGTTGAAGTGCAATTGATTCTGCCGCAAAAAAACGATTCGTTCTTGGTCGAATGGGCAAGCCGCACCTTTTTTGACGAGCTGCTGGAAGCCGGCGTGAAGATTTTCCGCTTCAAGTGCGGTTTGCTGCACACCAAAAGCATTCTGATTGATTCCCGTTTAGCCTTGGTCGGCACGGTCAATATGGACGAACGCAGTTTTATGCTGAATTTCGAAGTCACCATGATTGTGGACGATCTCGGTTTCGGACAAGAAGTGGAGGCCTTACAGCAGGGCTATTTAGTTCAATCCGATCTGATGGATATGGCGGAATGGTCTAAACGTCCGATTTACAAACGCTTCTTCGAGCGTGTGTTCTTTTTGTTCAGTCCACTGCTGTAACGTCTACTTTAAGCTAAAGTGCGGTCAGCAATGCCTGTTGCAACTGCCGACGCTCATTTTCGGTCAAGGCTTGATTATCACGATTCGATAAAATAAAAAAATCCTCGGCGCGTTCGCCTGTGGTGGTAATCTTAGCATTGAGCAGGTTTAAGCCCTGTTGACTAAAGACATTACTGATCAGCGCCAACAAGCCCGGTTTATCCAACACAAAAATTTCCAATTCGGTTTGCCCGCGCTTTTCCGTATCCAGAAACCGCACTTCGGTCGGCACATGGAAGTGCTGCAATTTATTATTAACCTTGCGGTTAGCCGCCGGTTTATACTCGCTTTTCAGCGCATTAAGCACACTTTTCTCAATGCTGCGGCGGCGATCAAATTTTGCCAATACGCCGTTGGTTTCCGTGATAATAAATGAATCCAGCGCATAACCGTCGTTGCTGGTTAGAATCTGTGCGTCGTGAATCGACAGGTTTTTGGCTTCAATCGCCCGCACCACTTTATTAAACAAGTGCGGTTGATCGGGGCAATATACAAACAGTTCGGTGCCGCCTTGTGAAAAACGGTTGCTGGATTTAACGACAATCTCTTGATCCGAGCGACAAACCAATTCAGCGTGCCATGCCAACTGTTCCGGGTTATTGCGCAAAAAATAATCCTGCGGGCAGCGCTGCCAGAAATCATTCACCGCACGCAATTTCAGACTTTCGCCCTGTAACAACGGCTGCAATAAGCTCAGCGCCCGCAAACGGTTCCGTAGCACTTGATCGCTGACATCGAGCAGAGAATCCGTGCCTTGTTCCAATTGTTGTCGAGTGAATTGATACAAGGTTTTAATCAACGAGCGTTTCCAACTATTCCATAACGTGCTGTTGGTGGCGCTGATGTCCGCCACGGTTAAACAGGTGAGATAATCCAGTCGTGCCGCGGTTTTGACGCTGTTGGCAAATTCCAGCACCACTTGCGGATCATAAATATCGCGCCGTTGCGCCGTGACCGACATTTTCAAATGATGTAGCACCAACCATGCCATCATTTCAGAATCGTCCTCGCTAAAACCGTGTTTTTTGGCAAAATCATACACATCAATCGCGCCCAATTCGGCATGATCGCCGCCGCGCCCTTTGGCAATATCATGAAAAAGTGCGGTCACATAGATTAAATTGCGGCTGTCCAGTTGCGGAAACAGCGCCACGCACAACGGATGTAGCTCCGCATTGCGTGCATCCAAAAAGCTTTCCAGCTTTAACAACACACGAATGGTGTGTTCGTCCACCGTATAGGCATGAAACAGATCAAACTGCATTAAGCCGCTGATATTATTCCATTCTTCCAAATAGGCATTCAGTACGCCGTGTTGGTGCATTGGCACAAGCGCACGGCTGATCGCATTCGGCTGCGTCAATAAACGGATAAATTTTTGCCGCGCTAACGGATTATCGCTCAAATACTGTGTTTTTTGCATTAAAGCCAAACGCAAACGGCGCAAGGTGGTAGAGTGAATCATGGCTTGCGGCTGTTCCGTCAAATGAAAAAACAGGTCTAACATCGTATCCGGCCGTAGAAAAAAGCAGTCGGGGCGAGATAACCGAATGGCATGATTTTTTAATTCAAAATTTTCATCCAGCGGCTGCGCCACGCAATCATCACAACGATTGACGAAATGTTCTTGATAATGCTGCAATAAAATTTCACTCAATTCACGAATATCATGGGCGGTGCGGAAAAACTGTTTCATCATCGCTTCAACTGCATGATTCGCCTGACTACCCTGCCCTTGATAGCCCAACATTTCGCTGACTTTCAGCTGGCGATCAAATAACAAACGGTTGTCGTAGCGTTTAATCACCAAATGCAAAGCAAAACGCAATTTGAATAAAAAATGTTGTGCCGCATTTAAAATCCGGTGTTCTTCCGGGTAGATAAAACCGGAATCAAGAATATCCTGCAAATTTTTCGCGCCCACATGACGCAACGCAATCCAATACAGCAGATGTAAATCGCGCAGTCCGCCGGGGCTGTATTTAATATCCGGCTCAAGGTTATAACCGGTGTTGTGATAACGCTGATAACGCGCCGCCTTTTCTTGCATTTTGCCGTGGAAAAACGCTTCTGTCGTCCAAAAATCGGCGGCTTTGACCGCACTTTGCAGTTGTGCAAAAAGTGCGGTTTGCCCGAACAGAAAACGCGACTCCAGCAAATTGGTGGCAATCGTGAGATCGCTTTTCCCCTCGGCAACGCATTGCGCAAGGGTCCGCACGCTATGTCCGACCTCAAAACGGCAATCCCATAAAAATTGAATCAAAGCGGCAATTTGTTGTTCTTGTGCTGCCGAAAGTGCGGTTTCACTGAGAATTAAAATATCCAAATCCGACAGCGGAAACATTTCTTCCCGTCCATAGCCGCCGACCGCCACCAGTGCCAACGGCTGTTGATCCAACCCAAATTGCCGCCACAAACGGCATAGCAGTTGATCGTAAAAACGGCTGCGCGCGGCAATCAATTCATGTACATCGCGTTGGCTGAATTGCGCCAATTCTTGCTCTTTGAGTTGTTGTAGCTGATTTTTGACATCAGAAGGAGTTAAGAACGGGGGATTTGGTTTCATAATAAGCCCAAGGGATTAGCGGTTATCACAACAAACTAAGCGGGTTATTTCCCTCCCCCGCGAGCGGAGGGAGATTCCGAAGGGCGGAGGAGGGAAAAATGAGGTTATTTATCGATTAACCATAATACGCGAGATCCGCCCTTCGGCGATCTCCTCATCACGAATCGTCATCACTTCGCAGCCGGTTTCGGTCACCACAATCTGGTGTTCATACTGTGCCGACGGGCTACGATCTTTGGTTTTCACCGTCCAACCGTCTTTCATCAACCGCACTTCGCGTCGTCCGGCGTTCACCATCGGTTCAATCGTGAACACCATGCCCGGCTGCAAAATGACACCGCCGTCATCGGCATAATAATGCAACACTTGCGGATCACAATGGAATTGATCGCCAATGCCGTGTCCGCAATATTCGCGCACCACCGTACAGCCTTTGCTTTCGACGTATTGCTGAATGGTCTTTCCAATCTGATTCAGCCGAATCCCCGCTTTCACGGTACGTAAGCCGATATACAATGACTCCAACGTCACTTCGCACAGGCGTTTGGCTTGAATCGAGGGTTCGCCGACCAAGAACATTTTTGAATTATCGCCGAAAAATCCGTCTTTGATCACGGTAACGTCAATATTCACGATATCGCCGTTTTTCAAAATTTTATCGGTACTCGGAATACCGTGGCAAACCACTTCATTCACCGAAATGCAGGTTGCGTTAGGGAAACCGTGGTAATTCAGACACGCCGGCACCACGTTCTGTTCATTCGCCATATATTCATGGCAAATGCGATCCAACTCGCCGGTGCTCACGCCCGCCTTAACATACGGCTCGATCATCACCAGCACTTCTTGTGCCAATTTGCAGGCTACACGCAGTTTTTCTAATTCAACATCATTGCGGATAGGAATATTCATGGGTTACCTTTTAATGTACGCTTATTTTAACTCGTGGCAAAGTATAGCATTTTCAGCCCGCCAGATAAAACAGTATGCTCTCCGCTACCGCACTTTGCACCGAAATACCGCTTGAACAGAAATTCCGCTTGTATAATAATAGCCGAATATTTTTATCGCACATCAGTGGGAGTCCTTATGACAGATGTAGCAATTCCATTAATTTTTACCGACGCCGCTGCGAACAAAGTAAAAAATCTCGTCGCCGACGAAGATAATTCGAATTTAAAATTACGCGTCTATATCACCGGCGGCGGTTGTAGCGGCTTTCAATACGGCTTCACTTTTGATGAGAAAGTCAATGACGGTGATTTAACCATCGAAAAAAACGGCGTTGCTTTGGTGGTTGACCCGATGAGTTTGCAATATTTAATCGGCGGCACGGTAGATTACACCGAAGGGTTGGAAGGCTCGCGTTTTATCGTGAATAACCCGAATGCCAGCACCACTTGCGGTTGCGGATCGTCATTTAGTATCTGATTATTTTAATATCAATAAAGGCAGCCGATTGGCTGCCTTTTTGTTCGCTATTCATAAACCATCACATCGCCGCAATATATTTCAACATCACCCCGGCGGCAATTGCCGAGCCGATAACGCCGGCGACATTCGGCCCCATCGCGTGCATTAACAGGAAATTTTGCGAATCGGCTTCCAAACCGACTTTATTGGCAACCCTTGCCGCCATCGGTACCGCTGAAACCCCCGCCGCACCGATCAACGGATTGATCTGGTCTTTGGCAAAACGGTTTAATAATTTCGCCATTAATACGCCGCTTGCCGTGCCGATAGCAAATGCAATCACGCCCAATAATAAAATCCCCAATGTTTGCGGCTGCAAAAATTTATCTGCAACCAATTTTGCCCCGACGGACAAGCCTAAGATAATGGTGACGATGTTAATCAGCGCATTTTGCGTGGTGTCGCTCAAGCGATCAACCACGCCGCTCACCCGCATTAAATTGCCGAAGCAGAACATCCCCAATAACGGCGCTGCGTCCGGCAATAATAATGCGACCAGCAACAATAATACGATCGGGAACAGAATTTTTTCCCGTTTACTGACATTACGCAATTGCACCATGCGGATTTTGCGTTCACTTTCACTGGTCAGCGCTTTCATAATCGGCGGTTGGATTAACGGTACCAATGCCATATAGGAATACGCTGCAACCGCAATCGCCCCCAATAGCTCAGGCGCCAATTTGCTGGATAAGTAAATCGCGGTCGGACCATCAGCACCGCCGATAATACCGATTGAAGCCGCTTGCGGTAAGGTAAATTCGATTAAGCCTAACCAATTCAGCAATAATGCGCCCAACACCGTGGCAAAGATACCGAACTGCGCCGCCGCGCCCAACAATAGGGTTTTAGGGTTCGCCAGCAGCGGACCGAAATCCGTCATAGCACCAACCCCCATAAAAATCACCAACGGTGCGACGCCATAACCGATCGCAACTTTGTAGAACAGCGCCAAAATTCCGGTGCTGTAGCCCATATCCGTCGCATAGCTTTCCAACTGGCTCACGATTGACGGAAGTGCGGTATTTAATGCCGCCTTGATCGAAGCAATATCCGTTGTGCTATTGAGCTTCGCGGCAACAAAGGTCAGTTGCTCCGCCGTACCGCTATGTAACAAATTATCCAATGCGCTCATTGCCATGCCTGCTTCGGGAATATTGGCAAGTAACCCGCCAAACCCGATCGGCAACAGCAACAGCGGTTCAAATTTGCGAGCAATCGCCAGCCACAGCAACAATAAACTGACGGCGATCATAATTGCCTGCCCCGGTTCAAGGTGCATAAAGCCCATCCCGCCTACAAGAGTATAAATACTTTCCATAACATTCGGCTCTCTAGGCTAAATTCATTAAGCGATCACCGACGGCAACGACATCTCCGGCTTTCACCGCGATTCCTTGTACTTTACCGGCTTGAGCGGCACGGATTTCCGTTTCCATTTTCATCGCTTCCAATACTAATAACACCTCGTCTTTTGCCACTTGTTGCCCTTCGCTGACAACCACTTTCCAGATGTTACCCGCCATCGGCGCGGTCACTTCCACACCGCCGGTTTGTGCCGGTGCCGCCGCCGATGTTACCGTTTGCGGCGCGGTCGAAGTAATTTCCCCGACTTCCCCGCCTTCGCTCACTTTCACCACAAAAGCTTTGCCCTCTAATTCCACGGTATAAACCGCCGGCCCGGAACTGACTTTAACCGGTTTGCTTTCCGCTTTTTCTCGTGACGCTGTCACACCGGTCGGCGCCGGTTCAAAGGCACTTGGATTACCGCGGTTTTCAAGGAATTTCAAACCGACTTGCGGGAATAACGCCACAATTAAGACATCATCAATTGCATTCTCTGCCAATTTAATGCCTTTTTCGGCGGCCAGTTGCTTCACTTCACCGGTTAATTTCTCCATTTCGGGCGGTAGATGATCCGCCGGACGGTCGGTAATCGCCGTTCCGCCGTTTAATACTTTGGCTTGAAGTGCGGTATCGACCGGCGCCGGGGTGCGGCCATATTCGCCTTTCAAAATCCCTGCGGTTTCTTTGGCAATGGTTTTATAACGCTCCCCCATCAATACGTTGATCACCGCCTGAGTACCGACGATTTGCGAGGTTGGGGTCACCAACGGAATATAGCCCAGATCTTTACGCACCCGCGGGATTTCCGCCAACACCTCATCCAATTTTTGCGAGGCATTTTGTTGTTTCAATTGGCTTTCCAAATTGGTCAACATGCCGCCCGGTACTTGCGCCACTAAAATCCGACTGTCAGAACCTTTTAATTGCCCCTCAAAGGCTTGATATTTTTTACGTACCTCGCGGAAATACGCCGCGATTTTTTCCAATTTGTGAATATCCAAGCCGCTGTCATATTCGCTGCCCTGCAACGTCGCCACCAATGCTTCGGTTGCCGGGTGCCCGTATGTGCCGCTCATGGAGGAGATCGCGGTATCGACACCGTCAACGCCCGCCTCAATTGCTTTTAACAGTGCCATTTCCGCCATCCCGGTGGTGGCGTGACAGTGCAAATGCAGGCGCACGTCGTAACGTTTTTTGATTTCACTCACCAGTTCATAAGCTGCCATTGGCGTTAAAATACCGGACATATCTTTGATCACCACCGAATCGACGCCGATCTCCATCAATTGCTCCGTCACCTCCAACCAGGTTTCCAACGTATGCACCGGGCTGGTGGTATAGCTCAATGTACCTTGTGCATGACCGCCATGCTTACGCACCGCTTGCAACGCACAACGCATATTGCGCGGATCGTTCATCGCATCGAATACCCGGAACACGTCCATGCCATTACTGACCGCTCTTTCGACAAAACGCTCGACCACATCATCGGCATAATGACGATAACCCAGCAAATTTTGCCCGCGCAATAACATTTGTAATGGCGTATTCGGAATCGCTTTTTTCAGCTCACGCAAACGCACCCACGGATCTTCGCCCAGATAACGGATACACGAGTCAAAGGTCGCGCCTCCCCATGCTTCCAATGACCAATAACCGATTTGATCCAATTCGGACGCAATCGGCAACATATCATCTAAACGTAAACGGGTGGCAAACAGGGATTGGTGAGCATCACGCAACACCACATCAGTAATAGCAATCGGACGAACTGATTTTGTCATGATAAAACTCCATTAAAATAAGCATTAATTGTTCTGTTGTTGACGGCGGTGGTGCGCAATCGCGGCGACAATAACCGGACGCAGGACATCAATTTCACTCGCCGCATTGGGAACAACCGCACTGGGTTTAGCGGCAACAGGTTTGATAATCTCAGGGAAGAAACGATTTACCGTATTCGACATTAAGCGAATGGAAAAAATAAGGATCAAAAGAAATAGCAGGACAAAGCCCATGCCGGAGAGCATTAGATTGATACCTTCGCCCAATAATTCTGTTGCTGTCATATTTTCGGACCTCAAGATCGGTGAATTCAAAATAATCTGCAATATAGCATACTGAGATTTAGCAGATAAAATGTTGTGATAGATCAAATCGAACAAATAAAACCTAGTATTTTTATTTACCGCAAGCCCTGCTAAAATGCAATCGTTTTTTCGTTTATAAGGAATCGCAGTATGGATTTTCAATTCTCTTTCGATTATTCAGGCAAACCGATTGCCCGTTGCAGTATGGAGCATGAAGCGCTCTCCAATTGGATTAACAGCGAGATTTACGGCGACACGCAAAAGCTCGCGGCAGTCTTCGCGTTGATCGAACAAGCCAAACAAAATCGCAACCCGCAGGCGGAACTCCGGCTGATCGGCCACGAATTCACCCTTTCGCTCGACGGCGAAGAAGTGATGGTTCAAGCCAATAATTTAGCCTTTGATAATACGGAGGAAATGGAAGAGGGCTTCAGTTATTATGATCAGGAAAGCCTCGCCTTTTGCGGCTTAGAAGATTTTGAACATTTCCTTTTACAATACCGCACTTTTTCCCAAAAAACGTAAACGGCAAAGCGGGGTTATTCTTTTATAACCACAAAATAAACCAATATTTTTAACAACTTATTAAACATTTCAGCTGACTATTCCAATATATTGCCGGGCAGATCACAATTCTGATATCCGGCATTTGTTTTTCTTATTTTACTTCCCTATCATCCCGCCGTCGTCACTGGTACAACTCCAGACTACTATTAAATAAATGTCAAGTATAATCAATTAGTTAATTTAGGATGAAATTTATATGGAAATAAGCAACATTAAAACTGCCGCCTTGGCAGATGAAAAAAAATGGAATAAATTGGATAGTGCTTGGGTTTTAAACCTTTTCGGTACCGCTGTCGGTGCCGGTGTTTTATTCCTGCCGATTAATGCCGGAATGGGTGGTTTTTGGCCGTTGGTCTTTATGGCGCTAATCGTCGGTCCGATGACCTACTTAGCGCACCGCGGTTTAAGCCGTTTTGTGTTATCGTCCGAACATCCGGGCAGCGATATTACCGAGGTCGTCGAAGAACATTTTGGTAAAACCGCCGGGAAACTGATCACCCTGCTCTATTTTTTCGCCATTTTCCCGATCTTATTAATTTACGGCGTCGGAATCACCAATACCGTCATTTCATTTATGGAAAACCAGCTGCATATGGCTGCGCCGCCACGCATGATTTTATCGATTATGTTAATTTCGGCTTTAATCAGCGTGATGTTGATGGGGGAAAAGTTTATGCTGAAAGTCACCGAGTGGTTGGTTTATCCGCTCGTTGCCATCTTATTTGCCCTCTCAATCTATTTAATCCCGGAATGGAACACGGCGTCGTTACAACAAATGCCGAGCGGCAGTGCATTTTTAACAACTTTGTGGCTCACCATCCCCGTGCTCATTTTTTCATTTAACCATTCGCCGGCGATCTCCGCTTTCAGCCTGTCACAACGACGCGAATATAAAACCCGCGAAGCCACGGAACAGCATAGCAACCGCGTGCTGCGCGGCACTTCCGCCTTATTGCTGATTTTTGTGATGTTATTTGTTTTCAGCTGTGTCCTGACCTTAACCCCTGAAGAATTAGCCTTGGCAAAAACCCAAAACATCTCCATTTTGTCGTTTCTCGCCAATAAATTCGATAACCCGTATATTTCTTATTTCGGACCATTGGTCGCTTTTCTGGCGATTACCAGCTCCTTCTTCGGCCACTATCTTGGCGCGCGCGAAGGTTTGGCGGGATTAATCATCAAAATGAACCGTGACGCCGGGAAAACAGACATTAACCGCAACCGATTGAATTACATCACCGCGCTGTTCTTCCTGTTTTCGCTTTGGCTGGTGGCAACCATTAATCCGAGTATTTTAGGCTTAATCGAATCCTTGGGCGGACCGATTATTGCCATGATTCTGTTTATCATGCCGATGTATGCGATTCGTAACGTCCCGGCAATGCAAAAATACCGCGGCAAGTTCAGCAATGTGTTTGTCACCGTGATGGGATTGATTGCGATTTCAGCAATCGTTTATATCCTTTTCCGTTAAGGTTGAACTTTGTTGTATGATAGACAGCAAACCTCTGCTTTGGCAGAGGTTTGAGCGTTAAGAAAAATAAAAAGAGTCTTTTATGATTAGTGTGTTTGATATTTTTAAAATCGGGATCGGACCGTCCAGTTCGCATACCGTCGGACCGATGAAAGCCGGAAAACAGTTTGTGGATGAACTGGAACAGCAACGGTTGTTGCCTGAAATCGACCAGCTTAAAGTGGATGTTTACGGCTCGCTCTCCCTGACCGGACGCGGGCACAGCACCGATACCGCGGTGATTATGGGCTTGGCGGGTTATTTGCCGGAAGACGTGGAAATTGAAGCCATTCCCGCATTTATCGGCTCGTTGAAACAGACCGCACTTTTGCCGATTATGCGCGGACAGCAACAAGTCAAATTCGACTTTGAACAGGATTTGGTTTTCCATAAAACCTTTCTGCCGCTGCATGAAAACGGCATGCGCTTACACGCCTTAAAACAGGGACAACCCGTTTATTCGCAAACCTATTATTCGATTGGCGGCGGCTTTATCGTGGACGAGGCAAATTTTAACCAAACCCAAGACAGCGTATTGAATGTACCTTATCCGTATCACAGTGCCAATGATATCCTGCAACATTGCAAAAATAGCGGATTATCGATCGCCGGTATGATGTTGCGCAATGAAATCGCCCTGCGCGATCAAAGTGCGGTCAACGCCTATTTGCAGCGGATTTGGCAAACCATGTCGGATTGTATGCAACGCGGCATGCACACCGAAGGTTTGCTGCCCGGGCCGCTGAAAGTAACGCGCCGAGCGACCGCACTTCGCCGCATGCTGGAATCGAACAACAGTCTGTCGAACGATCCGATGAAAATCATCGACTGGGTGAACATGTTCGCGTTGGCGATTAATGAAGAAAATGCGGCAGGCGGACGGGTGGTGACTGCACCGACCAACGGCGCCTGTGGCATTGTGCCGGCGGTGTTGGCGTATTACCAGCAATTTATCGCCCCGCTGTCGGAGGAAACGATTGCACGCTATTTGTTAACCTGCGGCATTGTCGGCTCGCTGTATAAAATGAATGCTTCTATTTCCGGAGCAGAAGTCGGTTGTCAGGGCGAGGTCGGCGTTGCTTGTTCGATGGCGGCGGCAGGGTTAACCGAAATCTTAGGCGGCACGCCGGATCAAGTCTGTATCGCCGCCGAAATCGGCATGGAACACAATCTCGGTTTAACCTGCGATCCGGTCAACGGACAAGTGCAAGTGCCTTGTATCGAACGTAACGCCATTGCCTCGGTCAAAGCGATCAACGCCAGCCGCATGGCGCTGCGCCGCACCAGCAGCCCGTCGGTTAGCTTAGACAAAGTGATTGAAACCATGTACGAAACCGGCAAAGACATGAACTCCAAATATCGCGAAACTTCCACCGGCGGTTTGGCAATCAAAATCTTGCCCTGCGATTAAACCGCACTTTCCACTTAAAGCGATCTTCGGATCGCTTCAGGCTGATGACAAAGTCTCTTTCTCGAATAATTTCCCTCCCTCCGTATACGGAGGGAGGTGTCCGAAGGACGGAGGGAGGCATAAATCATTTTAAAATGAATATGTTGCATTTTCATATTGCCCCTCCCTCCCCATTTTTCTTACGCAAAACGGTACTCCCTCCGCACGCGGAGGGAGAGAAGTCAGTTTGTCAGCAATCTCAAGCGATCTTCGGATCGCTTTTTTGTTTTTTGCGATTCCGATTCCAACTTTTGCTGTCGCCGCTCGCCTTTAAACCGGGTTTGATTAAAGTATAACGACATTTGACAACTTATATTTTAACTTATAAAATCTGGAAAACTAATGAATAAAATTATATTCAAGTCAAGAGCGGTTAAACAACTGGCTAAAATCCCAGAGCGAGAAATGATTCGCAGTAAATGCCAAGTTTTGGCTAATTTTCCTGCTTATCATTCAAATGTAAAGTCGCTCACTAACTATAAATATGATTATCGCCTACGAGTTGGACGGTTTCGAGTATTTTTCAACTATGGTTTTGAACACAATATCCATATTATCCACATTGAAGAGGTAAAAAAACGTGACGACAATACCTACGCTTTTTAACACACAAATTATCAATGATAACAATGGGAAGCCTGCATTTGTTGTCATTCCTTACGAACAATATTTCGCCACAATCAAAATGCGTGAATTGGATTTGAGTGATGGCGTTCCCAGCGAAGTGGTCGAGATTTTTTTCAAACACGAAGGCTGTAGTGCGGTGCGCGCATGGCGCGAATATTTAGGCTACACCCAACAACAAGTCGCGGATCGTTTAGGTATCAGCCAATCCGCCTATTCACAACATGAAAACTCGAAGAAACTGCGCAAATCGACACGTAAAAAAATCGCCGAAGCGTTGGGCATTAATCATCAGCAGTTGGATTTCTAAACCGCACTTGCCTTGAGCCTCAGCCTATTTTAGTGTTTTTCATATCCCCATGCGGTCATCAGCAATGTGACCGCTTCATTTAAATCTTGCAGCGATAAATTTCCAAAGCCGAATGAAAAATAACGCTTATCGGCATTCTGCTGTTTCACCGGGTAAATCTTAATGCCCACATTTTCTGCCAAGCGACAAAGTTCAGCAACGGAGCGCGTTTCTTGCCGTAGTTCCAACAGCAGGTAAAAGCCGGAATGTTCACCCTGATAGCGAATGACGCGACGATAAGGCTGTAGCAATTGGCACAGCAATTCCATTTTTTTGCGGTAATGGGTGCGCATGCGGTGAATATGCTTCTCAAATTCACCGCTTTGCATAAATTGCGCTAAAACGTGCTGGTTAATACGCGGCACGGTGGAATTCAGCAAGCCGCAACTTTGTTGATAAATCGGCACGAGCGCTTGCGGCAACACCATAAACGTGACACGCAACGACGGCATCAATAATTTGGAAAATGAACCTAAATAGATCACTTTGCCCTGTGAATACAGCGTGCCGTCCAAATGTTGCAACGAGGGAATCGGCTTGCCTTTGTAACGGAATTCACTGTCGTAATCGTCTTCGATAATGTAACGGTTCGGCTGCTGCTGTGCCCACTCCAATACTTGATGTCGCTCATTGACCGACAGAACCGAGCCGTAAGGATATTGGTGTGATGGCGTGAGATACAACACATCCACCGCACTTTGCGCCAAACAGGTGAAATCCAACCGATAATGTTCGGCTTGCGGCTGAAATAACGGCAATTTTCGTACCGATTTACCGAATAAAGATAACAACTGCTCCACCATCGGATAACCGTATTGTTCCATCGCATAATCCAGCGATTGCCGTGGATAACATTGATCGAGCAGCAAAACCAGCTGGCTGATACAGGTTTCGACCCCCGCCCCCAACACGATTTGCTCAATGGAACAACTAATGCCGCGTGAAGCGTACAGATAGTGAAGAATCTGCTCGCGTAGCACTGTCTCGCCCTGCTTCTCCCCCATATTCAGCAACTGCAAACCCCGTGTCTGTAACACCGTTTTTTGTATTTTTTTATAGCGTTGCAGCGGAAAAAGTGCGGTATCAATTTGATTCGGGTTGAGATCATAACGAAACGCCGCTGTTTTTTTCACCACCTGCGGCTGCACCGCACTTTCGGGCGTTTTAAAAAACTGCTCCGCCTTAAAATGCACAAAAAAACCCTGCCGCACTTTGGCTTCGACATAGCCTTCGGCCAACAGTTGGCTGTATGCGGTTTCCACCGTATTACGGCTGATGGTTAAATAATCCGCCAACCGCCGCTTCGACGGCAATCTTTCGCCGTAAGCAAGGCGTCCACTGCTAATATCCGCTTTGATCTGCTGATACAACTGAACATATAACGGTTGCTCCGCCTGCTTATCCAACTGAAAAAGGTAGTTTTTCACCATCTGACCCCATTAATATAATCAAAACTGACGCTTTTAATCATACCTGAATAGCGCAAAATAGCGATCCCTTGCTTCACAAAATAATATTCAAAAACCAACGACAATGAAGGAAAACATAATGAACAAAATTTTAGGCAGTGATGTTGTCAAACGCGGTATGGCGCAAATGCAAAAAGGCGGCGTGATTATGGATGTGGTGAATGCGGAGCAAGCGCGCATTGCCGAAGCCGCCGGGGCGGTGGCGGTGATGGCGCTAGAGCGCGTGCCGTCGGATATTCGGGCTGCCGGCGGCGTGGCTCGCATGGCAAACCCAAAAATCGTGAAAGAGGTGATGAATGCGGTCAGTATTCCGGTCATGGCAAAAGTGCGGATTGGGCATATCACCGAAGCACGTGTCTTAGAGGCAATGGGGGTAGATTATATTGATGAAAGCGAAGTGCTGACCCCTGCCGATGAAGAGTTTCATTTGCTGAAAAGCGATTACACCGTGCCGTTCGTTTGTGGTTGTCGCGATTTGGGCGAAGCCTTGCGCCGTATTGGTGAAGGCGCGGCAATGTTGCGCACCAAAGGCGAACCGGGCACGGGCAACATCGTGGAAGCGGTGCGCCATATGCGCAAAGTCAACGCACAAGTGCGCAAAGTGGTGGCTATGAGCCATGATGAATTAATGACCGAAGCAAAATTATTAGGCGCACCGTTCGAATTATTATTACAAATCAAACAACTAGGCAAACTCCCGGTGGTCAATTTTGCCGCAGGCGGGGTCGCCACCCCTGCCGATGCCGCGTTGATGATGGCGTTGGGCGCAGACGGTGTTTTTGTCGGCTCAGGCATTTTTAAATCGGAAAATCCGGAAAAATTCGCGCGCGCGATTGTACAAGCCACCACCCATTACCAAGATTATGATCGGATTGCCCGCTTATCGGAAGAACTGGGCGAAGCGATGAAAGGCTTGGATATTGCCAAACTCGCCGCCGGCGACAGAATGCAAGAACGTGGTTGGTAGTATGAGTATGCAAGCCCATTCTACTTACCGTGTCGGTGTGCTGGCATTGCAAGGGGCGGTCAGCGAACATCTGGCGCAACTTGACGCCTTGGGTGTCAATGCCGTTGCCGTCAAAAAAGCGGAACAACTGGCAACGCTGGACGGCTTGATTTTACCGGGTGGTGAAAGCACCGCAATCGGGAAATTGATGGGTGAATACGGTTTTATTGTCGCGATTCAAGCCTTTGCCGCTGCAGGCAAACCGATTTTCGGCACTTGCGCCGGTATGATTTTATTGGCAAAACAGATTCACGGCGACGAAACCGCCCATTTAGGCTTAATGGATATTGAAGTGCAACGCAATGGGTTCGGGCGACAAATCGACAGCTTTCAAACCGCACTTTGCGTTAAAGGCATAAGCGGGACCGTGCCGGCAATTTTTATCCGTGCCCCCTATATCCGACGGCTGCTCTCCGACCAAGTAGAGGTATTGGCAACAGTGGAAGATAGAGCGGTATTAGTCCGGCAAAATAATCTGCTCGCCTGCGCTTTTCACCCCGAACTAAGCCAAGATCAACAGATTCTAAAATTGTTTTTAGCCATGTTTTAAACCGCACTTTCCCTCATTCCGCGTCTAGGTTACACTAGACGCTTATTTTTTTCTAAGTCTAACAAAAACCATGAACACCCTTTTTAGCCTGAATTTGCCGAGTACGGCGAATGATCATAAATTACTCGGCAACGTGCTTGCCGACAGCGACGTGTTGGCGATCAGCCAAGCCGCCTGCCAACATCAAGGTTTAACCGTGGTGGTGACTGCCGACACCCGCCACGCCCTCAGTTTAGAGAAAAAACTGCGCCGTTTCAGCTCGCAAAAGATCGGTTTTTTCCCCGATTGGGAAACCTTGCCCTATGACAGTTTTTCACCGCACCAAGATATTATTTCCGCCCGTTTAAGCGCGCTGTTTTTCTTGCAACAGCCGCAACAAGGTATTTTTGTGTTGCCGATTAACACCTTAATGCAACGCCTCTGCCCACCGCACTTTTTAAGCAACAATGTGTTGCTGATTAAACAAGGCGACAAAGTGCGGTTAAACAAATTGCGCTCACAACTGGAAAATGCCGGTTATCGCGCGGTGGAACAAGTGCTGGAACACGGCGAATATGCGGTGCGCGGTTCATTGTTGGATCTGTTCCCGATGGGCAGCGACGAACCGTTTCGTTTGGATTTCTTCGATGATGAAATCGATTCGATCCGCACTTTCGATGTGGATACGCAACGCACACTGAACAAAATCGAACAGATTAATCTGCTGCCGGCGCACGAATTCCCGACTGACGAGAAAGCGATTGAGTTTTTCCGCGGACAATTCCGCGAGCGTTTTGAAATCCGCCGTGATCCGGAACATATCTATCAACAAATCAGCAAAGGCACGTTTGTGTCGGGAATTGAATATTGGCAGCCGCTGTTTTTTGAACAGATGGCGACGCTGTTTGATTACCTGCCTGAAAATAGCCTGTTTATTGATTACCATAACAACGGCGAGCGTGCGCAACGCTTCTATCAAGACGCACAACAGCGTTTTGAAAGCCGTAAGGTTGATCCAATGCGTCCGTTGCTACCTCCGGAACAGCTTTGGTTACGCAGTGATGAAATCAATCGCCACCTGAAAAACTACCCGCGCTTAACCCTGCATAACGAGAAATTACGCAATTCGGCACGCCAAAGCAATTTGCCCGTCAGTCCGCTGCCGGAGCTGACGATTAATGCGCAACAAAAAGAACCGCTCAAGCTGCTGCGCCAATTTGCCGAACAGTTTGACGGACAACTGCTGTTTTCGGTGGAAACGGAAGGACGGCGCGAAACCTTACTGGAATTATTGCGCCCGCTTAAGCTGAAACCGCACTTTATTGTGACCTTGTCACAAATAAATGAACAGCGACATAATCTGATGATT
This sequence comes from Testudinibacter sp. P80/BLE/0925, assembly GCF_053570785.1. The sequence continues at coordinate 2,038,979 of NZ_CM131636.1, read as the reverse complement.
AGCGAGCTGGAAAACGGATTTATTTTAGAGAATGATAAAAACAAACTAGCCATTATCAGCGAAAGCAATCTTCTGGGCGAACGGATACAGCAGCGCAAACGCGATCAACGCAAAACCGTCAATCCCGATACGTTGATCCGCAATTTAGCCGAATTGAAAACCGGACAGCCGGTGGTGCACCTCGATCACGGGGTCGGGCGTTACGGCGGTTTGACCACCCTCGAAACCGGCGGCATTACCGCAGAATACCTGATTTTAGATTACGCCAACGAGGCAAAATTGTATGTGCCGGTCTCCTCGCTCTATTTATTAAGCCGCTATGTCGGCGGCAATGAAGAAAGCGCGCCATTACACAAACTGGGCAGCGATACGTGGGTGAAAGCGCGGCACAAGGCGGCGGAAAAAATCCGTGATGTGGCGGCGGAATTGTTAGATGTCTATGCCAAACGTGAAACGCAAAAAGGCTTTGCTTTTCAATATAATAAAGAGGAATTCCGCCAATTCGCCGACACCTTTAATTTTGAAGAAACCGTCGATCAGCAAATGGCGATCAATGCGGTCATCAGCGATATGTGCCAGCCGAAAGCGATGGATCGCTTGGTGTGCGGCGATGTCGGTTTCGGCAAAACCGAAGTGGCGATCCGCGCCGCCTTTTTGGCGGTGAACAACAGTCGCCAAGTGGCGATTCTGGTACCAACCACGCTGTTGGCGCAACAGCATTATGACAATTTCAAAGATCGCTTTGCCAATTTAGCGGTCAATGTGGAAATGTTGTCGCGTTTTAAAACCGCCAAAGAACAAAAAGTGATTTTAGAACAACTTGAACAAGGTCGGGTGGATATCCTGATCGGCACGCATAAGCTGCTGCAATCCGATGTGAAATTTAAAAATCTCGGTTTATTGGTAGTCGATGAAGAACACCGTTTCGGCGTGCGCCAAAAAGAAAAAATCAAACAATTGCGCGCTAATGTGGATATTCTGACCCTGACCGCCACCCCGATTCCGCGCACGCTGAATATGGCGATGACGGGCATGCGCGACCTGTCGATTATCTCCACCCCGCCGGCACGCCGCCTGACGATTAAAACCTTTGTGCGCGAAAGCGATGATTTACTGATCCGCGAAGCGGTGCTGCGCGAGATTCTGCGCGGCGGACAGGTGTATTACCTGCATAACGATGTCGCCACGATTGAAAATTGCGCCGAACAGCTGGCGCAACTGGTGCCGGAAGCGCGGATTGTGATCGGACACGGACAAATGCGTGAACGCGATTTGGAACGGGTGATGAGCGATTTTTATCATCAGCGTTACAACTTGTTGGTCTGCTCCACCATTATCGAAACCGGGATCGACGTGCCGACCGCCAACACCATTATTATCGAACGCGCCGATAAATTCGGCTTGGCACAACTGCACCAACTACGCGGTCGGGTCGGGCGGTCGCACCATCAAGCCTACGCCTACCTGCTCACGCCACACCCGAAACGCATGAGCAAAGACGCATTGAAACGCTTGGAGGCGTTGGAAAGCCTGGATAATCTCGGGGCGGGTTTTGTGCTTGCCACCCACGATTTGGAAATTCGCGGTGCGGGCGAACTGCTCGGCAGCGAGCAAAGCGGACAGATCGAATCAATCGGCTTCTCGTTATATATGGAACTGCTGGAAAGTGCGGTCAATGCGCTGAAAGAGGGGCGCGAACCGTCACTTGATGAGCTGACCCAGCAACAAGTGGAAATCGATCTGCGCATTCCTGCGTTGCTGCCGGAAGAGTATCTGGGCGATGTCAATATGCGCCTGTCCTTCTACAAACGGATCGCCAGTGCCGCCAGCCAACAAGAGCTGGACGAATTGAAAGTCGAACTGATCGACCGCTTCGGTTTACTGCCACAAGCCGGCAAAAACCTGCTGCAAATCGCCGAACTGCGCCTATTGGCAAAACCGTTGGCAATCCAAAAAATCGAAGCACACGCCCAAGGCGGCGCACTGGAATTCAAAGCCAACGCCGAACTTGATCCGCTTAAATTCTTAGCCTTAATCAAACAAAACCCGACGGTTTACCGCTTCGACGGCCCGACCAAATTCCGTTTTAGCCAAATAACGGAAAGCGCAAAAGAACGGTTAGAATTTGTAGAAGCGTTAGTGAAAGCGTTGTTGGATTAGCATCATTATTCGATGAAGACATTGATGAGAAAATTTTCTAGGCAACGTATTGATTGATAGAAAAATACCGGGCGATTTGCAGCCCGGTATTTTCAATTATTTGACCAAATCACCTTTTAAGGTGACTCCGCCAACCACGCGGCCGGCATGGCATTCATAGTTCGTGGTGCTGTTATAAGTATTCTTTTTATAATAACTGACTAAATTGCTGACTTTTGTGGCGCCCTCGGCTTTAGCCCGTTCCTGGAATTGTTTCACGGCAGATAAAAATGCCCAAGTACAACCTTCCTGATCGGATTTATTGGCAAAATTGGTTTTCTTATTGCTCACCAAACCCGATTTCACCACCTTACCGGAAACACTTTTGCCAAAATATAATTTAATATTCGGGTCAACCACACCTGCTGCTTGCGGTGAATTTAACGCTTCTTGAATCGAATAATAATGTGTGGTATCACGCGGGGCACAGGCCGCAACAGTTAATGTGGCAAGTGAGATCAATAATAATTTTTTCATATTGTTTCCTTTGGCAAGTAAATAAAACTGTTTTAATTGAAAGGAATATAACAAAGACAATTAAAATTTCAACTGAAATTTAATCAAAATCCAATATGTAAATCATGACTTTCTTGAATAATCGTTTGGAATCTTATATTATTTGCCAAAATTTTTCGCTAAGGATTTGAATTTGCAATTTTCACTTTCGCTCAGTCAATGGAAAGCCGCTTCTTTTTCGCTTACCCAACAAGAAGATTGGTTGGACTGGGCAAAAGGTAAGCCCTTAAGCTTTTTTGACGAAAAAACATTGGATCTATCCTTTCTTGCACCGATGCAACGCCGTCGTTTAAGCGATCTCCCCAGACTGGTGTTTATGGCCGCATGGGAAATAATGCAAGACAAACAATGTCCGGTGGTATACGTTTCTCGCGACGGCGAATTTTCCCGCAGTTTTGCCTTATTGAAAGAATTGGGTGGTGGCGAACAGTTATCCCCCACTTCTTTCGGACTTTCCGTGCATAATTCCATTGTGGGGCAATGGTCAATGATTCGGAAAGACACTTCGGAAATGACCGCACTTTCTGCACGTGAAGACGGCCTTGAAACTGCTTTGCTCGAAGCCTATTTACTGCTACAAAGCGGACACCGCGAGGTATTGATCATTATTGCGGACGAACCTTTGAAAGAAGAAAATCCCATAAACGACGGGTATTTGGAAAAATTTGCCTATGCCGCAGCCTTCTTGGTTACGACCGGAAATGAAATTTGTTTAAGCCTGACTCGGAAGAATAAAAATCAAACTGCACATAATATTGAGTATTCGACCAATCTTGAAAATCTGAAAAATATTATTTTAGCTAACGCTAATTGGCAACATAATTTAAAATATCAAGATCGTTGTTGGAGCTGGCATGCCAAATATAATAAAAAGTGAAAAAGGGAAATACTGCGACCGCACTTGGCGTATTATCGCAAATGCTATCGGTTTTCTAGTGTTTGGTATTTTCGGGGTAGTAATGAAGGTTATTTTATTACCTTTTACATTAAAAAAAGACAATACATTAAACCAACAATTGCAAGCGCGTTCAATTATTTCAACCAGTTGGCGCTATTATTTGAAATTTTTAAATGCTATCGGCGTATTTAGTTTCGAATTCCTCGGTGCGGAAAAACTAGGCAAAAACGGACAATTGATTATTGCAAACCATCCGTCTTTATTGGACGTGGTATTTATGATTGCCTATGCTAAAAATTGCAATTGTGTCGTAAAACAAAGCCTGCAAAAAAATACTTTTTTGAATAGCCCTATTCGGGCTTGCGGCTATATCCCGAATGACGGCTCTCCGGAAATGATCGAACACTGTGCCGAAGTATTAAAGTGCGGTGAATCCTTGCTGATTTTTCCCGAAGGCACACGCACCGGTCATGACGGCGTTATTAATTTTCACCGTGGCGCCTGCGCCATCGCTTTACGAGGTGCCAAAATGATTACGCCCGTAGTGATTAAAATGTCGCCGCCGGCGTTTAAAAAAGATCATGCCTGGTATCAAGTCGCAGAACATAAAATTCACTATCAGTTTATTGTCGGTGAAGACATTAATCCGCAAGATTGGCTAAAAGAAAAACCGGCACCCATTGCAGCTCGCCGATTAAATCAATATTTACAACATTATTTTGAGGAGAAACTAAATGAATGACGCTATAGAACTTGAATTAAAACAATTGATTATTGACTCACTCGCTTTAGAGGATATTACCGTCGACGATATTCAGAGCAATGAACCTCTGTTTGTGGATGGTCTTGGATTGGACTCTGTCGATGCACTGGAATTAGGGTTAGCGATACAAAAAAAATATAATGTGCAGATGGATAATCAGGATCAAGATTTGCGCAAAAATTTTTATAGTGTTGCAACATTAGCCGATTATATTCGCAATAAGTAGGAATACATAATGACTGAACAAGAAATTTATCAAACCTTGCGTAACGCGTTGGAAAATTTATTTGAGATCGAACCGGAGCAAATCAAACCGGAAGCCAATTTATATACGGATTTGGAAATTGACAGCATTGATGCGATTGATTTAATGGACTATATCAAACGTGAAACCGGACACAAATTACAAGCTGAAGATTTTCGCAGCGTACGCACAGTACAAGATGTCGTCACCGCAGTATTGAATAAATTCAATCAAACGGAAGCATAATGACAATGCCTACTAAGCGGGTAAAGCTGATTGTCGGCACTACGCTTATACTATTGTCGGTGAGCTATCCTTTTTTGCTTTATTTTGCGCGGGAGCAAATTGACTTTCGTTATTTATTGTTGTTGATGTTAGGGTTATGGCTGGCCCGCAGCTGGTGGCAAAAAAACAAAGCGCAGCAAATCATCAGCTATGTTATCAGTATTTTTCTTGCCTGTTCATGGCTTATCGGCAATGAAAATCTGATGTATTGGTATCCGGTTTTAATCAACGGTACCATGCTTTTTGTGTTTGCGATGAGTTTATTCTCGGCACAAAGCATGGTGGAACGTTTTGCCCGCTTGCAATATCCTGATTTGCCCTCGGAAGGCGTTCGCTATACCCGAACTGTCACTAAAATTTGGCTAGGATTCTTTGTTTTTAATTGTACCGTCACTATTGCATTAATTTATATCAATAAACATTATTGGGCGATTTATACCGGATTGATTTCTTATTTTTTCATGGGGTGCTTGTTCTTTATTGAATGGTGTTACCGCAAATTTAAGCTGAAAGTTAATTAAAATAGATAATATGAATGCATTTTTTCCCTTTGACCTTTCCCAATTTGCCTATTATTCACAAGTGACAAAGCGTTGTGAGAAGTCACCGCACTTTAGCGAACAAACGCTTATTTTAGCCCAACATTTAATACCTAAATCCAAAGTGGTTTTATGGTTTAGAGAAAGCCACTTTTTTATTCAAGCCTTGCTTGCCGCATGGAAAGTCGAAGCGGAAGTATTCATATTGCCGGATTTATCGGAAAATAACTTACAATGGGCAAATGCTCAAGATTATTGCTTAACCGATGATGTCAATTTGATATTAAATATTCCAGTTTATTCATTATCCCAGGCAAATCGCCACCCAGTAAATATATTGCCCTCACAAGAGGTTGATATTACTGAGACTATTTCACCGCATTCTGTTTTATGGTTAAAAACTTCCGGTTCCAGCGGAGTACCGAAACTAATAAAGAAAACCCTGCGGCAATTTCAGGCGGAAGCGGAGATGTTAAAAAAACATTTTGCCATCTCTGCTGATGATTTGATTTTAAACACGGTGAGCCAACAGCATTTATATGGACTGACTTTTTGCATTATGTTGCCGCTATTTTCCCTCGCCGCGATTTGTACGGAACAGTGGCTCTTCCCCGAAATGCTGATTGAACAAACTTTGCAAGCTGATCGTAGCGTCTGCTGGGTAGCCAGCCCGATGTTATTAAACCATTTTGCCGAACATCATAATTGGGCGAAATTTCGACATAAAATAAAACGTATTTTCTCCGCCGGCGGAAAGCTCCCTACCGCAACTGCCGAATTATTTGCACAATATGGTTTAGCTATTGATGAGATTTATGGCAGCACGGAAACCGGCGTGATTGCCAGTAGACAAGGTGATACTGTCTGGCAAGCATTGCCGAGCGTACAATTTCAACACACCGTTCAATTAAGCGTAAATTCTGCCTGGATAGATCAAACAGAGCCTCTTAATGATGTATTGGTATTTCAGGCAAACGATCGCTTTGTCCTACAGGGGCGGCAAGATCGCATTATGAAGTTGGCGGACAAACGCATTTCCCTTGATCTCGTGGAAGAAGCCTTAAATCAATCAGATTTAGTAAAAGAATGCTATTGTTTTCAACACCCGCAACAACCTCGTTTGATTGCCTTAACCGTATTGAGTGAAAACGGAATTCGGTTATTACAAAATCAAGGGCGAAAAGTGTTAAGCGAAACGCTTGCATTACCAATCAAAACACAACTGGGTAATTTGGCAACTCCTCGTTTCTGGCGTTTCGTTGCGGCGTTGCCGCGTAATACACAGGGCAAAATCATTAAGTCCGATGTCTTGGCACTATTCAAAAATAAGCCATGCGCCCCCGTTTGGCAATCTATATCGCAAATATCAGCGCGGTGGGATATTTCACGGCATCAGGAACAGCAATTTATCGGCACCATACCCTTGGATCTAACCTACTTTTCCGGTCATTTTTCCAGTTTCCCTTTAGTTCCTGGCGTGGTACAACTTCAATGGGCAATTCAGTTGGTCGAGTCCTTGGGTTTACCCGCACAAATTGATGGTGTTGAGAATTTAAAATACCAACAATTTATTCGCCCAAATAATGAAATTATCATGACCCTGCGTTGGGATAGTATAAAATCCAAATTAACATTTAATATTACGAAAGAAGAAGATAGCCAAACCGTGATCTGTGCTTCGGGACGTATCGTGTATAAGGTATAACAATGAAAATGATTATCCTGATTCCCTATTATAATCACCCCGGTACAATTGCGGCGGTGGTGGAAAAAATTCAGGCACAAGGTTTGGATTGTCTGATTGTGGACGATGGCTCTAATGCGGAAAGTCAAGCCGCATTAAACCCATTAAAAGCGACTAATGGCGTAACGATTATCCACCGTAAACAAAATGGCGGTAAAGGCGCTGCGGTCAAAAGCGGATTTTTATATGCCATTGAACAAGGCTATGATTATGCCCTGCAAGTGGATGCGGACGGACAACATGATTTGACCGACATTGCCAAATTTTTGCAACGTAGTAAACAATATCCTAATGATATTGTTTGCGGTGCGCCGGTATATGGCGCTGATGTGCCGAAAGCGCGTTTATATGGGCGTAAAATCACCAACTTTTGGCTTGCCATTAATACTCTGTCTTTGGATATTAAAGATGGTATGTGTGGATTTCGTTTATACCCACTTAAGGCCGTGCAAGCGTTAGATTTTGCAAAAATTGGTAATTTTATGGATTTTGATGTGGAAATCCTTGTCCGTTTATATTGGCAGGGCTACCGGTTACAATGGATTCCGACAGCAGTACAATATGGTGAGCAAGGCGTTTCCCATTTCCGGGTATGGCAGGATAATTGGCTGATCAGCAAAATGCACGCCCGTTTATTTTTCACGATGATTTTTAATAAAATCAAAACATTACTAAGAGCTAACTGATGAGTCACTGGGCAGAAAAGAAAGAGCGAGGCAATCTTTGGGTACTCAAACTCAGTGCTTTCTTAGTCAAATATACTCCGGCATGGTTGATGAAAATCATCACAATATGCATTGTAAGCTATTTTTATCTGACTGCGCCGCAAGAACGTCGTGCTATCGCGGAATATCAACAAAAATTAGCGGCTTATTTGGGCAGCAATCTCTTTAAATTGCGGTCGGTTTTTTGCCAATTTTTACAATTTGCCGAAGCAATCCAAGATCGCTTTGCGGTGTGGCAACGACGTTTGACCTATACGGATATTGACGTATTTGATCCCGATGACTTATATACGGACATTCGCAACAGCGGACAAGGCAACCGTGGGCAAATGTTGATTTGCTCTCATTTGGGTAATGTGGAAATCTGCCGCACCTTAGCGGCACATCATCAAAAATTACGCATGAATGTGTTGGTACACAGCAGACACGCCGAAGCCTTTAATGCGGTATTGCAGGAATTGGGGGGCAACACATTAAATTTAATTCAGGTGAATGAGCTGGATATGGCAACCATGTTATTGCTGGAAACTCGTATTGCTAACGGTGAATGGATTGCGATTGCCGCTGACCGTGTGCCGGTACGGGGCGAAAAAACGGTCATGGTCGACTTTTTAAATGCCGAGGCAAAATTTCCGCAAGGTCCGTGGTTATTGGCCGGTTTGTTAAAAACACCGGTCAATTTATTATTTTGCCATAAGATCGCCGGAAGATATCAACTCCATTTATCCCGTCTGACCAGACAAATAGATTGGAGCAGAAACCAACGAACAGAATCCGTGCAATATTGGGCGCAACGCTTTGCCGATGAATTGGCAAAACGTTGTACGGAAGTACCCTTGCAATGGTTTAATTTTTATTCTTTTTGGAAAAAATAGTATGAGAAAAAAAGGGTGTTTCGTCATTGAAAGCGAAATTAAAGTACCATTTTTTGATGTGGACAGTCTGCATATCGTATGGCACGGCCATTATGTCAAATATTTGGAAATTGCACGCTGCGCCTTACTGGACGCCTTGGATTATAACTACAACACCATGGGCAAATTCGGTTATGCCTGGCCGGTGGTAGGCCTTGAGCTAAAATATGTCAAACCGGCAATGTTTGGTACGCAAATCATCGTACGGGCAGAATTGGTGGAGTGGGAAACCCGCTTAAAAGTCAATTACACCATTTTTGACAAAGCCAGCGGCGAACGCCTGACCCGTGCCAGCACAACCCAAGTCGCCGTCGATTTGGTTACGCAGGAAATGCAATTCATTACACCGGAAAGCTGGCAAAGTGCGGTTAGAAAAGCAATTAATATATAGGAAATTCAAATGAAAAAATTACTCGGCATCTTATTCATGTGCGTTAGCCTGTTTTCCTACGCATTTGATGTTACCGAATTGGAACAACAGCTACGCCAAGCTCAAACCGTACAAGGGCAATTTATACAGCAACGTTTTCTCAACGGTTTGGAAAAGCCGTTGCTGAGTTCCGGGCAGTTTGCCATCGCGCAGGGCAAAGGTTTACTGTGGCAAATGGAAACGCCTATCGACAACATTATGCGTATGACACCACAAAACGGCATAGAATATCGGCTGAATAACCGATGGGCAAAAGTAAAACAAAAATCGGCGGCGAATGCCGAAATGCAGCAAATCAAATTGTTTCTGGATTTACTAAGCGGCAATACGCAGGGCTTAAAAGAACAGTTTGATTTGCAGCTGCAAGGCAATGCCGACAACTGGCAATTACAACTGATTCCCACTTCCTTTTTGCTGAAAAGTATTTTCAATAAAATTGAAATTCAAGGCGGTAACAGCGTACAACAGATCGAACTCTATGAAGCACAAGGCGATAGTAGCCGTATTTTATTGCAGCAACAGCGTATCAACCAACCGCTTACAGGGCTAGCCGAAGATGCCTTATAATGCCAGAAAAAAAACGTTATCAGCCGCAATGTATTTGATTGCGGTCGTTTCGTTGCTTTTTTATGGAATATGGACGGCGCACCAGCATTCCGTGATCGACCGTGACTTAATGTCATTACTGCCCTCCGGTTCGCAACCGATACTGCAAAGACAGGCTATTGCTAAAATTAATCAACAGCTTAATCATCAAATTATTGCCCTAATCGGTGCGACAGACAAGGAAAGTGCGGTTCATTTAACCAAAGATTTAGTCGACAGCTGGCAACATAGCAATTTATTTCAGCGTATAGATTGGCAAGCCGAAACAGCGCTGACAACTTTGTCACAAAACTTGACCGCACTTCGCCTGGCTGCATTGCCGACAACTATTTCCTCACTCCCTGCTCACGATTTTCTGCTGCAACGGGCGAAGCAGATTGCCGATCCTTTCGCCATTTCCATGCTTCCGCTGGCACAAGACTGGCTAGGCTTTGGTAATGCGGTACTAAACCGGATTACCGACTATTCAAAAGTCGAATTGGATCTCGGCAGCAATACCTTTCAAGTGCAGGATCAGGATAAAACCTGGCTATTGGTGCGCGGCATATTGTATCCTGCGGCAACAACCGGTCTGCTGGATTTATTAAAAACCAGTCAACAGCAGATTCAATTACAACATGGCGATTTATTACTCACAGGTGGCGCAATTTATACCGCATTAGGCGAAGCACAAGGTGAACAGGAAAGCCGTATGCTGTCGATGATTGGCATCACGGCAATGTTGCTGATTTTATGGTTGGCATTCCGTACCTTGCGACTGCTGTATCTGATTTTACCGATGGGATTGGGGCTGGCAAGCGGCGCTATGGCGTGCATTCTGATTTTTGGCAAGATCCATTTACTCACCTTGGTGATAGGTACCAGCTTAATCGGTTTGGCAATGGACTTTCCCTTACATTGGCTGGTTCATAGCTGGCGCGAAAAGTGGCGAGCATTTTATTTTATCACGACCACATGGAAACCCTTTGCAATTGGTTTGTTCACCACCGTTATCGGTTATTTGATGCTATTATGGACGCCTTTGACGATCTTGCAGCAAACCGCCGTTTTTTCTATTTTTGCCCTGCTGTCCGCATTTTGTTGCAGCTTATGGGTATTACCGTTTTTCTTCGCCAAATGGCAACCCAAACCGACCGCACTTTTACCGGATCTTGCCACCCAAATACGCTTAAAATTGGAAAAATTTTGGCAATTTATAACTCCAAAAAAATATTGGGCGATCGCTCTGTTATGCCTTTTCAGTTTCATCAACCCACCAATATGGCATGATGATATTCGTGATTGGATTTCCACCTCTCCGCAATGGCTTAAACAGGCAAAAGACATCGCAGATAAAACCGGTATTAATCCTACCGGACAATTTTTCATTGTGCAGGCGGACAACGAAACCGCATTGCTCGATTTAGATGCTAATGTTGCCGCCGAATTGGAAAAGTATAAACAACAAGGCAAATTAGGGGATTTTAATGCGATTAGCCAATTTGTAAATTCAACAGAAAAACAACGGGAAATTCAACAAAATCTTGCTAAAATTACAGAGTTTGATCAGGATTCCCTGCTTGCTCAGCTGGGCGTACCACTATCAGCATGGCAACGGGAAATTCAGCAGTTGCAGCAATTAAAACCCTTGGATATTTCCACCGCACTTGCCTCACCGCTAGCGGAGCGTTGGGCAAACTTATGGCTGGGTGAGCAACAAGGTCAAGTTGCCAGCATGATTACGCTAAATCACTTAATTGATATTCATACTGTCGCACGCATAGCCGAACAATTTAACAATGTGCAATGGGTAGATTATCGCCAAAATTTAAACCAGACTTTCAATCAGGCTCGCTGGCAGGCCGGTGGATTAAAACTGGCTTCTTTCTTATTGGTATGGTTACTGTTATGGCGGGCATTCGGGCGGACACAGGCCACTAAAATTATTGCCGTGCCGCTAGTTTCAGTGGTATTAACGATATTAACGCTGGGCTGGCTGAATGTGCCTATCGGTTTATTCAGTATTTTTGGTTTACTGTTGTCTTCTGCCATTGGCGTAGATTATGCCATTTATGCACAATTGAAAAATACCCCGCAACACTGGCGGTTAAATGGTGTTTTTCTGGCCGCTGCCACTACCGTTATTTCCTTTGGTTTACTTGCAGCCAGCCAGACTGCCGCGGTTGCGCATTTCGGCCTGAGCGTTTCCATCGGTATCGGGTGGAATTTATTATTAGCCGTAAAATTAAATCAAACATCAAATTTTTGTGAGTCATAACTTAAATTAAGGAACACGATGAAAACTATTCAAACAGATGTCGCTATTATCGGTGCCGGTCCGTCGGGTTCGGTTGCCGCCGCATTGTTATGTCAAAAGGGCTATAAGGTTATCGTATTGGAACGTCAGCAATTTCCCCGTTTCAGTATCGGAGAAAGTCTGCTGCCGCATTGTATGGAATTAATCAAAAAAGCCGGCATGTTGGACGCCGTCAATGCGGCCAATTTTCAACATAAAAACGGTGCGGCATTTACTTGGGGGAATCGTTATACCTATTTTGATTTCAGCGACAAGTTTACCGCGGGTCCGGGCACGACTTATCAAGTACAACGTGGCATTTTCGATAAAATTTTGATAGACGAGGCCGAAAAACAAGGGGTACAGGTGTACTATCAGCATACCGTATTGACTGCGGAGACGAATGATGAACGGGCTAAGGTATTGGTGCGTAATGATAACAGCGGCGAAACATTGAATATAGAAGCCAAATTCCTGTTGGATGCCAGTGGCTATGGTCGTGTGTTGGCTCGTTTATTTGATTTGGAAACCCCAAGCAGCTTACCGGTACGCCATGCTCATTTCACCCATATCGAAGATAATATTGGCGATAGCAATTTTGATCGGAATAAAATCCTGATTTGCACTCATCCGACACAACGGGACGTATGGTTGTGGTTTATTCCTTTTTCTAATGGGCGTTGTTCCATCGGAGTAGTGTCCGAACCACATAATTTCACTCATATTCCGGAACAAACTGCCGAAGCCATCTTGCGGCGATATGCCAGTGAAATCCCAATGTTGAACCGTCTAATTCGCAATGCAAAATGGGATACGCCATTTAATACCCTGCAAGGCTACTCTGCCAATGTCAAATCCTTGTACGGAGAGCGTTGGGCGTTGCTGGGCAATGCTTCTGAATTTCTTGACCCGGTCTTTTCGTCAGGCGTTACGGTGGCAATGCACTCTGCTGATTTAGCCGTCAATGCCCTGGATAAACAACTACGCGGTGAAAACGTCAATTGGCAGACGGAATTCGTTGATCCGCTGATGATTGGTATCAACGCTTTCCGTACTTATGTATTCGGTTGGTATGATAACACTTTCCAAGATGTGATTTATGAGCGTAATCCGGATCCTAAAATTCGAGCCATGCTCAGCTCTATTTTAGCGGGTTATGCTTGGGATAGTGATAATCCTTATGTGGCAAAATCCGAACGCCGCTTGACAGCCTTGGCCGAAATTTGCGGTACCGCAACACAGGACTAAAACAGCATGAAATTAACCGCACTTTGCCATGCTGCTTGCGCATTCTTGTTAACCGCCTGCACTCAAAATTGGCTATTGCCCAATTCATTGCCACCGTTGGAGGGGGTTCGACAATATTCGATTGTAAACGAACAAACATACGAAACCTCATTATTACTGGTGCAGCCTTTTGCGCAAGGACAACGCTGGATTCAAACCAATGCGTTAGGTGCGCCTTTAGCACGCCAAATTTTAACCCCGAAGGGCTGGCAAAATGATGGATTTCTGCCACCGAATAACCAAGCCTCCCGTTTATTTTCGGCGATTTTATATTGGCAAACACCAGCAAAAGTGCGGTCAGCTTTATATAAAAATTTGGCTACGGATCAGTATTGGCAAATACAATCTATTGATCAACACGCTGTGATTCACATTGATAATGAAGCATGGCGAATCACGCCATTACCATAGGAATACAGGATTTTTTAGCCATGATTTATCTTCAACAACCAAGCTTAGTCAGTGCCATGGGGGGCAACCTTAAAGCTAATATCGATTTCTTGCTGGCTAATCAATCGCCGCCATTACAAGTAAATACCGATTGGATTGCAAACCACTCCATTTTTGTGGGAAATGTCGCGCATTTATCTGATTTTCCGGAAAATACCGACGCAATCTACCGTACTCGTAATAATCAACTTTTATGGACAGCGGTTGCACAACTGGATAACCAAATCCAACAATCTATCGCTCAATATGGTAAAGATCGCATTGCGGTGATTATCGGCACGACCAATACCGGCAATCAAGAAAATGTCGCAGCATTTCAGCAATTTCACCAACAGCAAAATTGGCAAAATAGCCGCTATTGCCATGAATTTCAGTTGCTATCCTCACCGGCAGATTTTATTGCGGCACATTATGGTCTGCGCTGTATTTCCTACTGTATTTCCACCGCCTGCACATCCGGTGCCAGAGCTATTATCAGTGCGGCACGCCTGCTGAATGCAGGATTATGCGATGTGGTGATTTGCGGTGGTGTCGATTCGTTGGCACACCTTGCCATTAATGGCTTCCATACTTTAGAGGCTTTATCAAAATCCATTGCCGAGCCGTTTTCGGCTAATCGTGACGGAATTAATATTGGTGAAGGCGCGGCAGTATTTTTAGCCGGTAAGGATAAAACCGGTCTGCCTTTATTGGGTTATGGCAGCAGTTCCGATGCCTATCATATGTCATCTCCGGCGCCTGATGGCCGTGGTGCAATTGCGGCAATTAATTCCGCACTCTCCTCCGCCCATTTAACCACACAACAAATCGGCTGGGTTAACCTGCACGGTACCGGAACCCTTCATAATGATGCGATGGAAAGTATTGCAATGGCACACTGCTTCCCACAAGGCGTTCCCTGCACCAGCACCAAAACCTTAACCGGACATACATTAGGCGCTGCCGGTGCGGTGGAGGCCGCTATTTTATGGGGTGTAATCAGCTGCGAATTGAATCCTGACGGCAAACTACCCAAACAGCATTGGAACAAACAACCGGATCCGAATTTACCGCCGATTCAATTGACTGACGAACAAAGCCGCTGGGCAGATAACCGGCGGCGTATCGGTTTAAGCTCATCCTTTGCCTTTGGCGGCAATAATGCGATTTTGATTATAGGAGAAGTATAATGCGATTACCCATAACAGATATTGCCAAATTATTACCGCACTCCGGTGAAATGGTGCTGTTAGATGAAATTACCCATTATGATGAAAATAGCTTAATCGCCCGTGCCGAAATCACTGACAACCATATTTTTGTACAACACCAACAGTTGCCTATGTATATTGCCATTGAGATCATGGCGCAAGGTGTGGCCGCTTGGTCAGGATGTCACGCTTTGGATAAAAATGAAGCGGTCAGGCTCGGCTTTTTGCTGGGAAGTCGTAAATATGAATTATTTTGCAATAGCTTACCGATTAATTGTAAAGTGCAAATCAAAGTGGAGCTATCGCTACAGGACAGTAACGGTTTTGGAGTATTTAATGCTACAATGCACTGGATTGATGGCGAAAAACCAACCGATTTGCCGCTTGATGGCTTATTGGCAAAAGCTACATTAAGCGTATATAGCCCGAATAATGACAATGAATAATTTAAAACAATATAAAACAATAAGAGAGGATTTGTAAAATGAAAAAATTGATTTTACCATTAATGCTTTCCACTGCAGCCCTAACAGCCTGCTCGACCATCAGTAATAGCGAACCGGTAGAAAAACGCGATGATCTAAAGCATATTTGCATTAAAGATAGTGCCAATCCTCCTATTACCGATTTCTCTAATTATCTTGCCAACAGCCTGAATAAAAAAGGGATTACGTCTGAAAAAGGCTTGGACTATGCCGCAAGCTGCAAGTATGTTTTAGCCTATTCCTTACGCGCCGAAGACGGTTATGTGTTACGAGCCAAATTACGCTTAAGCGAAATTCAAGGTGATACCCGCTCCAATATCGGCGAAGTTTCCTATAAACAACGCGGTGATGAAAAAGACAATGTGAAAGTCACCGGCGTACAAGGACAAACCGATCTGATGATCAACGATCTATTACAAAATTATTAATTAAGGATTTTGTATGAAAAAATCGGTATTAGTCACCGGATCCAGTCGAGGTATTGGCAAAGCTATCGCACTAAAGCTGGCCGCTGAAGGTTATGAAATTGTCATACATTGTCGTAACCGTCGGGAAGATGCGCAAACAGTGAAACAGGAAATTGAAAGTGCGGGTGGCCTTGCCAGAATTTTACAATTTGATGTTTCAAATCGTGAACAATGCAAAACCTTATTGGAAGCCGATATTGAGCAATATGGTGCTTATTATGGCGTAGTGTTGAACGCCGGATTGACTCGTGACAATGCTTTTCCGGCATTAAGCGATGATGATTGGGATCAAGTATTACGGACCAATCTGGACGGTTTTTATAATGTATTGCATCCGGCGATGATGCCGATGATCCGTCGGCGCAGTGCAGGGCGCATTGTCTGTATCACCTCTGTTTCCGGGCTGGTCGGCAATCGCGGACAAGTCAATTACAGCGCGTCCAAAGCCGGTATCATCGGCGCAGCAAAATCCTTGGCTATCGAACTGGCGAAACGCAAGATTACGGTAAACTGCGTTGCGCCCGGTTTAATCGATACGGATATGCTTGATGACAATGTCCCCGTGGAAGAAATCCTCAAAGTTATTCCCATGCAACGAATGGGCAAACCGGACGATGTGGCTGCAGCCGTCGTATTTTTAATGTCGGAACAGGCAAATTATATTACTCGTCAAGTATTGGCAGTCAATGGTGGTTTATGTTAAAAAGAGTTGTTGTAACAGGTATTGGCGGGATTACTGCCTTGGGGCGTGATTGGACAACCATTCGCAGTTATTTTGAACGTGGGGAAAATGCCGTAGTCCATATGAATGACTGGGATCGCTTTCCGGAATTAAATACTCGCCTTGCCGCCCCTATTTTGGATTATCAACCGCCTGCACACTGGACACGCAAACAATTGCGCAGCTTGGGACCGGTATCACTATACTGTGTTAATGCCGCCGAAATGGCATTGACGGATGCCGGACTGCTGGACGACGCCACCATTAAAGACGGCAGAATGGGGGTAGCCAGCGGCTCTTCCACCGGCAGCACCAAAGATGTGTGTGATCTTGCCCAACTGATCAGTTTAGGCAAATCTGACGGCTTCAATGCCAATACCTATGTTCGGATGATGCCACATACCACTGCGGCTAACATCGCCATCTTCTTTAGTTTGAAAGGTCGGTTGATTCCCACTTCCAGCGCCTGCACTTCAGGTAGTCAAGCAATCGGCTATGCTTATGAAGCGATAAAATACGGTAGAATCCCGATGATGTTGGCTGGCGGTGGCGAAGAGCTCTGTCCAAGTGAATCCTATGTATTTGATGCCCTATATGCCACCAGCTTGAAAAACAATACCCCGAAGCTCACCCCTAGCCCCTATGATGCGGCCCGTGACGGTTTAGTGATTGGCGAAGGCGCCGGTATGCTGGTATTGGAAGAATACCACCATGCCAAAGCGCGCGGGGCAAAAATTTATGCGGAAATCGTAGGATTTGGTAGTAATTGCGATGGCGCACATATTACCCGTCCAGAAAGTGAAACCATGTATCAGTCCATGAAATTGGCGCTGGAAGATGCCGCTATTCCACCTTCCGCTATCGGCTATGTCAACGGACATGGCACGGCAACAGAACAAGGCGACATTGCCGAAACCGTAGCAACAAACCGTTTATTTGGTGCGAACATGCCGATTAGCTCACAAAAAAGCTATCTTGGCCATACTTTGGGTGCTTGTGGCGCCCTGGAGTCTTGGTTTAGCATTGCCATGATGAACGACAACTACTTTGCCGCTACGGCAAATTTAGTCAATATTGATCCTCGTTGTGGAGAGCTGGATTATATCCAAGGCAGCAGCCGTTATCTTGAAACCGATTATGTCATGAATAATAATTTCGCTTTTGGTGGCGTAAATACATCATTGGTATTTAAACGAATTTAAGCCAAGCCGTTTAAAGATCAGAATGCCTAACGAATTGAGATCTCTTGGTTTCAAGCAGTTTTTTATTCTGTATATTAACGGTATTTTTATGGTGTGATACGCAGTATAAATACCATTCCCCAGCAATATGCTCTACAATAATTCAACTAATCACATTGTTTACCACTAAACGAGGGCGTTATGTATTTAGAACAAATCAAAGCAGAATTAAACGAAGCGGCTGAGGTGCTGGAAAAATTTATCAACGATGAAAATAACATCGAGTTGATTCAGCAAGCGGCATTAATTATTTCCGACAGTTTTAAGCAAGGCGGCAAAGTCCTATCGTGCGGTAACGGCGGTTCACATTGCGACGCAATGCACTTCGCGGAAGAATTGACCGGGCGTTATCGTGAAAACCGCCCCGGCTATCCGGCGATTGCGATTTCCGATGTCAGCCATTTGAGCTGCGTCAGCAACGATTTCGGCTATGATTATGTGTTTTCACGCTATATTGAAGCAGTCGGGCAAAAAGGCGATGTGCTGTTCGGGCTTTCCACCTCCGGCAATTCCAAAAATGTGTTGAATGCGATTGAAGCGGCAAAAGCCAAAGGCATGAAAGTGATTGCGATGACCGGCAAAGACGGCGGCAAAATGGCAGGGCTTGCCGATATAGAGATCCGCGTACCGCACTTCCGTTATGCGGATCGGATTCAGGAAATTCATATTAAAGTGATTCATATTCTGATGATGTTAATCGAATTTGAAATGGCAAAAACCGTTTAATTTCCGTATTAAGCGGTGTTCTAAACAAGGAGATCAGCAATGAACGATTTATTCAGTCAATTACAAAGCCGTCTTGGCGAAATGATGAAAGATGAAAATTTTTCCAAAATCGCCAAAAGTGCGGCGGTCGGCGGTTTGGCAGGATTAATTCTGGGCAATAGCGGCGCACGCAAAGGCGTGGCAAAAGCCGGCAGTTATGCCGCGTTAGCCGGTGCGGCTTGGCTTGCCTACCAAAAATGGCAACAAAGCAAAAGTGGAAGTGCGGTGCAGGACGTGCAATTCGACCCGCAAGCACAGCAAGAGGCGATCACTTATGCCAATAATACCCTGTCCGATAACAAAATTATGCTGTTAACCCAAGCTATGGTATTTGCTGCACGCGCCGACGGGCAAATTGACGCCCAGGAAAGACAGCAAATCCATAAAGGATTAGCGCAGTTAGGTCATGGCGATCAGGCGGATCAATTGATTGATACGTGGTTGAACGCGCCTTTAAATCCGCAAGCCTTGGCGGAGCAAGTCGGTGATTCGCAATTGGCGGCGGAAGTGTATATGGCGTCGTTGTCGGTGATCGATACCGATCACTTCTTAGAACAAGCCTACATGCAGCAACTGGCTCAGGCATTGAATCTGCCGAATGACTTAAAACAGCAGTTGGAATTAGCGGCAAAATAATTCTGTTACGATGGGGAAGTTTAACTTCCCCCTTTTTATTCACATTGGAAAGTCATTTTGTCCAATCTTCGATATCTAAAAAATCAATCTGAAAAAAAGCCTGCTCGTTAGTAATTAAAGTATATTGCAAGCTATGCGCATGGGCAGCAATTTGCATATCTAATGGTGCTAGACTTTTACCCAATTTTTCCACTTTCACTTTAAATTCACCATAATTTTCAGAAATAGCGTGATCGAATGGTAAAATATCCAAACAAAGTAGTAATTCTCTGATCGCATTGGCTAATTTTGTCGGATTTCTGCGTTTCGCCAAACCATACATTAACTCCGCATGTGTAATCGAAGAAATACAAAGTTTTCCATTGACACTGCCATCAGGCGTTTTAGTATCAGAGAATGCCCTAGCAACAAATGGCTGACGGCATTAGTATCTAACATGATGCCCTCCATTTTAGCTTTATCATAGCAGACTAAAAGTATATATTAAGATATATATCCATATTTAAATAACGCATCTCCATAAAATGAGCACGGTTAAAAAACCATCTAACATAGATAAATTAATCTTGATCTATTTAACAAAATAATCAAAGTGCGGTTTAAATCTCACCATCCCTTCAATTACCACTTCAATAATGCATTTAAATTCATCATAAAAAATTAATTCATTTAATCAATAAACTTTCTTAAAAAAGAAAATAGATTGTTAAGCAGTTCACATATTTCATACATTGTTTACACAAAAATCATTCATCTCACTCAAAAACGCACTATTTTTGGTGTTTAAATTTTATCATCCTCCCCTTTTTCGTGTCACAAAAAATGAGTATGAATGAAAACGAATGTAACAAGTTAAAGCAATAACGTTTTTTTATTTAATTAGGATCACATTTCTGACAAAACATTTCATTCTAAAACCGATTACTATCACATTTTTTACGAATCGCTATTGCTCCATTTATGGAGCGGCATATAAATATCGACGATTAAGCATTCCCTATCAATTCTTCTATAACTCAATCGATTGAGGTATTTTATGAAACAAATCGCTATCTATTCCAATACAAATCCAGTCAGTTTACTTAAAAAGTCCTCACTGGCGATTTTAATTTCTTCCTTTTTTGCTGCCGGTGTGTTTGCTGAGTCTAACTTAATTACTCCCTCAACAACCGAAAAATCTGTAACCGCAAGCACTACAATTCCTTCTATCTTTACTTATAGTGCTTTAACACCGTTTAGTTCTCCAATTAATGTAACGGATACCTTTACTGCACAAAATGCCTTTCAGCTAGAAAGTGGTTCACTGACATTTCGTTTTAAAAATTCTGAAGCTACGCAATTAACCGCATTATTAGGTGTTTCAAACTCAAAAAAAGATAATGACTATATTCTTTTCTATGTAAACCGAAAAGCTAGTAGTGATGCTTTCGGAATTGAAATTAGAAAAAGTACGAATTTAATTCCAAATAATCAACTCGTCACTGCTGATATCGCAAGAAATGACAACGAATTCACCACAGTCACTTATACCTTTGATAAAACAAATAAAAAAATCATGATTTATGTCAATGGTACTTTACAAAAAACATATAACGGCGATACAAAATTTTTTAAAGATATTGAAGGGCTAGATGCTGCTTATGTTGGACGCACAAAACGCGCAAGCGGTACGCGTGAAATGACCTTTAGCGGTAATGTTTATTATGCGGGTGCGGAATCAAAAGTATTAACCGCAGAAGAAGTGAAAGCGGAACATGATAAATTAACCAAAAACTATGTTTTTGAATATAATGCTTACCTTGAAAAAGAAGCCGACAATATAAAATATGCTTCTGCTAAACATAGCCAACTTGGCTCTTATATGAGTGCAAAAGAACCGCTCTTTCAAAAAGGTCAAGGCGATGCGAATAATTACCGTATCCCAGCACTTTTAACCACTAATGACGGCGTTGTTATTGCGGCAATTGATAAACGTCATCAACATGCTGCAGACTGGGGCAATATTGATACCGTAATCCGTCGTAGTCTTGATGGCGGAAAAACATGGCAAGATGATCAAGTGATTATCGACCTTGTCAGTCAAACTTATGGCAGTGCTAACGCTGCATTTTTAATCGATCCACTGATGTTACAAGATAAAACATCTGGACGTATTTTCATGTTGATTGACATGTTCCCTGAAACTCAGGGGTTCTTTGGTATAAATAAAGATCACTCATCAGAAGGTACAGGCTATAAAAAAATCAAAGATAGCTACTACCGTATATTAACTGGAGCTGATGGCGCACAATATACCGTTCGCGAAAATGGTGTAGTTTATAATGAAGACCACCAACCGACTGAATATAAAGTGATTGTTGAAGGCGATGCCACTAGAGGCTTTAAAGATCTTGGTGATTTATATCGCGGCACTGAACGATTAGGCAATGTTTTTTTACAAACGGCGCAACAAGGAAGTGATGCCGCTCCGTTAAAAGTGCAAATTACCAGTTATTTATGGCTGACACACAGTGATGATAACGGTGCAACTTGGTCAAGCCCCGTCGATCTTACCCCGCAAGTAAAAGCAGATTGGATGCGTTTTTTAGGTACTGGTCCGGGAACAGGTATTCAGCTAAAAGATGGCACGCTAATTATGCCTGTCTACTATACTAATAGTAATAATAAACAATCTGCCGCATTAATTATCAGTAAAGATGGCGGTAATACATGGGAACGAGGCGAATCACCAAATGATCGTCGTTTGGCTTCTTCAGGTGGCTCTCGTCTTTTAAATGATGATTGGAAACAATTAACTGAATCACAAGTGGTTGAATTAGATAGTGGTGATCTAAAATTATTTTCACGTAATTTAAATGGTCGAGTACAAATTTCAACCAGTAAAGATGGCGGCTATACTTGGCAAAAAACCATTATTTCCGATGATATTTTACTTGATCCTTATTCTCAAATGTCCGTCATTAAATATTCGAAAAAAATCAATGGTAAAGAATATTTGGTTTTTGCCAATCCGCACTCTGCCTCTCGTTCTCGAATTAACGGCATGGTCTGGTTAGGGGAAGTGCAAGAAGACGGCTCAATAAAATGGAAATATAATGCTACTATTGCCACTGGCAATTATGGTTACAATAGCCTAACGGAATTACCTGATGGCTCAATTGGCTTGCTCTATGAAGAAAGTGCAGAGAAAATCCAATATGTACGCTTAAACTTACAAGAAATTGTTTGGTCAGAAAATCGAATTTATCGAGATAAACGCAGTACTGAACATTTAGACGTTTCCCTAACCAGCGACCGCGCCGAAACCTTCTACAAAATCGGCGACGGTGAAATGGTGAAAGTCGGCACGGGCGAAAATGCGGCTAAATTGGTGATCGAAGAAGGCACGGCGACCTTAAAACAGACTGCCGATGATAACGGCAAAGTACAAGCCTACGCCGAAGTCACCGTCAAACAAGGCGCAACGGTTCGTTTGGGCGATAACAACCAATTGCCGTATGACAAATTAATCTTAGAGGGCGGCAAAGTTGATCTCAACGGCAATACAATCACCGTCAATAAAGCCACTTCCGACGCGCCAACCACCGGCTTATACGCAGAAACAATTAATGGGAATTTTATCAACAGCGGTGAACAAACCGCAACGCTGGTTTACAATGCAGGCGGTCAGCACACCATCAATGGCAATTTGGGCGGCGTTGGCGAAAATGAGCAGCCGAATGTAAACCTGATTTATAACCCTGACGGCGAAAATTCTACACTTGCCATCAACGGCGCAACGGTACTGAATGAAATTGATGTAAAAACCGGCAAAATCATTTATAAACAAAACGGCATTCACTTCGCCGAAAACACCAAACTTGGCACAACCGCCACACTACAATTGGAAAGCGGCACAACTGTTGTCGCCAAAGCCGTCACCTTGGCTCAGGGCGCAACCCTTGCGGTCAATGCCGAGCAAGGCGGCTTGGTTAGCTTATCCACCGAAACCCTTAGCGGCGCAGGCACGCTTACGAAATCGGGCAAGGGGCTATTGCAGCTTTCGGGCAATGTCAATTTAACCGACGGCAATATTGCCATTAATCAAGGCATGTTAGAGCTTGATGAAGCCACGGTGAATGCAAAAACATTCAACCTTGCTACCGGCACAACCTTAAGCGGCAACGGTAATGTCACCTCCGCAATGACATGGCAGGCGGATTCGACTATTGCGCCAAACCACGGCTTTACCGCACCTGAAAATGGCGGTGAAACCGCACTTCCGTTCGCAGCAAAAACCTTGAGCTTCAGCGACATCATCAACCAAGGGGCGAGTGCGGTCTTGCGTGTCAATAATATCAGCGACGACATGACAACTTGGCAGCACGATTTTCTTAAAATCAGCGGCGATTTAACCAATCAAAGTGAACAACCTATTCCGGTTGATGTAGCATTGCTCGGCACAAAATATCCAAATTCAGATGTGAATAATAACGGCTGGTACGACGCAGATGAAGGGATTTCGTTAATTCAAATCGATGGCAATACGGAATTGGGCGCGTTTCAATTGCGTAATAATAATGTCTTGAGTGGCGATTTATTCAACTATACGCTCGTTGCCTTTGACAAAGGCGTAGCATTAGCAAGCGAAAACAAGCTTGGCAGCGGCGGGCGCGATTTCTATGATTACCGCTTGCAAACGCGTTTGATTGATATGCATGGCAATCCATTATCAACCCTGATGCGCAAACCGGAAATTGCAACGGATTCGGCAATGCTTAAAGAGGGCGAATTGCTCTACATTCCGACTCCCGATTCGAAAAAAGAAATCACGATGGATTCAGCAATGATTGAACCGACAGAAACCGCACTTGAAGAGTTTGTAATGAATTCCGATATTATCGAACCAATCGACGCACCGATTGGCGGATTTGTGATGGATTCCGATATAATCCGGTTGAACGACTCCCTCAACGACCTCGATCTGAAGGTGAATGAGAATTTAACCCTCAGCAAAAATATCACATTAAATACGGTGAACGTGACGCAAGCCAATTTAACTTACGCAGGAAATGAAGCTTCCACGAAGCAAATCAACTTAGAAAAAGCCACCTTAACCCTACAAGGCAATACCTCCGTAACCATTGAAAACACCCTTTCCGGCGATAACGGATCGAACGTGGTGGTGAAGAGTGAGCAAAATACCGCACTTTCTGCGCAAACCATCAATCTTGCGGGCAACATCACCAAAAATGGCGAGGGATTATTTTCACTCTCCGCTGAAAATCTCAAAGCCGAAAGCATTGTGCTGAACGCCGGTTCATTGGCACTGGCTGCCAACATGAAAGAAGGCAAATTGATTCTCAACGGCGGTACGCTCTTTACAACCGGTGAGGTGAATCATCTCGTTTTAAACGACGGTGCGACACTCTCCGCTGAAATGCCGACGGAAAATCGCCGTCGTACACGCCGCGCTTTAACCGAATTTAGTGCGTTAAAAGTCGGTTCACTGGAAGCCAATGGTGGTTCGGTACATTTGCGTGTTAACAATGTGAGTGAAAATATGCGGGATTGGGCGCACGATCAGCTGTTAATCCGTGGCGATGTCAGCGGTACGCACACCACGGCGGTCAATTTATCCCTGCTCGGCTCGGTGAATGGGCAATCTGATCAAAACAATAACGGGGCTTATGATAATCACGAAGGAATTTCGTTAATTCAAGTCGGCGGCAACGCTCGCCTTGACGCCTTTAAATTAGCCGATCACAACGATCTGTTCCACTACACCCTTGTCGCTTTTGATAAAGGGGCGGCAGCGGCGAGCGAAAACAAAGTCAACGATAAACACGCTGATTTCTATGATTATCGCTTACAAACCCGTTTGATTAATGCGCAAGGCGATTCGCCGATAACGACGGTAACGGAAACAGCCGCTACGGCTACGACCGTTTCTGAGACTACTGCGACTGCGGTCGAAGCCAAAACGGAAACACCATCAGTGACAGCAACAACCGCTGCCGCAAAAAGCAATTACCGCGCGCAAATCAATCCGCTACTGCCATCGCACATTGTCGCCTCGGATCTTATTTTGAGCCACAATAATACGGTTTATCAGAACTTCCAACGCAACAGTTCGCCATCGCTCAACAATACTCTGGATAACGGACAAAATATGTTTGTTGCCTATCTCAACGGCAAAACGGAATATAAATCGTCCACCGCTTTTGCGGATTACGGCTACAATGCCGATTCGAACTACAACGGCTGGATACTCGGCGGCAAACTATGGCAATCTGAGCAGCAAGACCGCGCGTTGTATGTTGCGGTCAATCACGGCAAATACAACATCAAGCCGCAGGCAGCTGACGGCGTAAGCAGCGGCAACTACACCACCTACGGCGCAAATATGAAATTCGCGCAACAGTTCGGCGATGTCTACTTTGCCTTGGACGGCGGCTATCAACACCACAAAGGCAATATTCAAGCCGGTGAAGATAAATCCACACTGAAAGCCAACGCCTTACGTTTCGGTTCGGAAATCGGCTATCATTTTAACCTTGGCACGCTTGATTTAATGCCGAAGTTAAACGTGCAGTTCCAACGCCTGAACCTGAAATCCGACAGTAAGCTATTTAAACTTGACCACGACACCATCAATGCTGTTACGACCAATCTCGGTTTAAGTGCAAGTTGGCACATTGATAGCCTTACCTTGGGCTTAGATGGCTATTATCAACACAATAGCAACAGTAAAGGGGATTTGTTGGTGCGATCTGCCATTACCGAAAAAACCTTCACCTCCGGTGGCTTAGGCAACTCGCTTAATCTTGAGGCCGCGGCAGAATATCGAATCATGCCAAAACTCACGCTCGGCGTTGCGGTCGGTTATCAGCGTAAATTGTCGGATAACGCTGTTAATAATCGCAATCTCTCTGCCAATATAAAATATATGTTCTAAGTTTTTGGGGTCAGATCACATGGCAATCAGGCGGATCAATTGATTGATGGGGAAGTTTAACTTCCCCCTTTTTATTCCGGTCTAAACCACTGCTGCCATTTTAAACAATTTTAAATTTCATGCGTCAAATCTGAATTTTTATGCGACTTTGCTCGCTTTTTATGAAATTTTATTTGCATGAAACCGCTTTTATTATTACCATTTCGCATTATTTCTTTCACTTGGCAGATACTTTGGCAACATGACGATCAGTATTAAAAATCTAAACTTTTTCTACGGCAGCAAACAAGCCCTGTTTGACATCAATTTTGAATCGCAAGACGGTGACATCATCGTGTTGCTTGGACCGAGCGGCGCGGGCAAAAGTACGCTGATCCGCACTTTGAATCTGTTGGAAGTGCCAAAGAGCGGTCAGCTGACGATTGCCGGGAATCAATTTGAGTTATCCGCCAACACCGAGGCGAAAAAAATCCGCAAATTGCGGCAAGATGTCGGCATGGTGTTTCAGCAATATAATCTGTGGCCGCACTATACCGTGTTGGAAAATCTGATCGAAGCGCCGATGAAAGTCTTGGGTTTAAGCAAAGCCGAAGCGGTGGAACGCGCGCAAGGTTTACTAAAACGTTTACGAGTGGAAGACCACGCCGGCCGTTTTCCGTTACATCTGTCCGGCGGGCAGCAACAGCGGGTGGCGATTGCACGCGCCTTAATGATGAAACCGCAAGTATTGCTGTTTGACGAACCGACCGCCGCCCTCGATCCGGAAATCACCGCACAGGTGGTGTCGATTATTCAAGAATTACAGCAAACCGGCATTACCCAAGTCATTGTCACCCATGAAGTGGCGGTCGCGCGTAAAGTGGCGACCAAAGTCATTTATATGGAACAAGGCAAAATTATTGAAATGGGCGGCGCCGATTGTTTCCATAATCCGAAAACGGCTGCGTTTTCCCATTATTTATCGCATTAATTCAATTTTACTTCTCTTTTTCTTCTGATATTAAGGAGCTTACCATGAAAAAATTACTGGCGACCGCACTTTTGGCAACCGCTTTCTCTGCCAATGCATTAGATATCACTTTTGCCACCGAACCGACTTATCCGCCGTTTGAAAACACCGATTCCAACGGCAAAATCGTGGGTTTTGACATCGATATTGCCAATGCGATCTGTGCGCAAATTCAAGCCAACTGCCAATTCCAAAGCCATGCCTTTGACAGCTTGATCCCAAGCTTGAAATTCAAACGCTTTGACGCGGCGATTTCGGCAATTGACATCACCGAAGAACGCGCCAAACAAGTGAGCTTCAGTGATCCGTACTATGACAGCTCCGCCAGCTTTATCGCCGTGAAAGGCAAAGCGGATCTGAACAACGCGAAAAATATCGGCGTACAAAACGGCACCACGTTCCAGCAATATATTGCGGCAAACGGTAAACAATACAGCGCCAAATCCTATACCACCCTGCAAAGTGCGATTTTAGATCTGAAAAACGGACGTATCGATATTATTTTCGGCGATACCGCGGTGCTTGCCGACTGGATGAAAACCGACGACAGTCTGGCATTTGTCGGTGAAAAAGTGACCGATCCGAAATATTTCGGTAACGGTTTAGGGATTGCGGTCAATCAAGCCAGCACGGAATTACTGGCGGAATTGAACAAAGGCTTGGCGGCGATTAAAGCCAACGGCGAATACCAAAAAATCTATGACACTTGGATGTCAGGAAAATAAGCATAAGCGATGTTTAGCAATTTTCTTTCACTGATGTTTTCGGCCACCCTAATGACCTTAGGGTTGGCTGTGTGCGCCCTAATTCTCGGCTTGATGATGTCGATGGTTTTTGTGGTGTTTGAAACCGCAAAAATTCGCTGCATTCGCAACGCCACCTCC
This sequence comes from Testudinibacter sp. P80/BLE/0925, assembly GCF_053570785.1. The sequence continues at coordinate 2,010,769 of NZ_CM131636.1, read as the reverse complement.
GTTTTTTTAACCTTATTACGCGGCTTACCGGAAATTTTAGTGGTCTTGCTGATCTACTTCGGTTCCACTCAAGTATTATTCATTTTAACCGGCGATTTCGTTGAATTCAGCCCGTTTTGGTCGGGTGTGGTCGCGTTGGCGATTATCTTTGCCGCTTACGCCTCGCAATCGCTGCGCGGTGCGATTCAAGCCATTCCGCTCGGACAATGGGAATCGGCGTCGGCATTGGGGTTAAGTCGCGCGCAAGCCTTTATGTCGATTATTATGCCGCAAGTGTGGCGCCATGCCCTACCGGGTTTGAGCAACCAATGGTTGATCTTATTGAAAGATACCGCACTGGTGTCGTTAATCGGGGTGAATGATTTAATGCGCCAAGCGGAATTAAGCAACGCGAACACCCATCAACCCTTTACTTGGTACGGTATTGCTGCGCTGCTCTACCTTGCGGTCACGATTCTCAGCAAAATCGGTATCGCCTACCTAGAAAAGCGTTTTACCCGTTTTGAAAGGGAGGCGGCATGATCACGGATTATTTCAGTATTATTGCGCAAGGCATTCCGACCAGTTTGGCGCTCACTGCCGTTGCCTTAGGGATTTCCTTTATTTTGGCGGTGCTGTTTACCTTTATTCTGTCAATGGAAAACCGCACTTTGCGCGCCTTAGTCAACGGTTATATCACCCTGTTTACCGGCACGCCGTTGTTGGTGCAGATTTTCCTGATTTATGCCGGACCGGGACAATTCCAATGGATTATCGACAGCCCGTTTTGGTCGTTGCTGTCTAATGCGTGGTTTTGTGCCATGCTTGCCTTGGCGCTCAACAGTGCCGCCTACTCGGCGCAACTGTTTCACGGTGCGGTGAAAGCGATTTCCAAAGGGCAATGGGAAAGCTCGGCGGCATTGGGCTTAAGCCGTTGGCAAACGTTACGGATTTTAGTTCCGTTTGCGTTAAAACGCGCCTTACCGTCTTATAGCAACGAAATTATTTTAGTGTTTAAAGGGACATCGCTCGCTTCGACCATCACGATAATGGATATTATGGGCTATGCTCGCCAGCTGTACGGCACACAATATGATGCGTTGTTGATCTATGGTATCGCCGGGGCGATTTATCTGCTGATCACCGCTATCGCCACCCTGTTATTGCGCCGTTTAGAGAATCGCGTGTTGTCATTTGAACGTTTGGAAACCAGCAAAAGTCATTAACCGCAGAGTTGTTATTTTGGTTTTATCAGTGTAATATGCAGGTAAGTAGTTATTTTAGACTGCTTAATTGACTTTAACACCATTATGGGAGAATGCTTATGAAAATGATTTGGGCGCTTATTTTGGCGGCAACAATCGGAACATTAACCGCCTGTAACACAGTCAAAGGTGCCGGGCAGGACATTCAATCTGCCGGTGAAGCTATCGATAACACCGCGACGAAAGTACAAAATAAAATGTAACCTGACTCGCCGTTAACTTAGCAATGAAATGCCGAATGGGAATCCCCTCGGCATTTTCTTTTTCTATTTCAGAACGCAGCGTCAGCCGTGGGTGATCCAACTTGCCAACAAAATAAATACGGTGAAAATCGCCAGCCAGATTAAATGCAGTTTCACGCTTTTGCGGTTGATTTCCTGTTTATGTTCGCGCAAGCGTTGGTGTTGCGCTTTATAACGTTCTAAATCCTCAGGATCAAACGAAAAGCCGCAAGACGGGCAGGTTTTTGCCGTATCACTCACTTTATGCCGACATTCCGGGCAGCGGGTCAACATCTTATTTCCTCAATCTCTCAATCTGTTCAAATTAACGTGGAAAAATCTCGCTTTCGGCAAAAAAATATTCAATCTCCCGTTTTGCCGAGGCTTCCGAATCGGAACCGTGCACCGCATTAATGCTTTTGCTAGTGGCGTAATCAAAACGGATGGTGCCTGCCGCCGCGGTTTGCGGATCGGTCGCCCCAATCAATTGCCGATACTGTGCAATCACATTTTCCCCTTGCAGTACCGAAACCACCACCGGTCCGGAGGTCATAAATTCGACTAACTTTTCATAAAACGGTTTGCCTCGATGTTCGGCATAAAATCCGCCCGCCTGCTCTGCGGTCAGGTGCAACATTTTACTGGCAACAATGGTAAAACGCGCGCTTTCAAAACGGGAAAAAATGGCGCCGATCAAATTTTGTTTGACGGCATCCGGTTTGATAATCGAAAGGGTTTGTTGCATACGGCTTCCTTATTGATTGTGATAAATTTGAGATTATTAACAAAAGTTACTGATAAGGCAAAGTAGGGGGGATTATATATCCGCCCGTTTACGAAGTGCGGTATAAGCATTTAATCCACAGTCGAAAAATACAAAGTGCGGTTCGGGCGGAAATATAATCCCTCTACTTTTACCATAAACATCAACTGCTTAATCTTTATCCGCTTGGCTTAACAATAAATTGGCAAGAGTGTTGACGCCAATTCCGGTCGCGCCGCCCGCCCATAACGGACCGGCGGATTTGCGGAAGGTGGCGGAACAATCGATATGCAGCCAATTTTTCCGATACGCCTTTAAGAAATAAGATAAAAACGCGGTGGCGGTGCTCGCCCCGGCGCTACTGCCTGCCGCTGCCGACGAGATGTTGCAAATATCGGCAAAAGTAGAGCTGACCTGTTCACGGTGAAAATCTTCAAACGGCAAACGCCAGAACGGCTCGTTTTCTTCTCCTGCCGCGGCAAATAAGGCTTTGACCAGTTTGTCGTCCATTGACAGCACCGAATGGTAATCGTTGCCGACCGCCATTTTTGCCGCGCCGGTCAAGGTGGCGCAATCAATGATAAAGTGCGGTTGCTGCGCTTCGGCGTCAATCAAGCCGTCCGCCAACACTAAACGCCCTTCTGCGTCGGTGTTCAGCACTTCCACCGTGACGCCGTTGCGGTATTCGATAATGTCGCCCAAGCGGAACGCGCGGCTGCTGACCATATTTTCTGCACAGCACAGATAGAGTTTCACCCGTTTATTCAGACCGCAGGCAATCGCCAAGCCCAACGCCCCGGTCAGCAACGCCGCACCGCCCATATCGGAACGCATCGAATCCATACTGTTGCTCGGTTTCAAGCTGTAACCGCCGGTATCAAAGGTGATCCCTTTGCCGACCAAACATGCCATCACCGGTTCGTCCGGATTGCCGCTCGGATTGAAATCCAGCTGCAACATTGCCGGTTGGTTTGCCGATCCTTTGCCGACCGTCCAAATGCCGTGATAGCCACGTTCGCGCAGCTCTTCGCGCGCAATAATGTGATAAGAAACCGCACTTTCGCTTTCGGCTTGTTGCGCTTGCCGCACAATAAAATCGGCGGCACGGTGCGCCAGTTCTTGCGGGGTGATCACCTCCGACGGCAGGTTGATCAGCTCACGCACAAAATCCCCCGCCTCGATTTGGCGGAACAATTGCTGTTGTTCGGCATCGTCTAAGGTCGGGAATTCAACCGCAAACTGCTGCTTGGCGGTGTAAAAGCCTTGATAAAACGCCCAACAACGATCCAAATCCCAATGCTTGCCTTCCAGTTCAACCTCATTGATCCCTTGCGTGCGCAATTTACGCGCCGCCTGCTGGATTTTGCGACGACTTTTTTCTTCGCCGAAATGGATGGTCGCCACGCCGTTATCAAAACTGATAACCGCACTTTTGCCCCAAATTTCAGTTGCCGACGCTTTGCTTAAACAGATTTTCATACTCATACCGATACCTTTTATCTTCAAATTTAATTGTTTATAGCATAAACGAATTTTTAGTAAATCAGAAATGTCATATTTTTGTTAAAGTTTTGAATTACGTCACCATAAACTGAGCTGGCGTGCTTTATTTTTGTGCGGAATGGTCACATTTAAACCGATTAAGCGCACGCTACGCCCGTTTGCCCGCTGCCAGATTTGTTGTAACAATTGTTGAAAAGCGTCTTGATTCGGCACATAGGCACTGCTTTCCAGGGTCGTGGTTTGAAAATCGTTAAATTTGAGCTTTACCCCGATTTTACGGTAACTGCGCAACGGAATATCCGGTTGCGCACGCTGTAAACGCAGCCGTAATTTTTGATAGAGCGCCGATAGGATATCGACGGCTTGTTCCGGCTGCCAAATGTCTTGAGCCAAGGTGGTTTCCACCCCGACCGACTTGCGCTCCCGCTCGGGCTGCACCGCTCTTTCATCAATCCCATGACTGAATTGCCAGATCCGCTGCCCGAGTTTGCCGAATTGATCCAATAAAATATGTTGCTGCAAAGCGCGAATATCGGCACAGTGGTTCAGCCCCATTGCCGCTAATTTTTGTGCGGTGACCGGTCCCACGCCCGGAATTTTCTTCAGCGGCAACCGTAGCACAAACTCATCGATCTGTTCAGGCGTCAGCACGAATTGTCCGTTCGGTTTGTTCATATCCGAGGCGATTTTGGCGAGAAATTTCAGCGGGGCGATCCCGGCGGAAGCAGTCAATTGCAACTCGTCAAAAATCGCTTGCCGGATTTCAGCGGCAATCCAAGTTGCCGAGCCGTTACATGCTTGGCAATCGCTGACGTCGAGATAAGCTTCATCCAACGACAACGGCTCGATTAAATCGGTGTAACGTTGAAAAATGCGGCGCACCTGTTCGGATACTTGTTTATACAGCGCCATATTGCCCGGCAATAGAACCAGATTCGGACATTTCTTGAGGGCAAGTGCGGTCGGCATTGCACTGTGCAAGCCGAATTTGCGCGCTTCGTAATTACAGGTCGATAACACGCCGCGCTGTGACGTGGTGCCGCCCACCGCGACCGGTTTTCCCTGTAAAGTCGGATTTTCGCGCATTTCGACTGCGGCAAAAAAACAATCCATATCGATATGAATAATTTTTCTCTGTTGCATTCTGTTGCATAGCCCTGTTACAACAAACGTTGGATACCATATCGGCATTATAACGCAATTTACTGTATAAAAAAACAGTGTTAATGGAGTAAATTTACGCAATCAAAACTTGAAATGCCCATCCGTTTGAAAAGTAAACCAAGGTTAATATAAAGAAAGCGCTATTGCATATGCCTGTCATGAATTTTTATTTAAAATAGTGAAACTTATTCGCTGTAATCCCAGATGGAAAAGATCGTTGACCAGACTACCCGCACTATGCCTGTTTTGCCTGCTGAGCGCAAATCTATCAGCCGCCGCGCCGACACAACCGCACTTGAGCTATCGCAATGTGCCGTTGTTACAAATTGGGCAATCGCAATTCAAAGATCTGAACCGTAACGGCAGATTGGATCCCTATGAGGATTGGCGGTTAGCGGCGGAAACCCGTGCCGATGATCTGCTGGCGCAAATGAATCTGGCGGAAAAAGCCGGGATGATTATGCACGCCACCGCCATGACCACGGAAAATCCGCGAGGCAAAGGCGAATCCTACGATTTAACTGCCAATCGGCAGCTGATCGTGGAAAAACATGTCGCTAGCCTGCTCACCCGTTTGTCAGCGCATGCCATTGCCACTTTCAGCGAAGAAAATAATAAGTTGCAGGAGCTTGCGGAGAGCACCCGGCTTGGGATTCCGCTCAGTATCAGTTCTGATCCGCGCAATTCGTTCTCACCCGACGGCATGAGTATTTCCGCCGGAAAATTTACCAAATGGCCGGGATTACTCGGTTTCGGGGCGATCAATGATGAAAAACTGACCAAACGTTATGCCGATCTGGTGCGGCAAGAGTATTTGGCCAGCGGAATTCATATCGCGCTGTCGCCACAAGCGGATTTGGCAACCGAACCACGCTGGCCGCGTATTATCGGCACTTTCGGCGAAGATCCCGACAGGGTAAAACGGATGGTGAAGGCCTATATCGAAGGCATGCAAAACGGCAACGGCGGACTGCAACGCAATAGTGTGATTGCGGTAGTGAAACATTGGGTCGGCTACGGCGCCGCTCAGCATGGTTGGGACAGCCATAATGCCTATGGCAAATATGCCGTTTTTCCCGGCGATCATCTGCAACAGCACATCTATCCGTTTACCGGCGCCTTTGAAGCCAAGGTTGCGGGCGTAATGCCGGCATATTCGGTTTTGAAACAAGTGCGGCTGAACGGCAAAGCGTTGGAGCCGGTTGCCGCCGGTTTTAACCGCACTTTACTCACTGATCTGTTGCGCGGGCAGTATGAATTCGACGGCATAATCCTCGGCGACTGGTTAATCACCAACGACTGTGATCTCGCCTGCCGCGAAGGCAATCCGAACGGCACGCCGCACGAACCGCCGGGCGCACCTTGGGGCGTAGAGACATTGACACGACAACAACGTTTTATCAAAGGTTTAAATGCCGGGCTTGATCAATTCGGCGGCGTATCCGACACCGAGCTGATTATTGATGCAGTGCAACGGAATAAATTATCCGAGGCTCGTTTGGATCAATCGGTGCGTCGTATTCTGATCCAAAAATTCAGTATCGGCTTGTTTGAAGCGCCTTTTGTTGATCCGATTAAGGCGGAAAAACTGATCGGCAACTCCGCTTGGCAAAAAGAGGCGCAGCAAGCGCAAATCAAATCGTTAGTGCTGTTGGAAAATAAGCAGAAAACCCTGCCGCTCAAGAAAAAAAGTAAGGTTTTCTTGCATAATATTGATGCAGAGGTCGCCGGCGCCTTGGGCTTTAATGTGGTGGCGACGCCGGAACAAGCGGATGTGGCGATTATCCGCATTGCTACGCCGTATGAAATCCTACATCCTAGCTACTTTTTCGCTTCGCTGCAGCATGAAGGTTCGCTGGATTTCCGCTCCGGCAATACCGATTACCGTTTGATTCGCGATACCGCGCAAGTGGTGCCGACCGTTGTCACTATTTATCTGGATCGTCCGGCGATTTTAAGCAAGATTAAACAACACGCTTCGGCACTGGTTGCGAATTTTGGTATCGGCGATCATGCCTTGTTGACTGCGTTGATGAGTTCAGCCGGGTTCAGTGCCACATTACCTTTCGAGTTGCCTTCGTCAATGAAAGCGGTGGAAGAACAAAAACCGGATGTTCCCAGCGACAGCGCGGATCCGCTATACCCTTTGGGGTTCGGTTTAACACACTGACTGGCACGCCGACCGCACTTAAAACAGCAGAATCACCACATGAAACACCAACGGCGCCAAAATCGAACTGATAATGCCGCACAGCACCAATGCAATCGAGCTGTATACCCCGGCTTGCTGATCGACCTCTAAAGTGCGGGCGGTGCCGAGCGCATGCGATACCGCACCAATCGATAGGCCTATCGCTTCGGGGTGTTTCACGCCGATTTTTTGTAAGATGAAATAACCGAAAATCGAGCCTTGCAAACCGGCAAGCACCACGCCGACCGCCGCCACCGACGGAATGCCGCCGACGGTTTCGGCGACGGCCATTGCCATCGGCATACTGATCGATTTCGGCAAAATGGTTGCCACAATCTCTGCGCTTGCCCCTAACAACAACGCCAATACCGCCCCGCTAAACATCGCGAGGAGTGAGGCAACGGTGGTAATCAGCAAAATACTGCGCCAACGATTGCTGATTTGGCGCAACTGTTCATACAACGGCAATGCCAGTGCCACAATCGACGGCGCCATTAGATTATTCAACGGTGCGTTGCCCTGCATATAGCTGTCGTAAGGAATGTTCAGTAACAACAGAATGCCTGACAGCAGTAATAACGTCAGCACAAAGGAATTAAACACCATGGATTTCCAACGTTTGTTAATCCAAAGTGCGGTCATAAATGCCGCAATAGTCAGCCCCGAATAGAGATAAAGCGCCAAATCCTGTAACATCGTTTCCTCCTAGCTCTGTTGCCGTTTGTGTCGGGCTTTTTGGCGTAATTTGCGGATACTATGCCGTTCATACAGATAATCCCCAAGCAAACCGACCACCACCAGTGTCAGCATGCTGCTGACGATATTCGGAATCAGCAGCGGTTTCGCATTGGCGAACAGCAGATCGGCATACTTGATAATCCCGACACTGACCGGAATAAACAGCAGCGCCATATAGCGAATCAACAGGCGGGAACCGAATGCAATCCATTCCACTTTAATCACCTGCGTTGTCAGACACAGAAAAAGGATCAATAATCCCCAGATACTACCCGGTACACCGAGCGGAATCAGATGTTGCAACGCAATACCGAGATACAAAACGGCATATAAAATCGCAAGGGAGCGCAATAAATCGAAGGCTTTTTGTTTCATCTTGGTTTGTGATAACGGAAAAATATGAAATAATTCTCCCTCAATTTGTGATCAATGTCACTGTATTTCCCGCTTTTTTCTGATAATAGATAAGGTTGTAAAGTGTCGATAACACGTTTTTTCTTTTTATTTGCATTTTTGTTACTTTCTGCGATAACAATCCAAGCCAAAACTACGACTAATGCCTTGCAGTGCCGTGCGATTCATATCAGTGACGGCGACAGTTTCACCTGCTTAACAAACAATCACAAACGAATCAAAGTGCGGTTAGTCGGCATCGATGCACCGGAAAACGGGCAAGTATACGGCAAGCAAGCCAAACAACAACTGGCTAAACTGATCCACAAACAAAGCGTGACCCTGAAAATCGACGGCATTGATCAATATGCCCGCCGCTTGGCAACGGTATATGATATGCAACACCAAAATATTAATCGGTTAATGGTGGAAAGCGGTTATGCTTGGGCATACCGTTTCTATAAAAAAGATCCGCAATACCAACAGGCACAACTGGAAGCACAATGGAAAAAAAGAGGGCTTTGGCAGGATCGCCATCCGCAAGAGCCGTATTTGTGGCGTAAGGAACAACGTTGAGTTTATAATAGCGACCTGTTTAACCACTCGGATAGCTTATGCCTAACTTTAACCCAACTGTATTTCGAGCCGATTTCCCCTATCTGCAACAAGATTCTGCGTTAATTTATTTCGATTCGGCGGCGACGGCGTTGAAACCGCAGGTGTTGCTCGACAGTACGCTGGCGTTCTACCAAAGTGCGGGGTCGGTACACCGCAGCCAGCATGAATCGGCACAGACCGCACTTTACGAACAGGCACGGCGGTTGACCGCACAATGGATCAATGCGCCGTCGAGCGATTGTGTCGTTTGGACCAGCGGCACGACGCAGGCGATCAATATGGTGGCGCATGGGCTGGCAGCACAAATCCAAGCAGGCGATGAAATCATTATCAGCGAAGCCGATCATCATGCCAATTTTGTCACTTGGTCGGTCGTAGCGCAGCAGCGTGGCGCGAAACTCATCGTATTGCCGATTAACGATCAATGGCTGATCGAAAGTGCGGTTTTGCAACAAGCGCTCTCGCCACGCACCAAATTGGTGGCGTTAAACTATGTCTCGAATGTCACCGGTACCGCACAGCCGATTGCCGAGTTGGTGCAAACCATCCGTCAAACTGCGCCGCAAGCCTTGATTGTGGTCGATTGCGCGCAGGCGATTGCGCACCTTAAACTGGATATTCAGGCACTGGACGCGGATTTTTATGCCTTTTCCGCCCATAAACTCTATGGACCAAACGGCTTAGGCGTGTTAAGCGGAAAACGAGCGGCACTGGAACAACTCACGCCGCTACTGTATGGCGGCAAAATGGTGGATCGGGTGTCAAAACAGCAGATCAGCTTTAACACGCTGCCCTATCGTTTAGAAGCCGGTACACCCAATATTGCCGCCGTGATCGGCTTTGGCGCGGTGTTGAATTGGTTGCAACAAATCGATTTTGCGCAAGCTGAAAAGCACGCAGTGAATTTAGCCGAACAAACCAAAGTGCGGTTGCGGCGTTATCCCGGCGCCCGCCTGTTTAACTCGCCGCAAGCCAGTTCTGTTGTCTGTTTTGTCTTTGATGATTTGGCAACGTCTGATCTGAATACGCTGCTGAGCGAACAAGGCATTGCGTTACGCGCCGGCGAACATTGCGCCCAACCTTATCTTGCCCGTTTAGGGCAAAAAAGTACGTTGCGCCTGTCGTTTGCCCCTTATAATACCGAAGCGGAAGTCGAGGCGTTTTTTAACGCCTTAGATAACGCACTCGCCTTGTTGAGAGATTAACCGATGGCAAACAACCAAGACATAATTCGGCAATTTGAACAATTCGATAATTGGGAAGAACGTTACCGTTATCTGATTCAACTTGGTAAAAAACTGCCGATTCCTTCGCCCGAACAACTGGAAAATATGACGCGAATTCACGGTTGCGAAGTGGAAGTGCGGTTTAGCGCAGACAAGCGGGCTGACGGGGATTACCATTTCGCGGCATACAGCGAAGCGCGGATTATGAACGGCTTGTTGTACCTGTTGTTAAGTGTGTTACAGAATCTGCCGTTGGGTGATATTCGGCAATTTGATGTGACCGCATTGTTACGGCAATGCGGCATTGCCTCACGTTTAAGCGAAACCCGCTTAAACGGATTGAAGCACATCGAAACGCTATTACATCATTTGGATTAGGGACTATGGCTCAAATTATAAACACAGATCAACAGGCTCTAAGCATGAGTAAAACCATTTTCATCACCGGCTGTTCCAGCGGTATCGGTTATGCGACCGCACATTATTTACGGCAACACGGCTGGCAGGTGATCGCCAGTTGCCGTAAAGCGGAAGATGTTCTGCGTTTGCAACAAGAAGGGCTGGAATGCGTGCAACTGGACATGACCGATTCGGCGCAAATCCAACATGTGTTGCAACATATCGGGCAAAACCGCACTTTAGATGCCATTTTCTGTAACGCCGGCTACGGGCAGACCGGCGCGGTGGAAGATGTTTCGCGTGCCGCGTTACGCGAACAGTTTGAGACCAATGTCTTCGGCACGTGGGAATGTATTCGGCACGCCATGACGCTGTTCCGCCGCCAAGGACACGGGCGGATTATCGTCAACAGCAGCATTTTGGGTTTTGCCGGCATGCCGTGGCGCGGGGCTTATAACAGCAGTAAATTTGCCCTAGAAGGCTTGTGCGACACCTTACGTACCGAATTGTTCGGCAGTCAGATTTTCGTCAGCTTGCTGCAACCGGGTCCGATCACCAGCAAATTCCGCCCCAATGCATTGCAAAAATTTCATCAGTATATTGACTGGCAACACAGCGTGCATAAAACCGCCTACGAAAAACAGTTGGCACGCTTGAACACCAAAGGTAATGCCAACCCGTTCACGCTGCCTGCCGAAGCCTGTGCCAAGGCAGTATTGCAATGCCTGAACAGTGCCAAACCGAAAGCCCGTTATCAGGTCACTTTTCCGACCAAGCTCTATTGGTGGCTGCGCCGCTTGTTGCCGACACGCTGTTTTGATTGGGCAAATTGGAAAGGCGGGAATAAATAGTCATGCGAAAGTGCGGTGCAGATCACGCTAATCAGACCGCACTTTGCCTTTGCTATTGTTGCAAGATATTGTCTTCCGCCAAAATCTTACGGGTGTTGTCATCGGCTTCAATTTGAATCTTATGCTCGATTTCCACATTCATATTGATGGTAATCCCCTCTTTCGGCGTTTCCAGCTGAATTTTCGGCACGCAACCGAGCAAGACAGATAAACTGAACAAAAGTGCGGTAAATTTTAGCTTGAATAACATAATGGCTCTCTAGGGTCTATTGTTCACGTCGTTGGTACAGACGGTATTCTAAATTTTGTTGCAGCTCCGAAGCGAAATTGATCGATTTCCATAAATCAAAGGCATTTTCTTTATGATTGTAATTCAAAAAGATCGGATTTTGTAAGGCATTATTGGCTTTAATTTGCGCATTCATTAAACCTGTGCCGTCTTGCAGTAAATTCACCTTGATATTGGAATCATACACGTCCATAGTTTCCATCAAATTAGTCAGGATCCGTTCGGTAATCCCGCCGCCCTGTTCGATTTTTTCAATCAACTCATCGCTCAAATGAATGCGCCAATCGCTGCCTTGTTCAATAATGCCGTCACACACAATACAAGGGGAATTTTCAATCCAAAACGGCAGCTTGGCATTCACCTTGCCGGTCATCTCCAATTGGTTATATTGCATAAAATCCAGCACCTCGCTCAACTCAATATTGTTCAAACGCAAATAAGCGGCATTATGCTGCGGCAATGAGAATTTATCCACGTCCAATTCGCCGCCTAACAGATTTAAGTGCAATTTTGACAGCGATAACGGCTGTTTGCGTGTCCATGGATAGTGCCCTTGTAGCTGTAACGACACATTTTTCAGTTTGACCCCATTATCCAAAGTCGCGATTTTCACTTCGACCGGTTGTTTAATGCCCAGTTGGAAACGTTGATCCTGATAACGGTACGGCAGAGAGAAATTAATGCCGCTGATCGCCCCTTCGGGTAATGCAATATCGCCTTGTTGAATCACAATATGTCCCCCGGCAACCACCCCACTTTCCGGCGTAATGGAAAAGGCGGTTTGCCCACGAATCGTGCCGCGTTGGATCAACCAATTCCAACGCGGCGGAAACAGCGGTTGGAACACATTGGCAGACTGTTGCGGCCAATAGATATTGCCGCGTAACACGCCATCCTGATAGCGGGAGAACAGACGGATCGGTCCGAGTTTATCGGCGGTCAGCTCGCTGCGCAAATTCAAATCGGTGAAATCCTTGCCTTCGATGCGCACCCCGATATCCGGTTTGAGAAACGCACCGCCGTAATCAAATTGAATTTTCGGCGTACTCAGGGTCAATCCCCCTTGCAATTGTTGCTGCTGATAATCCCACTTGACCGATTCGGTCAAGGTCAATTTCAAGGGGTCAACCCTAACGCCGGACAACCCGAAGCGATCCAATTCACCGTCAAGCAATTGAATATGGATTAAATTATCTTGCCAAAATCCGCGGCCGCGCAAACTCACCAGACTGCGCAAACCGGGAATATCGGCGTATCCCCAAAAATTCCAATTCCAGATATTGGCTTTTACCGCTGCCGATTTTAACCCTGTCACATTTTGGGCGGAGCGGATATTAAAAATGGAATGAATCCCGGCGATAAACTCATTGGCACGTCCGTCAAGGTGCAAGTCAATCTGATCAAACTGCCGGGTTTTGCCTTTCAGAATCGCCTGCAAACGCCCTTTGACACCGTATTGCCCGACGACCACCCCAGCCAAGGGCAAACGCAATTCTTCAATATCAATATACTCGGTATTGCCGCGCATACGTAATAACGAACCGCTTAAAAAACGTAACATCGGGTCATGTAGCGGGCCTTCTATCCGCATCGGCAAACCGGCATAAAAAATGCTGTCGAAGGATTTCACATCGCCGTTCACTTGCAGCGGGATATTCAGCGACTCTCGTTCGATTTTCCCGTTCAAGCCTTGAATCACAATCACGCCCTTGCCTTTTTCGCCGTTAGAAAGCAATGACAGGCGAAAGTTAACGCTTAACGGGAAACTGTTCCAGAAAAAACGGCTCTCTTCCGCTTGCAGGTTCAAATCCAAAAAACCGGTCATCGGCTGCGGTAAATCTTTCGCCCAATTAAACTGCGCTTTGCTGATTTGCAAATTGCCGTTTTTAATATCAAACGGCAAATTCAAGAGCTCGTGCTGTTGCTGCCCGACCGTTTCATACAACTGCAAGTTGGCTTGTTCTTCCTGCCACACCAGCTTCATTCCGCCTTGCGGAATCACCAAATAAGGCGAACGCCAAATAAAATCAACATCCGCACGCAATGGCAGTTGTGCAAAACTCTCCGCCAGTTCGGCGTTAAACGTCAATTGGTTCGATTGCTCACTGTCCGGCAGATAAACCGCCGTTGCCGTTAAATTTTGCCCGACAAGCCGCGCATTCAAATCAAATAATACCGATTCCAATTGAAGCGCTGAATTTTCGTCACTAGCCTGCCTGCTGCTGCCGTTGGGTTCTGAAACCGTTTCGGGTTCAGCCTGCGTTTGCTTGTCACGCGAAAGTGCGGTTCCGTTTGCTTCGCTTGCCCGCAGGTGCAAGCGCACTTCATTGCCTTGGCGTACCGCACTTACGCTGGTCGTCGCCGCCAAAATTTGTTGCAACTGCGGTTGTTGTACGCTTTCCGTATGTTGCCAATGCAATTCGGCAATCTCGACCTCGCCCAATGGCAACAGTGCAAACAAACGATTGACGGTGAAAGGGGTTGCCTCTTCCGCCGTATTATCTTGATTCATCAGTTGCTGCAAACAGGCATAATCCAATTGTAATTGTCGTACCGCCAATTTCCGTTGCTGTCCGGTTAAGCGAATATCGTTCGCCTCCGCCAGCCGGCAAGTCGCCGTTTGCAGCTTGAGCTGCGGCAACCTTATGCCGTCAAAATCGATTTGCGGGGCTTGTTTCAACTGGATTTGATAATCCGGCATGAGGAAATAATTGGTGACGGTCTGCAAGCCGTTACCCTGTAACAGATATAACAGTGCGCTGCCGAGTAACAGCGACAATACCGCGAATACAAACAGACACTTCTTCCACATATCAAGTTAACCAAAATGGAAAACTGAGTGCCAGAATCAGCAAAACTGCCAAATGCGGCAACCTAAGCGGATTATTTTTGCTGATCGAGCCGCCTAACATGGCAGCGGCAAGCAAATGTACGACAAAATACAGAATGAAACCGCTCAATGGCGTGATAACCGTAATCAAGTTGAAATATAGCAATAACAACACGATCACGCTGTAAACCGCATTAAGCAATAATGTCAACAACATCAGACGGGGCAACAATTGCAACAAGCCCTGCAAACGGTTACGTGATACCCGCAATAGCCAATTCGCCAATACCACGGCTAGAAACAATTGGCTGAACGGGCTGTAAGACAACCATTCCGCCCGCGGCAAATTCCACCAAATCGCAAGATATGCCAGCACACCGAGCAGCGCGCAAACGTTGGCAAACAGTAATAAAGCCCGTTGAAGCCGTTCATCCTCTTTCGGTTGTTGCCATACTGCAAATAACGTTAACAAACCGCTCACGATCAGCAGCATGAGCGGAATATAACGTTTTTCCGCCAATGCGCCGAGCAATAACAGCCCCACCCAATAAAGCGCCAAATACAACGCGGCGTTGACCAAACGGAAACGTTGCCCGTTACAAATTTCGCCTTTGATAAACACCACTTGCAAAACCAATTGTGCGCTCAATACCGCAAAGGCAAAATACGCAATAAAGCGATTTAAATGCGGCAGGGAAAAGAAAAGTGCGGTTTCCGCGCCTAACAGCAAAACCGGCGGCAGCAGAGAGAGTAAGAAGATCCGAATTTTGTTCTCGTTATGGTCTGACATAGAACGTCCAACGTGCTAAAATAAATAGTAATAAATCACAAATTGACATTATAATGCCATATTTATTGTTTCGTTAACAATTTAGGGGACTAATCATGCGAATTTTACATACTATGCTGCGCGTCGGCGATTTGGATCGCTCAATTAAATTTTATACCGAAGCATTGGGAATGCGCGTTCTGCGTACCAGTGAAAACACCGAATACAAATATACACTGGCATTTTTAGGCTATGATGACGAAGATAAAAGTGCGGTACTGGAACTGACCTACAACTGGGGCGTGGGACAATACGAACTCGGCACGGCTTACGGGCATATCGCCATCGGCACCGATGATATTTATGCCACTTGCGACAAAGTGCGGTCTGCCGGCGGCAACGTCACCCGCGAACCGGGTCCGGTCAAAGGCGGTACAACCGTCATTGCCTTCGTGGAAGATCCGGACGGGTACAAAATCGAATTTATCGAAAATAAAAGCGCCAAAGCCGGTTTAGGCAATTAATTTTTTCTGCCGAAATCCGCTGATATGTCGGATTTCGGCGTTTTTTATTCCAGTCAAACAGGATCTTATTTTGACCACTGCCGTGCAAACCGCCGAATCAAACAACACGCAAACCGATTACAATCTTCTGAAAAACCGCTTTCGCGAATATTTTCCGGTGATTATTGATGTGGAAACCGCCGGATTTAATCCGAAAACCGATGCGCTATTGGAAATTGCCGCCGTTACCTTAAAAATGGATGAGCAAGGGCTACTGCAAGCGGATGAAAAATGCCATTTCCATATTGAGCCGTTCCAAGGGGCGAATATCAATCCCGACTCCTTGAAATTCAACGGCATTGATATCGATAACCCGCTGCGCGGCGCGGTCAGCGAAGAAACCGCACTTGGCGAATTATTCAGAATGGTGCGCCGCACCCAAAAAGCCGCCGACTGCAAGCGTTCGATTATCGTGGCACATAATGCCGCCTTTGATCACGGCTTCCTAATGGCGGCGGCGGAGCGCACCCAATTGAAACGCAATCCGTTTCATCCGTTCGGCACCTTTGATACTGCCACCCTCGGCGCTTTTATGTTTGGCAATAATGTGTTGATCAAGGCCTGTCATGCCGCCGGCATCAGTTTTGATCCGAAACAGGCGCATTCCGCGTTGTATGACACCGAAAAAACCGCCGAATTATTCTGTTATATGGTCAATCGCTTAAAAACATTGCGAGGATTTCCGCTATTTGCCGCGAATTCACAATAAAATCGAGAAAATCATTTTATTTTGCTTTACAATCGCTGCGCTTTAATTTTTGTTTTTATATTTTAACCAACTTCAAGGAACCTTATTATGTTACTCACCAACAATGTGGTGTTATCCATTATTCTGCTGTTAGCGCTCAGTTTAATGCGGATTAATGTGGTTATCGCCCTGATTATTTCCGCTTTGGCTGCCGGTTTATTGGGCAGCATGGATATTCAAACGACCATATCCACCTTTACCAACGGTTTGGGCGGCGGTGCTGCCGTCGCGATGAATTACGCCATTCTCGGCGCCTTTGCCGTGGCAATTTCCAAATCGGGTTTAACCGATTTATTGGCAATGCGGGTGATTAAAAAATTAGGCAAACAACCGAGCGAAAAAGCGCTGTTCTGGTTTAAATATTTGGTGTTATTGCTGTTGGTTCTGTTTGCGATTTCCTCGCAAAACCTGCTGCCGGTGCATATCGCCTTTATTCCAATCGTGGTGCCGCCATTGTTAGACATTATGAACCGTTTAAAACTGGATCGTCGTGCGGTGGCTTGCGTGCTGACTTTTGGTTTGACCGCAACCTATATGATTCTGCCGGTCGGTTTCGGGAAGATCTTTATTGATAACATTATCGTCACCAAAATCAATGAAACCGGCGCAGCCTTGGGCTTACAAACCAATGCCGCACAAGTTTCCAGTGCGATGGTAATTCCGGTTATCGGGATGATTTTAGGTTTGCTGACCGCCATTTTTATCACTTATCGCAAACCGCGCAATTATGTTGTCGCCACCCCCGAGCCAACCGCCGAAAGCATTGAACAGCGTATTGCTAAAATCAGCCCGCGCCATGCGGCAATCAGCATTATCGCCATTGTTGCCACCTTTGCCCTGCAACTCTACACCGATTCGATTATTATCGGCGGTTTAGTCGGGTTGGCTATCTTTGCGCTCGGGGGGATTTTCAAACTGAAAGAAAGCAACGATCTGTTCCAACAAGGCTTACGCTTAATGGCAATGATCGGTTTTGTGATGATCGCCGCTTCCGGCTTTGCCAACGTGATCAAAGAAACCGACGGCGTGGCGGCATTGGTGCAAACCTTCAGCGAAACCATTGGTAATGATAATAAAGGGTTAGCCGCAATGATTATGCTGTTAATCGGCTTGTTTATCACCATGGGAATCGGTTCTTCTTTCTCAACCGTTCCGATTATTGCCGCGATTTATGTGCCGATTTGTATCAGTTTGGGTTTCTCCGAATTGGCTACCGTATCCTTGGTTGCCGTCTCCGCCGCACTCGGCGATGCCGGCTCCCCGGCTTCCGACTCCACATTAGGGCCGACCTCCGGTCTCAACGTGGACGGCAAGCACGATCATATCTGGGATTCCGTGGTGCCGACCTTTATCCACTTCAACATTCCGTTGTTAGTGTTCGGTTGGATTGCTGCAATGGTGTTGTAATTCAGTCGGAATACGGATTAGCGTCTACGCAACCGAATTAAAAAACCACTGTCACTAAAACAGTAACAGTGGTTAAAGTAACATCCGAAGTGCGGTCTACGCTTCGCCGTCTTTTAACACGCTCGGTGCGATTACGCCCGGCGTTTTAATTTAATTATCTGATAAATATTCACCACAGTGATAAACACGTTCAGCAACACCACCGGCATCGAGGCAATCAATATCCCATAGACAATAAACATCATTGCGCCAATCGCATTAATCAAACGTAAATACAGCATAGAGCTTAATAAAAATGAACCGGCGACAAATGCAGTTGCAATATACCCAAGAACTTCAATTAAAGTAGCTGACATAATATACTCCGTTTTTTATATTGTTATAAATAAAATAACCGCCTTTTGGGGCGGTTTTCAAGAAAGCGCACAGATTATCAAATCTTGCTCGATCTAGAAAGCAGTTTTGATGATTCTCACCACAAAGTGCGGTCAAAAACCCAAAATATTTGAAATAGATCACATTTTATCCGTGTAAAAACCGCACTTTCGTATAAATAAAATAACCACTGCCCTGATTTGGCACAGTGGTTAAACAAAAATACGCAAAGTGCGGTTTATTCTTCGTCGTCTTTTTCCCAAGCCAGTGCGCGTTTTACCGCTTTCTTCCAGCCTTTATAACGCCGGGCGCGTTTTTCTTCGCAGCCGTCCGGCGTGAAAGTGCGTTCGATACTGGCTTTATCTTTCAGCTCATCCAGATCCTTCCAGAAACCGGTCGCCAAACCGGCTAGGTAGGCAGCCCCAAGTGCGGTCACTTCTTTCACTTTCGGACGTTCCACATCCGCATTCAGAATATCCGCTTGGAACTGCATTAAGAAGTTATTCGCAGTCGCACCGCCATCCACACGCAGTTTTTTCAGGCTATCGCCGGAATCGGATTGCATGGCTTCCAACACATCACGGGTTTGATAGGCAATCGATTCTAAGGTCGCACGTACAATGTGGTTGCGGTTCGCACCACGTGACAAGCCCATAATCGCCCCGCGCGCATACGGATCCCAATATGGTGCGCCCAGTCCGGTAAAGGCCGGCACGACATAAACGCCGTTGCAATCCGGCACTTTTTGCGCGAAATACTCGGAATCATAGCTGTCATGTACGATTTTCAATTCGTCACGTAGCCATTGAATCGAAGCGCCGCCCATAAAGATTGAGCCTTCCAGCGCATAACAGGGCGAACCGTCGCTTTTACACGCAATGGTGGTCAACAAGCCGTTTTGCGAACGTACCGCTTTGTCGCCGGTATTCATTAATAAGAAACAGCCCGTGCCGTAGGTATTTTTTGCCATTCCCGGATTCACACACAGATGTCCGTAAAGTGCGGCTTGCTGATCGCCGGCAATTCCTGCCACCGGAATCCGCACCCCGCCTTGCCCGCCGATGTTGGTTTGTCCATAAATCTCGGAGGATTTTTTCACCTCCGGCAACATCGAACGCGGCACACCCAAAATTTCCAGCATTTTCTCGTCCCATTGCATGGTATGAATATTGAACAGCATAGTTCGGGAGGCATTGGTATAATCGGTGACATGGGCGCGGCCTTGGGTTAATTTCCATACTAACCAAGTATCTACCGTGCCAAACAACAACTCACCGCGCTCTGCTTTTTCACGCGCCCCTTCCACGTTATCCAAAATCCATTTAACTTTGGTGCCGGAAAAATACGGGTCAACCACCAAGCCGGTTGTGGCTTTGATATATTCTTCATGTCCGTTTGCTTTCAGCCGCTCGCAAATATCGGCAGTACGGCGGCATTGCCACACAATCGCATTGTAAATCGGTTTACCGCTCTCCTTTTCCCACACAATCGTGGTTTCACGTTGGTTGGTGATACCGATTGCCGCAATACTGTCCGGTGTAATGCCCGCCATTGCAACCGCTTCATTCAAGGTTGAACTTTGTGTCGCCCAAATCTCCATCGGGTTATGCTCAACCCAACCGGCTTGCGGATAAATTTGGGTAAATTCACGCTGTGCCACGCTCACCACATTGGCATCATGATCCAAAATCAATGCGCGCGAGCTGGTTGTTCCTTGATCTAACGCAATAATGTATTTTTTGTCAGACATAATCATCTCCTGTTATTTTAATTAGTCGATTTGGCAAGTGTTACAAGGTAAATTTTTATTAATCAAACGTTGGTAGGCATAAGCCCCGATCAAAGCGCCGATAATGGGAGCAAAAATCGGAACTAATGCGTAAGGTACTGCTTGCCCGCCGGTCATGGCAATATCCCCCCAACCCGCCAAATAAGCAAACAATTTCGGACCAAAATCACGTGCCGGATTCATCGCAAACCCGGTCAAAGGGCCCATTGCCCCGCCAATGGCTGCAATCAAAATCCCGATTAATAATGGCGCTAACGGTCCACGCGGCAAACCATTACCGTCATCGGTCAACGCTAAAATCAACGCCATTAGAACGGCGGTGATCACCATTTCCACGGCAAATGCCTGAGCCAGCCCCAATGCCGGATGCGGATAAGTTGAGAATGTTCCGGCGAGGCTTAAACTCTCTTGGCTGCCACGCACAATATTATTCACCGTTTCAAATTCAATAAATAAATTGCGGTATAAAAAGTAAACCAGCGCTGCCGCACAAAATGCACCGGCAACCTGTGATAAAATATAAGGCAGGACTTTTTTGCCGTCAAAACAGGCAAATTTCCATAGTGCAATGGTGACGGCAGGATTCAAGTGTGCTCCAGACACCCCCGCAGTCGCATACACCGCAAGGGCAACCCCCATTCCCCACATAATACTGATTTCCCACTGTCCAAAACCAGCGCCCGCCACTTTCAAAGCGGCGACACAGCCAACTCCGAAGAAAATAAGCAATCCCGTTCCTAAAAACTCGCCGATACATGCGGCTTTAAGCGATCTTTCCATTTCAACATCTCCGTGCTTGGTTAAACAAAGTTAAGTCAAACGAACATTTAAATTTTCTTTTTAGAAAATTTAAATGCAATTTAACCAATATCATTATTTTTAGAAAGCGTATTATTTCGAGATTGTGATATCTATCAAATTATTTATTTGATAGTAATTTTAAATGGTTATAAATAACGGAAGGTAATCACACAAGTAAATTTATTTCAATAACGAAAATTAGTGATTCAATTAAAAAGAAAAGCGTCTTTGCTAATATAATCAGCAAAGACGCCAGTGGTTATACTGCTATTCGGTAGATAGCTCAGCCGCCGGCCAACTTGACCTGATAGCCTTTTTGTTGCAAAAGCTGCTTTAATAATTCACGGTTTTCGCCTTGGATTTCAATCGTGCCGTTTTTTACCGAACCGCCGCAGCCGCAGCGCTTTTTCAACTCCGACGCTATTTTTTCCAATTCGACACTCGGCAAAGCCAAGCCGGTGATCACGGAAACGCCTTTGCCTTTACGTCCGCTGACTTGGCGTTGGATGCGCACAATACCATCGCCTCGGGCAATCACTTCTTGCGGTTTTTCCGCTTTCACCCGACCGGTTGCGGTGGAATAAACGAGAGGGTTATTCGACATTTTCAACCTTAGGCAATCGCAGCATTAATACTTTTTAACACCCCGACCGGATCTTCCGCCAAGGTGATCGGGCGACCGACAACCAGATAATCCGAACCGGCTTCGATGGCTTCTTTCGGGCTCATCACCCGACGTTGATCGCCAAATTCCGCCCCTTCGGGACGAATGCCCGGGGTGATCAATTTGAAGTCTTTGCCACAGTTGGCACGCAAAATCTCGACCTCTTGCGGCGAACATACCACACCGTCCAATCCGGCACGCTGGCTCAAACGCGCCAAACGAATCACCTGCTCCATTGGGGAGGCATTCAAACCGATTTGCAATAAATCCACATCTTCCATGCTGGTCAACACCGTGATAGAAATCAAAATCGGCGCTTCTTTGCCATACGGCTCAAGGATTTTTTTTGCCGTTTCCATCATGCGCAAACCGCCGCTGGCATGGACATCGACCATCCACACGCCCAAATCCGCCGCCGAGCGCACCGCTCTTGCCACCGTGTTCGGAATATCATGGAATTTCAGATCCAGAAACACATCAAAGCCACGGCTATGCAGTTGTTTGACAAAATCCGTTCCCAAAGTGGTAAACATTTCTTTGCCGACTTTTAAACGGCACAAGCTCGGATCAATTTGATCCACCAAATTCAGGGCTTGCCGTTCCGTTTCATAATCAAGTGCAACGATAACTTTACTGTCCATACTGTTTCCTTTTTATTTAGCTGAAATACGAGGGTCTGTTTATCTTCATCTTAAATGTGGCTGAGCACATTTTTGCCAAAATTATTTACTGATACTGCCCGTCCACCGGTTTGATGGTTTCCCATTTGTTGCACGACGGACAATTCCACACCAAGCGGTGGCTACGATAGCCGCAGTGGGAACAGCGGTAGGAAAAACTTTGCCCGATTTTATTTTCGACCAGCTGCTGTAAACGCACCAAACTCTCTTTGGCCCGGCCATTTTCCGCCTCATCAATATCGTATTGAATCAAACGGTTGAAAATATCCATACTCGGAATGTCATTGAGTTGCTGATATAAATTCGCCTGTGCAACGGCGGCACCGCTCTTTTTATCAATCAATTCGGCTAATGCCAGCTCGATTGCCCCGCTTTTGTATTGTTGTTTAGCTTTGATTAAAAATAACTCATAATTATTTTCTTGCTGTAATTGCTGGTAACACCATTTCAAGTGCGGTAACACTTCCGATAAAAAAGCCGGATTTTGTGATAAAATGTTTTGAAAATGTTCGATCGCGGTTTGAAATTGCTGTTCGCGCATTTCGATATAGGCTAATTCGATTGAGGCTCTAACACAATCGGCAGACACCTCTAACGCACGGGTTAAATAATGTTTGTTCTCTTTGCTCGGTAATTCTTCGGCGGCAACATATTCGCAATAATAATGCGCCAATTCGGTATTATTCGCTTTGGGAAACACTTTCTGACGCTTTTCCGTGACATCTATCGCTTTTTTCCATTCTTTGGTTTTCTGATAGATTTTTGCCAGTTGTTTCAACGCATTATTGGCAAATTCCGGCTCATCAACCAGACTGATATAAATATTTTCCGCCCGGTCCAAAAAACCGACTTTCATATAATCAAACGAAAGTTGCTGTTTGGCTAATAATTTCTGATCAAAACTGAAATTCGGATCTTCGACTAAATTTTGGTGAATACGAATCGCACGATCCACTTCGCCGCGCGAACGGAATAGATTGCCGAGGGTTAGCGAGGCTTCAAATTGCGAGTCGCTGTGAATGTCGTTTTCATTTTCTTGTTTTTGCAGCATATCCAAAAACAGATCCACCGCCTTTTCTTGTTGGTTAGAAAGCAAAAAATTTACCCCGGTGACATAATCACGGGACAACTTGTTGCTGACTTCGTCCTGCCCTTTTTTAGCATTACGATACCCCATATACCAGCCATAAAGGGCGGCAACGGGCAATAACAGGAAAAGTAATTCAAGCATTGAGATTACACGACTGTTTTATCACGGCTAGCGGTCAATTCAGTGATTTGCTGCGTTTGACGGTTAATTTGGCGGGTCAAGCGGAAATTTTTGACTTTCAGGCGTAATACAAAGAATGCACAGATTAGCCAACCGAGTAATAAGCCCAAACCAAATAAAATGGCGGCAAGCGAGGATAATTGCAATTCGCTTTTTGCGATGATGTAGTTAAATGAAATCACCTGATCATTATCCGCACCAATGGTAATCGCCACAATGACAATTGCCAGTACGATAGCAAAGCCTAAAATGTATTTAATCATTCTATTCTCCTGAATTTTATAGCAAACACCCCCCTATTATGCCAAAAATCATATCAAGCATATAGATAAATCCGCGATTTATTTCCGTTTAATCGAAAAAGTGCGGTTTGCTCAATTGCAGGCAATAAAAAACGGCACCATTTAAGTACCGTTTTATTATTTAATTGGACTGATTCACGCGCTCTCTCAGCTCTTTACCCGCTTTAAAATGAGGAACATATTTCGCGTCCAAATCCACTTTGTCACCCGTTTTCGGATTGCGTCCGACACGTGGCTGACGGTAGTGGAGCGAAAAACTGCCGAATCCGCGAATTTCAATGCGATCCCCGTTTTCCAGGGTTTGCGACATGGATTCAAGGATACTCTTAACTGCATTCTCTACGCTTTTCACCGGAATCGTATGATTTTGTTGAATCAAACTCTCGATAAGCTCTGATTTAGTCATGCTGCCTCCTCATTTTGAGCGGATACCGCACTTGGTATCCGCATGTGAAGTTCAATTAATTATTCGCTTTTAGACGCCGCTTTGAATGCTTCAGCCATTGCATTCGGAATAGCTTCTTCTTGCTTGTTCACATTTGCAACTGCCGCGCTGTCTTCCGCTTCGTCTTTAGCACGCACTGACAGGTGTACGGTACGGGATTTACGATCAACACCGGTGTATTTCGCTTCAACGACATCGCCAACGCTAACCACGGTAGTCGCATCTTCAACACGCTCACGTGCTAAATCAGCCGCGCGTACATAACCTTCTGCACCGCCTTCCAGTTCTACTTTAACACCTTTCGCGTCAACTTCAACCGCTTTCCCGGTTACAACCGCGCCTTTTTTAGTGGCAGCCACGAAGTTGTTGAACGGATCTTCTTCTAATTGCTTGATACCTAAAGAGATACGCTCTTTAACTGCATCAACTTGCAGCACAACGGCAGCCACTTCGTCACCTTTTTTGTAGTTACGAACCGCTTCTTCACCGGCAACATTCCAAGAAATATCAGACAAGTGAACCAGACCATCGATACCGCCTTCTAAACCGATGAAGATACCGAAGTCAGTAATAGATTTGATTTTGCCTTCAACGCGATCACCTTTTTTGTGGGTCTCGTCGAATTGCTGCCATGGGTTCGCTTTACATTGTTTCAAGCCTAAAGAAATACGACGGCGTTCTTCATCGATTTCCAATACCATGACTTCGACTTCATCACCGACGCTAACCACTTTAGACGGGTGAATATTTTTGTTGGTCCAATCCATTTCTGAAACGTGAACCAAACCTTCAACGCCGTCTAAAATTTCAACGAAGCAGCCGTAGTCGGTCAAGTTAGTCACTTTACCGCTTAATTTGCTGTTTACAGGGTGATTTTCAGCGATAGCAACCCAAGGATCTTGACCTAATTGTTTTAAGCCTAAAGATACGCGCGTGCGATCACGGTCGAATTTCAATACTTTAACGGTGATTTCGTCACCGACGTTCACGATTTCGCTTGGGTGTTTAACGCGTTTCCAAGCCATGTCAGTGATGTGTAACAAACCGTCTACGCCGCCTAAATCGACGAACGCACCGTAGTCGGTCAAGTTCTTAACGATACCTTTAACCACGGCGTCTTCTTGCAGATTTTCCAACAGTTGTTCGCGTTCTTGGCTGTTTTCGGTTTCGATAACCGCACGACGGGAAACAACAACGTTGTTGCGTTTTTGATCCAGTTTAATTACTTTGAATTCTAACTCTTTACCTTCCAAATGCAAGGTATCACGGATTGGACGGGTATCTACCAGAGAACCCGGTAAGAATGCACGCACACCGTTCAACTCAACTGTGAAGCCGCCTTTCACTTTACCGTTGATTAAACCGATAACAGTCGCTTGTTCTTCGTAGGCTTTTTCCAGTTCGATCCAAGATTCATGGCGAACCGCTTTTTCACGAGACAGCTTGGTTTCACCGAAGCCGTCTTCAACAGCGTCCAATGCCACTTTTACTGAATCGCCGACGTTAACTTCCAATTCGCCTTGGGCGTTCAGAAATTCTTCAACAGGAATTGCGGATTCAGATTTTAAACCTGCGTCAACCAATACAAAACCTTTTTGGATAGCAACAACAGTACCGTTAACGATAGAACCTTGACGGGTTTCAAGTTCTTTTAGGGATTCTTCAAATAATTGAGCAAAAGATTCAGTCATATTTAATCTTCAAATAAATTAATAACGTCCATTCGAATTCCTTCCAAATGGGGCTGTTTCAATCGGTTCGTTCGTCCTTGAACAAACCATAAAAATCAATCAGGCAGTCTTGCGAATGCGTTGATCGACATATTGTAACGCTTTTTCGACAACTTCGCTAATACTTAATGCGCTCGAATCCAATAAAAATGCGTCGTCCGCCGGTTTTAACGGGGCGACTTCCCGATTTCGGTCGCGAAAATCGCGTTCTTTGATTTCGCTTAGGATTTGATCATAATCCGCCGCCACGCCTTTTTGTTGCAGTTGTTTAAAACGGCGGTCGGCACGCTCTTCCGAGCTGGCATCCAAAAAGATTTTCACTTGCGCCTGCGGAAACACCACCGTGCCCATATCGCGCCCGTCGGCGATCAGCCCTTTTTCGCTGCCGAAATCCCGTTGCCGTTGCAATAATGCCGAGCGCACTTGCGGAAACGCTGCGACTTTGGAGGCATTATTGCCGGCGATTTCGGTGCGGATTTCACTGCTGACATCTTCACCGTTTAATAATACTTTCACCGCACCGTTTTCCGGCACAAAGCGGATATCTAATTTCGCCGCCAACGCCGCAAGTGCGGTTTCATCGTCCAATGCGACCGCACTTTTCACCGCCGCCACGCCCAACACGCGATAAATTGCGCCCGAATCCAACAGCTCAAAGCCCAACTTTTCCGCTAATGCTTGGCATAACGTTCCTTTACCGACACCGCTCGGACCGTCGATGGTGATGACAATATTTTTTTGCATTTTTTTCTCTCAAGTTTATAGCGGGAATTACGTCCCTCAGCCTGTCGAATCAAGTTCAAAAATGTATATTATCGTAAGGGCGGATTAGATATCCGCTCGAACCACACTTTACACTTTTTCCTTATTAATTAAATGATTATACCGCACTTCGCAAACGGGCGGATATCTAATCCGCCCCTACTTAGACTTATCAACTCAATTTATACTCAAAGAGCACAGCATAATTAACCCTGCCGATAACGCGCTGCAAACAAATGCGGCACGTCGCTAAACACGGCGAACACACCCCAGTTAAACAATTCATTGGCACGCATGGTGCTGTTGACGGTATAAACCGCCACTTTATAACCGTCGTTGTTGAAACGGGCGACCGTTTCACGGGTTAAACCATCTTGTGATAAATGAATATATTCCGCCCCAACCCATTCCAACGTGGTAATCGCGTCGTCTAACGATTGATAAGATTCGTACAAACACGCCACCGCAATTTGCGGACAACGCTTTTTCAATTCCGCTAAGAACAAGAAGTTGAAACTGGAAATAATCACTTCACGCTCCGGGTCGAGTGCGGTCAATGCCTGTTGCAAGCCGTCCAATAATTTTAACGCCATCGCTTTGCCGGCTTCGCAACTTTTGATTTCGATATTGCCGTTCAATTGCTGTTTATTCATCAATTCCACCAATTGATTTAAGGTCGGCAACGGTTCGCCTTGAAAATCTTCGCCAAACCATGCGCCGGCGTCTATGCCCGGCAAATCCGCTTGTTGCAAGTGATAATACCCACCGCTGCGATTGGTGCAACGATCTAAAGTGGAATCGTGGGTTAAAATCACCGTGCCGTCGCCGATCACGTCAATATCACACTCAAACCAGTTGATATGGTATTCTTTGCACAATTTAATCGCCGCCAGCGTGTTTTCCGGCGCCAGCCCCGACACGCCGCGATGGGCGTAAACGCGATTGTTCATGTTTTCTCCTTTTGTTTTATATTATTAATCAGCCCCTCTAGAGCTTTTTTGATTATTATAATGTCGTGATGATCCAACAATTATGAATCTGTTTATTACGCTCAAAATCCAGCGGTAAGGTTTTTGCGCTGATTTCGGTCGCTTGTAAGCCAAGTGCGGTCAAGCCGTCGAAATCCATTTTGAAGCCGCGTTTGTTATTGGAAAAAATAATCGTACCGTTCGGACGGATAATGTTTTTCAACATCGTCATCAGATGAAGATGATCGCGCTGCACGTCCCAACTCTCCTCCATGCGTTTCGAGTTGGAAAACGTCGGCGGATCGACGAAGATCAGATCATATTGTTGCTTACATTCTGCTAGCCATTGCAAGCAGTCGGCTTGAATAATCTTGTGCTGACGGCTTTCCTCAAAGCCGTTCAGGATTAAATTTTGCTCCGCCCAGTTGAGATAGGTATTTGACATATCCACCGTTGTGGTGGTTTTTGCACCGCCCAACGCCGCATGAACCGTTGCCGAGCCGGTGTAGGCAAACAGATTGAGAAAATCTTTGCCTTTCGCCATTTCGCCGACCATTTTGCGGGTGAGGCGGTGATCCAAAAATAGACCGGTATCGAGATAATCGGTCAGATTGACCCACAATTTTGCGCCGTATTCTTGCACATCAAAATAGTCGCCCTGATTGCCCAGTTTTTCATATTGGCTGCTGCCTTTTTGTTTTTGCCGCACTTTCAGCACCAGTTTATTGGTATCGACACCGGTGACTTGCAAGGTTGCACTGAGCGCATCGAGCAAACGCTGACGCGCTTTCGCCGGATCAATATTTTTCGGCGCGGCATATTCCTGCACCACGATATGATCGGCATACCGATCCACCGCCAGATTATATTCCGGCAGATCGGCATCATATAAACGATAAGCGTCCAGCCCCTGTTGCTGCGCCCATTTCTCGATCTTTTTGATATTTTTTTGCAAACGGTTGGCGAAGTCTTGCGCCAAACCAGTGCCTGCCGAAGCCGATAATTCTGCTTGAACCGGCGCTGGGTGATCAAGTGCGGTCGGATCTTGCGCTTTAATTTGATAATTTTTTTGCAAGCACTCCAACGGTCCATTCTTTGCTTTAAACTGGCGGTGCGAACGCAATCGGATACAGCTCAACAATTCCGGTTCGGCACTAAAAATCGACGCGTTCCAGCCGCCGAACTGCTCTTTTAAGCGCTGCCCGAAAACCGAATACAGCGCAATCAACGCCGGTGTTGTGCCTAAACGTTCACCGTATGGCGGATTACATACCACTGTGCCGATTTCATCGGCGGCACACGGATTTTTCAGTGCGGCGATGTCGCCCTGTTTGAAACGGATTAAATGTGCCACGCCCGCTTGTTTGGCGTTGCGCTGCGCTTTTTGTAACACGCGGTGATCGAGGTCGAAACCGTAAAAGTGCGGTTGCGGATTTTTTTGCGCCTGCTGTTCGGCTTGTTGTTCCGCTTCTGACCGCACTTGTTGCCAGCATTCAAAATTATGCCCTTTCCAGTGATCAAAGCCCCAATGCAAACGCCCTAATTGCGGTGCGATTTGCGCTTCCATTTGCGCCGCTTCGATTAGCAACGTGCCGGAACCGCACATCGGATCAACCAACGGCGTGCCTTGTTCCCAGCCGGAACGCAAAATCACCGCCGCCGCCAAGGTTTCACGCAACGGGGCTTTGCCGCTTTCCTCACGATAACCGCGCAAATGCAATGCCTCGCCGCTGAGATCGAGCGAGATTATCGCGTCTTCGCGGTTGAGATAAACGTGAATGCGAATATCGGGATACTCTTTTTCTACGTTCGGGCGCGCTTCGCCTTTGCGTTCAAAGTAATCCACTATGCCGTCTTTGACGCGCATTGCGCCGAATTGGGTGTGGCGAATGGCTTGGTTCGTGCCGTTAAAATCGACTAAAAACGTGCTTTTGCTGTCAAAATGTTGTAGCCAGTCAAATTGGGTGATGGTCGAATAGAGATCCAAGTCGTCATAGACTTTGCTTTGGGTTAAGGGCAATAAAATGCGCGAACTCAAGCGGCTCCACAGCAAAGTGCGGTACAGCGTGCTGTCGTCGGCTTGATAGGCAACGCCGCCTTGCTGCAATTGACATTCTTGCGCACCAAGTGCGGTCAGTTCGGCTTTTAATAATTCTTCAAATCCACGCGCGGTGGTGGCAAACAATGTATTCATCGTTTTCATGGGATAATCTGTTCTCGATTCGACGGTTAATTGGGGCGCAGTATAGCAAAATTGGGGGGAATTAGCAGGGGGATAATGCAGGATCAGATAAATAAAGCAAGCCGCCATTGAACGACTTGCTTATTGTTTTAGTATCAGATATTAAGGTTTACTGTTCTCATTCAACAATAGCTTGCCCTGATATTCACCGGTTAAGCTGTGCAAAAACTCAACCATGTCGTTCACATCTTGCTCCGGCAGCACCACACCGTTTTGGTATTTCAACATGGTTGCTACCGCTTGCGGTAAAGTTTCGGTTTGCCCATCGTGGAAATATGGCGCGGTCAACGCAATGTTGCGCAGGCTTGGCACTTTGAAGCGGTGCTTATCGCGCGGATCTTGGGTTTGATTGAAACGACCCAAATCGTCAGCGGTAATTTCCGTGCCGCGATCCGCAAAATAATCCGCCTTCGTGCCCATCAATTCATAGGACGTGCCCCCCATATTGATTCCGCTGTGGCAGGTGTCGCATTTGTATTGTTGGAACAAGGCATAGCCGTGTTTTTGCTGTGCGGTTAAGGCGTTTTCATCGCCTTTTAAGAATTGATCAAACGGGCTGTTCGGCGTGATTAAGGTTTTCTCGAATTCGCCAATCGCGTCGGTGATATTTTCTCCGGTGAAGCCGTTCGGATAGACTTGTAAGAATGCCGCTTTTAAGGCTTGATCTTGATCCAATTTGGCAATAATTTCGTCCCAATCTTTTGATCCCATTTCCACCGGATTAAACGGAGGACCACCGGCTTGATCGGCAAGCGTTGCCGCACGACCATCCCAGAACTGTACGAAATTGAACGCGGCGTTATACACCGTCGGCGCATTGATACCGCCTTTTTGTCCGTGAATACCGGTTGATGTCGGCAGATTATCCACCCCACCGCTATTCAAACCGTGGCAACTGGCGCATGCAACGCTGCCATCGCCGGAAAGTGCGGTGCTGTGATAAAGCACGTTACCCAACGCCACTTTCGCCGGATTGGTTTCAATGCTGTCGGGAATCGGTTGGATAAAGCGATCGGCGGCTACGCCGGCGGTTTGCGGCAACAAATGATCTTGCCGTTGCTGACGAATCCAATCCAGCACTATTTTTTGCTCATTGGTATCTAATGATGATCCCCAGTGCAGATGAATAAAGGATTTCATCGGCATTTCATCATTCAATACGACACGTTCCAGCTTCGCCAATGCCGCCGCCGACAGATTTTGCGGTTGGTCAAAATGCGCGGTGATTTCGCTTAATAAAAAGTGATCCAACGCCTTATCAATGTCATTTTGCATAATGCCGTTGATCACCGGCAGCTGAATATAAAACGGCACTTCGGCGTTTTGCGTGTGGCAATATTGGCATTGATTATCATAAAACACCCTTTCCACCGCTTTTGCCGCCGGATTTTGTACCGCACTTTGCGCCAACAATTTATCACGTTGTTGGTTATCAAACTGATTAACATAAGCCACCGTCGCCAAAAACCCGATGACTCCCAAGCCAATCAACGAAAAAATCAGCTTTTTCTTCATATAAACCCCTTAACAGTAAAAAATGAATATGACTTAAATACCCCTACTACTTCCGGGGTAGTTTGGCTGATTTATTGTGTTTTTTATTTGATTAATATCAAGGTTTTTAATTTGCTTAACCTATCACTGCAATAGGCTTATTTTTATTATGGATATTCAGCCGGCCACGCTTTGTGATTTTTGTATTTGCAACGCCGGCAATTTGGGCTAAAATTCGGGGCAAACTTATCCGATAATTATCAAACAGCTGTTATCTCAGCGAGGTGTCCCATTTTAACGTTAATCAAACAATTTTTCGGCAAAAAAAACAAAGCAAAAAGCCCGCCGAAAAACGATGAAATCCAACATGCTACGCACTCCCATAAAGCGAAAATCCGCCCAAATCCGAATTTGGAAAACCAACCTAAACCGAAACGCAAAGTGCACCATCATGCGGTGCCCCATAAATATCATCTGAAAGCGGCGGAATACGGCATTTATCCACGCATGATCCAACGCAATGCGTTGACCGTGGTGGAAAAGTTACAACGTAATGGTTATGAAGCCTATGTGGTTGGCGGCTGTTTGCGCGATTTATTATTGGAAAAACAGCCGAAAGATTTTGATGTCGCGACCAATGCCAGCCCCGATCAAATCAAAAAAGTGTTTCAACGCCAATGCCGCCTGATCGGACGGCGTTTCCGTTTGGCGCACATTATGTTCGGGCGCGAGGTAATTGAAGTGGCGACCTTCCGCGCGGATCATCAAGACGAACATAAAGGCGAACTATCGCGTCAAAGTTTAGACGGCATGCTATTGCGTGATAACGTGTTCGGCACATTGGAAGAGGATGCCAAACGACGCGATTTCACGGTTAATGCGCTGTATTACGATCCGAAACACAATATGCTCATTGACTATTTCAACGGCGTGGAGGATTTGCGCAATGGTAAATTGCGTTTGATTGGTGATGCGGAAACCCGCTATCAAGAAGATCCGGTGCGCATGCTGCGCGCCGTGCGCTTTATGGCAAAACTGGATATGTTTTTGGATCGCGACAGTGAAGCGCCGATCAAAACCTGCGCCCCGTTACTACGCAATATTCCGGCGGCACGTCTGTTCGACGAATCGTTAAAATTACTGCAAAGCGGCTGCGGGCTGCAAACCTATGAGTTGCTCAATCAATATCAACTGTTGCCGTATCTGTTCCCGACGCTGATCCCGTTTTTCACCGGCAAACAAGATTCGTTGGCAGAGCGTATGATTCGTACCGCACTTCAATCAACCGATGAACGAATCAAAGATAATTTACGGGTTAATCCGGCATTTTTATTCGCCGCATTTTATTGGTATCCGCTACGTGAAAAAATGGATCAACTGAAAAACGAGGCCAATCTCAACAATTACGATGCGTTTTCAGTGGCGGCAAGTGAAGTTTTGGACGGTTTATGCCTTGCCTTGACCGTGCCGAAACGCTATACCTTGGTGGTGCGCGAAATTTGGTCGTTACAATTGCAACTGCCGAAACGCAGCGGCAACCGTGCGGAAAAAACCATGGCGCAAGCCAAATTCCGCGCCGGATATGATCTGTTGGCAATGCGTGCCGAACTGGAAGGCGGCGAATTGATCGAGCTGACCACATGGTGGCACGAATACCAACTCAGCAATCCGCAACAGCGTGAAAATTTAATGGCGGAGCAAAATCAACGCGATCCGCAAGCGAAGAAAAAACGCCGTTACCGTCGCCGCAAACCAAGCAATCGAGCGAAATCCAATGCTGAATAACAAGCCGAGTAATATTTTGAAAGCAACAGCTTATATCGCACTGGGTAGCAACTTAGCCAATCCGCTTGAACAATTGCAAAGTGCGGTTGAAGCGTTAAATGCGTTGCCGCAAACCGAAGTCACCGCGGTGAGTTCGTTTTATCGTAGCAAACCGCTCGGACCGCAAGATCAGCCGGATTTTATCAATGCCGTCGCCGCGATTGAAACCGCGCTTTCACCACTGGATTTATTGGATCAGCTGCAACACATCGAGCAACGGCAAGGACGAATCCGCTTACGTCGCTGGGGTGAACGTACTTTGGATTTGGATATTCTGCTGTATGGCGACAACATCATTAATAACGAACGCCTGACCGTACCGCACTATGATATGCACAATCGCGAATTTGTGATCGTACCGCTATATGAAATCGCAACACTGTTGCGCTTGCCGAATGGAGAAAAATTAGCGGACTTAGCCGATAAATTCAAACGGCATAATATGGAAACTATCGCAATTTAACAACAACTTAGCACGCAAAACAAAACGGGATAATGCTCGTGTCATTATCCCGTTTTGCACCTTCAAAAATATAAACTAGCGCTCTTGCAATGCCTGCTTCAAGCGGGTGATCGGTTTGACTAAATATTGGAATACGGTTTTTTCACCGGTTTTGATATCAATCGTGGCAATCATACCGGGAATAATCGGCAATTCTTTTCCGTTTTTATCGGTTAAGGTGCTTGATTCGGTAGTTACCAATACCCGGTAATAGGCTTCATTAGCATTCAATTTTAAATCACTCGGTCGTTTTTGGTCGTGTAAGGTGTCCGGACTGAGTAATGTCACCACGCCATCCAAACCACCATAAATGGCGTAATCATATGCCGACAACTTGACTAGCGCTTCCATTCCCGGACGGACATAAGCGACATCACGCGGGCTGATATAAGCTTCAACCACCAATTTTTCTTCCACCGGAACAATTTCCATAATATCTTGCCCGGCACTGATTACTCCCCCGATAGTATTGATCCGAATATTTTTCACTATCCCTTTAAGTGGGGAGCGGATCAAGGAACGCTCTACCGGATCAGCTCGCATTGCCATATTTTCCCGAGCTTGTTGCAATTCGGTTTGAACCCGAACCAATTCACTATTGGCGTCGGTCACATATTTGTTTTGCCGTTCAACAATTTGCAATTGCAATTCACTGGATTGGCGACGCATTCTCAGCACTTCGACTTCCGATACCGCCCCTTTGGCTACCATTGGTGTTGTCATCGCAATTTCTCGATCCAGCAATTTTTTACTTTCACTCAAACTATTGATCGACTCTTTTAGCGCTTGTTTATGTGAATTATAGACCGCAGTTTCCCGGTCAACTAGCTCTTGCGGCGTATCTTCGGCAAACTTAAGAACTCGATTATAGGCTTCGGCTTCCAAGCGCGTTACAACCGCCGCCAAGTTCTGCACTTTAGCTTGACTTTCGCGCAAACCGGCTGAGCTACGGGTATCATCCAATTTCAATAGGACTTGTCCTTTTTCAACCAAATCCCCTTCTTTAACTTGCATTTCACTTAAAATCCCCGGGTCTAGGCTCTGAATCACCTGTTCACGGCTACTCGGAATAATGCTGCCCTGTCCGCGGGTAACTTCTTCCAACGGACTATTGTATGCCCAAATTAAAAATACGGTTAAAAAAGCAAACAGTAAAATAATTCCCCAAAACAACCCCGTATGTTTTTCCTGTTGGATGGCCGCATTCAGGTCGGTTAACAGCTTTAAATCCCGTTTGCTGTACTTTTCTTTGCTCGGTGTATTATCGGTAATCAATTGCTGATTGACCGCACTTGGTACTGTTTTGCCTTTGGTCGTAACCGTTGTTTCTTGTTTTTCTGACATCATTCTTTTCCTACAGCGTTACATCAAGTTGGGTGGTTTGTTGCTCGGGTTGTTTTACTTGCGCCTGTGCGGCTTGAGCTTGCTGTTGTTGCTTTCTTTCATTTTCGGCCAATTTTTTCAGCACTGCGTCACGAGGCCCATCCATCACAACTTTGCCTTGGTCAATAATCACGATCCGATCGACAATTTGTAATACTTGTGGTCGATGAGTCACGATCACCATCGTACGGTTGCGACACCAATTAGCAATCACTCGTAATGCTTGAATTTCACTGGCTTGGTCAAGTGCGGTTGTCGGTTCATCCAATAACACCACTTTGGGGTTACGTAATAACATTCTCGCCAGTGCAATCACCTGTTTCTGTCCGCCCGATAATCCTAACCCATTTTCGCCCAGCGGCATATCCAAGCCACGCGGGTGATTACGAATCAGTTTATCCAAACCAAATACCGTCAAAGCCCGAATTAAATCCTGATCGCTCGAAAAACCGTCCATACGGGCTAGATCCATATTCTCGCGCAAACTGCCTAAAAACAGGCGTGGATTTTGTTCTAACAGCAAAATTTGATTACGTAGGAAATTAGGATCTAGCTGGCGTAAATCCACACCGTCTAAGGAAATAGTCCCTGAGTTCAAATCATATAACCCCGAACCGGCTTTCAGTGCGGTCGATTTCCCACTGCCGATTCGCCCTAAAATCCCGACTTTTTCTCTCGGGCGAATGGTTAAATTTAATTGGCTCAACGCCGGAGCGGCGTCCTTGTCGTAAGAGAAATTAACGTTGTTAAATTGCAGTTCGCCCTGAACTTGTTCAAGAGTGACGTAATTGCGCTCGCTATCGCGATCCGTTTTGCGTTCAATAATGCCGTTAACGCCCTTCAAGGCAACCCAAGCCTGTTGAAAGCGCACTGCCAAACCGGCAATTTGTCCGACCGGCGCAAGGGCGCGCCCGGATAGAATCACCGCCGCAATCAATGCCCCCATAGTGATTTTTTCCGTCGGATCTTCACTGTGTATCAGATAAGTACCGTAAACCACTAAAAATACCGTATTCAGTTGTTGCATTGCGGTGGCAAAGTTAACCACGAAGTTACTGGTATCTTTCAGTTTAATCGACGAAGCGGCACTGGTTGCGGTGTAGTGATCCCAACGTTTTTGCGCCCATTTCGCCGCATTATTGGTTTTCAGCGTTTCCAAGCCTTCAATTGCTTCTACTGCCAGCCCTTGACGTTGTGATGACTCTTTCAT
Source organism: Testudinibacter sp. P80/BLE/0925 (assembly GCF_053570785.1). Next base: position 1,974,411 of record NZ_CM131636.1, on the reverse strand, counting down.
TGATTCATTGATGTATTTGGCTAGCGGGCCTTGTGCTAAAAAACCGACCAAAATCACTAACGGAATAATAACTGATGGTACAATCGCCAAATTGCCTGCCACTAGCCAAATCACCGAAATAAAAAGCAGTAAGAATGGCAAATCGACCAAGGTTAGCAAACTTGCGCTGGTCATAAAATCGCGCACTGATTCAAAATCACGTAAATTACTGGCATAAGAACCCGAAGATGCCGGGCGTTCTTGTAATTTTAACCCGACCACCCGCCGAAAAAGCGCGGAACTAATAATTAAATCCGCCTTCTTACCGGCAATATCCGTTAAATGCCCTCGGATCATTTTCGCAATAAACTCAAACGTAATCGCAATAACCACACCAATACTCAAAACCCACAAGGTGTTATACGCTTGATTAGGAATCACCCGGTCATAGACATTCATCACATAAAGCGAGCTGACGAGCGCCAAGAAGTTAATGATAAACGTGGCAAGAATAACCTGATAGTAATAGCGTTTAAAACGCCAAATCACCTTAAAAAACCATGCCTTCGGCATTTTATATTCCGGCAGTTCCGAACGGGCGTCAACCCCAATTTTCGGTTTGATAAACCAACAATATCCAAGGTATGTTTTCACTAAATCCGCGTGGTTGATACGCTGGGTCAAACCGTCCAATTGCTGAATGGTATATACTCGCTCTTGCCCATATCCTTCTATTGCAATAATCACCGCCGCCTCTTCATTTTGCAACAGCACCACCGCCGGCATTGCCAAAGAGGGGATATCTTCTAACGCCCGTTGTGAGATCGTATTTTCAAACCCTTCACTTTTTAAAAACTCTTGCAATGAAGAAAAGTTAATTCCCATATCGTTATTGCGGATAACATTCGCGGTTAACGTCGCGACAGAAAGTTGCGAGCCCACCAATTGTGTTGCCAGAGAAATATTTTCAATAATTAGTTTCATCGTTATTATGCTTCTTTAAAAGGAAAAGCAATAAAAGCAGAATTCTCTGCTTTTATTGCCGTTATTCTCATCTTTGGATTATTTCCGCGCATTGCGTGGAAAACCCGCCCATTCGGCAAGCGTTCCTTGCGAACGCAGGTAGTCAAGTTTTGCCTTGCGCAGAGCACTTTGCGTATTCACCTGCGCCATTTCGACACTGAATAATTCGCTATGTGCATTTAATAGTTCAATCAATGTCTTACGAGCCAAATCAAATTGCAATCGGTAAAACTCCGCCACCTTTTTCGAGGCTGTAATTTGTTTTTTAATGGTTCGCAATTGAATCGTATTTCGTTTGATATCTAATTGCGCTAAATTTGATGTTTCACGAATATTGCGCTCGACCCGGTGTAACCGCTCTTTGGATGACGCAATCACATTCGCTTTTTCTCTCACTTCATAACTGGAGGTATGGTTAAACACATCCCAATTGACGTTAATCGCGGCTTCGCGATCTTCGCTGGTGGCTGTTGCCGTCAAATCAATCTTTGGCAATTTTTTGAGTTTTGATAATTCGTGATCTTTTAGATTGGTTTCTAACTCGGCGGCTTGTGCTTGGTAGGTTGCCGTGCTTCTGACATCTTTTGCCGAATAATTTTTATAGAGTACATCAACGGATAATTTGGTAAACGGATCTTGCAACTCTTTTTCCGTAATCTGATTGCCGGTATAGGTCGCTAACTGTGTCAAATTTTGATATAGCTCGCGCTGATATTCATTAATTTCCTGTTCAACCAAAATTGCACGGGATTCCGCTTGCACATATTCCGACTCACGCCCTTCATCATTTAAGACAATCGTGCCCAAATCCGCCAAAATTTCATTATGACGCTGTAAATTACGCTCACCAACTGCAATCTTTTCTTTTGCCTGCAACGCATTCAAATACAATTCTGAAATGGTATAAGCCAATTCTTCACGGCTTTCGTAGTATTTGAAGTTGTAATATTTTTCATTTTCTTTATTCTTTTCAACGTCTTTTTCAATCGCGCCAAAAGCATATAAATTAATTGAACCCCTGACTCCGGGCACAATTTTGCTTTCTTTACGGTCACCCGGATCTTTGTGATATTGCGATAAGACTTTATTCCCGGTCAACGAAACCACCGGATAATGCCCGCCTTTTGCCTGTTCCACTCTATCTTTCGCTGCGCCTAATTCAGCCTCGGCTTCTTTTAATATAGGGTCATTGACTAAAGATTGTACGAGTACGTTTTTAAGTGAATTAGCATAACTAAATGTGCTAACAAGCGCGAAACCAGTTGCCATAATCACCGTATTTAGCGCGAAGCGTTTGAACATGGCGCAACCTCCCGAAAATAATTCGATTTATTTATATTTAATAATCATTGGATTAATGCGTAGTTTACATTATTTTGAGTTCTAAAATAGTGTTATTTACAAAAAATTATGCGCCGAATAACGACGAAACGAAAGATGGCTGCTGTATTCGCTTATTCCAGTCCCTTACGAATCATCGGCTCAAAGAAATCGTATTCGACCAGAAAAGCGTCATGTCCGAAATCGGAATTAAACTCGTGATAATCCAGTTCGACGCCGTTTTCTTCCAATAATGCCTTGCTTTTACGCATATCGACCGCTTTGAACAATTGATCATTGGCTACGGCAACCAGAATATAGCGGGCTTTAATCCGGCTCAGCGCTTGTTTGATATCATGGTCGTAATTCAGCGCCGGATCGTATAAATCCAATGCGCGGGTGAGGTGCAGATAACTATTGGCGTCAAAGCGATCAAGAAATTTTTTGCCTTGGTAGCTGAGATACGATTCCACTTGAAAATAATCACCAAAATGTTCCGGCACCTGTTTTTGCACCCGCCCAAAGGCTTTATTCAGCTGAATATCGGTGCGGTAAGTCAGCATGCCCAGCATTCTGGCAATCGCCAAACCTTGTTCCGGTGCCGGTCCGTGGTAATAGTCGCCGCGATTAAAGTGCGGATCAGCAATGATCGCCTGACGCATAACATGGTTAAAACCAATCGCTTCGGCACTAAAATACAAGGAAGAACAAAGATTCACCACACAACCAACATAATCCGGATAGTCGATTGCCCATTGCGTTGCTTGCATGCCGCCGAACGAGCCGCCGATCACGGCACGCAAGTGCGGTATTTGCAAATGATCCAGCAGCGCCTTTTCCACCCGAATTATATCTTGAATGGTAATCGCCGGAAATTGGCTGCCATAGGGTTTGTCTGTGGCGGGATTAATCGAGGAGGGGCCGGTCGTGCCTTTGCAACCGCCCAACACATTGGAACAGATAAAGAAAAAGCGATCGGTATCCAACGCCAAACCCGGCCCCATAAAACTCTGCCACCAGCCTTTTGCTTCGCTTTCATCGGCAAAAAACGGTTCGGCATCGCCGGTCAAGGCATGGCAAATCAACACCGCATTGCTCTTCTCTGCATTCAATTGCCCGTAAGTTTGGTACGCCACCGTAATATTACCGAGCTGCCCGCCTAAAAGTAACCGGATCGGTTGTTCAGTAAATAATTGAGTGGATTTGACCGCCATAACTACCTTGCAATGCTGTTTTTTATATTCTGTTCTAAATTAAGAACATAAATTACCGATCCCTAAAATCATTGTCAAGCAATTTTAGCCGTCTAAACATCTGGAATGATACACCGCTATTTTCACTCTTGCTTTTTCGGCGGTTAACGCTATGCTTAAGCGCAATTTCCACTCTCGCATAAGGCCACCGATCCGATGTTACATCACCCGATTAAAGGCGCATTGGCAATGATACTTGCCGGTATCGTCTTTGCCGTCATCAATACGCTTACCCAGATTTTAGGCACGCAAACCACGATTGACTCCGCCTCGGTCGCACTGTTCCAATACTTGTTCGCCTTATTGTTTCTTGCCCCCAGTCTATTTAGAGCGGGTAAAAGCGTGCTGAAAACCCGGCACTTGCTTTGGCATATTCTGCGGATCGGGATTTCGGTGATCGGGATTCAATGTTGGATCAGCGCCTTAATGTACCCGATTCCCATCTGGCAAGGCATTGCCTTGATTATGACCTCCCCGCTGTTCGCCACTTTGGGCGCGGCATTGTTTTTAAAAGAAAAAGTCGGTATCAACCGCATGTTGGCAACTTTGCTCGGTTTCGCCGGAGCGATGATTATTCTCAAACCGTGGGCGGAAGATTTTAATCCCGTTGCCCTGTTGCCGCTTGCGGCAGCGTTGTGCTGGGCGATTTATTCTCTCATGGTGAAAAAACTGTCTGCGCACGATTCGCCGACCACGATTGTGGTGTATCTGTTTATTCTCATCACGCCGTTTAATCTGCTGAGTGTATTGCAAAGCGCCGGACTAAGCCTGCCCGATACAGCCCAATTAGGCTATCTGATCCTGCTCGGGTTTCTGACTGCGATTGCACAACTGGCGATCGCCAAGGCATATAATTTGGCGGACGCCGCCTATTTACAACCGTTTGATTTTCTGAAGTTACCACTGAATGTGTTAGGCGGCTGGCTGGTTTTTCAAGCGGTTCCGCCGGGGCGGCTTTGGCTTGGCGCCGGTTTGATTATTCTGGCAATTTTGTACATCACCTATCATGAAAGCCGATCCAAGAATCTGACGCCGCACACAAAATAAAATGATTTGCCTAGCGATAACTGCTTTATATTGTTAGAATAAACCATCACTTTATCCCGTTTCATTACTAATAGTCCCTAGTATGAGATCACATAAAATGTCAGATAACGCTTCCAACATCCCCCCCGCAGTCACCAAGCGACTCTCGCTGATCTGCCGTTGGTTGCAAGAGCGCTTGAAATATCTGGCATTTCTCGTTTCTTTTTCCGTGATTACCATCATCATCGCCGATCAAACCATCGGATTTTATGTGCGCGACAAGATTTATGATGATATCCATGCGGTTCCACACCGCCCTTATGCCTTGGTTCTCGGCACTTCACGCTATTTCAGCGATAACTCGCTTAACCTGTTTTATTACAACCGTCTGCTCGCCGCACAGGAATTAATCAAAAACAATAAGGTTGATTATCTGCTGTTAAGCGGCGACAATCGCACGCCGCAATATAACGAACCGCGCAATATGTTTTACGATTTACGCAAACTCGGCGTCAACGCGGAATTTATGTATCTGGATTTTGCCGGCTTTCGCACCCTCGATTCGGTGATTCGGGCGAAAAGTATTTTTCATGCCAACTCCATCACCATCGTGTCGCAAAAATTCCACTGCGAACGCGCCCTGTTTATTGCGCAATATTACAATATTGACGCAATCTGCTATGCCGCCGAATACCCTGACGAACGTTACAGTGTCCGAATCCGTGAATTTTTTGCCCGGATATATATGCTGTGGGATTTGTTAACCGAAAAGGAGCCTTATTTTTTAGGCGAGCCCGAACCACTGCCGCCGCCGTTAATGGCGGAATAGCCTCCGCCCCTTGATATTAGATTTGACCGCACTTTAATTTCAAATTTAATCTGATTTTAGTATTGTTCTTAGTTTCAGAAAAACGGATAATACATCCTCGTTTTTCCGGTTGAATAGTTATGATCGATTACCTGTTATTAGTACTTGGAACCGCACTTGTCAACAACTTTGTCCTGATTAAATTTCTCGGGCTATGTCCGTTTATGGGCGTTTCCAAAAAAATTGAAACCGCCATCGGCATGGGACTGGCAACCACCTTTGTGTTGACGGTCGCTTCGCTGTGTTCGTATTTAATCGACCGCTATATTTTAATGCCGCTCGGCGCAGACTTTCTGCGGACTTTGGTGTTCATTTTGGTGATTGCCGTGGTGGTGCAATTCACCGAAATGGTGATCCATAAAACCAGCCCGACACTCTACCGTTTGCTCGGTATTTTCTTGCCGCTGATCACCACCAACTGCGCCGTATTAGGCGTGGCGTTATTAAATATTAATCTGGCGCATAATTTAGTCCAATCCGTGATTTACGGCTTCAGTGCCGCGCTCGGTTTTTCTTTGGTGTTGGTGCTGTTTGCCGCTTTGCGTGAACGCTTAGCCGCCGCCGATGTGCCGAAACCGTTTCAAGGCGCCTCTATCGCGCTGATCACCGCCGGTTTAATGTCGCTTGCCTTTTTAGGCTTTACCAATTTGGTACACAGCTAATGAGTTTGTTAAGCGAGCTGACCGCACTTCACTGGGTGCTGATCCTAATTGCCTTGCTGGCATTGGTTTGCGGCGCAATTCTCGGTTTTTCCTCGGTGAAACTGAAAGTGGAAAGCGATCCGATTGTCGAGCAAATTGACGCGATTCTGCCGCAAAGCCAATGCGGGCAGTGCGGTTATCCCGGCTGCCGCCCGTATGCCGAAGCGATTGCCAACGGCGATGTCATTACCAAATGCGTGCCCGGCGGGCAACCCTTGGTGGTGCAGCTTGCCGATATGCTCGGGGTTGAAGTGCCGAGTACCGATTTTGCCGAAGGCGCGCCTGAAGTCAAAGTCGCCTTTATCCACGAAGAGATGTGTATCGGTTGCACCAAATGTATTCAAGCCTGTCCGGTCGACGCAATTATCGGCTCGAATAAAGCCTTGCATACGGTGATCGCCGATCTCTGCACCGGTTGCGAATTATGTGTCGCCCCTTGTCCGACAGACTGTATTACCATGGAAAAAGTCGAAAATAACATCGAACAATGGAATTGGAAATTTGATCCGAAGCTGATTATTCCGATTACCTCGCTTGATCATACCATCACCGTTGCAAAACCGTCTGATGAAGGCTAGCATGAAAGATCTCATTCAACGAATCAACAGCGGCAAACTGTGGCAATTTCCCGGCGGCGTTCACCCGGCGGAGATGAAAACCCAATCGAACCAAAAGAAAATCGGTCGCCTCGCCCTGCCCGAGCGCTTTTATATCCCGCTGAAACAACATGTCGGCGACGCTGCCGATCTGCTGGTAAACATCGGCGATTACGTGCTGAAAGGACAACAGCTGACCCATCATCAATTGCTGAGTAAATTGCCGGTTCACGCGCCGACCTCGGGCACTATTATTGATATTGGTGCTTATCCCGCCAACCATCCGTCCGGCTTGAGCGAAGCGACGGTGGTATTGCAGGCGGACGGTTTGGATCAATGGCGTGACCGCACTTTCAGCGACGATTTTATGTCGTTCAGCACGGAACAGTTGATCGAGCGGATTTACCAAGCCGGGATCGCCGGGCTCGGCGGAGCGGTGTTCCCGAGTGCCAATAAAATCAATTATGTCGTCAATGGGATCAAACTGCTGATTATCAACGGCGCGGAATGCGAACCTTATATCACCTGCGATGATCGTCTAATGCAGGATTACAGTCAGGAAATTCTGGAAGGTATCCGTATCTTGCGCTACCTCACCCGCCCGGAAAAAATCGTGTTTGCGATCGAAGATAACAAACCGCAGGCGGTTCAAGCGATCAAAACCGCACTTCAAGGCGCGAATGACATTGAGTTGCGCGTGATTCCGACCATTTATCCGTCCGGCGCCTCAAAACAGCTGATTCAAGTGCTGACCGGTTTGGAAGTGCCGAAAGGCGCGCGTTCTTCTTCGCTCGGCATTTTAATGCACAATGTGGCGACGGTATTTGCGATTAAACGCGCGGTGATCAATGATGAACCGTTGATTGAACGCGTCGTCACCCTGACCGGCGATAAAATCCCGCAACCGCGTAACTATTGGGTACGTTTCGGCACCCCGATTCAAACCCTGCTACAACAAGTGAAATACCAAGCGGACGCCCGTTTGCCGATTTTCGTCGGCGGTCCGATGATGGGCTATATTCTGCCGAATCCGCAAGCGCCGGTTAACAAAATGACCAACTGCCTGATTGCGCCGGATCACTTTGAATATGCGCCGCCCGCGCCGGAACAAAACTGCATCCGTTGTTCCAGCTGCTCCGACGCCTGCCCGGTGCAACTGCTGCCCCAACAACTGTACTGGTTTGCGCGCAGCGAGGATCACGCCAAATCGGAACAATATGATCTCAGCGCTTGTATCGAATGCGGCGTTTGTGCCTATGTCTGCCCGAGTAATATTCCGTTGATTCAATATTTCCGCCAGGAAAAGGCCAAAATCGCCGAAATCAAACATAAAGAGCGCTTGGCAGAAGAGGCAAAAGTGCGGTTTGAACAGCGCGAAGCGCGTTTGCTGAAAGAGAAATTGCAGCGCGAGCAACGCGCACAGCAAGCCGCCGAAAAACGCCGCCAAGAAATTGCGCAACAAAAAGGCGAAGATCCGGTCAAAGCCGCCTTAGAACGCTTAAAAGCGAAAAAAGCGGCTGAAGCCCAAACAGCTGACAATGCCGCAACTGCCAACCCTGAAACCGCTACACGTCGAACTAAAGCCGGCGAAGTGCTGCCGGATAACCGCGAACTCATGGCGCAACGCAAAGCGCGACGGTTACAACAGCAAGCCGACAAGCAAGCGGAACAAACCGCTGATTCAACCAGCGAAAAAAGTGCCGCCGTTGCCGCCGCGATTGTGCGCGCCAAAGCCAAAAAAGCGGCGCAGACTAGCAATGCAAGCGAAAGTGCGGTTGGCATTCAAACGGAAAAACCGCAGGCAAGTGCGGTTGAAGCCGATCCGCGCAAAGCCGCGGTTGCCGCCGCCATCGCGCGCGCCAAAGCCAAAAAAGCGGCGCAAGCCGGCAATGCAAGCGAAAGTGCGCTTGACGTTCAAACAGAAAAACCGTTGGCAAGTGCGGTTGAAACCGACCCGCGCAAAGCCGCGGTTGCCGCCGCCATCGCGCGCGCCAAAGCCAAAAAAGCGGCGCAAGCCGGCAATGCAAGCGAAAGTGCGCTTGACGTTCAAACAGAAAAACCGCAGGCAAGTGCGGTTGAAACCGAGCCGCGCAAAGCCGCCGTTGCCGCCGCGATTGCGCGTGCCAAAGCCAAAAAAGCGGCGCAGCAAGCCAGCGCTGAAACCGAAAAGCCATAGGAAAGAGAGATGTTTAAAATAGTCAGTTCCCCGCATACCCATTCCAGCAACTTAACCGCGCGTTTTATGTTGTGGGTGATTGTGGCAATGCTGCCGGCAATTGCGGTGCAGATCTTTTATTTCGGCTTCGGCGTATTTATCCAAATCGGACTGGCGGTCGGTTTCGCCTATCTGCTTGAGTTGTTCGTCACTTATTTGCGCCGTAAACCGCTGTTATTTTATGTTTCCGACTTTAGTGTCATTCTCACCGCGCTGATTTTAGCGGTCGCGATTCCGCCCTATGCGCCTTATTGGATCATTTTAATCGGCACTTTTTGCGCCGTGATTTTAGGCAAACATGTGTACGGCGGCTTAGGGCAAAATCCGTTTAATCCGGCAATGGTCGGTTATGTGGTGTTGTTAATCTCCTTCCCGTTGCAAATGACCAGCTGGATGCCGCCGATCGCCCTGCTAAACGAACCGCCGACTTGGAACGACACCGTTGCCTTGATTTTTAGCGGCATCAGCAGTGACGGTTACTCGCTGGTTCAGCTCACCGCCACCATCGACGGCATTAGCCAAGCGACCCCGTTAGATTCGTTGCGCAGCGGTTTACTGGCGCAAAAAAGTTGGCTTGATGTCAGCCAATCGCCGATTTTCAGCCAAACCGCACTTGGCTCACTCGGCAACGGTTGGTGGCAGCTGAATCTGGCGTTTTTACTTGGCGGGCTGTTGTTATTGTGGAAAAAAATCATCCACTGGCAAATTCCGTTCGCGCTATTGCTGAGCCTTGCCTTGTTGAGTTGCGCCGACTGGCTGTTTTCCGAGCAAGCATTGCCGAATCCGTTGTGGCAATTATTCAGCGGCGCCACCATGTTTTGTGCGTTCTTTATTGCGACCGATCCGGTCACCGCCTCAATTACGCCACGCGGCAAACTGATTTTCGGCGCATTGGTCGGCTTACTGATTTATGTCATTCGCAACTACGGCAACTATCCTGACGCGGTGGCATTCTCGATTTTATTGGCAAACATTTGCGTGCCGCTGATCGACCACTACACCCGCCCGCGCGTATACGGTTATCCGGTTAAAAAATAAGGTTAGACGATGATTAAAACCACCTTTCGCTCCGCCCTGATTTTGGCATTGGTTGCCCTGCTCTGTACCGCACTTTCGATTGGCGTTTTTTTGCTGACCAAACAGCGGATCGATAACGCCGCATTGAACCAACAGCGGCAGCAACTGGCACAGGTGATTCCGGCGGATTATTTCGATAATAATTTATTACAACATTGTGTTGTGCCCGACGCCGACCGTTATCCGCAATTGCAACAGATTTACATTGCGCAAAAACAGGGGCAAACCACCGCTTATGCAATTAAAGCCACCACCAATCAGGGCTATTCCGGTAGAATTGATATCCTGGTTGGGATCACCCCCGACGGCAAAGTATTAGGCGTGCGGACACTGGCACACAAAGAAACACCGGGCTTGGGCGATAAATTGGAAACCAGCAAATCCGATTGGATCTACGGTTTTAATCAGCAACTGTTCAGCCTTGAAAATCAGAACGAATGGGCGGTGAAAAAAGACGGTGGTCGGTTCGATCAATTCACCGGCGCAACCATTACGCCAAGAGCGGTGATTAACGCGATTAAAGCCGCGGCAAGTGCGGTAGTCAGCGATTTTCAGCATCATCCGCCAAGCCAATTTGAAGCATGTCGATAAGTGAGGAAAATATGTCGGAACGCCTAATATCAGAGCAAGTCGGTACAATCGACATTATGGAAATTGACACCGCGCCTCAAACCGCGGCAAACGATTGGCGCGGTATTTTTCGTCAAGGCTTATGGGACAATAACTCGACTTTAGTCCAGTTATTAGGCTTGTGCCCGCTGTTAGCGGTATCCAACAGCGTCACCTACGCCCTTGGTTTAGGGCTGGCGACCATGTTGGTGTTGATCTGCACCAACTCGATTGTGTCGCTCTTCCGCAGCGCAATTCCGCACGAAATCCGCATTCCGATTTACGTGATGATTATTGCCGCCACCGTCACCGCGGTGCAACTGCTGATGAACGCGTTTGTGTATGATCTGTATTTATCTTTGGGGATTTTTATTCCGCTGATCGTCACCAACTGTATCGTCATCGGACGCGCCGAAGCCTTTGCTTCCAAAAACGGCGTATTACCGTCATTATTCGACGGGTTTTCAATGGGTTTAGGCATGACTCTCAGTCTATTTATTTTGGGTGCAATGCGTGAAATACTCGGCAACGGCACGCTGTTTGACGGCTTGGATCAACTGTTCGGTCCGTGGGCAACATCACTACGGATTGAAATTCTGCATGTCGACACCAGCTTTTTACTGGCAATTTTGCCACCGGGCGCGTTTATCGGTTTGGGGCTGATATTGGCCGTCAAAAATATCATTGATCATAAAAAGGCATAAAGTGCGGTATGAATAAGCAAAAACGAATTGAAATTCTCACCCGCCTGCGTGACGCCGATCCGAAGCCGACCACCGAGCTGAATTTCAGCTCGCCGTTTGAGTTGTTGATCGCCGTCATTTTATCGGCGCAAGCCACCGATAAAGGCGTCAACAAAGCCACCGATAAACTGTTCCCCGTCGCCAACACACCGCAAGCGATTTGGGATCTGGGCGTGGACGGTTTGAAGGAATACATCAAAACCATCGGTTTATATAACAGCAAAGCGGAAAACGTGATTAAAACCTGTCGTTTACTGTTGGATAAACACCACGGCGATGTGCCGGAATCACGCGAAGCGTTGGAAGCCCTGCCCGGCGTCGGGCGCAAAACCGCCAACGTGGTGCTGAACACCGCTTTCGGCTGGCCGACGATTGCGGTCGATACCCATATTTTCCGCGTTTCCAACCGCACCAACTTCGCCCCCGGCAAAGACGTGGTCAAAGTGGAAGAAAAACTGCTCAAAGTCGTGCCGGACGAATTTAAAGTCGACGTTCATCACTGGCTTATCCTGCTCGGGCGCTACACCTGCGTCGCCAGAAAACCGCGCTGCGGCGCCTGTATTATCGAAGATTTGTGTGAGTTTAAAGATAAGACCGAGTATTGACCTTCCCCTTCAGCAAAGCAAAAGCCCGCTCGGTTTGACCGACACGGGCTTAATCTGTAACGTCTTCAGTGTAAATGCGAATCACCAATATTTTTCAATTTCGGCACGAATTGCTTCGGCGGTGGCTTTGCCTTTTTCACCGACCAAGGCACGTCCGGCAATAAAGGCTTTGGCATTTTGGATCGGCGCAAACAGGTGTACATCTTCCGCTACGATACCGCCGGTAATCGACAGTTGCAGACCTAAATCGGATAACTGTTTCATTTTCACCAAATCGGCTTCCGTCCAGCCCACGCCTGCCAACTCTGCGTCGCGCGAACGGTGGTAAATCGCTTGGTTGATACCTAAATCGACCCAGCTTTGCGCGTCTTCCAAGGTCCAGTTACCGTATAATTCGATTTGGATTTCACGTCCAAATTCGTCGGCGACTTTTTTACAGGCGCCGATGGTGGCGATGTGCGCGGCGGCAGATACCGTAATCCAGTCCGCACCGGCTTCGAACGCCATTTTGGCTAAAATCGCACCGCCGTCGGTGGTTTTCATATCACAAACCAAAATATGCTTCGGATGTGCTTTTCTCAAGGCACTCACTGCCGGCATTCCTTCGGCAAACGCCAAAATCGTGCCGATTTCGATAATATCGACATAACTTGCCACATTTTCCGCGGTTTCAAGTGCGGTTTCTAAATTTAACGAATCTAATGCGATTTGCAGTAATGGTTTAGTCATATATCCTCTCTTTTTCAATCATAAAATAATCAGTTAAGCTTTATTCAGTGCGTCGTCAATCACGCGGTAAATATCTTCTTTGCTATTACAAGCTTTTATTTTCGCCAAGTCAACGCCTGTTTCGCTTTCTTCGTCATCAAGCACTTGGGTGATTTCCATCAAGCCTTGCATATGCTGATCCGACGTGCTGCCGGCTAAGGTAATCAATATATCCACCGGTGTTTCTTCGCCTTCAAACACGATCGGTTCCGCCAAAGTCACCAACGCAAATGCCGTTTTATTCACGCCGTCCTCTGGTCTTGCGTGCGGCATTGCCAAACCCGGCGCAAGAATGATATAAGGACCTAATTCATTGATACTCTGTACGATTGCGTCATAATAACGCGGCTCAACCGCACCGGAAGCCACCAGCATATCGGTGCCGATTTTTATCGCTTCCCGCCAATTACCCGCGTGTTGGTTCAATTTGATCGAATTATTCTCAATCAGTGACTGTTTTAAATTCATCTCTTACTCTCCCTTCAGGCTTCCGGTAGTGAAAGCCACTACCGGAATCGGATTCTCATTAGTTTTTGCCGAAATGTTGCTGGATAATGGCAATCAATTCATCGCCAAACGAATTCGGATTCAGCATATTTTGCACTCCAAGGATAAACTTGCCTTCCGATACTTGCATTTCACCCGCCAAATGTTTCGAGGAAACGATAATGTCGGTGCTGCTTAACTTGGATTTATAATCGGAAATCGCGCAGGAATCCATAATATTCGGAATGCCTTTTTTATCCAGATAAGCGCCGATTTTCATTTTCATCATCATGGAGGAACCTTGCCCGTTGCCGCACACTGCCAACACCCGCACCGGTTTGATTTCACTCAACCTGTCGTCAACCGCACTTTCATCCTCATCTTCCATAATGGATTCATCCACACCGTAACCGTCCATTTGATCCAGCGTTTTGCCCGCGGCAGCGGCAGCGGCTTCATCGGCACGCAATTTTTTGGACGCATATGCCATATAGACCATGGCAGCAGCGATAATCGCAAAGAAGAACAAAGGAATGCTATTCAACCCTTGTAAGATCGGCGGGAATACCAATGCCCAGTCCGCCATGCCCATCCAGCCGTTAAAAGCGGTGCCGTTATCGGCAAAAATTTGAATCGCCCATGCCGACCCCAAGACTTCGATGATCCCCATCACGAAACAGATTTTCATCACCGACTTCCAACCGCCGAAATGGTTGGCAAATACCCCGATGGTCGCATTCGAGAAGAACATTGGAATAAAGCCCGGAATAATCATGATCGGCGAGCTGAACATCAACAAACCGATTACCGCCACAAACTGACCGATTGCGCCCCACATAAAGCCGAATACCATCGCATTCGGGGAATAAGCATAAATCGCGGCACAATCAATTGCCAACACCGCATTCGGAATAATCCGTTCGGAAACCCCTTTGAACGCTTCGGAAAGCTCGGCAACGAACATGCGCACCCCGGCAACGATCACTTGGATTGCCACGGCAAATTTCAACCCGGTTTCCAAAATATAAATCGTCCAGTGGGTCTTACCCGCCATTGCCTGTAGATTATCCAAGCCAAACGAAAGCAAAATAATGCCGAAGAATACGGTCATCACAATCGCGGTGGCAGAAATGCTGTCATGGAAGATATGCAGCCATTTCGGCAATTTCAAATTATCCACCGAATCATTTTTATCGCCCAATTTCGGGGCGATTTTGGTCGCAATCCACGAGGCGAATTGCTGTTGGTGTCCGATAGAAAAGCCGGCGCCGCCGGTCACGGCTTGTGTGGCTTTATACATGATATTCGATGAGATACTCCAATAAAGCGCCATCAAAATCGCCGTATAAATAATGGTTTCCCACATTGAGGCACCAATCACCAAATAGAATACGGCAACCAACCCCGCCTGTTGGAACATGATGTGCCCGGTGAGCATAATGGTGCGAATGCCGGTAAAACGGCGGAATACCACCAACAAAATATTCAGCGCCAATGCCAATAACACCGCATAACCGACCCAAGAGTAATCATCGCCCATGGTTTCCATGGTCGCCATCATACTGGTATAAGGATCAATCACCGAGCCGGTCAAATGATGATACTCGGATAATTTTTCAATCACCGGTTTGAAACCGCTAACCAAAGTAGAAGCACCGACTTGCACCAACATGAAACCAACAATGGTTTTGATGGTGCCTTTTAATACCGTCGTCGTATCTTTACGCAAAAGAATATAGCCGATACACGTTACCAAACCCAACAATAATGGGGCTTTTGTCATAACTTGGCTATAGAATATGTAAAATATGTTATATAGTGTTTCCATAATTCACTCCATAGAGGTGATAGGATTGTGAGCAAAAATGATAATATTTTTGTGTTTAAATCGATAAATACCGCACTTTGGTCATATATACGATTTCGGAACACATAATAGGTCATTTATTATGATTAAATGAAGATCATTTTTGATTTTATGTGAGCTAGATCTAAATTTTTTTAGTCCTTAACACATTTAAAAACACATGCAAGTTAAGTTCAAATTTATTTTTAATTTATAAATCAATTTGATACTAATAAATAATCAATATTTGAGTTGTTTTGATTAAAAAATCATTGATAATCATATGTGTGATTTGTTATATTAATAAAAAATCACACATAATCATTGTGAGGTTTTTATGACGGAATTAAAAAGACAAAATGCATTATTAGAGCTGTTGCAACAGCAAGGTTCAATCACAGTTACCGAAATTGTGAACACCTTTGGCATTTCACCGGCGACCGCTCGACGTGACATCACCAAATTAGATACACAGGGAAAACTGAAAAAAGTCCGTAATGGGGCATACCCGTGTGAAGAGAATAAAAATAATAACTGGTCGCCGTTGACTATTTATGAAACTGCGAATTATGACGAAAAAGCGCGCATTGCAAAACAGGCGGCAAAAATTTGCAAAAACGGCGACAGTATTGTGATTAATTGCGGTTCAACCGCATTTATGTTGGGACAAGAAATCTGCGGAAAATCCGTACAAGTGATAACAAACTATTTTCCGCTGTTAAATTATTTGATCGAACAACAACATGAAAATTTGGTCGTGCTGGGCGGTCAATATTACAAAGAGAGAAATCTGTTTTTAACTACGGATCAAAAAGCCGACACCTACTATGCGGGGCATTATATGTTCACCAGTGGCAGCGGTTTGAGTGAAGAAGGGCTATTTAAAGTCGATTTGCTTTCCGCCATGGTCGAGCAAAAAATGCTGAACCATGTCAATAAGGTGGTGGCTTTAGTCGATAGCTCGAAAGTCGGACAGCGAATAGGCACATTGTTCTCCCCGGCAGAAAATTTGGACATCGTTATTACCGGCAAAGATGCCGATCCAGCGATTATTTCGGCGCTGCGCAATAAAGGCGTTGAAGTGATTTTGGTGTAATCAATTCCGTGATAGCGAGTCATATCAACAGTTCGTTAATCTAAAAAAAGGTAACTATTATGAGCAAAGTTAATGAAATCACTCGCGAATCATGGATTTTAAGCACCTTTCCCGAATGGGGAACGTGGTTGAACGAGCAAATCGAACAGGAGCAAGTGCAAAAAGGCACATTTGCCATGTGGTGGTTGGGCTGTACCGGAATTTGGTTGAAAACCGCCGGCAATACCAATATTTCCGTCGATTTCTGGTGCGGCACCGGCAAACGCAGCGGCAAAAATCCCTTCATGAATAAGCAACACCAAATGATGCGGATGGGCGGCGTGCGTAATTTGCAGCCGAACTTGCGCACCTCGGTTTTCGTGTTGGATCCGTTTGCGATCAAAGAAATTGATGCGGTGATGGCAACCCATGATCACGCCGATCACATCGATCCGAATGTAGCCGCCGCGGTGTTGCAAAATTGCAGCGACAAAGTGAAATTTATCGGCCCTAAAGCCTGTGTCGATTTGTGGACAAAATGGGGCGTGCCTGCAGAGCGCTGTATCACCGCTAAAGTCGGCGATGTGATTGAGGTCGGCGATGTCAAAGTGCGGGTGTTGGACGCCTTTGACCGAACCGCACTTGTCACCCTGCCGCAAGGCGTCTCGTCAACAGATAAAAGCATTCTCGACAGCATGGACGAACGCGCCGTGAACTACTTGTTTGAAACCGACGGCGGCAACTTATATCACTCCGGCGACTCCCACTATTCTAACTATTACGCCAAACACGGCAACGACTATAAAATTGATGTGGCGTTAATGTCTTACGGTGAAAACCCGCGCGGCGTAACCGATAAAATGACTTCCTCCGATATTTTGCGTGCCGCCGAATGTTTGAATACCCAAGTAGTGATTCCGATTCACCACGATATTTGGTCAAATTTCCAAAGCGATCCGCGTGAAATCGAAGTGTTATGGAAGATGAAAAAGGATCGTTTGGGCTATCAATTCGCGCCGTTCTTCTGGCAAGTCGGCGGCAAATATACCTTCCCGACCGATAAAGCCAAAATGTACTTCCAACACTGGCGCGGTTTTGATGATATTTTTACTGACGAGCCGGAACTACCGTACCGCTCTTTCCTATAATATCGACAAAAAGTCAGGTGGGCTATCATAGTCCACCTTATTGATTTATTGAATGAAAAACTCAAATGCGGAAAATATGGCTATTCCCTGTCGGCATTTCGACCGCAAGGCTCAATTTCCCTCCCATCGTTTCAATATAGCGTTTCAAAGTTGATAATTTTAATTCATTGCCACGTTGCTCAATTTGCGTGATTGCAGGTTGAGAAATCCCTAAATTATCAGCCAGCACTTTCTGTGACAGTTGAAGCTCTTCACGCAACATTGCCAGTCCAGTTTCAAGAACCAGTTCCTCTGTCATTTCCTGAATGCGTTTTTGTGATTCAGGAGATTGTCTCGCAATCAATTCATCTAATGTCGTTAATTTGCTCATTTATTTCTCCAAAGTCATTAAATATGCTGCAAATTCATCATCTGCGATACGGATCATTTTTTCATAAAAACGTTTGTCGTTACTTTTATCGCCTGCACATAATACGATCGCCTGACGAAGTGGATCAAATGCAAAAAATGCGCGTAGTGGTTTACCTTGATGCTGAATTCGCAATTCTTTCATATTGGAATATCGTGATTCTTTCAAGGTATCCGCGTAGGGACGCGATAATTTATGTCCATAAGTCCGCAAGTTATTCAATGCGGATAACACCGATTCTCTTGTACTTTCATCTTGCTCACTCAACCAAATATCAAAACGCTCTGTGACGAGCACCTTCCACTTATTCACACTCCCCATCTAGCCTCTTTCCCCTTTATATGCACAAACCATTATATAAGCCGTAAATTATAAATTCAATTGATAGCGCATAAAAAATAACCGCACTTGCTTCAAAACAAAGTGCGGTCATGGTTAGATGTGAATTATCAATGCATGATTCTTACTGCCCGTAATAAGCATTTTTGCCGTGTTTACGCAGGTAATGCTTATCCAACAAGGTTTGCTGCATACTCTCCGCAGTTGGGTTCAGCTGATAAGTAAACAGATTCATATAGGCAATTTCTTCCAGCACCACGGCATTGTGCACCGCATTGTGCGGATCGCCGCCCCAAGCAAAAGGCCCGTGCGAATGAACCAACACCGCCGGAATATCTTTGGCTTTGATACCACGGGTCGCAAACGTCTCGACAATCACTTTCCCCGTTTCCAGCTCATATTCCCCTTGAATCTCTTCGTCGGTCATCAAACGGGTGCAAGGAATGGAACCGTAAAAATAGTCCGCATGAGTCGTGCCTAATGCCGCCAAATCATGCCCTGCCTGCGCCCAAGTGGTCGCATGGCGGGAATGGGTATGCACAATCCCGCCGATGTCCGGGAATTGACGGTATAATTCCAAATGGGTCGGGGTATCGGAAGACGGTTTTTTCCTGCCTTCAACCACTTCCCCGCTATGCAGATCAACCACCACCATATCGTCCGCCGTCATCACATCATATTCGACACCGGACGGTTTGATGACCACCAAGCCTTTTTCCCGATCAATACCGCTGACATTGCCCCAAGTAAATGTCACCAGTCCATATTTCGGCAAATCCAAATTCGCTTCAAAAACCTGTTGTTTCAATTTTTTTAACATACGAAATTCCCTTCTTTCATTTTAGTTTCAATCCAGCGGCGTGCGTTGATAATTTCCATAATCGGCTCGTCCGATTTTTCCGTCCACATTTCAATGAGGAAAGCGCCGCGATAATTCAAACGTCGCAAGGTTTCGAACACCTTGACAAAATCCACGCAACCTTCGCCGAACGGCACATCACGGAACTGCCCCTTGCAGGTGTCGGTTACGGCGTAAGTGTCTTTTAAGTGAATTGCGGCGATACGATCAATGCCCAACTCCAGCTCTTTCGTGACATCATTGCCCCAAGCGGACAGATTGCCGACGTCCGGATAAACCGTGAACCAAGGTGAGGCTAACAGTTGATCCCATTGTTTCCATTTGCTGATCGAATTCATAAACGGCGTGTCCATAATTTCGACCGCCAACATCACTTGCGCGCTCGCCGCTTTCTCTACCGCCCACTGCATGCCTTCGCTAAAACGTTGTAACGTGCCCTCGTCTTGCTCTTCGTAATACACATCATAGCCCGCCAACTGAATGGTGCGAATGCCGATATCACTCGCCAGTTGAATCGCTTTTTCCATTATCGCATAGGCTTCGGACCGCACTTTTTCATCGTGGCTGCCAAACGGGAAACGGCGGTGTCCGGATAAGCACATCGACGGAATGGTAATGCCGGTTTCTAAGATGGCTTGTACAATCTCCAGACGCTCCGCTTTGCTCCAATCCAAACGTGCCAGCCGCTCATCGCTTTCATCAATTGAAATCTCAACAAAATCAAACCCGCAGCTTTTGGCAATCGACAAGCGATCCTGCCAACTTAAATTTTTGGGCAAGGCTTTTTCATAGATACCCAATTTATGTTTTCTCATTCATTACCTCTTTTACTGTGAAAATCAAAATAAATCATAAAATATCAAATTCAATCATAACAATGATTATTAAAATGCTGCAGACTTTCAAGCAATAATTTATATTTTTTATATTTATTTTGATATTTATCATAGACTGTCGGATCAGGTTCAATCCGTTTCATTTGCGCGCTGACAACGTGTTGCGCTTGCTTGCTGTCGCTAAAGACCTGATTACCGACCATCGCCATCAATGCCGCCCCCAAACAGCCGGTCTCTTCAATTTGTGGAATTTCAATCGGCAAGCCGGTTAAATCCGCCAGCATTTGCATCCAGACCGGCGAACGCGCCGGACCGCCGGTTACTCGGATGATGGAGGTGTTGGGAAAACGCTGTAGCATTCGTTCCAAATGGTATGCCAAACTGAAAATAACCCCTTCATAAATCGCTTGCCATAAGTGATCTTGCGTATGCAGCGATTGCAGCCCGTAAAACCCGGCTTGCATGCCTAAACCGGCATTCGAACCATACAAAAACGGCACGAACAGCACGCTGCTTTGCGCTTTTGGCAAGGCGGCGACCGCTTGGTTAATGGCATTGTAATCATTGATATTCCACTGCTTGGTAAACCATTCCAAATTCGCCGCCGACGTCGGGCTGGCTTCATGTACAATAAACTCGCCTTGTTGCGCATGCCGTCCATAAACAAAAGGCAATGCTTGCGAATCATCAATATGATCGGTAATGCCGCTCACCACAGACCAAGTGCCGAGCACCGCATTCAGTTTGCTTTCATCGTCCAAACCGGCGCAAAGTGCGGTTGACACCACATCAAACAGCCCGCCGACCACCGCCGTGCCGGCTTTTAAGCCCGTCTGTTTTGCCGCTTGTTCGGTAATATAACCGGCAATTTGCGATGAACCGATTATCGGTGGCAATGCCGACATCATTTCTTCAATGCCCAACAACTCGGCTAAGTGCGGATCATACTCCCCTGTCTGCATATTATATAAATTGGATTCGGAAATATTGGTTTCTTCGCAGGCAATTTCGCCGGTCAGGCAGAAACGCAAATAATCGTGCGTCATCAACACGCTGCCGATTTGTGCGTAACGCTCAGGCTCATGTTCTTTTAACCAACGCAAAATCGAGACCGGATGTCCTGTCCACAAAGTTTGTCGGGTTAAAGGATATAAGGTTTGCGGAATCCCGTCCGCCTGCCACTGTTTCACAATCTCTAATGCACGTTGATCGGCAGAAATAATGCCGTAGCCTAGCGGTTGTTTTTGTTTGTCTAATAAATATAATCCTTTGCCTTGCGCGGATATGCCCACGCCTTTAATCGCTTCCGCCGCAATATTCGCCGCTTGAACCGCCCCGGCAATCACCTCGGCACAAGCTGCCCAAAGTGCGGTCAGATCACGCTCCGCCCAGCCCGGTTTCGCATTGATAATGGTTAAATTCTGGCGAAAATTGCCGTATTCTTTGCCTTTGCTATCATAAATCGCCGCTTTGATAAACGTGCCGCCGCAATCGATTCCCAACCAAAAATCCATATTTTTCCCTTACTGCTTAAATATTTAATAGACTAATATTCAATAGATTATTGTTTGAATCATCAAATTATTTCCAAATAATAACCCACTGTATAAAAAGCAGGCTATGTCGAAACATAACCTGCCGATAAACAGATTATTCCGCTAAGGCGTCAACTTGTTTGATCAAGGTGTCGCCATTGCGTTCAATGAAATATTGACGAACCGGCTGTTCTACAATATCACGGAACGGTTTGGTATCCACATGCTCAACAATTTCCATACCGGCTTTACGGAATTTATCCAGAATATCCGCTTCGTTGGCGGCATTCAACTCCCGCTGATAAGCCCCGGCTTCTTTCGCCGCCGCTAAGATCGCTTGCTGCACTTCCGGTGAGAACGCGTCGAATTTCTTCTTGTTCATCACTACCAATAGCGGCGTGTAACCATGATTGGTCAAACTCAAATGTTTTTGTACTTCGTACAGTTTGGTTGACCACACGATACCGATCGGGTGCTCTTGCGCGTCAACCGCACGGGTTTCAAGTGCGGTATAAAGCTCGGACAACGGCATTGGCACCGGATTAGCACCTAACAATTTAAACGCTTCAACGTACATCGGATTTTGGTTAGTCCGGATTTTTAAGCCTTTGACATCATCAGGCGTATTAACCGGGTGTTTCGAGTTGGTGATCGAACGGAAGCCGACTTCCCAGAATGCCAAGCCTTTCAGATCTTTTTCTTCCAACTCTTTCAATAAGCCTTGTCCGATTTCGCCGTCCAACACACGGTAGGCGTGCGCTTTGTCACGGAAAATAAACGGAATGTCGATCACATTCAAGTTGGAAACCAAGCCGCTGAAATTCGGCGAACCGGACATTTCGATATCGATTGTTCCGCCGCGCACAGCGCTGATCATGGTTTGCGCATTGCCTAAGGTGCTGTCCGGGAACAGCGATAATTTCAGTTCGCCTTTGGTTTTTTCTTTTAGTAACTCATCAAATTTTTTCGCCGCGGCATGTTGCGTATCGCTACGCGGCGCTTCATAGCCAAAACGTAATGAGGTCGCAGCTTGCGCTGTCATAGTCGCGGCAACCAGCGTCAAACCGGTTAAAAGTGCGGTTAATTTTTTCATATTGTTCTCCTAAAAGTGAAAGTAAGCGTTAAGGTTGTAACCAACTTAACGGGGTTAAAATTAATGCCGGGAAGAAAATAAAGACAAAGAGTAATGCCAGTAACATGAATAAGTACGGCAGAATACCTTTTGCGGCTTGATCAAACGGCAGTTTGGAAACGCCGGTGATCACATTCAATACGTTGCCAATCGGCGGCGTAATCAACCCGATTGAGGTATTTAAAATGAACAACACCCCAAAATAGACCGGATCAATTCCCGCTTCTTCCACCAACGGCATTAATACCGGGGTTAAAATCAGCACGGTCGGGGTCAAATCCATCACCATACCGATGACGAACACCGCCATCATAATCACAATCAGCAACAAAGTCGGCGAGTCGATTAACGGCTCTAACAGCTCGGTGATCATCTGTGGCAACTCGGCAACCGTGATCAGCCAGCCCGACACTTGCGCCGCCGCCACCAGTAACATTACCACCGCGGTGGTTTTTCCCGCCGCCAATAACACGCCGTACAATTGTGTGATTTTTAACTCACGGTAAATAAACATCGACACTAAAAGCGCATAAAATGCCGCCACTGCCCCGGCTTCAGTCGGGGTAAAAATGCCTAAGCGGAATCCGCCGATGATGATGACCGGCAGCAATAATGCCCACACGCTGTTTTTAAACGAAATGCACAATTCTTGCTTGGTCGCTTTAGAAAAAGTCATCAAATTCAACCGTTTTGACTGCCAAGCCCATAATGCGGCTAAACAAACCCCCATCAGAATTCCGGGGAAAATCCCAGCCATAAACAGTTTGGTGATGGAAACGCCACTGGCGACCCCGAAGATAATAAACGGAATTGACGGGGGAATAATCGGTGCGATAATCCCCGCCGCGCCGATTAAACCGGCGGAACGCTCGACCGGATAGCCGGTGGTTTTCATCATTGGGATTAACATTGCGGCAACCGCTGCGGTATCCGCCACCGCCGAACCGGACAAACTCGCCATAATCATCGCCGCGATAATCGCCACAAAGCCCAAGCCGCCGCGTTTATGCCCGACCAGTTTCATCGGCAAATCAATGATCCGTTTTGATAAACCGCCGACATTCATAATTTCACCGGCAAGAATAAAGAACGGAATTGCCAGTAATGAAAAACTATCGGCGCCACTCACCAAATTCTGCGCCAAAATTTGCGCGTCAAACAGATCCAAATGGAACATCAAGGCAACGGCACAAACAATCAAAGAGAACGCGACCGGAATACCCAATGCAATCGAGCCTAACAAAACACCGAGAAAAATAACAATCGTCATGATAATTCTCCTTGTTTAAGCTGGATTGCCGTGCTTGCCAAACGAACCAGCAACAAGACGCCAATCAGTGCACTCATAATCACACTCGCCAAAAAGTTTACCCCGGTCGGAATGCCGGAAATCGGCGCATAATTGCTCATGTTCAATTCCATTTGCGCATAACTGCCGATAAAAATCAGATAGCAGCAATACAACATGACGCCGTCGGTAAAAAGAGACAAAATCTTTCGTTTTAACGGAGAGAGTTTGTCGGGCAGAACCGTCACTCTCACATGCCCGTTTTCTTTAAACATCAAAATCGCCCCCAAAAACGTGACCCAAACAAACAGATAACGCGATAATTCTTCGGCAATGGTGATACTGGTATTACCCGCATATCTTAAAACAACGTTGGTAAAGACCATGCACGCCATGACCGCCAACATTGACACCACTAAAACTTCCAACACCTTACTGGTATAAGAAATAATTCGATTCATGCGAACCCCCAAATCTCATGTTGTTACAGTTCACCGACCGCAATTTTCACCACGACTTTACGGATCTTGCCGCTTTCGCCGTCAAGACACGCCGGACGGTGCACATCGCTTGGAAAAAATACGGCAAAATTGCCCGGGCGCATGATCAGTTCGGATTCATCGGCAACGCTTTGGTAAAATAAAATATCGCGTGCCGGATCATAAGCTTTTGCAATCGGGTTATTGCCCAAATCGATCGCCACGCCGATCCGTTCATAACCGGCATGCAGATATTGCACATCAAGATAATTGCGGTGAACTTCAGGCAGGATCGTCGATTTTGGTTGTGTTTCCAAATCCAGCACTTGTGCATAGATCAGATCGCCTTTGATCGGATAGCGCCCTGCCGCCAGTCGGTTGAAATCGGTATTTTTGAGGTATTCAAGTGCGGTTTGTACCGCACTTGGATAGTGTTTTGCCTCAAAATTAGAAAGATGACCGAAAAACATGCTGTTACCTCATGACTACAATGATTTCAATTTAGCCCAAACCGTATCGTCAACCGGAATGCCGTTGGCTTGGTTATCCGCCAGAATGGTGGTGAACTCATGTCCCGGCAAGCGCACTTCCACATTCGGATCGGCACGTTCCGCCGTTTTGACATAATCCATAATCCGTTGCAGTTTTTCATCTTTGGTTTTGCCGTCGATCAAACGATCAATTTCAATCGCAATAAACACCTGAGAAACACAGTATTCATCATCTTTTTCTTCGGTGACTTCCGCAACCGACAACCCGTTCGACAATAAGGTGGCGATCATATCCAACACAATCGATAAACCGGAGCCTTTCCAATAGCCCATTGGCAATAGGCGGCGGTTTTTCTCGACTGTCGCCGGATCTTTGGTCAAATTGCCGTCATCATCAAAGCCGGCATCAACAAAGGTTTGGCGACCCGCAAGACGATTGACTTCCAACATGCCGTAGGAATACATCGAGCAAGACATATCCACCATGGTGATCGGGTTGCTTGGAATGGCGATAATCAACGGATTCGTTCCGATACGACACTCTTTCGCGCCCCACGGCGGCATCACCGCCAATGCATTGGTCCAACAAATGCCGATATAGCCTTTTTCCGCCGCTTGCCAGCCGTAGCCGCCGCCGCGCATCCAGTGATTGGCGTTTTTCAATGCGACCACCCCAATCCCGTGCTGATCCGCCAATACCATTGCGCGATCCATCATGTCTTTTGCGGTGAGGTTACCGATTGCTTGGTGGGCGTCCCATTGTTCAATTGCGCCCAATGACAACACCTTGCTCGGCACTGCCGTCGGATCGATATCGCCATTTTCCAGTTGTTGGATAAAGCGCGGGAAACGGTTTACCCCGTGAGAATACGCCCCCGCTTGCGTGGTATCGGCAAACAATGCCGCGCACGACTCCGCCGTTTCTTCAACCACTCCGCGCGCCAACAGGACACGTTTGAATTCTTGTTTTAAGTCGTTATAACTTACTCGCATGTTAAACCTCTTTGCCATTTAAATTTCATATTGTGAAATGATATTTCACATATTGTATTATTTTAAAAAATTAAGCAAATTTAATTCCAAATAAATTTATTTATAAATCAATATGTTAAAAATAATTCCCAATATTGTGATCCTTATCTCATTTTCAAAAGATAAGGCATTGCGTTACGCAAGCATAAAGGGGAATAATGGCGTTACACACCAATAAAGGCTAACAATATGATTAAGAATACTGAAAAAGAAGAAAAAAGAGGCGGCAGCAATCAAAGTTTGATTCGAGGACTGTCATTGCTCGAAATCTTGAGTAATTTCCCCAACGGCTGCCCTTTAGCGAAGCTATCCGAAATCTCAGGATTGAATAAAAGCACCACGCACCGAATGCTGCAAAGTCTGCAAGCCTGCGGATATGTCAAACCGACCAATACCATGGGAACCTACCGCTTGACCACGAAATGTTTGGCTATCGGGCAAAAAACACTCGCCTCCATGAATATTATCAATATCGCCTCTCCGTTTTTAGAGCAACTGAATCTGGACACCGAAGAAACGGTCAATTTTTCAATGCGTGAAAACGGACACGCCATTATGATCTACAAATTAGAACCGACCAGCGGCATGATGCGCACCCGTTCTTATATCGGGCAACACCTGCAACTTTATTGCTCTGCCATGGGAAAAATCTTTATGGCATATGATCAAGCCGACTATCTGCCGCGTTATTGGCGCAGCAACCAAAAAAACATTCAACAGTTAACCTGCAACACCATCACTACTTTGCAAGGCATGGAACAAGAACTGGCACAAATCCGCCAACACGGCTATGCCATGGATGCGGAAGAAAACGAATTGGGCGTCAGCTGTATCGCCTGCCCGATTTTTGATGTCCACGGCAAAGTGATTTATTCGGTTTCGATTTCACTTTCAACCGCACGATTAAATCAATTGGGCAAAAATACGCTGCTAACTTCTCTCAAACATACCGCCAATACGATCTCTCTTGAGCTTGGCTCGACTCGACAAATTTGATCCGAATGCGGAATTTTTTCCGCATAATCAACTTATTACGCATTAAACAAATTCCATTCGGTAAGATCACACCGGCGATGTCAATTTATATAAGCTTGACCGTGCTCACAAAACAGAAATTTTACAATTTCAAATATCAAAATATTATTTCATAATGTGAAAAATATCGAACAAGACATAGACCGGTTTTTCCTATTTATTTTCTAAAAAGGAACTTTTATGCCTGACAACTCTCCTAAAAATCCCATTCTCAGTATGCAGCATATCATCAAGCGTTTTGGCGGTAATATTGCCGTCAACGATGTCAGTCTTGATATTTATCCCGGGGAAATCGTTGCCTTGCTCGGTGAAAACGGCGCGGGAAAATCAACACTGATTAAAATATTAGCCGGTATTTATCCCTATGATAACGGGAAGATCCTCTTTGAAGGCAAGCCGATTCATTCCGCCCTCTCCCTCAAAACCGATACCCAACAACCTATCTCCTTCATCCACCAAGATCTCGGATTAATCGAATGGATGACGGTCGCCGAAAATATGGCTTTCGTGATGGGGTTTCCAAAACGCTTTAACATGGTGAATTGGCGCAAAGTGCGGTCACAGGCGGAACAAGCGCTGAAATCCGTCGGGATTCGGCTCGATCCGGACACACGTGTTTTTGATCTGTCGCGCACAGAAAAAGCCTTACTGGCAATTGCCCGGGCAATTGCGGTGAATGCCAAAATTCTGATTTTAGACGAACCGACCGCGTCTCTGCCCGCCAGTGACGTAAAACATCTGTTTTCGGTATTACAAACCCTGAAAGAAAAAGGGGTTGGCATGATTTACGTCACCCACCGCTTAGATGAAGTCATCGAGATTTCCGACCGTATTTATGTTATGCGTGACGGTTTTCCGGTGGCTGAAGGGGCAACCCGAAACTATTCGGTAAAAGAATTGGTGAAAGTGATCGTCGGCGAAGAAACGCGCCACCATCAGCGTATGCCGTTACCGCTGCATAGTGAAGAAGTGCTCAAACTCACGGATGTGACTGTCGGTGACACCGGACCGGTTTCCTTCGCGTTGCATAAAGGCGAAATGATCGCGCTTGCCGGTTTACGCGGTGCCGGACAAGAAGAGATCGGACGGTTATTATTCGGATTACGCGACTTGGAACAAGGCAATATTCGATTGCTTAACCAAAACTATACGCCGCACTCGCCAAAAGACGCTATTCAACATGGTATTTCCTTGGTAGCGGGGGATCGCCCCCATGAAAGTTTGGTGATGTCGATGACGACAACCGAAAATTTATTTATTAATCCCATTATTACCCAAAAAACCGCACTTCGCTGGTACGATCGGGCGGAAGAGTTAAAACAAAGTTGGTTTAAATTCCAACAGTTTGATATCCGACCGAAAAATATGTTTATTGAAGTCAGCGCATTATCCGGCGGCAACCAACAAAAAATTGTGATGGCGCGTTGGCTGCATCTCAATACGCCAATCTTGATTCTGGAGGATCCGACCGCCGGTGTCGATGTCGGCGCCCGCGCCGAAATTTATGACGTGCTCAATAAAGCCTTGGCACAAGGGGTTGCGGTGATTGTGATTTCTACCGATTTCGAAGAGATCGCACACCTTTGTAACCGTGCAATCGTTTTCAACCGCGGCAGCGTGGTCGGTGAACTGCTCAATGAAGACATTACCTTTTCGAATTTATTGCAGCTTTCTTCTGCAACGCCAACCTCTTTTTCATCATCTTCCGTTCATTCAGCGATATAAGGATATTTATTATGGCGCAAACTTCAGTTAAATCAACCGCTCTTGAGCAAGCGGTCTCCTTACGTCAAGACGGTTTCACGGCGTGGTTTTCGCAGCAAGCAACCCGTTACGGGTTATTATGGTTATGTATTTTGTTGGTCATTATTTTTTCACTCGCCACACCGACCTTTGCCTCAATGTTAACGCTGAATGCGATTTTAGAAACCAAATCGAAAATCGCCCTGCTTGCCCTTGCCGCCACAATTACCATGATTGTCGGCAAAATCGACTTAAACGTCGGTTTCGGGATTGTGCTTTGGCATATTTTAGCCATCAGTTTGCAGGTGCAATTTGGTTTCTCTTGGCAAATGGCGGTCATCACCGTCCTGATTATCGCCGCACTTTATGGATTATTAAACGGTATTTTAGTGGCACTTGCCGACATTGACAGCTTTGTTGCCACCCTCGGTTCTGGAACCGTGCTGTACGCGGTTGCGTTGTGGCATTCCGGCGGTCGCCAAATCGTCGGCGATCTGCCCGAGGCGTTTTATGAGTTGAACAGTTTCGAGCTGTTCGGCATTCCTATTTCCGCGCTCTATATGTTGATTGTTGCCATTGTACTTTGGCTCATCACCGAACATACCGCAGTGGGCCGTTGTATGTATGCCGTGGGAGGAAACCCGGCCGCCGCCCGTTTAAACGGGATCTCAATCAAAAAATACACCATTGTCGCCTTTATCGCCTCCAGCACATTAACCGGTTTCACCGGGGTATTGATCGCCGCGCAACAAGGCGTCGGTCAAGCCAGTGTCGGCATGGATTATCTTTTACCGGCGTTGGTCGGCGCATTTTTAGGCAGCACCACCATTCGTCCCGGGCGTGTCAATGTGTGGGGCACCGTGGTCGGAATCGCAATTCTGGCTATCGGAATCTCAGGAATCCAACAATTCGGTGGCGCCTTCTGGGTTGAACCGTTATTTAACGGAGCGACGCTGTTACTCTCCATCACGATCGCCGGATATGCCCAACGCAAACGCTTACTCAACCAAAAATTAATTCAGAAAAAAGCCGATGTGGAAAAACCGTCTCAACCAGCCGATAAACACTCTATCCAATAACTACGAGGAAAACGTTATGAAAACTCTTTTTCAAAAAATGCTGATTGCCACCCTTGCCGGCGGCTTGCTTACCGTCAGTCAATTTGCCAGTGCCTCTGCAACAAAAGACGCTTTCGTTACTCAGGCGAAACAAATTGTAGAAGCTGCGACAGCGCCGCAAACACAGTGGGACGGCCCGACAACCGGTCCGGCATTACAAAAAGACAAACGTGTCATCTTTATCGCTTCCGATATGAAGAACGGCGGTGTGCTTGGCGTACTGGACGGTATGAAAGAAGCCGCTGATGTTGCAGGTTGGTCGCTTGATGTGTTGGATGGCGCCGGTTCGGTTAATAATCAATTAGCTTCGTTAAATCAAGCCATTGCCAAAAAACCAGACGCAATTGTTATCGGCGGCTGGAATCCGAATGTCGCCCGCAATCCGTTGAAAAAAGCCAATGAGCAAAATATTACCTTAATTGCATGGCATGCCACCCCACAACCGGGTCCGATTGAGAAATATAACATCTTTTATAATGTGACTTCCGATTCTGATGAAATTGCACGCCTCTCGGCATTGCTTGCCGTGGCGAAATCAGACGGTAAAGCACAAGCCGTGATCTTAACTGATTCCCTCTATGAAATTGCATTGCGCAAGGCCAATGTCATGAAAGAGACTATCGAACAATGTAAAGAATGCAAGGTATTGGAATTTATCGATACGCCGCTTGCCGATACCTCAAGCCGTATGCCGG
The DNA here is from genome assembly GCF_053570785.1 of Testudinibacter sp. P80/BLE/0925. The sequence continues at coordinate 1,944,082 of NZ_CM131636.1, read as the reverse complement.
GGCTAACCTTCAGTACCTTGCAAAAATACCAAGATAATTTCCAATACACCTTGGCGATCAACGATCTCTATTTTGACTTTATGACGCCATCACTCCGCACGGCCGGCATTAAAGGTGACGCCGCACCTTATAACATTTCCGCCGGCGATGGTTCGGTTACCGCCTATCAACGAATCCGTGCCGGAGAGCACCAAATTGCAACAGTGCCCGAACCATTGAATCTGCATGGCTGGCAGTTAGTTGATGAATTGAACCGCGCCTTCTCCGGTGAGAAACCATCTAACTATGTCACGCCGGTACATTTGGTCACTAAAGACAATATTGCCTACGATGGCGGCGATAAAAATATGTATGACCCGCAAAACGGCTATCAAAATGCCTATAAAAAAATCTGGGGCATTAACTAAATCAAATCGGGGGAGGAATACTCTCCCTATTTAATCTAGTAGGTAGGTATTATGAATATTGAAGTTTATGATTCCCGATTTTCTGACTTGTTCGATCGGCAAACACAAATCGATTGCCTGTTCTCTGAGGCGACTTGGGCGGAAGGGCCGGTTTGGCTGCCGCATGAAAATAGTGTTGTTTTCAGTGACGTTAAGGGCAACCGAATGTTCAAATGGTCGGAAACAGAAGGAACGTCGGTTTTCCGTGCACCGTCCGATTTCGCCAATGGCAACGCGTTATTGCCTGACGGTTCGCTGATCACCTGCCAACACGGCGCCAGGGGAATCAGCCACACCGATCAACAGGGTAATGTCAGCATGCTGGTTGATCGCTATGATGGGCGGCACTTTAATTCACCGAATGATCTGGTGGTAAAATCCGACGGCACGGTTTGGTTTACCGATCCGCCATACGGTATTCTCAGTAATAATGAGGGATATCAGGCGGCAAGTGAAATCATCGGCTGCTATGTCTATTGCTATGATCCTACAGATCAAAAAGTGCGGTTAGCCAGCTTCAATACCATGCGCCCTAACGGACTCTTCTTCTCTCCCGATGAAAAAATTTTGTATGTTGCCGATATGTCGGCTGTCGAATTCCAAGACGGTTTACATCATCTGGTCGCGTTTGATGTCGATGGTATGCGCTTACACAATCGCCGCACGATCTGTGAAATTACGCCCGGCATTCCCGACGGTTTTTGTGTTGATGAAAGCGGCTTGATTTATTGCAGCTGCGATGACGGAATTTTGATTATCACGCCTGATGGTAAAATCATTGCCAAAATTACGCTTAACAAAACCGTATCCAATTGCACCTTAGGCGGAAAAGCGCAAAACGAGTTGTTTATCACCGCCAGTAACGGTTTGTATCGGGTAAAAGTCAATACAAAAGGATTTCAATACAACGCATTTTACGCAGACTAGGCGCATAAAAGAAGCACATAGCTGCGCTTGAGATTGCTGACAAACTGACTTCTCTCCCTCCGCATGCGGAGGGAGTACCGTTTTTCGCAAGAAAAATGGGGAGAGAGGGGGAATATGAAAATGCAACATATTCAGTTTTAACATTCTTTATGCCTCCCTCCGTCCTTCGGACACCTCCCTCCGTATACGGAGGGAGGGAAATGATTCGAGCAAGAGACTTTGTCATCAGCCTGGAGCGCATAGCTGCGCTTTTTTATCTGACTTACAACCCTCTTTCCCCCAAATACCGCTCCACCGTATCCACCAACGCTTGGGTTTGCGAGTCGATTTCAAGATTGACTTTACCGCCGATTTTTTTCTGCCCGATAATCGTGCGTTGCAAGGTTTCCGGAATCAAATTCACACAAAAACGCCCGTTTTCGACTGCCCCAATGGTTAAGCTGATACCATCAATCGCAATATAGCCTTTGGTGAGAATATATTTGATCAAGTGCGGTTGCAGCAGACTGAACCAGATTTGACAGTTATTTTCCGTTTCAATAATCTCGTCGATCAGCGCCATGCTGTAAACATGCCCCGACAACAGGTGTCCGCCGATTTCGTCACTCATTTTCATTGCGCGTTCGACATTGATTTCGTCACCGACCTGTAATTCTCCCAGATTGGTAATGCGCAGCGTTTCTTGCATTAAATCAAAGCTCAGCAAATCCCCGTTAATTTCGGTCACGGTCAAACACACACCGTTATGCGCAATCGACGCGCCCGGTTTCAGATCATCCAACAAATCCGGCGGCATTCTGATAACATGGGTTTTAAAATCTTTTTTTGCTTCGATCGATTCAATTCGGGCTTTACCCTGTATAATGCCGGTAAACATAATCTTTTCCTCATAATGTTTATTTTTATCGGCACAGATTATAGCTCTTTTCTTTCCAATTAAGCAGAAATATCTTTATGTTCAAATTTATCACTGATCCGCAGCACCGCTTAGAAATGCGCCAATTAATCAAAATTGCCGCACCGATTTTGGTCGCACAAATCGCGCAAAGTTCGATGGGCATGATTGATGCGATTATGGCGGGTCGTGTCAGTGCGGCGGACATGGCGGCAATTTCGATTGGCGCGTCGATTTGGTTTCCGTTAGTCTTGTTCGGGCAAGGCTTGCTACTCGCACTGCCGCCGACAATCGCTTATCTCAATGGCTCGGGACAACGCAAACGGATTGCGCACCAAGTGCGGCAAGGGATTTGGATTGTGTTGCTGATCACAATACCGCTCTTTGCCTTGATTTATAACAGCCATTTCATTGTCAATTTTATGGGCATGGAGCAGCGGCTCGCCGACATTGCCAGCCAGTATCTGCAAGCAATGGCGTTTGGGATCTTGCCTTATTTATTGATGATCAACTTTCGCGGCTTGAATGATGGCTTGGCAAAAACCAAACCGGCAATGGTGATCGGCTTTATCGGTTTATTGCTGAATATTCCGCTGAATTATATCTTTATTTACGGTAAATTCGGTATTCCGGCATTCGGTGCGGTCGGTTGTGGCATTGCTACGGCAATCGTGAATTGGCTGATGATGGTGATGATTTTGATCTACTGTTATCGCGCTAAAAACCAACGCGATCTGCGCCTGTTTCCCAAATTATTTGAAAAACCCGATTGGAATACCCAACGCAAACTGCTCAATCTCGGCGTGCCGATTGCCTTGACCCTATGCGCCGAAGTCACGCTGTTTACCATTGTGTCGCTGCTGATTTCACCATTGGGCGCAAATGTGGTTGCCAGCCACCAAATCACCTTACAGACCAGCTCGTTTATCTTTATGTTGCCGCTCTCGATTTCCATGGCAACCACGATTTTGGTCGGACAACGTTTGGGCGAACAAAATATCGAGGGCGCAAAACAAGTCAGCTTTAGTGCGCTGGGCTTAGGTTTGGTTGTGGCAATGATAACCGCCATTCTCACGTTACTGTTCCGCACGCAAATCGCACAAATTTTTGTTACTGATCAGCAAGTTATTGCCATGGCGTCATTCCTCTTATTGTTTGCCGCAGCTTACCAAATTCCGGACAGTATTCAAGTCATTGCCGGCGGTGCGCTGCGCGCCTATAAAGACACCAAGGCGATTTTAATTATTTCGCTACTATGCTACTGGATGATTGGTATGCCGGTGGGTTATATCACCGGTCTCACCGATTGGATCGTGCCGGCGCTGGCGGCGGAAGGGTTCTGGATCGGCTTCGTGCTGAGCCTGACCTTTGCATCGGTTTTTCTCCTGCTGCGTTTGCGTAAAATTCAGCGCATTCCGACGGCAGATTTATTACAACATTTAGAACGGATTAAATAACGAGGTGAAAAATGACTAAGGTGATTAATGTCGGTATCGCCGGTTTTGGCATGTCGGCGCAGGTGTTCCATGTGCCGTTTTTATTAATCGATCCGCACTTTCAGATCAAAAAAGTGTTTGAGCGCAGCGGCGAAAAATCCAAGCAAAAAATCCCGGATGTGGACGTGGTACATCAATTTTCCGAGCTGCTGAGTGACGAGATTGATTTGATTGTGATCTGCACCCCGAACTTAACCCACTACGACTTTGCCAAACAAGCGATTGCCGCCGGCAAACACGTGGTATTGGAAAAGCCGATTGCGGTAACCGCATTTGAAGCGGCGGAACTGGATCAACTGGCACAACAGCAAGGCGTGATCCTTTCACCTTATCAAAATCGCCGTTGGGACAGCGGCTTTTTGGCGGTGAAAAAGATTATTGATAACCGGCTCATCGGCGATATTGTTGATTATCAAGTGCGGTTCGACCGCTACAGCGCGAATAAAAATCCGAAGGTTTGGAAAGAAACCGGTGAAAAAGGCGTCGGCTTGGTATATGACTTAGGCGTCCATCTAGTCGATCATGCCGTGGATCTGTTAGGTATGCCGCAAGCCCTGTTTGCCGATATTCGCTACCAACATGAAAACGCGCTAAGCGATGATAATTTTCAAATCTACCTATATTATCCCAATCTGAAGGTAGAACTCGGCGCCACAAAATATGCGCGCGAGAAAGGTCCGCATATTGCGTTACATGGGCGGAACGGCTCTTATCTAAAATATGTCGCCGATATCCAAGAATCGCAATTAGCACAGGGGATTTTGCCCGTTGGCAACTGGAACGTGGAAAATGAAAGCCAATGGGGAACGCTCAATACCGAGCTTAACGGCGTGCATTTCCAAGGCAAAATCGAATCCCCGGCGGCAAGTTATGCCGCTTATTACGACAACATTTATGCCGCGATCACCACAAACGAACCGTTGGTTGTAACCGCGGAACAAGCACGAAACGTATTAATGTTATTAGAAAAATGCTTTGAAAGTGCGAAAATGCGCAAAGTGGTTGAAATATAAAACAACTAAAAAAGTGCGGTAGCCGGTCCTTTCATTAAACCGTCCAACTACCGCACTTCATTCTTCCGAAATCCCGCTTAATCCTCAAATTCATCCAGCCAATGCAATAAAATCGCTTCCAGAATTTTTTCATTTGATTTTTGCGGGTCGTCGTCGAAACCGTGCAGATTGCAAATCCAAGCGTGCATATCGGTGAAACGGACGGTTTTAGGATCGACATCAGGATAGCGATCGTATAACGCCCAAGCGATTTGTTGCGAATCTTGCCACTTCATATGCTTATTCCTCTGCTTGACTAATGATCTTCGCGGGCGTGGTTGATGGTGTAACGTGGAATGTCGATCACCAGATCTTCGTCGCCCACCACCGCTTGGCAGCTTAAACGGCTTTCCATTTCCAAGCCCCAAGCTTTATCCAACATATCTTCTTCCAAATCGCTGCTTTCATTGAGGGAGTCGAAACCTTCGCGCACCACCACATGGCAAGTGGTGCAGGCACAGGATTTTTCGCAGGCGTGATCGATTTCGATACCGGCGTTCAGCGCCGCATCTAAAATACTTTCGCCTTTGGCGGCGTCAACCACCATGCCTTCCGGGCAATAGGTTTCATTCGGGAGAAAAATTAACTTTGGCATATCTAAATCCTTGTAAATTCGTTTTTAACTGTTTTCAATTTCGCTGATACTGTGCCCTTGCAGCACGCTGCGCACCGATTTATCCATACGGCGCGCGGCAAATTCGCGGGTGACCACATCAAGTTGTTTAATTCCGTGTTTAATCGCGTCGCTGTCTGTGCCGCTGATTAAGGCGCGCAACTGCTCGATTTGCGCGGTGATTGCGCCCAATTCTTGCGTATTTAATAATTCGCGATCTAATTTTAATGCCTCTTCTACGCCTTCAATCACCCGTTTGGCTTCCACTTGCTGTTCCGCCAAACGGCGCGCCTGCATATCCTGTTCCGCATTTTCAATCGAAGCGTGGATCATATTGCGAATTTCATCATCACTTAAACCGTAAGACGGTTTCACCTGAATCGAGGCTTGCACTTTGGTCGATTTTTCCATTGCCGTGACGCTGAGCAAACCGTCGGCATCGACTTGATAGGTCACGCGAATATGCGCCGCCCCGGCGACCATCGGCGGAATGCCGCGCAGGGTGAAACGGGCAAGTGAGCGGCAGTCCGCCACCATTTCGCGTTCGCCCTGCACAATATGCACTGTCATCGCGGTTTGTCCGTCTTTGAAGGTGGTAAACTCTTGCGCACGCGCCGCCGGAATAGTAGTGTTGCGTGGAATGATTTTTTCCACCAACCCGCCCATGGTTTCAATCCCTAAGGATAACGGCGTCACATCGAGCAATAACATATCGGTATCGGCTTTATTGCCGACCAAAATATCCGCTTGAATCGCTGCGCCTAACGCCACCACTTTATCCGGGTCGATCGAGGTCAACGGCGTTTTACCGAAAAATTCGCCCACTTGTTCGCGGATTAACGGTACTCGGGTCGAACCGCCGACCATCACCACCTGCAACACCTCTTCCGGGCTGACTTGTGCGTCTTTCAACACGCGGCGGCACGCCATTAATGAACGTTTCACCAACGGTTGAATTAACTGATCAAACTGCGCACGGTTGATTTCGCCCTGCCAATCTTTGAACTGCACTGGCACCGCACTTTCCACGCTTAATTGTACTTTAGTCGCAATGGCGGTTTCCAATAGCTGACGGCGTTCAATGCTATTGGCGGCAGCAATGCCCGATTGTTGTTCGATCCAGCCCGCCAGCAGATGATCGAAATCATCGCCGCCAAGTGCGGTGTCGCCACCGGTGGCGAGCACTTCGAACACGCCTTTGGACAGACGCAAAATCGAAATATCAAAGGTGCCGCCGCCCAAATCATAGACCGCAATCACGCCCTCTTGTCCGGAATCCAAACCGTAGGCAATCGCCGCCGCAGTCGGTTCGTTTAGCAAACGCAACACTTGCAGTCCGGCCAAACGCGCCGCGTCTTTGGTCGATTGGCGTTGTGCGTCGTCAAAATACGCCGGCACGGTAATCACCGCGCCCGACAGTTCGCCGCCCAAACGGGCTTCCGCCAAATGATTGAGTTTTCTAAGAATATCGGCGGAAATTTGCACCGGACTGAAATTGCCCTGTGCGGTTTCGATGAGCGGTAAGCCGTTTTCGCTTGCTTGAAAGCGATAAGGCAAATTGGGATAACGCTGCCGCACATCGGCTAAACTGCGTCCAATCAGGCGTTTAACCGAAATCACGGTTTGCTGCGGTTCACTGACCGCTCTTGCCAAGGCGGCACAACCGACCAGCGGCGTGCTGAGCGCATAATTGACGACCGAAGGAATCAGGGCATTGCCGTCCACATCGGCTAAAATTTCACTGCTGCCGTTACGCACGGTTGCCAACAGCGAATTGGTCGTGCCCAGATCAATCCCCACCGCCAAACGGTGTTGGTGCGGCGCGGCGCTTTGCCCGGGTTCGGCAATTTGAAGTAATGCCATGTTAGGTTTCCGTTTTATCTGAATAGAGTAAAAAGTAAAAAGCCAATAAGCGAAGTGCGGTTTTATGCGGCATGCATTCGCTTATCAGCATTGCAAACAGCGGCTAGTATAACATTAGCCGTATAAGCGATCTTCGATTTGTTCCACTTCCAGCAGCAGTTTTTCAATAAATTTTAAGCGGTCAATCTGCTGCTTCAGCTCTGCCCATGCGGCATGTTGAATGGCGTTTTCAATCGCCTGTAATTGTTGTCGGCGCAGGGTTTCGCTTTTGTCGCGCAAGGCGGCAATTTCCGCTTCATCGCAACCACAAGCGGCGGCTTCCAAATCCTCACGCAACAGCAATTGTTGTAGCAAAAATTCGTTGTCTTTCACCGTTTCTTCCGGATTCAGCGGCTGTGTCCAATTCAGTTGTAAAATCGCTTCGGCACGGCGAATCGGGTTTTTCAGGATTTGATACGCCCCGTTAATCTGCGCCGCCTGCTGCACCGCTGCAAGCTGTTGCGCAGCGGATTCGGTGGCAAAATTATCGGGGTGGTACTGTTTTTGCAAGTCGAGATAGCGTTGCGATAAAAGTGCGGTATCCAGCTGAAAACCGACTGCGATACCAAAAAGTTCAAACGGGTTTTGCATTGTTTATCCTATTGATTTTGCTGAGTCTGACCGCACTTTACACGGTAAAGCTTTCGCCGCAACCACATTCGTCTTTTTTATTCGGATTATCAAATTTAAAGCCTTCGTTTAAGCCTTCTTTGACAAAATCCAACTCGGTCCCGTCCAGATAAACCAAACTTTTGCTGTCGATAATCACATTAATGCCATGCTGCTCGAAGACTTGATCGTCTTCGTTCATCTCATCAACGAACTCCAATACATACGCAAGTCCGGAACAACCTGAGGTTTTCACGCCTAAACGCAACCCTAAGCCTTTACCGCGGTTTTCAAGAAAAGTACGCACGCGATTTGCCGCGCTTTCGGTTAAACTGACACCCATGGTGAATCCTTAATATACAACTGTAACAAATAGAGAAAATCCCTGTTGCACGCAGTCCAACAGGGTTAAACATTATTTATTGTTTTTCGCTTTATAATCGGCAATCGCCGCTTTGATTGCATCTTCCGCTAAAATTGAACAGTGAACTTTCACCGGCGGCAATTCCAACTCTTCGGCAATTTGGCTGTTTTTGATCGAACCGGCTTCATCTAACGATTTGCCTTTCACCCATTCGGTAATCAGCGAGCTGGAGGCAATCGCCGAGCCGCAGCCGTAGGTTTTGAAACGCGCGTCTTCGATAATACCGTTGTCATCCACTTTGATTTGCAACTGCATTACGTCGCCGCATGCCGGTGCGCCCACCATGCCGCTGCCGACATTTTGTTCTTTTTTATCGAATGCCCCCACGTTACGCGGGTTCTCATAATGATCGATTACTTTTTCGCTATATGCCATTTTATTTCTCCTGTTAACCGATTAGTGGGCAGTCCACTGCACTGTGTTCAAATCAATCCCTTCTTTAAACATATCCCATAACGGGGACAGTTCACGCAGTTTGCTTACTGCTTTTTTCACTAATTCGATAGTGTAATCCACTTCTTCTTCGGTGGTGTAACGCCCGATTGAGAAACGGATTGAGCTGTGCGCCAATTCATCGTTCAAGCCCAACGCACGCAAGACATACGACGGCTCAAGGCTGGCCGAGGTACAAGCCGAACCGGAAGAGACCGCAATATCGCTCAATGCCATCATTAACGATTCCCCTTCAACATAGTTGAAGCTGATGTTCAGATTGCCGGCAACACGCTGTTCCAATGAACCGTTTACATGCACTTCTTCAATGTCTTTCAAGCCGTTGTATAAACGATCGCGCAGGGCTTTAATCCGTGGGATTTCGCTCGCCATTTCTTCTTTGCAGATACGATAGGCTTCGCCCATACCAACGATTTGGTGCACCGGCAATGTGCCCGAGCGCATGCCGCGCTCGTGTCCGCCGCCGTGAATCATGGCTTCAATCCGAACGCGTGGTTTACGCCGCACATATAAACCGCCGATTCCTTTTGGTCCGTATAATTTATGACCGGAGAATGACATCAAATCCACGTTTAATTTGCTGAGATCAATCTCCACTTTGCCGACGCTTTGGGTTGCGTCAGTATGGAAAAGCACTTTTTTCGCCCGGCACAATTCACCGATTTTCTCGATATCTTGGATCACGCCGATTTCGTTATTCACATGCATAATCGACACTAAAATAGTGTCATCGCGCATTGCCGCTTCCAATTTCGCCAAATCAATCAAACCGTCGGCTTCCGGCTCGAGATAGGTCACTTCAAAGCCTTCGCGTTCTAACTGGCGGCAAGTGTCTAACACCGCTTTATGTTCGGTTTTGCAAGTGATGATATGTTTGCCTTTGGTTTGGTAAAAATGCGCCGCCCCTTTGATCGCCAAGTTATCGGACTCGGTCGCGCCGGAAGTGAACACGATCTCTCTGGAATCCGCCCCGATTAAATCGGCAATTTGGTTACGCGCAATATCAACCGCTTCTTCCGCTTGCCAGCCGAAACGGTGCGAACGCGACGCCGGATTACCAAAAATGCCGTCATAGGTCATAAATTCCATCATTTTTTTCGCAACGCGTTCGTCCACCGGACAAGTCGCTGCATAATCCAAATAAATTGGTAATTTCATTTTCACTCCTGAAAAATTAACACTATCAAACGCACCGATTAAGTGCGGTTGACCACTTGAAAAGATAGTTGCTGATCCAAATGCTTTTTCAACGCACTGCGCTGAGTCTGTTTATTAACTAAATCGGCAATGGTAATCCCGTTCAGAAACTCCTCGATCTCTTCGCTTAACTGCTCCCACAGCGAATGGGTCAAACAGGTCGTTCCGCCCTGACAATTGCCTTTGCCTTTGCATTTGGTTGCCGAGATATTTTCATTCACCGCCGCAATAATCATACCGATTGCAATTTTTTCAATCGGCATGCCTAACAGATAACCACCGCCGGGACCACGCACACTTTTCACCAAGCCGAAACGGCGCAATTTGGCAAATAACTGCTCTAAATAAGATAATGAGATTTGCTGACGTTCGGAAATATCGGCTAATGTAATCGGCATCTCGATTTCGCCACGCTGCGAATTGAGCGCAATATCCAGCATGGCTGTCACGGCGTAACGCCCTTTTGATGTCAATTTCATATCTGCTCCTCAACGATAATTTGATGAGGTGATTTTTTCATACCAGACTATTTTAGTCAACTTTAAACCTGACTATTTTTGTATGTTTTTGTCTATCACAGCAACAAGCACCGCATAATTCGCCTGACTCTGCTTTTAACCGCACTTTTTCCTTAACGTGCTGAGCATACCCTGCAAGATATTCAATTCGTTTTTGCGCAGCTCGGCACGGGCATACAGACTGCGCAATTTCGACATCACGCCGTTATTTTGGATAAAGCCCAAGGTACGATACAGTTGTTCGGTTTGCTTGAAAAAGTATTCCAACTCTTGTTGGCTTGGTTTCTCATTAACCGAGAGTGAAAGTGCGGTTGGTGTGGGATTGGCTGGCTGTGCCAACATCGCCATGCGCACTTCGTAGCTGACCAATTGCACCGCCATCGCCAAGTTGAGTGAGGAGTAATCCGGATTTGCCGGAATGTTGAGATGAAAACCGCACTTGAGTAGTTCGTCATTGCTTAAACCGACCCGTTCGCGCCCAAACACAATCGCCACCTTGCCGCCGTTTGCCGCCATTAACACCGCCTGCTCACCGCAGGCACGCGGTTCAATCAACGGAATCGACACATGCCGACTGCGCGCACTGGTGCCAATCACCAAGGAACAATCCGCCACCGCCTGATCAAAAGTGTCGACCACGGTCGCACTTTCCACAATATCATTCGCCCCGGCGGATAAGGCGATTGCCTGTTCATCGGGCAAGGTTTTCGGCGCAACCAAATACAGCGACGACAAGCCCATGGTTTTCATCGCCCGCGCCGCCGAACCGATATTACCGGTGTGGGAGGTTTCGATCAGCACGATACGAATATTGTTTAAATAGGTTTGAGTTGTCATATCAATAGTTACTTGTTAATTTGCATGCGCTATGTAGCACGCTTAAAATAATCAGGCTTTCCTGTTCGACGGCATAAATCAGAATAAATGGAAAGTGCGGTACGATTAACTTCCGATAACAACTGGAAGTCTCTTTCACTTTCTTGCCTAATTGCGGATTTTGCTGTAATAATGCTGCCATTTCTTCAAATTTCGCATCGATTTGATCGGCTAATGCTAAACCGGCGTGTTCAAAAAAATAGCGGAAAATTTGCTCTCGATCGTGTTGCGCCTGTGCTTCCCAAAATAACTTCACTACGCTGCTCCGATTAATTGGCGGCGTAATTGCTGCATTTTTTGTTGGCTTGCCGCTTGGTCGAATAATTGCGTTTGTTTGCTTTCGTAACGCTGAATCGCTTCGTTGATTTGCGCTTCTAACCAATGCGCATGGCTGTTCGCCTGATATGCTTGCTCTTCCGCCGCCAATTCTTCCGCTCTTTCGCGCATTAATTTGGTCAAATCAGTCTGTTGCCGTTTTGCCGCCTGCATAGCCAACCGTTTGGTTTGCGCATCAATTCGAAAATGAATGGTTTCCATTATTTCACCTCGCTAATAAATGGTGTCATTTGTGTTGTCAATCATACCTGAATATCACGAATGAGACAAAAACAAATTTACCTCGCAATTTCGGCGACAATTCTTTATAATTCGCGCAGTTTTGTGTGTTATAACAAAATCACTCCTTTTATTTATTTGTTCTTTAAAATCCGGTGGAATTATGAATCCAATGTTAAATATTGCTATTCGTGCAGCACGAAAAGCAGGCAATGTGATTGCCAAAGCTTACGAACGCCCTGAAAGCGTGGAAGTGAGCAACAAACGCAGTAATGATTATGTAACCAATGTCGATAAAGCGGCGGAAGCGGCAATTATCGAGGTGATCAAAAAATCCTATCCTGATCACACGATTATCACCGAAGAAAGCGGTGCGATTGAAGGCGAAAACAAAAACGTACAATGGATTATCGATCCGCTGGATGGCACGACCAATTTTATCAAAACCCTACCGCACTTTGCCGTTTCGATTGCGATTCGTGAAAACGGGCGCACCGAAGTGGGCGTAGTCTATGACCCAATCCGTAACGAACTGTTCACCGCGGTGCGTGGCGAAGGCGCCAAACTGAATGAAACCCGTCTGCGTGTGGAAAACCGCCGTGATTTAGCCGGTGCGGTGCTGGCTACCGGCTTCCCGTTTAAAGCGAAACAACATATGCCGGTACAGTTGAACATTATCGGCTCACTGATTGAGGACGCCGCCGATTTCCGTCGTACCGGCTCTGCCGCATTGGATCTGGCATATGTTGCCGCCAACCGTGTGGACGGTTATTTTGAAATCGGTTTAAAACCGTGGGATTGCGCCGCCGGTGATTTGATCGTACGTGAAGCCGGTGGGATTGTGACCGATTTTGCCGGTGGTCATCAGTATTTGATTTCAGGCAATCTCGTTGCGGCGGCGCCGCGTGTGGCTAAAGAGATTTTAACCAAAATCCAACCGCACTTGACCGACAGTTTGAAAGGCTAACAAATAAAAATAACGGGAATATTGCCCTGCCCAAAAACTTGGATTATTTAATCGAAGGATTGAATCCGATATTGCGGACGCAATCCTTTTCATTTTAATGGCAGAAGATCAAATCTGATCTTCTGCACATGCACAACTTACCAAGTAAACCGCACGCCAATATTCATCAAACTGTGATTAAACCCTTTGGATTGCAACGCAATTTTGGTATCTTGGGTCAGATACAGGTTATTCATCAACTGATATTGCAAGCCTAAATCAAGATTCAATTTGAGTTTGCCCAAACCGCGCGTATATTCCCGATCAATATCAACATAGCTCACTTTCAGCTTGCCCAAATCGTAGCTTGCGCCAATGCCGCTGCGGATTTGCCATTTATCCCATTGATAATCCAATCCGATTCCGGCTTCCGCCGTGAATGGCGCACTGTCTTTCACCCGCACCTTGTCGCCGTTGCTGTCGGTGAATGTGCCTAAACCCAAATTATTATAGGACAACGCTACATATTCGCGCAGGCTGATATTGCCAAATGTTTGACGATAACGCACGCCGCCTTTGGCAAAAACGCCTGTCGAATTAAAGCTGTTGTTTATGCTACGGTTATTTGCCTGCAATCCTTTATCGGCATCAATATTGGTTTTAAAACGGGCTTTTGCCACACCCAATGCGCCATAGAATTTAAAATCACCGATCTCATAACCGGCATGCGCAATCGCAGAAACCAATTTGGTTTTGGAGCTTAACCGCACTTTATCCGATGAAGTGGTGGTATTCAAATCTGCCATTCGCGCTTGTAGCCCGAATTCGCTCTCCCTCTGCCGTTTCACCGCATTAAACACCACGCCGTTGCCGCGCACTTTGCTGTTAAAATTATGCAGATGACGGTAATTATCATTTTCAGCGTAGTTTTCATACTGTACGCTGAAACCTTCTTTCACCGTATTTAAATTGATATTCAACACATTGCGCGCACTGCCGATCAAGGTCAGATATTCACCGACTTCAGGGGCGGTTTTGGCGGTTAAGCTGATTGTTGTAGGCTTTATCAATGTCGCCGGATCTAAAGTCGGTTTAGCTTCTGCGGTTGTGGATTGAATTTCATGCTCTTTCAGGCTATCCGGGTCAAGTGCCTCCGCATTAATATTATTCTCTTCCGAATTTACTACAAATTCAGTTAATGTTACGGGATCTAATGTTGGTTTTACTTCTGTTTCCATAGTTGAACCGACAGTAACCTCTTTTAACGTATCAATATCAAATTCGGTTTTTGCTTCGCTATCCGTGGTTGATCCGACAATAACCTCTTTTAACGTATCAATATCAAATTCGGTTTTTACTTCGGTATCCGTGGTTGATCCGACAATAACCTCTTTTAACGTATCAATATCAAATTCGGTTTTTGCTTCGGTATCCGTGGTTGAAACCGACTCCCACATTTTTGCAGGCTCAATCAAAGTAAGTGGCACATAAGTGGTTGAATCAATTTTCGTCTCGATCACTGGAGCGGGTGTAACAATTTTCTCTTTTTCCATTAAATACGTGTTTGAGCGATCAAATGTAAAATCGAATTCCAAGCCGTTTTTTGCGGTTCTGACCGCACTTTCAAATTGCAAACTCCCGGTTTTATAATCTACAAAGACCAACTTATTGACTGGATTAGCTAATTTCGCCGTTACGGTATCGCTAAGTGTAAAGATCGGTGTCACAACTCCGCTCGCCGAGCCGTCAATTGTTAATTTATTATTAAGTTCATAACTGCCATTTTCTGATTTTGTTTTAATATCATCGATCGTACCAAAATCAATTTTGCCACTATTGCTTGAACTAAAATCACCTGCCACGGTTAAAGGTTGAAATAACCCCAGTGCACCACCGTTTAAAATTAAATTGGTATCTAATATACGCTGTTTAAAATTAAATGTAGTTGCGCCGTTGGCAAGGGTAATTGTTGGAAAATAACTGTTTTCTAGCGTACCGCGTTGAATATCTGCATTAATAATTACATTACGTTTTGTTACGTTATCTAATCCCGATAATGTCAAATGGCTGCCATTTTCGAGATTTAACCGCACTTTATCGGTTAATTGTGTCGCACCATTCATAAAGTTAAATGTTGCTTCCTTTTTATTATTTAAAGTGAAGTTATCCCCATTAGATTTTAATGTAAGATTTAACTTATCTGTATTTTCGATTAAAAGTGCGGTTTTCGCTGATATTTTGGTGGTGAGATTGGTCGGTTTGGTATTTTTCCAAACCGCACTTCCTTCACCTTGGGTAATAATATCCGCCGCACCGCTCATGCTGCCTTCAAAGGTAGCAGTGAAATCTTTTGGCATATTAAATTTCACTTGGTTATTTGAGCCGGTGAACGTTAAATTAGCCTGCACTTTAGGATTGTGGAATGTCGGATCAGAGAATTTATCGCCTTTTATCGCGTCTTGAGTCGGATCGTGGCGTTTGCTGTCTGAATCAGAAATTTCAATATTAAATTTGTTATTGCCACTAAATTTCACTTCTTCAGCGATAAGAGTCGAGGCGCGTCCCACGCCAAGCGTTGCCCCGCTGCCCACGGTAATATTTTTTGCTTGGAACGTATGCGGTCGCCATTCTCTGCGATTATAATCCGCAAGCGTAGTCCCTATTTTAATTCCATTTCTCACCATTGTTGAATAAATCAATCGATCGGCATTCAGGCTGAATGTACCGTTTTCAATTTTAACATCACCGTCAATTTTACTATCACCGCGCAATATCCAAACAGTATCTTTATTATTTGGCTTAAATGTCAGATCTAAATTGCCATTAAACTGCCCTAAGTAATTAACTGATTCAGTCGGTTTAAAGGTAAATACGGATTTTTTCGCTTTATTGTCATTTTTAATATTGGCGCCACGATCCATGTGGTAAATATTTTCAAACTCAGCATTATAGCCATTTAAATCTAACGCACCGCCCCGCACGCCAAAATAGATTTTATCTGTATTGAACTGTCCGTCTTTCAGTAATTTAACCGTCGGTTTTCCTGTTGCAAGCATAATTTTTTCCGCCGCAATACCACCGTCGGTATTCAGTTCTAATGTTCCGTCACCGATTGCAACACTGCCTTTTCCGGCTGATTTTCCAGATAAACGTAGCGTGCCTGCTCCTACTTTGCGCCAATCTGTACCTTGCACCAATGTCAGCTCTGCGGTAACGGTTTTTCCTGCGCCAACCGACATACCGCTTAAATCAAATTTTCCCGCTCCGGTAATTTTCGCATCGGTTTCAAAATAAATTGGAATACTGCCAATATCTGTATCACCATTAATGTTTAATTCGATACTGCCACCGGAGGAATTGGTTAAATATAAATCTTTGCTTTCTTTATCAAGCGTTCGATCTCCGCCATAATAACGCGTTGTATATAATTTAAATGTGTTTCCATCTGATACTTTAAAATATGCCGCTTTATTAACGCCTTCTCGTGCAGTGGTGATAGTAATTGTATTTCCCTCACCCACTTCTTTTTTATAATTCATTTCCGTTAAAAGTGCCTGCATTCTCGGCAAAGATTCCATAATACCCTCTTTGCCATAACCGGAGGCACGCCCTAGCGCGCCACGTCCCGCACGCGAATTGACGCCCAATAACCACCATTTTTTATTTTCTTTATCCCACCAAAAAACCGGTGAGCCACTGTCACCGCCTCGGCTGGTCGAATCTAACGCATTTTTGGCTTCTGGCCATAGTTGATAAGAAAGGTGGTTACTTTGCAGATTGTATTTCGCTTCAGGTCTGATTTCTTTTACTTGCGCTAATCCGCCGTGTACATAAGTATAGGTATTATAAATAGGATTACCGGTTTGTTCATAAGGGCGAATTGCTTGTGAAAATGCTCCTGCACCATTTCGCGCTAATAAATCATTGACATTGATCCCGCTAAACTCTTTCAGTTCATAAGGCTCAACATCAAACATTAATTTTTTCGTGCGGATATAACTGGCATCATAACCACCGGAAAGATTTTTCATATTGACAACTTGATTATAATCTTGGGCATACCCATAATCGTAATTTTTTTTATTAACTTCCTCATCTGAAAAAATAAATGCCAGATAATTCTTTTCCTTTTGATCATCGTCGTCATTTTCTGTAATACTATTTTTAAATAGCGATATATCCGTGCGATAAAAACGCTTGCCATAACTTTCATTGCTGTACATATCTACCATGTGTGCCGCTGTTACCACAATATTATGGCTGACCGGAGTGGCATACCCTTTATCCGAAACCGAATAAAAATTCGGCATTAATGGAATGCTGTCTTTACCGTCACCTTCAATATTCCCGGTGCTCAATGTGCCGTCTTTTTTATACACTTTTACATCGGTTGCTCCGGCTTCATATTTCCCGGCATTATTGCCGAACTTAATATATTCACGGTAATCAATATCATGCCGCACTACAGAAGCGTAAGCATTTGTTAAATAGATTGGTGTTATTAAAAACAGTAACTTAGGTGAAAATCCCCTTGCTTTGCTGTAGAAATTGAGTTTAAAACGTTTAGATGAGTGATTATTTCTCATAGTTATAGATACCTTGACTTGAATGGGTAATATTTACAAAAAACATAAATTCCATGCATTATAACAATAACAATAACAATAACAATAACAATAGCAATGGCGATTGTTTCAAAAATAAGGGAAAAAGAAATGATTTATCTATTTAAATTAAATATCAAATGGCGTGACTAGGAAGGGAGAAAAACAAAGCTATTTTATAGCCTGCTAAATAATAAATGCGTAAATAAAAGAGGATTTAATTTTATACTTAAATTGGCGTGAGTTTGCTTGAAAATGGTTTGAAAAAACCGCACTTTGGTTAAAGTGCGGTTTGCTCAGTGATGAGAATTAGATTTTATCCATTTTGCCAAAATCGCGCGTCGGGTGTCCGACATACAATTGACGCGGACGCACGATTTTGATTGCCCCTTGGTTATACATCTCTTTCCAATGGGCGATCCAACCGACGGTTCTTGCCAACGCAAACATCACGGTGAACATCGACACCGGAATGCCGATGGCTTTTAAGATAATACCGGAATAAAAATCTACATTCGGATACAGTTTGTGATCGACAAAATACGGATCGCTCAATGCAATGCGTTCCAATTCCATCGCCACATCCAACAACGGATTTTGCACGTTCAATTCTTTCAGCACTTCATGGCAAGTTTGGCGCATCACTTTGGCTCGCGGATCGTAATTTTTATATACCCGATGTCCGAAGCCCATCAAGCGGAACGGATCGTTTTTATCTTTGGCTTTTTCGATATATTCCGGAATACGATCGACGCTGCCGATTTCTTCCAACATATTGATACAGGCTTCGTTGGCACCACCGTGTGCCGGCCCCCAAAGAGAGGCAATCCCTGCGGCAATACAAGCAAATGGGTTCGCACCGGAAGAAGCGGCGGTACGTACCGTGGAAGTCGAGGCGTTTTGCTCGTGATCGGCGTGCAGGATAAAGATTTTATCCATCGCTTTTTCTAACACCGGATTAACCACATATGGCTCACACGGGGTGGCAAACATCATATACAGGAAGTTGCCGGAGAAGGACAAATGGCGTTGCGGGTACATAAACGGCTGCCCGATGGAATATTTGTAACACATCGCCGCCAACGTCGGCATTTTCGCCAATAAACGGTAAGCGGTCAGTTCGCGGTGATAGATATTATTCACGTCGGTGGAGTCATGATAGAACGCTGCCAATGCGCCGCTGACCCCGCACATAATCGCCATCGGATGTGAATCTCGGCGGAAACCATGGAAGAAGCGGGAAATCTGCTCATGTACCAAGGTGTGTTTTTTCACCCGAGCCTCAAATGCCTTATATTGCTCAAGATTCGGTCTTTCGCCAAATAACAGCAGATACGACACTTCCAAATAATCGGCATTTTCCGCCAATTGCTCAATCGGATAACCACGGTGCAATAAAACGCCTTCATCACCGTCAATATAGGTGATCGCAGACTGACAAGAGGCGGTTGACATAAAGCCGGGGTCAAAGGTAAATAAATGATTTTTCACCAATGATTGTACATCCACCGAATCATAACCCAGCACTGCACGATGTACATCCAGCTCAAGCTCGCGACCGTCGCTGATTGATAATGTTGCTTTTAATTCTGACATGACCACTCCCTACGTTTGTTAGATTTTTGTTAAAATAAATTCGATTTACCGTTGAAATAATAATGCGATTACTCCTTTATTAGCATAAATAAAAGGGCTGTGTAAAATGAATTTTCAACAATTTAGTCTTTTCGTCGCGAAATTTAAAGCGGCTTTTGCGCAAAATGTTACTTTTTTGTAAAAACTTCTAAGCAGGTCACATTATAAAAATTTTTTTTGAGTATAATTGGTTTGGTAAACGGCAATATGGCGGTTTAGGGTAGAGGCAATATTTTATTTGGTTATCGGCGATAACATGTTAAATTTACTGATAAA
The DNA here is from genome assembly GCF_053570785.1 of Testudinibacter sp. P80/BLE/0925. The sequence continues at coordinate 1,924,658 of NZ_CM131636.1, read as the reverse complement.
ACCCCATATTCATTATGTTAATCCTTATGAGTCATTTTAAAAAGGTCAGGTAGTTATGCGGCAAAACGGTACTATGCAGCAAAGTATGCAACAAGGTATGCAGGATTGGCTTGACTCCAGCGCATTGGGCGGAGCCAACCAAACTTATGTCGAACAAGTCTATGAAGACTATCTTAACGATCCGCAAAGTGTGGACGCCAGTTGGCAACAAATTTTCAGCACATTTCCGCGAACGTCTTCCGTGGAACAGCCTCACTCGTCGGTGCGTGATTACTTCCGCGAGCTCGCCAGAGAAAATACCAACCGAACCGGTACGCATACGATTATCGATCCAAGCGCCAGCCGGCGTTTAGTACGGGTTTTGCAATATATCAATGCCTTCCGCTATCGCGGACACTTGCGCGCCGATCTGGATCCGCTGAAAATGTGGAAACGGCTGTCGGTGCCGAATCTGGATTATCAATTCTACGGTTTGGAAGATAAACATCTGGATGAAGAGTTTAATATCGGTAACTACGTATATGATATGGAAAATATCACTCTGCGCGAGTTATCTGAAAAACTGAACGAAACCTATTGCGGCACCATCGGCTTGGAATTTATGCACGTGCATAATATCGAGGTGCGTGACTGGCTGCAGAAAAAAATGGAAGCGCGTCTGAACAAACCGCTCTTCAGCAATGAAGAAAAACAAACCTATCTGCAAGAACTGACCGCCGCCGAAGGGTTGGAACGTTATTTGGGCGCCAAGTTCCCCGGCGCCAAACGCTTCTCGTTAGAGGGCAGTGACGCTTTTATTCCGCTGATGAAAGAAATCATCCGCCACGCCGGAAAATTCGGCGCGAAAGATGTCGTGATGGGCATGGCGCACCGCGGACGTCTGAATATGTTGGTGAATGTGTTAGGAAAAAAACCGGCTGAATTGTTTGATGAATTTGCCGGCAAACACAGCCATGACCGCACCGGCGACGTGAAATACCATCAAGGTTTTTCCTCCAACTTTATGACGGATGACGGCGCGGTGCACTTATCATTGGCGTTTAACCCATCACATTTGGAAATCGTCAGCCCGGTGGTGATCGGCTCCGTCCGCGCCAGACAAACCCGTCTGCAAGACACCGACCACGTGAAAGTGCTTGGCATTACCGTACATGGCGACTCCGCCGTAACCGGACAAGGCATTGTGCAGGAAACGCTGAATATGTCGGCAACGCGCGGTTATACCATCGGCGGCACGATTCGAATCGTAATCAACAATCGTATCGGCTTCACCACCTCGTACACCGGCGATACCCGTTCGACCGAATATTGTACCGATATTGCCAAAATGGTGGACGCGCCGGTTATCCATGTCAACGGCGACGATCCGGAAGCGGTGGTGTATGCGGCACGCATGGCGGTCGAATACCGTGCCGAATTCAAAAAAGATATTTTTATCGATTTGGTCTCTTACCGCCGTCACGGTCACAACGAAGCCGACGAACCGTCTGCGACCCAACCGATGATGTACAAACAAATCAAGAAACATCCGACCCCGCGCAAAGTCTATGCCGACCGCTTGGTCGCTGAAAATGTGTTGAGCGATGACCGCACTTTCGAGATGATGAACGAATACCGTGATGCCTTGGATAACGGCGAATGTGTCGTCAACGAATGGCGCGAGTTAGATCGCAATTCGTTAGAATGGATCAATTATCTGAATCACGATTGGACTGCCGCATACGCCAATCAATTCCCGCAAGAGCGGTTTGTGGCATTGGCGAAAAAAATCTGCCTCTACCCGGATTCGCATAAATTGCACAGCCGAGTGAAAAAAATTTATGAAGATCGCGAGCTGATGGCTGTCGGCGACAAACCGTTCGACTGGGGTATGGCGGAAATTATGGCATATGCCACGCTGCTCGATGACGGACATTCAATCCGTTTGTCCGGCGAAGATTCCGGTCGCGGCACGTTCTTCCACCGTCATGCGGTATTACATAATCAAGAAGACGGCACTTACTATATCCCGCTAACCAACCTGCATAACCAACAAGGGCGGTTTGAAGTGTGGGATTCGGTGTTATCGGAAGAAGCGGTGCTTGCCTATGAATACGGCTATGCCACCTCCGATCCGAAAACCTTGGTGATTTGGGAAGCGCAATTCGGTGATTTCGCCAACGTGGCGCAAGTGGTGATCGATCAGTTTATCAGCTCCGGCGAACAGAAATGGGGCAGAATGTGCGGCTTGACCATGCTGTTGCCACACGGTTACGAAGGGCAAGGGCCGGAACACTCCTCGGCACGTTTGGAGCGCTATCTGCAGCTCTGCGCCGAGCAAAATATTCAGGTGTGCGTGCCCTCGACTCCGGCACAGGTTTACCATATGCTGCGCCGTCAAAGTATCCGTCCTATGCGCCGTCCATTGATTGCCTTAACGCCAAAATCATTACTGCGCCATCCGTTGGCAATTTCAGACATGAGCGAATTACTGGAAGGCACTTTCCAACCGGTACTGGCTGAATGGGATAATTTAGATCCGACGCAAATTGAGCGCGTCGTGTTCTGTTCCGGCAAAGTCTATTATGACTTATTGGAAAAACGCCGTGAAAAACAGCAAACCAATATCGCATTAATCCGCATTGAGCAACTGTATCCGTATCCGAGTGAAGATATGCAAAACGTATTGGCGGCTTATTCACACGTAAAAGATTTCATCTGGTGTCAGGAAGAACCGCTCAATCAGGGCGCATGGTATTGTTGCCAGCATAATTTCCGAACCTCGCTACCGGCAGGGGCGACGCTGAATTATGTCGGCAGACCGGCGTCTGCCTCACCGGCGACCGGTTTTGCCTCTTTGCACGCCGCACAACAGAAAGCCTTAGTGGAAGAAGCCCTGACGATTGAATAACTGAACGTTGGACAAAACGCAGATAAAGTATTTTATTCGTGTACATTTTAACTAAAAAGGATCTAAACATGAGCAATATTGATATTTTGACCCCGGTGTTACCCGAATCCGTTGCCGATGCGACCGTTGCAACTTGGCACAAAAAAGTGGGCGACAGCGTTGCCCGTGATGAAATTATCGTTGAAATCGAAACCGATAAAGTGGTGCTGGAAGTGCCTGCGACGGAAGACGGCATAATCGAATCCATCTTGCAGGAAGAAGGCGCCACCGTTACCGGCAGCCAGTTGCTCGGCAAATTGCAGCCGGTGACCACCGCCGGCACCGTCACCAAAGATACCGTCGCCGCTCCGGCTTCAACCCCGGCAGAACGCCAAAGTGCGGTATTGAGCACCGAAACCGGCGCCGCCAATGAAAATTTAAGCCCGTCGGTGCGCCGTCTGTTAGCCGAGAACAATATTGACTCATCCGATATTCAAGGTTCCGGTGTCGGCGGCAGAATTACCCGTGAAGACATCGACGCGCACCTTGCCAAACAGGCGAAAACCATTCATAAAGAAGGCACCGACAGTTCGGTTGCCTTGGCAAATCGCAGTGAAAAACGCGTGCCGATGACGCGTTTGCGCAAACGCGTTGCCGAACGCTTATTGGAAGCCAAAAACAGCACGGCAATGCTGACCACCTTCAATGAAGTGGATATGTCGCCGATTATGCAATTGCGCAAAGCCTACGGTGAAAAATTTGAAAAACGCAACGGCGTGCGCCTTGGCTTTATGTCATTCTACATCAAAGCTGTGGTCGAAGCGTTAAAACGTTATCCGGAAGTCAATGCCTCAATCGATGGCGAAGATATTGTTTACCATAACTATTTCGACATCAGCATTGCGGTTTCCACGCCGCGCGGCTTGGTAACGCCGGTGTTGAAAAACTGCGATAAATTGACTATGGGAGAAATCGAGCAACAAATCAAAGAGTTGGCGGAAAAAGGACGCGACGGCAAATTGACCGTGGAAGATTTGACCGGCGGTAATTTCACCATTACCAACGGCGGCGTATTCGGCTCCTTAATGTCCACCCCGATCATCAATCCGCCGCAAAGTGCGATTTTGGGCATGCACGCGATTAAAGATCGCCCGATTGCCTTGGACGGGCAAGTCGTGATTCGCCCGATGATGTATCTTGCGCTGTCCTACGATCACCGTTTGATTGACGGACGCGAATCGGTCGGTTTCTTGGTAACGATTAAAGAATTGTTAGAAGATCCGACACGGATTTTATTGGAGATTTAAGCCTCTATGTAGTAACAGCCTAATTCTCCCTCCGCATGCGGAGGGAGAAAACATACCAAGTGCGGTACCTAATTCAAATTTCATAGGAAAAAGTAAAGGATCCCCAATGAACTTGCATGAATATCAGAGTAAAAAAATCTTTGCAGATTATCAAATTCCCGTTCCGGTCGGCTATGCCTGCCAAACTGTAGAACAATTACTTGAAGCGGCAAAAAAACTCGGTGGCGACACTTGGGTTGCCAAATGTCAGGTTCATGCCGGCGGACGCGGCAAGGCGGGCGGTGTAAAATTAGTGAAAAGCGAAGCGGAAATCAAAACCTTTGCCGAACAGTGGTTCGGCCAACGCCTCGTCACTTTTCAAACCGATAAAAACGGGCAGCCGGTGAATACGATTTACCTTGAGCAATGCTCTTCAATCAAAAAAGAGCTGTACCTCAGTGCGGTTTTGGATCGCAGTTCACAAACCGTTGTGGTGATGGCCTCGACCGAAGGCGGAATGGATATTGAAGAAGTAGCGGAGAAAACACCGGAGCTGTTACACCGTATCAGCTTGGATCCGCTATTAGGCGGCATGCCGTATCAAGGACGGCAATTGGCGTTTAAATTGGGCTTGATCGGCGATCAAATCAAACAATTTAGCCATATTTTCACCCAACTTGCCAAGTTGTTTGTGGAAAAAGATTTGGCCCTGGTCGAAGTCAACCCGTTAGTGATTTTAGACAATGGGCAACTGTTTTGCCTGGATGCTAAAATCGTCACCGACGGCAACGCCACTTACCGCCACCCGGATCTGCAAACCATGCAAGATCCGAGCCAAGAAGATCCGCGTGAAGCCCTGGCCGAAAAATGGCAACTAAATTATGTCGCCCTGGACGGTAATATCGGCTGTATGGTCAACGGCGCCGGTTTGGCGATGGGAACCATGGACATCATCAAATTACACGGCGGGCAACCGGCAAACTTCCTGGATGTCGGCGGCGGCGCCACCAAAGAGCGGGTTGCCGAAGCGTTTAAAATCATTTTGTCCGACAGTGCGGTGAAAGCCGTTTTAGTCAATATTTTCGGCGGTATCGTGCGTTGCGACTTGATCGCAAATGGGATCATCGCTGCGGTCAACGAAGTGGGCGTCAGTATTCCGGTCATTGTTCGCTTAGAGGGCAATAATGCCCCGTTAGGTCGTGAAATTTTAGCCAACAGCGGTTTGAACATTATCGCTGCCAACAGTTTAACCGACGCCGCCAAAGCCGTCGTCGCTGCCGCGGAGGACAAATAATGTCGATTTTAATTGATAAACATACCAAAGTGATTTGCCAAGGTTTCACCGGCGGACAAGGCACGTTTCACTCCGAACAAGCCCTGGCTTACGGCACAAAATTGGTCGGCGGCACTTCGCCGGGCAAGGGCGGCACCACCCATTTAGGCTTACCGGTGTTTAACACCGTTGCCGAAGCGGTACAAGCTACCGGCGCAACCGCCAGCGTGATTTATGTCCCTGCCGCAGGCTGTAAAGATGCGATTTTAGAAGCGATTGACGCCGGAATTCAACTGATTATCTGTATCACCGAAGGTATTCCGACCTTGGATATGCTGGCGGTGAAACAAAAACTAAATCAAACCGGCGTACGGATGATCGGTCCGAACTGCCCCGGCGTGATCACCCCGGATGAATGCAAAATCGGTATTATGCCGGGCAATATTCATCAAAAAGGCAAAGTCGGAATCGTCTCCCGCTCCGGCACCCTGACCTATGAGGCGGTGAAACAAACTACCGACTGCGGCTTAGGGCAATCCGGTTGTGTCGGTATCGGCGGCGATCCGATTCCCGGCTCGAGCTTCATTGATATTTTAGCCTTGTTCGAACAAGATCCGGAAACCGAAGCGATTGTGATGATCGGCGAAATCGGCGGTTCAGCGGAAGAAGAAGCGGCGGCCTACATCAAACAACACATCAAAAAACCGGTTGTTTCTTATATTGCCGGCGTTACCGCACCGAAAGGCAAACGTATGGGACATGCCGGTGCGATTATCAGCGGCGGCAAAGGCACCGCCGATGAAAAATTTGCCGCCCTCGAAGCCGCAGGCGTTACCACCGTACGCAGTCTGGCTGATATCGGTGACGCATTGCTGAAAGTAATGAAATAAGCGATCAAAACGGCTTTACATCAGTAGAGCCATTAGATTCTCGACCAAGGTCACCGATAAGACTGCGTAGGGGCGGATTATCTATCCGCCCGTTTACGAAGTGCAGTATAAGCATTTAATCTACAACGGAAAAATGCAATGTTCAGTTCGGGCGGATAGATAATCCGTCCCTACTTTTATCATGAAAATCAAGTTAGTTAATCTTTGTCAGCAGTCTGACGACTTTATATCAGTAAAGCCATTTTTCTTTGAGCAACGGAGAAAAGAATCTATGTCATCCATCCCACAAAACAAAACCGAATTGCTGCTTGCGATTCAACAGGCTTTTGACAAAATCCTGCAGGAATACCGCACTTTCGATCCGCAATGCGTACGCCAACTCGGTGTTGAAGGCAACAGTAAAGGTACAAAAATTAGTGTTGCCGATACCCTCGCCTATCTGATCGGTTGGCAAAATTTAGTCTTAAAATGGCACTATAAAAAGCAACACCATGAACACATTGATTTTCCCGAAACCGGTTATCAATGGAATGAATTAGGCAGACTGGCAACCAAATTCTACCAACAATATCAAAACTGGGATTATAGCGATTTACTGCAACAGTTTATCACCACAACCGAAGCGCTACTCGATCTGGTGGAATCCTTAGACGATCAGCAGCTCTATGGCGGAACCTGGTACAAGCAATGGACGCTCGGCAGAATGATCCAACTGAACAGCTCATCGCCAATGAAGAATATGCTCGGCAAAATCCGAAAATTTAAACGACAAAGTGCGGTTTAACCGCACGTTTGTTTTAGCCGTTACCATTACTGATATTTTCCAGCTCCTCCCATCGCAACAAGTTTTGCTCCAGTTGCTGTTCCTTTTCGGCGAGGCGTTGCAGGGTGTCGCTGGTGTATTGATGATCCTGTTGGAAGAAATCGCTGCTGCCGACTTCCGCTTGCAAGGTTTCGATTTCCGCTTCCAGTGTTTCCAGCAACTGTGGCAGTTGTTCCAGTTCGCGCTGTTCTTTGAAACTTAGCTTTTTACGTTCAGCCGTTTTTTCTTTGGTTTTTTTCTCGTCAGTTTCAACCGCACTTTGGGTATTCGCTTGGCTGACCGCACTTTTGTTTTCGGCTGGTTTTTGCGTTGCTGTTTTTTGCGTTAGCGAAGCAAAATAATTTTGCTGTTGCAGCTTGGCGTCGCTATAACCGCCGACATAGTGATTCAGTACACCGTCACCCTCGAAGAAATAACATTCGGTGGCGGTGTTGTCGATAAATTGACGATCATGACTGACGATAATCAGCGTGCCTTGATAATCCGCCAAAATTTCTTCCAATAATTCTAAGGTTTCCACGTCCAGATCATTGGTCGGTTCGTCGAGAATCAACAGGTTATTCGGTTTGAGCAATAATTTTGCCAACAGCAACCGATTGCGTTCACCGCCGGATAGCGCCTTCACCGGGCTCATCGCCCGTTTTGGCGGAAACAGGAAATCTTGCAGATAGCCTAACACATGGCGTTTATGCCCGTTAACTTCCACATCTTGCTTGCCGTCCGCCACATTGTCCATCACGCTTTTTTCCGGATCGAGATCGGCACGATATTGATCGAAATAGGCAATTTCTAATTTTGTGCCTGACCGCACTTTGCCTTGGGTCGGCTCGAGTTGTTGTAATAACAGTTTGATAAAGGTGGTTTTGCCGCAGCCGTTCGGACCGATCAAGGCGATTTTATCGCCGCGCAGAATATTGGCGCTGAAATTTTTCAGCAAGACGCGATCTTCAATTTGATAGCCCAACTCTTCAATTTCAAACACAATTTTGCCGGAACGGATGGCGGTATCCAGTTCGATTTTTGCTGTGCCGAGCACTTCGCGCCGCTGACGACGTTCCTCACGCAAGGCTTTTAAGGCGCGCACTCTGCCCTCGTTACGGGTGCGGCGCGCTTTGATTCCTTGTCGAATCCAGACTTCTTCCTGCGCCAGTTTTTTATCAAACAACGCGTTTTGCAACTCTTCCACGCGCAAATTTTCTTCTTTAGTGGTGAGATAGCGATCATAATTGCCGGGATAAGAGACCAATTTGCCGCGATCCAAATCGACGATTCGGGTCGCCATTTTGCGGATAAAAGAGCGGTCATGCGAGATAAAAATAATACTGCCGGAAAACTCCGACAAGAAATTTTCCAACCAATCAATCGCGTCAATATCCAAATGGTTTGTCGGTTCGTCAAGCAATAAAATCGACGGATTGCTGACTAACGCCCGTGCCAACGCCGCTTTGCGCTGCCAGCCGCCGGAAAGTTCCGATAATAACGTGTCGGGGTTAAGTTCCAAGCGTTTTAACACATCTTGAATGCGGCTTTCGATCAGCCAACCGTTGGCGTGATCCAGTTGCTGCTGCACCTCTGCCAACTGTTGCAATAATTCATCGGAATAGTCGCGGGTCATTTGATGGGAAATATGGTGATATTGCTTAAGCAAATCGGCTAAATCCGCAACCCCCTCCGCCACATAATCAAATACGCTGTCTTCAATATGGCGCGGCGGATCTTGCTCCAAGTGTGAAATCACCACGCCGCTTTCCAGTTGCAACGTGCCGTCATCCAAGCCGACCTCACCGGCTAAAACCTTCATTAAGGTCGATTTGCCCGCGCCATTGCGCCCGACCAAACAAACCCGCTCGCCTGCTTCGATATGCAAATCCGCATGATCCAACAACGGGTGATCGCTAAACGACAAATACGCATTGCTCAAATTCAGTAACGCCAAAATAATTCCCTATTTTACCCAATCAAAATTGTGAGGATTTTAGCAGTTTTATGGTGGGTTTTATATCCTTTAAATAAAATCCCTTTTAATGGTACTAAAATATGGTACTATCATTCTGTTTGGAGGAGACTGTGAAAAATAAATCAAAATTGACCCTGCAGCTGATTTTCAAACGTCCGGTCAGTGGCAATATTCGATGGAAAGATATCGAATCGCTTTTTTTGGATTTAGGTGCGGAAATTGAAGAACGTGAGGGATCGCGTGTTGCCGTTATATTATTCGGACAGGTAAAAGTATTCCATCGCCCACACCCTAAACCTGATACCGATAAAGGCGCAGTTGCCAGCGTTAGAAAATGGTTAGAAGAAAATGGAGTAACATTATGATTAATATGATGATCATTAACGGACATAAAGCCACCATCACCTACGATGATGAAATTGGTTTATTTCGTGGGGAATTTCACGGATTAAACGGTGGTGCGGATTTTTATGCCGCCGATGTTGAAACCTTGCGTAGAGAGGCGGAGATTTCACTGGCGGAATTTTTAGCCGTGTGTAAAGAAAAAGGCATTGAACCTTATAAACGTTATTCCGGTCGCTTCAATTTACGCCTTGATCCGAGGTTACACGCCGAGATCGCCGCCTTTGCCAATGCCGAAAATTTGAGTTTAAACGAATGGGTGGTTAAACGCTTGCAAAACGATATTCAGCAGCTTTCGAGGTAACAAAAAACCGCACTTTACAGCCTTATTGACTGGCAAAGTGCGGTTGATTTGCAACATCAGAACGATGGATTAGTCTTTTTTACCTAACTGTGGCAATACGGAATCTTTGCCGGCGATTAATAAGCCGCTTTGAGTGTAAATGCCCAGCTTGGCGCGGGTATCGACGATGTCGAGGTTACGCATGGTTAATTGACCGATACGATCCGCCGGGCTGAATGGCGCGTTTTCCACTTTTTCCATGCTCAAACGCTCCGCTTCATAGGTCAGATTCGGCGAAACCGTATCTAAGATCGAATAATCGTTACCACGGCGTAGTTCTAACCTCACTTCACCGGTCACCGCCCGTGCCACCCAACGTTGTGCGGTTTCGCGCAGCATTAACGCTTGCGGATCGAACCAGCGACCTTGGTACAACAACCGTCCTAAACGCAACCCGTTGATACGGTATTGTTCAATCGTATCTTCATTGTGAATGCCGCTGACCAAACGTTCGTAGGCGATGTGTAACAACGCCATTCCCGGCGCTTCATAGATACCGCGGCTTTTCGCTTCGATGATACGGTTTTCGATTTGATCGCTCATGCCTAAACCATGACGCCCGCCGATACGGTTCGCTTCCAAGAACAACTCGACCGGATCGTTAAATTCTTTACCGTTCAGAGCAACCGGCACGCCTTCTTCAAAGCGCACGCTCACTTCTTCGGCTTTCACCGCCACATTTTCGTCCCAAAACGCCACACCCATAATCGGTTTGACGATACGGATACCGGTGTTTAAGAATTCCAAATCTTTGGCTTCATGGGTTGCGCCGAGCATATTGGAATCGGTGGAATAGGCTTTTTCCACCGACATTTTGTAGTTGAAGCCGTTGGCGATCAAGAATTCGGACATTTCATGACGACCGCCCAATTCATCAATAAACTGTTGGTCTAACCACGGCTTGTAGATTTTCAGATTCGGGTTGGTCAGCAAGCCGTAACGATAGAAACGCTCAATGTCATTGCCTTTAAAAGTGCTGCCGTCGCCCCAGATATTCACGTCATCTTCTTTCATTGCCGCCACCAGCATGGTGCCGGTCACTGCACGCCCCAATGGCGTGGTGTTGAAATAGGTTACGCCGCCGGTTGAGATATGGAACGCCCCGCATTGGATTGCGGCAATCCCTTCGTGCGCCAGTTGTGTGCGACAGTCAATCAGGCGCGCGTCTTCTGCACCGTATTCTTTGGCTTTGCGCGGAATCGCGTTGTAATCGTCTTCGTCAGGTTGCCCTAAGTTGGCGGTGTAAGCGTATGGCACAGCCCCTTTTTGGCGCATCCATAACAGCGCGGCGCTGGTGTCCAAGCCGCCGGAAAATGCGATACCGACTTTTTGACCTAACGGAAGATTTTCAAGAATTGTCGCAGACATAAGAGTTCCTATAAAGATAATCGTTGAGATGAGATTAATGCGTATTTTGCGGTTGAATATTATGCGCTAAATCACATTTAAAGTCTAGGATTAAAATAAAAATTCATTTTATTGCATAAAAAATCAATTAGACCGCACTTTATGCAATGAAAGTGCGGTCTAAACGGTTATTTTGCGATTGCTAAAAATTGATCAAAAAAGGTCGGGAAGGTTTTTGCCGTGCAATTCGGATCAAGAATCGTCACCGACGTATCCGACAGCGCAATCAGTGCAAAACACATTGCCATACGGTGATCGTTGTAGGTTTCAATCTCGGCGTGTTGGAATTGGCTGAGTGACAGCGGCTGAATACGGATATAATCTTCCCCCTCCTCCACCGTTGCCCCCACTTTACGCAATTCGGTCGCCATCGCGCTTAAACGGTCGGTTTCTTTCACCCGCCAGTTGTAAATATTGCGGATCACCGTTTCGCCTTGGGCGAAAAGTGCGGTGGTGGCAATGGTCATTGCCGCGTCGGGAATATGGTTCATATCCATATCAACACCGTGCAATTCGCCCTGTTCCGCTTCGATAAAGCTGTCGCCCCAAGTGACTTTCGCCCCCATTTTTTCCAATACCTCGGCAAACAAGCGATCCCCTTGGATACTGTTTTTACCGATTCCGGTTACCCGCACTTTGCCTTTAATCGCAGCGGCGGCTAAGAAATAAGAGGCGGACGACGCGTCGCCCTCCACTAAATATTCGCCAACCGCGTGGTATTGTTGTTGCCCCTTGACAAGGAAAGTGCGGTAATCCTGATTTTGCACCCGCACGCCGAAAGCCGCCATCATCTTTAAGGTGATGGCGATATAGGGTTTTGACACCAACTCGCCGATAATTTCAATTTCGGTATCGGCTTCAGCCAACGGCGCAGCCATTAAAAGTGCGGTCAGGAACTGGCTGGAGACCGAGCCGTCGATCCGCACTTTGCCGCCGTTTAAGCCGCTATTGCGAATCGCCAGCGGCGGATAGCCGTCGTTTTCCAGATAATCGATTTCCGCTCCGGCTTGGCGCAATGCGTCGACCAAATGCTTAATCGGGCGTTCTTTCATGCGCGGTTCACCGGTCAATACGATTTCGCTCGCGTCCGCTTGCGGGTTGTGCAAACACAACGCCGCCGCCAACGGACGCATTGCCGTGCCGGCATTGCCTAAATACAGCGATAAACCCGACTGCCAGCGGAACGCGCCGCCCAACCCTGTCACTTTACATTCGGTTTTATCTTGCGACAGCTGATACTCAACGCCAAGCTGCTTTAACGCATTCAACATATGGTGCACATCGTCGCTATCGAGCAAATTAGTGACATTGGTTGTGCCCTTTGCCAATGCCGCTAACAATAAGGCACGGTTCGACAGGCTTTTTGAACCGGGCAGATTAATTGTGCCTTCGACACGGGTGATCGGGTTCAAAGTAATGGAAGTTGGTTGTTGCATAGATTACTCATTAAAGCTATTTAGTCAAAGCACGGGCGGATTCTATATCCGCCCGTGTACGAAGAACGATATAAGCATTCAATAAATAAAGCATAAACGCAAAGTGCGGTTCGGGCGGATATAGAATCCGCCCCTGCAATATTTATCAATACGTTATAGATATTACAACCCTAAAATCAGACTCAAGGCGTCAATAAAGCGTTGGTTTTCCTCAGGCAAACCAATGCTGATACGCAGGTGATTCGGCAAGCCGTAACCGGCAATCGGGCGCACGATCACGCCGTTTTCCAGTAATTTTTGATAAATCGGGGCGGCAGGTTGTTTGAGATCCAAGGTGATAAAATTGCCTTTTGACGGCACATACGCCAAGCCTTTTTGTTGGAAAAAGGTTTCCAACTGTTTTAAACCTCGACGGTTGTTTTCCGCCACTTTTTCGATGAAAACATCATCATTCACCACCGCCACCGCCGCGCTTAATGCCAAGCTGTTGCAGTTAAACGGCTGGCGCACACGGTTGCACAAATCGGCAACCTCCGGCGACGACACCATATAACCAATACGTAAGCCCGCCAAGCCGTAGGCTTTGGATAAAGTGCGGCACACCACTAAATTCGGGTATTTTTGCAATAGGTTAAATGACGGCACACGCTCATCGGCGGAGGTAAATTCGGTATAAGCCTCATCTAAAATCACCAGAATATGCGCCGGAACCTTGGCTAAAAATGCTTCGATTTGCGCCGCGGTTAAAAATGTGCCGGTCGGATTATTCGGGTTGGCGATATAAATGACTTTGGTTTTTTCACTGATTGCCGCTAAAAAACCGTCTAAATCATGTCCGTACTCTTTCGCCGGCACAATCACCGCTTTGGCGTTGATTGCTTGCGAAACCAACGGATAGACAATAAAAGTGTATTGCGAAAAAATCACTTCATCGTTGGCATTTAAAAAGGTGTGGGCAGTGATTTCCAACAAGTCGTTCGAGCCGTTGCCTAAAGTGATTTGTTCCGCTTGCACGCCGAATTTTTGCGCAATCGCCCGTTTCAGTTCAAAGCCGTTGGCGTCAGGATAACGGGTTAAATCGTCTAATTGCTGTTGGATCGCCTGTTTCGCGCTTTGCGGAAAGCCGAACGGATTTTCATTCGACGCCAATTTGACGATATTGGCAATGCCCAATTCGCGTTCCAGTTCTTCAATCGGTTTGCCTGCCTGATACGGCGACAGCTCGCGCACGCCCGGATTGGCGATGTCGATAAATTTCATAGTGTCCTCTGTTTTTATGCGTTTTTATTCTCTTGCGCAAAACGCTGCATAAAGGCGATTAGCGCTTCCACGCCTTCAATCGGCATAGCGTTGTAAATCGAGGCGCGCATGCCGCCGACGATACGGTGTCCTTTTAACGCTTGTAAACCGCACTTGGTGGCTTCGGCAACGAATTTGGCGTTCAATTCGTCGTTGTCGGCGGTAAAGGTCACGTTCATCAAAGAGCGGTTGGCAACGGCGACAGTATTACGGTAAAAATCACTTTGATCGAGATAGGCATACAGTTTTTCCGCTTTGGCACGGTTGCGACCTTCCATTGCGTTTAAACCGCCGTTATCCGACAGCCATTGGAACACCAACGAGCAGAGATACCACGCGAATGTCGGCGGGGTGTTGAACATTGAGTCGTTGTCGCGCAGAATTTGGTAATTCCAAATTGACGGTGTATTCGCGCGCGCTTTACCAATCAAATCATCACGCACGATTAAAATCACAATGCCTGAAGGCCCCATATTTTTTTGCGCACCGGCATAAATCACGCCGAATTTACTGACATCAATCGGACGGGAAAGAATATTGGACGACATATCCGCCACCAACACCGCCTCACCGACATTCGGCACATCAAAAATCTCCACGCCGCTGATGGTTTCATTCGGGCAGTAATGCACATAATCGTATTGTGCCGCAACATCACTGAAATCCAGTTGCGCCACACCGACGACGCCGTCTTGTTCGGCGCTAATCGTGATTTCGTCGATTTCACCGAACAAACGGGCTTCTTTCGCTGCCGCGCCCGACCAATAGCCACTGTTCAGATACAGGGCTTTGCCGTTTTGGCTTAATAAATTCATGGGAATTGCCGCAAATTGCCCGCGCGCGCCGCCTTGGGCAAACAGCACTTGGTAATTATCCGGAATCGCCATTAATTCACGGAGCTGTTGGATCGAGCGCGCTGCCAATGCCATAAAATGTTTACCGCGGTGGCTCACTTCCATCACCGAGGTTTGCAGCCCTTCCCAGTTTAACAACTCCTGTTGTGCTTGTGCTAAAACCGCAGGCGGCATCATTGCCGGACCGGCACTGAAATTAAATACTTGAGACATGTTGTTGACCTTAACTCGAGAAATGAAATAAATAAACTTAGTTTTATCATTCCCTTCCGCTCTTATCAATCGCTTTGTCGCATTTGCGACGATTTTTCTTAATCGAAGCCTTTGACGATCCTGACTAAAAAGGATAAATTAAGGATGTTATCAATAATCAAATAAGTGAGAGTGAAAATGGAAGCGGTAAACAAACAATGTTTTCAAGACGTATTGGAGTATGTCAGCATGGCTCGTCAAAAAAACAAATTAAAACGCGATATGGTTGATATCGAGCGTAAAATTCGTGACAACCAAAAACGGGTTTTATTGTTGGACAATCTGAATCAATATATTAATGATGAAATGAGCGTGGCGGATATTCGCACCATCATCGCCAGTATGCGCGACGATTACGAAGATCGGATTGACGATTATGTGATTCGCAATGCGGAAAACTCCAAACAACGGCGCGAAATCAGCAAAAAAATGGCGGAACAAAGTAAAGCCCGCCAACTCAAAAAATAAACGACACCATTCAACGCTTAACCATGCAAAGTGCGGTCTAAACCGTAATGCCAGTCAGTTAAGGCTGGCGTTTTTTTGTGCAATATTTTTTTGTTTTTTCTCTAACCCATCTTGGATAAGGTTTCCTGTTGCGCCGTTTCGGCAATTTATAGGTAGCAAGTTGGTTGAGTAAAAGTTGATATAATTGGGGTAATTTGCTTGGGCTACTGAGAGGCATCGTGGTAAAAAATGCAATCACCGCAGCTGAACAACTGCTAAAACTCAGCTGAACCGGGCTGAGTCCCTGTTGTAATTTCGTCGCTTCACACATTGCTCGCCGAATTAAATTATAAGCCAGCAACACACCCCATAATTCTTGTTTAACCATTTCCGACTTTTTACTGCGTAACGTGTAGGCACTATTTAGTAAATATTGTTTCACTTCCCGGTAACCCGGTTCAATCCCCCAACGATGGCGATAAAGTCCGATAACTTCCTCTGCAGGGTATAATTCCGGTTCCAGTAATGAGGTCAATATTTGGAAGGATTTCCCCTTTTCGTGTTTTTCAATTAATCGGGCTTCTATATAGGTCGGTAAATCACTATCCCGCTTTCTTGATGGCTGTGTCGTCTTGAGTTTGATACGCTTATCCGTTTCGCTGTGAACGGTCAAAACCTCATATCTCAGTCCTTTTCTTACCGGAATCAACCAATGTTTATTTTCGTTGTGATTCTGCCAATGATAAAGTAATCGTAATGAATAAAATCCTTTATCGAATAAGGTTAAGCTATTCGACGGGGTTGTGGTAATGAGCGGCTCGGCTAAGGTCATTTCGCTTGTACGGTAAGGCGCGAAATGCGCATTAACAATCAAGTGACTGGTCAATTCCATATGGCAAACGGCTTTAATTTGAGGGTAATCGGATAAACCGTTGGTATGTCCTGAACGTCCAAAAGCCTGTTGGTTTTCCTGCGTATCTTCTGTCCGCCAAACGACACCATCCACCGCAAACAAATTGAGATTTCGCCAGTGTGGTAAGTGCGGTTGGTTTTCGGCAAAATAGTGTTCGGCTGTTAATTCAAAAACGCGTTTTACACTTTCTGCTCCTAAGCGTTGTCTAGCCTGAACGATTGCGCTCGGTGCAGTGATGAGCTGTTTGCCCGGCAAGGCTAAATCTAATCGATTGATGATATCGTTCAAAGATTGTTTACGATATAAACTCATACCGATAACCGCCCATAGCACGGCAGTGAGTGGCAAACGCCGTTTTCTTACTGTGGCGACGCCGGAAATATTGAAGGCTTGTTCCAATAATACGGGATCTAGAAATTGATTGAGTTTTTCAAGTTGATAGACTTTTGAACTGAGTATGGTTTGATAAAGGTCTTGTTGCAATGTCATAAGAAATAATCCAATCACGAAATCATGATTGGATTATTAAATGATCATTTGGATCGGTCAAGTTGCTTAACTGATCGGCATTACGGTATAAAAACCGCACTTTTACTTTCCGTCTATTGTTTTCCCAAACTCGCCGCGCTGTTCTCGGGAAAATGCACATCCAATTGGTTAAACGGAATCTCAATCCCCTCCCGATCAAATGCCAATTTAACATTCTCGGTAATGGCATAATAAACGCCCCAGTAATCCGCCGTTTTCGCCCAAGGGCGCACAAACAGTTGCACACTGCTGGCAGCCAAAGAGCCCACGGCAATTGTCGCTTGTGGATTGCTTAAAATACGCGATTCCTGCGCCAGACAATCGGCAATAATCCGTTTGGCTTTGCCAATGTCACTGCTGTAAGCAATGTCGAAAATAAAGTCGACGCGGCGGGTTTCATTGGCGGAATAGTTGGTAATACTGTCACCGAAGACTTTCCCATTCGGTACCAATACGGTTTTATTGTCTCCGGTGCGCAACTCGACCACCAACAACCCGATTTGCGTTACCGCTCCGCTGACGCCGCCGGCTTCAATAAAATCGCCTTTTTTAAATGGTTTGAAGATTAAAATCATCACCCCGGCGGCAAAATTTTGTAACGAATTTTGCAGTGCCAAACCGACGGCTAAACCCGCCGCCCCGATCAATGCCACCAACGAACTGGTGTTAATCCCTAATTGGGATAGTGCGGCAATAATCACAATTAAGAGAAAAAGGAAGTAACTAATTGAGCTGACAAAACCCTGTAACATTTCATCTTTGCTCGATCTGAGTACGACTTTGCCCAATAAACCACTGAATAATCTCGCCAATAATTTACCGATCAGATAAATCACAATTGCCAATAAGATTTTTGTGCCGTAAGGAATGATCCATTGATTTAATAAACTATTGAGATCAAGCTGCTGCACACCGTTGATCAAAGCCGCAGTCTGGGCCTGAATATCAATATTGGTCGTTTCTGTGGTTGCGGTCATCGTGACTCCTTCCCTTGCGCTGATATGTTAAATTAGTGTTGATTTTAACATAAGATAAGCCAGTAACTCGACAAATTTAAGTAAACTTGACTAAATCTGTCGGAAATAATTGCCTCGCCAATAAATTTTCTTTAAAATCCACAAAAAATAAATATTTTAAATATATCTTTAAGGATACGCTATGCACTCACAATTAATTTGTTACAAAAAAATGCCGATTTGGAGCAAAGATACCCTGCCGCAAATGTTCCGCGAAATGCACAACACCAAAGTCGGCACTTGGGCAAAAGTCACTATTCTTTCCGGTTCCCTTGAGTATTTTGAATTGGACGAATCCGGTAAAATATTAAATCGTTATATTTTTGATACGGCAAACCAACCGCCGTTTGTCGAACCACAACAATGGCACCGTGTTTCGCCCCTGTCCGATGATTTGCAATGTTATTTGGAATTTTATTGCTTGCCGCAAGATTATGTTGCCAAAAAATACAATATGACAGCAACCCATTCCGAAGTAATTAATGCCATGCAATTTGTTCAGCCTTGCAAAACCTTGGATCTCGGCTGCGGTCAAGGACGCAATTCTGTATTTCTCGGCGTGCAGGGCTTTGAGGTTGACGCTTGGGATCAGAATGAAACCAGCATTGCATTTTTAGATTCGGTGATCGAGAAAGAAAAATTAAGCAACGTCAAAACCGCACTTTACGACATTAACCAAGCGGCAATTCAAGACAATTACGACTTTATCCTTTCTACCGTGGTGATGATGTTCCTAGAGCGCGATCACATCCCGGCAATTATCGCTAATATGCAGCAACATACCAATATCGGCGGTTATAATTTAATCGTGGCGGCGATGTCCACCGATGATATGCCTTGCCTAATGCCGTTTTCTTTCACCTTTGCCGAAAATGAACTGAAAAATTATTACCAAGGTTGGCAATTGCTTAAATATAACGAACAAGCGGGCGAATTGCATAAAACCGACGCCGACGGCAATCGGATCAAATTGAAATTCGTGACGATGTTGGCGAAGAAAGTCTAGTCGTTTACAAATAAAAAAACGGGTTTCTGATTATAAGAAATCCGTTTTATTTTTAAATAACGTATCTTACCGAACGCCTTCCACCAAGGTTTTGATCAAGTGCGGTCCGTGGTAAATCAAACCGGAATAGAGTTGCAACAGCTCGGCACCGGCAGCGATTTTTTCCTGTGCGCTGGCAACGGAATCAATCCCGCCGCTGCCGATAATCGGAATCTCGCCTTTCAATTCTTGATGTAAACGATTAATGATTCGGGTACTGAGTTTTTGCAACGGTTTGCCGCTTAATCCGCCCTGCTGCTCAGCATTGGCAATGCCGCTGACGCTGTCACGGGAAATCGTGGTGTTGGTGGCGATGACACCGTCTATTTTATGCCTGCGCAAGGTATCGGCAATTTGCACCAGCTCGGCTTCGCTTTGATCCGGCGCAATTTTCACCGCAATCGGCACGTATTTGTTGTAATAATCCGCTAATTCCGTTTGTCTTGCTTTCACCGCCTGCAACAAATCGTCCAGCGCGTCACCATATTGCAATTGGCGCAAACCCGGCGAATTTGGGGAGGAAATATTGATCGTAATATAACCGGCATGGTTATACACTTTGTTCAGACAATAAATATAATCGCCTTTGCCGTTTTCGACCGAGGTGCTGGTATTTTTGCCGATATTAATCCCGATCACACCGTCATAACGCGCTTTTTTCACATTTTCGACCAGATGATCGACACCATGGTTGTTAAAACCGTTGCGGTTGATAATCCCCTCGGCTTCGAGCAAGCGGAACTGGCGCGGTTTCGGATTGCCGTCTTGCGCCAACGGCGTCACCGTGCCGACTTCGATAAAACCAAACCCCAGCGCACCGAAACCGTCAATCGCCTCGCCGTTTTTATCCGCCCCCGCCGCCAAACCGATCGGATTTTTAAATTCGATTCCCATGCAGGTTTTCGGCGTGCCTTGCGGGCAGCGAAGTGCGGTTTGCAGCAGATATTTCGCCGGCGTTTTACCGAGAATGGCCAAGGTTTTCACGGTAACATTATGCGCCAGCTCTGCGTCCAGTGAAAACAGCCCTTTGCGAATAAAAGAATACATATCCTAACCTTTTGTGTAGGGGCATATTGCATATGCCCGTTGACGACATCTTATCAGCGCATGCCATACGCGCTGACATTTTTAATGCGAATCCAACGCCTTTTCAATCTTCTCAAACAGGTCTTTGGATAAGTTTTCGATTTTCGCCAAACGTTCCAAACCGCGCTTCATCAGGGTTTGACGCTGGGCGTCATAACGTCCCAAACGGATCAGCGGTTCGATCAAGCGTGAGGCAATCTGCGGATTGCTACTGTTAACTTTGGTTAATACATCCACCAAGAAACGATAGCCGGAGCCGTCAATTGCGTGGAACGCATTCGGGTTTTGATTGGCAAAACTGCCGACCAATGCACGCAAGCGGTTCGGGTTATTGAAATTAAAACTCGGGTGATCCATTAATGCGATAACATTTTGTAAGACATCTTCGTCCGGACGGGTGGCTTGCAGTGCGAACCATTTATCCATCACCAAGCCGTCATGCGCCCATTTCTGTTCGAAATCCGCCAACAGATTATCACGACAAGGCAATGCCGCAGACGTTGCCGCCGCCAATGCCGCCAGCGTATCCGTCATATTATTCGCGTGTGTGTAGTGGGCATTAACCAGTGCATTACCAAATTCGGTGACTGCCAAATAACTTAAACAACAATTACGCAAACTGCGCAGTGCCACGTCTTCGCGCAGCACCCGATATTCCGGCAAATCAATCTGATGATACAATTTTAGCAAGTGCGGTTTTAAATATTCCGCAATTTGCTGTTGCAGGAAGCGACGCACGCTATGAATGCCGCTCGGATCGATCACTTTAAACTGCTCGGCAAATTCGGTTTCTTTCGGCAGTGTCAGGATAAGTGCGGTCAATTCGATATCCTGCTGATAATTTTCCAAAATCCCTTGGAATGCCGCTAGCAATTGCGGGCTAATCTGTAACGCTTCGCCGTTTTGTCGGCGTTGCAAGTTTTGGCGTAATTCGGCCGCCAACAACATTTGCGCCGCATCCCAACGGATAAACGCATTTTCCGCATGATTCAATAAGCCTAACAATTGCGTATCGCTGTAATCGTAATCCAGTTTGACCGGCGCGGAAAAATCACACAATAATGCCGGCGTCGGGCGCGCATAAACGTGATGGAACTCAAACACTTGATGATTTTGTAAAATATCCAACACATCGCTAACCGGGCCGTTTTCATCTTGTAATGCCAGTTTATGCCCTTTTCCATCATACAATGCGATTTTCAACGGAATATGCAAATTGATTTTATCCAGTTGATCATGAGTCGGCGCGGTGCTTTGCGACACATTCAAACGGTAAATATGCTTGCGTTCGTCATATTCGTCACTGACGCTGAGCTGCGGTGTGCCGGATTGGCTGTACCAACGGCGGAACAGGGTTAAATCGACACCGGAGGCACGCTCCATTGCCGAGACGAAATCTTCGCAAGTCGCTGCCTTGCCGTCGTTTTCGGCAATATATAGCTTCATGCCCTGCTGAAACCGCACTTCGCCTAATAAGGTGTGCAGCATGCGGATCACTTCCGCGCCTTTTTCATATACGGTGACGGTGTAGAAATTATTCATTTCGATCACTTTTTCCGGGCGGATCGGATGTGCCATCGGACCGGCATCTTCCGCGAATTGCACCGTACGCAAAATTTTCACATTATTAATCCGCTGCACCGCTCTTGAACCGGTATCGGAAGAAAATTCCTGATCGCGGAACACCGTCAAGCCCTCTTTCAGGCTCAACTGAAACCAATCGCGACACGTCACGCGGTTGCCGGTCCAGTTATGGAAATATTCGTGGGCGATCACCGCTTCGACATTATGATAATCTTCATCGGTTGCCGTCGCCGGGTTGGCGAGCACAAATTTAGAGTTGAATACGTTCAAGCCCTTGTTTTCCATCGCCCCCATATTGAAGAAATCAACGGCGACGATCATGTAAATATCCAAATCATATTCCAGATCGAACCGCTCTTCGTCCCATTTCATCGACTTTTTCAAGCTTTGCATTGCCCAATCGGCACGATCTAAATTGCCTTTATCGACATACAATTCCAGCGCCACGTTACGACCGCTCTTAGTGACAAAATTGTCCTGCAACAAGTCAAAATCCCCTGCCACCAGCGCAAACAGGTAACTCGGTTTCGGGAACGGATCTTGCCATTCGACCCAATGTTTGCCGTTATCCAAATCGCCGCCGTTAATGCGGTTGCCGTTGGATAACAGATAAGGATATCGGGTTTTATCGGCGGTGATTTTGGTGGTATAGCGTGCCAGCACGTCAGGACGATCCAGCATATAGGTGATTTGACGGAAACCTTCCGCCTCGCATTGGGTGCAAAAACCGTCACCCGATTGATATAACCCTTGCAGCGAGGTATTTTCCGCCGGTTTTAAACGGGTTTGAATCGTGAGCTCAAAATGGTCAGCCTCTAATGAACTGAGATCAAGCAATAGCGATTCGCTATCTTGTTGATAGTGCGGAAAATCGTTGCCGTTAAGTTGTAACGACACAAACTGGAAACTGTGTCCGTCGAGGCGCAATTCCGTTGCCTTCGGGTTTAAACGCTGAACGGCGGTTTTAGCCGTCACTAGGGTATCTTGCGGATCTAATTGAAAATCAAGATAAATATCGGTGATGGTATAATCCGGTTTTTTATAATCTTTGCGGTATTTTGCTTTCGTCAGCATTCGATGTGCTCTCTATTTTTTTCAGTTTATTCGACCAATAAGCATAGAATTTTCTCCACTAACTTGCAATCGAATCACGATATTCCGACTAAAAAAGATAAAATATTGCGCCTAACCATACCGACAACACTCAATTTCTTATAAAATCATGCTATCCTAACCGCACTTTTGACTTTATTCACCTCACACAAGGAAATATCTGATTTATGTCTGCAAAAATCGCGATTGTCATGGGTTCTCAAAGTGACTGGTCTACGATGATCGAAGCCGCCAATGTATTGGATCAACTGCAAGTGCCTTACCATGTGGAAATTGTCTCCGCCCACCGCACGCCGGATAAGCTGTTCAGCTTTGCCGAAACGGCGCAAAGCAACGGTTATCAAGTGATTATCGCCGGCGCAGGCGGCGCGGCACATCTGCCGGGCATGATTGCAGCCAAAACCCTTGTGCCGGTGTTGGGCGTGCCGGTGAAAAGTGCGGTTTTAAGCGGTATAGACAGTCTCTATTCGATTGTGCAAATGCCAAAAGGGATTCCGGTCGGCACGTTGGCAATTGGTGCGGCGGGTGCAGCCAATGCGGGGCTATTAGCCGCACAGATTTTAGCCAACCACGATAGCGCACTTGCCGAACGTTTACGGCAATTCCGTGCGCAACAAACCCAAACCGTGTTAGATAATCCGGATCCGCGTTTGCTATAAGGAAAGCGTCATGCAAAAAAGTGCCATTTATCCACCGGTTTATGTGTTAGGCAACGGACAATTGGGACGCATGTTGCGTTATGCCGGCGCCCCATTGGATATTGGAGTGCAGCCATTAGACTTTGCTGCCCCCCTGTTTGAAATTGAAGATAACGCGGTGATTACCGCAGAGATCGAGCGTTGGGAAACCACGCCACTCACCACTGCCCTTGCCACCCACCCCAATTTTATTAATCAAACCGTTTTTGCGCTGCTGGCGGATCGCCATTCGCAAAAATCACTGTTAGACCAACTCAATTTACCGACTTCGCCATGGCAGCCGTTAAACTCGGCTGAACAATGGACGCGGATTTTTTCACAAGTCGGCGAAAAAGTGGTGGTGAAACGCCGCAGCGGTGGCTATGACGGGCGCGGACAATGGATTGTCACTAGCAATAATCAAGAGGTGATTACAAACGAACTATTCGGTGAAGTGATCGCCGAAGCGTTTATTCCGTTCGATTATGAGGTATCACTGGTCGGCGCACGCTTTGCCGACGGTTCGACCCGCTTCTATCCTGTCACCCACAATTTGCAACAAAACGGCATTCTGCGTTACAGCGTGCAATTGGGCGTTGACCGCACTTTGCAAACGAAAGCCGAAGCCATGCTCGGCGCAATCATGCATAAGTTGGATTATATCGGCGTGATGGCGATGGAATGTTTTGTGGTCGGCGATAAATTACTGATTAACGAACTTGCGCCAAGGGTGCACAACAGCGGACATTGGACGCAACTGGGTTGTTCGATCAGCCAATTTGAATTGCACTTGCGCGCGCTGCTCAACCTGCCGACACCGCACTTGGAAATTGTTATGCCGAGCGTGATGGTGAACCTCATCGGCACGGAACACAATCCGCAATGGCTCAGTCTGCCGTTCAGCCAACTGCATTGGTACGGCAAAAAAGTGCTGTCGGGGCGCAAAGTGGGACATCTTAACCTCTCGCACCCGGATAAAAACGTGTTGGTTGACAACCTGCGCCGATTGGAAAATCTCTTGCCGGAAGATTACCGTTCCGGGCTGGAATGGGCGATTGGGAAATTAAGCTGATTTTTGCTTTTTAGGATTGTTATCTGCGCTGAAAATCAGTATAAATAGAAACTCAATTTAGGGTTATTGTCGATAATTGTTTATCCGCAACGGTTTAATCCAAGCGGATTGGATAGCCGCCCGTTTACGAAGTGCGGTATAAGCAATGAATCAAGAGAGAATAAATACAAAGTGCGGTTCGGGCGATATCTAATTCGCCCCTACAATGCACAACACATATTAATTTCAACCAATTATCCTAAAACAATAAAAATTTATTACACAACATCATTATCATCAAAATCAAAGGAAATCACTATGTTTGAAAAAATCCAAGCCGCACCGGCAGATCCGATTTTAGGTTTAGGCGAAGCGTTTAAAGCCGAAACCCGCAGCAACAAAATCAACTTGGGGATCGGTGTTTATAAAGACGCCAACGGCTTGACCCCAATCGTGAAAGCGGTGAAAGAAGCAGAAAAACGCCTGTTGGAAAACGAAAACACCAAAAATTACCTGACGATTGACGGTGTTGCCGCCTACAACCAATTCACCCAAGAATTACTGTTCGGCGCAAATAGCGAGATCGTCAACAGCAAACGCGCCAAAACCGCACAAAGTTTGGGCGGAACAGGGGCATTGCGTGTTGCAGCGGAATTTATCAAACGCCAAACCAATGCGCAAAATGTGTGGATCAGCGCCCCGACTTGGCCAAACCACAACGCGATTTTCAACGCGGTCGGCATGACGATTCGTAACTACCGTTACTACAACGAAGAAACTCACGCTTTAGATTGGGACAACATGATCGCCGATCTCAGCAACGCCGGCGAAGGCGATGTGGTACTGCTGCACGGCTGCTGCCACAACCCGACCGGTATCGACCCGACCCCTGAACAGTGGCAACAGTTAGCCGCCATGTCGGTGAAAAACGGTTGGTTACCATTATTTGACTTTGCTTATCAAGGCTTAGCCAACGGCTTAGATGAAGATGCCCAAGGCTTGCGCGCCTTTGCCGCAAACCACAAAGAATTACTGATTGCCAGCTCATTCTCGAAAAACTTCGGTTTATATAACGAACGCGTCGGCGCATTCACCATCGTTGCCGCGGATCAAGCCACTGCCGAAACCGCATTCAGCCAAGTGAAATCCATTATCCGTACGCTGTATTCCAACCCGTCCTCCCACGGCGCAAATGCCGTCGCCTTGGTGTTGAGTGACGCAGAATTAAAAGCCGACTGGATCGCCGAACTTGCCGAAATGCGCGAACGGATTAAAACCATGCGCCAAAAATTCGTGGACTTATTGAAAGAATACGGCGCAGAGCAAGACTTCTCATTTATCATCGAACAAAACGGCATGTTCTCCTTCAGCGGCCTCAGCCCTGAACAAGTGGATCGCCTGAAAGACGAATTCGCAATTTACGCGGTACGTTCCGGGCGGATCAATGTTGCTGGTATCACCGAAGATAATATCCGTTATCTGTGTGAAAGTATTGTGAAGGTGTTGTAATTTTTAGAGGGGCAAAAGCCCCTCAACTCTGCTTTACCAACCATTAAAACCGCACATGGAAATTGGGGGCATTTTTGTTGTCAGCTTCGGCTAGGCTTTTTGGCTTTCATTGTAATATTTATAGGCTTCATCAATTGACTGGAAATTATGCATATAACCGGCTTCTAACACTGCGGCATTATCACAATACTCGCGTACCGCTGACGGGCTGTGCGAAACCAGAATAATCGAGCGATCTTTGCGCTTTTCAAACAGTTCATATTTACATTTAGCCGAAAAACGGGAATCCCCCACTGCAATCACTTCATCGATCAGATAGCAATCAAATTCCACCGATAACGACAATGCAAACGCTAAACGGGCTTTCATACCAGAAGAATATTTGTTTACCGGTTCATAAAGATAATCACCTAATTCGGAAAATTCTTCAGTGAAGCATTTGACATAATCAATATCCACATCGTAAATTCTGCAAATAAAGCGCAAATTATCCATACCGGTTAAACTGCCTTGAAATGCACCGCTAAAGGCTAAAGGCCAAGAGATACTCATGGTACGCTCAATCGTGCCGCTTGTTGGCGGTTCAATCCCACTGATTAGGCGAATTAAGGTGGATTTACCTGCGCCATTACGTCCTAAAATCCCAATTTTCTCGCCTTTTTCCAACTCAAAATTAACATTATGTAATACTGTACGCCAACCATTATGAGTTAAATAACGTTTACTGACATCTTCCACTTTGATCATGAAGGTTCAATTCCTTTACTAAAATTTTTCACCATCATTAGCCCTATTAGTAATAATGTAAGATCACAAACCAATAAAAACCAAGGATTTTCGTAAGTTATAGCCATAGAACCAAAATAACCATGACGAAACATTTCTGTACCATGAATCATCGGAACCCAAAGAATATATTTATGAAATTGTACTGGTAGGCTATGTATAAAAAACATTGCTCCTGATAGTGGAAACATTACAAAACTCAATGTACCCCAAATTTTCCCAAAGGGTTCAATATGGTGAGCAATAGAGCAGATAATCAGCCCTAGTCCAATAGCAAACATTGCCATTAATATCCATGCTAATAACATATAAAAAATATCTTGTGGCAATTCAATCCAACCAATTGCAATCAGTATCGCCATAATTACAATTTGAGCAACTGTTGCACCAGTTATTTCTAATAACATCCTCGCAAATAGCGTATCTAACACTCTAACGTTACGGTGATAAAGTAAACTAATATTAGCCGAAACTGAACCTATCGCTCGATTTGAGGCATTACGCCACATCATCATTAACGGATAACCTGTTACTGCGAATGCAATAATATTTAATGCAGAAAATGCATCTCCTCTAACAAACCGCCACAGCAATACTATTGATACTGTCATTAACATAGGTTCAACAAACAACCATAAAAAACCAATATTCTGCCGCCCATAGCGGGTAATGATTTCGCGCAACAATAATGCGCCAACCACGCGCTTTTGAATGGCAAAAGATTGCTGTAATGTGGTTTTATCACCGTATTGCATTAGTTTTTATGCTCTCTCACGCTAGCTAACAATAGGCTTAATATTCCATATAACATTAAGCCGATAATCAAAGTGGCAAAAATATTATAAATCCGATAAGGCTCTAGGGCTAAATCGGGTTTGCTTGGTTGATTAATCACTTCCAAATATAATTGTTGGCGATCCGCTTCTTTTTTAGCATTTTGCAATGATGTAATTGCTGTAGTTAATTGTTGCTGCGCTAAGGTGTTATCTAGAACCAAGCGTTGGTATTCTGCCGTTTGATTAGCCATCGAATCACCGCCACCAAAAATGGTTTCAATTTGCTGTTGAATCTCATTTTGGATACTTTTTTCTCTCGCCTGCAAGGTTTTCACTTGCGGATTTTGTGGTGAAATCGCACGCACTTGATCCAACTGAGTTTGGATAGAGATTAATTCATCTTGTAATTTGGAAATCAAGGTCAACTGCACCTCGGATTGAGCCTGAAGATCAAAGATCCCGTTTTTAATCCGATATTCACTCAATGCGAGTGCAGAGTCAGTCACCCGCTGTTCGGCTTCTTTTACCGATTGTTCGGCAAAGATGATCGTATCCCTGCGCGCACGCTCATTCAAACGGTTAATTAATGCTTCCCCCAAACGCAATAATTCAGTGTTAACTTTTTGTCCATCTTCCGCATTAAAAGCACGAATACTTAAGGTCGCAATACCCGAGACGGAATCTAAGCTGACTGAAGAACGTTTTTGGAAATAACGATAAAACGCTTCCTGCCCATCATTAATCCCAAGCGGATTAAAACGGCTGAAAAAATCGCCTTTATCTTCATAAAACTGGCGCATAGGCAATACCGATTCCAATTGTTCAAGTACATTACGCGAGCGCATAAACTCCTGCACCGTGTAAGTATCGTCCTGCGAACGGGCAAAGCCTACACTCTGCAACAACGCACCAAAACCGCTTAATGAGGCTTGGCTGCGAGAAGAACGCACCACAAAACTGGACTCAGAGATGTACACATCAGACGCCCAAAAAGTGAAATAGAACACCGAACAAAAAGTCGGAATCAACACCGTCACCCAAAACAAGGGATTAAACTTTTTCCATATTTTTTTTATATCTTTTTCTGCCTTAGATACTGATATCGGTTTTTCCGCCACTAATGTTGTCTCTGTCATTTCTTTTTTCTCCATTAATTCGATAAATTATTCACGCTGTTTGCCGTGCTAGTTATCGGTGAAGTAATTGAGAAAATAATTCTCAAGAATTTTTGGAATTCCGCTAACGGAGCATTCGATACATAGACAATATCTTTATTTTGAATCGGGAAACGTTGCAACCAGAACAACGATTTCGGTTCTAATAAATTGATCCGATAGACCGTCGGCACATCCATACCCACGTCATAACCACGCCCCTGCCAAGTGGCTTTATCTTGTGCGCTCAGCTTTTCAAACGGTAAATAACGGAATACAAACACGCCGCGCGGATCAGAACGGGTATCAATCAAACCGCCCATGCGACCGATAGCTTCCGCCAACGTCAAGCCTTTAGCTGAAAACCGCACTTCGCGATTGCTACCCACCGCACCAAGTGCGGTAAAGCTCAATGGATTGTTCAGTAATGAGATCACATCACCGGAACGCAACTTAATATTTTCCTTTGGATTAGAAGCCAGTTTTTCTAGCGAGATTGTTTTAACCTCATGACCTCTTGTCAGCTGTACAGAAATATCATAAGCATTTTCCGTTGCCCCACCGACAGCAGCCACCGCATCTAGCACTCGCTCGCCATGTGCGGTGAGCGGCATACGGACACTATTGCCTTGTCGTAACACAGTGACATTGGCTGAATTATTTTTCACCAAACGCACCATAGCTTGTGGCTGATTTGCCATAGGCGCTAGGCGACGCACAATCTCTTTTTGGATCTGCTCCGGCGTTTTACCGCGTACAGAAATCGCACCTAAAAAGGGAATAGTGATTTTGCCACTTTCACTCACCATCTGTTCAGGTAAGCTAGTCAATTGTGCTCCACCTGTGCCACTTTGGTTTAACACACCACCAAACAACACCGCAGGCGGCGCTTCCCAGATCATCACATCGAGGGTGTCACCAATATTCACCGCTCCGTTATAGCTGTTTGCATTGGCAAAATGGCTAAACGATTGTGCTTGTTGCTGATTAAAAAGTGCGGTCGCCACCGCATCTTCAACCTCAACCACTTCAACTGTCGGGATGTTTTCATTACTTTGATTTTGCAAATCCATCACGCGGCTTTGGCTGGGGCCAGAGGTCGGCATGGTATTACAAGCTGTCAAAGTTAGGCAGCATAGGGAAAGTGTTAGTTTTTTCATCATAATTTCTTATTCAGTACAATAAATCATAGTTTTTTGACTTATCCGCACAACTAAATCAAGTTCAAGATTCTATCCCTTTTGCAAGGGAATTTATAGTTAGAAATAGTTAGCAAGTATAAAATATCTATATTAAAAATATTACATATATTTTTAATTATAATCCAATAACATTAGTAATTTGTTCTAGCCGATGTTCCCAAGTATGATATTGCGCCACATATTCCGCACCTGCCCTTGCACGCGCCAAGTCATTCGCACTCGGGCCGTGTTTCAAACGGGCAAACAAATCCAGCATTTCCTCACGACTCTCCACTATATGGCAATAATCCGCAAACAGATTATTGACCGATTCGGAAGCATTGGTGACCGCAATCCCGCCGCAAGCCAAAATCTCGACCAAACGGCGGGAAAACATGGTTGGTGAATCGGTGATGGTATTCACGTTCAACGAAACCAAATAATCCTTATAAATCTGCGCCGTTTGCGGGTAAGCCACAGCCGGGCAAACCTGCATATCAGCCAACAGCGGGTAGCGGTAGTTATCCGATTTCCGATTGGAATTCCGGTCAAAAACCGTCAAGCCCAAACCGCTTTCCGAGGCCGTCTGAAACAGATTATCTTGAAACAGACGCCGATCCGCATGGACATGATGGCTGTAACTGCCGACAAAATTCGCCCGATGATACTTAAAATCAAAGCCGGTAAACGCATGAAATTTCGGCTGCACGGCAAACATCAAGGTATGCACCGAAGCATCCTGCCCCATTACTGCTTTGTACTTGGGAATACAATTCGCATCTACCGTAAACACATGATCAAACAGCTTGGCACTGTTAATAAAACGATCAAAATGAACTCCGTCTTCTTTATTCCAAAAAACCGTTGGAATACCCTTATCTTTGGCTTTTTCAACTAAGCGCTTTAACGCATGATTATTGCGTTTCGGCACATCAGGATAAGCCGCAATTTTATATTTCCAGCGGTTTTTATAGCCCTGCCAAGCTGATTCGACCAACAGCATATCGGCTTGATTCAGCATATAACGCTGCAACACATTGTATCTTGCCGATAACAACGTCAGCCCATCTTCTTGGCTGAGAGCAGCGTGTGTCAGATTATCGGATATTAAATAAATATTCATCAAAACTCATTCTACCAATAATGCCTGCAACTGTGCTTTGCTTGGCAAAACAGTCAAATAACGGCTGGCAAAAATCTGACTATTGCCTTCAGGCAAAGTAAACTCTACAACCGCTTCACTTTTATCTTGGCACAGCACGATACCAATGGTTTGATTCTCATCGGGCAAGCGCATTTTACGGTCGTAATAATTCACATACATCTGCATTTGTCCTAAATCTTGATGTTTCAGACGGCCTAATTTCAAATCAATCAACACAAAACAACGCAGAACCCGATTATAGAACACCAAATCCACATAAAAATGTTGGTCATCCAGACTGATTCGTTGCTGGCGCGAAACAAAAGCAAATCCCGTTCCCAGCTCCAATAAAAAATGCTCCAGCTTATCAATCAAGCGTTGTTCCAGTTTGCTCTCGGAATATTGCGAATGCTCAGGCAAGCCGAGGAATTCCAACACATAAGGGTCTTTAATCACAT
Organism: Testudinibacter sp. P80/BLE/0925; assembly: GCF_053570785.1. The sequence continues at coordinate 1,893,099 of NZ_CM131636.1, read as the reverse complement.
CTTGCGGTGTTTCAATGACTTGCCCTTGCAAAGCTAAACTCAGCACGCCTTGCTTGTCTTTACTCAATGCCAATCGAGTAAACAACGCCGAATCATATTGGCGGTTCAGTTCACGCAAGCTCCAATTGTTTTTTGCGGCTTCGACTTCATAAAACCGTCGTTCCAGCGGATCGGCAATCCGCATCAACCTGATATAGTGCGACCAACTCAACTTGAATTCGTCAGACGGTGTCTGACCTTTTTCTAATTTCTGAGACGACGCTTCCGAATTCGTCAATACTGTTGACGAAATTGGCTGTGAGTAGGTTTTATAGAAAAAGCGCATTCGATCCAAATTTTCTACTGAAAATCCCCTCCCGAATTCCGCCGTCAGCCGACGTGACAACCGCTTCAACTGAGCCTTGCCATAAGCCGCTCTTTCATGACCTCCCTGCTCATCTTCCACAATCATTCTGCCGATTTCAAAATAAGTCAGCACCATTGCCTGATTCACTTGCGCCACCGCTCGCTGACGAGCAGTTTTCAGCAGTTCGGCAATTTTGTCGGCGAGTGGCAAGATTTCAATATCTTGGTTAGTGTTCATATCACTTATCCAGTTAGGAAAATATTTCTAATTTTTTTATCTCTGCTGTAGTGATACGATTGTCCCATAATATCGTCTTAGCACTTTTCAACCGCAACGGACTACTTACTGAAAAAGAAAAGCTACCTTTAGCAATTCCATTTGAGGCGGATAAATATTTATACCAACCAATTTCAGGATTGGTTGATTGATTCAAGCCTTGCACACCATCTGCAACCTGATCAAAAAATATTGATAAAACCAAAGCTTTAGACGAAGTAATTGAGTTATCAGTTTGAATTTCATATGCACACTCAAAAACTTTTTCAACTGGGTTATAATTTATTTCCAAAGTCGTTGTCTTATTTTTTAAAGCAACATCTACTGTTTTAAAAATCATTTTACGGTTATCAATAAAACCTTGAACATCATCACTTAGCACTGGAAATAGCTCACTAATAACTTCTGGCATTTTTGTTTTAGTAAACCGCATCAAATCAGTCTCAATCGTATTATTTTTGTTATGACTATCATTGGAAAACCGATAATTAGTATCTTGTTGATCGTGGTGAGTATGTATATAGGAAGGTTTACGCGAATCAACAATTACAGGATAATTTTCATCCAAATTATGGTGACTATGCATGGTTGGTAGCTCGAGACTACCGTCACCCCAAAAACCAATATAGGCTTGCCCTATTGCTATAAATCGTTGTTTGCAGTCACGAAAATCAATAAAATGCCCATCTTTATAATATCCAGTAAATCCTTTGCCAAAAGATACCGCCATATTTTTATAATCAATTTTATTATATGCGGCTAACTGTTCTAAATAATTTACTGCCAACAAGTCGTCGTCATCCAAACGAAAAAAAGCTACAGAACCATTTGGTTTTCCATTCAAAACCGCACGAATAGGGTTGCCTTGGTGTGTATCAACCTCGCACAAATGCAAGAATGGGTATTTCTGACTCAATTCAAACAACATATTTTTCTATTTTTCAGGCAAAATAGACGAATAAGAAACGATATGTTTAAAATCAAAATCCTGCTTCATTTTTGCCATAAGAGGCACAGAAAGTTCGGCAAAAATTTTGGCACGCACCGACATTCTTTCATCTGAAAATAAATGTGCGATATATTCTTCTTCTGTAAAATTAGATACATTCCAAGCATTACTTTTAGGAAGATACAGACTAAATCTCGTTTGCCCAATAAAATACATAACAATACCCTCAAAAAAATTTAAAAAATAAATACTTTCATCTCAACGAGCTCAATCACAGCATCTTTTTGCCACAACATCAATTTTAATCTCTCAATTTGATTATCTTTCGTTAATGGAATTTCCATAAAACAGGTAGCACCACTTTCGGTTGTGGTCAGATACTTGTATAGTCCCACCGACTTCATATCAGACATTTTGAATCCAGTAACCGCACTTGCATTATTAGGTCCTAGAGACACCAACGCTGCATTAACCTTAGTATTATCAGAATATTTTAAGCTGTATTCCAAAATTAGCTTGCAATTACTTTGTACGCTTTTCGGTAAATCAATCACTATGCCGTCTGAAGTCAATTTACGGTTTTGAATTTCCGCAATAACGGTGTGTTCGATATCATCCGCTCTTGGCGCCGGTGCACTTGGGAAGCGAATAGTAGAAAGGCGGAGTTGCTTACGTAATTGGCTCACGAAGTTATCCACTGAATAACGTTCCTTGATTAACGTCAAGCCTTGGTGATTGTATCGGTTGAATTTATCCAAGGTGTTTTGTTTGTGAATATGTGTTGCCAGTTGCTCTACCGACTTGAAAATATATTTTTCAGGGTAGATGTATTCCATTCCATTCCAATCCAACAGAATACCTTGGTTACCGGCAGAAAAACCGTCTGCCGGTGCGATGTGAAAACTTTCTGGGATTTCTTCGTTGTCGCTGGTTGACAAGATAAAACCGATATCTTTCAATTCAGTTTTAACATCCACCCACCCCTTAATCACAACGTGCGGTTGCAGATTGTTTTGTTCGATAAAACGGTTGCATTCATCAAAATAAGCCATCTCTTGCGGGTTATTTTTTACCCAAGGCAAGTCTTCCGGCATTTTTCCATAGACGAACAGTCGGTATTTTTTGTTTTTTGCGACCAGTTTTTTCAATACTTTCAGCGCATTCAGGTAGCCTTTTCGTGAAGGCAGAATACCGATAATGCCGAGATTGAACAATTTTTCTTTATCATTCGATTGTGCATAGTTGCTGCTGTCCAGATAATTGGGCAACAAGCATGCTTGAGAGCGTGGGATACGAGTGTATTCAACCAGCTTTTCAAAGAAATAGAGCGATACGGCAAAAACACGATTGACTTTGGTAAAGTCGATTTGTTTGAACCATGCTGTAGTCAACTCAAAACGATGCATGCGGATAAAGAGTTTTTGATTATCCCTTACCCGATGGCTATACCAGACGGCGTTGCCCAGCATCCATTCGCAAAAGACAACTTCCGCCCATTTCAAGCACTCTTCGCTATGTTGCACGTCATGAGCATTGTGTCCTGTCCATTCGTCAATGCGGATTTGGTAAAACTGTTGCAAGTGCGGCAATACGGGTCGGATGAATTTCAAATCATAACCTGCCACCACCATTCTTTGCTTAATGGTGTTTAAAAATTTGCCATAATTTCGGTTATAAATTTCAGCCAAAACGCCTTTAATTCTTTCGTTATAATTAAAGGTTGAAATCAGCTTTTTATTTTGATTAACAAAATCTGCCAATGCGATAAAATCGCTTTCATCTATATCAAAGCGATTATAGGCAATCATAGACTGGATTGCCGTTTGAAGCCCGACTTGCAAACGAATACTGTAGTAATCTACACCTTGTTTGGCAAGTTTTTCCTGTGCGGTTTGCCATACCATTAAATGATTGTTCAATTCTCGTGAACCGTAACTTTGCGTGGATGAGGCTTGCGCACTGATTCTTTTATTATAAATAAATGTAGGATGGTCGATATAGGCTACCGTTTGTGCAACAGACAATACTTCGGTTAAATAAACCGTATCTTCCCCCATGCGTAAATCAGAATGCCATGTTATTTGATTATTTTCCAATAAGCTACGCTTAATCAGGCTTGGAACGGTTGTGCTCTGTTTTCCGATGATCGTCTCAATTTGTCCACATTTATCCAACCTTGCCATATTTTCAAAAATCCGGTTGGTAGCAAAACGTTTATTGCCATCATCAACGATTAGATACCCTCGCACAATATCGGCATTTTGTTTTTTTGCTTCACCAAAGTGGATTTTTAATGTATCCGAAAAAATTTCATCATCGCAGTCCAAAAAGAAAATATATTCTCCTTTTGCCTGTGACACGCCGAGATTACGGGGCTCGGAAGGAGATCCGCTATTTTGTGCCATCTGCAAGACCCGCCAATTTGAATGCTGCGCTGCCTGGCTTTGCAAGTAATGAAAGGTGTTATCTTTGGAACAGTCGTCTACAAAAATAACTTCATAGCGGGATTCCAGATAATCAATACTTTCTAGCGCCGCTATGCAGACTTCGATTTTCCCAACGGCGTTATAGCAAGGGATGATAATGCTGATATCCATATCAATCTCCTTGTCTGCTGATATAATAAATAGGTTGTTCAACAAGCTGCTTGAAACTAGCCAGAGCCTCAACAAACTTGTTTTGCGGTGCAAAAATATTGTTCATCATCATTCTTGGTTCAAAAATGTATTTTTGTTTTTCATGTTCAGTCAAAGCAATGTAGCCGTCTGAAAGATAGCTGCTATGCAATAGTGCTTTTTCAATTTTATCGAGAGCTGATTTTTCCAAGCTATCCGCCAATACGAAATAAGGCGTTTCAACATATTTGGATCGCTCATTACCATAACGGCGGATATACGACTCTGCCAATACATTAATTTTATTTTGGTTGTATTCTGAATAGATTTCCGCCGCATCCAAATCAGAAAATGTTGTCGACAATACCAGCAATAATCGGTATGGGGCACTATTGAATTTTTGATAAAATATATTAATCTCTTGCTGCAACTGCTCTGTATCGTCTACTTTAACAACCAATGTCACTTTTTCCGGCACTTCATCATAATCAACCCCAACCGCTTTTAAAATAGTTTCAAACCGGTTTTGATAAGTATGGTTAGCCAATACATTATTTAAATTCTCTTCTCGAATACGCTCGATTGTATCCTTATTCAATGCTTGCAGGCGGTGCGGCTCAGTATCCAAAAAAACTACGTTATCGCCAAACATCTTATCCATGCCTTTTGAATAATTGGATAATACCAGCGTGTTGCTGGACATCAGTTCAAATACCCGCCGGGCAAACATGGTTTCCGAATCAACAACGGTATTCAGATTCAAACCGAATATACTGGATTTATAAACTCTACCAATATCTTTATTAGGGATATTGGGTTTTTCATACTTTTGGTATTGCTCGGGAATCAAATGATTCGGGTCGGAATCTCCATAATAGCGGTTATAGAACTCCAGCTGGTAGTGGTTATTTACCAAGTTATCAAAAAGCTGACACATCGTTTTTGAACGCTCGATATGATTTGCATACCAACTGCCTGCAAATATGATATTTTCAGAACGAGGAACTTCTGCATCGTCAATTGGATTGAATACTTTTGGATTAGTGGCAAAGGGTAAGGCATAAACGTGTTCCAGACCATACTCTTGCTTATATTTTTCCACGCACTCTTCTGCTGTGGTAAATACGAAATCAAACAATTGTGCCGTTTTTACAAAGTCGTGCACGCGATCCGGATAATGCGTAGGATCTTCTTTATTCCAAAATACAGTGGGAATACCGCGCTCATTACAATACTCTAAAATTTGCAATAATTCGGTACGGTTTTCTTTTTGAAAATTAACGCTGGCATAAATTTTGCCTTTCCACGGACGGTTCACACTATCCGTGCCGCTCCAAGCCGATTCGCAAAAAAACAAATCAGGTTTTTGTTGGGCAAAAACCGCTTTCCAATTGCTTGGTGTAATAATCAGCGGTGTAAATTCATCTTTGAACGAATTAAAGCTGAATTCATCTAAAATAACGGCAACCTTTAAATCTTCTGCCTTTTTATGAGCAAAATTCAATTTTAACGGACTACGTTGTTTTAGCAATTTGGTTTCGGATGGAGCTACTGAAAGCCCTGCAACTGTCGGTTTTTGATTAACCAATTGTTCAAAAGTATCATCTGCTCGAACCGACTGTTTGGGCGAGAACCACTGTAGACATTTTTTTTCAAAAGAGGTCAGCGTTTTTTTCTTTTCTTTGCGTTTCAAGAATTGAGCGTAAATAGATAGAAGTGCATTTGGCGTAATGAAATTCCTAATTGGGTTTTTAAAAAAATCCAATATCAACCGACCAAATTGATAAGCAATCGTTTGATTATTTCTATCTTGAAAGCGCTGAGTCAGCAGTAATTGATATTTACTTTTTTCTATGCGCAGATGATACAGCTCATCCTGCAACTGCTGAATTTTTTGTTCTTGCTGGCTGATTGAAGGTTCTTCGAACTCATGTGCTATTTTTTCCCACTGGGTATCACTTAAAACAACCCCTTCTTGCAACAATCTGTTTTTTAAATCTTTAAAATTTTTCTTCATACGAATTCAAACTTTTTCCGGTTTCACTATTCAATTTAACTGACAAACAAGAAATATTTACCAAACCCCCTTGGTATCCACCACAACCGCACTTGCTTGAAATGTCGGCTTATTTTCCATAAACTCTTTATGGTTAACCAACAACACGGCAACATCAGCTAGCGCTGCACTTTGGGCGTAATCAATCAGTGCAATGTCTTTTTTACCGTGATGATCAACCACTTCATGCACATTCGGCTCTACTGCCGCTACTTGGCCAGGGTATTGCTGGATTAATTTTTCGGTAATCATCAATGCGGGGCTTTCACGCAAGTCGTCAATATCGGGTTTGAATGCCAAGCCGTAGCAAACGATTTTCACATCTTGCTTGGCTTTGCCTGTTTGAGCCGCTACGGCTTCAACCGCTTCATTGACTTTCTTGATGACCCATTCCGGTTTGCCATCATTCACTTCACGGGCGGTACGCACAATATTGGCCAAATCTGGAGTTTTATCCACAATAAACCAAGGGTCAACCGCAATACAATGACCTCCTACGCCACAACCGGGTTGCAAAATATTCACTCGCGGATGACGGTTGGCAAGGGAAATAAGCTCCCAGACGTTGATATTCAGGCGGTCTGAAATCAGGGAAAGCTCGTTGGCAAAGGCGATATTGACATCACGGAAGGCATTTTCGGTGAGTTTTGCCATTTCTGCGGTACGCGCATTGGTTTTGAGCAAATCGCCCTCGACAAACACGCGGTAAACGTCAATCGCTTTATCAGAGCAGGCTTCGGTAATGCCGCCGATAATACGATCGTTTTCGACCAATTCTTTGATGACTTGTCCCGGTAATACGCGTTCAGGGCAGTAGGCGACATGAACATCAACTTCGCCTGACGCCCCTTCTTTTGGAAATGCCAAATCCGGGCGGGCAGCAGACAACCATTCCACCATTTGCTCAGTTGTGCCGACCGGTGAGGTGGATTCAAGAATAATCACATTACCTTTTTCCAACACCGGCGCAATGGCTTTGGCAACGGCTTCGATATAGCTGACATCAGGCTCGTGGTTGCCTTTAAAAGGTGTCGGCACGGCAATTACAAAGGTATCGGCCGGCTCTGCTTTTGTGGTCGCACGCAAAAAACCTTTTGCTACTGCTTCTTGGACAATTTCTTCCAAACCGGGCTCGACAATATGAATTTTGCCTTCATTGATGGTGTCTACGGCATGTTGGTTGACGTCAACACCAATCACTTTAACCTCTCGGGAAGCAAACATGGCCGCAGCCGGTAAACCGATATAACCTAAGCCGACGACAGAAATAGTTTTATTTTGCATTTTGATACCTTGAGTTGTTTCTAGTTAAATTAAATACTTGCCAATAGTGTTTTTACAATTCGTTGCGATGCCTTACCGTCACCATATGGATTTTTTGCTTGTGCCATTTGTGCATAGGCTTTCTCGTCATCTAATAATTTCCGACATTGATTGACAATTTCATTGGTATCTGCCCCGACCAGCTTAACAGTTCCCGCCTCAACAGCCTCAGGCCGTTCTGTCGTGTCGCGCATTACCAATACAGGTTTGCCTAATGATGGAGCTTCCTCTTGTACCCCGCCTGAGTCAGTCAGAATAAGTGTTGCACGTGACATTAAATAAACAAAAGGTAGATACTCTTGTGGTTCAATTAAGTGTACATTTTCTTTTTCAGATAATATTTCCGTTAGAGGTTTTCTCACATTTGGGTTCATGTGTAGTGGCAGGGCAAATTGAATATGCGGATAAGTTTCAGCCAGAATTTTTACTGCTTGACCGATATTTTTGATTCCATCACCATGATTTTCTCGACGATGTGCGGTAATCAATACCATTGGATTTTGATTAGCAGTAAATGGGAATTGTTGTTCCATTGCGGCTTTTAATTCCGGCTGCTCTAATTTTTGGGTTACAGTCAATAACGCATCAATAACAGTATTCCCAGTAACAACAATATCTTCTTTTTTAACAACTTCTTCGAGTAAATTGGCTTTAGACTGCTCTGTTGGTGCAAAATGCAACCGACTTAGCACAGAGGTGAGACAACGATTAGCCTCTTCAGGCCAAGGCGAATATAAATTTCGAGTACGTAAACCAGCTTCTATATGTCCGATTGCAATTTTTTGATAAAATGCCGCAAGACTTGCAGCAAAGGTAGTTGTTGTATCACCATGAACAAGGATATAGTCCGGTTTAAAATCTTCTAAAACTACTGTTAAATCTTGAAGAATATCTGCAGTAATACTTTGTAATGTTTGCCCATGCTTCATAATATCCAAATCATAATCAGGTTTGATATTAAACAAATTCAAAACTTGGTCTAGCATTTCCCGATGTTGAGCAGTTACACAAACCTTTGATTCAATTGATTCATGTTTTTTTAACTCTAAGACCAAGGGTGCCATTTTGATTGCTTCTGGTCTCGTACCAAACACGGTCAATACTTTCATACTATTCCTCAATAATCTTATGTTATTTGCCGATCTGTTAGATTGTAGCATTACTCTTACCAGAAAAACACCATGAATAACAAAGTAAGTAGTTGTTTTTAATTAAACATGTAATTACTATTTGTTGAGTAAATTTTATTCTCAATCAACCTAATAAACAAAGATAAAACTTACAAAAATCACCCTAACATCATCAACCAAGAGGATCCTTAAGAGCAGATATCCTGTATAATAAACCTTGTATAAAACAAATAAGAATCTGATATACTGACACATATACAGAAAGATCTTAGTAACTAACTTAACGATTATCATCATTTTCAATTCTAGCGTATTTTGCAAGTAACAATATGTTTCGACGACTTTAATCATCATTTTTATCAAATGCTGAACAGACTAGACTTATTACCAGTCTTTAGGAAAAATCATGCTAAAACTAAACCAATTAAAAATAAATAATAATGCCCCATTCACCCTTTTCGGTGGTATCAATGTCCTTGAAGATCTCGATTCTACGCTGAGAGCCTGTGAACAATACGTTACTGTCACCACTAAACTCAATATCCCGTTTGTGTTCAAAGCCTCGTTTGACAAAGCCAACCGCTCTTCGATTCACTCTTATCGTGGGGTGGGATTGGAAGAGGGAATGAAAATTTTTGCTCAGGTGAAAAAGGAATTCGGTGTGCCGGTGATCACGGATGTGCACGAGCCTTGGCAAGCAGAACCCGTCGCAGAAGTGGTGGATGTTATTCAATTGCCGGCATTTTTAGCACGTCAAACCGATTTGGTGCATGCGATGGCAAAAACCGGGCGGGTGATTAATATCAAAAAACCACAATTTTTAAGCCCGCACCAAATGGGTAATATTGTGGAAAAATTCAAAGAAGCAGGCAACGATCAGCTGATTTTATGCGAACGTGGCGTGAATTTTGGTTATGACAATTTGGTCGTCGATATGCTTGGTTTTGGGATTATGAAAAAAGTCAGCGGCAATATGCCGGTGATTTTTGATGTCACCCATTCCCTGCAACAACGTGAAGCCGGTGCAGCCGCTTCCGGTGGTCGTCGTAATCAAGTGTTGGATTTAGCGTTGGCAGGTATAGCGACCCGTTTAGCCGGTTTGTTCTTGGAATCACACCCGAATCCGGATCAAGCCAAATGTGACGGACCGAGTGCGCTACCGTTAAATCTATTAGAAGATTTCTTAGTGCGCGTTAAAGCCGTTGATGAAGCGGTGAAATCTTTCCCTGAGTTAGATATTCGTTGATCACTTTTTGATTGAGTACGCCGAGCAAATGCTCGGCATTTTTTATGGTTACAACCCTAAAAACTTTATTAATAATAACACTTTTATGGCTATAACCCTGAGCCTTTCCTACACAACTGTATTATACTATTCCCATTCCATCGAAAATTGATCATTGTTTATGAAACCAAAATCGCAAATTTTCTCATATCGCATGGCAAAAATACCGCACTTGGCTGCTTTTTTTCCTGAGGCAGAGATCTTTATGCAATATTTCTCCCTTTCAGATAAAGCAACGCAGATCATGGGCTGGGGGTTTCGTCCATATTCACGCAGAGCCCGCACCTACGCCGAAAAAAATAACTTGCCTTACATCGCCCTTGAAGACGGCTTTTTGCGTTCATTAGGTCTGGGTGTTCAGGGCTATCCGCCGTTTTCGATGGTGTATGATGATTTGGGGATTTATTATGCCACTGAAAAGCCGTCGCGCCTTGAGCGGTTAATTTTAGCTAATTCAGCCGACGATGAAGTATTACAACAAGCTGAAACCGCACTTGAGCTAATTTGCCGCTATCAACTGTCTAAATATAATCACGCACCGGATTTTGTTCCGAGCGAGAAGAAGCAAAATATCGTTTTGGTGATCGATCAGACCTTTGGCGATATGGCGGTGAAATATGGGCAGGCTGATGAAGCTAGTTTTCACACCATGTTGCAAAGTGCGGTTGCGGAAAATCCCGAGTCAGAAATTTGGGTTAAAACCCATCCTGATGTAATCAGCGGTAAGAAAAAGGGTTATCTGACCGCACTTTCCGCGGAGTTTGCGCAAGTGCGGTTATTGGCAGAGGATGTCAATCCGTTGTCGTTGTTGCAACAAGTGGATAAAGTCTATTGTGTTACTTCGCAGATGGGCTTTGAGGCTTTGCTGGTCAATAAACCGGTGGTGACCTTTGGCGTACCTTGGTTCAGCGGTTGGGGATTGACAGATGATCGTCATGCTAATGTTGTGCGCTTGCAACAACAAAATCGCCGTGCCAACCGCACTTTATTACAACTGTTTACCGCAGCCTATCTGCAATATAGTCGTTATATCAATCCGAATAACGGCAAACCCGGCTCGATTTTTGAGGTGATTGATTATCTGCACCGCGCCAAATTATTAGATCAACGTTTGAGCGGCAATTTGTATTGTGTCGGCATGTCGCTGTGGAAACGGGCGGTGATCAAACCGTTTTTTAACTTCCCTAACTGCCGCTTACATTTTGTTTCTTCAACTGCCAAACTGCACAAAAAACCGCGGGCGAAAAATGCCCGTCTGTTGATTTGGAGCCAAGGCAAAGACGAGGTGCTTCGTTATGCGGAAAAAAACAATTTACCTGTGCTACGCATGGAAGACGGTTTTATCCGTTCCGTCGGTTTAGGCTCGAATCTGGTTGCGCCGCTCTCGTTAGTGATTGATGATCTCGGTATCTATTTTAATGCGCAAACACCCTCACGCTTAGAAGCTATTTTACAAAGCCAGATATTCTCCGATCAGGATCTACTGTTAGCCGATAAATTAAAAGTGCGGTTGATCAATGCCAATATCGGCAAATACAATGTCGGTGATAGTCAGTTTACTCTCGCGGTCAACGGTAAAAAAACAATTTTAGTACCGGGACAAGTGGAAGACGACGCCTCAATTCGTTTCGGTTCACCGCAAATCAAACGTAATCTGGATCTACTCAAACAGGTGCGTGCAAAGAATCCCGAGGCTTATATTATTTATAAACCGCACCCCGATGTGCTCAGCGGTAACCGTATCGGCGCGATTCCAACGGAACAAGCCCTTAACTATGCCGATGATATTATTGAAAACGCAAATATTTTAAATTGTATTCAGCAAGTGGATGAGGTTCACACCTTAACCTCTTTAGCCGGCTTCGAAGCGTTGTTGAGGGGAAAAACCGTGCATTGTTACGGTTTACCGTTCTACTCTAATTGGGGATTGACCGTTGATCATGTTACACTGCCAAGACGCCGGCGCAAGCTCACGCTCGCAGAATTGCTGTCAGCTACCTTAGTTTATTATCCGCAATATATTAATCCGAATACGCGGCAAATGATCGATAGCGAAACGGCAATTGAGCTTTTGTTACAGCAAAAATCCAAACTGAAAGATAGTGGTTTACAGCGTCACTGGCTAAAAAAACAGCTAACGAAATTAAAACACCTGTATTGGTCTTTAAAATAAGCGGTTAAATTTCTTTTTTTATTCTTATTTGCTAAGATATTTTAAATTTTTATTCTGTTGGGGTTATATGATTAGTCATAATTTAGATGACCTAGTGGTATCTACTGATCGTATCTTGTTATTGCAAGGTCCAATAGGGACTTTCTTTCATGATATTTCCTTATGGTTACAATCACAGGGAAAAACAGTTTATAAAATTAATTTTAATGCCGGTGACGAACATTTTTATTCTAATGCCAACAGCAATACTTTTGCTTATCGGGAATCGCTAGATCAATTTGAAGAATATTTACATCGTTTATGCCAAGCCGAAAAAATTGGTGCGGTTGTTTGCTTCGGCGATAACCGTCATTACCACAAAGTCGCTAAAACCGTTTGCAAAGCGTTGACCATTTCCTATTGGGCATTTGAAGAAGGTTATTTTCGTCCCGATTATATTACTCTGGAAAAAGACGGGGTAAATGCGTTTTCGCCGATTCCCCGTGATGAAGCCTTTTTTAGAAATATTTGCCCACAGGCTCCTGAACCCGTCACACCGGAAAAAGTCGCACAGGGCTTTGTGCCGCTTGCTAAATTGGCAATCTGTTATTATTGGAATGCTTATACCAAACGCCGACAATACCCTTATTATCAACATCATCGGATTTTGAATGTCCGCTATTATATTAAGCTGTGGGTAATTTCCGGTATTAAACGGTTTAATTATGCCCTGCGCGATCACTCTTTTGCCAAAAAAGTGGAACAAGGTAAGTTTGGCAATTTTTATATTTTACCCTTACAAGTATATGATGATAGTCAAGTGCGGGTACACAGTGATTACAGCAGTGTCGAGTCGTTTTTAACCACAGTATTAGATTCGTTCGTTAAATATGCGCCGTCTGATTTAACCCTAATCGTAAAACATCACCCAATGGATCGTGGGTTTATCGACTACGGTAACGTCATCAAACATTATCTTAAACAATATCCGGCTTTGAAAAAGCGACTCTATTATATTCATGATGTGCCAATGCCGGTATTTTTACGTCATGGCAAAGGCATGGTGACTTTAAATAGTACCAGCGGTATTTCCGCCTTACTGCATGGTATGCCGGTTATCACCCTTGGCAGAGCGCACTATGATATTCCCGGATTGACTGATCAGGGCATATTGGATAATTTTTGGCAAAACCCACAGCAACCTGATATGGAATTATTTTCGGCTTACCGCCGTTTTCATTTGAATAAAACCCATATTAACGGCAGCTTTTATAACCGGGTTATTCTGCGTTTTCCATATAACCGTTCAAAATAATATTTAACTTAGTTTTACTTAAGTCTTTATCCATAAAAATAATGACAATACCGCACGTTAAATTGATAAAGTGCGGTATTTTATCTCTCATCCCGTTAGCCGACCGCACTTGCCATTGAAATTAGCCGATTTTCCGCACGATTAAGCTGAATTGGGCTGATGAATTTTCTGTACTAACCAATATGCAGGATACCGTTTCACACAATAATTTGAAATCTTCGATTGTGCTTTCCGTATTCAGTAATATTCGCAATTCATCGCCTGTCTGCAAATCAGACAATGCTTTTTTGACCATTAACAGTGGCAATGGGCAGCGGTATTCTGTGGTGTCCAATTGATATTGCATAAAGGATTAAGGTTGAAGACGGCGGCGGTTGGACATAATCTCGCCCAGTCGTCGCAGTTCATCTTCAGACAAATACCGCTTGCCTAATTCGAACAAGGGTTCTTCGAGGGCAATATGCACCTCATAGTCGGCAATAAATTGCTTAATCAATTCCGGCGAGATTGCGTTGCGCTGATTGTCGAGCAATTCTTGCAGTTGCTGTGATAATTTTTCCCAATTTTCGTGCAGCAGGATATGCTGGCGTTCCAATTCATCAATATTGGTTTTGGCTGGCGGATAATGCGTTAATAACGCCGGGAAAAAATCTTTTTCTTCATCGTCATGATGTAATGGCGCGGCAATTTCAAAATAATTCAAAATCTGTTGCACATCATTTTTTACCGCCTGATTCACGCCGTTTTTCGCTAAATAGTCCGGCAACATCTGCAATTGCCGACAAAAGCGTTTCACCTTGCCATGACAGGCATATAGCATTTCAATCGGTTCTGCCCAACTGGCGAATGGTTGTGGTTCAAGATTCAGCATGATTTTCCTTTAAAGTGATGATCATAGTTTAACCGTGCCAGTCTAACACAATTTGGCGAATGGATAAAAAACAGTGCCTTTGCCATCCCTAACAAAGACACTGCATTATCACTGAGTTAGGCTATCCGTTTAAGCGTTGTAAAAGTGCGGTATACAGATTCACCCCGGTCAGTAACTGTTTCTCATCAAAATCAAATTCGGCTTGATGATGTCCGGCGGTGCGATCAGCGCCGACGATAAAATAGATCGCTTTGCCGCCATGTTGTTGCACGCGCCGTCCTAAAATAGTGGCGTCTTCACTGCCGTTAAAACTGTAGCTCGGCGCGACTTGTGTCACACCGATCTCTTTTTCCGCCAGTTCGCTGATAAGATCAACCAGTTCGCCATCATTATCCAGATCGACCGCTTCGCCCATGATTTCGGTTTCATAGGTCACATCAAAACTGACCGCTATCCCTTTGGCAATTTGCATGACTTGATCGACCATATATTGGTTGATTTCCGCATTTTCGCCGCGCACTTCCAATTGCACTTCCGCCGTAGCCGGCACGACATTACGCCCCTCTCCGGCTTTCAGCACACCGACATTAATCCGCGTCATGCCGTCACCATGGCGGGAAATGCCGTGCAGTTGCGTCACGGCATGTGCCGCCGCCAACAAAGCATTGCGCCCTAAGTGCGGTGCCGCACCGGCATGCGCAGGTTTGCCGTGGTAGCGGATATCAATTTTGGTGGTGCAAAGGAATTTTTTCGGGTTGGCAATAATCGTGCCGGAATCGGCACAAAAGCTGAGGTGCGAGGCAACAAAATAATCGGCGTCATCGACAATACCACTCGCCGCAATCGCCGCGGCGCCGCGCACGCCCTCTTCCGCCGGTTGGAACACCAATTTGATTTTGCCGTTTAATTGCGTTTTATTGTCCGCAATCCATTGCGCCACGCCCAAGCCGATTGCCATATGTCCGTCATGTCCGCAGGCGTGCATAAAACCGTCGTTTTGCGAACGGAATCCCAGTTGGTTCGGCAAATGGTTTTCAAGTGCGGTTTCCTGTACATTCACGCAGTCAATATCAAAGCGCAACGCCACGGTGTTGCCTGCTTTGCCGGAATCGAAAATCGCCACGCAGCCGGTGTAACCGTCCATTTTATCCAACCAGTTTTGATCGGCGCCTTTTTCAATTGCCCGTTGCAAACCGACATCAACCACCGCGGGTTGCCGCCCGCGCACGAATTCCTCATTGATAATCTGCTTGCCCAACCGCACTTCGAAGCCCATCTCGCTCAGGTAAGCCGCCAGTTTGGTGGTGGTTAAAAATTCACACCAACCGGTTTCAGGGAATTGATGAAACTCCCGTCGCCAGTCAATCAGTTGTTGTGGATTAATTGCCATCTTCCCCTCCCGCTATTATGTACTGACATAAATAAGTTAAAGCATAAACAGTGCCAAGAATAAAACCGCCAGCACCATGCCCGGCGCGGTACGTTTAATCATATCCACCGGGTTCGCCATTGCTAGACCGGCACAAACGATAGTTACCCCGGCGATTGGCGACGCGGTGCGTCCGATTGCCCCGGCAATTGCCGCGCCCATACCTAAATTCACATGGGTATAACCCAATTCAACCGCGTGTGGCGTCACCGCGGTATTAAAGGCAATCGCCGCCGCGTCGCCGGAACCGGTGATCACGCCCATTAAGAACGGTCCAATTGTTGCGCCCCAACGTACGAATTCATTCGAGGATTTCAAAAATTCAATCGCCGCGTCAATCGCGCCGGTCGATTTCAAGCCGGCAACAAATACACTCGCCGCAATAATAATCCCCAACACATTGGCATAGGAATTTCCCATACCGTTAAAAAACTCATTGGTAATTTTCATCGGTGAGGTGCGTTTTACGATAATGGCGTAAATCGCCCCGATTAACATCGCTTCCGGCACGGTCATTTTCGTCCAAGCCAGCCATGAAATTTTCTGTAATTCCGTTCCGCCGATAACCAACAGCACCACCGGAATTAACGGCGCAAGCGCATACAGAATATTCACGTTGCTGAAATGTTGCTCCGCTTCCTGATTTTCCGCCAGATATTCATCACGGAATTTTTTATGGTAATCGCCCAACGCCACCGCCAGAATCGTCAGCACCACCGCACCGATCGCCCCGGCAATAATGGTATAAGGCGCGTGGCTCAGGTTAACTTGGGTGACGGTTAAACCGGACATTTCACTGATCATCGCCGAGTGCGAAGATCCCGGGCTCATCATCGAACCGAAAGTGCCTGCCAGAATCGCCGCCCCTGCCGTTGCCGGACGCACGCCGGCAGATTTCAACACCGGAATCAAGGTTGCCCCCACCGCCGCCGCACAGCCTGCCGCCGACGGAATCGCGATATTGATAAAAAAGGTCAAAACCGTGGCAATCGGAATCAGAAAAAACTTCAGTCCGCTCAGTGGTTTAGTCAGCAAATGCACCAAATGCATATCGCATTCGGTATATTTCATCACATAGGCAAAACCCATACTGGAACAGATCGCCATAATTAAGCCGGAAGATGTCATGCTTTTAGCAAATGCCGCCAATGCTTCCATCGGGCTTAAAGTCAAAACCGCCATCACTAAACCGACACCCAATAACACGGTGCGGGTTTCATATTTTTTAATCATTAAATATACCGTGACGGCAATTCCTGCCAAGGCAACAACCATATTTAAGCCATTCATTTGAAACCTCCTGTCACACTTTACATATAGTTAAATGTCGAATTGAGTGCGATTTCTTCCACATCCATCTGCCCGCTGATACGCAAAATATTGTCATAGCCCAGCACCGTTGCGCATTCGTCGCGAATTTGTAGCGCAGTGCCTTCCGGCAGGGCATACACCACCGCTTTCGGATTGACCAATAAAAATTCATTTAACCGCTCTTCACGGCTTTCGCCGTTATGCCCTTGTATTTTGCCGGAAACAAAGTGCGGGTTGATTTGCGCCGGAAATAAGTTCAATGCCGCAAACGACGGCGGATAGACAATCGGCATATCGTTGGTAGTCATAATCGAAGCCCCGGCAACATTCGCCCCTGCGCTCCAACCGAAATACGGCGCACCGCCCTGCACTTTCGCCCGGATTGGCTCCAACAGGTTGTGTTGATATAACTGATTCAACAAACAAAACGTATTACCGCCGCCGATGGCAATCGCATCGGCTTGTTCGATAATCTCGCGTGGATCTGGCGATTGGTGGACGGAAAGCACGTTCATTTTCAGTGGTTCAAAAGCATGTTTCACCGCCTGTTCGTATTGATCATAACTGCGGCTGACGCCGGCATAAGGCACAAAAGCCAAGGTTTTCCCTTGAAAATCCGCCAAAAAACGCCGAATCCAAGGAATACAATGCACCAAATACTCGGTGTTACGATACTTGGAACCACTCATTAACAGCATTTTTTTAACACTCATCAGCATACTCCTTAGTTTTGGTCGTCATTACTCATGTTTGTGATCAAGTCGATTTTACCCCAACTGATTTTCGTTTATAGTGAAATGGATCATGCTTTTGATAAACTGTTTGTAAAGCTACGATGACCTTTCGGAGAAATTATTATGACTATCAATATGCAACGCGTAAAAGCCCTAATTCATCATTTAGCGTCCATCTCCGCCGAAACGCACGAATTGACGCGCCTGGCATTCAGCCCGCAAGATTTACAGGCACGTAATTATTTGCTCGATCTCTGCCGACAACAGGATTTCATCATTCGTATCGATCAAATCGGCAACGTGATTATCCGCCGTGACGGCACACAAAATGATCTGCCTGCCGTGGCATTCGGTTCGCATATCGACACCGTGGTCAATGCCGGCAAATTTGACGGACCGCTCGGCACCGTTGCCGGTTTGGAAATTCTGCTGCAACTGTGCGAACAGCAACGGCAAACCCGTTATCCATTGGAGTTAATCATTTTTACCTGCGAAGAATCCAGCCGTTTTAACTATGCTACTTTAGGCAGCAAAGTGATGTGCGGCGTCAGCAATCAAGCGGGGCTCGCCCGTTTACAAGATAAAAACGGAATCAGCCTTGCTACCGCACTTCAGCAGATCGGTTTGGATTTTAACCAAATCGAGCAAGCCAAACGTTCTGCCGCTGAATTTAAATGCTTTTTTGAATTGCATATCGAGCAGGGACCGCGTCTGGAAAATGAGAACAAAACCATCGGTGTGGTCACCGGTATCGCCGCACCGATCCGCTGTCTCGTGAAAATTCAAGGGCAAGCGGATCATTCCGGCGCGACCGCGATGAATTATCGCCACGACGCATTATTAGGCGGTGCTGAATTAGCCTTGGCGTTGGAACAAACCGCCATTCGCGCCGGGCACGCCACCGTTGCCACGGTCGGGCAAATGCAGGCGAAACCGGGGGTGATGAACGTAGTGCCGGGCTATTGCGAATTATTGGTTGATATTCGCGGCACCAATGTTGCCGCACGGGAAAGCGTATTTTCAGCCCTGCAGCGGAAAATAGCCGAAGTCAGCCGACAACGCGGCTTACAGATTGACTTACAACTCATTTCACGCGATCAACCGATTTTGTTAGACCCGGCTATGGTTAACGCCGTCGAGCAAGCCGCCGCACAATTAGGCTATGCTTATGAAATTATGCCGAGCGGCGCGGGACATGACGCAATGCACATGGCAACGCTCTGCCCGACCGGGATGATTTTTGTGCCGTCACAGCACGGTATCAGCCATAATCCGTTGGAACACACCGACTGGCAGGATGTGGAAGCCGGAATCAACGTTTTGCAAGCGGTGGTGTTGCAACAAGCGGAACTGATTTAAAATCACAGCAAAATAAGACGATTTCACAGGTAAAGTTCTATTTTCAAGCTATGCTTGCTGCGATTTTAAACATCATTAAGGGGAAAAAATGCGAGTATTAAAATGGGTAACGGCAGGCGTTTGTTTGTTAAGCGGATTATTCTCCACTGTGCAGGCAAATACCATTACGCCACAGCAATTGCAACAGCAGCAACAAAACCGGCAGGCACTGCTGATTGACGTACGCGAAGCCGATGAATTTGCCGCCGGGCATTTGCAAAGTGCGGTCAATATCCCCTATGCACAAATCGGAGCGCAAATCAGCCGATTAACCACGGATAAAACCCAAGCAATCTATGTCTATTGCCGCAGCGGCAGGCGCTCAGCCTTGGCAAAAGCCGAATTGGAAAAATTGGGTTATCGTAACGTGCAAAACCTCGGCGGTTATCAACAGTTACAAGCCGATGGCTTCAAATAAAAAATCAAAGTACGGTTTTGCTCGAACCGTACTTTAAAAATAAACCGGGATTATCTTACTTTAACCCGATAATCCGCCAACGGTTATGTGACAAACCGTCGATTTTACCTTGCTTCACCTGGGTAATATAGTCGATTATCATGTTTTGGATGGTACCAGCTTCGCTGCCTAAAGCCACTTTCGACTCCCATAACACCGGAATGGTCTGTTCTGCAAATATTCCGCCTACTTTGCTGAGTTGCCCAAAACGGTAGGAGTTCATACCGACTTTTAATTTGAGTTCATCCGTCACCGGGCGCCCATCAGCCAAGGTGAGATTCACAATTTTATGTCCGCTGGGCCGAGTTAAATCAATGTTATAGTTCACCCCGCCAAAAATATCGAAGGTCACATATTTGGACTTACCACGCACTGGATCATAACGATAAGCCGTATCACCTGCTTCAATTGTATTAAAATAGTCCGCTGACCACTCCATATACTGCTTCAACTGTTTGCCGCTTAACTCGTACACCGTCACATCGCCACCGGCATAACGATAATTAAAGATGATGTCTTTTTTCTTAATCTGCCCTTTATCCAAACGTACCGTTTCATGATCGAAGGCAAAGGAAACCACATCGGCTTTGCTGTAATGTAATTCGACATCGGTAATCAGCGACGATAAACCGGTGTCTTGTGAAAAAGCAACGGATACACCGTGATTTTTCTGTTGTAAAACCATGTCATTTGCGGTTTCACCTATCACTACATTATTCAAACGTCTTAATTCGTCGTGATAAGGCTGGTAAATGCTGACGATTTCAGGATCTGCAGCCAGCGTTTTTACCGGCACCGTTGTTGCTGTTTTTGACAACAGTTTCACCTGCTGTTTTTCATCCACATCAAAGGTTAAATCCACTTCAGAAACCACTGTACCGTAACGGTGTGGCTCGGTGATTAACACATTATTGATGGTTTCGCCGGGTATATTTTGGTGCATATGCCCGGCAATAATCACATCAATCCCCTCAACCGCATTGATCAGATCGCTAACACCGGTTCCGGCAATGTTGTTTTCATTCTCAATCCCCATATGGGCAATCACAATAATCGCATTAACATCTTGCGCTTTTAATACGGCAATTTGCCGTTTGGTTTCTTCAATCGGTGAGCTGAATTTCATTGCTTTTAGATGTCCGGTGTCCTTTTCGAAGATCTCCGACATTGGCGTGGTCAAACCGATAATTCCCAGTTTCACCCCGCCTTTTTCAATGATTGTGGAGGGAGCCAAATAGCGATCACCCGATTGATGATAGAAATTAGCAGTAATTTTTTGTGCCTGAATATCTTGCAAAATGGCATCCAGTGCCGGCATACCAAAATTAAACTCATGATTTCCCAAAACAAAAATATCATAATTCATAGCATTTAATACTTTGGGAATCGGATTGTCTTGATAGTATTGCGCTGTTTTGGCAAACACTTCCACTTGGTTATCCTGAATCGCATCACCAACATCAATCAAAATTACATTATCATGCTGCTGTCTCACCCCCTTCACATAACTTGCAATCTGGGCATAAGAACCCGATAGATCCTCAATATCTGCGCCATAACTCCACGGCACCACTCGTCCGTGCACATCGGACGTTCCCAGCAGTTTAATATTAACCTCTTTGGCGGCTACACCAGCTGCTATTGATAGCAGCAATAACCCACCTATTACTTTACGCATGTTGGACTCCTTTCATTGTTATATTTTATTATTTTTCATTTATCATGCATTCCAGTTGGCAAGCCTCGCCAAACCAAATTGCATTGATTCTGTTAATAACCCTGCAAATACGCGGTTTCCGCCAGTCGCACGCCGAGCAGCGCCAAGCTGAAACGCTGTTCGTCGCATACCGACCAGAACTGAATGCCGTTTTCCAACGCCTGCACATCGCTTATGTGAATCTGATCCTGTTCTTGATACTGTTCGCCGTTAATCACCGGTGTCACAAGTTGATCATGATGTACGGCTATTAAGGCATTTTGCTGCCAAGCCTGCTGCCATTGCTCCACATCGGTTTGGTAATCGGAAAGTGCGGTCACTTGCTGCCCCAGTCCGTAAAAAACCGCACTTTGCAGTTGATGAATCACCAACTGGATTTCGCTGTTCGGTAGGATTTTTTGGAATTGCTGCACTAAACGATCCGCACTGTGTAATTTAAACGGTGCGATATCAAACGCCAAGCGTTGTTCGCCTTCGTCCAACGGAATACCGTTCAGTAAACGCGCAGTCTGCCCTGCCAGTTTTTTCACTTGCTCGGCATTGACATACGAGGCAGGTAACATTGAACTGACCAGCAGCCGATTAATGTCGCCCTGTGCCAAGATTTCACCGGCACTCAGCAACAACTGGCTGATTTGCGGATCGGCAAGGGCGACAATATTGCGGTTACGCAGTTCTGCCAATTGCCCGTCATTAAAACCCGGTACAAGCAACGGCACATCTTGCAACGCAGCGCACACGCCGTTAAGATCAATCACCACACAGCCGCTGTCCGCCGCTTGCGCCACATACGCTGCGTGTTTGGCTTCACCGGCGAAAAACAGATATTGCTTATCCGTCCAGTCAATCTCTTCGATATTTTGCTGTTCCACCGCGCGATTGTTAAAACGCAAACCTTGCTCTTCGTTAAACGGATAAATCTCGGCGACACTCAATTTTGCCGTCGGTAATGCACTTTGTTCCAATAATTCGGCGATTTTTTCCGCCAATTCAAATTCCGCCGCCACGACAATATTTAAACTTGTCTGCATTTTTTTCTTTGCCTCTCTAGGGTACAATTCTTGGATTAAGTAAACGGCGCAATTCTACCGAATTTCGTTGCATAAGTCTGTAAAAGAATCGCGAGACCACTGATGACACCGGCAATCAATTATCTGAAAAAACAAAAAATTCCATATACGATCCACAGCTACGAGCACGATCCCAATATCACCGACTTCGGGCAAGAAGCGGCGGAAAAATTGGGGCTCAACCCCGATCAAACCTATAAAACCCTATTGGTGGCAATCAACGGCGATCAGAAAAAACTGGCGGTGATGGTGATTCCGGTATCGCACAAACTCAGCCTGAAAAAAGCCGCCAAAGCGTTACAAGTAAAAAAAATCGAGATGGCGGACATCGACGCGGCACAAAAATCCTCCGGCTATCTGGTCGGCGGAATCAGCCCGATCGGGCAGAAAAAAGCCCTGCCGACCTTTATCGATCAAAGTGCGGTTGAATGGGAGAGAATCTACGTCTCCGGCGGCAAACGCGGTTTAGACATTGCCTTGACCGCACAGGATTTGGCACAAGCGACCAAAGGGGAATTTGCGGAGTTGAAGGATGAGTGAAGCAAAACATTATTTCCTGCTCTCACAAAAAGAAAAAAACAAACTATATTGAAGAAACCTCCGTTTCCTTCTCCCTTGATGGGAGAAGGTGCCCGATAGGGCGGATGAGGGTGAAATAAAATGATAATTTTGTCCCCTCATCCTGATTATCGCTTCTGAACGAAGCGATAATCTGTCCTTCTCCCACAGGAGGAGAAGGAATTCTACCGACTTTTATCGATCAAAGTGCGGTTGAATGGGAGAGAATCTACGTCTCCGGCGGCAAACGCGGTTTAGACATTGCCTTGACCGCACAGGATTTGGCACAAGCGACCAAAGGGGAATTTGCGGAGTTGAGGGATGAGTGAAGCAAAACATTATTTCCTGCTCTCACAAAAAGAAAAAAACAAACTATATTGAAGAAACCTCCGTTCCCTTCTCCCTTGATGGGAGAAGGTTCCCGATAGGGCGGATGAGGATGAAATAAAATGATAATTTTGTCCCCTCATCCTGATTATCGCTTCTGAACGAAGCGATAATCTGTCCTTCTCCCACAGGGAGAGAAGGAATTCTACCGACTCCGCTCCAACGCTTTCGCCAGTTCGGTTGCCAACATTTGTTGGATACGATCGGCGAGATCGCGCCGGTCTTTATCGGTGGCGTCAATTGCTTCAAAGAAACGGAGTTCAATCACGCCGCGTTTTTGGGCGGCAAGATCTTTGAGGGATTGCACTAAGCTGATGTCGCCGTAATATGCCATCGTATGATTTGCACCACCGTTTTCTGCCGGGTAGAAGCACAGCACAGGCCAAACCTTACTTTCGGCGTCAATTGCGGCTTGGAAAAAGCTGCTTTTGAACGGTAACACTTGTTCGCCGTTGGTCGAGGTGCCTTCCGGAAACAGGGTGATTTGTGCGCCGTTACGCAATGCCGCCGCGACGTTATCGACTTTGCCCTGTGTACTGCCGTTGCCGCGTTGGCGGGAAACAAACACCGTGTTCGCTTGTGCTGCCAAATAACCGATAATCGGCCATTTGCGCACATCCTCTTTGGCAATAAATTGCCCCGGCAACACGGCGTTGATCGCAAAAATATCCAACCAAGAAACATGGTTGGAGATGAACATTGTACCTTTCACTTGTGACAAGTGCGGTACGTTGTGGACATTAACCCGAATATTAAACACCCGCAAAATATGTTGTGACCAGCGCTGAATCCGCGCTAATTTTTGTTCCGGGGTACACCAGCGGAACAACACCAACATTTGAAATACACCGCTCAGTAAAAAATAGGCGATTCTCACTAATCGCCAAAAAGTAACCAAAGATCGCATAAACCGCCTTTTCTTGTTCTAAGCTGGGATTAACGACAGAAATGTTTTAAATAACGCTCGTCAAGACGGGTGATCGGCATCATGATCAACACATCCGCCGAGTTGAAATCCGGATCCCAAGCCGGTTCGCCGCAAATATAAGCCCCTGCGCGCAAATAGCCTTTGATTAAGGCAGGTGTTGACACTTCAAGATCTTGTTTTAATTTATCCAGTTGTACCGGCACATGCGGAAACACACGATATTCCAACGGAGAAAGGTATTTTTTCTCCAGTTTACGATACAGACTGGCTGCCATGTGTCCGCCGTCGCTCATGCTGATACTGCCGCAGCCGATCATGTAAGACAGGTTTTCCAAATGCATAAACTTGATTAACCCCGACCATAACAACATCACTACGCCGCCGTTACGGTAATCCTTATGCACACAAGCACGCCCCAATTCGACGGTGCGATCCAAAATATGCTCAATTCGGCTGAGGTCGAACTCGCCGGCGCTATACCAGCCGCCGACTTTGCGTGCACCGTCAACGGTCAACAAGCGATAGCAACCGACCACTTTGCCGTTATCTTCATCGCGTACGATTAAATGCCGGCAATGTTCATCATATTTATCAATATCTAAGCCGTTGACACTGTTGATTTTTGCGCCCATTTCCAACGCAAAAATCTCATAACGTAAGCGTTGTGCGTCTTCAATTTCGGCTTGAGTCGACGCCAGTGTCACAACCAAACGTTGGTTGTCAATAACACTATGTTGTTCTATATGGTGCTGCTGCAACACAGATTCTCCTTACCCCAAATTGTGTCTTTTCTGTTCTCTAACTTATAATTTAGGGCGTTATCATATCATTCTTGCGTGTTTCTTAAAACATTTATTGGCGATTGGCGGTAAAGCAACAACGACGGCAACAGCGCAATCAGAATCGCAAAAATAAAATTGAACAGGATAAAACGGAACTCTTCTTCGCCCAAACGTACCGGCAGCACAAAACCGCTTTGCAGGCTGAGATGTTGCGAAATCAGTTGTGCCGCAATATAGCCGATAACTACGCCCAACAGCATTGCCAGCGCAATCATCGCGATCAGGGCAAACCAAATCAATAAGAAAATCTTGGCGCGCGGCGCCCCGAAAATCCGCCATGCCGCCACCTGCTTTTGCCGGTTTTGCAGGTAAAGCACGATAATCATCAAAAGTGCGGTTGCCACCAGCGCTTGGGTCACAATCGACACCCACAGCAGCACCTCTTTGCTGTCGCCTAACACACCGTACACCCGCACCAGCACTTCCGCCGGAAATACGGCTTGGGTGGTTTCGGTTTTATACTGGCTGCGCAATTGATAAGCGCCGGCAAAACTTTGTGGCTTAATCACCACCGCTGATACGCCCAGCTCTTCAATCGCATGGTCGTGATCGTGATCATGGTCGTGTTCATCGACATAGCCCGGCGGTCCGTCGTGTTCATGAGCGTGGTGATCATGATCGTGGTCGTGATGTTGATGTACGTCCCAAACGCTGGTGATCGGCACTAATAAGGCTTTATCCCAAACACTGCCCTCTTCCGGCAAAATGCCGACCACACGATACTCCACGTCATCATGGGCATGATGATTGCTTTCCCCCAACTGTCCGTGCATCGGGCTGAAACTGTCGCCGATCGCCAAACCGCTCTTTGCCCCGACCACCGCTTCATAATCTTTTTCGAACGTCCGCCCGGCGGCAAGTTGCCGTTCGCCGCCGTCAAGCACAAGTGCGGTATTGGTACCGACAATCGGCATATTTTGATAATAGTCGCCGAATGCCAACGGTGCCGCCCAATCGACCTGCGGATTGGCTTCGATCGCCTTAAAAACCGCCGTATCCAGCAGGTTTAACGGCGACGGTTGTAAAAACACGGTGCTCAGCACCAATTGCACTTCACTGCCCGGCGCACCGACAACCAAATCAAAACGATCCGCCGCTTGCGCACTGCCTTCGCGCAAAGCACGTTCCTGTAAACTGACGGTAATGCTCAATGCGGTGGAAAGGGCAATCAGAAAAATAATCATCAGGCTGCCGAATTTGCGCTTTTTAAAGTCAAGCAACAACAGTTTTAGCATTAACATACTTGCGCTCCTTTTTGCTGATCCGAGACAATAACCCCGTTTTGCAGCAACAGCCGGCGTTGCAGCTGTTCGGATAAAAAACGATCATGGGTCGCCACCAGCAAGGTACAGCGCTCTTTTTCGCTGATTTCCAATAATAAACGGGCAATATTGCGACTGTTTTCCGCGTCCAGACTGGCGGTCGGCTCGTCGGCGATAATCACCTTCGGCTTGGCAAGCAGGGCGCGGGCAATCGCCACCCGCTGCATTTCGCCGCGCGACAGTTGCGACACATCGGTGTTTAAACGCGGCATATTCATTTCGCCCAACAAATATTCCGCCCGTTGTTTGATCTCAACCGGAACCGTCCAATTACGGAAAGCGAACGGTAGCAACACATTTTCCAGCGCGGTCAAACCGCCGGTTAAATAAAAATCCTGCATCACCATGCCGATATGTTCAAACCGCCAAGTATCGCAGGCGGTAGCGGAAAGTGCGGTCAGCTCTTGTCCTTGCCATTGCACCGAGCCGTGAGTCGGTTTCAATAAGCCGCTGATTATATTTAAAAAAGTGCTTTTGCCACAGCCGGAAGGCCCCATTACGGCAACCTGTTGTGCCGTGGGCACGGATAATTGTCCAATGGCTAAAATCGGCTGCGGCAATGCCGGAATGTTGACGGTCAACTCCTTGATTTCTAACATTTGATCTCCTGCCAAGCTAATATTTATAATTTCTTGAATCTGGCGTTGGTAATGCGTAACAAGCTGACAAATCCCGTTTCCGGATCCGTCCACGAGCCGTATTCCAATTTGCCGGTGACGTTAATCATCGCATTATTTTGTACAAAGGGTTGTTTTTTATCCAAATACACCACAACGATGTCGGAAGGCCAATCCGCATCGGACGAGCAGAACGGGCAAAGTGCCATCGGCGCTTTGGTCAGCACGAAAAACTGCGCATCGGCTTTCAACGGCGGCGCCATAAATCCGTTCATATCAACCGTCTGATCTTTCAGGCTTTTGACTTTTTCGGAAAATTCCATGCCCAACACCGAGATTTTGTCGTACAGTTCATCGAATGTCAGTGCGGTGGAGGCATAGGACGGCAGGGTGAACAGGGACAGGGCAATCGTGAAAAACATCGGTTTTACCCCACGTAACCGTAACCGACATAACCTGAACCGACACAACTTTAACCAGTAGAAGAAAAAGAGCGGGGTTTCCCCCGCTTGATTACATCGAATCATATGCGCTGATATTCCCTTACTTATTCGCGGAATTGATCGCCAAGCTATCCACAATCACTTTATAAATATCCGAGTTTTCCATATAGCCTTTGATCGCTTCCGAACCCGGACCTTGCGCTTGAATGACGATATCGTCAATGGCGTGCACACCGGTCGATTCGCTTTTCGGCAGGATACCGGTGCGCAATACCGCCCCCGGAATATCTTTATAAGCTTCGTTGGCAACATATTGGTCTTTCTCGTTTTTCAACGCCGGTACGAATTGACCGTCCAGTTTCGGGCGGAACGTTTCGTAGTAGTCAGGATAGTTGTTGAAGAACACCGCCAGACGTTTGCTGACATCCAGTTTGTCCGGATAGCCGTCGCCGTTTTTATCTTCATAGTTCGGATAACCGGCTGCGGCATACACGCCCACTTTCTCACGCATTTCATCGCCCGGTTTCTCATCGTCAACCGTACCGATCAGCGAGATCCCGTGGGTATGGTCACCGGTGACGATAATCAAAGTATCCGGATTTTTCTCAGCAAATTCCTGTGCGATTGCAATGGACTGATCCATCATGATGGTGCTCATAATCGCACGTTCCCAATCCAACGGGTGCGAGGCTTTGTCGATTAATGAAGATTCCACCACTAATACGAAACCTTCCGGATTTTGCGACAACACATCAAGTGCGGTTTTGGTCATGGTGGTCAAATCCGGTTGATCCGGGAATTTTTTGGTGACGCCGTTATCGGTCAGGAAACGACGGTCTAACACGGTATCCATATTGCCGGTATGGAACAAGCCCAATAATTGTTTAGTGCCTTGCGGAATTGAGGTCAACTCGGTGTTGTTGGTCACCAAATGATAACCGTCGTTTTTGAACATATCGATGTAATTCAAATCATCTTTACGTTTTGAACCCGGTATGCTTTTCGGCAGGAAATAAGCCGAGCCGCCGCCCATGATCACATCCGGTTTCACATCATGGAACATACCGGTGATTTTATCTTTATCGGCACGACGGCGTGTGTGTGCCACAACTGCCGC
Organism: Testudinibacter sp. P80/BLE/0925; assembly: GCF_053570785.1. The sequence goes on along the minus strand of NZ_CM131636.1, from coordinate 1,864,451 downwards.
CGGGGTTGCGTCTTGCACTTCGGAATCGGTAACCACGCCCACGCTTTTGTTGGTTTTACGTTTGATTAACTCGCCCAGCGTTTCTTGTTTCGGGTGGTTTAAATTGTCTGCCGAACGGCTGACATACACGCCCAAGGCATTGATCGCCGATTTATGTCCGGTCATATACGCACTCATGGTATTGGCGCTGTCCGCCGTGATCGCGTCGGTACTGGATGTGCCGATAAAACCGGTTACCGGGAGGCTGTCCATCGCCAATCGGCCATCGGCTTTACCTTCGGTGACGCCTTTGGATAAGATCCGTGCGCCGGTACGGTGAGCGACGGACAAACCGTCACCCAAGAAGAAAATTATGTTTTTCGCTTTTGCCACATCCGGCGTTTGATACACCGTCCAGTTAACCGCACTTTCTTTACCATTTGCTTTGGCTTCGACTTTATAGTCGCCGGCAGCTTGAATACTGACATTGCGTAACCATAACGCCGAAACGTCTTTGCCGTCTTCTTTTTCGACAAACTCAACGTTGCTGCTGCCTAATACGTCTTTGAAGTCTTTGCCGTTGATTAAAATGCTAATTTGATCCGGATTAACGATTTCATCAAATTCCACTTTGAAATCAAATTTCCCGTCTGCCATCATGGTGGCGCGGTCAATCGGATAAATCGTCTGTGCGACCGCACTTAACGGCAAGGCTGCTACCATCAATGGTAATAGGTAACGTAACTTCATTTTTGTCTCCTAATGTTTATATAGTAATAAATGCTCACTGAAATAATTAGTTTGCTTCGCACACACTATACAAAAGAAATATTACAGGAATATGACAACCGGGGATTTAAATGCCGCTATTTCGCTATCTTTGCTTTCAGCCGTAATGATGACGTGCTAATCACATTTGCCGTGGCGCTGTTCGGCTTGGGAGCGGCGGTGTCTCACCTGCAAATTTTCGCCTTTGCCCGAATACGATGAATGCAATCAAAAAAGCCGCCGGCTTAGAAATGCCAATTATGCCGCCCGCGGCGCTATATCCGCAAAAACGCTTAGTCCAGTTTGCAATCGCCTGTCGGTTGCCGTTTTATCTCGGCTTATTGATTTTGCCTGCTATAACAAAAAACCTGCCAATTGAAAATTGACAGGTTTTTGTTTGTTCAAGCAAGAAATTACTCTTTATCTTTGCTTTGCGGATTATCACTATCCTGATCGGAAATCACTTCTTCTTCCAATTCATTCTCTGCTTGCTTATTCTGCGCTTCCGCCTTCGGCGCTTCGCCTTCCCAACCCGGTGGCGGCGTTACATCACGGCGTTGCATTAACTGTTCGATTTGCTCTTCTTCAATCGTTTCATATTTCATCAATGCGTCTTTCATTGCGTGTAAAATATCCATATTTTCCAGCAACAATTGGCGTGCGCGTTTGTAATTGCGATCCACAATTTGGCGCACTTCTTCATCAATTAAATGTGCCGTTTCGTCCGACATATGTTTGGCTTTCGCCATCGAACGTCCTAAGAACACTTCGCCCTCGTCTTCCGAATATAGGATAGGCCCTAATTTATCGGAGAAGCCCCATTCGGTCACCATCTTGCGCGCAATATTGGTCGCCACTTTAATATCGTTCGAGGCACCGGTGGAAATGTTGTCTTCGCCGTAAATCAAATCTTCCGCTAATCGCCCTGCATACAAGGTCGAAAGTTTACTTTCTAATTGTTTATGGCTAATGCTGACTTGATCGCCTTCCGGCAAGAAAAAGGTCACGCCCAATGCACGCCCGCGCGGAATAATCGTCACTTTATGCACCGGATCGTGTTCCGGCACCAAATAACCGACAATCGCGTGCCCCGCTTCATGATAAGCGGTCGATTCTTTTTGTTTCTCGGTCATAATCATGGTCCGGCGTTCCGGCCCCATGTTGATTTTGTCTTTGGCTTTTTCAAATTCGACCATGGTCACAATGCGTTTGTTGGTGCGTGCGGCAAACAATGCCGCTTCATTGACCAAGTTCGCCAAATCCGCACCGGAATAACCCGGCGTACCGCGCGCAATCACCATCGGATCGACATCCGGTGAAATCGGCACTTTACGCATATGCACTTTCAGAATATGCTCGCGTCCGCGTACATCCGGCAAGCCGACCGTGACTTGACGGTCAAAACGTCCCGGACGGGTCAATGCCGGATCGAGTACGTCAGGGCGGTTAGTTGCCGCAATCACGATCACGCCGGAATTGCCCTCAAAGCCGTCCATTTCCACCAACATTTGGTTTAAGGTTTGTTCGCGCTCATCATGACCGCCGCCCAAACCGGCGCCACGTTGGCGACCGACCGCATCAATCTCATCAATAAAGATCAAACAAGGTGCGGCTTTTTTCGCTTGTTCGAACATATCGCGCACCCGTGATGCGCCGACCCCGACAAACATTTCCACAAAGTCCGAACCGGAAATGGTAAAAAACGGTACTTTGGCTTCCCCGGCAATCGCTTTTGCCAGTAAGGTTTTACCCGTTCCCGGCGGTCCGACCATTAAAATTCCTTTTGGAATTTTACCGCCCAACTTCTGGAATTTGCTCGGATCACGCAGGAAGTCAACCACTTCGCCCACTTCTTCTTTCGCTTCATCACAGCCTGCCACATCGGAAAAACGGGTGGTATTTTGTTCTTCGCTCATCATGCGCGCTTTACTTTTGCCGAAGCTCATGGCTTTGCCGCCACCGCCCTGCATTTGGCGCATAAAGAAAATCCATACCCCGATCAACAATAACATCGGGAACCATGAAATCAGGATTTGTGAGAATAAGCCGCGTTTCTCCGGCGGTGTTCCGGAAACTTTGACATTCTTTGTGATTAAATCATCAAGAATTTTGGAATCATAAATCGGCATGACAGTTTGATAACGATCACCGTTATTTTTGGTCACCGTGATTTGACTGTCTTCAAAACGTGCTTCCGTCACCTGATTATTGCCGACATCACTCACAAAAGTGGTGTAATCCACTCCGCCGCGCGCATCAGGATCCGCATTAAAACTTTGAAACACGGACATCAGAATCACACCGATCACCGTCCACAAAATCAGATTTTTTATCATGTCGTTCTTCAAGGGCTGACCTCGTTTATTTCCTTGTTTAACAAACCGGTGGCATAGGTTACTATAATTTGTACCCGGTTGCCACAATATATACCTCGCGCGAACGATCACGCGAAGCCTCAGGCTTACGCACTTTGACTACACTGAACAGAGAACGAATCTCTCTCAAATACTCGTCAAAACCTTCCCCCTGAAAAACTTTTACTACAAAACTGCCTTTCGGCGCAAGCACTTGGCGGCACATATCCAATGCCAATTCCACCAGATACATCGCACGCGGAATATCCACCGACGGTACGCCGCTGAAATTCGGCGCCATATCCGACAGCACCACATCCACTTTACCGTCGCCGACACGCTCTAAAAGTGCGGTCAGCACGTTTTCATCGCGGAAATCCCCCTGCAGAAAATCCACCCCGGCAATCGGATCCATATCCAGAATATCGCAGGCAATCACCCGTCCGTTACTGCCGATTTGTTTCACCACATATTGCGACCAACCTCCCGGTGCTGCGCCGAGATCGACCACGGTCATATTCGGTTTGAACAAACGATCCGATTGTTGGATTTCATCCAATTTAAAATAGGCCCGTGAGCGCAATTTTTGTTTATGTGCTTTTTGGACAAAGTGATCTTTAAAGTGTTCATTGAGCCAGCGGGTTGAACTGGCGGAACGTTTTTTCTTTCCCATTTCTATTTCTCTTGCGATAATTACCGACCTTAATCGGCAATTATGTTAATATGGCGTTCAAATTGAGAGATTCAAGGCTAACTAGTCAATTTATTTACTGTTTCTCTCTTGGATTATACCTAATTTAAAAGGATTTTTTATGGCTATCAGCTTAACCACCAAACAAAAACAATATCTGAAAGGCTTGGCGCACAATTTGAAACCGGTTGTGATGCTCGGCGCCAACGGTTTGACGGAGGGCGTCGTTGCCGAAATCGACAATGCCATCAGCCACCATGAGCTGATTAAAGTCAAAATCGCCGGCGCAGAACGCGAAACCAAACAGCTCATTATTGACGCCATTGTGCGCGAAACCGAGGCAAGTGCGGTGCAATTAATCGGGCATACCTTGGTGCTTTATCGTCCGGCGAAAGAACCTGCGATTCGCTTACCAAAATAACAGAAGTGCGGTTTTCACCGCACTTTTTTATGCCTGATACAACACATCCACAATATCAAATTCGACTTTGCCGCCCGGGGTGGTGATAATCGCGTTATCTTCCACTTCCTTACCGATCAAGCCGCGTGCAATCGGCGAATTAACCGAAATCAAACCGCTCTTGATATCCGCTTCATCATCACCGACGATTTTATACTGCACTTCTTCTTCGGTTTCGACGTTCATCAAGACCACCGTCGCGCCAAAAATCACCTTACCGTTATTTTTCATTTTGGTGATGTCGATAATTTGACAATTGGATAATTTGCCTTCGATGTCCTGAATCCGTCCTTCGCAGAAACCTTGCTGCTCACGCGCCGCATGATATTCGGCATTTTCTTTCAAATCGCCGTGCTCGCGCGCCTCGGCAATCGCTTTGATAATTTCCGGACGACGGGTATTTTTCAGGTAATCCAATTCTTCTTTTAGCTTTTCTGCGCCACGCACAGTCATGGGAATTTGTTTCATAAACGCTCACTATTCTATTTTTTATAGACAAAACAAAACCACAGCATAATCATTTATGCTGTAGCAAAAATATCAAATGCAGTCAGAAAGCCACGCTTTACACTGTATGACAATTCGTCCCGAAATAATCGTTTACCTTGCTGACAGATGGCTCTATTATGGACATCTTATAAAAAAAGGCAACCAAAAACACCTGTTCAAACTTCGCATATATCCCTATTATGAAACGATCTTGTTATACCCATCTAAAAAAACTCTCTTTTTCTTTACTCGGATTGGCTTTTCTCTCGCTGCCGGCGCAAGCCAAAGTTGAAATCAGCGACTATCTGCCGCATTTGCCGCTCGGTGCCAGTGTCGGGTTTGTCGCTGAAAATTTGTCGCGGCAGCAAACGATCGCCGACTATAACCAACATATTCTGATGTTGCCCGCCAGCACGCAAAAAGTCTTCACCGCACTTGCCGCCAAACTCACTTTAGGCGATCAGTTTCAATTTAATACCGATTTGGTCAGCCCTGCCAAAATTAGCAACAAAACCCTGCAAGGGGATCTCAGTATCCGTTTCGGCGGTGATCCGACATTAACCAGCGGACAACTTTATCAATTGCTTGCCAAGCTCAAACAACAAGTCGATAACATCAAAGGCAATATCGTACTGGATACCAGTATTTTTAACAGCCATGATCGCGGTTTAGGTTGGATTTGGAACGATTTAACCATGTGCTTCAATGCGCCGCCGTCTGCCGCCAGTATTGACGGCAACTGTTTTTCGGTCGAACTGAATGCCTCGGGTAATGTCGGCAGTGTAGTGCAAGCCACCGTGCCGTCACATTTTCCGGTGCAAGTCTTCAGCCAAGTGCGGATCGTATCCAATCAAGAAGCGGGAAATTGCGCCTTTGATGTGGTCGTCAATGACAACAACCGTTATACCTTAAAAGGCTGTATCGCACGCCAAGCCAAGCCGTTCGGCTTGAGTTTTGCGGTGCAAGATCCCGACAGCTACGCGATTGCGATTATCATGGCGCAATTGAAGCGTTTAGGGATCAACGTCAACGGACACATTATGCTCGCCACCAATCCGACCCAAGGTACGGTGTTGGCGAGCCACCGTTCAAGCGCATTACCGGAACTGGTAAAACGGATGATGAAGCGTTCCGATAACCAAATCGCCGACAGTCTGTTCCGCCGTATCGGTTATCAATACTATAAAAAACCGGTCTCTTTCCAACAAAGTGCCGGCGCCATGCGCCAAATTCTGACCCGTCAAGCCGGAGTGGATTTCGGCAACAGCCAAATCGCCGACGGCTCAGGGCTCTCACGCCAAAATTTAATCAGCCCAAGTGCACTTTTACAAACCTTGAATTACATCAGCGCCAACGATGATAAACTGAATTTGCTGAGCACTTTTCCGATTGCCGCTCATGACGGCACGCTGAGCGGGCGCGGTTCAATGGGCGAAGCACCGCTGGCGAAAAACCTGATCGCCAAAACCGGGGCGCTGAAAGGGGTTTATAATTTAGCCGGATTCATGCACAATGCCAAAGGCGAACGTATTGCGTTCGTACAATTTATCAACGGTTATTCCACCGGCGACTTGGAAAGCAAAACCAAACGCAGCCCGTTAGTGAATTTTGAGAAAAGTGTGTTCACCGCACTTTATCAAGAACCTTAAGTAATAACCGAAACTTATCTGATCATTTAATAGGAGAACATATGGCGAATGTGACATTAGGCGGTAACCCGATTGAAGTGCAAGGCAATTTTCCAACTGCCGGCGAAACCGTTGCGGATTTCAGTTTAGTGAAAAGTGATTTAAGCGAAGCCGCACTTGCCGATTATCAAGGCAAACGCAAAATCCTGAATATTTTTCCAAGTATCGACACCGGCGTCTGCGCCACTTCGGTTCGTAAATTTAACCAACAAGCGGCGGATTTAAACAATACGGTGGTACTGTGTATCTCTGCGGATTTGCCCTTTGCGCAAGCCCGTTTCTGCGGCGCGGAAGGTTTGCAAAATGTGGTCACTTTATCCAGTTTCAGAAACCGCACTTTTGCCGAAAACCTTGGCGTTGCCATCGTGAGTGGTCCGCTGAGTGGGCTGACGGCAAGAGCGGTGATTGTGTTAGATGAAGAAAGTAAGGTACTGCACAGCGAGCTGGTTGCCGAAATCAAACAAGAACCGGATTACGACGCAGCATTAGCGGTGTTGTAATATAAAGTAAGAGACGTCAATAGGCGTCTCTATCATTCGTTCGGTTGAATCCATTGCAGTAAACGTTCGCCATACGGCTTGCGCCAGCCTTGCAACAAACGCGGCAATGACAACGCCTCACGCTCACCGTCTTCGCGCCACGCCCATTTAATCAACTGATGTAACACTTTGCGGCTTGCCAGATTCTCTTTAGCGATTCCCGGCGGGCAAATATCATTAAGTTGCTTTTGCAGGGCTTTCAAGGTGTTTTTATACGCCGGTAACACTGAAATTTGCGCGATCGTCGGCGGATAGTCGGCGCTATCGGTTTTTTGCGCCTGTGCCACTAATTGCAGGATTTTTTTGCCGTGCATACGGATTTCATTCGGATGAAACCCTAAATCCAGCAATTCCGAGGTATGCTTCGGCAAACGCTCCGCCGCTTGAAACAAAGCTTGCTCTTTCACCACAAAATTTAGCGCCAAATCACGTTCAAGTGCGGTTAGGTATCGCCATTTCGCCAATAATTTCAGCGCCATCAAATGTACGCCTTGCAAGCGCCATGCATTGCCAATATTAAGATAGGCTTGTTCGGGATCACTTGTCGCAGTAGCACGTTTCAGCAAAAATTCACACTCTTCACTGACCGCACTTTGCCACTCCGTTTGCGCCAGCTGCTGCGCCATATTTTGGTATAACGGCAATAAATACCACACATCGGCAGCGGCATATTGCCGTTGTAACTCTGATAGTGGACGCGCCAACCAATCGGTGCGCGACGCACCTTTGTCCAGTTCCAATTCAAAATAGTGCGCTATCAGCTTGGCAAAACCGGTCGAATTCTGGAATCCGAGAAAATCCGCCATGATTTGGGTGTCGATCATCGGCTGCGGTTGCCGTTGGAAATAGGTTTGGAACACCTCAAGATCTTCACTGCAAGCGTGCAGGACTTTTAACACATTGTGATCGGTCAAAAGTGCGGTAAACGGCGAAAGATCGTCGATTGCCAACGGATCGATTAAACTCAAGCGCTCACCGTCATATACCTGAATCAAGCCCAGTTTCGGATAAAAAGTGCGGGTGCGGATAAATTCGGTATCCAGCGCCACCGCACTTTTTTGCCGTGCTTGCTCGCAAACGGTTTGCAATTGTTGATTGCTGTTGATCCAGAGATAGTTGAGTGGTTGCATTGGATTGTCTCGGTTGGGAAGAACTGAAAGTCGGGGCGGATGGTATATCCGCCCGAACCGCACTTTACATTTTTCTATTGTGGATTAAATGCTTATACCACACTTCGTAAACGGGCGGATATACCATCCGCCCCGGCTTATATCGCTTACACATTACACCGCCGACCGTTTCGCCAACTCTTCATCACGCACCACGCGGCGCAAAATTTTACCGACATTGCTTTTCGGCAATTCGTCACGGAATTCGATTTCGCGCGGCAATTTATAGCCGGTCAGATGTTCGCGGCAGTGTTTGCGAACTTCATCTTTGGTCAGGGTTTCATCGCGTTTGACCACAAAAATCTTGACCGTCTCGCCGGAATTGGCATCCGGCACGCCGATTGCCACTACTTCCGACACTTTATAATTCAACATCACCACATCTTCGATTTCATTCGGATAAACATTAAAACCGGAGACGATAATCATGTCTTTTTTACGATCAACGATTTTCAGATTTTTATCTTCGCCCATCACCACAATATCGCCGGTGGCAAGCCAACCGTCTTTCAACACCTCCGCGGTCGCCTCAGGTCGCTGCCAATACCCCTGCATAACCTGATCACCTTTCACCCACAACTCGCCGCGTTCGCCAATGGCGGCTTCCGTACCGTCGTCTTTGATAATTTTAATATCGGTATTCGGAATCGGCACCCCGATATTGCCGTTATGTTCGGTGCTATGCGGCGGACAGGCGGCAATTAAGGGCGAACATTCGGTCATACCATAGCCTTCGATAATATTGGTCCCCGTCAGTTTGTGCCAACGATCCGCCACCGCTTGGTTAACCGACATCCCGCCGGCGACCGACAGTTTTAACGCCGAAAAATCCAATTCTCTGAAATTCTCATTGTTTAACAATGCGTTAAACAAAGTATTGACCCCGGTAATCGCCACATACGGGTGGCGGCGCAGTTCTTTGACAAAGCCGTTAATATCGCGCGGATTGGTAATCAACACTCCGGTCAAACCTAATTCGATAAACAACAAGCAGTTGATAATCAAAGCAAAAGCATGATACAACGGCAGCGCAATGATCGCTTCGCGCACCGGTGAATGTTCAATAAACGGATTGGCAACCCAGCGTGCCTGAAAAATATTGGTTAAAATATTCTTATGGCTTAACATTGCCCCTTTTGCCACGCCGGTCGTACCGCCGGTATATTGTAAAAACGCCAAATCTTCGCCGCTCACTTGCGGTTTTACATACTGGCGCATTTTGCCGATACTCAACACTTCGCGAAACGTGACTGCGCCGGGCAATTTATATTTCGGCACCAATTTTTTGATGTATTTCACCACGAAATTGACCAAATTACGTTTACCGAACGACAACTGATCGCCCATGCGGGTCAAAATAACGTGTTTAACCTCCGTTTCCGCCACCACACTTTCAAGCGTAGCGGCAAAATTAGAAACCACCACAATCGCCACCGCGCCGCTGTCTTGCAATTGGTGCTCCAGCTCGCGCGGGGTATACAGCGGATTGACATTCACCACCACCATGCCGGCACGCAGTACGCCGAACAATGCAATCGGATATTGCAATAAATTCGGCATCATCAATGCCACCCGATCGCCTTTTTTCAGTTTTAATACGTTTTGCAAATACGCGGCAAAGGCACGGCTGCGTTCTTCCAGTTTGCGGAAGGTCAGTTCCTTGCCCATATTGATATAAGCCGCTTGATCCGGGCGCTCACGCACCGCATTTTCAAACATTTCCAACAAAGAACGGTATTTATCCGTTTTAATCACGCGCTCCGCGCCTTCCGGATAGTTGTCAAACCAAATTTTTTCCATAGTCATCCTGTTTTATTATTTTTTATTAATGCCGACGAAAGCGGTTATCGGAGTGCAGCCCGCGGTTTCCACATTGGAAAGCCACCGAAAAAATAACCATGCCGCTGCGAATCCCAATAATCAAACCACGCTTCTTCATCATAATAGTATTCAACCACTTGCTGCCAAATGCGATAGTTGTCAGCTTTGACCAGCGGGTAAATATAATCTGCTTGATCTATTTTGCCGCCGAGTTTACCGCTCAATACGCCTTTCACCGTGATATATTGATTGTCTAAGCTAAGCGGATCGACGAAACCGTTTAAAACCGCAATGAAACGCCCGTCGCTATGGCTGTCCAAAACCGGTTTAGCGCTAAACCGATCGATGGTCATACTCAATATTTCAACTTCGGTCGTATTATTTTTCAGTACCGCCGCTTTAATCACCTTGCCGCCCAACCGCACTTGCTGACATTGGCAGTCAAAATCCGCCGTTGCCAATTGCGCATAGCTAATCAAGGTGTTATCACCGCGATCCAAGCCTTGCGGCGCCAGTTGGCAACCGCTTAACATGGCACTGAAGAGAATCGGAATCCAGATAAATTTTTTCATCTTACGCTCCTTAACGGCAAACCATCTTACCTAATCACTCCCGTCCGGGAAGTTTTTTCCACGTCACTTGATTGCGCAGATAGACCGGCTCAATCGCCAGTGCCGTCGAATAATTCTGTTGTTGCCACGCTAACTGCGCCAACGGCAACATATACTGCGCCGATGGCAACAGAATATCACATTTATTTAACGGCGCGGTAGTCCGTTCAAATTGCGGATACGCCGCCCAGCCGGTTCCCACGCAAGCCGCACCGACAAAGACCGCACTTTGCCTTTCCAGTTGCGCCACTTGTTGCAACACATCTTCCGGCGGCAAAACCTGTTCGTCGATCACGGTTTCCCAAGCCGCGTAGGCTTGATTATCAATCGACTGCGGTTGGTAGCGTAACGCGGAAAAATAGACTTCGTTCATGCGCGCGTCAATCGCCGCCAGCACGGTTTCACTACCCTGCGTTTGATACGCCGCTTGCGCCATTGCGGTTAAATTGGAAATCGGAATCACCGGCAACTCTGCGCCTAATGCCAAGCCTTGCACGATGCCGCAGCCGATACGCACGCCGGTGAAACTGCCCGGTCCACGCCCAAATACCAAGGCATCCACTTGGTTTAAGCGGATACCGGCTTCGGCTAAAATCTCATCAACCATCGGCAAAATACGGCGAGTATGTGCTTTCGGGCTAAGTTCGTCCTGCGCTAAAATCCCACCGTTGTAGGATAACGCCACCGAGCAGGCTTCGGTTGCGGTGTCGATTGCCAATAAAATCGTTTTGCTCATTGTTTTGTCTTCTTCAAAAATTCAATCACTTTGTCCAAACTGCGCGTGCGCGTTGAATTGGGCAAGCTTTTCAAAAAGGTTGCGCCGTAAGGGCGCATGACTAAGCGCGAATCGCAAATAATCACCGCACCGCGATCGGTCACATCACGGATCAGTCGCCCCACGCCCTGTTTTAAGCTGATCACCGCACTGGGCAGTTGCACCTGATTAAACGGATCACCGCCTTTCAAACGGCAATCTTCAATCCGTGCTTTTAATAATGGTTCATCGGGCGCACTGAACGGCAATTTGTCGATAATCACCAGCGACAAAGCGTCACCGCGCACATCAACCCCTTCCCAAAAACTGGCGGTGGCGACCAACACCGAATGGCTCTCTTGGGTAAATTTTTCCAACAAGCGCGCTTTCGCCATTTCCCCCTGTAACAACACCGACAGTTCGCTGTGTTCGCGCAGATATTCCGCCAAGCCGCGCATCATCATATAAGAAGTGCACAGCAAAAAACAACGGCCTTGGTTGGCTTCGATCACCGGTAACAACATTTCGCCCAAGCGTTGCAGGGTTTGCTGCTGGTTGCTGCCCGGCAGGAAACGCGGCACACACAACAGCGATTGTTGCGGATAATCAAACGGCGACGGCAATACTTTCTGCTGGCGGGTTTGAATGCCCATGCGTTCACAAAAAAAGTCGAAACTGCCGCCCACTTCCAAGGTGGCGGAGGTGAAAATCCAACCGGCTTTTTGTTGCTGCAACTGCTCGCCGAATTTGTCCGCCACCGTCAGTGGCGTGAGGTGCAGACCGAATTGGCGGTTAAAGGTTTCATACCAATAACAATAGCCGGTGATCGAAGTGTCCAAAATCCGTTTCAATTGCGCTTGAATCGCAGTAATACGTTCAAAAATGCTATCTAACGTCTGCGAACGTCCCAACGCCAATTTGACCACATCTTGTACAAAATCCAGATTTTCTTGCAAATGCCGCACCGCTTTTTGTACCGCACTTTGAGTTAACAATTCACGCAAATTGCCGCGTAAATTGCCTTCGCCCATCATCAGGCGGAAATCCTGCACCACTTTATTCAAATGATCCGCCGCCGTGCCAAGCTGTTTCAGATCTTTGACTTCGGTGCGGTAGCAAATATGAATATCACGGCTGAGATCGAACAGTTGGCGCGAGGTGATCGACTGTCCGAAATATTGGCTGGCAATATCCGGCAGTTGGTGCGCCTCATCGAAAATCACGATTTTTGCTTCGGGAATCAGCTCGCCGAAACCGCTCTCTTTCACCGCCATATCGGCACAAAACAGATGGTGATTGACCACCACCAGATCGGCTTCCAGCGCTTTTTTGCGCGCTTTGGCAACATAACACTCCGCGTAATTCGGGCAATCGCTGCCTAAACAGCTTTCGCTGGTGCTGGTGAGTTGCGGAAAAATCGGGCTGTCTTCCGGCAAAGCGGCGCATTCGCTGAGATCGCCGTTTTCGGTTGCCGCTTGCCATTTACGCACCACCGACAACTGCGCCAACACCGATTTATCGCCCAATACGCCGTCGGCAATCAGTTTATCCAAGCGTTCTAAACAGAGATAATTGGCGCGCCCTTTGAGCAACGCCAGTTTGCCGCTGTAGCCCAAGGCTTTTTGAATGGTCGGCAGATCGCGCTTAAACAGTTGATCCTGTAAATTTTTCGAACCGGTGGAAATGATGGTTTTTTTGCCCGACAACATCGCCGGCACAAGATAAGCAAAGGTTTTGCCCGTGCCGGTGCCGGCTTCGATCACCAGTTGCGCTTGTTGTTTGATCGCCTGTTCGACCGCCTGCGCCATTTCCACCTGCTCTTGACGCGGACGGAATTGGCGGATATGGCGGCTTAAAATGCCGTCGTCGGCAAAGGCGTTGACTACACTGGTTTGCTTCATCGCTTATTCCTAAAAATCGTCCAATACCGCTAGCGCGTCGGCAAGTTTTTTCACCGTAAACACCTGCATTTGATCGATATTGTGTTTCGGTTTGTTGGCGAACGGCACAATCGCACGGCGAAAACCGTGTTTTGCCGCTTCGCTGATCCGCTCTTGTCCGCTGGTGACCGGGCGGATTTCTCCTGCCAAGCCGACTTCGCCGAACACTACCAAATCTTGCGGCAACGGACGATTGCGGAAACTGGAGATTAACGCCAATAATAACGCCAAATCCGCACCGGTTTCCGTCACTTTTACCCCACCGACCACATTGACAAACACATCTTGATCGGACATTTGCACATTGCCGTGACGGTGCAACACCGCTAGTAATAATGCCAAACGGTTTTGCTCCAAACCGACTGCGACCCGGCGCGGATTGGCAAGCATGGAGTGATCGACCAACGCTTGGATTTCAACCAATAACGGGCGGGTTCCCTCCCACAACACCATCACCGAGCTGCCGGAGGTCTGTTCCTCGCCTCGGCTGAGGAAAATCGCCGACGGGTTTTTCACTTCGCGCAAGCCCTGTTCGGTCATGGCGAACACCCCCAATTCATTCACTGCGCCAAAACGGTTTTTATGGCTACGCAAAGTGCGGTAGCGTGAATCGGCTTCGCCTTCGAGCAAAATCGAGCAGTCGATACAATGCTCTAGCACTTTCGGACCGGCAAGCGTGCCGTCTTTGGTGACGTGCCCGACCATAATAATCGCCACTTGTTTGGTTTTGGCATAACGGGTCAAAAACGCCGCGCACTCGCGCACCTGCGCCACGCTGCCGGGGGAGGACTGAATATCCGCCAAGTGCATGACTTGGATCGAGTCGATCACAATCACTTTCGGCTTTTCTTGATCGGCGATATTACAAATCTGTTCGACGGCGGTTTCGGATAACAGCCTGAGTTTATCGCTCGGTAGCCCCAAACGGTTGGCGCGCATTGCCACCTGTTGCAACGATTCCTCACCGGTGACATATAAGGTCGGCATTTGCTCGGCTAAGGTACACATCACTTGCAATAATAAGGTACTTTTGCCTGCGCCGGGGTGTCCACCGATTAAAATCGCGCTGCCCGGCACAATGCCGCCGCCCAACACGCGATCCAGCTCGCTGAAACGGCTGCTGAAGCGTGGCGTTTCTTGTAAGCTGATTTCGGATAGGGTTTGCACTTTCGCCGCCGTTTCGCCGGCATAACCGCTGAAACGGTCGCCTTTCGATACCGTGCTGACCAAGCGCACTTCGCTGATGGTGTTCCACGCTTTACAGGCGCTGCACTGCCCTTGCCAACGGGCGTAATCTGCGCCGCAGTCGTTACAGACATAGGCTTTTTTCGGGGCTTTTGCCATGTTGTTATCCGTTTTTCCTAAGCGTTAAGCGTGAGTTTAATTAAATGGAGTTGGCGTTTTACGCCGTTGCCACGATGTAATAACTCATAACAATACAAAGTGCGGTTCGGCGTATGCGCGCTGCGCTGTAATTCGTTGACTTTGGCTAACACCCGCTGATTTAACTCAATAAATTCATTAATTGACTCATCATCCAACCGCACTTTAGACGGCACTCGTTCATAGGCTTGCCATAGCAACGCTTGGTGTTGGTCGTAATAGGCGTATAGCGCGGCAAACGCCGCCAAACCCGAATCCACGATTTCCGCCGACAATTCGCCGCCGGTCAATAACTCGGCATAATAGTCGGTTAAGCGTTGTTCGTAGGCTAAAAGTGCGGTCAAAACCGCACTTGGCGACGGATCTGCCAACGGTAAGTTTTGCCACTCCGCCTGCCAATCAAAGGGTTGCAACGGCAGTACCCCGGCGAGTTGATAGCCGCGTTTGGCTTTGTTCACCGCTCCCAAGCGAATGCCGTCGCTTAGGCTTAATTGTTCGACAAACGTCAATAAATCATCAACCGAACCGTGTTTCAGCTCAAATTCCACTTCGCAAATCGGTTCAATCCGATCATTGGCTTCGATTTCGCCCTGATCCAGCGCCACTTCGATATTGGCACCGTTGCCTAATTCAATCACCCAAGCTTGGCGCAAAAAGTCGGTGCTGAAAATCGGTTTCAGTTCCGCTTGCAGTTCGGCTAACGGGCGGGCTAACTGCAAATCGCCAAAACGGCTTAATCCCTGCAACCGTGGCACCGCACTGTCCAATTCCACGTCATATTCAGGACGCATATGCAACCCTCCGATCACCTCGCCATCGGTTTTCAGGGTTAAAATAAATTGTTCGTTGATCGTTCTGACCCGCAACCCCATGCGTCGGCTGG
Source organism: Testudinibacter sp. P80/BLE/0925 (assembly GCF_053570785.1). The sequence continues at coordinate 1,848,922 of NZ_CM131636.1, read as the reverse complement.
AAAAAAAGTCATCGGGCGTGTCATAATAGCAGTTGCCTAAAATTTGTTGGGTGTGAGATAGCACATTAAAGCTCGCCATTTCTTTACTCAAAAAAGTGGCGAATTCTTGGTTAACCAGCAGTTTTAATTCTATTTCCGCGCTCATACATCGGCCTTATAATGTGACAAATTGGTTACAATTTAGCAAAAAATGCTGTTATCTCAAATTAAAATCGTGAGTTATGCTGTGCTTTCGGGTATGATTGCCAGCGAATTGATACGTCTATACCATCATTTTATCGTATATTGGAGTTAATGCTATGCCAATCAACAATATCTTGGGTTTATTTGCTCAATCCCCACTCAAACCGTTACAAAAGCACTCAAACAAAGTCAGCGAATGCTGTGATATTTTGGTGCCGTTCTTCGAAGCCACTTTTAATAATGACTGGGCACAGGCGGAAGAATTAAGACGAAAAATCTCTGAAGCCGAAAAAGAAGCCGACACGTTGAAACGTGAAATTCGTTTAAAACTGCCACGCGGCTTATTTATGCCGGTGGAACGCACCGATTTATTAGAGCTGGTGACACAACAGGATAAATTGGCGAACTATGCCAAAGATATCGCCGGGCGCGTAATCGGGCGTAATTTGTGTATTCCTCAAGCCCTGCAAGCCGAATTTTTGGAATACCTGAAACGCAGTTTGGACGCAACCCACCAAGCATCGTTGGTGATTGATGAAATGGACGAACTGTTGGAAACCGGTTTCAAAGGGCGTGAAGTGAATTTCGTCAACAAAATGATTAATGAACTGGATAAAATCGAAGACGATACCGACAGCCAGCAAATCCAGTTACGCCGCCAGTTGTTGGCAATCGAAGACCAATACAAACCGGTCGATGTCATTTTCTTGTATAAAATTTTAGAATGGATTGGCGTATTGGCTGATCAGGCGCAGCGTGTCGGTTCCCGTATTGAGTTAATGCTCGCCCGCTCTTAATCCCCAAAACAACAATAATAAGGATTTTGTATGGAATTTATTGCCCAATATGGTAGCACCGTAGTGATTATTACGGCTATCGCAGGACTTTTAATGGCGTTTGGTATCGGCGCCAACGACGTATCCAATGCCATGGGAACTTCGGTCGGTTCCGGCACCATTACCGTCAAACAGGCGATTTTAATCGCAATGATATTTGAATTCGCCGGCGCCTATTTGGCCGGCGGCGAGGTCACCGAAACCATTAAGAGCGGGATTATCGATCCGAGCTTATTCACTGCCGTGCCGGAAGTATTGATTCTCGGCATGATGTCGGCATTGTTTTCCGCCGGCGCTTGGTTGTTAATCGCCTCCTATATGGGCTGGCCGGTATCAACCACCCACTCGATTATCGGTGCAATCATCGGCTTCGCCTGTGTCACCATCGGGCCGCACGCCGTCGATTGGGGTTCGGTGAAAGGGATTGTCGGCAGCTGGTTCATTACGCCGATTATTTCGGGTATCGTTGCCTACACTATTTTTATCAGCACCCAACGGTTGATTTTCGACACGGAAAATCCAATGGATAATGCGAAAAAATACGGCCCGTTCTATATGGGGCTGACCACATTTATCCTCAGCATTGTCACCATGACCAAAGGCTTAAAACACGTCGGCTTACACCTGAACGGCATGCAGACCTTTCTGATTTCACTGACAATTTGCGTGGCATCAATCATATTCTGTTATTTTTATTTCCGCAGCGACGCATTTAAAAATCGCGTACAAGGCGGGGCTTTCGGTGGCGTAGAGAAAGTATTCAGTATCCTGATGTTGCTCACCGCATGTTCGATGGCGTTTGCCCACGGTTCAAATGACGTTGCCAATGCGATTGGACCATTATCCGCGGTCGTATCCATTGTCGAACACGGCGGCGTAATCACCGCAAAAACCGCACTTGCGTGGTGGATTCTGCCGTTAGGCGCGGTCGGTATCGTGATTGGCTTAGCGGTGATGGGCTACAAGGTGATGGGCACTATCGGCGGCGGGATTACCGATCTCACCCCAAGCCGCGGCTTTTCGGCGGAATTTGCCTGTGCGATTACCGTGGTGATTGCCTCCGGCACCGGCTTACCGATTTCGACTACGCAAACCTTAGTCGGCGCAGTGTTAGGGGTTGGTTTTGCGCGCGGAATCGCAGCGTTGAATCTGAATGTAATCCGCAATATTTTTGCTTCTTGGATTGTGACTTTACCGGCGGGGGCAATTTTTGCTATTATTTTCTACTATATTCTACACGCAATTTTTATTTAACCGTATTTAACAATCCCAAAGGGGTTAAATTATATGTTGCCTAGGGTAACTTGTTACCCTAGGAAAAATGATCGGAAACCCATCCATGAAAAAACTATTCAACGCCCTATTAATCGGCACTACGCTGTTACTCAGCAGCCAAGCCATTGCCGAAACCCGTTATGTCACCGAAGAATTAAGCACCTACCTACGCCGCGGCGCCGGTGATGAATACCGTATCGCCGGTTCGATTAAATCCGGTGAAAAAGTCACCGTTTTGGCACAAAAAGATAAATACACGCAAATTCGCGACAGCCGGAACCGCGACGCTTGGATTTTAACCAGTGATCTCTCAAGCGAACCCAGCGCTAAAATTCAAATTCCCGCGTTAAAAAATCAAATCCAAGAATTGAGCTTAAAACTGAATAAGATTGATGAAGAATGGCAGCAACGGGTTTCCGAAATGCAACGCCGCACCCGCCAATCGGAAACGCAAAGCAGCCAGTTATTAGAACAAAACACCCAATTAAAACGCCAGTTGGAAATCAGCAATAACAAAAATAAAGAGTATGAAGCCTTGCTCAGCGCAGAAAAACAAGAAATCATCATTCGTTGGTTTATCTATGGCGGTTCGGTGATGTTGGTCGGCTTGCTGCTCGGCTTGATTTTACCGAATATCATACCGCGTCGCCGCCGTCGCAATGACGGGTGGGCATAATACAGTATGGCAACGGAACCGCACTTTCAAACTTATTTGGTCGGCGGCGCAGTGCGTGATCAGCTGCTCGGTTTAGCGGTTCAGGATCGCGACTGGGTGGTGGTCGGCGCCACCCCCCATCAACTGCTAAAGTGCGGTTATCAGCAAGTCGGGCAAGACTTCCCGGTTTTTCTTCACCCGCAAAGCAAAGAGGAACACGCCCTCGCCCGCACCGAACGCAAAAGCGGATACGGCTATCAGGGGTTTACGGTCGATTTCACCCCGGACATCAGTTTAGAACAAGATCTGCTGCGCCGAGATCTCACGATTAATGCGATTGCGCAAGCGGAAAACGGCGAATTAATCGATCCCTATCACGGCATTCAAGATTTAAAAAACCGCACTTTACGCCATGTCTCGCCTGCCTTTGCGGAAGATCCGCTGCGTGTACTGCGGGTGGCGCGCTTTCACGCGCGCTTTGCGAAGCTCGGTTTTGAGATTGCGCCGGAAACGCTGCAATTAATGCAACAAATTAGCGCCGGCGGGGAATTGCAGCATTTGAGCGCCGAACGCGTTTGGCTGGAAACCGAAAAAGCATTAAGCACCGACTCACCGCAAATCTACTTCCGAACGTTGCGTGCCTGCGGTGCGTTGGCGGTATTATTCCCCGAAATTAATGCGCTGTTCGGCGTGCCGAATCCGGAGAAACACCATCCCGAAATCGACAGCGGTATTCACACGCTAATGGTGCTGGAACAAGCTGCCACGCTCACGGCAGAAACGCCGCAAAGTGCGGTTGCCGTGCGTTTTGCCGCACTCTGCCACGACCTCGGCAAAGCCTTATCGCCCAAAGATCACTTACCGCACCATCACGGACACGAAGAACGCGGCGTCGCCCCCATTCAGCAGCTGTGCCAACGGCTAAAAGTCCCAAATCAATATCGTGATTTAGCCGTGTTAGCTTGTCGCTATCATACCCACATCCACCGCATTCAAGAGATGAAAGCGCAAACTATCGTGCGCTTTTTTGACCGGATTGACGCCTGGCGCAAGCCGGAAAATCTACGGCATTTAATCACCGTCTGCCTTGCCGACAGCCGCGGGCGTTTAGGTTTCGAAAACAGCAACTATCCGCAGGCACAAATCGCCCTTGAATATTATCAAAGTGCGGTCAGCGCCGACGTGCAACAAATTATTGCTGCCGGTTATCAAAAACAGCAGATCCGGGAACAACTGACTAAACGGCGGGTTGAGTTGGTGAAACAGAAAAAAGAAGAATATTTAGCTCAAACATCGGACTGATTATTCTCACTCTAACATATTACCCGCTGATCCAATTTTCTAATCGTAATCGCGGAATTCGCATAAATTCTTTCGTGTTGTTGGTCACTAGAATGCTGTTTTGGGCAAGCGCATGCGCTGCAATCAGCATATCTAAACTGCCGACAACCCGCCCTGTTTTTTCCAAATCAGCACGAATTTTGGCATAGTGCCAAATAGCCGTTTCTGAAAATTCCGGCATTTCCAGCGGTGCCAGAAATTTTTCTAAGGCGGCTTTATTTTTGACTGAACCTGATTTTTCTACGCCGAAAGCCAATTCCGCCGCCGTAATACTGGAAATACATAAGTCCCCTAAGTGAAAAGTTTGGAATTTTTTAAAAACGCTTTCCGGTTTATGATTGATGATACAAATATTAGTATCAAGCATATACATTATAATAATTCCTCGCGCTCCACTTCCGTCTGTTCTGCTCTTTCCAATAAAAAACCGGGTTCAAATTCATCTAGCGCTTCTTGCATCAACAGCCAAGGATTGTCGGTTGGCAGTAATAAAACGCCGTTGCCAAAATGTCGAATTGCCACTTCTTCGCTATTAAAGCGGTATTTTTTCGGCAAACGCACTGCTTGACTTCTTCCACTGGTAAAAATTTTAGCCATTTCCATTGCCTTTCTCCCGGTAGCTATCATTGGTAGATACCATACCTCTTGTGTGAAATTTAGCCAAATGATAAATCTCATTGCTCAAGACAGACCATCTAACAACCTACTCCAGCCCAAACTCAATAAACAACGGATTATGATCCGAGGCGGCGGTTTGTTCGGTCCAGCTGTTGAACAGGCGGATCCCGCGCACAAAAATATGATCCAACGGATTACCCAAAAAACGCATGCGTTCGTCCGGGCTAAACCGCACTTCATTCAATCCGTATTGCCGTGCCAATTGTTGGATTAAATTCAGGCGTCTTTCGCTCCAACTGTTAAAATCCCCCGCCAGAATAATCGGGCCTTGGTGTTGGCTGACTAAGTGAAACAGCCCGCGCAGTTGGCGCGAATAATTTAGCGGGTTCCATTCGAAATTGACCAAATGCAGATTAATCACCAACAACGTGCGGTCGGCATTCAATGGATAAGTCGCCGCTTCGGCGATTTTCGGAATGCGAATCCAAGGTTCCGCTTCACTGCCGACACAATAACGCTGCGGCGCAAAAGTCGACAATAACATCACGCCCGACATATTCTCGCGGTAAGCAAATGTGCCGGCGTGGATACCAAACCACTTTTTTTGCGACAACAACCGATCGATCTGATTTTGCTGGCTGGCTTCTTGCAATAGTACAAAATCCGCCTTGTCGGCATAAGCGGACAACCGTTGCTGCCAACCTTCATCTTCGCCTTTATGCAGATTCCAAACCAGCATTTTATACCGCGCTTTAGCCTGCAATTCACCATGCAGCGGCAAAGTGCGGTCATAACACAAGATATTTTCGCCAACCGCACTTTGACGGTAATCCTGCGGATTCAGATTAACGGTTTCAATTTTCGGCGTGGTAAAAATAGTGAGCGGTTGTAAATAATATCCGCCCAGCCCGATGAGCACGGCGAACAATACGCATAAAATTCGGATTCTTTTTCTCATCAATCGTTATCGGTCAGTAAAAATCTCGGATGGCTACAATATAACACTTTACATCTGATCGCTGAATTGTTTTAATTTGCACTACTTTCGCCTGATTCGGCGGCAACCCTTTTTCTTTTGCCAGAGGTTTTAATATGGGTATTTATACCTACATCTGCCTGCTTTCCGCTTTGTCGATTTTAATCGGCTTTGTCACCCATAAAATCAGCCATCGCATTCAATCGACCATTGCAATCAGTGCGGCGGCAATGGTCGGTTCGTTGTTTTTATTGGTCAGTGGCAAGCTGGGCTGGTTTAGCATTGAAAACTTCGCCTTAGGCATTATGCAACAAATTGATTTTAAAAGTTTTTTATTAAACGGGATTTTAGGGTTTCTGCTGTTCGCCGGCGCACTGGGGATTAAATTGCCGATTCTGAAAGATCAGAAATGGGAAATTACGGTATTTGCGTTGTTTTCGACCCTTGCCTCCACCTTTATTATCGGTGTATTGATTTATCTCTGCGCCCAATTAATCGGACTGCCGATTGCGTTTATTTACTGCCTGTTATTCGGTTCATTGATTTCCCCGACTGACCCGATTGCGGTATTGGCAATTATCAAGAATCTGCGTGCGCCAAAACGCTTGTCCATGCAAGTTGAAGGGGAATCGTTGTTTAACGACGGCGTCGGCTTAGTTGTTTTCATCACCATCCTGACCGTTGCTTTCGGCGGCGGTGAGCCGACGGTTGGCGGGATTGTCGAACTGTTCGTACATGAAGCGGGCGGTGGAATTATTTTTGGTTTTCTGCTCGGCTTTGCGGCACATTTGCTGATTTCCGCCACCGATGACGGCAGCATGGAAATTTTGCTCACCCTGACCATTCCGACCGCCGGTTTTATCCTTGCCAACACGTTAGGCGTTTCCGGTGCCTTGGCAATGGTGGTGTCCGGCATTATGGTCGGCAACTGGACGCGCAGCAAAGGCTTTTCCGAACAAAGCCAGCGTTATCTGGATCACTTTTGGGAAATGATCGACCATTTCCTTAACTCCCTGCTGTTCCTGTTAATCGGTTTGGCATTATTGTTGATTAATGTTTCTTGGCAGAGTTTTATCCTTATGCTGCTTGCCATTCCAATTTGTTTGGCGGCACGCTATATCAGCCTGTTGATTCCTTATACCGTATTTACGCGCTTCAGAACCTATAATCCGTACACCTTGAAAATCATGACCTGGGGCGGCTTACGCGGCGGTCTGGCACTGGCAATGGCGTTGTCAATTCCGGCGCAAACCGCGATAATCGACGGTATGGACGTGCGCGATGTGATTTTGGTGATGACCTATGCGGTGGTGATGTTCTCGATTTTAGTACAAGGCATGACGATTGAAAAAATGATCCAGCAAGCCAAAAAAGTGGATCCGAATAAAGAAGATTATTTGCGCCCGAACGCCGAAAGCCGCGCACGTAAAAACGACGATCTGAATGCTTACTTGTCTCACTAGATTTATTCAACCATATGACAGAGCATATAACCCAAAATGAGCCCGCGGCACAACAACTTGTGCCGCCGCGTTTTGTACATTTGCAAGTACACAGTGATTTTTCGATGATCGACGGTTTGGCGAAAGTCAAACCGTTGGTCAAAGCCTGTGCCGCCGAGCAAATGGTGGCAATGGCACTGACCGATTTTAGTAACTTTTGCGGCTTGGTACGTTTTTACGGCGAGGCGTTGTCGTCGGGCGTGAAGCCGATTATCGGCGTCGATGTGTTGGTGCACAGCGAACTGAGCGGCGACGAGCCGTTTTCGCTGACATTGCTGGCAAAAAATAACGACGGTTATAAAAATATCACTTTACTGATTTCCAAGGCATATCAACGCGGCTATCTGGACAAACCGATTCTCGAACAGGATTGGCTGGTAGAACACCGCAACGGGATTATTATTTTATCCGGCGGCCGCAACGGCGATGTCGGTAAATTCCTGTTAAAACAGCAACCCGACAATGTTCAGACCGCACTTGCCTTTTATCAGCAGTATTTTGCCGATCATTATTACCTCAGCCTGACCCGCACCGGGCGGCAAGACGAAGAACGCTATATTCAGCACGTTCTGCCGCTGGCGCAGCAGCAGCTGTTGCCCGTGGTCGCCACCAATGAGGTCTGTTTTCTAAAAGCCGAAGATTTTGAGGCGCACGAAATTCGGGTTGCGATTCACGACAGTTTCACGCTGGATGATCCGAAACGCCCGCAACGTTACAGCGAACAGCAATATTTCCGCAGCGAACAGGAAATGTGCAATCTGTTCCATGACATTCCGCAAGCGATTGAAAATACGCTGCTGATTGCACAACGCTGTAACGTCACCATTCGTTTGGGCGAATATTTTCTGCCGCAATTTCCGACCGGCGACCTCAGCACCGAAGATTATCTGGTCAAACGTTCCGAAGAAGGTTTGGAAGAGCGGTTGTTAACCCTGTTTCCTGATGAAGAAATCCGTAAACAGCGCCGCCCGGAATATGACGAACGGCTAAAAATCGAACTCGATGTGATTAACCAAATGGGCTTCCCCGGTTACTTCTTAATCGTAATGGAATTTATCCAATGGTCGAAAGACAATGATATTCCGGTCGGACCGGGGCGCGGTTCCGGTGCGGGTTCGTTGGTGGCATATGCGCTGAAAATTACCGACCTCGATCCGTTGGAATTCGATCTGCTGTTCGAGCGTTTCCTTAATCCGGAACGGGTTTCCATGCCCGATTTTGACGTCGATTTCTGTATGGACGGGCGCGATCTGGTGATCGAACACGTTGCCGAAATGTACGGTCGCGGTGCGGTGTCGCAAATCATCACCTTCGGCACCATGGCGGCAAAAGCGGTTATCCGCGATGTCGGGCGGGTGCTCAGCCACCCTTACGGTTTTGTTGATCGGATCTCTAAATTAATTCCGCCTACGCCGGGCATGACCCTTGCCAAAGCCTTTGAAGAAGAGCCAATGCTCGATCAAATTTACAACAGCGACGAGGAAGTCAAAGCCCTGATCGACATGGCGCGCCAACTGGAAGGGGTGACACGTAACGCCGGTAAACACGCCGGTGGCGTGGTGATCTCGCCCACCTTAATTACTGATTTTTCGCCGTTATATTGCGATCCCGAAGGCTTGCACCCGGTTACCCACTTCGATAAAAACGATGTCGAATACGCCGGTTTGGTGAAGTTTGACTTCTTGGGCTTGCGCACGCTGACGATTATCAAATGGGCGGTGGATATGATTAACGCCCGCCTCACCAAAGAAAATCAGCCGCCGGTCAATATCGAACGCATTCCGCTGGACGATCCGAAAGCGTTTGAATTGCTGCTGAAAGCGGAAACCACCGCCGTATTCCAGCTCGAATCGCGCGGCATGAAAGACTTGATTAAACGCCTCAAACCCGACTGTTTTGAAGATATTATCGCCTTGGTAGCCCTGTTCCGCCCCGGTCCGTTACAATCGGGCATGGTGGACAACTTCATCCGACGCAAACACGGTGAAGAAGAAATTTCTTACCCTGACGCCGAATATCAACACGACTCATTGAAGCCGATTTTAGAGCCGACCTACGGCATTATTCTGTATCAAGAGCAAGTCATGCAGATTGCGCAAGTTCTTGCCGGTTATACCTTGGGCGGTGCGGATTTACTGCGTCGTGCCATGGGTAAAAAGAAACCGGAAGAGATGGCGAAACAGCGCTCGGTGTTTGAAGAAGGGGCGATTAAAAACGGCGTGGACGGCGAACTGTCGATGAAAATTTTCGACTTAGTGGAAAAATTCGCCGGTTACGGTTTTAACAAATCCCACTCCGCCGCTTATGCCTTGGTGTCCTATCAAACCCTATGGTTGAAAGCGCACTATCCTGCCGAATTTATGGCGGCGGTGATGACCTCGGAAATGGACAATACCGATAAAATCGTTGGTTTATACGACGAATGTTTGCATATGGGCTTAACTGTCACCCCGCCGGACATTAACAATGGCAACCACCGCTTCAGCGTGAATGAAAAAGGTGAAATCGTCTATGGGATCGGCGCTATCAAAGGGGTGGGCGAAGGTCCTATTAGCGCAATTATCGAAGCGCGTAACCAAGGCGGCCGCTTTAAAGATCTATTCGATCTGTGCGCCCGGGTTGATCTGAAAAAAATCAACAAACGTACCTTTGACAGCCTGATTATGTCCGGCGCCTTTGACAAATTAGGACCGCACCGCGCCGCGTTGGCAAAAAACCTGCAAGACGCGCTGAAGGCCTCGGATCAACACGCCAAAGACGAAGCGATCGGGCAAGCCGATATGTTCGGCGTGCTGACCCAAGCGCCTGAAGCAGTGGAAATTGCGTATGCCAACACGCCGAAGTGGTCGGAAAAAACCATTTTGGACGGTGAACGCGAAACACTAGGATTGTATCTCAGCAGCCACCCGATCAGCCGTTATCTGAAAGAACTGTCGCACTACAGCTCGCACCGCATTAACGAGCTGCAACCGAATTTCCGCGGACAAATCAGCACCGCCTGCGGTTTGATCGTCAGCTCACGTATCGCGATCACCAAAAAAGGCAACCGCTTAGGCATTATCACCCTCGATGACCGTTCCGGTCGGCTTGATGCCACGCTGTTTAGCGACGCACTGCAAAATTACGCCGACTATCTGGAAAAAGATCAAATCGTGATCGTCAGCGGGCAAGTCAGCCACGATGATTTCACCCAAGGCTTGAAAATGAACGTGCGCGAACTGCTGCCGCTCGATCAGGCACGCAGCCGCTACGCCAAAAGTCTGGCAATTTGCCTGACGCAAGAGCAAATCACACCGCACTTTATCCGCGAATTTAAGCAAATCCTTGAACCTTACAGCGGCGGCGTAATGCCGGTGCATATTTATTACCAAAGTCCGCAAGGGCGCGCACTGCTGAAACTCGGCACGCAATGGCGGATTCAACCGCACGATAATCTGCTGGAACAGCTCAGCGGCATGTTAGGCGAAGATCAGGTTGAATTGGAGTTTGAATAATTTGATTCGTTACATTGGGAAAATAAAATTTAGCCATAGGTGTAGAAATAGCTTAAAATACGATATTATTAGCATAAAAATATCTTTATTGACCAAGCAGGAATACGCATGAGCCAAGAATTTTTAGATTTTGAATTACCGATTGCCGAACTGGAAGCCAAGATTGAATCTTTGCGTTCCGTTACCCAACAAGATGACAAAATCAATCTTGATGACGAAATCAAACGGCTGCGCAAAAAAAGCGAAGAATTAACCAAGAAAACCTTTGCCAACCTTGATCCGTGGCAGGTATCGAAAATGGCGCGCCACCCGCAACGCCCTTATACCTTAGATTATATCGAGCGGATTTTTACCGATTTTGAAGAGCTTGCCGGCGACCGTGCGTTTGCCGACGATAAAGCGATTGTCGGCGGGATTGCCCGTTTGGACGGCAAACCGGTGATGATTATCGGACACCAAAAAGGGCGCAGCGTAAAAGACAAAGTAAAACGTAATTTCGGCATGCCGGCGCCGGAAGGCTATCGCAAAGCCCTGCGTTTAATGCAACTTGCCGAACGTTTCAAAATGCCGATCATCACCTTTATCGACACCCCGGGCGCCTATCCGGGCGTGGGCGCGGAAGAACGCGGTCAATCGGAAGCGATTGCACGCAACCTGCGCGAAATGTCCACCTTAAAAGTACCGGTTATCTGTACCGTGATCGGCGAAGGCGGTTCCGGCGGTGCGTTGGCAATCGGTGTCGGCGATAAAGTGAATATGTTGCAATACAGCACCTATTCCGTTATTTCCCCTGAAGGCTGCGCCTCAATTTTGTGGAAAAGCGCGGATAAAGCCTCACTTGCCGCCGAAGCCATGGGCATTACGGCGAAACGGCTGAAAGAATTAAAATTAATCGACAATATTATTGATGAACCACTCGGCGGCGCACACCGTAATATAGAATTAATGGCGGAAAAGTTAAAACAACGCTTGTTAAACGATCTGCAAGATCTCGAGGTGCTAGATCAAAAATCGCTGTTAGATCGCCGTTATCAACGGTTGATGAGCTATGGCTATTGTTAAATCTAACGCAATATTGAGAACGAAAGATTGCAATTCTGCTACGTTGTAGTATGTTAATTGAAACAAAATAGCAATGCTAACGAGAGGAATTTATGGAAAATATGACTGCTGAATATAAAAAATTCCGTGATGAAAAAGTAGCTAAAGCACTTGAAGATTGCAAGAACGGACGTGTCGTTGATTCTGAAGAAGTCTATCGTTCTCTCATTGAAACCGCATTAAAGGCTGAAAAGGCAGGTTGCCTTGCAGCCTAAAATTATCTATACAATTTCAGCTCAAAATGACTTGAATAATATCGTTTATGATTTAACTGAACGCGCCAATATGCGAACGGCGATTGAGCTTGTACAGAAAATCTATAACAGCATTGAAAATCTAACGCCGTTTCCTCAAATGGGAAAACCACCACCTGACGGTACAAGCGAAATCTACCCTGAAAAATATCGGGTTGTATATCGTTATGAAGCGAATGAGGTTGTCGTGTTGGCTGTTATTCACAGTGCTGTATCCCAGAGACCTTGCTGAATGTTTTGACTGAAATTAACTTCATGTTTCCAATTATCTTTTCTCTTTATTTATCAAAGGTTACCCAATGAAAAACGTTTTATCCATTCAGTCCCATGTTGTTTACGGTTATGCCGGCAATAAAGCGGCGGTGTTGCCAATGCAACTGTTAGGGGTTGATGTTTGGCCTTTAAACACCGTACAATTTTCCAACCACACCCAATATCAAAAATGGAAAGGCATGGTGATTCCGAAAGAGCAAATCGCCGAAATCACCCAAGGAATCGCAGAAATTGACGCCTTGCACGAATGCGACGCCATTCTTTCCGGTTACATCGGCGCCGCCGAGCAGGGGCAAGAAATCCTGAATACGGTCAAACGGATTAAAGCGTTAAATCCGAATGCGATCTATTTTTGTGATCCGGTGATGGGACACCCTGACAAAGGCTGTATCGTCGCCCCGGGCGTAGCGGAATTCTTGGTCGAACACGCCCTGCCTGCGGCGGATTTGCTTGCGCCGAATTTAGTGGAATTGCGCGAGTTGAGCGGTTTAAGCGTGGAAAATTTCGATCACGCGCTTGAGGCGATTAAATATCTGTTGGCAAAAGGCGTGAAAAAAGTGCTGGTGAAGCACTTAAGCAAAGTCGGCAAAGACGCCAATCAATTTGAAATGGTGCTGGCAACCCAAGACGGCATTTGGCACATCAGCCGTCCGCTGCATGAATTTGCCGGACGCGATCCGGTCGGGGTGGGCGATTTAACCAGCGGAGTGTTCTTGGCGAATTTGTTAAACGGCAAATCGGATTTAGAGGCGTTCGAACACACCGCCAATGCGGTGAATGATGTGATGAGCGTGACGCAACAAAGCGGTAAATACGAATTGCAAATCGTCGCCGCCCGCCATTTGATTATGCAACCGCAAAGCCAGTATAAAGCGGTTAAGATTGGTTAGTTTCAGACTAATCTCATTCAATTAAACATAACTATCGGGTTTCGCCGATGGCGACTTCCTTTTCTTTGTTTCGCCAAAGAAAAGGAAGCAAAAGAAAGCGACCCTATTGCGGTGCTGATCTTCGCTTAGTATGAATTTGCTTAACGGAAAATTTTTAAGACTCGTCGCTACGCTCCTCAAACACAAGAAAAATTTCCCTACAAATTTCATACACGCTCAGGCACCGCAGAAGGGAAATTTAAAACAAATCGCCACATACGAGCGAGAAATAAAGTATGTCAGACCTCCTCTCCAATCTCCACCACACGTTGCAGCAGCAAGGGCTGACGCACGCCGCGTTTTTGTTGGCGTATAGCGGTGGGCTTGATTCGACCGCACTTTTATCGCTGTTTGCCCAACTGAAACAACAACTGCCGCAACTCCGACTGCGTGCAGTTCATATTCACCACGGCTTAAGCCCCAATGCCGATCACTGGGCGCAGCATTGTCAGCAGCAATCTGAACAGTTTCACATTCCGTTGATGATCGAAAAAGTGCGGTTAGACCCGAAAAAAAGTCCGGAAGATGCCGCACGCGAGGCACGTTATCAGGCGTTTAAACACCATTTAAACGATAATGAAATTTTGGTCACCGCGCACCACCTCAATGATCAAAGCGAAACCCTGTTGCTTGCGCTAAAACGCGGCAGCGGAGTCAAAGGCTTGGCGGCAATGCAAGTGCGGTCTGAACTGTGGCAAATGCCGATTTTCCGCCCATTGCTGCCCTACTCCCGTGAACAATTGGCACAGTATGTTGCAACGCAACATCTGACGTGGATCGAAGACGAAAGCAACCAAGATAACCGCTATGATCGCAACTTCCTGCGCAACCGCATTCTGCCGGAACTGCGCCAACGCTGGGCGGCGATTGACCGCACTTTACAACGTTCGGCGCAACATTGTTACGAGCAGCAACAACTCATCGAAGAATTATTACAACCGCTGTTTGAACAGTTATATTGCCCGCAAAACCGCACTTTCAATATTTGCCAGTTCGCCGAGTATTCTCGTCCGAAACAAAATGCGTTATTGCGTTTATGGCTCAGCCAAAGTGCGGTTGCCATGCCGTCGCAACGGCAATTGGATCAACTGATCGAACAGCTGATTTTCGCCCGCCACGACTGCCGGCCGCAGCTTGCATTGGGTGAACGGATTATCCGCCGTTATCAACAACGTTTATATTTAACCGAAGCGTACGCCGATCTTTCATCGCTTATTATTGAAGTTACATTCGATCAAAACATTCGCTTACCCGACGACTTAGGCGAAGTGCGGTTTGTGCCGCAAGCAGACAGGCTGAATGTGATTTGGCAACAACATGCGGAGCGTATTTTTTCTCTGCCTTTACCTAACAATAATGAAAATATTCAACTCCGTTTTCGCTATGCCGGTAAAGTGCGGTTAAGCCCGAACCGAGCCAATCAAGATATTAAAAAAATTTGGCAACAAGCCGGCATTCCGCCATGGCAACGGCAACGCACGCCGTTGGTGTTTTATGGCGATGAACTGATGGCGGGATTGGGCGTTTTTATTAAACAACAGGATTAAAAGGATTAAGCCCGATACAATATCGAACTCAATCCGTTCATTAAGTAGTCCAACTTTTTGGGGGCAGATCAGCTGCAAGTGCGGTGAGTACTTTACGATAAGTTAAAGGTTAAATCGCCCAACCACCGGCGTAGAAGCCGACCAGAATCACGGCAATAATAATCGTACCGAGGTTTAATTTTTGGATTTCACCGGAAACGATACGCCCAATCACCAACGACGCAAAGCCCAACATAATACCGGTAACAATATTGGCGGTCAGCACGATAAACACCGCGCAGATTAAGCCGCTCATTGCGCCGACAAAATCGTTGAAATCCAATTTGCTGACATTACTCAACATCAGTAAACCGACATACATCAACGCCGGTGCGGTGGCATAGCTCGGCACTAAAAAAGCCAACGGTTGCAGGAACAGCATAAACAGGAACAACACGCCGACCACAATCGCCGTGATCCCGGTTTTGCCGCCTGCCGCAGTGCCCGCCGCCGACTCGATATACACCGCCGCCGGGGCAGTGCCGAATAAACCGGACATCATGCTGCTGACCGAATCGGAAGTTAAGGCTTTGCCGCCGTTGATGATTTGTCCGTCTTTGTCTAATAAATCGGCTTGTCCGGCAACAGCGCGGATTGTGCCGGTTGCGTCGAAAATAGCGGTCATCACTAAGGCGAACACAATCGGCAGAATCGCCGGTTGCAACGCGCCCATAATATCTAAGCTAAATACCAACGAATTTTCACCGAACGTCGGCATTTGGAAAATTTTACCGTTGAAGCTCACATTCGGATCAGCCGCCAAGCCGATTAAGGTAATCACAATAATCACCAGTAAAATGCCGCCTTTGACCTGCAAACGTTCTAAACCGACAATCACCGCCAAGCCTAACAACGACATCATCACCGGAAACGAGGTGAACTCGCCCATTTTGACCGGTAAGCCGGCAGGATTGCTCACCACCAAACCGACATTATTCGCCGCGATCAGTAATAAAAACAAGCCGATTCCGATCCCGGCACCGTGGGCAATGCTGCTCGGTAAGTTACGCAAAATCCAAGAGCGAATGCCGGTGACGGAGATCAGCGTGAACGCCACGCCCATTAAAAAGACCGCACCCAGCGCCACCGGAATACTGACTTGCTGCCCGATCACCAAGCTGTAGGCGGTAAATGCGGTTAATGAAATCGCACAGCCGATTGCCATCGGCGCATTCGCCCATAACCCGATTAAAATCGAGCCTAAACCGGCGACCAAACAGGTGGCGATAAAAACCGATTCCGGCGGAAAGCCTGCGTCACTCAACATACTCGGCACCACGATCACCGAATACACCATCGCCAAAAAGGTGGTTAACCCGGCGATCAGCTCTTGGCGCAGATTGCTGCCTCTGGCACTGAGCGAGAAGCGTTTTTCCAATAAAGGACTTTGCGTTGTCATAGTTTTGTTCCTAAACGTTAATCAAAAAGAAAAGAAAGATAAAATAAAAAGCGCCCTATTTTACCCGAGCCGTTGTTGACAATCTATCGAATCCCTTGTGATATCGCGAAAAATATTCAATTTATGCGCAGAATAATAACCGGGTGTCCCACTACCGCACTTTGGCTTATTGATTTTGCACCAACCAAGTATCGCAGAAATCCAAATACACCCGCACAATTGCCGAAGGATGACGGTGAGCGGTATAAATTTGGTGTACCGGCAACTGCGGCATAACCACCTGCGGTAAAATCCGCACCAATTCGCCGCGTTCTAAAGACGGCTTGGTGACGAATTCCGGCAGTTCGCAAATTGCCATATCCGCTAGCGTGTAATCCAATAGTTGGCGGAAACTGTTGGCGGCAAATTTAAGATTAGGCGTATAGTTTTTGCCGTCTAACTGCCATTGTGTGGTGCTGCCGTGAGTGAAATGCCAGCCGGCAAGGTCAAAATTTTGCAGCTCCGCAACCGTTTGCGGCGCACCATGCCGGGCGATAAAGGCTTGGCTCGCAACCAACATCGTTTGAATCGGGGCGCGGCGTTTGGCGATTACTTTATCCGTCACTAATGCGCCGATTCGCAGCGCCACATCAATCCCGTCTTCAATCAAATCCAGTCGCATATCGGTGTATTGGCAGCTGATTTGAATATGCGGATAACGGCGTTGAAAGTCGATCAGCAGTTTGCCCCAAAACTCAAACCCGTCCGGCAGCGATAAACGCAAGCGTCCGTACATCTGCTGCATATCGCTGCGCACCGTACGCTCCGCTTCCAGCAGGCTTTCGATACCGTAAAAGGATTGGTCGAACAGCCGTTGCCCAATGGTGGTCAGCTGAATCCCCTGTTTGGAACGCAGCAATAACTGCATATTAAGCGATTGTTCCAAATCACTGATACGGCGGCTTAAGGTCGGCAACGGCACCCCGATTTTCTCCGCCGCAGCGGATAAACTGCCTGCCTGTGCGGCGGCAATAAACATTCTGACCGCATTCAGATCCATCTTATCCTCTCATTTTTGAAAGTTATATTTTCTAAAATCACCATTCTATACTAAATTCAAAATGAATATACTACATTCCATCGAAACGGTACGCCGTTTTATTCACTCATTGATCAACATTTAATTTAGAGGACAACATTATGAAAATCGCAGTTATCGGCGCTACCGGCACGGTGGGGCGTGGCATTATCGCAGAAGCCGCAGCACGCGGACATCAAGTGACCGCATTCGCGCGCAATGTCGAAAAAGTCAAAAAAGCGGATAATATCCAAGCCGTCGCTTTCGACGTCAATGCGGCAGATTTTGCCGAACAATTAATCGGCTTTGATACGGTTATCAGCGCCTTCAACAGTGGCTGGACCAATCCGAACGCAGGCGCAGATTTTGAAAAAGGCGCAAAAGCCATCACTGAAGCGGCGAAATCTGCAAACGTGCCTTACTTATTAATCGTCGGTGGTGCAGGCAGCCTGTATATCGCACCGGGTGTGCAGTTAATCGACACCCCGGAATTCCCGAAAGAAATCTATGACGGCGCCAACGCAGCGCGTAACTGGCTGAAAGATCTGCAAGATCGCCGCGATGTCAATTGGGCGTTTATCTCGCCACCTGCCGCGTTCTCGGGCGACATCGACACCCGCAGCGGCAACTACCGCACCGGCAAAGATGAGGTGTTATTCAGCGGTGATCAACTCGCCGATATCTCACTGCCCGATTTGGCTTGTGCCATTGTCGACGATGTCGAAGGCAAAAACCATTTATTCAGCCGCTTCACCGTGGCAGAAGCCTAATTCAAGGATCTAACGAAAAGCCAAAACGATGATAAACCGCGTGAGCAGCCGAATACTCGGTTGTTCACTTTTCTCATTATCGCAGTTATCAATCACGGTTTATAATCGCATATCCCCCATACGATTTTGCTAAAAATGTTGCACTATCTCAATTTTTTCGCTCATAAAACACGGAATTGCGGATTGGCACATGAAATTCGTTCTAAAAAGCCGTACACTATAGCCTGCTTATTTTTCACTTCAGGAGACATACTATGGCAATTTTAGTTACCGGCGGTGCGGGCTATATCGGTTCGCATACCGTGGTTGAGCTGTTAAATGATAATCAAGAGGTGGTGATTTTAGATAATCTGTGTAACTCTTCTGAAAAATCGCTGCAACGGGTTGAAACCATCACCGGGAAAAAACCGCACTTTTATCAAGGCGATATTTTAGACGCGGCAATGCTGCAACGGATTTTCAAACGCCATCAGATTGATTCGGTTATCCACTTTGCCGGGCTGAAAGCGGTCGGCGAAAGCGTACAAAAACCGATCGAATACTATGAATGCAACGTACAAGGCACGCTCAATTTGCTGCAAGAAATGCGCAAAGCCGGCGTGTTTAATATTGTGTTCAGCTCCTCCGCCACCGTGTACGGTGATCCGGAAGTCATTCCGATTACCGAAAATTGCAAAGTCGGCGGCACCACCAATCCTTACGGCACCTCAAAATTGATGGTCGAACAGATTTTGAGCGACACGGTAAAAACCGATCCGCGCTGGAGCATGATCATTCTGCGCTATTTCAATCCGGTCGGCGCGCACAAAAGCGGTTTGATCGGTGAAGATCCAAATGGCATTCCGAACAATTTACTGCCGTATATCAGCCAAGTGGCAATCGGCAAATTACAACAACTCTCGGTTTTCGGCAGCGACTACAACACCCCGGACGGCACCGGCGTGCGTGACTATATTCATGTGGTCGATTTGGCACTGGGACATTTGAAAGCCCTCGCCAAGCACAAAAACGACAGCGGTTTACATATCTATAATTTAGGCACCGGTATCGGCTATTCCGTGTTAGACATGGTGAAAGCCTTTGAACAAGCCAACGGTATCACCATTCCGTATAAATTGGTCGAACGTCGTCCGGGCGATATCGCCGCCTGTTATTCCGATCCGAGTTTAGCCGCGCAAGAACTGGGCTGGAAAACCCAATATTCGCTGGAACAAATGATGAAAGATACTTGGAACTGGCAGAAAAATAACCCGAACGGCTACCGCGATTAACCGTTCCGTTAACGAACAAATGAATCGACAAAGCGCTAGCCGGTTCATTTTTATTTAGAGGCTTGATGATGTCCGAACAACAAAAAAGCATAATTTCCCAAATTTTCACCCGCAAAATGCTGATTTGCGTTTTTACCGGCTTTAGCTCCGGGCTGCCGCTGTATATTTTAATCTCGCTGATCCCGCTCTGGTTGCGCGCCCAGCAAGTCGATCTGGCGACGATCGGTTTCTTTGCCTTGACCGGTTTGCCGTATACTTGGAAATTTTTATGGTCGCCGTTGTTAGACCGCTTTGTACCGCCGTTTTTAGGGCGCCGCCGCGGTTGGATGTTTGTCTCCCAACTGTTATTGTTGGTTTCGTTGGCACTGTTTGGTTTTCTCGATCCGCAAACTCACGGCGGATTACGACTGATTGCCGCCGCCGCAACGTTAGTCGCCTTCTTTTCCGCCACGCAAGATATCGTGTTAGACGCCTATCGGCGTGAAATTTTGGACGATAAGGAACTGGGCTTAGGCAACTCGATTCATGTCAATGCCTATCGGATTGCCGGATTCATCCCCGGATCATTGTCGCTGATTTTGGCGGATTATCTGCCTTGGGCAACGGTGTTTATCATTACCGCACTTTTCATGCTGCCGGGAATTTTGATGACCCTGTTTCTCAGTTATGAACCTAAAATCGATCTGTCGGCAAACCGCACGTTGACCGATACCGTGGTCAAACCCTTCCAAGAATTTTTCAGCCGTAAGGGGATTTGGGGCGCAATCGGCATTCTCGGCTTCATCTTTTTGTATAAGCTGGGCGATAGTATGGCAACTGCGCTGATTACGCCGTTCTATCTGGACATGGGGTTCAGCACCAGCCACATTGGCATTGTGGTTAAAAACGCCTCGGTTTGGCCGATGTTAATCGCCGGTATTGTCGGCGGCATTATCATGCTGAAAATCGGGATCAACCGTGCGCTGTGGCTGTTCGGCTTGGTGCAAATTATCACGATTCTCGGTTTTGCTTGGTTGGCATCTTACGAATATTTTGAAACCGTCACCACCAAGGCATTAGTGATTCTTACGATTGTGGTTGCCGCCGAATATATCGGTATCGGGCTGGGCACCGCCGCGTTTGTGGCGTTTATGGCGAGGGAAACCAATCCGCTCTACACCGCGACCCAACTGGCGCTGTTCACCAGCTTGGCTGCCTTGCCGCGTACGTTGTTTAACTCGCAGGCAGGCGTGTTAATCAACTATTTCGGCTACTACGACTATTTCTGGTTCTGCTTCTTCCTTGCCGTACCCGGCATGCTCTGCCTGTATTGGGTTGCGCCGTGGAATGAAAAAGGCAATGGCAACAGTGAAAACAAGGCGTAATCAAAGCCGAGATAACCGCACTTTATCTAACCCAAAGTGCGGTTCAATTCCTAAAAGCTATCCTTCGCTTTGCGCAAGCGGATAAATTCGTCTACGGTTTTTGCCTGTAGAAACGGATTAATTTTCCGCTCTAAGCCTAATGTGGTCGGCAAGCTCGCTTTGCCCTGCGCCCTTAAAGCTTCCACTTGTTTTAACTGCTGTTCGACCGCACTTTTATCCTCGATCACCGTCAATGCGAAACGTAAATTACTCAAAGTATATTCATGAGCGGCGCAAACCACCGTCTCATCCGGCAACGCTTTTAAACGTTGCAGCCCGTCAAACATCGCTTGGTAATCGCCGGTGAAGACCCGTCCGCAACCGGCGGAAAACAATGCGTCGCCACAAAACAGGTGTCCGTTGATCACAAAGCTGATGTGGTTGGCGGTATGCCCGGCAGTCGGAATCACCTCAAGCTGATAATGTCCGCACGCAAACGCCCCCTGATTCACCACCTGTGTCGCGATCTCCGCCACCTCATCCGAGCCGTAAACCGACAAATGCGGATAGTGTTGTTTTAATTCCGCCACGCCGCCGATATGATCCGCATGCCCGTGGGTTAATAAAATCGCCGCCGGTATTAAATGATGATCAGCCAAATAACGCAAAACCGGCGCGGCTTCAGCCGGATCAACAATCAGCACCGGCTCATTCTCAGCGGCATACAACCAAATATAGTTGTCATTTAGGGCGGGTAATGGTATTAACATAGCTATTCTCCGTTAAAACAAATCTGGTGACGATTGATGAAGTGGCGTGCAAAATATCCCTATTCTCTGCAATTACCTATCTCTTGGCAGCAATTAAAGCAAGGTGAGCGTTATTGTCAAGCCCTCAATAACTACTTTGCACCTTGGTTCGCCAAAGTTTACGGACAACATGTGTTGAGAATCGGCGGTTTGAGTGCGGAATTGGACTGGTACGCCCCGAATCAGCAGCATATTTTGCTTTATCCGGATTTTCCCGATGTCAAGCCGACCGCAGATGAAAGCCGTTCTGCAATTCAGGCTTCAATCACCCATTTGCCGTTTTATGAAAAAGCGCTTGATGCCTGTCTGCTCGCCAATACCCTGAATTTTGCGCAAGATCCGCACCAGTTGCTGCGTGAAGTGGCGCGCGTATTGAGCGATGACGGTTATCTGTTTATTTCGTTGTTCAATCCGTGTAGTTCGCTGCTGTGGAAACGCCATTTGGAAAAGAAAAGTACGGTCGGGCAACGCTGGCAAATGCGTAAATATCTGACCTGGCGCGTAATGGATTGGTTGGAGCTGTTGGAATTTGAAATTGTGCGGCATAACACGCTGGTAAAACCACTCGCGTTACCGCACTTTGGCACCGTCGGCGGACAACTGGCGGTGATTGTGGCACGCAAACGCACCATTCCGCTGTCGCTCAATCCGCAAAAGGTGCGCTTTAAAAATCCGATTTTTTCCCCCGCCAACGCCTTGAGCAATGCCGAAGCGAAAGTGCGGTCGGGTGATTAATCCGGTTGATAACCGGCGTCATCTTGGGTCGGATTTTCCGCGCCTTGCTTCGCCAGTTGATCAACCCGTTCGTTCTCCGTATGCCCGGCATGCCCTTTCACCCAGCGCCAATCGATTTGATGGCGTTGAATCGCCTGATCCAAGCGTTGCCATAAATCCTGATTTTTCACCGGTTTTTTATTGCTGGTTAGCCAATTATTGCGTGTCCAGTTGTGAATCCATTGGTTAATGCCGTTTTTCATATACTGGCTATCGCTCGACAACATGACCGCGCAATTTTCGGTCAAACTCTCCAACGCCGTGATCACCGCCAACAACTCCATGCGGTTATTGGTGGTTAAACGATAGCCCTGTGAAATGGTTTTCTCATGTTGTTTATAACGTAGCAACACCCCGATTCCGCCCGGCCCGGGATTGCCCAAACAAGATCCGTCGGTGTAAATTTCTATCTTTTTCATCATCTCTACTACACGCTTTAGCTAAATTGGTGCGATAATAACGTAATTTTTGTGAATGCTCTATAGCGGTTTTGATTCTGCCGTAATTCGATTATACTCACTTCAGATTATAAAGGAGGTTGTATGGAGTCTATCAATGCCAATCAGGCGCAAACCCATTTCAATCATATGCTGTTGAAAGTGCAAAACGATACGTTGCAAATCAATCAGGGCGGCAAAGCCGTAGCAGTGATGATGTCAATGGCGGAGTATGAAAATATCGAATGGTTAAAATTGCAGTTGCTACAACAACGGGCGCAGCAAGCCCAACATGATATATGCCATCAGCGTTTGATTTCGGGGGATGATTTTTTCAATGCGTTAAACAATGGCGAATATGACGATTAAAAAATATTCATTTCAACTTTCGGTTGCCGCAAAATCTGATCTGATTCATATTCGTCGCTATATACTCGAAAAATGGGGCAAATTACAAACCGAACAGTATCTGGCTGAAATGAAAGCAACGATGCAATTTTTAGTACAAAATCCCAATGCCGGAAAAGAGAGAAATGATGTTGGTGAAATGGTTTTCAGCTTCCCTTATAAAAGCCATATGATTTATTACATAAAAAAATCAACTGAGATTATCATTATTGCGGTGTTGCACCAAAAAATGTTGCCAAAAAATCATTTATCTTCCCATTTCAAATTTTAGGAATGCTATGTCAGAACTGATTACCCCGGAACGCCAAATTGTATTGGATACCGAAACCACAGGCATGAACCAGTTTGGTGCGCATTACGAAGGGCACTGTATTATTGAGATTGGTGCAGTGGAGATGATAAATCGCCGCTTAACCGGGCGCACCTTTCACGTTTATATCAAACCGAACCGTCCGGTGGATCCGGAGGCAATCAAAGTCCACGGAATTACCGATGAAATGTTGGCGGATAAGCCCTCTTTCGACGCGATTGCCGATGAATTTATCGAATTTATCCGCGGTGCCGAGCTGATTATCCATAATGCGCCGTTTGACGTCGGCTTTATCGATTATGAATTCGGCAAACTCGCCAAAACCAAAAACCTGAAAACCGCTGACATCAGCGTGGTGACCGACAGTCTGGCAATGGCGCGTAAGCTGTATCCCGGCAAGCGCAATAACCTGGATGCTTTATGTGATCGCTTGAATATTGACAACAGCAAGCGCACCTTGCACGGCGCATTACTCGATGCCGAAATTTTAGCCGATGTTTATCTGCAAATGACCGGCGGGCAAGTCAGTCTGTTTGGCGAAGAACACCATGATGATGACGCGCATATTGCCGGCGACAAGCGCGAAAATATCCGAACGGCTCATTTGCAACCGCACTTGGCACAATTTCGCACCATTGCGCCGGATGAAACCGAATTAGAAGCGCATTTAGAATACTTAAAGCTGATTAGTAAAAAAAGTAAAGACAACTGTTTTTGGCAAAAACGCACAGAAAACCATCTGCATTAAGCAACATTTGGCGTAATTCGTTTATGGATTAAGCAATCAAAAACAGTTTGGCAAAAAATGATTGACGAAAGGCGCACAGCCCTTTATCATGCGCCTCACCTAATCGCGGAGTGGTAGTTCAGCTGGTTAGAATACCTGCCTGTCACGCAGGGGGTCGCGGGTTCGAGTCCCGTCCATTCCGCCAACAAATTATATGATATTGTGTTTTACGATATCGACTTAGCCTCAAAATACACTGATATTTCAGTGCGGAGTGGTAGTTCAGCTGGTTAGAATACCTGCCTGTCACGCAGGGGGTCGCGGGTTCGAGTCCCGTCCATTCCGCCAATTTATTCAGCCCGATATGCAAATATCGGGTTTTTTATTGGGCTAAATTTGACGAGAAACACTAAAAGTGCGGTCAGCGCGATAACTTTCGCTATTCGTCACCCCGAAAATTCGGTATCATCTTGCACAATTTAAACACAATGAATAGCGCAAAAATATTCATTCATCGAGGTTTTTTATGACTCCTGCCCATACTCCTGTTGTCGCCCTGGTCGGTCGCCCTAACGTGGGTAAATCCACGCTGTTTAACCGCTTAACCCGCACCCGTGATGCCTTGGTTGCCGATTTTCCCGGTTTGACCCGTGATCGCAAATACGGACACGCACACATTGCCGGTTATGATTTTATCGTAATCGATACCGGCGGCATTGACGGCACCGAAGAAGGCGTCGAAGAAAAAATGGCGGAACAATCGCTGTTGGCGATTGAAGAAGCCGATGTCGTTTTGTTTATGGTTGACGCGCGCGCCGGCTTAATGCCGCCGGATATCGGCATTGCCAACTATCTGCGCCAACGGGAAAAAACCACTGTGGTGGTGGCAAACAAAACCGACGGCATTGACGCCGACTCCCATTGCGCCGAATTTTATCAACTGGGTTTAGGCGAGATTTCACAAATCGCAGCGGCACAAGGACGCGGCGTAACCCAATTAATCGAAGACGTACTAGCACCGTTTGCGGCACAATTGCAACAAAACGAAAACGACGATGAAAGTGCGGTTGAAGCCGATGAATGGGATCACGATTTTGATTTTAATAACGAAGAAGATACCGCACTTTTAGACAGCGCACTGGCGGAAGACGAAGAAGCGGAAGAAGAACAGCAAAAAAACATCAAAATCGCCATTGTCGGTCGCCCGAATGTCGGCAAATCCACCCTGACTAACCGTATTTTAGGCGAAGATCGCGTGGTGGTGTACGATTTGCCCGGCACCACCCGTGACAGTATTTATATCCCGATGGAGCGCGACGGACAGCACTATACCCTCATCGACACCGCCGGTGTGCGCAAGCGCGGCAAAGTGACTTTAGCCGTCGAAAAATTCTCGGTGATCAAAACCCTGCAAGCGATCCAAGATGCCAATGTGGTATTGCTGACGATTGACGCACGCGAAGGGATTTCCGACCAAGATTTATCTCTACTCGGCTTTATTCTGAATGCCGGTCGCTCGTTGGTGATCGTGGTCAATAAATGGGACGGCTTGAGCCAAGATATTAAGGATCAGGTGAAGTCCGAATTGGATCGCCGTTTGGATTTTATTGATTTTGCGCGCATTCATTTTATCTCGGCCCTACACGGCAGCGGGGTCGGCAATCTGTTTGATTCGGTGCAGGAAGCCTACGAATGCGCCACCAAACGTTTCTCCACTTCAATGTTGACGCGTATTTTGCAAATGGCGACCGACGAACACCAACCGCCATTGGCAGCCGGCAGACGGATTAAACTGAAATACGCCCACCCGGGCGGACACAATCCGCCGATTATCGTGATCCACGGTAACCAGCTGGATAAGCTGGCGGATTCGTATAAACGCTATCTGTCCAATTATTACCGTCGCAGCCTGAAAATTATCGGCACTCCGATTCGGATTCAATTCCAAGAAGGCAACAACCCGTTTGCCGGACGGCGCAACACTTTAACGCCGAACCAGTTGCGTAAGCGCAAACGGTTGATGAAATTTATCAAAAAATCAAAAAGATAAGACTTTCTGATACCCATTAGTTCAATTTCCCTCTCCGCTTGCGCAGGGAGGGTTACAAGGACAGCAAATGCAAAACGGATTTCTCGATTCCATTCTCTTTTCTATTGCGGTTACCTTGCCGAATATCCTCATGTTGTTACTCGGTATCTATCTGAAAAAAATCCGGATGATCAACGACCAATTCAGCAATCAAGGCGCAAAATTGGTGTTTAACATCACCCTGCCGGCACTGTTGTTTCTGAGTATCATCAAAAATCCAACGGACTATGGCGCCCAAATCACCCTTGTCGGTCTCGGCACGCTTAGCACGTTGGTTTTATTTTTGCTTGCCGAATGGTTTGCGCTACGTTATGTCAAAGAGAAAAGAGAACGCGGTACTTTTGTACAAGGCGTGTTCCGCGCGAATAGCGGCATTATCGGGCTGTCGTTATGTGCGAATGCCTACGGCTCGGCAGGTTTGGCAATCGCTTCCGTTTATACCGCTATGATCACCTTATTATTCAATGTATTGGCAGTTATTACGCTCAGCCGTTCCCTCGCTGAAGGAGGCAAAGCCAATCTAACTTATATTTTCAAACAACTGTTAAAAAATCCATTGATTATTGCGATTGTCTGCGCACTATTATTTAGCAATCTCGGCTTTACTTTGCCCGACACCTTGATCAGCACCGGCGACTATCTTGCCAATATGACATTGCCGTTAGCCCTGCTCTGCGCCGGCGCCAGTTTGAATTTGAGAAACATGGACAGCTCCTCAACCGTCGCCATCCAAGCCAGTATCGGCAGGGTGCTGTTAGCCCCTTTGGTGATGGTGCTGATTGCGCGTGCTTTCGGTTTACACGGCATGGAGCTAGGCATTCTGTTTTTAATGAGCGCCACCCCGACCGCCGCTGCCAGCTACGCAATGGTACACAGTATGGGCGGTAATGCCAAAACCGCCGCCAACATTATCGGTATCACCACGTTTGCGGCGATGTTCGGCTCATCTCTCGGCATTGTGATCTTAAAACAATTGCACTGGATGTAAACCGCACTTGCTTAACGACAAGCGGCAAACAGATCTTGTTGCGCTTGATATACTTCTGTTTTAATCTCCATCAAACCTAACACGGAATGGAAATAATTGTCGTGGGAATAGGCATTGCTGTCGGCTTGTTGCTGCAAGCATTGCGTATTCAAACCGGTTTGTTGTTTCCAGCCGTCGGAAGCCCAGAAAATCATCGGCACTCGGGTTTGTTCTTTCGGGGCAATCGAATACGGCGCACCGTGTAAGTACATTCCGCTTTCGCCTAAGGATTCGCCGTGATCGGAAACATAGTAAAGTGCGGTATTCCATTCGCTATGTTGCTGAAGTTTAGCAATAATCCGATCCAAAAACTGATCAATATACAATACGCCGTTGTCATAGCTGTTCACCAGCTGTTCTTGGCTGCACTTGGCAATATCCTGCGTATCGCAACTCGGAATAAAGCGGTGATATTCTTCGCTATAACGTTCCGAATAAGTCGGACCGTGGTTGCCCATGGTATGCAGTGCAATCACCAGGTCTTTACTCGGATCTGCACTGATCTGCCGTTCAAAATTGTATAGCAGAATATTATCCAAACATTCCCCGTTGCGGCAAAACTCCGGCAATTGCAATGCGCTGACATTTTCATTCGGCACGCGATCACACACATATTTACAGCCGCTGTCATTATCCAACCACAGCACATTTGCGCCGCTGCGTTGAATCAAATCCAACACGCTATCCTGCTTTTGTGCCACTGAACCGTTGTAATGATCACGATCCATCACGGAAAACATACAAGGCAATGAAAGTGCGGTTGCCGTGCCGCAGCTGCTGACATTCGGAAAGTTCACCACCGCTGTCCCGCGCGCCGCCAATTTAGGCGTGGTTTGGCGCTGGTAGCCGTTCAAGCCCCAATTCTGCGCACGGGTGGTTTCTCCGGGCACTAGCACCAACACCCGCCGTCTTTGTCCGTCTGCTTTCACTTGTTTGGCATCTAAGCCAATCCGTTCAAACGGACGGTTTGCTTGACGCACACGTTTTACTTCATTCACACCGGCGCCGATAAAATTACTCGGTACAATCAAATTAACCGTTTGTTTATTATTGCGCACAAAAAAAGCATAATCCTGATAATAAACTTTAGCGATCCCAGCTATTACCACCAGCGAAAGGAGAATCATCAAAGCACGCAGCGCAATTTCTTTATGCCAAGTGCGGTATCGTACTTTTACACCTAAATACAGCAATGCCGGCAAGACACCAAACACGGCAATCCACAGCAAATAGGGCAACGTAATCAATTTGCCGGCTTCGGTCGAAGTGGTCTGCAACACGTTTTCCAACATGTTGGTATCAAAATAGACATTATAAAACAAAGTATTATAGCCAATTGCCGCACTGGTAATCAGCAATAACGGCATGATGATTTTATGTAGGTAAGGCAATGCCAATAATTGATACACTGCATTTAAGGTAAAAAAGATAAATAACGGAATAGTCAATAAAAAGTAGTCATAGCTTGCGCCGGTAAACGGGTGCGCGGTCAATATGGCACGGTAAAACGCATAATTCAGTATCAAAGTGAAATAAAGCGCGACATAGGCTTGCAATTTGCTACTGGTTAATGAAAAGTGCGGTAGAAATTTGGGGAATTTCACAAATATGTCCTCTGTATCCTTCAAGATTCAATGCCACAATACAGAAGAAAAATTAGCTAAAAATTAGGGTGCCTGTAGCGATGGGTACGGTAACCGGATTTTCACACTTAATCCATGTGCAAAGCGGATTGTATCTGCCAAGATCAGCCTCCCTCGATAGCGTTTGACAATATTATCCGCAATCGCCAATCCCAAGCCGGTACCTTGTTCTCCGCTGCCAAGGATACGGTAAAACGGCTCTAGCACCCGTTCCCGCTCCGATTCGGCGATCCCGACGCCGTTATCATCAACACTCAGGATCACCGCACTTGCGCCTTGCTGCAAATCCAAATCAATCTGCCCGCCAATCGGGGTATAACGAATGGCATTTTCGCATAAGATTTTTATCAACAAATAAAGTTCGTCTTCATTGGCTAAAATATGACAATCCGTTTTACTGACTACGCCGATATCTTGCCGTTTTGCGTCGGCTAAGGGTAATAAATCGGTCAAGACCCGGCGATAAACCGCTAACAGCGACACTATCCGGCGTGTAGGTTCAATGTGTTCCGCTTGCACCCTTGCCAACAATAACAGTTGTTCTAACAAATGGCGAACCCGTACGACACTTCGGCTAATCCCGCTTAACTGTGTTTCTGCGGCTTCGGGAAGGGTATTTTGCTGTAAGAACCGCTCCAATTGTAATGAAAGTGCGGTCATCGGGCTGCGCAGCTCATGCGCGGCATCGGCAATAAAGCGCTGTTGCTGGCGTACACTGCGATCAACTTTGCTGAATAAGTGATTGATCGATTGTACAAAAGCGTGGATCTCGGTCGGGATATTGTCTTCATCAAGTGCGGTCAAATCACTTTCGCTCCTTTGTTTAACCTGTTCGGACAGCTGATTAATCGGGCGTAAACTACGCTGTACCACCCATGCCGCCAACGGTAACATCAATAAAATAAACAGCAGCATTGGCGCCGTTCCCAGCCCGGCAGCATAAGCGGCGATTTCATCACGAAATTCTTCTTCATCGAACAACACCGCCACCGGTTGTGTTTGCTCGTGCTTAATGTACGCCCGATAATGCCGTCCCTGTAGCGTCAGGCTATGCAAACCGTCGGCATAAGAAGCTAAATTAGGGATAAAATAGGGTTTATCCGGTGGCGTCAGCACATTATGCACAAAAATCTGATTATCACGATTATTCAGCGCAACTTCGCTCACCGGCGTATCCGCACCGATAAATAGCGCACTTTGCTGCAAAATATCGTCTTGCAGGCGGTAAGCGAATTTAAAGGAAGCATAAAAAATGAAAAGTGCGGTCAGCAACGCTGCCGTGACGGAGAGAAGGGTTAAGCTGAGAATCAATTTACGCCGAATCGAATTTTTCATACTACATCTCTTATGTTACTGCGTCGACGTTCCTTTCGGAATCGTCCAACCGGCGCCGCGAATATTGCGAATACTCTGCTTGCCCAGTTTTTTACGCAAGGCGTGGATCAGATAATCGACCGCATTACTTTCCACTTCTTCGCCCCAAGGGTACAATTTATCTTCTAATTCCGCTCTGGAATAGATTTTACCGGGGTGTTGTAACAAAGTTTGTAGCAAAGCAAATTCTTTTTGTGTTAGTGCAATGCCGTTAGGATGTTCGGCTAAAAAAACCTGATGACTATCATCATCCAAGGTGAGATAGCCGTTGCTTAGACGGCGTTTTCCCTGTTGATTTTTACGCCGTACAACCGCACGCAAACGCGCCAGCAGCTCAGCCATATCAAACGGTTTCACCAGATAATCGTCTGCGCCGCCATCCAAGCCACCGATACGACTCGGCAAATCGTCCCGCGCGGTCACAATCAGCACCGCCATCTGCTCATTTTGCTGTCGCAGTTCGTTCAGCAGCTGCAAACCGTCTTTTTTGGGCAAGCCCAAATCCAGCAGCAAAATATCGTATGTTTGGATTTGCAGCGCAACCCATGCCGCCTGCCCGTCTTGCACCCAATCCACTGCATATGCCGCATCTTTCAAACTGGCTTTCAGCACTTCGCCGATCATATTGTCGTCTTCAACCAGTAAAATACGCATAATACTTACTTTTGTTGCGGATATTCGGCGATTGTCACCGGTAAGGTCAGCACTTGTCCTAACCGTTCGACCTGCACTTCAACCCGTGTTCCCGGGCGGGTATCGGCGATAATTTGCAACAGTTCGGTCGGCGAATTGACCGCATTGCCATTAAATTGAACAATCAGATCCCCTTGTTTGATTCCGGCTTCAGCCGCCGGACCATTTTCAGCAACGGCGGTCACCAGTACGCCGCGCTGATTGAGCCCCAGCTGATCTTCATTATTATAGAAAATTTGGCTTTCTACCCCGAAATAGCCGCGAATGACTCGTCCGTCTTGAATGATTTTTTTCAACACCTCATTGGCAATATCAATCGGAATGGCAAAACTTAAGCCTTCGGCAATTTCAGCACTATCTTTGCCGATACTCAGCGTATTGATACCAATCAGCTCTCCGGCGGTATTAATCAGTGCGCCACCGGAATTGCCGCGATTAATCGAAGCGTCGGTTTGGATAAAATTTTGCCGCCCGATTTCACCCAAGGCACTGCGTCCCAGTGCGCTGATAATCCCTTGGCTGACACTTTGCCCTAAGTTATAAGGATTGCCAATCGCCAACGCCACATCGCCGACATAAACCCGACGGTTGTTATTTTGTGGAATCGTCGGCAAATTATCCGCCTGAATTTTTAACACAGCTAAATCGGTCAGGCTATCGGAGCCGATTAAAGTTGCTTGGTACAGCTGCCCCGTTTGCAATGCCACCACAATTTGATCCGCATTATTAATCACATGCCGGTTAGTCAGAATATAGCCGTCAGCCCGCATAATCACGCCGGAACCCAAATTATTGACACGCAATTCATGGTTATCACCAAGATTATTCGTGCCTTGCAGCGCTTGATTATAAACATTAACCACCGCCGGCGCGGCAATGCGTACCGCACTGGCATAAGAAATGATTTGTAATGAATCGTCACCCGCAAACCATGTTTTCTTCCCTTGCCATAGCGGGGCTAATGCCAATACGAATGCGGCGGCACATAATCCGATTAACGCGGATTGTAGAATTTTTTTTAACATACCGTCTCTCCGCTTTCGGCCAAATCAGGGCGATAAACCATTTTAAAGTCCTCGCCGACCCGTGCCGTGGCAACCAATTTCCACTGCGGCGCATCAGCAAGACAGTGCAAATCCGGCAAATGGCATAAACCACGCGCCTGATCGCCGAGTAATTTCGGGGCAATATACACAATCAGTTCATCGACTAAGCCGGCACTGATTAGCGAACCTGCCAGATTTGCGCCGGCTTCAATCCATAACGTGTTGATTTCACGCTTGCCTAATTCATCCATCAAAGCGGTCAATTGGTGAGCGGAAGAATTCAGTTCAAGCGCCTCGACAAAATCCGGAAAAGATGACAAATCCCGTATCTGGTTCGCGTTACCCACCAACCAAACCGCACTTTCGATACTGAATAATTTATGATAAGCACGAATCCGATGCTTAGAGTCCATAATAATCCGTACCGGTTGGCGTAATTTTTGTTCAGGATACACGGCTTGAATCGTCGGCGGCAATTGCTGCCAACGCACATTTAATAACGGATCATCAACCAACACCGTGCCACTGGCGGATAAAATCGCACTCGCCGCAGCCCGGTAATCCTGCACTTCCGCCCGTGCCGCTTCGCCGGTGATCCACTTACTTTCACCTGAAGCGGTTGCGGTTTTACCGTCAATCGTCATTGCCATTTTCAATTGTACGAATGGACGTCCGGTTCTCATTCTTTTTAGGAAGCCTTTATTCAGCTCCTCTGCTTCTTGTTCCAACAAACCGACTTCGACTGTAATCCCCGCTTCCTGCAATAAAGTGATCCCTTTGCCTGCAACGAGGGGATTCGGATCCCGCATTGCAACCACAACTCTTTTGATACCATTCTCAATAATTTTATGTGAACAGGGCGGTGTTCTGCCAAAATGAGAACAGGGTTCCAAAGTGACATACAATGTTGCGCCGACCGCACTTTGCCTATTCACTTCACATTGCTGAAAAGCATTGGCTTCCGCATGCCCCTGTCCGGCTTTCTGGTGATAACCTTCGCCGATAATCTGACCATCTTTCACAATCACACAGCCAACCCGAGGATTCGGATCAACCGTCCAACGCCCTAATGTCGCCAGTGCCACTGCACGTTGCATAAAACCGCGATCTTGTTCTGAAAATACTGTCATTCTTGATCCTTAATTCTGCTCTTTCACAATCGCTTCATCAGTTAATTTTTCGATTTCATCGCCGAATTGTTTAATATCATCAAAACTTAAATAGACCGAAGCAAAACGAATGTAGCCAACTTTATCTAATTGTTTTAATTCTTCCATGACCAAAGTACCCACTAATTTGCTCGGTACCTCACGTTCTCCGGTGGCTTGTAACTGATGAATAATATGGCTGATTGATTTTTCAATATCATCCGCACTAACCGGGCGTTTTTCCAACGCACGCTGCATGCCCGAGCGCAGTTTTTTTTCGTCAAATGGTACGCGGTTGCCGTTGCTTTTGATAATTTTAGGAGTCACCAGTTCCGCGGTTTCAAAGGTGGTAAAACGTTCGCGACACTGCGTACACTCTCGCCGCCGCCGCACTTGATAGCCATCGGCAACCAAGCGGGAATCAATCACTTTGGTATCTTCAGTGGAACAAAAAGGACAATGCATAAATTCCTCCCTTATTTGCGATATGGAGTTTAATTGCCCACCATATAACGGCTAACTAATTAAATCCAGAGAATAATTGGCTATTATAATTATTCGTAAAATATTTGTCCGTATTTTCTCATGCATTTATGATCAGAAAAGTAAAGCTAACCGCACTTGCACTCTATCCGCCAACGCTCCCTAATCCTTTTTCCGCCCAAACGCAAAAAACCCTTCGCATGACTGCAAAGGGCTTTTGTTCTCTCTATTCAATAATATCCGGCGGTGTCCTACTCTCACATGGGGAGACCCCACACTACCATCGGCGTTACGGCATTTCACTTCTGAGTTCGGCATGGGGTCAGGTGGTGCTACCGCACTATCGCCGCCGGAATAATTCGGCTTGATTGTTTTTGCTTCTTCTTACTTTGTTTTGTTCTCTATTTTTTATTCTTTCAGCGTTTCTTTCGCTGTTATTCCTATTCGGTCACAAGCTATTACTGATTCAAACTCCTCGAGCCCTACTCGAGCTTCTGACTTCGCTCTTTCGTCTCTTGTCTTTTCTTACAACTTTCTCTCGGCTTTTGGGTAAAACCCTTGAGCGTTGTATGGTTAAGCCTCTCGGGCAATTAGTACGGGTTAGCTCAATGTATCACTACACTTACACACCCCGCCTATCTACGTCTTCGTCTTAAACAACCCTTACACACTCTAAGTGTGGGAAAACTCATCTCAAGGCAAGTTTCGTGCTTAGATGCTTTCAGCACTTATCTCTCCCGCACATAGCTACCCCGCAATGCTTCTGGCGAAACAACGGGAACACCAGCGGTGCGTCCACTCCGGTCCTCTCGTACTAGGAGCAGCCCCTTTCAATTTTCCAACGCCCACGGCAGATAGGGACCGAACTGTCTCACGACGTTCTAAACCCAGCTCGCGTACCACTTTAAATGGCGAACAGCCATACCCTTGGGACCTACTTCAGCCCCAGGATGTGATGAGCCGACATCGAGGTGCCAAACACCGCCGTCGATATGAACTCTTGGGCGGTATCAGCCTGTTATCCCCGGAGTACCTTTTATCCGTTGAGCGATGGCCCTTCCATTCAGAACCACCGGATCACTATGACCTGCTTTCGCACCTGCTCGACATGTCCGTCTCGCAGTCAAGCTTGCTTATACCATTGTACTAACCTCACGATGTCCGACCGTGATTAGCAAACCTTCGTACTCCTCCGTTACGCTTTGGGAGGAGACCGCCCCAGTCAAACTACCCACCAGACACTGTCCACGACCGCGTGCCGCAGTCTGTGTTAGAACATCAAACCTTAAAGGGTGGTATTTCAACAACGACTCCGTATTAACTGGCGTTAATACTTCTCTGTCTCCCACCTATCCTACACATCAAAATTCAATGTTCAGTGTCAAGCTATAGTAAAGGTTCACGGGGTCTTTCCGTCTAGCCGCGGGTACACCGCATCTTCACGGCGATTTCAATTTCACTGAGTCTCGGGTGGAGACAGCCTGGCCATCATTACGCCATTCGTGCAGGTCGGAACTTACCCGACAAGGAATTTCGCTACCTTAGGACCGTTATAGTTACGGCCGCCGTTTACTGGGGCTTCGATCAAATGCTCTCACATCATCAATTAACCTTCCAGCACCGGGCAGGCGTCACACCCTATACGTCCACTTTCGTGTTTGCAGAGTGCTGTGTTTTTAATAAACAGTTGCAGCCAGCTGGTCACTTCGACTGACTTCACCTCCATCCGCAACGGACTTCAATTACCGTCAGCGCACCTTCTCCCGAAGTTACGGTGCTATTTTGCCTAGTTCCTTCACCCGAGTTCTCTCAAGCGCCTGAGTATTCTCTACCTGACCACCTGTGTCGGTTTTCAGTACGGTTTATGATAAGATAAGCTTAGCGGCTTTTCCTGGAAGTGTGGTATCGGTTACTTCGACTCCGTGGAGTCTCCCCGTCACGCCTCTGATATAAATGACCGGATTTGCCTAATCATCCATCCTACACGCTTGGACCGGGACTTCCGTCACCCGGATAACCTAACCTGCTCCGTCCCCACATCGCTCTTATCACAAGTACGGGAATATTAACCCGTTTCCCATCGACTACGCTCTTCAGCCTCGCCTTAGGGGCCGACTCACCCTGCCCCGATTAACGTTGGACAGGAACCCTTGGTCTTCCGGCGAGGGGGTTTTTCACCCCCTTTATCGTTACTTATGTCAGCATTCGCACTTGTGATACGTCCAGCAGCCCTCTCGAGCCACCTTCTTCCGCTTACACAACGCTCCCCTACCCAATCAGATGACAGATTTCAGACGTCAGGTTTCGGTGTTTTACCAAAACCTTGTAACATCTTCGCAATTTCTTCGTATTCATTACGCCATCTTTGCCAATCTTGTTCATCTGCATATTTCAAGTCATAACAGTATCTTAACCAAACTCGCATTTCATCAGCACTGCCTATTGCCATGCTAAGAAATCGATTTAAATCCGCTTTAGTACGTTGCCTTGCAAAACCTTCGGCTAAATTTGCACAAATGCTTTTGCTTGCCCGTCTAACTTGGTCTCCTAACGCATATTGCTCTACCTTAGGAAAATCCAAGCTCGCTTGATGAATTTCCAACGACACTTTATAAGCGCGTTGAAACACCTTCAAATCTTCAAACTTGATTGCCATACTGTCTCCTGACATCTGAAATCTGTCATCTGAATGCCGCAGCTTCGGTGCTATGTTTTAGCCCCGTTACATCTTCCGCGCAGGCCGACTCGACTAGTGAGCTATTACGCTTTCTTTAAATGATGGCTGCTTCTAAGCCAACATCCTAGCTGTCTAAGCCTTCCCACTTCGTTTCCCACTTAACATAGACTTTGGGACCTTAGCTGGCGGTCTGGGTTGTTTCCCTCTTCACGACGAACGTTAGCACCCGCCGTGTGTCTCCTAGATATTACTCTTCGGTATTCGCAGTTTGCATCGGGTTGGTAAGTCGGGATGACCCCCTAGCCGAAACAGTGCTCTACCCCCGAAGGTATTCGTCTAAGGCTCTACCTAAATAGATTTCGGGGAGAACCAGCTATCTCCCGGTTTGATTGGCCTTTCACCCCCAGCCACAAGTCATCCGCTACTTTTTCAACAGTAGTCGGTTCGGTCCTCCAGTTAGTGTTACCCAACCTTCAACCTGCCCATGGCTAGATCACCGGGTTTCGGGTCTATATCGTGCAACTCTTCGCCCAGTTAAGACTCGGTTTCCCTTCGGCTCCCCTATTCGGTTAACCTCGCTACACAATATAAGTCGCTGACCCATTATACAAAAGGTACGCAGTCACCCCATTAAAGAGGCTCCCACTGCTTGTACGTACAGGGTTTCAGGTTCTATTTCACTCCCTTCACCAGGGTTCTTTTCGCCTTTCCCTCACGGTACTGGTTCACTATCGGTCAGTCAGGAGTATTTAGCCTTGGAGGATGGTCCCCCCATCTTCAAACAGGATTTCTCGTGTCCCGCCCTACTTGCTGTTAGCTTAGTACCGTAACTGTGCCTTCGGATACGGGATTATCACCCTCTGCGATTGTGCTTCCCAACACATTCTCCTAACTCACTTACTATCACTAACGGCTTCTCCGTGTTCGCTCGCCGCTACTTACGGAATCTCAATTGATTTCTTTTCCTCGGGGTACTGAGATGTTTCAGTTCTCCCGGTTCGCCTTGTTAACCTATGGATTCAGTTAACAATAGTAGATTCTTCATCTACTGGGTTTCCCCATTCGGATATCGTGGAGTGATAGCGCTTCTTATCAACTCCTCCACGCTTTTCGCAGATTAGCACGTCCTTCTTCGCCTCTGACTGCCTAGGCATCCACCCTGCACGCTTAGTCACTTAACCATACAACCTCAAGAATTTTTATACCGCACTTTCATTTCAACTAACCACTTTCGTGCCCGTTTCGTTCAGTCCGCTTTCCATTCCCAAAGCCGTCTTCCATTGACTCGTGCGTAAGTTTCCCTACGCTGACCTGCTCAGTGCCTTTTCTCACCAAACAAGCCCAATTCGATTCTCGATTGCTCGATTTTCGAATACTCAGCTCTTACGTCCTCTCGAACGCTTGAGCTCTCTTCAGTTTTTAGCTTGTGTCCAAATTTTTAAAGAACAAATCGGTTTTTCAACCAATACTCAATCCTCTTAACCGCACTTTAGGTTTTTTAATCCCTCATAAAGCGTTGGCTAAGAAAACTCACTATTAATCAATAAACCCTTATCACCGATACTTCAGTCATGAATGACTTCGTCGTGACAAGTTAAAGCGTGGTGGAGCTAAGCGGGATCGAACCGCTGACCTCCTGCGTGCAAAGCAGGCGCTCTCCCAGCTGAGCTATAGCCCCTTTCTTTTTTCCCGTATTTAGCTAGTCCTAATTGCTAGTCCTAGAAACTTCAGCCAAGGATTTTAGCAAAATCAGATTGAAATCAAGCAGCGCAGTGTGCGAACAGCACATGAGCATCGCAGATATTCAAGATGATGAAGCTAAAAGCCAATTCGCTTATTCAAAAGCGATTTGAGGTGAGAAACGCAGTATGCGCGAGCATATGAGTATCGCAACCCTCAAAGCGGTGCAGAATAAGTAGAATTGGTAGGCCTGAGTGGACTTGAACCACCGACCTCACCCTTATCAGGGGTGCGCTCTAACCACCTGAGCTACAAGCCTATCTCTCTATACGGTCTGTCTTCTTTTCTATCAAACAATCTGTGTGAACACCTATACAAAATCATCAGTCATATATAAGGAGGTGATCCAACCGCAGGTTCCCCTACGGTTACCTTGTTACGACTTCACCCCAGTCATGAATCATACCGTGGTAAACGCCCCCCTTTCGGTTAAGCTATCTACTTCTGGTACAACCCACTCCCATGGTGTGACGGGCGGTGTGTACAAGGCCCGGGAACGTATTCACCGCAACATTCTGATTTGCGATTACTAGCGATTCCGACTTCATGGAGTCGAGTTGCAGACTCCAATCCGGACTACGACGCACTTTAAGAGATTCGCTTAAGCTCGCACTCTCGCCTCCCTCTGTATACGCCATTGTAGCACGTGTGTAGCCCTACTCGTAAGGGCCATGATGACTTGACGTCATCCCCACCTTCCTCCGGTTTGTCACCGGCAGTCTCCTTTGAGTTCCCATCTTTACATGCTGGCAACAAAGGATAAGGGTTGCGCTCGTTGCGGGACTTAACCCAACATTTCACAACACGAGCTGACGACAGCCATGCAGCACCTGTCTCTAAGTTCCCGAAGGCACAAGCTCATCTCTGAGCTCTTCTTAGGATGTCAAGAGTAGGTAAGGTTCTTCGCGTTGCATCGAATTAAACCACATGCTCCACCGCTTGTGCGGGCCCCCGTCAATTCATTTGAGTTTTAACCTTGCGGCCGTACTCCCCAGGCGGTCGATTTAACGCGTTAGCTTCGAGAGCCACCCATACAGGCAACCCCCAAATCGACATCGTTTACAGCGTGGACTACCAGGGTATCTAATCCTGTTTGCTCCCCACGCTTTCGCACATGAGCGTCAGTCTTTGTCCAAGGGGCCGCCTTCGCCTCCGGTATTCCTCCACATCTCTACGCATTTCACCGCTACACGTGGAATTCTACCCCTCTCTACAAAACTCTAGATAAACAGTATGAAATGCTGTTCCCAAGTTAAGCTCGGGGATTTCACATCTCACTTATCTATCCGCCTGCGTGCCCTTTACGCCCAGTTATTCCGATTAACGCTCGCACCCTCCGTATTACCGCGGCTGCTGGCACGGAGTTAGCCGGTGCTTCTTCTGTGACTAACGTCAATTGCTCTGTCTATTAAACAAAACACCTTCCTCATCACCGAAAGAACTTTACAACCCGAAGGCCTTCTTCATTCACGCGGCATGGCTGCGTCAGGGTTCCCCCCATTGCGCAATATTCCCCACTGCTGCCTCCCGTAGGAGTCTGGGCCGTGTCTCAGTCCCAGTGTGACTGGTCATCCTCTCAGACCAGTTAGAGATCGACGGCTTGGTGAGCCTTTACCTCACCAACTACCTAATCTCACTTGGGCTCATCTTATGGCGGGTGACCCGAAAGTCCCACCCTTTAATCTCTCGATATTACGCGGTATTAGCTACAGTTTCCCGTAGTTATCCCCCTCCATAAGCCAGATTCCCAAGCATTACTCACCCGTCCGCCGCTCGTCGGCAAAGTAGCAAGCTACTCCCCGTTACCGCTCGACTTGCATGTGTTAAGCCTGCCGCCAGCGTTCAATCTGAGCCATGATCAAACTCTTCAATTCAAGTTCAATCGCTCAACGAATCTCTGACTATAATATTGAAACCACAAAAGTTTCAATTATGAATTTACTATCAGCACTCATTAAGACTTTAGTTTTTTTAAATCTTTAAATTACCAATGCCTTGCACAAGTGCCCACACAGATTGTCTGATATATTGTTAAAGAACAGAAAGCCTTACCTTCATTCCTTTTAAGAAAAGGAGATAAGGTTCATTTCAACTTTAAAAAAAGTGAAATGGTCGGCGAGATAGGATTTGAACCTACGACCCACTGGTCCCAAACCAGTTGCGCTACCAAGCTGCGCTACTCGCCGATGGCAACTTCTTGTTAAACCAACCAGAAGTTAAATTGGGGTGGCTAATGGGACTTGAACCCACGACAACCGGAATCACAATCCGGGGCTCTACCAACTGAGCTATAGCCACCATTGTTGCTGACAAGCGTTAGCTGAATCAAAATGCGAACGCATGGCGCGCTCGACAGGATTCGAACCTGAGACCTTTGGCTCCGGAGGCCAACGCTCTATCCAACTGAGCTACGAGCGCACATCGCGTCGTTGCGGGGCGCATATTAAGTGTTTCTGAATAACTTGTCTAGTGCTTTTTTGATTTTTTTTCTCGCTTGCTGTTAAAATATGCAACTTGCTCGTTATTTGCCAACTTTCTGGTTATTTTACAGCTTATTGGCAAAATAGTAATAGGCATACTGTAATAAATTGACTTGTCTGCGCCAACGGGTTGGCTGGCTTAATAAGCGGTACAACCACTCTAAATTGGCTTTTTGCCAAATTAACGGCGCGCGTTTTACTCGCCCGGTGAATACATCATAAGTACCGCCCACGCCCATATATAACGCCTCAGGATATGCCTGTTGGCACGCCAACATAAACCGCTCTTGCTTCGGCGACCCCATTGCAACGGTAATAATTTTCGCCCCGCTGGCTTTGATGCGTTCAATCAATTCGGCTTGCTGTTCAGCTTTAAAATAGCCGTCTTGTGAACCAACCAAATTCACCTGCCATTGTGCGGTTAATTTCTGTTCGGTTTCTGCCAAGACCTGCGGCTGTCCGCCGACCAGAAAAACCAGCGTATTTAATTTACCGGCTTTTTCCATTAAAGCATACCATAGGTCACAACCGGCAACCCGTTGCAAAGTGCGGTATTGCGGGTATTTTTTCTGAATCGATTTGACGATACTCATGCCGTCGGCATATTTAAACTCCGCATTGAGCAACAATTGCTTTATTTCCGGCTGTTTTTCCGCGGTGATAATTTTTTCCGCAT
This sequence comes from Testudinibacter sp. P80/BLE/0925, assembly GCF_053570785.1. Next base: position 1,807,518 of record NZ_CM131636.1, on the reverse strand, counting down.
TGATGGCAATTAATTTGCCCTGCCGTACGCCGTTTTCATTCAGTAAAAAATCCAAAAAGGCCGTTTGATCTTTCACTGCCAAAATATCTATCCCACGGATAGTCACTTTATCAATCATTGTGTTACTCATTGTTACTCTCAACTGTTCACGAATTTATAACGCACGCTGCCGGTTTTGCGCATAAGTAAGACCACCGATTTACCGATTACTACCGCAGCAATAAAAATCAGCGAAAAGAACACCCAGCGCGAAATAAACGCGTCCATTCCTTCCCTGACCAACACGATAATATTAAAAATATTGGCAAAACAGTACGCCTGAATCAATGCCGCATTGCTGCGATTCAAGCTGTGTTTAGCATAGTGATAAAGAAAATCCATACCTTTGATCAGCCAGCCGCAAATGACCGCGCCCAACAGCATAAACGGAATTCCGCCCATAATCAGCAAAGATCCAAGCAACGTCGGTGAAATTGCCAGCCCGGCGTAATAATTCAACACTTCCCAAGTGAAGTAATTGGCAGCGTTGACCACCAAATCAGGACGGTTTTCCCAAACGCCTTTCGGAATAAACACATAGAAATCACGCACAATCGGCGCAAGCCCTTGGAATTCAATCTGTTGATAATGGGATAACAACAATGCCAGATTTTCCCATGGCGAAAAAGTATCGCGGGTCAAATATAAAAAAGTATAAAACGCTTCGCTGCCGCTGACATCCAAGCCGTAACGCGCCAATGCCAAACCGAACATGGCGACAATCGCCGTTGCCCCTGCAATGGCTAAGGTGACAATCGAAATATAGCCTTTGCTGATACCAATAAAAAAGAAAATTGCCACTGCCAACGCAATATTGGCACGGGTGCCGCCGACCAATAAATAGGTCAACACACCGAAACTGACGCCGAACAATAAAAACAGCCACCAATTCGGTTTACTCGGTTTTAAAAAATAGAAAATCAATAATGCCGGTAAGAAAAAATAGAAAAAGCGTTTAAGTGCGGTGCCGCTGACGCTTTGTGAAAAAATTTGACTGTAACTATCCAGTTTGAACAGTAAAAAACCGTTTAAACTGAAAAATAAGCCGATGGTGATTAATGCCACTAACATCAAGAGCAATGCGGTGATAATGCCTTCGCCGGCCGAATTTTGCCGTGCCGTTTGCACAACAGTACGCGCTGAATGCGGTTTTAAAGCCATCGTTTTCGGCAGCAACCGCACTTGATAGCAGACATAATATAAAATATAGAATGCCAATGCGGAGAACAGGCTAATAAACAAAATTTCAAACGGTAATGTTTGTACATTGAAACCGAATGCCAAAATCATGCTGAACGGAAAGCCTAAATAAAACGTCAACAAATAAACCAGCGTAAACAACAGGTGGAAAGAAAACCGCACTTTTTTAAACGCTTGGTAGGCAAGATAGCCAATCAGCACAAGCGAGAAAGTATAAAGCAGCACCAAAGCGCTCAGTTGGGTTAAACTCAACATATGGCTATTTTTGTCCCCATTCGTTTAACATCCGAATCCAGCCGTCGGCAAAATTCGGCGCAAAAAAATCAATTTGCGTTTTATCCAATGCCGCTAACCGCACTTTGCACTGTGCAACGGCTTCGCGGTTCAGCGCATTCATGGCAATAAACGGCACTTGCTGTTGTTGCAGATCCAAACAGAACGGATTTTGCGGATTCAACACCAAGGGAATCTCAAATTGTGTCAATAAACAGATTGTTCCAATCCCTTGTTGGCGCACAAAAATAAAATAGCCCAGATCACATTGCGCCAACATACTCAAATAGTCTTGAAACTCAATACGCCGTTCTAAAATTTCAACCGCACTTGGTGCAAACAAGGCGCGTGCTTTCTGCCGAACCTGCGCAATATAGGCGTGGTTATTTTCCGGATAGCCCATCGGAATAATAATGCGCACTTGTTCGCCTAATTGTTGTTTGATTTGTGCCAACGCCTCTAAATGGCGATTGGATTGATCACCGGAATTGCCAAGCAAAATCGTGAGCACCGCACTTTGATGATTGTCCGGCACTTGCAAACCGAGATCCATTTTGGTCGGAAAATACAGCACCGTTTTTTCTGCTGTTTGATTAAGTTGGCTAAACCGTTGCAGATCGCCCGCAGTGGCAAACACATGGCGTAATTTTTTCTGTGCCAAGCGGCGCAACGGATAGAACAATTTAAATTTTAACTGAGTAGAATCCTCATACAGATCCGCGCCCCAAATATGCCAACCCAACCGATCCAACGGCAAACGGTTAAATAAAATCGCTAGCCAAATAGTGAGATTAAACTGCCCGTGCAACAGATAAAAGGTATCGTCGCGCTGTTTCGCTTCTTGGATTAAAAAGGTCGCCAATGACTTTTTATCGGCAAAACGTTTCACTTGCGGCGGATCATTGTCGCTATCGCCGCCGACAATATAAAACGCCGCGCGTGCTTGTGGCGGAATGCGATCCCACAGTTGATCGCGGAAAAACGCCATCACGGTTTGGTTATGGTGCGGAATATCCGAGCCTAAAATATGGCAAATTCTCATGAGTTATCCTTGATTGGGCGACGATTGGCACGTTTGAGGTAAACTGAAAAACCAATCACACAACATACAAAATAGCTGAAATAGGTGATGAAATAAGATTGGGTTGCGCCGATTGCCCCATTCAGCGGAATCAGCCAATACGAGGTCGCAAGCAGCAACGCAAACTGACTGATCTCCGCTAGCACATACAATTTCAACGCCGCTTTCGCCACAATCAGATAACCGAACACATACGCCGACACCTTGAACACATCGCCCGCAAGCTGCCAAATAAACAAATTTTGCATCGGCAAAAATTGTTCGGAAAACAGGACACGGATCACGACCGCACGCAACACATAGATTAGCACGCTGACCAACACCACCGCCGGCACTACAAATTTTAACGCCTTGCCGACTTCCCGTTTAATCGCATAACGATCGGGTAATTTGGCAAACGTCGGTAACAAGTAAACGGAGAATGCGGCGGTAATAAATTGTAAGTAAGCATCGGAAATTTTACTGACACCTTGCCACAGCCCGACATCATGCACGCTATAAAATTCGAGTAATCGATCCCGCATGACAATATACGCCACCGGTAAAGTGATTGCCGTGACAAACACCATACCGGAAAATTTGAGTAATTTTTGCGCTTGTGTTGTTGTAAAGTGCGGTTTAAGCCATGTCCGCGAAAATGGTTTTCTCAAGGCAAAAATTGCCGGTAAAAACGCTGCCGCGGGAATAACTGCCAAACCGACTAATGCCCCTTGGTAACCGAAATAGAATAAACCCAGTAAAAACAGCATAACGCCCAGCAATGAACCGACGATAATACTCAGCGCATTGGCTTTGGCGTTGCGCTGTCCACGCAAAATGGCAAGAAAATAGTTACTCAAGGCAATGCCGAATTGCAGCAGCGCAAGCGAGCGAATCACATTATGATAGCCGCTTTCGGCAAACAGAAAATCGGCAATCGGCGTAGCAAAAGCGAATAATAATAGCCCGACCAGTGCCGAAAACAGCAAAATAATAAACGAGGACGTCGCCAAGACATTACGCAACTGCGACGGATTATCATCATATTCCGCCACATATTTGGTCACGCCGTTAAAAATCCCGCCGCCGGCAAATACGCCGAGCACGGTCAACAGCGTCATATAGTTCGCCGCGCGCCCGACGCCTTCGGTGCCGAACGCCACCGCCAGCAGTTTGACCACCAGTAAGCCGATAAGAATTTTAACCAAGGTGGACGACGCGGTCCAAATGGTGGTTGTGCCAAGGGATTTTTTCATAAATCGATTACCGCACTTTCATCAGTGTTTCGCATAGACAAAGTGCGGTCATACTTACGCTTGCAGATACGCTGTCGCAACCGAAATCACCTTTTCCACCTCGCTGTCCGTCATATTATAGAACAACGGCAAGCGCACCAAGCGCTCGCTCTCTTGGGTGGTAAATTGATCCGTGCCGTCAAAACGCCCGAATTTCTCTCCCGCCGGACTGGAATGCAACGGCACATAATGGAATACGCTCATAATCTCTGCCGCTTTCAATCCATCAATAAAGGAAGTGCGGTCGGCAATATCACGTAGTTTGAGGTAAAACATATGCGCATTGTGCCGGCAATCTGACGGAATGCTCGGCAAGGTTACGCGCCCATTAGCAAACGGTTGAAACGCTCGGTAATAACGCTGCCAAATTGCCAAACGGCGTTGGTTGATTGCGTCCGCCGCCTCGAATTGCGCATACAGATACGCCGCTTGCAGATCCGACATTAAGAAGCTTGATCCCATATCACGCCAGGTGTATTTATCCACCTGTCCGCGGAAAAATTGACTGCGATTGGTGCCTTTTTCACGGATAATTTCCGCGCGTTCAATCAATTTTTCATCGTTAATCAGACTGGCGCCGCCCTCACCGCCGGCGGTATAATTTTTGGTTTCGTGGAAACTATAGCAACCGATATGCCCGATAGTACCTAACGCTTTGCCTTTATAAGTTGCCATCACGCCCTGCGCTGCGTCTTCGATCACCCACAGTTTATGTTTCTCGGCAATCGCCATAATAGTGTCCATTTCACAGGCGACACCAGCGTAATGCACCGGCACAATCGCTTTGGTTTTCGCGGTGATTGCCGCTTCGATCTTACTTTCGTCCAAGTTCATTGTATCTTGGCGTATATCGACAAACACAATGGTCGCACCGCGCAATACGAAAGCATTGGCGGTGGAAACGAAAGTGTAACTCGGCATAATTACTTCATCGCCGGGTTGAATGTCAATCAGCAGCGCCGCCATTTCTAACGAAGCGGTGCATGACGGGGTGAGCAACACTTTTTTGGCATTAAAGCGCTGTTGTTGCCATTGCTCCGCCAATTTGGTGAATGGACCGTCGCCGCTGAGTTTGCCGGTGGTTAAGGCGTTGGCGATCTGCTGTTGTTCTGTGCCGACGACCGGCGGTTTATTAAATGGAATCATTGTTTATCTCTTATTATTTAACGATAGAACCAGTATGCGACTTGCGCAATCTTGCCCGATTGTTGGTACAACTTGATCGCTGCCTGATTGCCGCTCTGGGTGGCAATCCAAAGTTGTTGCCGTTGCCGTTGCGCGCTCCAATCAACCGCACTTTGCACCAATTTTTTCGCCACGCCCTGCCCTCTGGCATTTTCGGCAACCGCCAACAAACCGACGCGGGCATTTTCCGTATCGACCGAACGCACACTGACGGCACCTTGAATGCTGCCGTCGGCGCCACGCTGCACTAAACATACGTCATCAAACTGTGCCGACACCGCTTTGCCAATCCAAGTGCGGTAGAAAGTGCGGTTTTGTTGCGCACTAAACCACGGCTGGCGAAAACGGCTGAGTTGGAATGCGTCTCCGAATAAATTTTCTAATTCGTCCAAATCACGGTCATTTGCGGTTTGCAATTCGTTCCGAGCTGATTTGGTTTCGGACAATGGCAAACAAAAATCCAATTCGCCCTCGACAAACTGAAACCCCAACTGCTGCAAGCGGTGAATCCGCTCGGCTTGATCGGCATGGATTTTACATTGTACCAGTTCAAACGGGGCAAAGACCGCACTTTCATTGCCTTGTACGGTGTGCGGCGCGGCATTTTCACCGCCGGTAAACTGTAAGCGACCGATTTCCATTGCGAAAAAGTCGCTTTCCCAGTCATTGCGTGTCAACTTGAAATGCGTACTTTCCATAAGCTTATCCCGATTAAGCGCGCCAAATGCCGCGCGTATCAATCACCCATTTCTGAGTAATGACGTTTGCACTGACGGCTTTAAATTGTTGATGATCAACCAATAACACCAAAATATCGGCGTTTTCCAATGCGCTGTCGAGGCTTGCCAATTCGACTTTTTGCTGTAACTGCGCCGATAATTTTTCGATATTCGGCTCAACCGCCAACACCTTGCCGGCGTGCCAATCGGCTAATTCGGCGGTGATTTCCACTGCCGGACTTTCGCGCAGATCATCAATATCCGGTTTGAACGCCAAACCTAAACAGGCAATGGTAATCTCTGAGGCTTTGCAGTTGCGCTCGGTCACGGCTTCGGCAAGGGCTTTTTTCACCTGTTCGATCACCCAGTGCGGTTTATAATCGTTCACCTCGCGCGCGGTGCGGATCAAGCGTGCCTGTTCCGGGCTTTGTGCCACGATAAACCACGGATCGACCGCGATACAATGTCCGCCGACGCCTGCGCCCGGTTGCAAAATATTCACCCGCGGATGGCGGTTCGCCAATTTAATCAATTCCCACACGCTGATGTTGAGGTGATCACAAATCAATGATAATTCGTTGGCAAAGGCAATATTGACATCGCGGAAGCTGTTTTCGGTCAGTTTGCACATCTCGGCGGTGCGCGCGTTAGTGACGATACACTCGCCTTGCACAAACAATTTATACAAGCGTGAAGCCTGTTGCGCACAGGCATCGGACAAGCCGCCGATCACGCGGTCGTTGGAAAACAGTTCCTGCATAATTTTGCCCGGCAAGACGCGTTCAGGGCAATACGCCAATTTAATATCCGCTTGATCGCCCGCTTGCGACGGGAAGGTCAAATCGGGACGCAATTCCGCCAACCATTTTTCCACTTGTTCGGTGGCGCCGACCGGCGATGTCGATTCCAACACCACCAAGTTGCCTTTTTGCAGCACCGGCGCAATGCTTTTCGCAGCCGATTCCACATAACTCAGATCAGGCTGGTAGTGATCTTTAAACGGGGTCGGTACGGCGATGAGAAACGCATCGGCAGGCAGCACTTTGGTACTGGCGGTTAATAAGCCGTTTTCAACCGCACTTTTCACCGCCACATCCAAATCCGGCTCGACAATATGGATTTTGCCTTGATTAATCGTATCCACCGCATAACGGTTTAAGTCTACGCCCAGCACGCGTTTGCCACTACTGGCAAATGCCGTTGCCGTTGGTAAACCGATATAGCCCAAGCCGATCACCGAAATGGTATTAAATTCTGTGTTCATATTACTCTGCTCTTAAAAAATGTTTAATTGCGTTGACGATTCTGTCACACGCCTTGCCGTCGCCATAGGGATTATTGGCACGCGCCATGCTTTGATAATGCTGCGTATCGCCTAATAAACGTTCGACCTCGCTGATAATTTTATGCGGATCGGTGCCGACCAAGCGAACAGTGCCGGCTTGAACCGCTTCCGGGCGTTCAGTGGTGTCGCGCATAACCAACACCGGTTTGCCCAACGACGGCGCTTCCTCCTGAATACCGCCGGAATCAGTCAAAATCAGATAAGCGCGGTTCATCAGATAAACAAACGGCAAATAATCTTGCGGCTCAATCAAAAAGACATTATCAATCCCTTGCAGCCAGCGTTCGACCGGCTCGCGCACATTCGGATTCAAATGCACCGGATAAACAATCTGCGCTGTCGGGTGATTGTTTGCCAGGGTTGCCAAACTCTGACAAATTCGTTCAAAACCTGCGCCAAAGCTTTCGCGCCGATGTCCGGTCACCAGAATCAGTTTTTTCTGCGTATCTAAAAACGGATAGCGTTGCGCCAATTGATCGGCAAGTGCGGTATCCGCCGCCAGTTTGCGTTTCACCCAAAGCAAGGCGTCAATCACCGTATTACCTGTGACAACAATATTTTCCGTTGGTTTATTTTCTGCCAATAAATTCTGTTGCGAGCTTAACGTCGGTGCGAAATGATAGCTGGCGATTGCGCCGGTCAAACAACGGTTGCCTTCTTCCGGCCATGGGGAATAGATATTACCGGTACGCAAACCCGCTTCCACGTGCCCGACTCGGATTTGTTGGTAATAACACGCCAAACTGGCGGCAAAGGTCGTGGTGGTATCGCCGTGCACCAACACCAGATCCGGTTTGAATTCCGCCAGCACCGGTTTTAATTCCTGCAGGATCCGCACACTGATGTCGGTCAAATCCTGCCCGGCTTGCATAATATTCAGATCATAATCCGGCACCAACTCAAACAGTTGTAATACCTGATCCAACATTTGCCGATGTTGTGCCGTCACGCACACTTTGGCTTCGATCTGCGGCTCACGCGCCAAGGCTTGTGCCAGCGGTGCCATTTTGATCGCTTCCGGACGCGTGCCGAAAACCGTCAATACTTTTAATTTAGCCATGTTCTTTTTCCGCTCCCGGTTGTAAGTGCGCTTGTCTGCGAGAGAAATCCCTTAATGCCAAGATAACCGCAAAAGCACAACCGAATAACAGTGCGGCAAATGCGGCGCTCAACATCCATAACACCGGATTCGGACTATATGGCGCAAGCGGTTGCACCGGCGTTTTCAAATAATGAAATGCATTGAATTGATTATCCAACGGCTGCACCGAAGTCATCATCGCCAACTTACTCTGCCACACGGACGCAGGCACTAGCTGCCCTTGCTGATCTTGCCCGAGTTGATTATCGGCTGCCAACGTAATGCGATCAAACAGGTTCTTCCATTTGGCAATTAAGTTGCCATATTCCATTTGGCGGGTGCTGAGATTGGCATACCGAATAAACGCATTCAATAATTCCGCGGCTTGTTTCGGATTATCCAAGGTGAGTTCGATTTTATCATTGCTATTGTTGCGCGCATTGCCTTCAGTGAAGTGAATGCCGGCAATCAGGCTTTCCAGCAACGCCTCGTCATGCGCGCGATCGCCATTCATCATTTGTTTGTAATAATCACTGTTCAGCCAGAAATTTTTTAGCACATCATAGGCTTTCACTTGCTGTTTAAACTGTTGGTAAATCCCTTGGGTCAAGCTGTTTTCAACCGCACTTTGCACCGTTTCGCCGGCGTTGCCCACGCCGCCTTTAGCGTCAACCAACTGATACATATTATACAGCGCATAATAATTGCCCAACTCACTCTCTTTCGGCGCCTCAACATAGGCTTCGGCGCGCCACGACGGCTTGATCGCAAATTGGGTTACCACATAAGCAACCGCACTTGCCACCGCCATCAGTAATAAAATCAGCCAACTTTTACGTAATAAAATCTTGGCAAACGCCAATAAATCCAAGTGTTCAATCAGTTGCGGCTGTGGCGCCGCCTTTGGTAATGTCTCTGACATAAAAAAAGATCCTTTTTTATGGAGTGTCATCAAATCTGACGACTTTTTTTGCTGCGCAAGGTGCGGCGACGCATTCTTTTGATAAAGCGGGTCACCCGCCAAGCGCGTGTAATCGAATAGTAGTAGACGAAAAACAGCAGGATAAATAATCCGAACATCAGCCATTCGTCAATGTAGTAGATTTCGCCCAGAATACCGAACCCGGCAAATAACGCGGCAACGAGGGTAATCAACAATAAGGCTTGGCGCGAACTTAATCCGGCGCGCATTAATAAATGGTGCAAATGCAAGCGATCCGGACGGAACGGGCTTTTGCCTTTGCGCAGACGACGGAAGATCACCGCCGCCATATCAATCAACGGAATCGCGATCACCCAAAGTGCGGTTACCGGATTGATCGGGTGTCCGCTGCCTTGCGTACTGAACAGCAAAATCCAAATCACGGTAAAGCCGATCAAGGTACTGCCGGAATCGCCCATAAAGACTTTATTTTTCACTCCGAACACCCCGAGGTTAAACAGCGCATACGGCGCAATCACCAAGATCAAGGCAAAACACCACATAGCTAAATTGATCTGCCCGTCGAGTAACATCAACAGCGCGACCGCACCAAAAGTGACGCTCGACAAACCGCCGAGCAAACCGTCAATGCCGTCGATCATATTAAACGCATTGATCACCGCCAAGGTGATCAACACCGTCACAATAAAAGATAACGAGCCTAAGCGCAGCTGGAACGGCCCGATAATTTGTCCGAGCGAGGCTAATTCCAGATGGGCATAATGAATCATCAAGCCGGCGAGCACAATTTGGATAGCTGCGCGTAAAAACGGGCTGATGTCGAAGCGGTCGTCAAACACACCGACCGCCAACAATACCGTCACGCAAAACAGATAAAGATAAGGAAAGCGCATTTCGTTCCATTGCAACAGATAGAAACTGAGATTGCCAATAAACAGCGCAAGCCCGCCAATCAACGGAATCGCACCTTGATGGCGTTTGCGGTAATTGGGCTTATCGACCAAGCCGACTTTTTGCGCCGCAGGGCGAATAAGAATAAGCGCACTAAATGAAACGATAAAAGGCAGTAATAACGATAACCACATATAAAACGTCATTTTCCGGGATTAAAATCCATATTTCGTGGTTTAACAACCACTTTGCTAAAAACAACCCGCTTATTTTAGGCTGTCCTAAATTGGCAAAGAATAGCATAAGATAAATTCAGCCGATAATCTTTTTTTATTTCTGCGTAAAAAAGATTAATTTCAAGTACAATATCCGACTGAATTGATTGCAAATAATAGGAACAATATCATGACACATTCCGAACAACTTTTCCAACAAGCCCAAGCCGTAATTCCCGGCGGCGTGAATTCGCCGGTGCGCGCGTTTAAAGGTGTGGGCGGCACACCGTTATTTATCGAAAAAGCCGACGGCGCCTATATTTATGATAGCGACGGCAAACACTACATTGATTATGTCGGCTCTTGGGGGCCGATGATTTTAGGGCACAACCACCCGGCAATCCGCAATGCGGTGATTGAAACCGCGCAAAAAGGCTTGAGCTTCGGCGCGCCGACCGCACTTGAGATCGAATTGGCGCAACTGGTATGCAAACTCGTGCCGTCAATCGAAATGGTGCGCATGGTCAGCTCCGGCACCGAAGCCACCATGTCGGCAATCCGCTTGGCGCGCGGTTATACCGGACGTGATAAACTTATCAAGTTCGAAGGCTGCTATCACGGACACGCTGACGCATTGCTGGTCAAAGCCGGTTCCGGCGCACTCACCTTAGGGCAACCAAGCTCCCCGGGCGTGCCTGCCGATTTCACCAAACACACCCAAGTTTGCCAATACAATGATCTGGATTCGGTCAGACAAGTATTCGAACAGTATCCAAACGACATTGCTTGCATTATCGTGGAACCGGTTGCCGGTAATATGAATTGCGTACCGCCGAAAGACGGCTTTTTACAAGGCTTGCGCGAACTGTGCGATCAATATGGCGCAGTCTTCATCATCGACGAAGTGATGACCGGCTTCCGCGTGGCGCTGGGCGGGGCACAAGCGTATTACAAGGTGAAACCGGATCTCACCTGTTTAGGCAAAGTCATCGGCGGAGGTATGCCGGTCGGCGCATTCGGCGGCAAAAAAGAGATTATGCAACACCTTGCGCCAATCGGACCGGTTTATCAAGCCGGAACCTTATCCGGCAACCCGATTGCGATGGCGGCGGGGCTTGCCTGTTTAACCGAGCTATCCAAGTGCGGTAACGAACGGAAATTAGCCGACTTAACCCGTCAGCTTGCCGAAGGTTTGAAACAACGCGCGGCAAAACATCACATTCCGTTAGTCGTGAATGATGTCGGCGGCATGTTCGGTATCTACTTCACCGATCAAGCGGAAGTCAGCAGCTATCAACAAGTCATGGCGTGCGACAGCGAACGTTTCAACCAATTCTTCCACGCCATGTTGCAACAAGGGGTTTACCTCGCCCCGTCTGCGTTCGAAGCTGGTTTTATGTCGTTGGCACACAGCACAAGCGATATTGAGAAAACCCTCGCTGCGGCAGAAATCTGTTTTGCACAGTTGAAATAATTCGATGAGCCGTGGTATCAGTCCACGGCTTTTATCCTGTTTAAACAAACAAAAACGGCAATCTCTCGATTGCCGTTTGTTTTTGGTGCTCTGGGCGGGACTTGAACCCGCACATCCTATGGACACTACCCCCTCAAGATAGCGTGTCTACCAATTCCACCACCAGAGCGTTTAACTGTTTATTATTGAGGAATATCGCTGTTAGCCGGAACCTCTAACGCAGGGATTGCATTTTGTTGTTCCAATTTTTGCGCTTCGTTGGTTAAGTCATCAAATGTACCGGCCGGTGCTTGACGGTGGGTATTGATATTGCCGATCACCAACGCAATAATGAAGAACAAAATCGCCAAAATCGCCGTGCTGCGTGATAAAAAGTTAGCGGAACCGGCGGCACCGAAGATTGTGCCTGACGCACCGGAGCCGAAAGAAGCGCCCATATCCGCGCCTTTGCCTTGTTGCAATAACACGAAGCCGATTAAGGCAACGGAAACCACGATATAAGCAATAATTAAAATTTCGTACATAATTCTCTACACTGGTTATTTAGTCGTTGTGCCGATTGATATGCCCCGTCATTGATTTTATTGATGACAAAGCGAAAATAATTAAATTTAACCTGCGCATAGTAGCGAAAGCCTGAAATCCGTGCAAGTTTATTTTGTGAAATCGGCTTTAACTGACTTAATTTCAATCAACCGCGACCGCACTTGCGCTTTTCGCCGTGGTTTTTGCCGCTTTTTTCGCACGACTGCTTTTGGGTTTGCCGCTTTTCGCTTGCGCACTGACTTGGTTGAGCAAACGCAATGATTGAAAGCTGTATTGGTGCAACATTTGCGGTAACGTTGTCAGCAATTGTTGCATAAATTGCTGATAACTTGCCTGCTTGCGGCTGATACCGTCCAGTTGCGATTCCCAATGCGCGGTCATGTCCGGCAAAGTGGCACTTTCCGGTAGGGCTTGGATTAAAATCCGCCCGGCGTCGGTGCTGACGATGGCTCGCCCTTTTTTCATGATAAAACCGCGCTTAAACAGCAATTCGATAATTCCGGCGCGCGTGGCCTCTGTGCCTAATCCGTCGGTTTCACGCAGGATTTTTTTCAATTCTTTATCTTGCACGAAACGCGCAATCCCGGTCATTGCCGACAACAAAGTTGCGTCGCTGAACGGTTTCGGCGGTTGCGTTTTTTTGCTGACGATTTCGCCTTTTTCACACTGCAACACCTCGCCTTTTTTCACTTTCGGCAGCGGCGGCTGTTGGTTTTCATCTTGATCCTCTTTGCCTAACAACTGTTTCCAACCGGCGGTTTGCAAGCCGCGCGCCTGTGCCGAGAATTGACCACCGGCAATTTCCAAACCGATTTTGGTTTTGCGATATTCGGCGTCGGGGCAGAATTGAAACAGGTACTGGCGTGCGATTAAGTCGTAAATCTGCTGCTCGGTTTGCGACAACGCAAGCGGTTTTTTATTGGCAGTCGGGATAATGGCATGGTGCGCTTCGACTTTTTTATCGTTCCAACAACGGTTGCGCTGATTCGGATTAACAATCTCCGGCACGCTTTGATAGCGCTGGCTATGCGCTGAAACCGCCCCCAATACCGCACTTCGCTGGGCAAAATGCTCCTCCGGCAGATAGCGGCAGTCGGAGCGCGGATAGGTAATCAATTTATGCACTTCATATAAACGCTGGCAGGTGTCCAACACCTGTTGCGCCGATAAGCCGTAACGCTTACCCGCGTCAATCTGCAACGCCGATAACGAATACGGCAAGGGTGCGGTTTCTTTCTCTTGGGTATCGCTGTATTGGGTGACCGTCGCCGGCTGCCCTGTGATACGTTTCACCACATTTTCCGCCAACGGCAATGACAAAATCCGCCCGTTGTCGTCTTGGTAATCCTCACAGGCTTTGCTCGGCTGCCAAAGTGCGGTAAAGGTTTGCGCAGGCTGATCGTTGGTTCGAATATGCGCCAGCACTTCATAAAAATCTTTCGGTTGGAAATGTTCGATCTCCAGATCACGACGTACAATCAAGCCCAACACCGGTGTTTGTACCCGCCCGACCGATAACACGCCGTTATAACCGGCTTGTCTGCCGCGAATGGTGTAAGCGCGCGTCATATTAATCCCGTACAGCCAATCGGCGCGGGCTCGCGCCAATGCCGAAGTGGCAAGCGGAATAAAATCCCGGTTGGATTGCAGTTTTTGGATCGCGCGTTCAACCGCACTTGGGTTGAGATCGCTGATTAAACAGCGTTGGATTTGGCTGCGTTTTTGCTCGCTCAAACCGGCATAACTAAACACTTCGTCCACCAGCAGTTGCCCTTCGCGATCAGGGTCGCCGGCGTTAACCAGTTGATCCGCTTGTCGGATCAGTTTCAGCACCACATTCAGCTGTTTGGCTGTGCTCTGCTTTGGATTGAGTTGCCACTGTTCGGGAATGATCGGCAGGTGTTCCAGCCGCCATTGTTTGAAATCGGGGTTATAGGCATCCGGCTCGGCTTGCTCGAGCAAATGCCCGATACACCAGGTTACATAGTCGTCCGCACCGCACTTGATAAAGCCGTCGCCGCGCTGTTGCGGTTTCGGCAACACATCGGCAATCGCACGTCCTAGACTGGGTTTTTCGGCAATAAAAAGTCGCATAATAAATAGAAGTTAAGATAAAAGCAAAAGTGCGGTAAAAGGCAAATTCTACCGCACTTTCGTTACTTCTGCCATGTTGCTTTTGTCGGAAATTATTTCACTTCACGTTTTTCCGCTGCGACAGGCGGCAATTTATATAAACGGTTTTTATAACTGTAACTGCCCCACAAAGCATACGCCAACGCTTCTTTTGCCGATTGCGGATTCAAGTCGCTTGCCGTCAATTGTTGCGTTTGCGGATCATACCGGAAGCCTTTTGCTGCGATATTCGGTTGCAAAATCGTCACTTCATCGCCTTTCATGTATGCCAAATTCTTATCGAATTGCATTAATGCCCGATTGGGATCCGCCGCTTGCGTCAAATCATAACCCCACATCGGATGTTCGCCGCTGATTCCCGCTAATGACAACAAGGTGGTCGGTAAATCGATCTGGCTGACTAAGCGGGAATCGCGCCGCGGTTCTACGCCTTCCCCCAAAATCAATGCCGGAATGTGGAAATTTTGAATCGGCACCAACGCCGCCCCTGCGGCGCGGGAATCATGATCCGCCACCACTAAAAACAGCGTATCTTGCCAATAATCGGATTTTTTAGCTAATTCAAAGAAGTAGCCCAAGGCAAAATCGGCATATTTGGCGGCGTTATTACGCGTCTGCTTCGGTTGTTCATACAACTCAATTTTATTATCAGGAAACTCAAACGGATCGTGGTTGCTGGAGGTGAACACCAAGCTGAAAAACGGCTGTCCGTCTTTGTTCCATTCGTTGAATTTTTCATTGGCTTTATCGAACAGATCTTCGTCGCTCATGCCCCATGTGGCGACAAATTTCGGATTTTTGTAATCGGCTTGATCGACAATCGTTTCAAAGCCGTTACCGTAGAAAAAGCCCGCCATATTATCAAAATGCTTTTCACCGCCGTAAATAAACGAGGTATGGTAGCCCTGCCGTTTCAATAATTCGGCAATATTGAAAAAGCCGTTTTGACTGCCGGGCAGTTTGACCACCGCTCTTGCCGGTGTCGGCGTGAAACCGGAGGTGACCGCTTCAATGCCACGCACCGAACGGGTGCCGGTGGCATACAGATTTTCAAATAACCATCCCTGCTGCGCAAGTTGATCAAAGTGCGGGGAAAGGGGTTTGCCACCGAGCGTGCCGATAAATTGTGCTCCCAAGCTTTCTTGCAAGATAATCACGATGTTTTTCGGCTTACCTTGATAGCTGGCTTGGTTAAAGGTTAAGGTCGGAATATCCGAGTTAAGATAGTCGCCGTCCGCCCTGCCACGCGAGGTTTTCAGGGTGTGTAACACTTCATCAAACGGCATTTTGCCGTAAGTTTCCGAGGATTTATCTTCATCTTTCATCTGCTGCAATGCAAACAACACCGAATAGCCGGAGTTCAGCACCAGCGAATTGACCAAACCATCGGAAGAAAACGCCACCATTGACGGATTGATCCCGCGATGTTGTAAACTGGAGCGCGCACCGATAAACACTAATCCCGCCACCAACAGGGCGATCAGCGGACGAAAACGCCAACGGAAATCATGTAAATTTGTGGTCACGCGTTTTGCCAAGCGCCAATACAACCAGGTCAGCGCAATCGACAGCGCCGGAACCGACACCAACGACAACAAATGCCCGTTCGCCAACATGGTGAACACTTCTTTCGGATTGACCAAATATTCGATAAACAGGCGGTTCGGGCGGAAATCGTAGGTCGCGATAAAATCCGGCGTTGAAGCCTCCATAAACAGAATGAACACGCTGCCCGCCGTCAGCACCACGCGCAACAGCCACAAATAGGCACGCCCCAATTTATTATCGGAAATCAGCAATACGCTTAACAGCGCAAACAAGCCAAACAACCAACACAGCGCCACAATGTCAATCCGCACGCCTTGCAACAGCAATTCCGTCCAACCGTCGACCGCACTTACCCGCTCGTGCTGCCACACGGCAAGCCCGATACGGCTAAGGGAAAGGATAATCAGATTAACAAAAAAGAAGATGACCGCGGGATACAGCGGTCCGAAAAATTTTTTAAGATGAGACATTTAGTTGCCTTTAGTATTAATAAAAATAAAGAATGCAATTTAGAGTGTGAATTTTTGCGAAAGTTCGTGTCCTTTAGCTTATTTTCGATTAGGACAGTTTCTTTAAAAATGCCTTGCCGCCCAAAGCATTAATCTGGCGCATAATCCACAGTTGTTTACGTTGCAACGTTGCCGACGGTTTATTGACTTTATATACGATCGGATTGGGCAACACTGCCGCCAATAGCGCGGCTTCGTTGAGATTCAGCTGTACCGCCGATTTGTTGAAATAATGTCGTGCCGCAGCTTCCACCCCGAAAATACCGTCGCCAAATTCAGCGATATTCAGATACACTTCTAAAATCCGTTTTTTATTCCACAACGTTTCGAGCAACAAAGTAACCGGCACTTCAATCCCTTTGCGCAGCCAACTCTGTCCGTGCCATAAATAGAGATTCTTGGCAGTTTGCTGTGAAATGGTCGAACCGCCGCGCGTGCGATTTGAATTGGCGTTATCATCCAACGCAGACCGGATCGCGTCAAAATCCAAGCCGAAGTGTTGATCAAAGCGTTGATCTTCGGCGGCAATCACCGCCATTTGCATTTGCCAGCTGATCTTGTCGAGACCGACCCAATCGTATTTTAGCCGATAGGAAAAATCGGCACGCAGCCAGTGGGAAAGCTGCTGTTGCGCCATATAGGCGGAAAACGGCAGCGGCACAACCCGTAAAAGTGCGGTCAGCACCAGCCCGAACAGGACAAAACGCCAAGCCCATTTGCATAACCGTTGCCGCCATTGGCTGCGCCCAAAGCGTTTTCTAAGCCGCTTAATCATCACTTAATGTTGTTGCAACCATTGTAAAAATTCATCGGGCATGGTTTTCAGCATATTCGAGCCGCGCGTAATGGTGGCGGCGCTAGTGTTGAGTTGTTGCTGAATTTCACGTTGCGACAGCGCCTTCTCCAATAACGCATCAACGATTTTCACCCGCAATCCAACCGCGTCACGTTCGTCAGACGTCAATAATAACGTTAATAGCGCTTCTTCCCGTCCGTCACGAAAAGCGGCGCGCAGCAGTTCGATAAAATCCTGCCATTGCTGTTGTTTTTGCTTCGCCATATGATCCTCCGCTAAAAATACTATTGCACTAGTATAAGCGATCAGTTTCGCTTTTGGCGAATTTTATTAACGGTTGCTGCGTTAACATGCGGTAATAATAATCAAAGGTCAGCACATTTTGCACATAACCGCGCGTTTCATAAAACGGAATGGTGGCAATAAATTCCGCCATGCTTAAACGCCCACCGGATCGCGCCAGCCACCGCTCGACACGACTGCTGCCGGCATTATAGGCGGCGGCGATAAAAATCCGGTTTTCGCCGAAACGGTCTGCCAGTTCCTGCAAATGCTGCGTGCCGAGCATAATGTTATCAAAAGCCTGAAACAACTGGCGTTCATTGTTATACGGCAACGCGAATTTATCGGCGGTGGCCTTCGCCGTACTTGGCAATAACTGCATTAAACCGCGCGCGTTAGCGTGTGATTGCGCCCGCACGTCCCAAGCACTCTCTTGACGTGCAATCGCCATCGCAAAACTTTGCGGCACCCACTTTCCCTGCAAATTCAGCTCAAACCAGAGCGGATATGCCAACGGCAGACGTTGCGCCAGATAGCTCCAGGCTTTGGCTTGAATCGTCGCTTGCACGCCGAATTCATACCAGTGTTTTTGATTGGCATACTCTGCCAATGCGATTTGCCGTGCTTTATCGCTTTGTGCCAACAAGGCTAACCACGCCTGCTTTGCTTGGTCAAATTGGTTGATCGCCAAAAATTCGTCGATTTGGCGCAAAGCCGGTTGGGCGGATTGCAGCTGCGTTTCCGCTTCGGTCGGGTTTAATATGTCAAAGTGCGGTTTATAATCCAGCTTAAGTTGTTCCGCTGCCAACATCGGATAAAATCCGCGCTCCTTTGCCAAGCCTTGCCATTGCCGCTGCGCCTGTGCCGTTTTGCCTTTTTTATCATCATTAAAGGCTTGCCAAAAACGCCACTCTTGTTGGTTTTTACCGTTAGTCGATAATAAATTCAGCCACGGTTCAAGATCCTGCTGCGCCAAAATTGCCAAACGAATGCGGCGTTCGGTCAGATTGTCTTGCTGTAATAACCGCACTTGTTGATCGCGCCATTGCTGAATTTGCGGATTCTCGGAATCAAACAGTTTGCTGACTACCGCAGCGCGCCAACCGTTTAATTGGCCTTGATCCAAACCGAAACGCGTCCCCCATTGTTGATATTCGGCAAACGGATCCGCAGGATTAAATTGGGTTTCATGCTGCCGTTGAATATAACGGGCAAAGCTTTGATTGACAATCGCACGGTTTTGCGGATTAAGCGCCGCCGTTTGCACAAACAAGCTCAGCGTTTGCGGATTGCTGTGCAATTCCACCAAGCTTTCCAGCCAGTTGGTCAACACCACATCATCGCTTTGATTGCGCAAATGGCGCAATACGCCGTCGCTGCCTTTTTCAAAGGCTAACAATGCGCGCGCACGCACGTTATCATCGCTTTGCTGCCCCGCAGTTTGCCATAAATGAAAAATATCATCACACGCCGACGGCAATGAACCGCCGTTTAGCCACAACTTGCCGACCGCTTGCCAAAGTGCGGTTTGCGCCGGTTCATTTTGGTTTTCCGCCGCTCTGGCTTGTGCGGAAAAATGGATACAACGCGAAATCAGATCGTTCGGCGCAACTGCGGAAAACTGTAAAATCCCTTGCCAATCCTGCCGTTTTTGCAAGGTTTGATACCAAGTGCGGTCAAGATTCTGCCGTTGCGCCAGTTCTGGATATTGCAGGGCGAATTGGCGGATCTTTTCCGCGTTCAATTGTTCGCTATCACTGATTAAACGTTGATATTGCAGGTATGGCAGCAGCGGATAATCGGGCAATTGTTCGATTAATTTATCCACCAATGCAAACTGTTTTTTCTCCGCCGACAACGGCAATAAACTTTCCGCTTTGCGGTAAATCTCGCGCTGCTGTTCGAGTGATAAACCATTCGCTAACAGCGGGGAACTCAAAGCAAACGTGGTGATTAACGCGATAATGTTATTTTTCATGTCTGTTCCCGGTAATAATCCAGCCAATAAATTCATTCATAAAAACAAAAACACCTTGCACAATGCAAGGTGTTAGACCATTCAAACCTGAAAAAAGTTTACTTTATTTCTGCGCTAAACACCCGCTGAAACTATCGGCAAGCGATTGCAGGTATTCCGTGTAAGCGGTTTTGCCGATTGCGATTTTTTCGCCCATCGGATCAAGCACGCCCAATTTTACCCCGGTGCTTTTATGCAGCATTTCTAGCAAACGCGGCGTAAATTGCGGTTCGGCAAACAGGCATTGTGCCTTGTGCGCCTGAATATCCGCTTTGATCTCGTTCAGCGTTTTCGCGCCCGGCGCTACGGCAGGATTAATCGTGAATGCGCCAAGATGATTTAAACCGTATTGGCGTTCAAAATAACCGTAGGCGTCATGGAAAACGTAATAACCGGTTTGCTTCACTGGATCAAGCTGGGTTTTCAGCTGTTGTTGTTTTGCAGCAACGTTCTGCTTAAATTCCGCTAAATTCCGGTTAATCAAATCCGTTTTATTCGGATAATCCTGTGCCAAGCGTTGTGCTATTTGCTCGGCAATTTTTTCACTGATCTCGCCGGAGAACCAGACGTGCCAATCGGTTTCCAAACCACCGTGGGCGTGATCGTGATGATCATGGTCATGATCGTGTGCATCATCATTTCCCGGCGGTCCATCATGATCGTGGTTGTGGTCGTGGTTGTGGTCGTGGTTGTGGTCGTGGTCGTGGTCGTGGTCGTGGTCGTGGTCGTGGTCGTGGTCGTGGTCGTGGTCGTGGTCGTGGTCGTGGTCGTGGTCGTGGTCGTGGTCGCCATCAGCGTGCACGTGTAATGCCTCGCCTAGCAACTGTTGAATATTGTCGATTTTATCAATCTGCAATACTTTTGCCGCCGCTAAACGTCCAATACTCTTGCTCAAAAACGTTTCCATATCCGCACCAATCCACACCACCAGATCCGCTTGCTGCAATTTTTGCAAATCAGACGGACGCAGATGGTAATCATGCGGCGAAGCGCCGGTCGGCAATAACACCTGCGTGCCGGTTACGCCGTCAGCAATTGCTGCGGCGATAAAACCGAGCGGTTTCACCGTGGTGATCACGTCTGCCTGGGCAGTATAGGCAATGGTTGAGAGGAGCACGCCTGCCAGCGATTTATTTATTATTTTCATGCTTTTTCCTTGTTAAGATTAGGGGATTATCCCCGATTGGTTTGCCGGTTGCCGTAACAGCTTTTCCAGCACTCTGGCAACAGCAAAAAACCCGAAGGTCGCCGTCACCATCGTTGCCGCGCCGAATCCGTTGGCACAATTCATGCTGGCGGAGACGTGGCAATCACCTTCCACTTTGGGAAAGATGAGCGGTTGGGTCGAAAACACGCAATCGACCCCGAATTTTCGTTTTGGATTTTGAGTGAAATTGTACGTTTTACGCAACAGCGACCGCACTTTTGCCGCCAGCGGATCTTGAACAGTACGGCTTAGATCGGCAATTTGAATTTGGGTCGGATCGGTTTGCCCGCCTGCGCCGCCGGTGGTAATCAATTTGATTTTATGGCGTTTGCAATAAGCAATCAGTGCGGCTTTGACTTTCACACTGTCGATTGCGTCAATCACATAATCGAATTCGCTGCTGATATAGTGCGATAGATTTTCCTGCGTCAAAAAATCGTCAATCACCGTCACCTGACATTGCGGATTGATTTGGGTGATCCGCGCTTGCATGGTGTCGGTTTTTAATGCGCCGATATTATCGCTTAACGCATGGATTTGGCGATTGACATTGGTCACGCAAATATCGTCCATATCAATCAAGGTCAGTTTGCCGACCCCGCTGCGCGCCAGCGCTTCCACCGCCCACGAACCGACCCCGCCGATCCCGACCACGCAAATATGTGCCGCCTGTAAACGTGCCAGTTCAGCTTGTCCGTATAAACGCCCAATGCCGCCAAAACGGCGCTCGTAATTATCAATTCGTTCCATGTGTTGTTAATTCAATACCCAAGCGCGGCCATAGTGTTTCAAAAATCCGGCGGTTTGACCGGCTTTATCGCCGATACCTTGATAGAGATCGAAGTGTTGTCCCTTAATCGCACCGCCAACGTCAAGCGCCACCACCAGGCGCAAATCATGCTGTCCCGTCCAATTGCCCTGACTGTCAAGCCGTGGCATTTCGACCAACACAATGCTGCCGAGCGGAATAATGTTTTTGTCCACTGCAATTGAGGATAAACCGATCAGTGGTACTCCGGCCGCGCCTTTCGGTTTATCGGTCAGATCGACTTTAAAATAGATATAAGAGGCATTGCGTTCCAACAACGCTTGAAAGCGGGACGGATTGCGTTCCCCCCATTCTTTGATCGCCTGCATCGACATTTTTTCTTTCGGGATCTCCCCGTCTTCCACCAATAAACGCCCGACGGCGGTGTACTGATGCCCGTTTTGCCCGCCATAGGCGAAATGGGTCAGCTTACCGTTGCCCATATCCATAAAACCACTGCCCTGCACCCCCATCGCAAACACATCGTACATGGTGCTGTAAGCCAGTTCTAAGCCTTGCCCGTTCAAAGCGCCGTTATAGATCTCGGCACGACTATAACGTTTGTTTTTCGGCAAAGCATAAACCGGATGTTGATACCGGCTGTTCTTAGTCGCGCTACCATGAAAAACCGGGATATAGTAACCGGTCATTAGCACGTTTTGATAGCCGTCTTCACCACTGAGCTGTTTTAAATTCAAGCCGAAATCGGTTAATTGATTCACATCCCCGCCGGAAAGCACCCAATTGGTGATTTTGCCGTAAGTGCCCGCATGGCGGTTGACCAAATTACTCGAATAAGACCGCACTTCGGATAATTGGGTTAAAAAATCCCCTTGATTGATCACACCGCTTTTATTCGCCACCTGAGAAACAGGAAACAAATATTGGTTCGGGCTGACATAGCTGCGTCCTTGGTAAACCGCACCTAGCTTTTCACGTTCCGCACGTTCGTTATAAGCATTACCGGTTTGCGTCGGCGATGATCCGCAAGCTGATAAGAATACCACTGTGGCTGTCACTACACCGAGTTTAAAATTAAATTTCATAAAATCCGTCTATATTTCTGTAATGAAAGAAACCCGTATCTCAGGGGCGGATACCTTAGCAAAAAACGGCTAAAAAATACAGGGCATATGACGCTTGTTTCTTGAATAAAAAAGCGGCACACAAAGTGCGGTTTTGCCGCAAAAACACGCGCAATGCCGATTTTTTAAACGCTTGAAAAAAAATTATCAAAACAGGCTTGCGTTCTATTAAAAAAAGCGTATAGTACGCCACTCACAGACGCGGGGTGGAGCAGCTTGGTAGCTCGTCGGGCTCATAACCCGAAGGTCGTTGGTTCAAATCCAGCCCCCGCAACCAGATTCTTAAAAGCACCTTTCGAGGTGCTTTTTTCATTTGTAAACCGCACTTTGCCACCGCCGACAAGCCGAAACAACAGCCAATAAAAAAGCCGCCACAAGGGCAGCTTTTAAAAATTCGATAAGTCAGCTCATTAAGCAACGACAGTTACATTCTCAGCTTTTTTACCACGTTGATCATCAACAATATTGAAAAGCACAGCTTGGCCTTCTTTTAATGTGCGGAAACCTTCGCTTTGGATTGCCGAGAAGTGTACGAATACGTCTTCGCCACCTTCAACTTGTAAAAAACCAAAACCTTTAGTTTCGTTAAACCATTTTACGGTTCCTTTTGCTTGAGACATTGCTACATCCTAAATAAATAATTAAAAAAATCTTACCTTACAACACTACAACCAAACCAGATTTGATTTTCATGACATGGTAAATCTTGTGCTACTCAAAGAGCGGTAGAATAGTACCAACATAAACTAGAAATTACACGTTTTATTTTCGATATTTCAAAAATATAGCGTTTTAATTCCGATAATGTGAAAAAGGTCACATTATTACCATTACTTTTTCTAATTTAAGCCGCTAACTTATCGAGTAACTTTTGGTGAATACCGTCAAAACTGCCGTTGCTCATAATTAAAATATGATCACCGGCTTGCGCTTCAGCCGCAATCAGCTCGATCAACAACTCGATATTGCCGCTCCACTTCGTCGGCACGGTCGATTTCTCGGCAATTTCCGCCACTTCCCACGGAATATTGTCCGGCTGCAACAAAAAGACATAATCCGACTTCACCAATGACGCCGCCAATTCATTTTTATGCAAGCCCATTTTCATGGTATTGGAACGCGGCTCTAACACCGCCAAAATCCGTTTCGCGCCGCCGACGCGATCACGCAAGGCCGAAATGGTTGCGCTAATTTCCGCCGGATGGTGGGCAAAATCATCATATACGGTGATGTCTTTCACTTTCCCTTTCACTTCCAAGCGACGATTGGTGTTGATAAATGTCGCCAACGAAGCACAAGCCTGTTCAACCGGCACGCCGGCACGGTATGCTGCGGCAATCGCCATTAACGCATTGTGCATGTTATGCTCGCCAAACACCTCCCATGCCACTTCCGCCGCTTTTTGCCGCTGGTGGTAAACGGCAAAATGGCTGCTGTCTTGCGAAATTTTTTGTGCAAACCACTCTTCGTTTTCGCCTAAGAATTGCTGTTCGCTCCAACAGCCCATGTCCAACGTCTGTTTGACCGTGACATCGTCTTGTGCCGACAACACCAAGCCCGATTGCGGAATAATCCGAATCATATGGTGGAATTGACGCTGAATCGCCGCCAGATCATCGAAAATATCCGCATGATCAAAACCGATATTGTTAATAATCAAGGTATTCGGGTTGTAATGCACAAACTTGGAACGCTTGTCAAAAAATGCCGTATCGTACTCATCCGCTTCAATCACAAAATACGGACTGTCGCCCAATTGCGCCGAGGTGGCGAAATTGCCGGTTACGCCGCCGATTAAAAAGCCGGGATTCAAGCCGTTATCGGCTAAAATCCATGCCAAAATGCTGCTGGTGGTGGTTTTGCCGTGCGTGCCGGACACCGCCAATACTTTGCGCCGACGCAATAAATTGTCATGCAGCCATTGCGGGCCGGAAGTATAAGGAATGGCGTGATCCAACACATATTCCACACACGGATTGCCGCGCTTCATCGCATTGCCTATGATCACCATATCCGGTTGCGGATTAAGCTGCGCCGGATCGTAATTCGGGATAATCTCAATCCCGCTCTTTTGCAAAAACGTGCTCATCGGCGGATAGACATTGACGTCCGATCCCGTGACGTTATATCCCATTTGGCGCGCAATAATCGCCACGCCGCCCATAAAGGTGCCACAAATCCCCAAAATATGGATATGTTGTTGTTTCATATTCGTTAACCGCTCTTTTATCAATTAAAATGTGGTTGAGATCACAACTTGCACGCTGCCGGCAAACGTCAACGCAAATGACTGTTATAATATCAACCACATAAAGCCTGCCGATTATACAATAAAATATCACAGGTTTCCGTTTAATTATTCTATTTATCGTACTGGGGGAAAAATGAAAACATTAGGCGAATTTATCGTTGAAAAACAGGCGGACTATCCGAATGCCAGGGGCGAATTGAGTGGCATTTTATCGTCTATCCGTTTAGTGGCAAAAATTATTCATCGTGACATTAATAAAGCCGGATTGACCAATGACATCATCGGCAACTCCGGCGTGGAAAATGTGCAAGGCGAAGCACAGATGAAGTTAGACGCTTTCGCGCACGAAAAAATGAAGGCCGCCTTGATTGCCCGTGACGAGGTGGCGGGTTTCGGCTCGGAAGAGGAAGAAAACTTCGTAGCGTTTGATACCGAACGCGGCCGCAATGCCAAATATGTAATCCTCACCGATCCGCTCGACGGCTCGTCCAATATTGACGTCAATGTGGCGGTCGGCACCATTTTCTCGATTTATCGCCGTATTTCGCCAATCGGCACTCCCGTCACGTTGGAGGATTTTTTACAACCGGGACATAAGCAGGTTGCCGCCGGCTATATCGTTTACGGCTCCTCCACCATGCTGGTTTACACCACCGGCAACGGTGTCAACGGCTTCACCTATGATCCGTCGTTAGGGGTATTTATTCTTTCCCACGAAAATATCAAAATTCCGCAAAACGGCACTTGCTACTCGATTAACGAAGGCAACTATTTGAAATTCCCGATGGGCGTGAAAAAATACCTGAAATATTGCCAAGAAGAAGACGACGGCACCAAACGCCCTTACACCTCGCGTTATATCGGCTCGTTGGTGTCCGACTTCCACCGTAATTTGCTGAAAGGCGGCATTTATATCTATCCGACGTCCACCCATTATCCGCTCGGCAAACTGCGTTTATTATACGAAGGCAATCCGATGGCATTTTTAGCCGAACAAGCCGGCGGATTGGCGAGCGACGGCTACCGCCGCATTCTGGATATTGAACCGACCGAGTTGCACCAACGTATTCCGTTATTTGTCGGTTCAAAAAATATGGTGGAAAAAGCCACTCAATTTATGTCAGAATACCGAGAGTAATAAGTGCGGTTCTCCCCGCAATTTACGGCATAATGTAGATTGCCGTTGACTTTCTACATTATGTTGTCAGGTAAACTCAGGATGAATGTACTCTTTAAATACGGTTCTATTTTTATTGCGATGATCGCCTTAATTATCGGTTCGGCATTGTTCAATATCAATGTCGGCAATAGCAAAGCGACAGAACACACCATTTTGTCTTATGCTTCGCCCAATTCGCCGTTACTGAATGAATTTAAATCACGCGTCAACCTGAGCGGACCGGAGTATTTTTTAACGACCGATCAAAGCGAAACCAACTTGCTACTGCGCTACCAAATCAAGGTGACCTCACAAAAGCCAATCCATTCGATCGAATGGCTGACGCTGTATACCTATCAAGGGCATATTATTTTTAATAAAGAATTCCAAGTGGTGTTTAATTCCGGCATGGATCAGAATCAAACCCGTAGCGTGGATTTTATCTTCCCGATTGAGGCGATTTCACGCCATAATCGGATTTTCTTCCTTTCTCCCAATCCGGAAATCGAAGTGTTGACCCTGCCGCAAAACATCCAATATCTGGACGGCGGGCGCTTGGAAGTGCCGTATTAAGCGCAACTAAATGCAACAAAAAAGTGCGGTCAGATCACCGATCATAACCGCACTTTTGGTATATGCTATAAAACAACCTACTCTTCCGCCGTTTTATCCTTAATCACGCTACTCGCCGCATTACGTGCGACCGACGCAATCCCTTTTTTAGCAACGGCTTCCGAACTGTAATATTGACTGCGACCGATTTCTTGATGGTTCTTCGCTTTCAAAATAAAATACGGTTTGCCGTTTTTCGCCACCCGAATTTCATACGCCGTTTCGTCAGCCCCGTTTTTTTGTACAGAGGCAATACCATTTTCCGCCGCCGCACGGGTTTTATACAGCTCACTGGTCAGGATCACCTGGCTGTTTGCCGCTTTCAGATTAAACATAAACTGTCCGTCTTTTGCCACTTTTAATTCATACCAACCTTGTGCCATAACATTTTCCTCGCTATTGACTAACTGATTCATTTTGAAATCGCAAATTTCAAAATGCCCTTGTTAGCATAAATTTTTTACAATAAATTTCAATCGTTTTTTGCTTAAAAATAACGCTTTATCACAAATGTTTCTTGCCGAAAGTGCGGTTGTTGCCTATTATGCGGCAACAATGTCAATTTTTTCCCGCTAATAAGAGAATACTATGCCACAACAAACTTATATCACCGGCAAAGACGCCGCCCTAGAAGACAGTATTCACCGCTTTCAAAGCAAATTAACCCAACTGGGTTTCAATATCGAAGAAACCTCATGGTTAAATCCCGTACCGAATGTGTGGTCGGTGCATATTCGCGATAGCGATTGCCCGCAATGTTTCACCAACGGCAAAGGCGCAAGCAAAAAGGCCGCACTGGCTTCCGCCTTGGGCGAATATTTTGAACGCCTTTCCACCAACTATTTTTTCGCCGATTTCTTTTTGGGAACAAAGATTGCCAACGGCGATTTCGTGCATTATCCGAATGAAAAATGGTTTAAGATTGAAGATGAAGATCAATTACCGCAAGGTATTTTAGACGACTATTTGCAACAGTATTACAATCCGAACCAAGAACTGACACCGGAACAACTGATCGATCTGCAATCCGGCAATGGTGAACGCGGCATTGTCGCCATGCCGTATGTGCGCCAACGCGATCAGCAAACGGTGTATATTCCGCAAAGCATTATCGCCAACTTATACGTTTCCAACGGTATGTCCGCCGGCAACAGCCAAAACGAAGCGCGGGTGCAAGGTCTATCGGAAGTGTTTGAACGCCATGTGAAAAACAAAATTATCGCCGAAGCGATCAGCCTGCCGGAAATCCCAAGCGAGGTCATTGCACGTTACCCTTATATTCAAGAAGCGATTGCGACCTTAGAACAAGAGGGCTTCCCTATTTTAGCCTACGACGCCTCCCTTGGCGGCAAATATCCGGTGATTTGTGTGATTTTGCTCAATCCGAACAACGGCACTTGTTTCGCCTCGTTCGGCGCGCACCCGAACTTTAAAGTCGCATTGGAGCGCACCGTCACCGAGCTGCTGCAAGGGCGCAGTTTGAAAGATTTAGACGTGTTCACCCCGCCGTCATTTGACAATGCTGACGTTGCCGAGCACGCCAACCTAGAGACCCATTTTATTGACTCCAGCGGTTTGATCTCGTGGGATCTGTTCAAACAAGACAGCGATTACCCGTTCGTCGATTGGGATTTTTCCGGCACCACCGAGCAAGAATTCGACAACCTGATGTCAATCTTTAACGCCGAACAGAAAGAAGTCTATATCATGGACTACAACCATTTAGGTGTGTATGTCTGCCGCATTATCGTGCCGGGCATGTCGGATATTTATCCGGCGGACGATTTGATTTACGCCAATAACAATATGGGCATGGAATGGCGCGAAATCCTGTTGGATCTACCGCACTTTCATCATGAGCGCGACACTCACTTAGAACTGCTCGACGAGTTAGACCAACAAGGCATTGACGATTTCACCCGCGTACGTGAATTTATCGGTATCGTCGCCCCACCGAAATCCGGCTGGCAAACCTTGCGTATCGGCGAGTTAAAATCCATGCTCTATCTGGCTTGCGGCGATTGGGGAAACGCATTGCTGTGGGCGAATTGGACGCTCGATACCACCTCCTCGGTGTTTACCGCCGAACGCAATAACTACTACCGTTGTTTAATTCAATCCTTAGAATTGCATTTAGACAGCGAGCGCGATCCGGCGCAATATTTTGCTGCATTCTGTCGTTTATACGGTGAAAGTGCGGTCAATGCCTGTTGGAGTGCGATCAACGGCGGCAATCCGTTCTATGATTTAATCGCCGGGGATGAAACCCTGAGCAACTTCGCCGCCCATCAAAAATTATTGGCTGCCTACGACAAACTGCAACAAGCCAAAGTGCGGTATTGGGCATAAATTATCCCTTCCGCCCTTCGGATCTCCCTCCGCACGCGGAGGGAAAAATTTTAATGCGACAACCTACCCCGCACTCTGAATACTGTTCAAAATCCGTTTATCCGAAATTGGGTACGCCGTGCCCAGTTGTTGGGCAAACAGACTGACGCGCAGTTCTTCAATCATATAACGGATTTCCAAAATCTCATCGCTGATCGGTTGTGATTTCGGCAGTTTTGCCAACAGTTGCTGATAGGCTTCGCTGACTTTTTCCACCCGCAACATATTGGCGCGATCGCGGTTCACGTCTTGCGCCAGTTTGTCGATCCGTTTATCAATCGCTTGCAAATAACGCAATAAATCCGGCAGCCGCTGATAGCCGTTGCGTTGCACAAAGCCTTGCTGAACCAAATTCGCCAGCTGGCTTTTAATATCCGACAGCGCAAATGCCATAGTGAAATCCATTTTGCCTTTCAAACGTTTATTCAACTCAAAGGTCAGGGTCAAAATCTGCTCGACCTGTTTGGCAATCCCGACCGTGGTCTCATTCAGATTCTCGCGAACGTAATCACGCAAGCGCTGAAACGCCGCTTCTTCCCAAACCACGCCGCCAAAATCGGCGATCAATTTATCCACCGCACAGGCGATACAATCGTCAATCAGATCCAATACGCGCCCGAACGGGGTGAAATACAAGCCCAATTTGGCTTTATTCGGCAATTTTTCATGCAGATATTTAATCGGCGACGGCACATTCAACAGCAACAAACGGCGTAAGCCCTGCTGCATGGCACGTTGCTGTTCGAATTCGGTTTCAAACAGCTTGATTCCGACCGATTGCTGCTCATCGACCAACGCCGGATAGGCTTTCACGCTGTAGCCGCGTTTTTTCTGCTGGTAAAAGTGCGGTAGCGTGTCGAAATTCCAAATATGAATGCCGCTCTGCTCGATCCCGTCGTCCGCCACCGCCGACAGGCTTTGTTGCACCTGATCTTTCAGCTCGAATTTCAGTTGATCCAAATCAGTGCTCTCGCGCAGTTTACGCCCGTTGTCGTCAATCACACGGAAGGTGATCTTCAAGTGCGGTTCAAGCTGCTCGACATTCCACAATTCCGGTTCAACCGTGACCCCGGTCATACGGCGTAGTTCATATTGCAAACTCTCCAACAGCGGTTTCGCCAACGGTTCGGCGCGCCCCAAAAAAGCGTCGGCATAGTTCGGTGCCGGCACAAAATTACGCCGCATGGCTTTGGGTAACGATTTAATCAGTGCAATCACCAACTCACGGCGCAAGCCCGGAATTTGCCAGTCAAAACCTTGCGGCTCGACTTGGTTCAGCAATGCCAGCGGGATATGCACCGTCACGCCGTCCGCCTCGCTGCCGGGTTCGAATTGATAGCTGAGTTTCAACTTCAAATTGCCCTGCTGCCAAAAATTCGGGAAATCCAAATGGCTGACCGTTTGCGCTTCGTCATTGGTTAAAAACGCTTTTTCAAAATTGAGCAGCTCGGGATTTTGCTGTTGCGCCGTTTTCCACCAGCTGTCGAAATGTTTTTGCGACACCACGTCTTGCCCGATCCGTTGGTCGTAAAACTCAAACAAGCGGCGTTCGTCCACCAAAATATCGCGCCGACGGCTTTTGTGTTCCAGCTCCTCCACTTCACGGATCAGCTTCATATTTTGTTGGAAAAATTTATGCCGTGCGTTCCAATTGCCCTCAACCAATGCCGCTTGGATAAAAATTTCGCGGCTCAATTGCGGATCGATATTGCCGAAATTAATCGGACGTGCAGCCACAATCGGCATGCCGTACAGCACCACTTTTTCGCTGGCGATCACCGCCCCTTTCGATTTTTCCCAATGCGGTTCGGCGTAGCTGGATTTGGTCAAATGCCCTGCCAACGGCTCGATCCATTCCGGTTCGATTTTCGCCAGCATTCGCCCCCACAGTTTTGAGGTTTCGACCAGTTCGGCGGCGATCAGCCATTTCGGATTTTTCTTAAACAGCACCGAATTGGGGAACACGGAGAAATGGGTGTTACGCGCACCGAGATACTGCTGTTTTTCCGCCTCTTTCAAACCGATATGCGACAGCAAACCGGTCAAGAGTGCACGGTGAATTGCGCCGTAATCCGCTTCGGTCGAATTGATATGCAGCCCCATTTCACGCACGCTTAAGCGCAATTGATGATAAATATCCTGCCACTCGCGCAAGCGCAGATAATTCAGGTATTCGCTTTTGCACAAACGGCGGAATTGGTTGTTGCTCAAGGCTTTTTGCTGTTGTTGCAGATAATTCCACAGGTTGATAAACGCCAAGAAATCCGATTGCTCATCGACAAAGCGACGGTGTTTTTCATCGGCGGCTTGCTGTTTTTCCTGCGGGCGTTCGCGCGGATCTTGGATCGACAACGCCGCCACGATAATCATCACCTCACGCAAACTGCCGAATTGCGCCGCACTCAATACCATTTTCGCCAACCGAGGGTCAACCGGCAACGCCGCCAACTGCCGTCCTGCGGCGGTCAATTTGCGCTGTTCGCCCTGCTTGGTTTTCACCAGATTAAAGGCTTGCAGCTCCTCCAATAATTTAATCCCGTCCTGAATGTAGCGGCGATCCGGCGCGTCGACAAACGGAAAGGATTCAATATCGTCCAGTCCAAGTGCGGTCATCTGCAAAATCACCGAAGCTAAATTAGTGCGCAAAATTTCCGGATCGGTGAATTCGGGGCGGGCGTTGAAATCCTCCTCCGAATACAGGCGGATACAAATTCCCTCCGACACCCGTCCGCAACGCCCTTTACGCTGGTTGGCGGAGGCTTGCGAAATTGCTTCGATCGGCAGGCGTTGCACTTTGGTGCGGTAGCTGTAACGCGAAATCCGTGCCGTACCGGGGTCGATCACATATTTAATCCCCGGCACGGTGAGTGAGGTTTCCGCCACGTTGGTCGCCAACACAATCCGATTCAATCCGCTCGGCTGGAAAATACGGTTCTGCTCCTGCGCCGATAAGCGCGCGTACAGCGGCAAAATTTCCGTATGGCGCAGCTGTTGTTTCTGCAATGCGTCGGCGGTGTCGCGAATTTCACGTTCGCCGCTGAGGAAGATCAAAATATCGCCGCGCCCTTCCGCTTGCAATTCCTCAACAGCGTTCAGAATACCTTGAATTTGGTCTTGATCGTCCGCCTCCGCCAACGGGCGATAGCGCACTTCGACCGGAAACGTGCGCCCCGACACTTCGATAATCGGCGCGTTGTTGAAATGCTTGGAAAACCGCTCCACGTCGATGGTGGCGGAGGTGATAATCAATTTCAGATCAGGGCGTTTCGGCAACAGTTGTTTCAGATAACCGAGAATAAAATCGTTGTTCAAACTGCGTTCGTGGGCTTCGTCGATGATCAGGGTGTCGTATTGATTGAGGTAGCGGTCAGTCTGAATTTCCGCCAGCAAAATCCCGTCGGTCATCAATTTGATCCGACTCTTGTCGCTGACCTGATCGCTGAACCGCACTTTGTAGCCGACCAACTCGCCCAGTTCGGTTTTCAGCTCCTCCGCAATCCGCGCCGCCACCGAACGCGCCGCAATTCGGCGCGGTTGGGTGTGCCCGATCATGCCTTTGGTGCCTAAACCCAGTTCAAGGCACATTTTCGGCAACTGGGTGGTTTTGCCCGATCCGGTTTCGCCGGCGATCACCACCACCTGATGTTCGGCAATGGTTTTCAGAATTTCCGTTTTGCGCTGACTGACCGGCAAATTCTCTGGGAATTCAATCGCAAGTGCGGTCTGCCGCTGCGCCAACCGCACTTTCGCCACCGCAATCGCCTGTTCGATTTCCGCCACCACCGCACTTTGCGCCGCTTGGTTTTTAATATTGCCCAAGCCGTAAATCCGCCCGCTCAAACGGCGTTTATCACTCAACATCACCTCGTTTAATTGCGCCAACAAATTTTTTTGCGTCGGGGTGAGCGGTTGCGAGTGGCGTTTAGGTTGTGTTTTTTTGTTTTTTTGGTTTTGCAAAATGGTTCTCTATCTTAATTTTATTCGTTATAAAAAAGCTAAAATCAAATTATAGATAACCTTCAATATTGCGTTTGCATTGTAGGGGCGGATTAACTATCCGCCCGTTTGCGAAGTGCGGTATAAGCATTTAATCGACAACAGAAAAATGCAAAGTGCGGTTCGGGCGGATAGTTAATCCGCCCCTACTTTATTGAATGAGTTATCTGTATTTTGTTTCATTTTATCCTCTATCCAGCTTAATCGCCTAATACAAACCGCTCCCGCAGGCGGTGCAATTCATCACGCACCGCAGCGGCTTGTTCGAATTCCAGATTTTGCGCGTGTTGGTACATTTGCTGTTCCAGTTTTTTAACCTGTTGCTCAAACTCTTTGGCGTTTTTCGGTTGGTAAACCGCACTTGGTTCGGCGGCTTTTGCCAGTTTCTGTTTGCCGCGCGCTTTGTTGCTTGCGCCTTGCCCGATATCGAGCAGTTCGCCGACTTTTTTGTTTAACGCTTGTGGCACAATGCCGTGTTTTTCATTGTGCGCCATCTGTTTTTCACGGCGGCGGTTGGTTTCGCCAATCGCTTTTTCCATCGAATTGGTGATCCGATCGGCATATAAAATCGCTTTGCCGTGCAGGTTACGCGCGGCGCGTCCGATGGTTTGAATCAACGAGCGTTCCGAGCGCAGGAAGCCCTCTTTATCGGCATCTAAAATCGCCACCAGCGACACTTCCGGAATATCCAACCCCTCACGCAATAAGTTGATCCCGACCAACACATCGAACTCGCCCAAACGCAGATCGCGGATAATTTCCACCCGCTCGACGGTATCAATATCCGAATGCAGA
The DNA here is from genome assembly GCF_053570785.1 of Testudinibacter sp. P80/BLE/0925. The sequence continues at coordinate 1,773,666 of NZ_CM131636.1, read as the reverse complement.
TAACGCACGCGCACACCGTGTTCTTCCAGATAATCGGTCAAATCTTCCGCCATGCGTTTGGTTAAGGTGGTGACCAATACTCGCTCGTGCTTATCGCTGCGAATCCGGATTTCCGACAATAAATCATCAACTTGGGTCGCCACCGGACGCACTTCTAAAATCGGATCGAGTAAACCGGTCGGACGCACCACTTGATCGATCAGCTCGCCCCCGGATTTTTCCAGCTCGTAAGGTCCGGGCGTGGCGGAGACATAAATCGTCTGCGGTGCAAGCCGTTCAAACTCTTCAAAACGCAACGGGCGGTTGTCCAACGCCGACGGCAGGCGGAAACCGTATTCCACCAGTGTTTCTTTACGCGCGCGGTCGCCGCGATACATTCCGCCGATTTGCGGCACAGTGACATGGGACTCGTCGATAATCAGCAAACCGTCACTCGGAATATAATCAAACAAGGTCGGCGGCGGCTCGCCCTCGCCGCGTCCTGACAGATAACGTGAGTAGTTTTCAATGCCCGAGCAGTAACCCAATTCGTTCATCATCTCAATATCAAACTGGGTGCGCTGGGTAATCCGCTGTTCTTCCAACAGTTTATTATTCTCCAACAGATATTGGCGGCGCTCCGCCAATTCGGCTTTAATCCGTTCGATCGCCTCCAGCACCCGTTCGCGCGGGGTCACATAGTGGCTTTTCGGATAAACGGTGTAGCGCGGCACTGCGCCGAAATTATGCCCGGTCAGCGGATCAAACAGGCTCAAGCGTTCCACTTCTTCATCAAACAGTTCGACGCGCAACGCCACATCGTCCGATTCCGCCGGGAAAATATCAATAATTTCGCCGCGCACGCGAAAGGTACCGCGCTGAAAGGCTTGATCATTACGGGTATATTGCAACTCCGCCAGTTTAGATAAAATCTGGCGTTGATCAATAATCGCCCCGCTTTGCAGGTGCAACATCATTTTCAGGTAAGAATCGGGATCGCCCAAGCCGTAAATCGCCGACACGGAAGCAACCACAATGGTATCGCGCCGTTCCAAAAAGGATTTGGTCGCCGACAAGCGCATTTGTTCGATCTGATCGTTAATCGACGCGTCTTTCTCGATGAAGGTATCGCTCGCCGGCACATAGGCTTCCGGCTGATAGTAATCGTAGTAAGAGACGAAATACTCGACCGCATTTTCCGGAAAAAATTCCTTCATCTCGGCGTAAAGCTGTGCCGCCAGGGTTTTATTCGGCGCCAGCAACATCGCCGGGCGGTTGAGTGTGGCGATCACATTGGCGATGGTAAAGGTTTTGCCCGACCCGGTCACCCCCAACAACGTTTGGTGCGCCAAACCGTCCTCCAAGCCCTCAATCAGTTTGGCGATTGCCTGCGGCTGATCGCCCGACGGTTTAAAATCGGAATGCAGTTTGAACGGTTTGGAATTGGGTTTTGACATAGCAGTACCAGATTAGAAAATCAAGATCGAAAGTGCGGTAGTTTAACATATTTCAGAGTGAAATTTTATATGAATGATACGGAGGTCAGGAGGATTTGCACGGATCCGCTTATTTCGTCGATAACACACGGGGTTAGCTATTTTTTTCCTCGAAAAACAATTATCAAAAATTGACTTTTTGCACAGTCTCCCAACTGTCAAGAGGCAAACTTCAAATTTTCAAAAAAAATAATAAAAAAAAGACTAGATTTTTCATATCTTATTGATAAATAAAAACATGTCATTTTATAGCCAAATTGAAAGCCGATCTCGCAAAGTCGCATATTTCCTGTATTTTGCCCCACTCCGCAAAAACTAATCCACAAAGTTATCCACAAGCGGTGTGGATAGAAAAATTCCATTAAATTTCTGCCGTTTTTTTGTTTTAACGCTCTTGACAAGCGAATTTGAACTCACTATCATACGCCCCTCAATTCGACATTGCGGAATAAATCTATACTATAAATTGCATATCGGTTGCATGGTCGAAAAACGAACAATTCCTCCTTAGTTCAGTCGGTAGAACGGCGGACTGTTAATCCGTATGTCGCTGGTTCAAGTCCAGCAGGAGGAGCCACTTTCTCTGTCGGTTAGCTTTTATTTGTCTCCTTTTGTAAACGCTTTTTGTAATCCGACAGTGTTTAGCCCATAATCGTCATGATTACGGGCTTTATTTTTATCTGCTCTATGTATCCTCAGGACATACTATGCTACTTGCTTCCCTTGCCGTGATTGCCGGCTTGATTATTTTAGTTTGGAGTGCCGATAAATTCGTCGATGGCGCCAGCCAAACCGCGCACTATTTCGGTATGCCGAAATTATTAATCGGTATGTTGATTATCGGTTTCGGCACCTCTGCACCGGAAATCGTGGTGTCAATCACCTCGGCAATCCAAGGCAATCCGGGAATTGCGCTCGGCAATGCTTACGGTTCGAATATCGCCAATATCGCGCTGATTCTCGGTGTGACCGCATTGATCAGCCCGGTATTGGTCACGCCGTCGATTTTGAAAAAAGAGTTACCGCTGTTGCTGATTGTGACCTTGGTTTCAGCCGGTTTGTTGTTCGATCGCGATATTAGCCGCATTGACGGTATCATCATTTTAGCCATGTTTGCCTTATTTATGTTTGTCAGCATTCGGGATGGCTTAAAAGTCAAAAATGCGTTATCCAACCAACTATCAGAAGACGACCAACGGGACGATATTGTGATCGGTAAAGCTATCGGTTTACTACTGTTCGGTTTAATCCTGCTGATTGCCAGCTCGCAACTGTTGGTTTGGGGCGCGGTCACTATCGCCAACCATTTCGGCGTGAGCGAGCTGATCATCGGCTTAACCGTAGTCGCCGTTGGCACATCGCTGCCGGAACTCGCCTCCAGCATTGCCGCCGCACGCAAAAACCAGCATGATTTGGCAATGGGCAATATTATCGGTTCCAATCTGTTTAATACGCTGGCGGTGGTCGGGCTTGCCGGCGCCATCCATCCCCTGCAAGCCGAAAACGACATTATCACGCGCGATATGCCGGTGATGTTGTTCCTGACCGCACTTTTATTCCTGCTCGGCTACCGTTACAAAGCGGAAAACGGCTATATCCAACGCTGGGCCGGTGTGCTGTTGTTGCTGTGTTATATTGCCTATAACAGCGTTATTTTTATACAGATTGCACGCTAATTTCTCTTTTTCAAGCGCAAAGTGCGGTCAGCCCCGCTATCTGTCTGACCGCACTTTGTGTTTCCGGCGTAGCCCTCGCCCTTAATTTCGCCTATAATAAAGCGATTTTTTATCTGACTTTTTTCTCGACAAGAAACGAAAGGAAATACTATGTCCACCCAATTTGTGTATACGATGCACCGCGTCGGCAAAGTCGTGCCGCCGAAGCGTCATATTTTGAAAAACATTTCTCTCAGCTTTTTTCCGGGCGCGAAAATCGGGGTTCTCGGTTTAAACGGCGCGGGGAAATCCACCCTGTTGCGGATTATGGCGGGAATCGATAAGGATATTGAGGGCGAAGCGCGCCCGCAACCGGGAATCAAAATCGGCTATCTGCCGCAAGAACCCAAACTGGATCCGCACCAAACCGTACGTGAGGCGGTGGAAGAAGCGGTCAGCGAAGTGAAAACCGCATTGACCCGCTTAGATGAAGTCTATGCGTTATACGCCGATCCCGATGCGGATTTTGATCAGCTGGCGGCGGAACAAGCCGAGCTGGAAGCGATCATTCAAGCCCACGACGGACACCATCTGCAAAACCAACTGGAACGTGCCGCCGATGCGTTGCGTTTGCCGGATTGGGACGCAAAAATCGAGCACCTGTCAGGGGGCGAACGCCGCCGCGTGGCATTGTGCCGCTTGTTGTTGGAAAAACCGGATATGCTGCTGTTGGACGAACCGACCAACCACTTAGACGCAGAATCGGTGGCGTGGCTAGAGCGCTTCTTACACGATTACGAAGGCACGGTGGTGGCGATCACCCATGACCGTTACTTCTTGGATAACGTTGCCGGTTGGATCTTGGAGCTTGACCGTGGCGAAGGCATTCCGTGGGAAGGCAACTACTCGTCTTGGTTGGAACAAAAAGAGAAACGCTTGGCACAAGAAGCGGCGACCGAGTCTGCCCGCCAAAAATCGATTGAGAAAGAGTTGGAATGGGTGCGCCAAAATCCGAAAGGCCGTCAAGCGAAAAGCAAAGCGCGTATGGCACGCTTTGATGAACTGAACAGCGGTGAATATCAAAAACGTAACGAAACCAACGAGTTGTTTATTCCACCGGGTCCACGCTTAGGCGATAAAGTCATCGAAGTCAGCAACCTGAGCAAATCTTACGGCGACCGCACGTTGATTGATGATCTCTCTTTCAGTATTCCGAAAGGGGCGATTGTCGGCATTATCGGTCCGAACGGCGCAGGGAAATCCACCCTGTTCAAAATGTTGAGCGGACAAGAACAAGCGGACAGCGGCTCGATCACACTGGGCGAAACCGTGGTGTTAGCCTCGGTCGATCAGTTCCGTGACAGTATGGACGACAAGAAAACCGTGTGGGAAGAAGTCTCCGGCGGTTTGGACATTATGCGTATCGGCAATTTTGAAATTCCAAGCCGGGCTTATGTCGGACGGTTCAACTTTAAAGGCGTGGATCAACAAAAACGTGTCGGCGAGTTGTCCGGCGGTGAGCGCGGACGTTTGCATTTGGCAAAATTGTTGCAAACCGGTGGCAACGTGTTATTACTCGACGAACCGACCAATGATTTAGACGTGGAAACCTTGCGCGCCTTGGAAAATGCGGTGTTGGAATTCCCGGGCTGTGCCTTGGTGATTTCCCATGACCGTTGGTTCTTAGACCGTGTTGCCACTCACATTTTAGACTACGGCGACGAGGGCAAAGTGACTTTCTACGAAGGCAACTTCACCGATTACGAAGAGTGGAAGAAGAAAACCTTCGGCGCAGAAGCGGTGCAACCGCACCGGATTAAGTATAAACGCATGGCGAAATAGTCTGTTTATACCGCACTTTACGACTTCACTTTATAGCCGCACTTGGTTCGACACCAAGTGCGGTTGCGTTTTGTTATGCCCGGGCTTTATAAAAAATTTCACGCTGCACCCAAACCGGATAAGCCTGTGCGTTACGCTGTTTTTTACTGTCGCTTTTCACAATCATGCGCTGTAGCGCCAACAATAAATTTTCCGCAATGTCATCATACGGCTGCACCGCGCTGATCACTTGGTTTGGCAGCAACTCCAACATTTGTTGGTCACCAAAGGTAGCCAGTGTTAATTGCGGCGGAATGCCGCCCTGCTGTTGCAACAGTGCTTGGAACACCCCTTGCAGCAGGGTTAACGAAGTGATGAACAAGGTATCCGGCAAGCTGTTTTGCTGTAGCCATGTGCTGAATGTTGCCATTGCCGATTCACGGGTAAAGTGCGGTGCATACAGGTAGTCGATCTGCAAACCTTGCTTTTCTACGACTTGACGGAATCCCGATTCGCGTTGGCGGCTGATTGGAAATTCCGGATGTGCGCCGAAATACAAAATCGAACCGGTTTTATCATGCTGTAACAATGTTTTTGCCAAGTGACAACTATCGTCCTCGTCATGATACAACACATTGATATTATTTAAATTATTGGCTTGGCGATCGAAACCGATAATCGGTACGTCACTCACCTGCCGATAAAAATCATCCTCACTGTCCAGTGCGGTCGATACCACCAACGCATCAATTTTGCGCGCCAATAACTGCTTGGCACACTGCTTTTCGTTTTCCGCTTCGTCATTCGAGCAAGAGATAAACAGCTGATAGCCCGCCTTGCGGCAAAGGGCTTCGAAACGCATTGCGATTTTGGCGTAACTGATGTTCTCCAAATCCGGGATAATCAAACCAATGGTATTGGTATGCCCGGCACGCAGCCCCGCCGCCACCGGGTTGGGTTTGAAATTATGCTCATTCACCACCGCCATCACTTTTTCAATCGTGCGATCACTCACCCGATGTAATTTTGCTTTGCCGTTAATCACATAACTCACTGTGGTGCGCGACACACCGGCTAATTTTGCTACTTCATCTAGTTTCATGGATATTTCCTTCATACAACAAAATTGATTATCCAAATACACAAAACCGCACTTTCATCACGATAAGTGCGGTTGGTTGGTTACTTATTTGACACGCATTCCCGGGGTTGCGCCTTGATCCGGGGTCAGCACGAACAGATCGCTGCCGCCCGGTCCGGCGGCGAGCACCATGCCCTCCGAAACGCCGAATTTCATTTTGCGCGGCGCAAGGTTGGCAACCATCACGGTTAAACGCCCTTCCAGCTCCTCCGGTTTATACGCCGATTTAATTCCGGCGAATACTTGGCGGGTTTCGCTGCCGATGTCGAGGGTCAGTTTCACCAGCTTATTCGCTTCCGGCACGGCTTCGGCTTTGACGATTTTTGCCACGCGCAGATCGATTTTGGCAAAATCATCAATCGAAATGGTATCGGCAATCGGCTCAAATTCGGATTTTTCCGCCGTGCTTGCCCCCGCTTTTTCGATTGCCACCGGCGCTAATTGTGCATTTTCCTCTTTCGACAACGCCACCAATTCATCAATTTGCTTGCTGTCTAAACGGTTGAACAACGCTTTAAACGGCGCAATTTCATGCGCTAATAACGGCGTAGATAAACTGTCCCACGTCAATTCGGTTTGTAAAAAGGCTTCCGCGCGTGCCGCCAATTGCGGCAGCACCGGTTTCAGATAACCGATTAAAATGCGGAACATTTCGATCCCCATTGAGCAGATGTGCTGCAATGCCTGATCTTTACCCTCTTCCTTTGCCACCACCCACGGGGCTTTATCATCAATATATTTATTGGCTTTGTCCGCCAATGCCATAATCTCGCGGATCGCTTTGCCGTATTCACGGTTTTCAAAATAGGCCGCAATCGTTTCGGAGGCTTGGCCGAACTCCGCCAACAACGCCGGATTTTCTAAGCTTGCCGCCAGTTTGCCGCCAAAACGTTTTTGGATAAAGCCGGCATTACGCGAAGCGAGATTCACCACTTTATTGACAATGTCCGCATTCACCCGTTGCACGAAATCTTGCAGGTTCAAATCCAAATCATCAATACGGTGGCTCAGTTTGGCGGCGTAGTAGTAACGCAGATATTCCGGATCAAGCAGTTTGAGATAGGTTGCGGCTTGAATGAATGTACCGCGCGATTTCGACATTTTTTCGCCATTAACGGTCACATAGCCGTGTACAAAAATATTGCTCGGTTTGCGGTAATCGCTGCCCTCCAACATCGCCGGCCAGAACAGGCTGTGGAAATACATAATATCTTTGCCGATAAAATGATACAGCTCGGTGGTGCTGTCTTTGTGCCAAAACTCATCGAAATTCAAGCCTTCGCGATCACACAGATTTTTGAACGACGCCATATAGCCGATTGGCGCATCCAGCCAAACGTAGAAATATTTCCCCGGCGCGTCCGGAATTTCAAAGCCGAAATAGGGCGCGTCACGGGTAATATCCCATTGCTGCAAACCGGCTTCGAACCACTCTTGCATTTTATTCGCCACTTCTTGTTGCAGCGAGCCGGAACGAATCCAGCTTTTCAGCATGGCTTCAAAACTCGGCAAATCAAAGAAAAAGTGTTCCGACTCTTTCATCACCGGTGTTGCCCCCGACACCACCGAACGCGGATTAATCAATTCGGTCGGGCTGTAAGTCGCTGAGCAAACCTCGCAGTTATCGCCGTATTGATCTTCCGCTTTACATTTCGGGCAAGTGCCCTTCACGAAACGATCCGGCAAAAACATGCCTTTTTGCGGATCATACAGTTGCGAAATGGTGCGGCTTTTAATAAAACCGTTGCTTTTCAGTTTAGTGTAAATCGCCTCAGATAACGTGCGGTTTTCGTCGCTGTGGGTGGAATGATAATTATCAAAACTGATGTTAAAACCGTTAAAATCGGCTTGATGTTCGCTTTTCACCTGCGCAATCAGCGCCTCCGGCGTAATCCCCATTTGATCCGCTTTCAACATAATCGGCGTGCCGTGCGCATCGTCGGCACAGACAAAATGGATTTCATTGCCTCGCATACGCTGAAACCGCACCCAAATATCCGCTTGGATATGCTCCAATAAATGACCTAAATGAATCGGACCGTTGGCATACGGCAGGGCGCAAGTCACCAAAATTTTGCGGGCTGAATTTGACATAATTAAACTTGAAATCCTTGTAGAATATTTTATCGAATAAATAGGCACAGATTTTAGCGCAACACGGCTATTTTTACCAGTTGAACCGCACTTTATGCCGTATTGCATGATAATGCAGATTTTAACTTAACACTTGCCGCCAAACATGATTAAATAGCACCGATTTTACTCAAACACTGCTGTAACCCTATAAAAACAAAGGATTTACCATGAGCTTATTTTCCGCTAACGAATTGAGCGACGCTCAAAAAAGCCAAATTGAACAATGCTTTGCCGACTTTCGCGATCCGACATTGCAAAAAAATCTGATCGAACTGAAAGCCCTGAAAAAAATCGAATTGGGCGGCGACACCCTGCGCCTCGAACTGACCCTGCCATTTGCCTGGAACAGTGGTTTTGAACGCTTGAAAACCGCACTTGAGGCGGATTTATTACACATCAGCCAAGCGAAAAGCGTGCGCTGGCAGCTGAATTATCAAATCGCCACCTTAAAACGCGCTAACAATCACCCGGCAGTCAACGGCGTGAAAAATATTATTGCCGTCACCTCCGGCAAAGGCGGCGTGGGCAAATCCACCACCGCAGTCAATCTTGCCTTAGCGTTAAAAGCGCAAGGCGCGCGGGTTGGGATTTTGGACGCCGATGTGTACGGCCCGTCAATTCCGCATATGTTAGGTGCGGCCGATCAACGCCCGACCTCGCCGGACAATAAACATATGGTGGCGATTGAAGTCCATGGAATCTATGCCAACTCAATCGGCTTTTTAATGCCCGCCGACAATGCCACGATTTGGCGCGGTCCTATGGCAAGCAGCGCCCTCAGCCAGTTGTTGCAGGAAACCTGGTGGCCGGATTTGGATTATTTGGTGATCGATATGCCGCCGGGCACAGGCGATATTCAACTGACGCTGTCGCAACAAATTCCGGTTACCGGCGCAATCGTGGTGACAACCCCGCAAGATATTGCCTTACTGGACGCGATCAAGGGAATTGCGATGTTTGAAAAAGTTTCCGTACCGGTGCTTGGCATTGTTGAAAATATGAGCGTGCATATCTGCGCCAAGTGCGGTCATCACGAAGATATTTTCGGCACCGGCGGCGCGCAAAAAGTGGCGGAAAAATACCATATTTCGGTGTTGGGACAAATTCCGTTGCATATCCGCCTGCGTGAAGATCTGGATCACGGCACACCGACCGTTGCCGCCGCACCGCAAGATGAAATCAGCCAACACTTCCTGCAACTTGCCGAAAGCGTCGCCAGCCAACTGTATTGGCAAGGCGATGTGATTCCGGCGGAAATTATGTTTCGCGAAGTGAAGTAATCCGGATTGATTTTTTGCATAAAAAATGCCTGTAAATGTTATTTTTACAGGCGTTTTTTAGTTCGAATCTCCTCTGCTTGCTGCAAAATGATGAAAGAAATCCGCATTAGAATCCCTCTGTTGTTGTGCCATAATTTGTGAGGTTTATCACTAAATACATTTGTTATTTCTTGTATTATTAAAACGTCATTTATATTAACAAGGAGTATCAAATGAAGCGTTCTACTATTTCAATTATTGTATCCAGCCTATTGTTAGGCGGATTATTTTTAAGCCCACAAGTGCTTGCAAAGGGGCGCTTAGTCGTATATTGCAGTGCGACCAATGAAATGTGTGAAGCACAGACCAAAGCCTTCGGGGAAAAATTTGATGTAAAAACATCTTTTATTCGCAATGGTTCGGGAAGCACTTTTGCCAAGATCGAAGCGGAAAAGAATAACCCGCAAGCCGATGTATGGTACGGCGGCACACTCGATCCGCAATCTCAGGCCGGGGAATTGGGGCTACTTGAAGCCTATCGCTCACCCCATATCGATCAGATTGTAGAACGTTTTCAAGATCCCGCAAAAGTGAAAGGCAACTTAAGCTCAGCAGTATATATGGGGATTCTCGGTTTTGGCGTTAATACGGATCGATTGAAAAAACTCGGTATCACAGAAATACCTAAATGCTGGAAAGATCTCAACGATTCACGCTTAAAAGGTGAAGTCCAAATTGCCGATCCGCAAAGTTCCGGCACTGCTTATACCGCCATTGCCACTTTTACCCAACTTTGGGGCGAAGATGAGGCATTCAATTATTTCAAGCAATTACATCCGAATATTTCCCAATATGCAAAATCCGGGATTGCCCCGTCACGTAATGCCGCACGTGGAGAAACGACTATTGGTATCGGCTTTTTACACGACTATGCATTAGAAAAACAAAATGGTGCGCCACTTGAGATGATTGTGCCTTGCGAAGGTACAGGCTATGAGCTAGGCGGCGTGAGCATTTTAAAAGGTGCTCGCAACTTAGATAATGCAAAATTATTTGTCGATTGGGTGCTATCTAAAGAAGGGCAAGAGTTGAGTTGGAAAAAGGGCAACTCCTTACAAATTCTTACCAATAAAACTGCCGAACAATCACCGACTGCATTTGATCCGACTAAGCTGAACTTAATCAATTATGATTTTGAAAAATACGGTGCTGCCGATGAACGTAAACGCTTAATTAATAAATGGGTCGAAGAAGTTAAATTGGCGAAGTAGAGTGAGATTATTATAGCTAGGAAGATGTTTTAAAATATTGCTTACTACCAACCACTGCAATATTCGGAGGCTTAACATGCCGCAACTATCTTGGAGGTTTTATGAAAAAGCAACAAATATTCAATTCGAATATGTTTTGGGTTGCATTGGCTATGTTAGGCTTTATTTTACTCCCTACCATGGCACTAGATTATGGAATTATGGAGTCCACTTCAGATGAAATATTCAGTGCCATGGGGTGGTCTACGCCCAATTTAAGTTGGGTTTGGTTTAGTATATTATTACTTATTCCACTGATTTCTCAGATTTTTTCTAGAAAAAATGAATATCTGCAAGGTATTTTTGAATTTTCTACTGTGGTAGGGATTTTTCTATTTGTTTTTATTTCTGCCGCCATTGAAAAAATCAGCCTTGGTTATTCAATTTTTGTTTTAGTTATTGCGTTAATTGCATTCGCCACCAATGCGTTAGCTAAGATGAAAATAATGCAAAGCGATAAATTCGTGATTGCGTCATTAATTAGTATCGTTTTATTGATTTTTTTCTTTATTGTCTATCCGACGATGGCTATTTTTATTTCAATGTTTTATAACGGCTCGGAATTTCTCCCGACACAAGCATTGAAAATTATTCGACAGCCTTATGTACTGCGTATCATTATGAACTCTTTGAGTGTTGCTGCAACTGTCGGTGTGCTTGCAACCTTATTCGGTTTATTGTTTGCCCTTTATACAACGCGCATTGCGAAACGCAGTGCATTTATCGGAAAAATATTTTCTATTTTACCCATTGTCACGCCGCCTTTTGTGGTTGGTCTTGGCGTTACGCTAATGCTTGGCCGCTCAGGTTATGTCACTAAATTTTTAGTCGAATATCTAAATTTCAGCAGTAATTGGTTATACGGCTTTACCGGTATCGTGATTGCCCATACTTTAGCATTAACCCCAATGTCATTTATGATTTTGGAAGGCGCCCTGAAATCTATTCATCCATCTATCGAAGAAGCCTCTTATACATTGAGGGCTAATCGTTATCAAACATTTTTCGGTATTATTTTTCCATTATTGAAACCGGCATTAGCCAACGCTTTCTTGGTCGTGGCAATTCAATCGTTAGCGGATTTTAGTACGCCACTGGTGCTTGGCGGCAGCTTTGATGTGATCTCATCGCAAATCTATTTTTATATTGCGGGCTCTCAACTTGACTATGCTTCCGCAAGTACTTTAGGGACATTATTGTTGATCTTTTCATTATCCATTTTTGTGATCCAATATCTTTGGATTGGTAACCGCTCTTATGTCACCGTCTCGGGTAAATCTTATCGGGGTGATGTGCAAGATTTACCGAATGCAATGAAACATGGCATTACATTTATTTTGGCTTTTTGGGTGATCTTTAACATCGTTTTATACGGCAGCATTTTCTATGGGAGCTTTACCGTAAACTGGGGGGTGGATCACACATTAACTTTGAGAAATTATGCGGTGTTGTTTGGACAAGGCTTAGATGACGGAGCTTGGCCGTCACTGATTCAAACCGTATTGTTTGCCGCTGCCGCCGCTCCGATTACGGCATTTTTCGGCTTGCTTATTGCCTATATCACAGTACGTCGTGATTTTAAAGGTAAAAAGACACTGGAATTTTTAACCTTGCTATGTTTCGCCGTACCAGGAACCGTTGCTGGCGTGTCCTATATTTTAGCATTTAATAATGCCCCTATTTATATTACAGGTACCGGTCTTATTATCATTCTTTCAATGGTAATGCGTAATATGCCGGTTGGCATGCGTGCGGCAATTGCGGGGCTTGGACAGCTTGATAAATCACTCGATGAAGCCTCACTTTCATTGAAAGGCAGTACCTTTAAAACAATTATTTTCGTTGTTCTGCCACTGCTAAAACCGGCATTGATTTCTGCATTAGTGACAAGTTTTGTACGCGCCATGACAACGGTAAGCGCAATAGTCTTTTTAGTAACTGCAGATACACGGGTGGCGACATCCTATATTCTGAACCGTGTAGAGGATGGCGAATATGGTATTGCCATTGCTTACGGCTCTATTTTAATTATAGTGATGATGAGCATTATATTACTTTTTGATTGGTTAGTGGGTGATACACGTATCTCACGCTCTAAAGCCAAAACAATGAATTAGGATTTATCCATTATGAATCAACATGAAAATTTCTTAGTTTTAAAAAATATCACTAAATCTTTTGCTAAATCAGTGGTCATTGATAATCTCGATCTTATTATTAAACGCGGCACCATGGTGACACTTCTCGGTCCTTCGGGTTGTGGTAAAACGACGGTGTTACGATTAGTGGCGGGCTTAGAAAACCCCACATCAGGGCAAATCTTTATTGATGGGGAAGATGTCACCAAATCCGCCATTCAGAATCGTGATATTTGTATTGTTTTTCAATCCTATGCTCTTTTTCCCCATATGAGCATTGGCGACAATGTAGGCTATGGCTTAAAAATGCAAGGCGTGAGCAAGCCCGAGCGCGAACAACGAGTGCAAGAAGCGTTGGAACTAGTCGATTTGGCCGGTTTTGAGCAGCGCTTTGTGGATCAAATTTCTGGCGGACAACAACAACGTGTGGCGCTTGCCCGTGCTTTGATCTTAAAACCTAAAGTGTTGTTATTTGATGAACCGCTTAGTAATTTGGATGCTAATTTACGCCGCTCAATGCGAGAAAAGATACGAGAATTACAACAACGATTAGGTATCACCTCTTTATATGTTACTCACGATCAAACAGAAGCCTTTGCAGTGTCTGATGAAGTAATTGTGATGAATAAAGGCAAAATTATGCAAAAAGCCTCCGCCAAAACGCTTTATCAGCAACCTAATTCGTTATTTTTAGCAAATTTCATGGGGGAATCCAGTATTTTCCCTGCAAAATTACAGCAAAATAAGATTAATGTATATGGCTATGAATTTAGTTTAAACAACGTTGCGCAATTTAATATCGTCGGCGAAGATTGCCTGCTGGGAGTTCGTCCTGAAGCTATTACTTTTAATCAAACAGGTACACCGGCACAGCAATGCACGATTAAAAGTGCGGTGTATATGGGCAATCACTGGGAAATTATTGCACATTGGCATGGACAAGAATTACTAGTCAATTGCCGTCCGGAGTATTTTAATGCCGAACTCACACAAAGCTATATTTCGTTCTCCAATCAAGGTTTATTCTTATTAAATAAAGAATAGGCAACACGGCATAAAGGAGAATTTTTATTCATTTCAAAAAAGCGGGCTAAAGTCGATTACTATAAGGCGTTAACCCGCTTTTATCAATCACGGCACAGCCAACACCGCACAATTACACAAATCCTCACTCTCAAATCGGGTATGTTGCCCCGCCGATAAATTCGGCACCGGGAATAAGCGCACGGTGAGCGGTTTGTTTAAGCGAAACGCCATAGTGCCGGTATCACGCATAATCGCGGTGATTTTTTCCAGCGGGGTATCGCCCTCAATCGGCACGGTATCCAAGCCGATTCCGCACACGCTGCTATAGGTCAGCAAGGCGCGGATATCAAATTGTTGTTGGCGAGTGGCTTCCGCCAAGCCTTGGTCTTCGGTGACCGCCAGCATTAAACCGGAAAACCCGACCGCGTCGACGTTATCCAAGGTTTTAAACACCCGCGTCAGCAATGCCGAAGCCTCCACCGTACCTGCCGCACCAAAATACGGCACGCCCAATAACCGATAAATATCCACCATCGAATGACAGTTTTTCGACGGCGCAGCGGAGGTATCCATACCGGCAAAACGCCAACCGCTGTCTATCTCGGCTTGCGCGATACATTCATTCACCTGATCAATATGGTATTGCAAAGCACCACGTAAAGTGCGGTAAGCCAATTGCAAAAACGCAGCATGAGATTGTTGTTTTCTAACGGATTGAATGCCCTCTAATACCGCCGCCAATAAATCCGGTGTTTCCAAACCGATCACAAAACAGTTGCCCAATTCGCTGCGATGATAACTTGCCGGAAAATAGGGAATCAACGGTTGGCAGTTGAAATTGACGGTGAAATTGAAATTGCCCTCGCCGCGTGGCGTGATCGCGGCAATTTTTTGTACTGCCGCCGCACACTGGCTAATCTGTCGGTTATCCAAAAAGCCGAATTCATCGGCGGCAATATTGACACAGGCGTTACATAAATCACCGTAATCCTTGATGAGTTCCGGCAACAGTTCAATTTCCGCTTGGGTTTTCGCCTCGCCGATCGCAAAACGAATTCGCCGATCCGAGCCTTGATTTAACGGTAGTAAAATTGCCTTAATCGCCGCCAAACCTTGTTTTGCCGTTTGTAAGCTGCTGAGATTCAAATACTCGGCGAACGGGTTGGTCACAATCCGAATTGACTGCACTTGATAACCGTGCCGTTGTAATGCGTGCGCCAAGCTGTCACACTGTTTTTTCGCTGCGGCAAGTGCGGTCTGCCATGTATTTGAATCGGCTGACAGGCTGGTAAACGCGGTGATTGCGCGCACACGGCATAGTGCAGTTGAGCTCAATGGCATAAATCCCCCTATATTGTAAAAAAATTGTTATAGTTATAACGATAATTGGTTGTTAAGGCAAGAAAAAACCCGCTAACGGTTAAGCTAACGGGTTTCTGAATTCAAGTACAAACTATGTTGCCAAAGCTTCCTGTTGCAAGTGTTTTATATGTCGGTTTATTTCCGACATCACACTGAATTTTTTAAGATTTTTCACTTTGGGTAACACAATTTTGCCTTGTTCAAATTCGAACAGTCCGACACCACTGATAAAAAAAGTACCGGAAAAGAGAATTTTGACATAACGGGCGATTTGAAAAGGATTGTAGCGTTGAAATACTCTGACTTGCATAGCGTCTCCTACGAATTTGCTAGTGTATTTTCTTTATTTTAAATTCCGCACTACTTTTGACTACTGTCATGAATGATGGTTCATTTTTTATTTTATACAAAAAGAGCGGTTAAATCTCATCAATCAACCGCTCTTTTGAAGTGGATCACATTATTTTATCACGATGTTATTACAGTGATTATTTTGTTGCGCGGCGTGCTTTGACCGCACTTGCCAAGTTGCGTAAAAGCTGTTCGCTGTCTGCCCAACCTATGCAGCCGTCGGTGATACTTTGTCCGTAAACCAGCGCTTTGCCGTCCGTTAAATCTTGGCGACCTTCCACCAAATGACTTTCGATCATCACACCGAAAATTTGCTTCGAACCGTTGGCAATTTGGCTGCAAACATCGGCAGAGACATCAAGCTGTTCTTTGAATTTTTTATGGCTGTTGGCATGGCTGAAATCGACCATCACGTGCGCTTTTTTGCCGGCTTTGGCTAAGGCTTGGCACACGTCCGCCACCGATTGCGCATCAAAATTAGTATTGTTATCGCCACCGCGCAAAATGATGTGGCAATCGTTGTTGCCTTTGGTGGTGACAATCGCCGAATGCCCGAATTTCGTCACCGACAAAAAATTATGCGGCGCTTCGGCGGCACCGATTGCGTCAAGTGCCACCCGTACGCTGCCGTTGGTCGCATTTTTAAAACCCACGCCGCAAGACAAGCCGGAAGCCAGCTCCCGGTGCACTTGCGATTCGGTGGTGCGCGCGCCGATGGCGCCCCAACTCATAAAATCCGCCACATATTGCGGCGTGATCATATCCAAAAATTCACCGGCTGCCGGCACGCCTAAATCGTTAATATCCGATAAAACTTTGCGCGCAATGCGTAAACCGTCATTGAGCTGGTAACTGTCATCCAAATACGGATCATTGATTAAACCTTTCCAACCAACGGTGGTGCGCGGTTTTTCAAAATAAACGCGCATGATAATTTCCAGTTCGCCGCTTAATTCGGCACGCATTTGTTTGATTTTTTCAGCATATTCCAATGCCGCTTGCGGATCGTGAATGGAGCAAGGTCCGATGATCACCAACAAACGATCATCATTACCATGGATAATCTCATGGGCTTTTTGGCGGGTGGATTCAACGGTTTGCACCGCCACATCACTGGCCGGATATTTTTCCAATAACGCTACCGGCGGCAGTAATTGCTGGATATTGGCAATGCGTAAATCGTCGTTCTTATACATCGTGTTCGTCCCTAGTTGTAAACAATAAAATAGTCATTAATATATTGATTAATTTGGTAATATTTTAAATTCTGATTGTAGGGGCGGATTATATATCCGCCCGAACCGCACTTTGCACCTACCCACAATCAATTAACTACAAATACCGCACTTCGTAAACGGGCGGATATATAATCCGCCCCTATCCTACTTCGCTAATTTATCAATAAAGTGAAAATCAGGTTGTAAGTCTAACATTTATCTTTGCACTAGTAAACTAGTTCATCAATACAAATCAATAACTGCTCAACACCGCCGCCGGTTGTAATTTTGCCGCCCTTGCTGCCGGATAAAGACTGGCGATCAAACTCAGCAGCAACGCGGAAAGCAGCACTAAACCGACATCGTTCCAGTGCAACTCACTCGGCAGGAAATCAACAAAATAAATGCCGTCGGATAAGATTTGAGTGTGCAGCAAGGCTTCAATACCTTTAATTATCCCGGTTAAATTTAACGCCAACAGCACCCCGAGCATAATCCCGATTAAGCAGCCTTTCATACCCGACAATAAACCGTAGCTGATGAAAATACCGCGGATAAAGCCGTTATTCGCGCCCAAGGTGCGCATAATCGCAATATCGCCCTGCTTGTCTTTCACCGCCATAATCAAGGTGGAAACAATATTAAAACACGCCACCCCGATCACCAGCACCATGGCGATATACATCACGCTACGGATCATCTGAATATCGCGGTACATATAGCCGAATTTACCGAGCCAGCTGGTGGCGGTCAGTTGCTGCGGATAATCATGCAGGCTGCTGTAATCGATTTGATTGACCTGAAACGGATCGCGCAACGCGATTTCAATGCCCGTCGCTTGCCGTGTGGTCATGCCTAAATATTCACGCGCGGTGGCAATCGGCAGCAAAGCAAAACTGTGATCCAGTTGTCCGTCTAAACGCAAAATGCCGCTGACCGGCAAACGAAAGCGCCTCGGCTGACTGCTCGCCATATTATCGCTCGCCTGTGACAACAGCAGCGACACGCTATCGCCGACCTGCACATCCAATTCGCGCGCAATGGCTGCACCGAGAATCAAGCCCGATTGCGCGCCGAAATCCGCCCAACGGTTATCCTGCACAAACTGCCCCATTGCGCTGACCTGATCTTGCAGATTTTTCTCCACTCCACGCAATTGCGCCACTTTCAAACGGTTGCCGTTTTCGATCAACGCAGTGAAACTGACATAGGGCGCAATGCCTTTCACTATCGGCTGCGAAGCCAAACGTTGCGCCAAGTTTTGCCAATCGTGAATTTCGCTCGCTTGGTTCGCGCTTTGATAGGCATTAATTTCAATATTCGGCACCACCGCCAACACACGCTGGCGCAGTTCACGTTCGAAGCCGTTCATTGCGCTTAAACCGATAATCAGCACCGCCACCCCAAGCGCAATGCCAAGGGTGGAAAATGCCGAAATCAGGCTGACCAAGCGGTTATTCTGTTTGCCGCGTTGATAACGCCAGGCGATAAAAAAGGGCGTATTCATTTTATTCACTCCCTTTTTACTGATCCGCGCGCAATACGCCGTCTTGCATCACCATGCGGCGCGACAGCTTGTTGGCAAGATTCATATCATGGGTGACCAACAAAAAACCGATCTGCTGTTCTTGATTCAGTTGTTGAATCAGCTCAAAAATACTTTCTGTGGTTTTGCGATCCAAATTGCCGGTCGGTTCGTCGGCAAGCACCAGCGCCGGACGATTGACCAAGGCGCGCGCAATCGCCACCCGTTGCCGTTCGCCGCCGGACAATGCCGACGGGCGGTGCGAAGTGCGGTGCGACAGCCCGACCGCACTTAACATCTGTTCGGCACGATCTCCGGCTTCGCTTTTATTTTGTCTCCCAATCAGCAACGGCATCATCACATTCTCAAGTGCGGTAAAATCCGCCATCAGATGATGAAATTGATAAACAAAGCCCAAATAACGGTTGCGCAATTCCGCCAATTTATCGGCGGACAGCGCAAACACATTTTCACCGTTCAGCACCACCTCGCCGCTATCGGCGCGATCCAAACCGCCCAACACATGCAGCAAGGTGCTTTTTCCCGATCCCGAACTGCCGACAATCGCCACCAGTTCGCTCGGCTGCATGGCAAAGCTGACCCGTTTCAACACCTCGGTTCGGTTGTCGCCCTCTTGATAGGATTTGCACAGATTACGGCACGCCAAAAGTGCGGTTTTATTCATTGTTTGTGGCAGGATCTGGTTCATAATCGTTCTCAATTATTGGTAGCATTATTCGTAACGTAGTGCGTCGGCAGGCTCGATTTTGGCTGCACGATAAGCCGGATAAAGGGTGGATAATAAGGTTAAACTTAAAGTGACAAGCACAATCAGCGCCAGTTGCGCCCCGTCGAACAGCACCGGCAAAGCAACCGCACTTTGACTGAGTGCGCTGATAATCCGATTGATATATTGCGCCACCACTACGCCCAAGCCGCAACCGAGCAACGTGCCGATCAGCCCGACCAATAAGCCCTGAAAAATAAAAATCTGCATTACCTGCCGTTTTTTCATGCCTTGGGTTTGCAAAATCGCAATTTCGCCCTGTTTATCCAGCACCATCAAGCTCAAGGAAGTGACGATATTGGCAATCGCCACCACGATAATCAGCCCGATCAGCAAGCCCATCATGTTTTTTTCCATCGCCACCGCTTGGAAAAATTCGCCTTTCTGTTCGCGCCAATCAGCGATTTTCCACTCGTTTGGCGGGAAATAATCTTGGAGTTCGGTAATTTTAAACGGATCGTCGAGGAACAAGCGAATACCTTGCACTTCCTCCGGCGGAATACGCAGCAAACGCCCGACATCTTGAATATTGGCATACACTTGGCGTTGATCGCTGTTCATGCCGCCGTTCAGAATGGCGGAAACGGTAAACAAGCGCTGCACCGGCACGCGCCCGAACGGGGTATATTGGCTGTTCGCCGCCAACATCACCCGCACTTTGTCGCCGACCTTCAGTTTGAGCTCGTTTGCCAACGTTGTGCCAAGCAAAATATGGTAATCACTCGGCGCCAGTAGTTGCGTCAAATCCAATTCGTCCCATGTTAAAATCGGATCGTCTGCCACATCGGACACGCCGATAATCCGCGCGGCGCCAAGTCCCGTAGCACTTTGCAAAATCACATCGCTGTTGTTGATCCCGACCGCACTTTGCACAAATGGCGGCAATGGATCCAAGTTAAAATCCGCCGCCAAATTGCCCGCTAACGGTTGAATCACCGCATGCGGCAAGGTGCTGAGTACATTTTCTTTTTGTTGCTGTTGCAAACCGTTCATCACCGACAGCACAATCACCAACGCCATCACGCCCAGCACAATGCCGATACTGCCAAGCCAGGTCACCACGCGTCCGAAACGATCCGCACTTTTGGATCGCCAATAACGCCATGCGATAAACAGCGGTACAGAACTCAATTTGGCTCCCACTTATTTTAAACTCGCGGCGAACTGCTCAATATTATCACGCACTTTGCCGACTAAAATTTCCACCGCCGAATCCGCCGCCCAGGCGATATGCGGTGTCACCAGCAGATTCGGCAACACTTTTGCCGCTTCCATCACCACATTGCCTTTTTCCGGCGGCTCTTTGATCATCACGTCAATCGCCGCGCCACCGAGCTGACCGTTCTTTAATGCCGCAACCAAGGCGTTTTCATCAACCAATGGTCCACGTCCGGTGTTGATTAAAAACGCGCCTTTTTTCATTAATGCCAAGGTTTCCGCGTTGATTAAATTTTGTGTGGTAGGGGTGAGCGGGCAATGCAACGTCACGAAATCCGCTTGCGCCAAGACTTCATTAAACGGCGTATAACCGTCGCGGCAGGTGGCGGCGTCTTTGTGTTCGGCATATAACACTTTCATGCCGACCGCACTTGCCAAATGTCCGACCTCGCTGCCGAGATTGCCTTTGCCGAAAATGCCAATCACCGAATTGCGCACGTCGGTGAGCGGATAATCAAAATAGCAGAACTGTTTGTTTTCCACCCAACGATCAGTCAGTTGATCGCGATACCAACCCATTAAACTGTGTTTCAAGGCAAAAATCATACCTAATACGTGTTCCGGCACGCACACCGACGAATACCCGGCAACATTTTTAACCGTGATCCCCAACTCTTTGGCGGCTTCCAAATCGACGTTATTGGTGCCGGTGGCGGTGACGGCAACCAATTTTAAATTCGGCAGCTGTTGCATTAATTCTTTGGTAATCAGCACCTTGTTGGTCACGGCAACATCGGCGCCTTGTAAACGCCCAAGGGTCTGTTCCGGATCGGTCGCGGCATAAGCGATCCATTCATGTTCAATAGCCGGACGGGGAATCGGAATGTGTTTCGGTAAAGAACTGCTGTCTAAATGCACAATTTTTAACATAGGTCGCTCGCTTAGTTAAGTTGAAATAAGAATAAAAGGTTGTGATCAACCCCTTAAGCCAATCACAACCGCACTTTGATTAATCGGTTAATGAACCGAATAGTTGACGTCCAGCCCGCCCATAATTTGATCGCGTAATAAATCGGCCATCGGATCTGTCGGACAGCGTTGTACAAAAAATCTAAAATCCGCCACGGCCTCTTTGGTACAGCCTAAAGTTGCCATTACCAAACCGCGATCACGGATTTCATACGGGTTTTTCGGATTCAATTTTAAGCGCTCATTGATATAACGCAGTGCTTCATCCGTCCGCTCTTCACGGATCAGACCGTTTTTAAGATGTTGCGCCAAGTGTGCTTTCAGCGTTTCCAGCGCTTTGTCATCCGCCGGGGATATATCGTAGATTTCCGGCAATTTATAAAACCCGATATAGTCGGCAATCCACTGATTCAGTACTTCTTGCTGCACGGTTTGCCCGTCGACAGGATTAATCAACAGCATTTTCCCCTCAATGTCGGCGCGCAATAACAGCTGTGTCGAAAAATTCACCGGAAAGAGCGGTAAATTCAGGCGTTCTGCCAAGAACAAAACCAATGCGCCGAGGCTGAGATCCGCACCTAATTTTTTCTCAAGCAACTTATCAATCAATAAACAATCCGCCGGGAAATGATAAGGATCTTCATCGCAAACAAATGCCCAATCCTGATAGACCAATTGCATTAATTGCTGAATTTGCGCCTGCAAATCTTGTGTTTGATCAATTGCCGTCCGTGCTTTTTCTGCCAACGCGTCCAATTGCGCCGATACATGCCGCACCTGCGGTTCGGCTTGGGTGATTTCATAGACTTCAAGCAAATAAGTCATTAATGCTTGTTGTGATTGCCGTTGTTGCTCGCTCAATGGATAAAATTCTATTTTCATCTTATCAATCTCTTAATATTAGTTAGGAAAACGTGCCAATGTCACCCGCTCATTATTACCGTAATCTTTAATCGTCTCAATAGCTTGCCAGTGATATTTTTGGAATAAAGATCGCACTTTTTGCCCTTGCTGCCAACCATGCTCCAATAATAACCAGCCGCTTGGTTTTAAATACTGCAAGGCATGCTCGATAATATAGCGTAAATCCGCATAGCCTTGTTCTTCGGCGACCAATGCCGACAATGGCTCAAAACGTACATCGCCGTGAAAAAGATGTTCATCTTGTTCGTCAATATAAGGCGGATTACTGACAATCATATCGAATACACAATTTTGATCAAGTTTACTGAACCAGTCGCTTTGCAAAAAAGTAACATTGCGAATCTGATTTTTAAACTGATTTTCCTGCGCCAATGCCACCGCCTGCGCTATTTTATCCACGCCGACCACCTGCACCGCGTCCGCAAATTCCTGCGCCAACGCCAACGCAATGGCGCCTGAACCAGTGCCTAAATCCAAAATACGATACGGTTTGACCGCACTTTGCGCCAAATCCGCTGCAATCAGGCTACGGGCTTTTTCGACCAACACTTCGGTGTCGGGGCGCGGGATTAAAGTGTGCGGGGAAACCTTTAACGACAGCGACCAGAACTCTTTTTCACCCAGAATATAAGCCATCGGTTCACCGTTGAGCCGGCGCTGTAAAAGTGCGGTCAGGCGTTGCCGTTGCCCGTGATTTAATTCGCTTTCGCCGAATGCCATAATCGAGGCGCGGCTGCGTTGGGTTACCTGTTGCAATAACAGTTGTGCATCGAGTTTAGCGCTCTCGCTGTGATGAAGTTGTGCTTGTGCAAATTCAAGCCATTGTTGATAGGTCATTGTTTGCTCGCTATTTCAAGCAAGGAATTTGAGGCGGGGCAAGCCCCACCCGAGATTTATTTTGCTGTTGAAAAAAGGGATTCTAATTCCCTTCCGACAACGCCGCCAGCTGATCGGCTTGGTATTCGGTGATAATCGGCTGGATCAGCTCTTCCATTTTGCCGTTCATCACTTCGTCCAAGCGATATAACGTCAGATTGATACGGTGATCGGTAACCCGCCCTTGCGGATAGTTGTAAGTACGGATCTTATCGGAGCGATCACCGCTGCCGAGCAAATCACGGCGGGTGCTGGAGACTTCCGCTGCGCGGCGTTCTTCTTCCGCTTTGACAATCCGCGCCGCCAACACCGACATCGCTTTGGCTTTGTTTTTATGTTGCGAACGCTCGTCCTGACACTCGACCACGATTCCGGTCGGCAAGTGCGTGATCCGCACCGCCGAGTCGGTGGTATTAACGTGCTGTCCGCCCGCACCGGAAGAGCGGTAGGTATCAATTTTCAGATCGGACGGATTGATCTCCGGCAATTCCGATTCCGGCAGTTCCGGCATTACCGCGACGGTGCAAGCGGAAGTGTGAATCCGCCCTTGCGATTCGGTTTTCGGCACGCGCTGCACCCGATGTCCGCCGGATTCGAATTTGAGCTGTCCGTACACGCCGTCGCCGCTGACTTTCATGATAATCTCTTTATAGCCGCCCTGCTCGCTTTCGTTGGCACTCATCACTTCCACCCGCCAACGTTTAAGCTCGGCATAACGGCTGTACATACGGAACAGATCACCGCTGAAAATGCCCGCTTCGTCGCCACCGGTGCCGGCGCGGATTTCCAGAAAGCAGTTGTATTCGTCATTCGGATCTTTCGGCAACAGCAACACTTGCAGCTGTTGTTCCACCTGCTCGATTTCGGCCCGCGATTCGTCGATCTCTTCCATCGCCATTTCGCGCATACTCGGATCGTCCAGCAGCATTTGCGCTTCTTCCAAGTTGCTTTGCAATTTGTTCCAGCGGCTGAAACACTGCACCACATCTTCCAGCTGCGCATACTCTTTGGAATAGGCGCGGAATTTGTCTTGATCGTTAATCACGCCCGGATCGCCCAACAGGGCTTGCAGTTCTTCGTAACGCTCTTGTAAATTTTCCAATTTGGTAATAATTGACGGTTTCATTGGATTCCTTAAGTATGAAACAGATAAATCCTAGCTATTTTAGCTGAAATTTAAGAGAAATGCTGATCAAAATCAGCCAATCGGGCAATTCGATTCACTAGTTTTCGTGTTCGGTGCCGACATCGACAATGCCAAGTGCGGTTGAAAAGTGTTGTAAACCCTCACTGTCGCCGGATTTCACCAAGCCTTGAATCGCTTGGGTCGGCGCATGCAACAAACGGTTGGTGAGTTTGTAACTCAACTCCTGTAACACTTTTTCTTGATCTTGCCCCTGTTGAAGTGCACTCAGGGCTTTGCTTAGCAAGGCTTGCCGCGTTTCTTCCGCTTGATCGCGATATTTACGGATCAAATTCGAGGATTGGTGCAGTTTCAGCCAATGGAAAAAATCTTGGCTCTCCTGTTGAATAATCTGCTCCGCCTGTTCGGAGGCTTTTTGCCGCTGTGCCAGATTATGCTGAATAATGTGTTGCAAGTCGTCCACGCTGTAATGATAGACCGCGTCAACCTCCGTGACCTGTTCTTCCACATCGCGCGGCACGGCAATATCAATAATCAACATCGAGCGGTACTTGCGCTGTTTTTGCGCCTGTTTCACCATTTCCGCCGTGATCAGCGGTTGATCGCTGGCGGTCGAGGTGATCACGATATCGGCGCGGTTAAGCCCCTGTTGCAACTGATCCAGCGGCAGCAATTGCATTGCACCGACCCGTTCGCTCAACGCTTGCGCACGCTTCAACGTGCGGTTGGCGATAATAATTTTCTCCGCCCCTTGTTGGAACAAATAGCGGCTGACCAGTTCAATGGTTTCCCCTGCCCCGACCAGTAAAATCGTCAGCGGTTGCAACGAGTCGAAAATCTGTTTTGCCAGGCTGGTCGCCGCATACGCCACCGAAACCGCACTTCCGCCGATGTCGGTTTCGCTGCGCACCCGTTTGGCGGTGGCAAAGGTTTTTTGGAACAGACGCGAAAACTCGCCGCTGAGGTTTTGCCGATAGACGCTTTCGCTGGCTTGGTAGGCTTGCTTCACCTGCCCCAAAATTTGCGGTTCGCCCAAAATCAACGAATCCAAGCCGCACGCCACCCGCATTAAATGGCGGGTCGCCGCCGAATTTTGCGCCAGATAGAGATTATCACGCACTTGATCCGCACTCAGCCCGTGAAACTGCACAAACCATTGGATAATCCGCTCCAGCCATTGCTGATTTTGCGCGCTCTCTTCTTGCGGCGAGATGTGGCGGTTATGCAGATATAACTCGGTACGGTTGCAAGTGGACAACACCACCGCACTTTCCGCCAAATCCGTCTGCCGAATCTGCCGCAACGCCGACAGCCGCTTTTCATCACTGAAAGCGACTTTTTCGCGCAGCTCGACCGGTGCGGTTTTGTGGTTGATACCAAGTGCCAAAATTGCCATAACGGAAACAGCCTACCCATTTCGGGTAGGTTTTTTTATAAATCCTTTATCTATAAAAGAAAATCGTCGTCATAATAACAATGATCAGGACGACGAAAAGAGACTGGCATTTTAATAAATTGTTATAGATTGAGCAAACCGAATCGAAGGTTATTTTGATTCAGCCCCGATTTTTTATCTATTATTGCGATAGTTTTTCCTGCGACGACGGCTCGGCTTGCCAGCCGCCGCCAATCGCTTTGTACAAATTCAGCAAATTTTGTCCGGCGGCTAACCGCACTTTCAGCAGATTTTGCTGATAATCCAATGCGTCCAAACGCGCCCGCAAAGCAACATCCAGCGTTTTATCGCCGTAACGGAACAATTTCTCCGAATCCTGTGCTTGCCGTGCGGCTTTTTGCTGTGCGTGGTTTAACCAGCGAATCTGGTTGGTTAAGGCAAATTGCGCCTGATAACTGCTGTCCACTTCGGCTAACGCCTGTAACAACGACTGATCATATTGCAAAAGTGCGGTTTGCAAGCGCGCGTCCGCCGCCTGAATATTGGCGTCGATCCGCCCCGCGGTGAAAATCGGCAGCTGCACGCCGATACTGCCCAAACCGCCCCAACCTTTCAGTGCCGGCAAATCGCCGTCCAGCTCGATCCGCCCGGTTTGCCATAAAAATTGAATATCAAAGCGCGGCAACAAATCGGCTTTGGCGCTGGCTAATTTGGCGGCATACGCCTGTACCGCGGCGGCATTGGCGCGGATATCCGGGCGTTGTGTCAATAAACTGCCCGGCTGTTGTCCCTGCGGCGGTTGCGGCAAGCGTTGCAACAGATTGGCTTGCCGCATTTGCTTGATATTCAGTTTAAAGCCTTGCGGCACTTGCCCGCTCAGCACGGCAATACTGCGCTGATAAGCGTCAAACTGTGCTTGCAAACCGGTTTGTTGCGCTTGCAGCGCGTCGATTTTCGCCGCGATTTCATTTAATTCATAAGCATTGACTTGCCCCGCCTCGAAACGCCCCTGAATATAACGTTGCAATTGCTGCAAGGTATGTAAAGTGCGGTTGAGAATCTGCTGTTGTTGCAACACACTTTGGGCACGCAAATAGTCATCGGCAATGTCACTGGCAACCAGCATTTGCGTACCGTAAACCCGCTCTTGCGCGCCCAATTCGGCATATTTGGCGGCATCGACGTCACTGCGTTTTTGCCCGAAAATATCCGGTTCCCAAGAGGCTGCCACGCCACCCAAAATCGCATGCCCTTTGGCGGAGAAATCATCATTGCCCGTCACTTGGCGTACTGCTGGCGGCAGATTATTATCCAGTTGCATGCGCTGCCCGCCCAAACTGCCGCTGGCGCCCACTTTCGGCGCTAACTCGGCGCCCGCCAGCGCAGAGATCGCCCGTGCTTCCTGCAAGCGGCTTTGTGCGATCGCCAAATCGAAATTTTGTTGCAATCCGCGTTCAATCAATGCCGTCAATTGCGGATCACGCCACTGCCGCCACCAACGGCTGATTTGTTGGCTGCCTTGCGCCGCGGCGGTCTGTTGATACTGCGACGGCAACTCAATGTTGGAATCCAACGCCACCTGCGTATTGCTGCAGGCGGTTAGATACAACGAAAGTGCGGTTAACACCCAATAATGCTTTTGCATAAGCTGATCCTTATTCTTTTCTCGCCAAGCGATTAATTCTGCCGTGCCAACATCGAACGGAAACGCACGATTGCCAGCGTCACAAAGCCGGCGCCCATAATCGCCATTATCACCAAGCGGTGCC
Organism: Testudinibacter sp. P80/BLE/0925; assembly: GCF_053570785.1. The sequence goes on along the minus strand of NZ_CM131636.1, from coordinate 1,746,227 downwards.
AAATCGTTTCCCAACCGGCGCCGCGAAACAGCACGTCCTGGCTGATCGCCACAAATTGGGTCAGCGGCGAAAACGACATGATGTCCTGCACCAACGGCGGCATGCTCTCAAACGGCGAAGTACCGCCGGAAAGCAGATACAACACGATATACACCGGAATGCACAGCAGGCTGAATTGCGGCATGGTCGGCGCTTGCGTCGCCAAAAACAGCCCCAAGCCCGCCACCGAAAACAGATAAACCGCTTCACTGAAGGCAAACAACCACAGCGAGCCGTTAATCGGGGCGCCGATGATTTTATGCACCACAAAATAGAGCGACAACATCGCCGCCACTAAAATCACCAAGCTATTGGCTAAAATTTTGGAAAAGGCGATTTCACTGGCGGACACCGGCATCACCAATAAATGTTCAATCGTGCCGTGTTCGCGCTCGCGGATCACCGCCGCGCCGACCAAAATCAGCGCCAACAAACTGGAGTTGCCGGTGATCTGGGTGGTCGGCATAAACCATTCGGTCAATAAATTGCTGTTAAACAGCACATTCACCACCGGTTCAAACGGCAACAATTGCGCACTGTCGGGCAAGCCTAAAAATTGATTGATTTGACGGCTGATAATTTGATTCAAATAATTCGCGCCGACGCCTGCTTGCGTCATCGCGGTCGCATCGACCAGCAATTGCAGTTGCGGTTGTTTGCCTGCCAACAAATCGACGGCAAAATTCGGCGGAATAGTGAGAACAAAGATATACTCGCCGTTATCCATGCTCGAATCGATCCGATCGTCATCGATTTCCACCACCTGTTTGAAATAAGGCGGCAAAATCACATCGCGTAATTGATAAGAAAGTGTCGAATGGTCTTGATCGAACACCGCGACCGAGGCGTTTTTCACCTCGGTGGTGACGCTTTTGCCGATCGAATAAATGGTGAAGGTGAACATGATCACCACCAGCCCGATTAGGGTGACGTCGCTAAACAGGCTGCGCAGTTCTTTCATCGACAAATAATACACATTTTTTAACCACTGCATGTTATTTCTCCTGTTTCTTCAACAACAGACTGGCGGCAGTCAGGTAAGTGACAAAAAACAGCAATAACATGCCGTATAACGGGATAAAGCCGGCGAATCCCAACCCTTTGGTGAAAGCGCCGAGGCTAATCAAGTTGTACCAACTGGTCGGAAAACTCCACCCGATCCAATAACCGGCGCCGGTTAAGGTGGACATCGGATAGAGGAAACCGGAAAAACTGACCGCCGGCACCATACTGATGATCGCCGAGCCGAAAATCGCCGCCACTTGCGATTGCACAAAGGTGGAAACCAGCAATCCAAAGGCAGTGGACGCCAGAATCAAACCCAAGGCGCCCAAGCTCATTGCCCAAAACGAGCCTTTCAACGGAACCCCGACCACAAAAACGGTTAACCCGATCAACACCAGATAACTGAGCAAGGATAACAGCACGTACGGCAGTTGTTTGCCCAATAGATATTGTGTGACCGATGCCGGCGAGGCATATAAATTGGTGATCGAGCCGATCTCTTTTTCGCGCACCACGCCAAGTGCGGTCATCATGCTCGGCACCATCATCAAGGTCAGCATGATCAAGCCCGGCGAAATCGCGTTCACACTGTTAAACGCCTGATTATACATAAACCGCACTTCCAGATCGTACGCCCCCTCCAAGTCGATCCCTTGCTGACGATAGAGCTGCTGCACATATTGCAGCAGAATGCCCTGACTGTAACCGGCGATATTTTCACCGCTAAACGGCATTGAGCCGTCAACATAGAGCGCCAATTGCGGTTTGCGTCGTTGCAACAAATCGCGCCCGAAATGAGGCGGAATTTCCAGCGCCAACCGCACTTTGCCGCCTTTCAGCAAGCCGGAAAGGGTCTGTCTGTCCGGCACTTGTTCCAATAATTCAAAATAATCCGAGGCGGAAAACTGCTCCAATAATTGCCTGCTATGATAGCTTTTATCTTGATCCCAGACGGCGAATTTCAGATTGGTGACATCGAACGAAATCCCCCAACTGCCCGCGAGCAGCAGCACCACCGGACCGAATACCGCAAACAGCAGCCGAATGCGGTCGCGCAACAATTCCTTGCCTTCGCGGATGGCAAACGTCCAAATAATATTGAACCAATAACGCAACCCGAACGAGAGTTGCAATTCCGTATTTTTCCCATTGCCGTGCGGCGATTTTTCCGTTTCCGCTTGCCTGTTCTCGGTATCTGTTGGCGCCTGTTTATCCTCTTGCTCCTGCAAAAACAGGATAAAAGCTTGTTCCAACGTTGCCGCGTTTTTCTCTTTTTGCAATGCTTCCGGCGTGCCGACGCCCAGCACTTTGCCGCGATCCATAAACGAGATCCGATCGCAGCGCTGCGCTTCGTTCATAAAATGGGTGGAAACAAAAATGGTAATCCGATCTTGGCGCGATAATCTCAACAAATATTGCCAAAACATATCGCGCGCCGCCGGATCGACGCCGGAAGTCGGCTCATCCAAAATCAACACTTCGGGATGATGTAAACACGCCGCCGCCAGTTGCAACCGTTGCCGCACCCCGAGGGAAAGTGCGGTCGGCTTGCTTTCCGCCACCTGGTTCAATTCAAATTGGCTCAAGGCTTGTTTCACGGCGTCCTCGCCCTGAGCGCCTTCCAATTGATACAATTTGGCGTGCAGCACCAAATTTTGGCGCACGCTTAATTCTTCGTACAAAGAAAAGGATTGCGACATATAGCCCACCCGTTTGCGGGTTGCCATATCGCCGGCATCGACACTTTTGCCTAACAACTTGGCGCTGCCCGAGGTGGCGTCAAGCAAGCCGGTCAGCATTTTCATGGTGGTGCTTTTACCACAGCCGTTAGAGCCTAAAAAGCCGAAAATTTCGCCTTTGGCAATGCTGAAACTGACGTTATCGACCGCGGTAAAATCGCCGAATTTTTTGCTTAAAGCGTGAGCTTCAATCGCCGGCGGCGAATCGGCTTCCGGCTCAAATGGCGGGATTCGGGAATCGTTCCAATCCGTTTGTTTCTCTTGCGGCAGGAGTTTGATATAGGCTTGTTCCAACGTATCGCAGCCGCTTTGCCGCAACACCTCGCGCGTGGGTTTATTAACCAATAATTTGCCGTCGTCCATCGCCAACAGATATTCAAATTGCTCGGCTTCGTCGATATACGCCGTCGCCACAATCACCGTCATCTCGGGATTTTCTTGCCGCAGTTCGTTGACCAAACGCCAAAATTGCCGGCGCGACAACGGATCAACTCCGGTGGTCGGTTCGTCTAAAATCAGCAATTGCGGATTGTGCACCAACGCACAACAGAGACTGAGTTTTTGTTTCATGCCGCCGGACAGTTTGCCCGCCGCGCGTTCGCGAAACGGCAGTAATCCGGTTGCCTGTAATAAGCGTCGGATACGTTGCTTGCGCTGCCGGCGATTCAAACCGAACAAGCGCGCGTGAAAATCAATATTTTCATCGATTGATAAGGTGGGATAAAGGTTTTTGCCTAAGCCTTGCGGCATAAACGCCACTTTGGTCGAGAGTTCATGCCGTTGCGTTGCGTCGGCTTGATCCAAACCCAATACATGAACCGAACCTTGTTGAATCACTTTGACTCCGGCAATCAAAGATAATAATGTCGACTTGCCAACGCCGTCGGGGCCGATTAAACCAACGGTTTTCCCGCGCGGCAAGCTGAACGAGACGTTATCTAACGCTTGTAATTTTTTATAGTGGTGTGAAACCTGTTCCAGTTTAACTGCTTGGACTTGAGAATCCGCCGGCATAATCACCTTCCTGCTCACCGTCAATCTTTACTGCGGCAAGTTAAGCCGTAACGCTTCAGGCCATTGAGCATTGCTTTCCGTCAAAACATAACCGTTACCGGTCATTCCGCCGCGCAAATAGGCGGAATATTGTTGGGCAATTTCTTTCGGAATTTGTAATTTGACTTTAAATACCAACTTTTCGCGCTCTGCCCGGGTTTCGACATATTTCGGGGTAAACTGGGCGTCGGCGGCGATATAGGTTACGGTTGCCGGAAAAACAAAATCACTGCCGTCCAACACAATCCGTGCTTCGCTATTCAAGGCGATTTTATTCACCGTCGGCGTAGGGAAAAACAGATTCATGCTGACATCATTTAAATTGAGTAAGCTCACTACTTTACCACCGGCGGGGATCACGTTACCGACTTCGGCAAGTTTGTATTCCACCCGCCCGGCTTGCGGCGCCCGCACCGCCATGTCCTGATCGACTGAACTGGCTTGTTCTACCTGCGCTTTCGCCTGTTGCACGGCGGCTTCGGCTTCGCGTTTTGCCGCTTGCACCGCTTGCAATGCCGCATTTGCCGCTGCGTGCTCGGCTTGGCGTTTCTCTAACTCGGAACGGGAAATCAAATTATCACGCCGCATTTTTTGCGCGTTGGCCAAATCCATCTCCGCCACTTTCAGTTGCTGTTGCTGGGCTTCGATTTGTGCTTGCGCGCGGTTGACCGCTTGTTCCGCCTGCGCTTGTTGCGCCTGTGCCGCTGTGAGCTGAGCTTGAACGGTGGCGGAGGATAACGTGGCAAGTAACGCGTTTTTTTCGACCATTTGCCCTTCGCTGACTTCAATTGACTCAACCCGCCCGGCATACAGACTGGCAATGTCCATCCTTGCCAACTCCAAACGCCCGTTGACATGGGCAATATGCGGGTTACTTACTTGCGAATCTTGTTGGACAAACCAGACGGCGCCGCCGACTAATGCGGCAATAGGCAAAATAAAGCGTAATTTTTTCATACTGCACTCCACCGATAACCGGCGCGTAGATCTTTGATCGCCAGATTACAAAAAAGTAGTAACAAGAGTTACTTTGATTATAGGCGGCTGACTCTAAAGATCAAGTTGCAGAAAAAATTTTAAAATTAAATTTAATTGGCTGAAATAGGAATGGAAAAACGTGGTGGACTCCCTCCCAGCTTGATCTCGGCACACGGAAATTTGACTTGGGCTGCTTTCTTCCGAACCTGACCCGGTGAACCAAACACCGTTGCGAGGAACCAAGAGGGAATCCATAGGATTGACGGCGAACCGTCAAGTGCGGTGCATTGTCCTACAATTGACCGCACTTTGCAAGTTTAACCCTCACGCCCGCTTATTTCTCGCGCACTTGTTTGTTTTTATGGCAGTTGTGTTTTACGGCCGCTTTTGTTATAACCAAAAAAGAAACTCCTCAAAAATAAGGCGAATTTATGTCTAGCGTACTCGAACAACTGATTGATTTACTCACCCTTGAAACCATCGATGATCACTATTTCCGCGGTCAAAGCGTCGATCTCGGCTTGCGACAAGTGTTCGGCGGGCAAGTCGTAGCCCAAGCCCTCGCCGCCGGTATGAACGTGGCGCCGGCGGATCGCATTCTGCACTCCTGCCATGCCTATTTTTTGCGCAGCGGCGACGCGCAACACCCGATTTTATACGATGTGGAAGTGTTGCGTGAAGGGCGCAGTTTTACCGCACTTCGAATCAAAGCGATTCAGCATAACGAACCGATTTGCCACGTGACCGCCTCCTTTCAAAGCGTGGAAAACGGTTTTGATCACCAAAGCCCAATGCCGAACGTTGAGCCGCCTGATCAACTGATCAATGAACTGGAAGCAGTGCGGGCGGTGGCACAATATTTGCCGCCGCAGATTAAAGACAAACTCACCGCCGAACGCCCGTTTGATGTGCGCAGCAAATATTTGAACAACCCGTTTCAGGGGCGCGAATTCCCGGCGGCGCAATATGCGTGGTTTAAAGCCAACGGGCGCGTGCCGGACGATTTGAAAATCAATCAATGTTTATTGGCGTATTTTTCCGATTTCCATTGCTTGCTGACCGCACTTCACCCGCATAAAAAAGGCTTTTTGGAAAAAGGTATGAAAGTCGCCACCATTGACCATGCGATTTGGTTTCACCGCCCGTTTGATCTCAATGATTGGCTGCTGCACGCGGTTGAAAGCAATAACGCCTACGGCGCACGCGGCTTGGCGCGCGGACAAATTTTTGATCAACAAGGGCGCTTGATTGCCAGCACGCAACAAGAGGGCTTGATTCGTTTTACCGAGGAATAAAATAGAAGGAATAAGAAGAAAAGTGCGGTCGAACCCGCAAGATAAAAAGCGGTGAGAAAAGCCGAGTTGGTCGATAAGCCGGGTTCTGTCGTGGACAATCATTCCTCTAGGCGTTTATTTGCACAAACGCTCAAGCAACCTACCCGAACTCTGAGCGGGCACACCCATTGAGTTCCTATTTGGTCTTGCTACGAGTGGAGTTTACCCTGCAACGAACCGTTACCGGTCGCCCGGTGCGCTCTTACCGCACCCTTTCACCCTTACCTGTGCTTGAAAAGCCATCGGCGGTTTACTCTCTGTTGCACTTGTCGTAGGCTCACGCCCCCCGGACGTTATCCGGCACTCTGCCCTGTGTAGCCCGGACTTTCCTCTCGTCTACTTGTCCTCTAGGTTGTTCCGTGACCGAAATCACACCAACGGTTGAGAGCTTCAATAAACCAGCGATTGCCTGACCAACTCGGCGCGCAGTATAGCCGAATTTTTGCGATTAAGATAGCCTTTTAAAACAGCCTTGCCAAATTACATTATTACTCTAGAATAACCCGTAATGGTAATAACATACTTCGCATAAGGTTTTTATGAACTACATTCGCATTGCTCAAGAAACACTCACGATTGAAGAACAGGCGATCAGCCGCTTACGTTTGCGCCTCGACGGCGAATTTTCACAAGTGGTCGAAGCGATTTTAGATTGCGAAGGGCGCTTGGTGATTGCCGGTATTGGGAAATCCGGATTAATCGGCAAAAAAATGGTGGCGACTTTCGCTTCCACCGGCACGCCGAGCTTTTTCCTGCACCCGACCGAAGCCTTTCACGGCGATTTGGGCATGCTCAAACCGATTGATATCGTGATTTTGATCTCCTACAGCGGCGAAACCGACGATGTCAATAAACTGATCCCAAGTCTGAAAAATTTTGGCAACCGCATTATCGCCATGACCGGCAATCGCGAATCCACGCTGGCAAAACATGCCGATTATGTGCTGGATATTTCGGTCGAGCGCGAAGCCTGCCCGAACAACCTTGCGCCGACCACCTCCGCACTTGTCACCCTCGCCCTTGCCGACGCGCTTGCCGTTGCCTTAATCAAAGCGCGTGATTTCCAAGCAACCGATTTCGCCCGCTTCCACCCCGGCGGTAGCTTGGGGCGGCGTTTGCTCAGCCGTGTGCGTGACGCAATGCAAACGCAACTTCCGTTGGTATCGCCTGCCACCTCGTTTGCCGATTGCGTGGCGAAAATGACCGAAGGACGGATGGGGATTGCGATTGTGATGGCAGACGACAAACTGCAAGGCATTATCACCGACGGCGACGTGCGTCGCGCCTTCACCGGCAAAGGCATTAAATGTATGCGCCTGACTGCGGCGGATATTATGTCGGTCAATCCAAAAACCATTCAAGCTGACGCTTATATGGGACAGGCGGAAGACTTTATGCGCCAGCACAAAATCCACTCGCTGATTGTGTTGGAGCAGGAAAAAGTGGTCGGTCTGTTTGAATTCTCTTACTAAACAGGGGAAAACATGAACAATAAACTCAGCGACATAAAACTGGTGATCACCGATATTGACGGCGTGCTCACTGACGGCAGCCTGTATTACGACGCCAACGGCGAAGCGTTGAAATGCTTCCATGTGCGTGACGGTTTGGGTATCAGAATGTTGATCGAATCGGGCATTCAAGTGGCGGTACTGTCAGGGCGCGATTCTGCGATTCTGCGCAAACGGATTGCCGATTTGAAAATCGATCTGTTTTTGCTCGGTAAATTGGAAAAAGAGAGCGCTTGTTTTGAATTAATGCGGCAAGCCGGCGTCAGCGCCGGGCAAACCGCCTATATCGGCGATGACAGCGTGGATCTGCCCGCTTTCGCCGTCTGTGGTTTCTCTGCCGCCGTCGCCGACGCGCCGGATTATGTCAAACAAGCTGCCGACCGCACGTTAACCCTCGGCGGTGGCAAGGGGGCTTTCCGCGAATTATCCGATCTGATTTTAGCGGTGCAAGGCAAAGATGAAATCTACCGCTCCGCACAAGGCTTTTTGCAAGCGGCGAAGAAAATGGCACAATAACGATTAACAACGGTCGAGCGGTTTATTTAAACCGCTCCAGCCCGAACTGATACAGCGCATTCTTTTTATAGCCGTACAGTTCCGCCACAATCGCAGCGGCTTTTTTCAACGGCAGTTCCTGACGAATCAGTGCTAACGCATTGACTGCCTCAGCGGAGAATTCGCTTTCCTCGACCGCACTTTGCCCTTCGACAATCAGCACCATTTCGCCTTTGCTGCGGTTGCTGTCTTGTTGCAGCCAAGCCAATAAATTTTCCAGCGTATCACCGTGGATGGTTTCCCATGTTTTTGTCAGTTCACGCGCCAAAACCAAATAACGCTCACCGCCCCAGACCGTTTGCATATCGGCTAAACTGTCGAGAATACGGTGGGTCGATTCGTAAAAAATCAACGTGCGGCTTTCGTTTTTCAGTTCGGCGAATTTATCCCGTCTTGCCTTGCTTTTCGCCGGTAAAAACCCCTCAAAACAGAAACGATCCGACGCAATTCCGGCGGCACAAAGTGCGGTAATCGCGGCACAGGCGCCGGGAATCGGCACGATTTTAATCCCCGCTTGGCGGCAATGGCGCACCAGATGAAAACCCGGATCGCTAATCAGCGGCGTGCCGGCATCGGAAATCAAAGCAATATTTTCACCGTTAAGCAACCGCTTGGCTAACAACTCGGCTTTTTGTTGTTCGTTGTGATCGTGCAGGGCAAAGAGCGGTTTTTTAATCCCGTAATGGTTCAGCAACAAGCCGCTGTGGCGGGTATCTTCCGCCGCGATCAGATCGACATGTGCCAATGTATCCAATGCCCGTTGGCTGATATCCTGCAAATTTCCGATGGGGGTGGCAACGATGTACAACATTCCTGATTGATTATCCATAATTTATTACGTCTTTTTTGATTGATTTTAATGAGTGAGATAAGTAAGATCCTAAGTGCTATTCTAACGAATTTGGAGCGACCATGCCTAATACTAATCTGTCTAATACCAATATTTTGACGCGTCTTAATATTAAATATCTGCTAATGCCGCTGTTTATGGTGTTATTCCTGTCGGCTTGTAACGTGGATCTGTTCTCCGGTTCGTCCGGCACGGTGCTGCAACGCGATGCCAACGCCAGTTCCGAATTTTATTTGAACCGAGCGCAACAGGCGAAAGATAAAACCGAAAAAACCAACTACCAACTGTTAGCCGCGCGGGTTTTACTGACAGAAAATAAAATGAGCCAAGCCGAAGCGTTGCTGGCGTCATTGCAAGGGTTGGATAAAGAACAAACTTTAGACAAAAACCTGATTCAAGCGCAAATTTATGCCAATAAACGCGCCAACAGCAATGCCGCCGCAACGTTGCAAAGCATTCCTCTGAATCTGTTGAGCAACTCGCAAAAGGCGCGTTATTATGTCGCCCAAGCCAAAATTGCCAGCAATCAGAATAACCTGACCGACGCGGTGAAGTCGTTGGTGTTGGCGGATCAGGTGATCACCGACAGCGAACGAAAACAGCAAAATATCAATAATATTTGGAAATTGTTGCGCGCCGGCAATGCCACCACTTTAAGAAATATCGCACCGGAAAGCGGCGATACCGCACTTAACGGCTGGTTATCGTTAATCAACGCCTATAATGGCAACATTGCCCAGCCGGAAAATTTGCGCAATGCGATCCAGAGCTGGAGAAGCGCTTATCCGAACCACAGTGCCGCTTATCTGCTGCCGACCGAAATTCAAGATGCGTTAAATTACCAGCAAATGGCATTAAACAATATTGCGCTTTTATTACCGACCAGCGGAAACGCACAGTTAATCGGCACGACGATTAAAAAAGGCTTTGACGAAGCGCGCGGCGGAAGTGCGGTGCAAGTCACCACTTATGACACCGTCACCAGCCCGATCGGCGATATTATTGCGCAAGCCAAGGCCAACGGCGCACAAGCCATCGTCGGGCCTCTGATTAAAAATAACGTCGATAGCATGTTGGCAAGTGATACCTCCGGGCTACAAGTTTTAGCCTTGAATTCCACTACCAACGCCCAACCGATTGCCAATGTCTGCTATTACGGTTTATCACCGGAAGCGGAAGCCCGCTCTGCCGCCGACAGAATTTGGAACGACGGCGTGCGTAATCCGTTGGTGATTGTGCCGCAAAATGATTTGGGACAACGCACCGCCTCTGCCTTTAACCTGCGTTGGCAACAATTGGCGGCAACCGACGCCACCACCCAATTCTATAATACGCCGAATGATATTCTCGCCGCGCTGCAAAGCGGTTTAGGCAATGCGCAAAGCGAACAACGCAGTGAAACCATTGCGGCTATCACCGGCACCAACCTACAAACCAGCGGCTATACCCGCGAAGATATCCAAGCGTTGTATATCGTTGCCGATAGTGCGGACTTGTTGGATATTAAAAATACCATCAACAATTCGGCTTACGGTCGCAGTTTGAAACTATACGCTTCTTCCCGTAGCAACTCGCCGAACAACGGCCCGGATTACCGCTTAACCATGGAAGGATTGAAATTCAGTGATATTCCGTTCCTGAGTGATACGCAAACCAGCCAGTACAGCCAGATTTCCAATGCCACCAGCGGGGATTTTTCCTTAATGCGGTTATACGCCATGGGTTCTGACGCTTGGTTATTAATCAATAAATTCAATGAACTGCGCCAAATTCCGGGCTACACGATTAACGGCTTGACCGGTAAATTGAGTGCGGGCAACGGCTGTAATATTGACCGTGAAATGACTTGGTTTGAATATCAAGGCGGCCGGGTTCGCGTGTTAAATTAACCGCGAATTGACTGCCGAGATGTTCAACAAAAGAAAACAAGGCGCGCAATATGAACAACAAGCGCGCCTTTTTTTAGAACGGCAAGGATTACAATTTATTGCCGCCAACCAAACTTTTCCCGGCGGCGAATTGGATTTGATTATGTCCGACGGCAAAACCACGGTATTTGTCGAAGTGCGGCAACGCAGCGATGATCGTTTTGGCGCGGCTTGGGAAAGTGTCTCAACACAAAAACAGCAACGCTGGGTTCGAGCCGCCGAACAATGGTTGCTGCAACGGCGGCAAAATCCGGAAACCAGCGATTTTCGTTTTGATTTAATCACGTTTGAACCACAACATAGTGGTGCCGAACCATTGTGGTTTAAACATTTTATTGAATTTAATTATTAGGATCCATTGCGATAAAAATGAAACAAGAAAACCCAATGTTAGATCCCCTGCTGCTCGATAAAGTCAAAAATGCCTTTACCGAAAGCATTCAAACCCAGATCTCCGCCACCGAGAGTCTGCCTGATATGATTGTGCAGGCGGCGGAGATGTTAGTTTCCTGCCTCTTGAACGGGCATAAAATCATTGTCTGGGGACAAGGGCGATCCCATGCCAATGCGCAATTTTTAGTCACCAATTTATTACACCGTTATCACTTGGAACGCCCAAGCCTGCCCGCGGTGTTGATTGGCTTGGACGGCACGCTCGGTTCCGTCGTTTTGGCGGATAACCAGCCCGAACAGATTTTTGTACGCCAGTTCGACTGTATCGCACAACAAGGCGACACCTTGCTCATTCTATCGCCGTTAGGGCGGGAAGAGGCGATTTTAAATCTGATCCACGCTGCCAACAGCAAAGAATTACCGATTATTACCTTGACCGGCAGCCGCAATGATCACATTCGCGGTGCTCTGGGCGAAGATGATCTGGACATATCCACGCCGGCACAAAAAGAGGTGCGGGTCATCGAAACCCATTTGCTGATTATCAATATTTTATGTGAGTTGATTGAACATCGGCTCTTTTCCCATTAAGATGGAAGCGAATTTAACGTTATTTAGTTTACGGAGAATGAAATGCAAATCCCCCACAATGCGTCACGCTTACTCAAATTAACCGTTTTATTGGCGGCTGCCGTTAGTTTGCAAGCCTGTATCACCACCGCTGTGGTCGGCACCGCTGCCGTCGCTACCAAAGTGGCGACCGATCCGCGCACCGCCGGCACACAAATTGATGATGAAACCTTAGAAATCCGAGTCTCTTCCGCCTTAAATAAAGATGAGGAAATTAAAGAAGACGCCCGAATCAATGTGGTTTCGTATAATTCACGCGTGCTGTTAATCGGACAAGTGCCAAGCGAATCGTTAAAAGAAACCGCAAAAAACTTAGCCAGCGGCGTGAACGGCGTTACCGATATTTATAACGAAATCCGGGTCGGCGAAAAACTCGGTTTCGGGCAAATCAGCAAAGATACTTGGATTACCACTCGGATAAAATCCAAATTACTGGTCAATTCCGCAGTTAAATCGACCGATGTGAAAGTGATCACCGAAAACGGTGAAGTGTTCTTAATGGGCAATGTCACCGAAGCGCAAGCCAATGCCGCAGCGGAAGACGCGCGCTATGTCGGCGGCGTGACTAAAGTCGTGAAGGTTTTCTCCTATATTAATTAATCAATACGATGTCGGGTGAATAACCCGACATCTTTTTTATTCAGCACAAGGATTGAAGTTTGCAAAACGCCCTTATCTCCCACGCCGCCGTGAAAAAACCGGCACTGACCGCACTTTTATCCGTTTTCTTGGCTGCCTGCGTCAGCGAGCCGCAACCGCAGCGCCAAACGGTTTACGGCGATAAGCTGTCGCCCCAATGGCAGCGGCAGTTACAGCAATTGAATCGGATCAAACAGTATCGCGGCAACGGGCAATTGGGTTATATCAGCCCTGAAGAACGCTTTTCCACCCGTTTTGACTGGCAGTTCGCGAATGATCAAAATTACCAGTTACATCTTTCTTCTTCGCTCAGCTCCTCAACCATGACTTTCCGTATGACGCCGCAAGGACTCGTCGTCAGCGATAACAAAGGCAATGTCCGTGCCGCTGAGGACGCCCAAGTGTTACTGAAAGAAATCGTCGGCATGGAGTTTCCGATCGAGCTGTTCAGCTACTGGCTGAAAGGGCAACCGCAAGGCACTCAGGATTATCAGATCAATCAAAACAACCTGTTAGCCGAATTGAATTACACGCTGAACGGACAACGTTGGTCAGCAAAATATTCGGATTATTACCTGCAACTGCAACCGCCGCTACCGAAAGACATTCTGATCGACGGTGAGCGACAACAACTGAAAATTCGTGTTGACGAATGGAAATTTTAACGGCGCCTATGTTTGGAAATAAACGATCCGATACCGCACTTGAGGTTGGCATGCTAGCCAACCGCTACCCTTGTCCGGCAAAACTGAATCTGTTTTTGTATATCAACGGGCGGCGCGCCGACGGTTATCATGAATTGCAAACCCTGTTTCAATTTTTGGATTACGGCGATTGGTTAAGCATTACCCCGCGCACTGATGGCGAAATCTGCGTAACGCCGCTTTTAGACGGCGTGGCGCCGGAACAAAATCTGGTTTATCGGGCGGCTAAACTGCTGCAAGCGCACAGCGGGCGTAACCTTGGTGCCGATCTGCATTTAGAGAAACATTTACCGATGGGCGGCGGTGTCGGCGGCGGCTCTTCCAATGCGGCAACCGCACTTGTCGTGCTGAATCGGCTTTGGCGGCTCGATTTATCCCTCGATCAATTAGCGCAATTAGGTTTAACCCTCGGCGCAGATGTGCCGATTTTTGTGCACGGGCATGCGGCTTTTGCCGAAGGTGTCGGCGAAAAGTTGATTGACTGCGAACCGGTGGAAAAATGGTATCTGGTGGTGAAACCGGCGGTTTCTATTGCGACCGCCGCGGTTTTTCAAGATCCGCACTTGCCGCGCAATACGCCGAAAAAAACATTGGCGGCACTCTTGGCACAAGATTTTGCCAATGATTGTGAAAAAGTTGTCAGGGATCACTATCCGGAGGTTGAACAGTTGCTAGACTGGTTGCTACAATATGCACCTGCACGTTTAACCGGAACCGGCGCCTGCATTTTCGCCGAATTTGAAACTCAAGCGGCGGCTGAACAAGTATATAAACAGTTACCCAACAATATAAATAGCTTTGTCGCACGGGGAATGAACCGTTCCCCGCTGCATATTTTTCTTGACTGAGCCGCCAGACACGGTTCGGAATAATAAAGAAGCACTGACGAGATAAATTTTATAGTTAGCATTCCACTGATTGCGGAGCAATCATAATTTTTCAATATCCAACCTGGGGTTAAACCATGCCTGACATGAAGCTTTTTGCCGGAAACGCCACACCGGCTCTGGCACAAAAAATTTCCGAACGTTTATATACCTCCCTCGGTAAAGCGACCGTCGGTCGTTTCAGCGACGGAGAAATTAATGTTCAGATCAATGAAAATGTACGCGGCAGCGACGTTTTCATCATTCAATCCACCTGTGCACCGACCAATGATAATCTGATGGAATTGATCGTAATGGTAGATGCCCTGCGCCGTGCTTCAGCCGGTCGGATCACCGCCGTTATCCCGTATTTCGGTTATGCCCGGCAAGATCGCCGCGTACGTTCGGCGCGTGTGCCGATCACCGCCAAAGTGGTGGCCGACTTCTTATCTAGTGTCGGTATTGACCGGGTGTTAACCTGTGATCTGCACGCCGAGCAAATCCAAGGTTTCTTTGATGTGCCGGTAGATAACGTATTCGGCTCGCCGGTATTAATCAACGATATCGTCAAAAAAACCGATTTGGTCAATCCCATCGTGGTTTCGCCGGACATCGGCGGAGTGGTGCGCGCCCGTGCGGTTGCCAAATTATTGAACGATACCGACATGGCAATTATCGACAAACGCCGTCCACGCGCCAATGTGTCGCAAGTCATGCACATTATCGGCGAAGTTGCCGATCGCGACTGTATTTTGGTCGATGACATGATCGACACCGGCGGCACGTTATACAAAGCGGCTGCCGCCTTGAAAGAACGTGGCGCACGCCGTGTTTTTGCCTATGCAACCCACCCGATCTTTTCCGGAAGTGCGGTACAAAATATCGCCGGCGATGCGATTGATGAAATTGTGGTAACCGATACCATTCCGCTTGCGCCTGAAATCGAAGCCTTAAATAAAGTGCGGGTATTAACCTTATCCGGCATGCTTGCCGAAGCGATTCGTCGGATTAACAACGAAGAATCCATTTCGGCGATGTTTGATTAATTCCGTTCGAATCTATCTGTACCGACCGCATTTCAATACTGAAGTGCGGTCCCTTTGCCATATCAAATCCGTTTAGAATTCTTTAGAAAACACCAACCGCACTTGCTTATTTTTGTATTGGTTCAATGGAATCGTTGAACGGTTATCGGTGTAATGAAACGATAAGCGCGGCGCAAATCCTTTCCACGACCAATTCCGTTTCAACAAATCGACACTGCCGCTCCAACGTTTATCATGGCGGATCACACCAAAAAACGGCGCACGATCACGGTAATCGGTTTGGGTATAAGTCAGACTGCCGCCCAGCGTCAATTGGGCAAAATCAAAATGATGGCGCACACCGGTGCGCACGCCGAAAGTGCGGTAGGAATAGTTGCGCTCTGCCGCTTGGTTGAAACCCTGTTGCACGCCCCAAAAATAAACCGTTCTTCCCTGCGCTATATGCGTCAGGTTTGCACTGAGCCAATGCTGCCAGCCTCGTTGATAGGCATATTCGGGACGATAATGTAGCTGCTGCGTTTCCCATGCCAGCGCCAATTTCCAATCGGGCTTTAACCGCCACGAATAATTGATCCGTCCCAACACTCCCTGATATAGCCCTTTATGCTGATATAGCAAGTGCTGCCCGCCAAGCGAAAGATCCCACGCATGCCCGCGCTGATTACCAAAACTGCGCCCCACGCTCAAACGGGTGGCGGTTTGATCACTTTGCCGGTTGGCGTAATCCAGATTGGTCAAGGCACCGTTAAGAAACCATTTATATTCTTCGCCGAAACGTTGCTCGCCTTCCAGCGCAATTTGCAAACCGACACCACGTTTGGCACGGCTGCTTTGGCTGAGGGTATATTCTTTACCGTCGTTTAATATCACGCTGCGCTGTTGTGTGCCTTGGTTGATATTGCTGCTTGGCAACAGGGCAAGTTGCAGATTGAAAGAGGAGGTTTCCGCTTTCAGATTTTGCAACATCGAAAATACATTGTTTTGTACCGGTTCCGGCAATTTTTGACTGAGCGCCAAATTAAACTGATATTCCGAAGCGTTGAGTTCGCCCATTTTTGCCAATGCACGCGCCAGCTCCAAACGAGGGCGCCGCAATGTCGCATCAAAGCTAAGCATATGGCGGTAATAGCCGACCGCACTTTGCCAATCTTGCTGCTGCTCGGCGATTTGCCCGGCTAAAAACAGCCCGTGCAACGACGGCGGATTATGTTGTAATAAGGGTTCAAGTACGGTTTTCGCCGCCTGCCACTGTCCCGCTTTCATTAAATTAAGCACCGTTGGCAAGAGGCGATTTTCCAATTCGAACGGTTGCGCCGTCGGCGTCGATTTGGCTACAGAAAAATCATCAAGTGCGGTCTGCGGTTGTGAAATTTGCGGTTGCGGTAAATTGTCCGAAAATGGCTGATTTGTCGGTAACATCGGCGCAGAATCGGCAAATACAGCAAAAGGCAACAACGTTAACAGTGCAGTATAACAATAACGTAAACACATCATTTAAATTCCAAAAAAGAACACAAGGGACGAGAAATCCCTTGTGTTACGTGAGATTAAAATAAAAATTATTCGGTTTCTGCGATACGACGCGAACCAAAACCACCTATCAAATGATCTGTGCCGCTTTCACCTTTAAGTCCATACACCCCGCCGACTTCATCCGCTGCCGGCCCATATAATAAGGCGTGAACTTTACCAGAGAGTTTGTCATCCGCACTTTTAACCTCGCCAGTAAAACCTGCCGCCCCTTTCTCTATTGCCGCATTGGCAATCAAATTTAAGTTTTCAGCAGCAACACCGTCTTTTAATTTTCCAGCCTCATCAAAATCATATTTTTTGGTGTTGGTTGTATTAAATGCTGCGGTACGCTTTTCAAAATCAATTTTAATCTGCACATCAGCGGTCGTGGCATAAGAATGTCCGTTGGTCATACCTAAGCCACTGGATATACCATTGTAAGTGGCTTCGCCACCCGTTGGCACAGTTTGGGTATATTCGCCGATAGATTGATACACATTAACCGTTCCTATATTGATAAATCGGTTACCAGAATCAAACATACCATAAGTTTGATAATTCCAATTGGCAACCGCCGGATCACGCCAAAAATAAGGGTAAGAAATATCCTCACCTATTGCCGCATAACTTCCGGCATATTGCCCCCCTATCTTTAATCCTGCATCATATAAACTTTGCTTTTTTGCCTCTTCATAGGTCGTAATATGCTGTAATTTATCCGTTAATTTATGGTTAAATTGTGGTATGTCAGCATTTACATAATTTCCCATATGAATATTGGATAATTTTCCATTACTATCATGCGTAACACTCCGCAATGCGGTAAATAATGCGCCTCCTCGCGCCTCTTCAATTTGAAACGCGACATCTTGTTTTTCGCTCGTATAATAAACTGTCGGTGAATATTTTTTTTCATAATTTTTCCCCAAAGTTGGCAGCAAAAACTCACCGGGCTCAGGCTTCCGATCACTGGCTTTCAACACATCTCCGCCTTCACCAACAACAGGGCGTTTTTTCACTTCCTCACGTGGTGTTTCCGGTGTTGTCGGTGTTGCCGGCTGCTCAATTATTGTTACCGCACCCGGCACAGGCACTTGATAACCATCAACACCACCGTTACCGCCACAGGCGGTTACTAGAAAAGCACCGCTGCAAAGTAATGCGTAATACCATTTTAATTTTTCTTCTTTATATTTATTCTTATTCATTTTCATACTCTCTTATCATTCGATATCTAACATTAGAAATTCACTTCGACACTCAGGGCAAAGTTTCTACCCGGTGCAGTCAAACGGTCATAACCTAAGCCTTCCACTTCTGCGGTCACGCCCGTGCTTAACCCTGTAATCCCGGTTTGACGCAAAGATTCCCAAGTCACATATTTGGCATTGGTCAGGTTATAAATGCCACCGCGCAAAGTCACGTTTTTACCGATATTGACATAACCGACCCAATCCCAGGTATACCATGATTTACTGACGGTTCTGACTACGCCGATATTACGTACACCGCGTGTGTCAATATTCGGTTTTGTACTCACTAACTCAGAGGCTTTTTTGGCGTCGGAACGGGTGAAACGAATGCCGCTGCCCCATTTGCCGGTCGGCGCGTCATAATCCAAACCGAGAATAAATTTCGCCGGCTGCAGACTGTCCATGGCATAACTGCTTTCCAACATGTTTTGCGAATTGCCCGACACTTTTCCTAATTTCCGCGGTCGCACTTTGCTGTATGCCGCACTGCCGCTTAAGCCGTCAGGCAAGGTTTTCCACAGGGCATGAAAATCCAGCACGCCGCGTACATTAAAACCGGCGGAATGTGCTTCTTCCTGATTGCCGTAGTAGCTCACCATTTCTTTTTGTGAGGTGATAGTGTCGTCATTCATCCTTCTTTTCAGAGTGATGAAGTTTTTATAATCGGCTCGGAAAACATTGGCGGTGATATAACCGACATTGCCGTGAATATCAAAACCCACTTCCTGATTAAAGGCTTTTTCGGCTTGGATTTTCTCACGCGATTGCACGCCGCGTTTACGTTGCAGATCCGTGCCGTACATTTCCTGTGCGTTCGGCACACGGAAACCGGTGCTGGCTTTATAGCTGAGCGTGATATTCTCCGTCAGATTTACCGCGATACCGGCTGCCCAGGACAAACTGCTGTAATCATCATTTTTAAATGCCGGATTGCTCGAATCGAATTTATAGCTGTCATAACGAATGCCACCGCTTAAATCGACATATTTGCCCAATTCCCAGTTATTACTCACGCCGAAATAATAGTTTTTACCTTTAATCGGGTGATCTTGTTTGCTAGACAGCTCTTTCTCAATCTGCATTAATCCATGGTTGAATTTCTGACATTTGAAACGGGTATCCTGATGACATTCGTGATCAGCAGGAACCACCTCGTCATAACGTTTGTAATTCAACCCTTCCACCAAATCAAAACGAGAACGCCCGATACCGGCGAGCAGATCAATTTCGTGTTTGATACCGAAATAATCCAACACTTTTTTGCCGCTAAAGCGGATTCGTTTGGTTTGCTCGGTCAAGGTCGCATTACTGCGTTTCCACATTTGGTATCCAATCGGCGCACCGCCTTCAACCAGCTTGATTCCCAAATCATTGCGTCGGAAAAGTTCACAATTTTGGTTCGGCGTCTCGCCACGCAGCGTACAGGCGGATTCGGTATGAATGGACGTAATGCTCACTTTTTCCTGATCCAATTCGATTTTCGCCGAATCTAACCAGCTTTTGTTATTTTCCGCTTGATACTCATAGAAGAATCCTTCACGCTTCTTATCGTGTTTATGATCAACAAATTTATAATGCGGGAAAAGCGGTCTGTGTTTCCAGTCGGTGCTGTCATTGCTTGCGCCGCTGTCTTTATAATTGCGATAAAACGGTTTTGCCCTATTTGCCCTGTCTTCAATCTCATAACGCTGCTTGGTGTTTTCAAATACAAACCCGATTTTATGTGACGGATTAAATTCATATTGGAATTTACCAAAAGCAGAATCGGAGCGGTAGTCCATCGGATTTGCCGCATTGCGTGTCAAACCGTAAACGTCATTCGGGGCATAGGTTGAGCTTTGAATGCAGTTCGCCGGTGAATGCCCCTCTAAACAACCCTCGGTTTGTGGAAAATGTGCCGGTCTGACCGCACTTGTCCAACCGGACTTGCGCAAATCTTCATATTGATATTCGGTGGGATACAAACGATCCAGCGTTTGCGACGGTGTATCGGAATGCGATTTGATTTCATGTCCGTCACGGCGGGTATATTGTAATAACGCCGAAAAACCGCCTGCCT
This sequence comes from Testudinibacter sp. P80/BLE/0925, assembly GCF_053570785.1. The sequence continues at coordinate 1,726,133 of NZ_CM131636.1, read as the reverse complement.
GCCCTGCAGCGGCAATCGAATTGCCCCAACGCTGGTCTTTGCTACTGTAGCTGCTTTTAAGATTTACGCCCCAATTTTGGTCGGGTTTGATCACATCGCTCGGATCTTTGGTCACAAACATCACCGCCCCGCCTAACGCCGAATTGCCTGCAGCTACCGAGTTTGCCCCTTGACTGATTTCTACCGCTTTAATATTTTCAAATTCAATTTCATTCTTGGCGCCGCTAAAACGTTCCGCATAATTGGAACGCGGCATATAATTCTGCGCCTGCGAAATCCCATCCACCAAAATAGCAACCCGATCTTTATCCACGCCACGGATCGAATAACCGGCAGAAGCGCCGCTGCCTTGCTCGTTCACGGCAATGCCCGGATCATAACGGGTTAAATCGCGAATATCATTCACTTGTTCACGCCGTAATTGCTCGGCATTTTTCACCACACGGCTGATATTGCGCTGGGATTTGCTGATCTCGCCGATACTGCCGACCACGCGGATTTCGTCTAACTGCTCATCTTCGTTTGCATAAGCCGCTTGATGATAAGCCAATTGTCCAAGGAGGGTTAAAGCCACTATATGTGATAGTGGCTTCATTTTAAAATGAAGCTTTTGTCTTTTTCCGTTATTCATTGTAACACCTAAAAGTTAATAAAAATACATCTCATCTTTTTTACATCAATGATAATTATTATCGTTAATTGTTCGTAGCTGGCGAATTAAAGCAAATAATTTCTTCGGGATCAAGAAAAGAAATCGTTATTTTGTGATGACGATCAAATAAAAGAAAAAAGATCACATTGATTGAATCAGATAAACAAAATCAAGTAGACTAAATCAAAGAAAAATAAAACGAAATACATAAAAAACCGTTCTTTGAATTTTTACAAAGAACGGTCGTTAAAGTAAACCGGCAAATAGAATAACAAAGATCACGATAGCCTAATGCCAACCTAAACCGATTGGCGCCACGACTATCAAACCGCACTTTAACCCTGTTTTACTCCGGACTATCCTCACGCTGGCGCAATTCGCTTTGTGCGGTGCGCAAGGCGTCGTCAAACAGTTTAAACACATTGTGTTCGCCGACTAATTGGATAATGCCGCCGCGACGCAACTTTTGGGTCACATTATGGTTGGCGCCGGATAACATCACGGTCACCCCTTGTTTTTGTAAGTTGCACACCACATTTTCCAAACTCTGCATGCCGGTGATATCAATGAAAGGCACCCATTTCAGGCGGATGATCAAGTATTTCGGGTAAGTCTGGCTATCGGCAAGCGCACGGTCAAAATTTTCAACCGCACCAAAGAAGAAAGGACCTTCAACGGTAAACACCAGTAATTCTTCCGGTAACGGCTCTTCACCGATACGCGCCAGCAAATCCGCTTGCGATACCCGCTTAACCTCCACACTGCCCGCCATACGGCGCAGGAACAATAAGGTCGCTAGAATCACGCCGATATTCACCGCCACCACTAAATCGGCAAATACGGTCAAGCCGAAGGTAATCAGCAAAATGGCAACATCGCTTTTCGGCGCGCGTTTGATCATTTTGATAAAGCGTTTCGCTTCACTCATATTCCATGCGACAACGAATAGAATCGCGGATAAGACTGCCAATGGAATATGGACGGCAAGCGGTGCCAACGCCAATAATATCACGATCAATGTGAGCGAATGTACAATTCCGGCAAGCGGGCTGGTTGCGCCGTTACGGATATTGGTTGCGGTGCGTGCAATTGCGCCGGTGGCGGCAAAGCCGCCAAATAACGGCGCAGCAATATTGGCAATGCCCTGTCCGACCAATTCCTGATTGGAATTGTGGCGCGTGCCCGCCATGCCGTCGGCAACCACTGCCGATAGTAAGGATTCGATCGCCCCTAACATCGCAATGGTAAACGCAGGCCCAATCAACTCAATCATTTTTGTCCAACTGAGGGTCGGCAGTTTAAATTCGGGCAAGCCTTGCGGAATGCCGCCAAATGCCGTGCCGATAGTGCGGACACCGTCAAATTGAAATAGATATTGCACCATGCTGATCACCAATAAGGCGATTAACGGTCCGGGAATCCGTTTGCAACCGGGAATTTTGCTGCTGTAAAGCACCAGCAGCAACGCGGTGACGGCTAAAAGTGCGGTTGTGAAATGAAATTGCGGAAACGCTTGAATTAAATGGAACAGTTTTAAGTGGAAATGATCCCCGCTGACACTGGGTAAACCGAAAAAATCCTGCCATTGTCCGACCCAGATGATCACACCGATACCGGCGGTGAAGCCGACGATAACCGGTGAGGGAATATATTTGATAATCGCGCCCATGCGGGTTAAGCCGAATGCCAATAAAATCACCCCCGCCATTAAGGTGGCTACTTGCAAGCCTTCAATGCCGTATTGCGCAGTGATCCCCGACAACACCACGATAAATGCCCCGGTCGGACCGCTGATTTGCAAACGGCTACCGCCAAACACTGCGGTACAGAAACCGGCAATAATCGAGGTATAGATGCCTTGTTCCGGCTTCGCACCGGACGCAATCGCAAACGCCATGCCGAGCGGTAAAGCAACAATCCCGACGATGATCCCGGCAATAATATTATTCAACCAGTGCTGACGGGAAAACAAACCGCTCTTTGCGGCTTCCTGTAGAGCGAACATTGACAACTTGTCCTATAAAACAAACCAAAGAACAACTATTATATGCCTCTCGTCCAGATTGTTCATCCACGAGATACAAGAAAAATATAACTTTTTGATCTTACGCAAAAATAAAGTTGAGGAATAGACAAGTGGTGGGTCGTGAAGGATTCGAACCTTCGACCAACGGATTAAAAGTCCGCTGCTCTACCGACTGAGCTAACGACCCGATTGGGAGATTGCAATTTAAGTGGTGGGTCGTGAAGGATTCGAACCTTCGACCAACGGATTAAAAGTCCGCTGCTCTACCGACTGAGCTAACGACCCGCTTGGGAGATTGCAATTTAAATGGTGGGTCGTGAAGGATTCGAACCTTCGACCAACGGATTAAAAGTCCGCTGCTCTACCGACTGAGCTAACGACCCACTTTAAGTGGCTGTTACAAGAGAGTGGTGGGTCGTGAAGGATTCGAACCTTCGACCAACGGATTAAAAGTCCGCTGCTCTACCGACTGAGCTAACGACCCCTCGTTTGTAACGAGGCACTATAATACTCATTTTGCGGAAGTTATCAATCAAAAATTTATATTTTTTTTCCGCTTGCCTGATTTATCTACAATCTTACCGCTTATTTTTTTATTCTGCCGAAGATCGGCACGACACGTATAATTTCCTTATGCCGAAAACAAGACAACCCCGATAAATATCGAGGTTGTTTTACAGCTTTAAGCTACGTTACAAATTAGTATGCTAACACCGCACGACGGTTTTTCGCATAATCTGCTTCTGTGTGACCCAAAACAGCCGGTTTCTCTTCACCATAAGAAACGGTGGAAAGTTGTGAACCGGAGACGCCTTTGCCTGTCAGGTAGTTTACTACTGCGTCTGCACGACGTTGACCCAACGCGATGTTGTACTCCGGAGTACCGCGCTCATCGGTGTTACCTTCAACCAATACTTTGCTTGCCGGAGTTGCAGTCAAGTACAGAGAATGTGCATCCAACAGTTGTTGATATTGACCTTCGATGTTGTATTGATCAAAACCGAAATACACGGTGTTATAACGCTGTTGTAAATCTTCAGCAGTATAGTTACCGTATAATTGACCTTGAGCAGCAGAATCATCAGAAGAACTGCTACAAGCAGCTAATACGAATGCAGGTGCAGCAACCATCAGAACTTTTGCAAGTTTTTTCATTTTAATTACTCCTTAGTTTTTAGTAAGAAACGGAGACCAAGCTGGGAACTTAATTTGCCCGTCCGCACCTGGTAACCTAGCTTTAAAGCGTCCGTCAGCGGACACCAATTGTAACACTTTCCCAAGCCCTTGGGTAGAGCTATAAATGATCATGATTCCGTTAGGTGAAACACTTGGACTTTCATCCAGGAAAGTTGATCCCAGAACCTCTACGCTTCCCGTTGCCAAATCTTTTTTGACAATATGATCCGCAGAGATCATGATTAGATTTTTGCCATCAGAGGTAATCTGACCGCTATAACTTCTGCCACCTGCGCCGACATAGCTCGCACCACCGCCATAAGCACTCATCATATACACTTGCGGGCTGCCGCCACGGTCGGAAGTGAAGACGATCGATTGTCCGTCCGGTGACCAGCTCGGCTCGGTGTTATTGCCTGCACCGCTGGTCAATTGTGTGGTTTGACCTGACGCCAGATTCATCACATAAATATTCAGTTGCCCGTCACGGGAAGAAGCGTACGCCAAACGGGTTCCGTCCGGAGAGAATGCCGGAGCACCGTTGTGACGCGGTGTCGAGGCAACCACTTTACGTGAACCGGAACCTAAATTTTGAACCACTAATTGTGATTTGCGGTTTTCAAAGCTGACATAGGCTAATTGTTTGCCATCTGCCGACCAGCTTGGTGACATAATCGGTTGTGAACTGCGGTTAACGACGAATTGATTGCGTCCGTCATAATCGGCAACGTGCAATTCATACGGTGTGCTACCGCCATTACGCTGCACTACATAAGCAATACGCGTTCTGAATGCGCCGCGAATACCGGTTAATTTTTCAAATACTTCATCACTGATTGTGTGCGCGCCATAACGCAATTGGTTATTGTTCGGGATAGTATAGCTGTTTTGCAATAAGACTGAACCGGCTGCGCCTGAACCACCGATGGTATCCACCAACTGGTAAGCAATGTTATACCCGGAACCTGTCGGGGTGATTTGTCCGACCACAATTTCCGCCAAGCCCAATGCCGCCCAAGCTTCCGGATTCACTTCGGCTGCGGAAGACGGGGTTTGCGGCATTCTGCTGACCGGAATCGGGCTAAATTTTCCGCTATTGCGCAAATCCGCTGCGACAATATCCGCAATGTCTGCCGGTGCTGAACCCGGCCCATTCCATTTAAACGGCACAACTGCAATCGGTTGCGCACTGTCGATCCCTTCATCGATCACGATTCGGATCTCTTCCGCCCGTACAATATTGCTCACCAATACCAACACCAATGCTAATATTGCCGTTATCCGAGTAATATATTTCATTTAAATCCCCTATATTAAACACATTGTCATAATTGATCTTATTTTAAATCAAAATCAATAATTGGAGTTTTATACCGATTATAAATGGCGTCAGAAGGTGCCGCCGGTACTTTTTTAGTATTGGCAACCGCCCTTAATGCCGAATTACAAATGTCATCCGAACCTGAAATCTTTTGATAATTCAAAATAGTTCCGTCCCGCGCCAATGAAATTCTGATACTACAGGTTTTTCCTGCAAAGCTCGCATCACGGATAAAACGACGTTTGATTGTACGTTTAATCACGCCGGCGTATTCATCACCGGCACGCGCTCCATCAGCCCCGCTCACCGTTCCCGCTCCGCTGCCCGTTGTGCCGCCTTTATTCTGATTGCCGCCCTTAGCGGCTGAACCACCGCCAATCGTACCGCTATTCATAAAGTCGTCTAGAGCCGCCTGTTGCGCAGCTTTTTCTGCGGCAGCCGCTTTGGCTTTTGCAGCGGCGTCGGCTTTAGCTTTAGCGTCCGCAGCCGCCTTGGCTTTCGCTTCAGACTCTGCTTTTGCCTTAGCGTCCGCAGCCGCCTTGGCTTTCGCTTCGGACTCGGCTTTTGCCTTAGCGTCCGCAGCCGCCTTGGCTTTCGCTTCGGATTCGGCTTTTGCCTTAGCTTCTGCTGCGAGCTTCGCTTTAGTCTCGGCTTCAGCTTTTGCTTTGGCTGCCGCCGCTTGCGCCTCTTGCTCTGCTTTGACTTTTGCTGCCGCTTCTAAACGTTTAGCCTCTGCGTCTGCTTTCAGTTTCGCCTGTTCTGCAATTCTTTTTGCTTCAGCTTCTTTGGCAATACGCTGCTGACGAGCAATTTCTTCTTGTTTAGCCTGCTCCGCTTTTGCCTGCGCCTCACGGCGTTGCTGTTCCCGTTGTTCTTGCCGACGCTGTTCCGCTTGCTGTTTTTCCAATTGTTGCTTTTCCAGCTCCTGCTGGCGCTGCTGTTCTGCCTGCTGCTGTCTTTCCAGTTCCTGTAGACGCTGCTGCTGCTCCTGTTGTTCTAATTCTTGACGTTTGGCTTTATCAACATCACCTTTTTGCTGTTGTTTTATCCGCCCCCATTCTTGAGCGGCAGCGCCGGTATCCACCATCACCGCGCCCATTACATCGCCTTCACCTTCGCCGCCACCGGCAGCCGGCATATACTTATACCATAAGGAGCCCAAAATCAGGATTCCGAACAGTAATCCGTGCAAAATGGTGGAAATCAGAACGGCACGGTTTAATTTCTGTGTTTTCTCTGTCTGCACTGCTGATCCCGTACTGATAATTTATAAAGGATTGGTCATTAAACCAACAGATTTAATACCGGCAAGATGTAATAAATTCAACGCGTTAATCACTTCTTCATAAGGCGCATCTTTAGCTCCGCCAACCAAGAACAGCGTATTATTATCTTTATCAAACTCCTGTTTTGCCATTTCGGTCACCATTTCTTCGGTCAGATTCTCATTACGCTCGCCATTAATTGCAAGCGTATATTGCCCGACTCCGGCAACTTCTAAAATGACAGGGACTTTATCTTCATTGGAAACCGACTGGCTATCCACCGAATCCGGCAATTCGACCTGTACACTCTGACTGATAATCGGTGCCGTTGCCATAAAGATTAACAATAATACCAACAACACGTCTAAGAAAGGAACGATGTTAATTTCCGACTTCATATCACGACGTTTGCGTCTATACGACATAATATCCTCTTATCCTCTACGATATACTGTGCGGAAAATTAATTAGCACTTTTTTTGGCAAATGCCTGACGGTGCAGAATGGTAGTGAACTCGTCAATGAAGTTAGCATAATTTTGCTCTAATTTGCTGACGCGCAAGCTCAAACGGTTATACGCCATTACAGCCGGAATTGCCGCAAACAAACCGATTGCCGTCGCAATCAAAGCTTCGGCGATCCCCGGCGCGACCATTTGCAACGTAGCTTGTTTTACATTACTTAACGCCATAAATGCGTGCATAATTCCCCATACCGTCCCGAACAAACCGATATACGGACTGATTGAAGCCACCGTTGCCAAAAAAGGAATGCGGTTTTCCACTTCTTCGATTTCACGGTTCAAGGTCAAGTTCATCGCACGCGTCGTTCCTTGGATGATGGATTCCGGTGTACTTGAAGCAGTTTGTTGCAAACGTAAAAACTCTTTGAAACCGACATAAAAAATTTGTTCGCTGCCGCTTAAGCCGTCGCGACGGTTATCCATGCCATCATACAATTTATTCAAATCTTCGCCAGACCAGAAACGATCTTCAAACGCCGCGGAAGATTTTAATGCTTGGCGTAAAATGCCGCTCCGCTGGATAATAATTGCCCACGACATAATAGAAAAAATGATCAAGATTGCAATGACAATCTGAACGATAACACTTGCTTCTAAAAAAAGTGCCAAAAAATTTAACTCTGTTGACATCAATAAACCCCGATTAGTCCATACTAAAATACTGTAATTACTTGCCTCCCAAAGCCGTTCTGATCGTCTCAGGCATCGGCTCCGGTTTCATTTTGGATAAATTAACTGATGCAACTAAGACAGTTGCGTTTGACAATAATTCATCTTGCTTGAATAATTTCTGCTCAAAAATAATACTTGCTTTCTTGACTTGGCTGACGGTTGTTTCAACCGTCAAACAGTCATCCAATTTAGCCGCAATACGATAATCAATTTGCATACTGCGCACCACAAATGCCAGCTGAAACTGTTGTAATAGCTGCTGCTGTTCAAAACCCAGATTACGCAAAAATTCCGTTCTTGCTCTTTCAAAAAAATGGAGATAACGCGCATGATAAACCACACCACCGGCATCCGTATCTTCGTAATAAACTCTGATTGGTATCTTTTGCATAACGATATCCCACATGATCCCAAAGCCGCTATTATCAAGAATAGTTTGATACTTGTCTAGTGATCGCCTAGCGAATTAACAAGAATATTTTTAATGACAAGAAGAGGTAAAGATAAAAACACTGGCTTGCGATTAATTATTTCATATCGGAAAATAATTATCAGATAATAAAATAACACAGAGATGATTAAAGTGCGGTACGGGATCAGATTGCCCCTACCGCACTTTGCTGATTCAGATAAAATAAATATAGATGGCCCCAAATAACGCCGCCAAATAACCGATGAAAGGATTAAAAAAACCTTTCCAACGCGTTTTGCGTATTTGCAATCCAAGCCCATGAATCCACAGTATCGATGTCCCCCAGATTAGAAACAGGGTAAATAAAGGAGACGGGCCACCTAACGCCAAGGCAAATTTTTTCGCATGAAAAAAGATTGATAACATCAGTGCGATTGCCAAGATAAATGAAAGGGCTCGATAAGAGCCCTTATTTACCAGTTGATAGAGTTTATCAATCATAGTTACTCATCAAATTTGCCGGTTTTTTCAATGCTGATTGTTACAATCGCCGCAAAGAAAACCGCTAATAATACGCCTAAAACCCAAGCTACATAAAACATAATTCTTCCTCTTTGTTAGTATAGTGAGTTTTTATTTTCTTCGATAAAGTCACTGTCGATACGTCCGAACATTTTGGCATATGCCCAAATGGTGTAAGCCAGTAATATAACCACAAAGATTAAAGTCAGACCAAACATAATCATCAGGGTTAAGTGACTTGAAGTTGAATCCCACATCAACAAGCTGGTATTCGGATGTGTGATTGACGGCATAATGAACGGGAACATCGATACCCCGAACGTGAAAATCACACCGGCCATCGTCAATGACGAGAACAAGAATGCAAATCCGGAACGGTTGGCTTTAGAAAACACGATATTCAATAACCCACCGGCGACCGCCAAAATCGGCAACAGCCATAGCACGGGCATTTCTTTGAAATTATTGAACCACGCACCGGTTTCCAAAATCACTTCTTTGCCCAACGGGGTAGAAGGAGCGTTCTTATCAATTACGCCGGTGACAACATAACCGTCTTTGAACAACAGCCACACCCCTGCAAGCACAAAAGTGATGACGGTTGCAAATGCGCCGACTTGAGTGATAACGCGAGCGCGATCACGCAATTCCGCCGTGGTTTTCATTTGTAACCATGCAGCCCCTTGTGTCGTCAACATTGACAAGCTGACCAAACCGCACAGTAGCGCAAACGGATTGAGCAATTCAAAGAATGAACCGGTATATTTCACTTGCAGGATATCGTTGAATTCAAACGGTACGCCTTGCAGCAGGTTACCAAATGCCACGCCGAACACCAATGACGGGGCAAAGCCACTGACAAACAAGCCCCAATCCCAAGCGGTGCGCCATTTCGGATTTTCAATTTTAGCGCGATATTCCAATCCGACCGGACGGAAAAATAATGCGGCCAACACCAAAATCATCGCGATATAGAAACCGGAGAAAGAGGTTGCGTAAACAATCGGCCAGGCGGCAAACATCGCACCGCCGGCGGTCAACAACCATACTTGGTTACCGTCCCAATGCGGAGCAATCGAGTTGATCATAATGCGTTTTTCAACCTCTTTTTTACCGGCAAACGGCAATAAGGTTAATACGCCCATATCAAAGCCATCAGTCACTGCAAAGCCGAGAAGCAGAACCCCAACAAGCAGCCACCAAATAAAGCGTAGAATTTCGTAGTCAATCATGATTAGGCTCCTACTTATTTCGCTGTTTGTTCAAAATGATAACGGCCGGTTTTTAATGAGCTTGGGCCCAAACGTCCGTATTTGAACATCAGATACATTTCTGCAATCAGGAAAATCGTGTACAACGCACAGATTAAACCGATTGAGAACCACAAATCACCTGTTGTTAGGGCAGAGTTTGCCACACCGACCGGTAACACTTCATAAATAGCCCATGGCTGACGACCATATTCCGCCAAGAACCAACCGCTTTCAATCGCAATCCACGGCAATGGTAAACCGTACAGCAATCCTTTTAACAATAACGGGCTATTGCCAATCGTTTTACGTGCGGTTTGCGCAAATGCGCCAATCAACAACAATAACATCAAACCACCGGCAAACATCATCACGCGGAATGACCAGAAGGTCGGACCGACTTTCGGAATCGTATCGCTAGCAGCTTGTTGAATTTGTTCTTCCGTCGCATCCAATACATTGTCTGTGTAAGGTTTTAACAATAAGCCGAAACCAAGATCTTTTTGGTAAACCTTGAACAGTTCTTTATCTTCTTCCGTTGCCGTACCGTTCCGCAATTTTTGTAACAAGCCGTAAGAGATGATCCCGTTACGCACGCGCTGTACATTGATTTCACGCAGTTCTGTCAACCCGGTGATTTCTTTGGTTAAAGAGCGGGTTGCGATGATCCCGGCGGCGTAAGGAATTTGAATCGCGAAATCATTCTTCATTTCGGCTTCGTTCGGAATAATCACCATATTCCAATCTGCCGGCGCCGGCGCAGTATGCCACTCGCCTTCCATTGCCGCCAGTTTGACCGGTTGCGCTTGTCCGATTTCATAACCGGATTCATCTCCCATCAACAATACCGCAATAATCGCAATCATGCCGAAAGAAGAGGCCACTGAAAACGAGCGTTTGGCAAAGCCTAAATCGCGACCTTTCAGAATGTAGTAAGAACTGATGGAGAGCACGAAAATCGCACCGCAAACATAACCTGCAGATAAGGTATGTAAGAATTTACTTTGTGCGACCGGGTTCAGCCATAAATCCATAAAGCTGGTCATTTCCATTCGCATGGTTTCGAAATTAAATTCGGAACCAATCGGATTCTGCATCCAGCCATTCGCCACCAAAATCCACATGGCGGATAAGTTAGAACCGAATGCCACTAAATAAGTCGCCATCAAGTGTTTGCCTTTAGAGAGTCTGTCCCAACCAAAGAAGAACAACCCGACGAAAGTCGATTCCATAAAGAAGGCTAATAATGCTTCAATAGCCAAAGGCGCACCGAAGATGTCGCCGACATAATGCGAATAATATGACCAGTTGGTACCAAACTGGAATTCCATTGTAATCCCGGTTGTTACCCCTAACGCAAAGTTAATACCAAATAATTTACCCCAGAATTTGGTCATATCTTTGTACACTTCTTTGCCGGTCACGACATACAGGGTTTCCATAATCACAAGAATAAAGGAAAGTCCTAATGTGAGCGGTACGAACAAAAAGTGATACAGAGCAGTTAATGCAAACTGCAATCTCGAGAGTTCAACAATATCTAACATCTCAACTCCTTGTATATACTACAAGTTCCTCTGACATTGATTACTTTTGTAATCACCCCATTGACACCAAATAATATACCGATGTCATAAAATCGGCCTTCCCAAACACTTATCTAAACGGCTTATAACAACACATTTAGATAAATCTTCAAAAAAGCCCGATTCCTTCCCGCTTATGATACTCTGTAATTCACGCATTAAAAACATAAAATTTACTTTTTCCGCTACATTTTGGGAGATATCTCAAAAAATGCGATCTTCGTCTAAAATGCCATTATGATACAAATCAATTTTTTGAAATTATTGCTATTTTTTATACGCATACCCGATTAATAAAGTTGGTTATTACGCCTCTTTCACAAATTTTTACGCTGATTTTATAGACATTTTTATCCTGTTTTGCTATGTTGTGGAAGGTTTTTATAATTAAGAAATATTCTCGTTCAACGCATAGCAACAAACCAAAAAATAAACTCTGTTTTATTGCGTTATTTTTTATATTCTCACTGAGAAAAGGGCAAAAAATGTTCAAAAAATTTCTGTTCACTGCAAGTATCGCATTGTTTAGTATCGGTGTATCCGCCAATACCACAACGACAAAAAATCAAATTATTGAAGCTGGCAGTATCCCTCAACAATGTAATCAACTTTTCAGCGAAACAGAACAATTGATCAAAGAAGCGGAAAAACAACCGGGAACCCATACCCAATTTGCCAACATTAAAAGCAAATTGTCACAAAGCAAAAAACAAATCTTGGCTTTAGAACGCGAAGTGCAAATTAAAAGTTGTGATAAAGGTTTAGTTGCCCTCAACAACATCAAGAAACAACAACTGCAACCTTAATGATTTTTAACGGCTAAGCCTTATCTGTATCCAGTCCGAGATGCAGATAGGTTTTTGACGTCGCAATCCGTCCGCGCGGAGTACGCTGCAAATACCCCTGCTGAATCAAATACGGCTCTAGCACATCTTCAATGGTTTCCCGTTCTTCACCGATTGCCGCCGCCAGACTATCCAAACCGACAGGTCCGCCGTCAAACCGCTCCACCACCGCACTTAACAATTTGCGATCCATGTAATCAAAGCCTTTAGCGTCAATATCCAACATTTTCAATGCCGCTTGAGCGATTTCGATACTGATTAAACCGTTATTTTTCACATCGGCATAATCACGTACGCGACGCAGCAAACGGTTGGCAATACGCGGCGTGCCGCGTGAGCGACGGGCAATTTCCAATGCCGCCCCTTCAACGATGTGCAGGTTTAAGCAGTTGGCACTGCGAGCCACGATTGAAGTCAAATCTTTAACCGAATAAAATTCCAAGCGCTGCACAATCCCGAAACGATCGCGCAGCGGGGAAGTCAATGAACCGGCGCGCGTGGTTGCGCCGACAAGGGTAAACGGCGGTAAATCCAGTTTAATCGAACGCGCCGCAGGGCCTTCGCCGATCATAATATCCAGTTGGTAATCTTCCATTGCCGGATACAGTACTTCTTCAATCGCCGGTGAGAGACGATGAATTTCATCAATAAACAGCACATCATGCGCTTCCAGATTGGTCAACATTGCCGCCAAATCACCGGCTTTTTCCAATACCGGGCCGGAAGTGGTGCGGATATTCACCCCCATTTCATTGGCGATAATATTGGCAAGCGTGGTTTTACCCAAACCCGGCGGGCCGAAAATCAACAGATGGTCGAGCGCGTCTTGGCGCAATTTCGCCGCCCGAATAAAAATATCCATCTGCTCACGCACCGCTTGCTGCCCGACATAATCTTTCAGCAATTTGGGGCGAATCGCGCGATCCAATACATCTTCTTCGCCGATTTCGCTTGCGCTGATAATCCGATCTGCTTCAATCATACCGCTCTTTTACCCTATTTATAACGCCGCTTTTAACGCTTCACGGATCAACTGCTCGCTGGTGAATTCCGGTTTCGCGATCCGCTTCACCATTTTTTCCGCATCAAGCGGTTTATAGCCCAGTGCCACCAACGCCGCCACCGCATCATCTTCATAATTCGGTGCGCTCGAATCCAATTCGTGACGGCTGCCGCCCGGCAGCTGCACAAAGAAATCGGCTTTTTTGACATTGGCAAATTTGCCTTTTAATTCAACCAATAACCGTTCAGCCGTTTTTTTACCGACCCCGGGAATTTTCACCAATTTGGATAATTCCTCGCGTTCAATCGCAAAAACGAACTCATCGACCGACATTGCCGACAAAATCGCCAACGCCAGTTTTGGCCCGACGCCGTTGGTTTTAATCAGTTCACGGAACAAAGTGCGGTCTTGCTTGCTGGCAAAGCCGAACAATAAATGCGCATCTTCGCGCACCACCAAATGGGTGAACAGGGTTGCGCTTTGATTGACTTCCGGCAAGTGGTAAAAACTGGTCATCGGCAGTAGCAACTCATAGCCAACGCCTTGCACATCAAGCAAAATTTCAGGCGGTTGTTTTTCCAATAATGTGCCGTGTAGACGTCCGATCATAATGATGTCTCTTTAATTCGTATGATGTGGCATAGCATAAAATAAAACTGTATAAATAACCAGTTATTTTTCAGCTTTTAAGCGAAAACGTCCGCGGCTGTAACGGGCTTTCAGACTCAAACCGCACTTTTCAGCTTGAAGTGCGGTGCTGGCGGTTTTGCCGATTTGGAGGGAATGCTGCAAACTGTGGGCGTGGGTGATCGCAATCGCCAACGCATCGGCGGCATCGGCTTGCGGCTGTGCCGACAGGTTTAAAATCCGAGTGACCATATGCTGCACTTGCACTTTGTCCGCCGCCCCGCTGCCGACCACCGTTTGTTTCACCAAACGCGCCGCATACTCAAACACCGGCAGATCAAAATTGGTGGCGCAGACTATCGCCACCCCGCGCGCCTGCCCCAATTTCAAAGCGGAATCGGGGTTTTTCGCCATAAACACCTGCTCTATCGCAAACATGTCCGGCTGAAACTGGGTGATAATCTCACTCACACCGGCATAGATCCGCTTTAAACGGAGCGGCAAATCCTCAACTGCGGTACGAATCGCCCCACTGCCGAGGTATTCCAACTTACGCCCGTTCTGCCGAATCACGCCGTAGCCTGTAACACGCGAGCCGGGGTCAATACCTAGAATGATTGTCATAGAAAAATTTGCTCTTTTATACTACTTGCAATAATTTTTGCCATTTCAACTGGAACAGCATTGCCCACCATTTTATAACCAGTATCTACACTATCATAAATGAATTCAAAATCATCTGGGAATGTTTGAATTCTCGCGCATTCACGAACAGTCATTCTTCGATACAAATATTCATATCCTTCAGCAAAAATATGCTTATTTTTATCGATCTTAGGCATTATTGGTGCTTGTGGGTGTAATTGTGCTTGTCGTCCACTAGCCTGAACCGTAAAACCAAACTCTTCCCATTGACGAACCCTATTTCTGCTCATAAAAATAGTCGAGAATCCACCTTCAAAATACTCATGATTTAATATTTCTAAATTTCGATTAGCTTTATTTTTGATTCGTGCTGGTTTAGCACTATCCTTTAAATCAAAAATACTATCTTTCAATGTTCTTTTTACTGATGTATTAACTGGGAATTTGAAATCCTTATCCAAATCTTTTCTTATCCCAATGTAAAAAACACGTTTTCTATCTTGTGGAATGCCATAATCAGATACATTGACTAAATTAACCGTAAGATTATACCCGCAGTCAATAAACATCTTTTTGATAGTCTCAACTGCCTCTTCATGCCTTTTAGACATCATTCCAACTACATTTTCAGCTAGAAAAAATTTAGGTTGTTTTTCTCGAATGATACGAATGTAATCAAAAAATAACTGTCCTCGAAGATCATTAATGCCTTTCAATGATCCTGCTTCAGACCAAGATTGACAGGGTGGTCCTCCAATAATTCCATCACAATCTGGAATATCATTTGATAATATTTTTCTAATATCTCGGGTATCTAAATAAGCTGAATGGTTTTTCTTATAAGTAGCCCAAATTGTTTTATCATACTCATTTGCAAAGATAATTTTAAATCCTGCCTGCTCAAAGCCTAAATCTAAACCACCTGCTCCTGAAAATAAACTAACAATATTCATCATGCCTCACTATATGAAAAGGTAATTAGCTTTGCATTTTTTAGTTTAGCTGGATTATTAGGGTCTTTAATCTTAATATCATTAATAACCAATGAATCATTTTTCTCCACGTTAGAAAGTAAATCAGATTTATTTTCCAATGAATTGAACTTCTCATCATTAATAATTGCCATAAAATTAAAGGAGCAATTAGGATTCCTAGTATAAATATAATTAAAAACCGTAAATGGATTTTCAATCCCCCACATACCTCTAATTCTTAGATAGGTAATTCCTAATGGATCAACTTTATTTACTCGACCTAATTCCTTAGTTTCAGAAAATTCAACATCTTCAATTTGAGTGATCCCTTTTTTTATATACATTTTAATTTGTTCATAAACATCTTGTGTAGCACAATAATCATCACCATAAACGAAACATAAAGAGGTTAATTTATCATTATCAACTACACCAACGCTATAAATCATATCTTTTTCAATCCAATTACCACCATCACATTCACGACAAGCTTTCTTAAGCATTGGATTTGAAGAAAATAGTTTTGCTTTTGGATAACTACTATTTAACGCTAGACTCGAATTAGGCAACTCAATTTTTTTCACTTCAATTGCATCACCTTGCTTTAAAATCATATCTGGAGGATTATTCTGATTACCTAAGTAACTGAAAGTTGAAGAAATTTTTTCAGTTCTTATCTGTTCGTTATTTTCATTTACCGTATCAGCAAATAAATCTTTAATATATTCTTCTAAAGATTCACCCATGTTATTTGCACGATTTCGACCTGTTGCATATTCACGCAATCTAAATTGTGGTTCTCTAACTAAATTAATGATTGCATTAATAATATTTGCCATATTTTTCTCCATATAGCAATGCCCTGATTTCAGGGCATTATTTAATTATTACAGTAAAAAATAAATCTAAACTACAACAACGCCGCGACTTCATCGCTGATTTCACCGTTGTGATACACGTTTTGCACATCATCACACTCTTCCAGCATATCAATCAAGCGCAATAATTTCGGTGCGGCTTCGGCATCTAAATCCACTGTGGTTGACGGAATCATCGACACTTCGGCACTTTCAATTTTAAAACCCGCCGCTTCAATGCCGTCGCGCACTGCGCCCAGTTCTTCCCATGCGGTATAGATTTCAAAACTGCCGTCATCTTGCGGTTGCACATCATCAGCACCGGCTTCGATTGCCGCTTCGATTAAGCTGTCTTCATCGCCTTGCGCAATCAAAATCAAGCCTTTTTTGTTGAACAGATAGCCGACCGAGCCTTCCGTACCTAAGTTGCCACCGCACTTGGTGAAACTCGGGCGCACTTGTGAAATGGTGCGGTTGGCATTATCGCTCAAACACTCCACCATCACCGCCGTGCCGCCCGGACCGTAGCCCTCATATACACGGGTCTCCATATTGGTATCATCGCCGCCGCCCACGCCGCGCTCAATCGCACGGTTAATGGTGTCGCGCGTCATATTGCTGGCAAGCGCTTTATCCACCGCCGCACGCAAACGCGGATTCGCGCCTGCGTCACCACCGCCGATTTTCGCCGCTGTCACCAATTCACGGATTAATTTGGTAAAAATTTTGCCGCGTTGTGCGTCCTGCGCCGCTTTGCGGTGTTTGATATTCGCCCACTTACTATGGCCTGCCATCTTGATTTCCTCTTGCTATTTATTTTTAACTGTTTGTTTATTTTAGTAAAAATTGTTCAATCGCCGCCGCATTGTTCCACGATTTGGCCATCGTCACCGCCTGCTCTGCCGTCACCCAACGATACGCCGAATGTTCACTCAACCGCACTTCGCACTCTTGCGCCAACGGCAACAAAAACCAATGTTCGTGGCAATGGGTAACATCACGCGCATAACGATGACGAAACTGCGGAAAAATCTCAAAATCAACGGATTGTTGACAATCGACCAAACCGACCGCACTTAGCCCTGTTTCTTCCGCCACTTCACGCTTTGCGGCGCAAAGTGCGGTTTCGCCCGCCTCCAAACTGCCCGACACCGACTGCCAAAACGCAGGATCATCATTACGTTGCAACATCAGCACTTGTTGGCTATCGGTGGCATAGATCACCACCAACACCGATTCGGGGCGTTTAAATCGTGACATTTACGCTTTCGTTACCGTTAAGGCAAGCTCATTCAACGCCTGTTCATTGGCAAAACTTGGCGCGTCGGTCATTAAGCACGCGGCGGCAGTGGTTTTCGGGAATGCGATTACGTCGCGGATATTGTCCGTGCCGGTCAAGAGCATAGTTAGGCGATCCAAGCCGAATGCCAAGCCTGCGTGCGGTGGCGTGCCGAATTTTAACGCGTCGAGCAAGAAGCCGAATTTTTCTTGTTGCTCTTGTTCGTTAATGCCCAAGATATTGAACACGGTTTGCTGCATTTTTTGATCGAAGATCCGTACCGAGCCGCCGCCCACTTCGTAGCCGTTGATCACCATGTCATAAGCATTGGCGACCGCACTTGTCGGCTCGGCTGCCAGTTGTTGCGGCGTGAAATCTTTCGGTGAAGTGAAAGGATGGTGCATTGCCGCCAATTCGCCCTCGTCACCCATTTCAAACATTGGGAAATCGATCACCCACAGCGGTTTCCATTGATCCGCTTGGGTCAAGCCTAACTCTTTGCCGACTTTCAAACGCAGCGCACCCATCGAGTCGGTCACGATATTGTATCTATCCGAACCGAAGAAAATAATGTCGCCGTTTTGCGCGTCCAAACGCGCCAAGACCGCACTTAGCACCTCTGCCGATAAGAATTTGGCAATCGGGCTTTGCACGCCGTCAATGCCGGCGGCGATATCGTTCACTTTCAGCCACGCCAAGCCTTTCGCGCCGTAAATCGCAACAAACTGGGTATATTCGTCAATTTGTTTGCGGGTCAACGTCGCCCCGTTCGGCACGCGCAACGCCGCAACGCGCCCTTTCGGATCATTTGCCGGTTCGTTAAACACTTTAAATTCGACCTCTTTCAGCAAATCGGCAACATCGACCAGCTCCAACGGGTTGCGCAAATCCGGTTTGTCCGAACCAAAACGACGCATGGCTTCGGCGTAAGTCATAATCGGGAACGTGCCCAAATCCACACCGATAGTCTGCTGCCATAAGCCGCGTACCAATTCCTCCATCACCGCGCGGACTTCTTCGGCGGTCATAAACGAGGTTTCGACATCGATTTGGGTAAATTCAGGTTGGCGGTCGGCACGCAAATCTTCATCGCGGAAACATTTCACGATTTGATAATAACGGTCGAAACCGGACATCATCAGCAATTGTTTGAACAGTTGCGGCGATTGCGGCAGGGCGTAGAATTTGCCTTTATGCACCCGGCTCGGCACTAAATAGTCACGCGCGCCCTCCGGCGTGGCTTTGGTCAGCATTGGGGTTTCGATATCCAAGAAACCGTGTTCGTCCATAAAGCGGCGTACAAAACTGGTGATTTTGGCACGGGTTTTGATCCGTTGCGCCATTTCCGGGCGGCGCAAATCCAAATAACGGTATTTCAAACGCTGTTCTTCGGTGTTGTTTTGGTTGAAATCCAACGGCAACACGGCAGCGTTATTGTAAATTTTCAGCCCTTTCGCCAGCACTTCCACTTCGCCGGTCGCCATATCCGGATTGATATTTTTTTCCGTGCGCGCAATCACTTCCCCTTGAATTTGCACACAAAACTCATTGCGCAACGTAGCCGCCGCGTCAAATGCCGCTTGCTGTGCCGGATCAAAAAACACTTGTACAATGCCCTCGCGATCACGCAAATCGACAAAAATCATCGCCCCGAAATCACGGCGGCGGTGAATCCAACCGCTCAGTGTTACTTCTTGTCCGATATGGCTACGATTTAGCGAGCCGCAGTAGTGTGTACGCATCATAATCTGTGTTCCTTGCTGATTTTAAATTGAATTCCCGATTCTCAAGACGGAAAAAAGTTGAGAAGATTAACTGGCGGATTATAACGGAATTTTACGCCGGAATGAACAGCTTTATCGCTTGGGCGAGATGAAAGCAAAAGTGCGGTCAAACAACCGCACTGAGAGAGTAAAACGATTATTACGGCATTGCCGGCGGCAAGCCTTGCAAATCCGACGGTGATAAATTCGGAATCGATAAATCGTATTCGCCGCTCGGTAAGAGCAACTCGTCGTCATCTTCACCAAATGCCGCCGCTTCGCTGTCGGTTTCATCGTATAACGAATTAGCGTAGTCCTCGTCATATTCCAAACCGTCATCGCTATAAAACGCCTGCCCCAAGGCAAAAAGTGCGGTCATAAACACTTGCTCGATCGTTTCCTGCGGCACGACTTCCCCGTTATATTTTAATTGCCCGTTTTCCAACAAGGCTTTTGCGCTAAAAGCCTCCGGGGTTTCAATAAATGATCTGTTTTCGGTTAACAATTGCAACATATGTTGATAGCCTTCATCTGCTTCTTGCGTGATTTGTTCCGGCGTCAACCTCTCCTGTTCTGTTTCACTTTTAACGTTGGCAATCTGGGTCAGCGATTGCTGTAACATTTTTTTGTCGATTTCCGCATTAAAATCAAATTTGGACAAAAAGCGTAAAGGATCCGGGTTTACCGTTTCATCCGCGCTATCTGACTCGGTAAAATTGATCCCCAAATCCAGCGTTAACCGGCTGATACCGCCGCTGTTGCTCCACGCCAGCGGTGAAAACTGCAATTCCGGCTTTTTCGCTAGAATCGTCAGCGCCGCACGCTGTGCTTTTTCATCCTGCTCAGGCGTCGCTTGTCCGTCAACCGGAACGCTGTCACTCGCTTCATCCGACTGAATCGCCAATGCCATTTCTTTGATCGCCAAAGTTTGCGTGCCGATTGCCAGATCTTGCCACTGGGTCGGTTGCAACAAGCTATCCAGTTTTATTCCTCTTATTCTCAATTCATTGTTTTTAAGCGAATTTTTATCATCCGCTTTTCCCGAGAGAGCAAGATGATCCCAACTCAGCTTAACATCACCAATGCCTTGCAGGTTGGTGTCGGAATCAATCACCACCTCGCTCATGCTGAACGAGATATTGTTTTAAGGTATTCCAGCGCCGCAATCCGGATTTGCGACACAACCCGATCGTTGTAACCGAGGCTAAAATCAATGGTCAGCGGATTTTGCGCTTTGCTCAGTTCGAACCACGGCTCGACCAGCTCATTTTTGCCAAGTGCGGTCTGTCCCGCTGCCAGCACCGGTTTTAACTTGAATTTAGCCAAGTTACTTAGCGGCAATGGTCCGTGCTTAGACTATTTTTCGCCAATACAAGGCAAAAAACATGAAGTTTAGTTATTCTAAACGAACGGCTTTTAACGCCGTAGTGGCGAAAAAGAGTCATAGCCCTGCGGGTTGTGTTTAAAATTAGCCACTCCTCGTTGTCATCCTCACCAATAGTCTCGCTATTGGTTTCGGCTTACGCCTAGATTGCGCTAATTTTAAACGACAACTCAAAATATAAACAAACATCAACAAACCCTAAAAAAATTGCCCCACAAAAGCATTTGTCGCCCTTGCGCCTTTTGCGTACAATAACCGCACTTTTACTGATTTTGACTATAAAATGAACAAAGATACGCTATTTTCCGCACCGATTGAGAAAATCGGTGATTTTACCTTTGACGAGGCGGTTGCCGAAGTCTTTCCCGATATGATCCAGCGTTCCGTGCCGGGTTATTCCAATATCATCACCGCGATTGGCATGCTGGCGCAGCGGTTTGTGCAGCCGAATACGCAAGTGTACGATCTCGGTTGTTCGCGTGGGGCGGCGACGTTGTCGGCGCGGCGCAATATTAAACAGCCGAATGTAAAACTGATTGCGGTGGATAATTCGCCGGCGATGATCGAGCGTTGCCGCCGCCATATTGAGGCTTATCACGGCGAAAGTGCGGTTGAAATTATGTGCGATGACATTCGCCATATCGAGATTGAAAATGCGTCGATGGTGATTTTGAATTTCACCCTGCAATTCCTGCCACCGGCTGACCGCACTTTGCTGTTGCAAAAAATTTATCGCGGTTTGAATCGCGGCGGCGTGTTGGTGCTGTCGGAAAAATTCCGTTTTGATGATTCGATTATCAACGAGTTGCAAATCGATCTGCACCATGAATTCAAGCGTGCCAACGGTTATAGCGAGTTGGAAGTCAGCCAGAAACGCACTGCACTTGAAAATGTAATGCGCACCGATTCGATTCCGCAACATAAAGTGCGGTTGCGCGAAGTGGGATTTGAGCAGGTTGAATTATGGTTTCAGTGCTTTAATTTTGGTTCTATGTTAGCGATTAAACAATAAAATGAGAGAAATAGGATGATTGATTTTCGCCCGTTTTATCAACAAATCGCCCAATCCAATTTGTCGGATTGGCTGCAAACCCTGCCGCTGCAACTCAGCCGGTGGCAAAAAAATGCGCACGGCGAATATGCAAAATGGGCGAAAGTGATTGAATTTTTGCCGGCGCTAAACGCCGGCGAAATCAACCTGAAAAGTGCGGTCGAAGCGGTTGCGGCTGCGCCGTTGTCCGGTGGCGAACAGCAACGGATTGTGTATCATTTGAAGCAACTTATGCCGTGGCGCAAAGGTCCGTATCACTTGCACGGCATTCATATTGATTGCGAATGGCGTTCCGATTTTAAATGGGATCGGGTGCTGCCGCACTTAGCCCCGCTGCAGGATCGCACGATTTTAGATGTCGGCTGCGGCAGCGGTTATCATATGTGGCGCATGGTCGGCGAGGGCGCAAAAATGGTGGTCGGAATCGATCCGACCGAGCTGTTTTTATGCCAGTTCGAAGCGGTGCGCAAACTGCTGAATAATGACCGCCGTGCACATTTAATTCCGTTGGGCATTGAGCAAATGCAGCCGCTTGCCGCGTTTGACAGCGTATTTTCAATGGGCGTGCTCTATCACCGCAAATCGCCGCTCGATCACCTCAGCCAACTGAAAGATCAGCTAGTCAAAGGCGGCGAATTGGTGTTGGAAACGCTGGTGATCGACGGCGATGTCAATAGTGTATTAGTGCCGCAAGATCGCTACGCCAAAATGAAAAACGTCTATTTTATTCCGTCGGTGGCGGCACTGATCAATTGGCTGGAAAAGTGCGGTTTCCGCAATGTGCGCTGTGTTGATGTGGCAGCCACTTCGCTGGCAGAGCAACGCAAAACCGACTGGTTGGAAAACGAATCGCTCATCGACTTCCTCGATCCAAACGACCACAGCAAAACCATCGAGGGCTATCCTGCGCCGAAAAGAGCGGTTATTTTGGCAAATAAATAAGGTAATGCGGCTGATAAAAATACCAACTATGAGGCATTAACATTCCCGTTGGCAGGCGTAAGATATTGCTTGATTTTTATTAGATAAGAGTACGATATTATGTCTAATCCGTTTCATGCCCGTTGGACGGCGGTCGGCAACACGCTTTGCCTCGGGCACTGGGAAATCAGTTATCAAGGGCTGCCGCTGGTGTTGCCCGAACAAAAACGCGAACACGATATGGGGACTAACGGTATCTATAGTTTTATGGATCCGGAAGAAGAACTGTTTCGCGAAGGGCTGTATGAAGACGAGTGGATTATTGAAAACGCCGATTGGTTGGCGGACGTGTTTGTCACCTCGAATGTGCCGTTGGACGAAGAACATTTCCATTATTTCTATCAAGCCGTCAATAAAGAAGATTGGCGTTGCGGCAGCTGTGGCGGTTGTATGTAGCCTTACACTATAAGGAAAAACCATGAGTTATTGTGATTACGTCAACAATCTAACCCCCGGGCAAGAGCAACCGAATAAAACCTACCACGATCAGCATTACGGTTATCCGATCAGTGATGACAACGAGCTGTTTGAGCGGTTGGTATTGGAAATCAATCAAGCCGGTTTGCGTTGGACGTTAATACTGAAAAAACAACAGAATTTCCGTGCCGCTTACGCCCAATTCGACATTGCCACTGTTGCCGCTTACAGCGAAGAAGACAAAGTGCGGTTGTTGAATGACGCCGGTATCGTGCGCAACAGGCTGAAAGTCAATGCCGCAATTCATAACGCACAGCAAATTTTATTATTACAACAGCAGTATGGTTCGTTCAAAAACTGGCTCGATCACCACCATCCTCGCGCCCTTGCCGATTGGGTTAAGTTATTCAAAAAGCAATTTAAATTCGTCGGCGGCGAAATCGTCAATGAATTTCTGATGAGCACAGGCTACTTGCCCGGCGCACACCAAACGGATTGCCCGATTTATGCCAAGGTGTTGGCAAGCGAACCGGCTTGGCTGAAATCAACATCATAGCGAGGTCATCCATGGAGTACAAATTTGATATCGCTTTAGATGAGCAATCGGAAAACATTATTAAAAAAATGCTGAATTCCAACAATTACCAATCAAAAAATGAGATTATACAAACGGCATGTGAGTTACAACTAAATCCAATTGCCAAGCCTTTTAATCCGCGTAGAATATCAACTACTTTCCATTCCAAAGGGTTACATTATGTCATTTCAATCCATACAACTGCTGAAACATATCCACCCGAGTCTTTCCCTGCAACAAATTAATGAAATTCCGGTTATCGTGCTGGATCACCCGCTTGGCAAAGCGGTGATCGCCTTGCAAGGGGCACACTTGCTCAGCTGGCAACCGCACTTTGCCACCGAAGATCTTTTGTGGTTAAGCGAAATCGAGCCGTTTAAACTGGGTGTGGCAATCCGCGGGGGAATTCCAGTGTGTTATCCATGGTTTAAAGATTACGGCACTCCGGCACACGGCTATGCACGGATTAACCTGTGGCAACTCAGTCAATGGCAAGTCAGCGATAACAAAGCCGAGCTAACCTTCACGCTGTATGACAACAATCATCTCGTTGAAGCCGAGCTGAAAATGGTGTTTAGCAGCGAATGCGTATTAACTTTCACGCACTATGGCGAACAAGAAGCGCAACTGGCGTTGCACAGCTATTTCAAGGTCGGCGATATTGCGCAAACCACGTTACACGGCTTGCCGAAAACCGCACTTAATACGTTAAATAATCGGCAAGAAAATGTCGCTTCGCCTCGTCAATTCACGCAGGAAACCGATTGCATTTATTCAGCGGAAAATCCGATTAGCCGGATTGAAGATAAAGCCCAACAGCGGATGATTGAAATTGAACATATCAATGCCTCGGATATCGTGGTGTGGAATCCGTGGCAGAAAAAAACCGGCAGTATGTCGCCGAAGGGCTATCAAACCATGCTATGTGTTGAAACGTCGCGGATTAGCCGCAAATTGACGCAAGGGGAAAGCGTGCAAGCGGTGATTCGAATCCAACGCTAAGCCCCACTGCTCCAAACCGCTAACGCAAGGGCGTTCAACACGCCCTTTGCCCCCTAATATTTGTCAAACTTCGTGACTCGTCTCACAAAACTTCATTTGTCATGATTTAGATCATCGCCTTTGCATTCCACTTAATAGGTAGTAATGTTAAAATTTTTCCGTTACCAATTCTATTAATAGAGGAAATTACTATGACATTTCGTATCGAAAAAGACACTATGGGTGAAGTTCAAGTTCCGGCAGACAAATATTGGGCGGCGCAAACCGAGCGTTCACGCAATAATTTTAAAATCGGTCCCGCCGCTTCTATGCCGCATGAAATCATCGAAGCTTTCGGTTACCTGAAAAAAGCCGCGGCGTTTGCCAACACCGATTTAGGCGTATTGCCAGTGGAAAAACGCGATCTGATCGGGCAGGCTTGTGATGAAATTCTGGCGAATAAACTGGATGATCAATTCCCACTCGTGATCTGGCAAACCGGTTCAGGTACGCAATCGAATATGAACGTCAACGAAGTGATTTCCAACCGCGCGCACGTGCTTAACGGCGGTAAACTGGGCGAAAAAAGCGTGATCCACCCGAATGATGACGTCAATAAATCCCAATCCTCCAACGACACCTACCCGACTGCAATGCACATCGCCGCTTACAAAAAAGTGGTGGAAACCACCATTCCATGCGTGGCGCGTTTGCAAAAAACCTTCGCCGAAAAAGCGGCGGCGTTCAACGATGTGGTGAAAATCGGACGCACCCACTTAATGGACGCAACCCCGCTCACCTTAGGGCAAGAATTTTCCGCCTATGCGGCGCAATTGGATTTCGGCTTAAAAGCGCTGAAAAACACGCTACCGCACTTGGCGGAATTGGCGCTAGGCGGCACGGCGGTCGGCACAGGCTTAAACACGCCGCAAGGTTATGATGTCAAAGTGGCGGAATATATCGCCAAATTCACCGGCTTGCCGTTCGTGACTGCGCAAAATAAATTCGAAGCCTTGGCAACCCATGATGCGATTGTGGAAACCCATGGTGCGTTAAAACAATTAGCGGTCTCACTGTATAAAATCGCCAACGATATTCGTTTATTGGCGTCGGGTCCACGCTCCGGTATCGGTGAAATTTTAATCCCTGAAAATGAGCCGGGTTCCTCGATTATGCCGGGCAAAGTCAATCCGACCCAATGCGAAGCCTTGACCATGGTATGCGCACAAGTGTTGGGCAACGACACCACCATCTCGTTCGCCGGTACGCAAGGGCATTTCCAACTGAACGTATTCAAACCGGTGATGGCGGCAAACTTCCTGCAATCGGCGCAACTGTTGGCTGACGCTTGTGTGTCATTCGACGAGCATTGTGCGGTTGGTATTGAACCGAATCACCCTCGCATTCAAATGCAGTTGCAAAATTCATTAATGT
The DNA here is from genome assembly GCF_053570785.1 of Testudinibacter sp. P80/BLE/0925. The sequence continues at coordinate 1,699,910 of NZ_CM131636.1, read as the reverse complement.
TGGTGACCGCACTGAATACCCATATCGGTTACGAAAATGCGGCGAAAATCGCCAAAACCGCCCACAAAAACGGCACTACCCTGAAAGAAGAAGCGATTAACCTTGGTTTGGTTACCGCTGAACAATTTGAAGAGTGGGTTCGTCCTGAAGATATGGTCGGCAGCCTGAAAAAATAACGCTGGCGCGATGAGAACGGGATCTTCGGATCCCGTTTTTATTCCCGGCTAAATTAGACCTTATCACCGTTTATGTTATAATCTCATTAAGTTGTGTTGTCCGAGTAATTCATCGGTTATATTATGAAATTATTAAAAATTGCCACTCCCCTGTTCCTTTTGCTTTTCAGCAAGCTGGCTTCGGCGACTTGGTTGCCGGTCGGTACGGTTGACTATACTTGGGGGCCTTTCCATATCTATACCATTACCCTGTATAGCGAAAATGGCGAATACCAACCGAACCAACGTCCGCTCATGCTGACGTTGAATTATGCCAAACCGGTCGAAGGCAAAAACTTTGCGATTACCATTAAAAAAGAGCTAAGCAATATTGCGCCGCAAGTCTCTCCCGAGTTACAAAGCCAGTGGGCGGCAAAATTAGAACAAAGCTTACCGGATTTTCAACCGCAAGATTTGCTGAATTATATTGCTTTGGAAGATACCGGTTATTTTGTGCTGAATGATACCGTATTGGAACCGCAATTCGGCAACGCGTTTAATCAGGCGTTTTTGGATATTTGGTTGTCACCGCAAAGCAGTTTTAAACGCTTACAAAGTAAATTATTAGGTCTCGATAAAGATCAACCGAGCAAATATTCGCCGCCGGCGCGCCAACTGGAAACCGCCCCGGTAGAAGAGGAAAGCCGGGATCCGTTAATCCTGCCAACGGTGCCCGACACCGTCCCTGCTACACCGGAAAGCGCAGAAGCCAGTTAATTCGACGTTGTTGTTTATAGCATTTTTATGATGGGAGTCTCTGTTATGCGTTTACCCCGAACCGTTTTGTCACTGGTTGCAAAATCTCTCAGCCTAATGTTGATTGGAAGCCAAGTTTATGCGGAACAAACCCCAAGCGCCGATCATCAAAGTGCGGTCAGCGCCGCCATTCCAACGGACAATCCGCCGCAATCCGCCACTGCTGCTGAAGAGTATGCCACGCAAATTAATGTGGAGATCATTGCATTCCAACGCCTGCTAGACGGCGATAGTCTGAACCAGCAATTCCCGGAACTCAGCTCGGTCATTCCGACCGCCGATGCCATTTTACCATCGGAAACACAAATCAACGCACGCGCATTGCCCGACAGTGCTATGCAGCTCAATGATATTTATACGAAATTTGAACAACACGATGCCTATGTGCCGTTTTATCACCAAGCTTGGACACAAGCGCTAAACCAACAAAGTTTGGCCGTGCCGATTCACATTCAATCAGCCGCGGATCGTCTCCCCTCGTTGGATGGGCGTTTTACGGTGTGGCAGGATGATAAAATCGAGTTAAATTTCAATCTGGCTTTTAGTTACGACGACAAAAAAAGCGCCTCCCGCTTAATGCCGGTTTTTGGCAGTGTCGGACAAGATGTGACAACCGTTGTACCGGATATTGACGCGGTCTCCGATAAAGAGCAAGAAACCGAAACCGCCGTCGCCTCGGCACGGCACACTATCCAGTATCAAAGCCAAAGCAGTTACACGGATAACCAAATGATGTATTTTGACCACCCGTTGTTCGGTATTTTAGTTTTGATTAACAGTGCCGATGGCAAACCGCTTAAAGGCGTCAGCGGCAGTAATATGACGCCATAACCTTTCTTATTCAATATAACAGAAAGCCATATTTGTGAACAAATATGGCTTTTACTATCGCCGCGAAAATCTGCCTACGGCATAATCGCCTCTTGGTCTTCGCCTTCTTTTTCAACTTTCGGCGGCAGCATGTGTTCGCGTGTTAAGCCGAGATCCAGCGCAAGTGCGGTTGCGATATAAATCGAAGAATACGTACCGAAACCAATCCCGATTAATAAGGCAAGTGAGAAGTTATGAATACTCGGCCCGCCCCAAATATACAATGCCAATACCACGACCAAGGTGGTTGCCGAGGTCATCAAAGTTCTGGCAAGGGTTTGGGTCAAAGAAATATCCATAATGTCTTGTGCCGCAGTACGGCGGATTTTACGGAAGTTTTCGCGGATTCGGTCAAATACCACGATACTATCATTCAGAGAATAACCGATTACCGAGAGAATCGCTGCCACGAAAGTCAAGTCGATTTCAATCTGTAACGCAGCGAATACGCCCAAGGTTACAATCACATCATGTGCTAACGCTAAAATCCCGCCGGCTCCCAAACGCCATTCAAAGCGTAGACCGACATACAACAGCAACATAATTAAGGTTACCAACGTGGCATAAATCGCCGCTTCGGTCAGCTCTTTCCCTACGTTCGGACCAACAAACTCAATACTGCGCACAGTTGATTGAGCATCAATACTTTGCAGAATATTGATCACTTTCGGTCCAATCGTGGTGTCGCCGTCTTCCGACGGTAAACGGATCATCACATCACGCGTGCCACCGGAAGCCTGCACCACCGCACTGCCGAAATCATTTTCCGCCAATGCAGACCGCACTTTCGGTAAATCCGCCGGTTGGGAGAAGCTGGCTTCGATCACGGTACCACCGGTAAAATCCAAGCCCCAGTTAAATCCCTTCGTCACCACAAAGAATAAACTGATGGCTATCACCGCTAACGAAAAAATATAGCCGGGAATGCGGTATTTCATAAACGGGATTACACTGCGTGCCAGTTTTATGCCGCTTTCGGTTTCAATAGGTTGTTTTGCTTTTACATTCACCATTTAATCCTCAATCTAAATTGACAACTTATCAATGCGTTTGCCGCCATACAGGAAGTTCACAATCGCACGCGTGCCGGTGATTGCGGTGAACATAGAAATCGCCACGCCCAATGACAAGGTGATGGCAAAGCCTTTTACCGGTCCGGTGCCGACCGCATACAAAATAATCGCGACCAAAATCGTGGTTAAGTTGGCGTCGAAAATACTGGAAAAGGCACCGTTGTAGCCTTCGTGAATCGCTTGTTGCACGCTGCGCCCGTTGCGCAACTCTTCCTTAATCCGTTCAAAGATCAGCACGTTGGCATCGACTGACATGCCCACCGCCAACACGATTCCGGCAATGCCCGGCATTGTCAGGGTTGCCCCCGGCAGTAAAGACAACACGCCAATCAGCAATACGATATTCAGCACTAAGGCAAGGTTGGCTATCATGCCGAATTTACGATAGACAAACAGCATAAACAGAATGGTGAAACCTAAGCCGTATAGACTCGCTTCCATGCCTTGTTCGATATTTTGCGCCCCTAAAGACGGCCCGATCGTGCGTTCCTCTACGATTTGAATCGGCGCAATCAACGCCCCGGCACGCAACAGCACCGATAAATTTAACGCTTCAGCCGGGCTGTCGATACCGCTGATACGGAAACGGCTGCCGAGACGATCGTTAATGGTCGCCACGTTAATCACTTCTTCGTGTTTTTCCAGAATCGGCGTGCCTTTGTCATCAACCCGACCACTCTCTTTATACTCGCTGTATAAGGTTGCCATCGGTTTGCCGATGGCATCGCGGGTCGCCGCCGCCATCAAATTGCCGCCCTCGCTATCGAGGGTAATATTCACTTCTGGGCGACCTGTAGTGTGATCGCTGCCCGACGTTGCCCCTGTGATATGTTCGCCGCCAAGAATCACGCGACGATACAGCACTACCGGATTGCCTTCGCGATCATTTTTCACTTCGGAATCTGACGGCACCATGCCGCGTGCAGCAAAATCGGCACTCGCATTAGTATTCACCAGACGGAATTCCAAGGTCGCCGTCGCACCCAAAATTTCTTTGGCGCGCGCGGTATCTTGCACGCCCGGCAATTCAATCACTATGCGTTCGGCCCCTTGGCGTTGCACCACCGGTTCCGCCACACCTAATTCATTTACCCGTTTACGCAAAATCGTCAGGTTTTGCTCAATCGCGTGTTCACGCACCTGTGCCAAGTCCGCTTCCGACATGGTAAGCGTAATCACTTTGCCGTTAAGGCTTTGTTGTAAATTCGGATCAATGCGGCGAATTAAACTTTGCGCTTCCGATTCGGAGGCTTGTTCGCCCAGCGTAATGACGGTGGAATAGTTTTCACCTTGACGGATATTAGTATAAGCAATCCGCGCTTTGCGCAATTCGGTGCGCAAATTGTCTTGGCGCTGGGTTTCCAGTTTCTCAAGTGCGGTCTTCATATCGACCTGCATTAGGAAACGTACCCCACCGCGCAAATCCAATCCCAGTTTCATCGGGCTGCCGCCAATCGCTTCCAACCACGCCGGGGTTGCCGGCGCCAGATTCAACGCCACTGAATAACCCTTGCCTAAATTTTCAGCCAGTTTATCTTTCGCCAGTAGTTGATCATCGGTATTGGCGAATTTTGCCAACACAGAACCGTTTTCCAATTGTAACGATTTCACCGCTAATTGGTTTTGTTGTAAGACTTGTTGTACTCGTTGATAAGTGGTGTTGTCTGCCTGCTGTCCGCGGGTGCCGGAAATTTGCACCGCAGGATCTTCACCATAAAGATTTGGAAGAGCATATAAAATGCCGATGGCGACCAAAATGATCACCATCAGGTTCTTCCATAAAGGGAAACGATTTAACACAATTAATGCCCCTCACTCGGAAGTTAATTGGAAGATTGGAAAATTACAGGGATTTCAAAGAACCTTTTGGCAGCACCGCCACCACGAAATCACGTTTGATGGTCACTTCGATATTGTCATTTAACGCAATCACGATGTAATCACTTTCGGCAGAGGCTTTGCTGATTTTACCGATTAAACCGCCGCTGGTCAGCACTTCTTCGCCTTTCGCCAGTGACGCCATTAAATTGCGGTGATCCTTGTTACGTTTTGCTTGCGGACGATAGATCATAAAATAGAAAATTAAGGCAAAGATTACCAAAATAAAGATCATTTGCATTCCGCCGCCTTGTTGTGCGTCCATTTTTTTATCCTTTTTAAGTTAGTGATTAAATTAAGTAAACAGGACGCTCATGCTTGTTCAACATAACCGCCCCGACTGTAATAGCGGTGTTCAAAATAGCATAAAACACGGCTAAAGTGAAAATCTTCTTGTTGTCAGGCTTATTTTCCGTCATCAAATGCGTGGTATTCATTCAACGGCGGCACCGGCTTGCCGATACGGGCGTAAAACTGCGCGACAAACTGTTCTAATTCGCCATTTTCAATCGCGGTGCGCAACTGTGCCATCAAGCGTTGATAATAACGCAGGTTGTGAATGGTATTCAGTCTCGCACCCAAAATTTCACCGCACTTGTCCAAATGATACAGATAGGCTTTGGTGTAATTTTTACAGGTATAACAATCACATTCCGCTTCCAATGGCGATACATCGTCGCGGTATTTGGCGTTACGGATTTTAATCACGCCGTCTGCGGTGAACAAGTGTCCGTTGCGCGCATTGCGGGTCGGCATCACGCAGTCGAACATATCAATCCCGCGGCGCACGCCTTCCACCAAATCCTCCGGTTTGCCCACGCCCATTAAATAACGCGGTTTATCCTGCGGAATTTGCGGACAAATATATTCCAAAATGCGGTGCATATCTTCTTTCGGCTCGCCCACTGCCAAACCGCCGACCGCATAGCCGTCAAAACCGATTTCCACCAAGCCCTCGACCGAAACCTTGCGCAATTCTTCATATACGCCGCCTTGAATAATACCGAACAACGCATTTTTGTTGCCTAATTCATCGAAACGATCACGGCTGCGTTTCGCCCAACGCAGCGACATTTCCATTGAATTTTTGGCATAATCAAAATCGGCGGGATACGGCGTGCATTCATCGAAAATCATCACAATATCCGAACCGAGATCATATTGAATTTCCATTGATTTTTCCGGCGATAAGAAAATTTTCTCGCCGTTAATCGGATTACGGAAATGTACGCCCTCTTCTTTGATTTTACGAATATCGCCCAAGCTGAACACTTGGAAACCGCCGGAATCGGTCAAGATCGGCCCGTGCCACTGCATAAAATCATGCAGATCGCCGTGCAGTTTCATCACTTCCTGCCCCGGTCGCAGCCACAGGTGAAAGGTGTTGCCCAACAAAATTTGCGCGCCGGTGGCTTTCACTTCTTCCGGGGTCATGCCTTTCACCGTGCCGTACGTCCCGACCGGCATAAACGCCGGCGTTTCCACGCTAAATTCCCCTTGCGGACGTTGAAAGGTCAAACGCCCGCGCCGTGCGCGTCCGTCGGTGTTGTGTAATTCATATTTCATATTTTGCTCCTATCAACGGAAAAACAGTCCGAAGATTGATCTTATTTAAAGAATAAAAGTGCGGCGATCCGTACTTTTGCTTTATGTCCCTCCCCATTTTTCTAGCGAAAAATGGTACTCCCTCCGCACAGGGAGGAAGGGAGAAAAGAATCTTCCAGCTACCTAAAATATCGTGGCTACTTAAAATATCGTAATTAGCTTGATTTGAAAACTCAAGCCAATCCGCTCACATCAGGATTTTTGCTAATAAACATCGCGTCGCCGTAACTAAAGAAACGGTACCGCTCGGCAACCGCACTTTGATACGCCTGCATGGTATGGCGGTAACCGGCAAAAGCAGAAACCAACATCACCAAGGTCGATTCCGGCAAATGGAAATTGGTAATCAGCGCATCGACCACGCGAAACGGTTTGCCCGGATAAAGGAAAATCGTAGTGTCGGAAAAATAAGGCGCAAGCAAGTGCGGTTGTTGTTGCGACAACGGTGTTTCCGCCGCTGCCAATGCCGCACTTTCGAGGGCGCGCACCGAGGTCGTGCCGACCGCAATCACCCGTTTCCCGGCAGCTTTGGTGGCTAACACCGCTTGCACCGTCTGCTCATCGACTTCAACATATTCGGCGTGCATATGGTGATCTTCCACTTTTTCCACCCGCACCGGCTGGAATGTGCCTGCGCCGACGTGCAAAGTCACAAAGGCAAAATTCACGCCTTTTGCCGCCAATTTGTCTAACAACGCCTGATCGAAATGCAAACCGGCGGTCGGCGCGGCAACTGCGCCGGGCACTTGATTATACACGGTTTGATAACGCTCCTGATCCATTTCTTCATCAGGGCGATCAATATACGGCGGCAACGGAATATGCCCGATTTGCTGTAAAATCGCCAACAACGGCGTATCGCCGACCACTTCCAACTCAAACAAGGTATCGTGGCGCGCTTTCATCACAAAAGCAATGCCGTTGCCCGCGCCTAACTTGTCTTCGCCCAGAATAATCTGCGCCCCGGCTTGCGGCGCTTTCGAGGCACGCACGTGTGCCAAACAACGGCGTTCGCCCAACACCCGCTCAACCAACACTTCTAATTTGCCACCGCTGCTTTTGCGTCCGAACATGCGCGCCGGAATCACACGGGTATTATTGAACACCAATAAATCGCCGGCGTCGACCAAATCCAACACCTCGGCAAATTGACGGTGCCGCAATTCGCCGCTTTGTCCGTTCAGGCACAACAAACGGCTGCTGCTGCGTTCCGCTTTCGGATAACGTGCAATCAGCTCGTCCGGCAACTCAAAATGAAAATCTGAAACTTGCATTTTTCCCACTCAATGATAAAAATTAAGCCTGCTAGTTTATTGATTGTTGCCACAAGTCGCAAGCGGATCATCACGATTTACTGACTTTCCCCAACCGCACTTTGCGCCATCAGCCCAAACCACTGCTGCATTTTCTCTTTTATCGCATTCAAATCAAGCTGTTGCTGTTGGCTGAGCAGCCGTTGCCAATAGGGATCGGCTTTGTCGCTTTCATGGAAACCGTCTTGTGCCAAGTTTTGAATTTCCTGCCGTAATTCCTCGTCTGTTTTCGCTTTATCGGCAAAAAACAGCGGATAAAGTGCGGTTGGCACCACAAACAACTGCTGTTCCGAGCGCAGGAAATCCGCAACGTAACAAGCTAACTGTTGTTGCGCTTGTTCGACGCTCATCTCCGCAAATTGCAAACGGCTCACCTTGCCTTTCTCAATCCCATAAAAGTGCGGTGTTGCGGCGGTTTGTTGCCGTTGCACGCATTGGGCTAAATAGGTGATCCAGCTTTCGATTTGATGTTGCGCTTTCACGCTGCCGCTGCGCCAGCGCACTTGCCGCCCTTGATACAGCTGTGTGATGTCGCCTTGCAATCGGTAATCTTGCCCGTCAATCTCAAACGTTAAATCAATCGGCAGGGTTTGCGCCGTTTGGCTTAAATACGGCGCAATCGCGGCACTGAGCGGTTGCAACTCGTCGCTGATTTTTTGTTCGGCAATCTCAGCAAAGGCGGCGCGCGGCAATTCGCCTTTATATTTGGCGTAGTCGAATTGTTGCCCCCAATCGCTTGCCGGTTGCCGTAAAAGCCGTTCCTTTAATTGGTAGTTTTCCAGTTTTGACAACTGAAACACTTCGCTCTCTTCCAACGCGGTGTCATATTGGCGGAAATACGCGCCAAGCTGTTGTTCAAAAAAATAACGCAACGGATCTTGCACAAAACGGATCAAACGATCCAATTCTATCACCGCACTTTGCAGCGGATTTGCCGCCAGCGGTTGCACAAAATTGCTAACGTCATGTTGTTGCTGCGTTGCCGCCAGCCACCCTTTGGCAAAAGAGCGGTTTGGATTGTGCGGCTTGAAATTTTCGGCACTGAACACGGTCATCGGGTGGGTTTGGATCAATTTTGAGCGCACTTCGCCGCTGTCCGTTGCGATTTGCTCCGCCAAATAATCGACGAGCTGGCTGACTAACACCGACGGTTGCAACACTTGATTATCGGTCAATGAACGTCCGACATAGCTGATATACAGCTTTTGTTGCGCCGATAAAATCGCCTCTAAAAACAGATAGCGATCATCATCACGCCGCACGCGGTCGCCTTTTTGCGGCGCATATTGCATTAAATCAAAGCTGTTCGGATTATGTCGGCGCGGATAATCGCCCTCGTTCATGCCGAGCAACGCCACCACCTTGAACGGAATCGCGCGCATCGGCAGCAAGGTGCAAAAACTCAATTTGCCGTTGAGAAAATTGAAACTGTTGTCTTCTTCCGATAAACGGCTGTTCATCAGTTCCGCCACCACCTCGCTGCTCAATTCGCCTTCAAATTGGGTCTCAAGTGCGGTTTGAAACACCTCATCAATCCGTTGCGCCAAAAACAGCAGGGCGTGGCGGCTGTCGTCGCTGTCGATAAAAAACTGCTGTAACGCATTTTGTAACGCCTGTTGCCAATCAGCAATGCGGTGTGTTTGTTGTAACAAGGCATGCCAATCTTGCAATTGTTGCAAAAACTCGCCCAGTTTGCCGACCAATTGCGCATCCAAGCCGAAGCTAAAATCAAATGCCACCGTCTCTTGCCAAACACCGTCCGCTTCGCGCATTGCCGTGCCAAGTAGCATTCTTTCCAGCCCACTTTGCCATGAATTGTAATTCGGCTCGCTTTCCCCCTCGCGGCGCAAGCCATAGCGAATGCCGTTCTGCGCCACCCAGTTTTTCAATGTTGTCAAATCAGAGAGTTCAATCGCAAAACGTTCACGCAGTTCGGCAACGTCAAGCAGCCCCAACACGGCTTCGGCGGTGAACGGGCTTTCTTTTAATTGCAACAACGCCAAAAAGGTTGAGATAATCACATCGCTGTGACTGTGTTTGCGGTCGGCGATTTCGTAGGGAATAAAATGCGGATCTTGGTAACCGTATTGCGCAAACACCGCATGAATATACGGCACATAGTTATCCACGTCCGCCACCATCACCACGATGTCTTTCGGCGTCAACGTGCGGTCTTGTTGAAACCAATGTAATAGTTGATCGTGTAAAATTTCCACTTCGCGCATTGGGCTGTGGCAAGCATGAATCGTCAGGCTTTGATCCTGCGCCTGCCAAACGAACGGCGGCGGCGATTGCAGCGGTTGCAAATCCAAAATCGCATTTTGCAGTTGCGCCAACAAGCCGTTCCCCGCAATCGCGGCGTAAGCGTCAATTTCATTGGCTTCGCTTTGACTTAATAATGATAAAAAATCGCGCCCCATTTTGCCCCATGCCGCCAACAGCGGATTGCCGCTTTGCAGATAGCCGAGCGGATTTTGCCAATCGTCCTGCGTGGCTTGCGCCTGTTGCTGCGCATTCAGCCACGGGCGCGAGTCTGCTTGTTCGGATGTTTCTTGCAAATAGGCTTGGCGCCGGCGCAATTGCAACTTTTGCAGAAAAGTGCGGTCAAGAATATCGCCCCAGTAATAACGGCACGGATTATTAAAAAACAGGTGGACTTCACTCTGCCGTGCCAACGCCTGAAAGGTTTGCAGATAAGCGGTCGGCAAGGCGGAAATACCGAAAATAAACAACCGTTGCGATGGCAATGCCGCCGTTTGCTTTGCCAATTGTTGCAAATAAGCCGTATGCAAATTGGCACGGTGATAACACTGTTCGCCCTGCTCTGCGCTTTGCTGCGCCACCCGCGCATACAACGCCCGCCACAATTTGCCCTGCCAGCTGACCGCACTTTGCAGATCTTGCTGCAATAAAGCCGACAATTCTTGATTATTTTGGCTTAAGCCGCGCCGTAATTGTTGCAGAATATCCTGTTCCCGTTGCTGTTCCCATGCGGTGATCCACTCGGGGCGATAGACCAAATATTGGTCGAACAGATCGGCAATTTTGCTTGCCAAGTGATACAGTTTTTCCTGTTCTAACGGCTCGCCGAGATATTTTTTCAATGGGGTAAAATCGCTGTCTGCCAGCAGCGTGGGAATCAGCGCCAACAAATGCCACAACATTGCCTCTTTTTGAAAGGCGTTTTGCTGCGGCACATTCGGCAAAGTGCGGTGATATTGTTGCCAAATAAAACTCGCCGGCAGCGGAAAATCGATGTTGGCGGCAACGCCGCACTCCGCCGCAATCTGTAATTTCAACCACTGCGCCATGCCCTGACTTTGCACCAAAATCTGTTCGCTCCGGAACGGATCAGGCAGCGGATTACGTTGCATTAAGTTGACTAAAATCGCTTTTTGAATCTCTAAATGGTTGGAATAATACAGGTGCAGCACGGTCATTCTCCTTGGCAGATGTGTTGCCATTGTCAACAAGAGCGCTAACGATTGCAAGCCGATTTAGCGATTTTCCGCACTCAAGCTGATTTCGCCCAACGGAAACCGCACTTTCACCCGTTGCGCTTGGCATTGCACGTCAAAGCGGATCTGATTTTGTGTGATCGGCGTTTCACAGCCCAAGCCCAAACGTTGGCGTGCAAATTGGTTTTGCGCCAGCAACAGCGCCTGATATTGCTGATAAATCTGCAAACCGTCACGCTGTTGTGCCGTCAGCCAACGGGAGACTGCCAACAGGCTGAAACTGAACAACATTAACGTCAGCAGCACCGCCGCCGTGCCCGCACCACGCCGATAGGCAAAACGCATTCGCTTATAACGGGTTAAAATCATGCCAACTGCCCTGCCTATACTGCCATTGTTGATACTCGGCAGCGGTTTTTTCGATCACTTGCGGGGTAAAAACAATCTGATCCTGCCGTTCCAACCGCACTTTACCGTTATGAATGACTGCGCCAAACAGTGTGCCGTCGCCGTTTAAACTGAGATCGCCCTCGGTGATCACCACGCCATAAAAATCCTGTTGCAACTGCCATTCAGCGTTTTCCACCAGCCACAATATGCCACCGCGCTGGTAATCTTCGGCACTTAACGGCAGGGTTAAAAATGTGAATTGTTCCACCTCGGCGTTCAAAAAATCACCTATTTTACTTGCCAATGCCTGTTGCGGCAACTGTTTAAACAGGCTTAGTTGGCGACATAATACAAAGTGCCGCTGCGTTTGCTTATCCGCGCCGGCAAAGGTTAAACGAAAAGTATCACTTTCGGCTCGGTTTATTGCGGCTTGTCGGCAAGCCGAATCGGCGTCAGGCGATAAACTCCGTGCCAACAACGGCTCACGTTGTTGTAAATAACGCATACGTTCGCCCAAATTGGCGCGCTGTAAGCCCAACACATCATGATCGACCAACAGAAACAGCCACAACACCGACGACAGCAACAAAAGCGCCCACAAACTCGCCATGCCCTTTTTCCAAGCTAACATTATTCTCCTGCCAATAAACGGTTGTGCAGTGCAATCACCACCGCACTTTGATATTGAATGTGCGGTTCGCGCTTATAATTGGCTTGAATTTGCACTAACACTCCGCGCCGTTGTGCCAGCCATGAAAAGTGCAAACGGCTGACCTGGTAGATGTCGCTGTCCAAGAGATCCGCCCAACCGCGCGTATCGCAACCGTTTTTTGCCAAGTAAGCATGGCATTGTTCACGCTCACACTGCTGAATTGTGCCGCTTTTGTACATCGCGCGCGTTTCCACCATTTTGCTTTTTAAACGATAACCCAACAGCTCTTTTTGAATGTCCAGCGTTCGATTTTGCCCCGCCACTTGGCACTGTCGACCATGATTGCCGCCGACGCAACCGCTGTGATCCAAATCGTACCAAAACAGTAAACAGCTGTTTGCGCTTTCACGGTTTGCCGCCGTGATCGTGGTTGAGCTGCCGTCTGCGTGGTTAAACAGCGCTAAGTTCGTTTGCTCAATCCGTTGATCGAGGTAAGCAAAACCGCTGCGGCTAATATCTTTTGCCATCAGTTGCAGTACTTTTTGCACCTCCTGCTGTAGTTGCAAACGCAGCAATAATTCGCGGTTAAACACGCTGGCTCGGCTGAAAAAACCGACAATCAACAACAAAAGGAACGAACCGACCGCCGCCGCAATCATCAATTCCAACAGGGTAAAACCCGCTTTATAACGCTTAGCTGTCATTAACACAGGCACTTGCCGCTTGGTCATCTTTCACCCTTAAACTGCCGACATTAAACAAGGAAAAAATCGAGCGGTGTTTGCCTGCCTGCAACACGAAACACGCCGCCGAGAAGGTGTCTCGTACACCGCTCAAGCGACTGATTTCGCTCGGATAGTATTTTTTACTGATAATCTGGGTTTGCGGTGCAAAACTCGCTTGATAAAAATGCGCCTGCACGCGTGCCGGACAACCGGCGGGAATAAAACAATCGCACAGCAGATTATCCTTGCGCTGTACCGTTACGCACCAATTTTTGTGGGTATCGCGGTTGATCAGCAACAACCAAATCTCCTGTGAATTTTCAATCCGCAGCTGCATATGACGCAAAAAGGCGAACAACTTTCTCTGCTCTTTCTGCAACACCTGATAATCCGACAACGCCTGCCATTGCGGACGTGTTGCCGTCGCCAATACGCTCAACACAAACACCGCCAATAACACGTCCAATAAAGTAAACCCGCTACGCATCACGCCTCCTTTTTGGAAGCCAAGTTTAGAAAAACGGCAAAAAATACCAAGTGCGGTCGGATTTTTTTGGAATGGGGATCGCAGAATTGAAAAATAAGAAGAAAAAACCGCACTTTCTCAATGAAACAACAAAATTCATCTCAAAAGTGCGGTTTGCCGGGGTTCGTTAAAGGCTATTCACCTTAGATTTTAACGCCTAATTTTTTCACGGTTTCTTCCGTGGTCCACAGATCGTTAGCGATTAAACGGAAGTTAATCAATGCCGCTAAGTAGCCGTCGCCTTCAGGAATTTTCGGCCCTGCGGTCGCGTCTTTGACCACCGTCACTTCAAAGCCTTGTTCGATCAATTCACGCAAGTGCGATTCGATACACAAGTTTGCCGCCATCCCTGCCAAGATCACTTGATCCACGCCTTGTTTGCGTAATTGCAAGGCAACATCGTTGGTTTCCGGCCCAAAGATTTTGTGCGGGTTGGCGATGATGGTTTTGCCGTCATAGATATACGGTTTGTACTCTTCCATAAAGTCCGCGCCTGAACCTTCGAAACCTTCCATGGTGTATTGTCCTTTACGCGCAAACATACCGCTGTCATGCATGAAGTGTTCGCCCGGGCCACCGAATTTCCAGCTGTGATCGACCGGATAGTAATAGTGCGGCGAAACCACGACCGGGATATCAGCCGCTTTCGCCGCTTTAAACAGGCTTTCGATATTCGGCACGGTGTTGTTACGGGTAATGCTTTCGCCCATCACGCCCCAGCTGATCCCTTTCGGGCTTAAAAAGTCCACTTGCGGATCAACCACAACCAAGGCGACGCGTTTTTTATCCAATTTCATACCGTGACGCGGCATACCGTATTGTTCCGGTTCGGCATATGGGTCAGCGGCTTTCTTTTCACTCGCCGAAGCCGCCGCGCTTAATCCCATTGCGCCCAACGCCGTTGCCGCCATTGCAATTTGTGAACCTCTGCCTAATACTTGGCGACGTGTTGTATCAATTTGCTGTTCTTTATTCTCATTACTCATGGAAATCACTCCTTTTAGTTGACTATTCAAAATTAACATTGAAGAATATTTCATTCATGCCGCTGAAATACCCCTTGTTTGTTGCTTCGGGGTCAGTATAAGAAAAACATCATGCGGCAAGTTGACCGATCGTCCGGATTTTTTAACCGAGGAAACCAATGGATTCTTTAACCGAGTTTTTTGCCCGTTTTAATTTCAGAAGTGACCTTTTTTTTAGCAGCTTACTCTGCCGGATAGGGGAGTTTAACGAACCGAATAAAAGCTATTTGCATATTGTCCACGACGGCGCCTTCGATTTATTATTAAACAACCACCAGCAAAAGCGCATCAACGAACCTTGCGTGATTTTCTGCCCTAACAGCACCTTACACCGCATTAATCCGTTGGATGAAAGTGGAATTACCGTTTCATGTATCAGTTTTGATTTTGGCGAAGGGGTGAAAAATCCGCTGAACCAAGCTTTGGACGAATGTGTGATCATGCCGCTGAATGCTTGCCCCGAATTATTGGCGGTCGGTGACGCGGTTTATCAAGAATATCAAGTCGATAAATTGGGAAAAGCCCTTGCGATTCACCACTTGTGCAGCTATTTTTTGATTCGGATTATCCGCTACGGTTTGGAAAAACGGCAATTAACCACCGGATTTTTAAACGGGTTAAGCGACGCTAAATTGAGTAAACTGCTGACCGCACTTCATCAAAACCCGGCACATCCGTGGCAATTGGAAGAAATGGCGGAACTGGCTGCCATGTCGCGCTCTAATTTTTCCGCTTATTTTAAAAAAGTCATCGGCATTTCCGCCTTGGATTATTTGACCCAGTGGCGCTTGGCATTGGCGCAACGTAAACTGCGCGCCGGTACACCGATTGCAATCGCCGCGGAAGAAGTCGGTTACCAATACGCCAGCGCCTTCACTCGCGTTTTTACGGCTAAAGTCGGGATGTCGCCGCTGAAATGGTTGGCAAAGTACAAGGATAGTCAATGAGAATCAATGTAAAAAAAATCGCCAAGAACCTGCTGTCGCTGGTGCTCACCTTGATTGTGATGAGCGTGATCGTTGATTGGCTGCGCAAACCGCAAGTGCCGAATAATGCGGACAGCACCGCACTTTACGATTTGCAAAACCAGCCGTTCTTTTTAGCGCAACTCAGCCAAGACCGCCCGGCAATTCTCTATTTTTGGGGCACTTGGTGCGGCTATTGCCGCTATACTTCTCCTGCGATTGATTCGCTCGCCAAAGACGGCGTGCCGGTTGCCACTGTTGCCTTGCGTTCCGGCGATAAATCAACGGTGCAAGCCTATCTCGCTGAACACGATTACCAATTTCTGACCGTCAATGATCCGAATGGCGCCATTGCGCAACAATGGCAGGTTGCCGTCACTCCGACGATTATTATTTTTGATCAGGGCAAAATGGAATTTGCCACCAGTGGATTGAGCACTTACTGGGGGCTCAAAGTGCGGTTGTGGTTGGCGGAATGGTTCTAAGCGCGGCATTGACTTACTGATTAAAAAAAGAAGTTGAAGTTTATCGCAAATCCGAGAAGAAAATCTATTCAAAAAAAGAAACCCTTGATATGTTAAGCAGGTAGCCTGTCAGCGGCAGGCTATCAAGGTCGTCAAATGAATTCTCCAAAATAGGCGGGAGGTTTTTATGAGTGGTTTCGGACTGGTTATTCTCTTGATTGCGGGCATTTTGTTTATCGTTATTTCTACCGCAAAATACAAATTACACCCTTTTATTGCGTTATTACTCACGGCGTATGCTATCGCTCTGTTTTCCGGCGTGCCGATTGCCGATACGGTCAAAACCATTACCACCGGCTTCGGCGGTATCTTGGCGTATATCGGGATCGTGATTGTGCTTGGAACCATTATCGGCACGATTTTAGAAAAAACCGGTGCTGCGATTGCAATGGCGGATTTTGTCCTCGGTAAAATCGGCCGCCAACGCCCGGTGTTGGCAATGAGCATTATCGGCTACATTGTTTCCATTCCGGTTTTTTGTGATTCCGGTTTTGTGATTTTATCCTCGCTGAAAAAATCGCTGATTCGCCAAACCGGAAAATCGGCGGTGGCGATGTCGGTTGCCCTGGCAACCGGTTTATACGCCACTCACACCTTAGTGCCGCCGACCCCGGGGCCTATTGCCGCAGCAGGCAACCTACACGTCGGTAACTTAGGTTTAGTGATTTTGTTCGGGCTGGTTATTGCCCTGTTTGCGGTCGGTGCGGGTTATCTCTATGCCGAATGGGCGGGGAAACGTTATCGCTGCGCACAGGATGATCTCCCCAAATTGATAGATGACGAAGAGATTCAAGCGCTGTATAAACAAATTCCGTCAACCTTGAATGCATTCTTGCCGATTATCGTCCCCATCGGATTGATTGCTTTTGCTTCACTCTTAAAACTGCTGTTTGTCGGCGTGGATAATCCGGTATTGAAGTGCTTTTATTTTATCGGCGAACCGGTGACCGCACTGTTGATCGGCTTATTCTTTGCCGCCCGCTTATTACCGGAATGGAGCAAAACCACCTTAACCGATTGGATCGGGCAAGGCGTGAAAGATTCCGGCAGTATTTTGATCATCACCGCAGCCGGGGGCGCTTTAGGCGGGGTATTAAAAGCCAGCGGTATCGGCGATTACCTCGGATCGCTCTTGCAAGGCATGAGTTTAGGTATTCTAGTGCCGTTTATTATTGCCGCCGCCCTAAAAACCGCGCAAGGCTCCTCCACCACCGCACTGGTGGTCACGTCCACCATTATTTATCCGCTACTGCAACCGCTCGGTTTAGACAGCACCATCGGTTCGGTGCTCGCCATTATGGCAATCGGTGCCGGCGCCATGACCGTCTCCCATGCCAATGACAGCTTCTTCTGGGTGGTGGCGGAATTTAGTGAAATGGACGTTGAAACCGCCTATAAATCGCAAACCATGGCAACCTTGGTGCAAGGGATCGTCACGATTATCATCGTCGCCATTCTGGCTTGGATTTTGTTATAACACGCCCCTGACCGCACTTAAAAGTGCGGTCAATTTTCATCACCAAACGGCTAAAAAATCGGACTTAAGCGAGCGATTTACACAAAACCCCGCTGGCGGGCGGGGTTTGGAGCTATAGTTTCAATTTTCGCACGACTTCTTTCGATTTGGCTAAAAATGCCTTGCGTTCTTTCGCCGGTAATCCGGTGTTGCTGCCCGGCAGCTTCACTGTCATCGGATTGACCGGGCGGTCATTGATATGGAATTCATAGTGCAAGTGCGGTCCGGTGGAGCGGCCGGTATTGCCGGAAAGTGCGATCCGTTCGCCGCGTTTCACCTTTTGTCCCGGTTTGACTAGCGTTTTACTCAAGTGCATATACACGGTTTTATAATTGCGCCCATGCCGTAGCACAATATAACGCCCGGCACCGTTCGCCTGATAAGCGACTTTCACCACTTCGCCATCAGATGGGGCGATAATCGGCGTGCCTGTCGGCAAAGCAAAATCGACCCCTCTATGCGGGCTAATCCGTTTAGTGACCGGATGACGGCGTGCCGGATTAAAATGGGATGAAATCTTCGGCTGGCGCGTCAGCGGATAGCGGGCGAAACCACGTCCTAAGGTCTCGCCGTTGACATTAAAATACGCCCCGTTCGCCGCCTGAATCGCATAATAGCTTTTACCGCGGTGTACAATGTGAATCGCATCAACCCGTGCTTGTCCGGTGAGTTTATCGCCCAAATATTCTCTGTCCATTAAAATGGCGAACTTATCCCCTTTGCGCAAGGCTTTAATACTGACTTGCCACTGAAGTGCGGTCGCCAATTGATTAATCTGGCGCGCGGAAATGCCGTGCCGGGTGAGGCTGTTAGATAAGGAACCTTGAATTTGCCCTTTAATCACCTCGCTTTTCCAAACGCTTTTCTTTTTCAACACTTGTTGTGTATAGCTGCCGTTCGCTTGCCGTTCGTAAATCCGCTCTTCTTTATCCGATACCAGCCAGTTCATATATTGCAGCTGATCGTCTTTATTTAAGATCCAGTAAAATTGCTGCCCGGCTTTGAGATTATTCAAGTCCGGATAGGCTTTAATCAATGCCGCGCTGACCGACGGCTCCAAACCGGATTGATCGAGAATATCTTTCAGTTTTTGCCCTTTCACCACCGTTTCACTGAACTGATTGCTGATTCGCCATGCTTGGTCGGCAGCATCCAACAAAATGTCCAGCGCGCTCTGCGCTTCGTCCGGTAAATAATCGGTATCTTGCGCTTCACCGTCTACGACCGAACCCGGTTCGACCTCATCGTCCTCGGCGGTCAATTCGTCATCATAAGAGGTGGCATTCGGATCTTCTTCGTTTGCAGCCGGCGCGCTGTCTGCCGGTTGGGCTTTCGTCTGCTCACTCGAATTAAGCGCTGTTGTCGAGCTTGATTTCGGTTCCGATTCCTGTTCTGTCCCTGCCGATTCCGAAACGCCGGATTCCGTCGTGGTAACCGCCGCCGGAGATTCGGATTGAATGTGTTGATAAGCGCTTTCGGCTTCCGTTTGGCTCGGCAACGACTCCAGCCGCGGATCCGGTGTCACATTGCCGTCTTTAGGCAACAAAAAATACAGCGCCACAGCCCATAACAACACGAATATTGTCAGAAACAATATTTTTCGATTGCGGACACGCCTTTTTCTGTCCCTGGCTAAAATAACACTTTTCACAATAATTAATTCTTAAACATTTCCATCGCCGAAGACGGCGGATAAAGATAAAATAAAGCATGGTTGTGAGACACTGAAAAAGTTCAAAAAGTTCTTGGTTCGCCGTTCATCTGCCGATTAAAACGGCAATCAGAAAAGTTCAAGCGCTTTTTCATGCCTATTGCGGACGTATTGCGGTTGCATATTGTGTGCCTCGGTAAAATCCGCTATTCTGCTACTCTTTATCAGCAGCAAAGGCAACCTTGTGATCGACCGTCAGCAACAACCGCTTATCGAACTACAAAATATCTGTGTCAGCTTCGATTCCAAACCTATTTTGGATAAAATCAATCTACAACTTTATCCCGATTCGGTGACGACCATTGTCGGCCCTAACGGCGGCGGCAAATCGACCCTATTGAAGGTCTTGCTCAAGTTAATCCGCCCGAATAGCGGCACGGTGAAATCCAAAGCCAAGCTACGGATCGGCTATGTACCGCAAAAAATGTATCTCGATCATACCTTGCCGTTGACCGTAGCAAAATTTTTATCCCTTAAACAAGGCGTGCAAGCCGAGCAACTACAACAAATTTTGCAGCAGCTTTCGATTCAACGTCTGGCACAACAAAGCATGCACAAACTCTCCGGCGGTGAAATGCAGCGCGTATTGTTAGCGCGCGCGTTACTCAACCAACCGGAATTATTAGTGTTGGACGAACCGGTGCAAGGCGTCGATATTGCCGGTCAGGCGGAACTGTATCAGCTTATTAACCAAAGTAAAAGCAGAATTCACTGTGCGGTGCTAATGGTATCGCATGATTTGCATTTGGTGATGGCAAACACCGACCAAGTATTGTGCATTAACCAACATTTGTGCTGCGCCGGCACGCCGGAAATAGTATCCGAACATCCTGAATTTATTCAATATTTCGGTGATCAATTTGCACAAAGCTTCGCACTTTACACTCACCGCCATAATCATAAACACAATTTACACGGCGATGTCTGTTGTAGCAATGAAAGCGTTTCTGCCCATTGCCACCACACCCACAATTAGGATATAGCCCATGTTTGAAATTCTCCTGCCCGCTTGGATCTGCGGCATGATTTTATCGTTGCTGACCTCGCCTCTCGGCGCTTTTGTGGTTTGGCGCAAAATGTCCTATTTCGGCGATACCCTGGCGCATGCCTCCCTGTTGGGCGTAGCTTTGGGCTTATTGCTGCAAATCAATCCCTATTTTGCAATTATCGCGATGGTGTTACTGCTCGCTTGCCTATTAGTTTGGTTGGAAAATTACACCACGTTTTCGGCGGATACCCTGCTCGGCATTATTGCACACAGCGCCTTGTCCTTAGGGGTGGTGGCGATTGCGTTAATGGATAATGTGCGGGTTGATCTGATTTCTTACCTGTTTGGCGATATTCTGGCAGTGGACTACCACGATCTGTATTGGATTATCGGCGGGGCGGCAATCGTGTTAGTGGTGCTCATTCGGTTTTGGAAACCGTTACTCGCCACCACAATCAGCGCCGAATTGGCACAAGTCGAAGGCATTAACACCCGCGGAATGCAAATGATCCTAATGCTAATGACGGCTTTGACCATTGCCCTGAGCATGAAATTTGTCGGGGCTTTGATTATCACCTCGTTGTTGATTATTCCGGCGGCTACGGCACGACGCTTTGCCAAAACACCGGAGCAAATGGTTGTCATCGGATATCTGTTTAGCTGCCTTGCCATCAGTTTAGGATTGAGCCTATCCGCACTTTATGACACCCCGGCAGGTCCTTCGGTGGTGCTTGCCGCCTCGGGATTATTTACCCTGTCGTTGTTAAAACGCGAGCAACGGTAATAAAAACCCGTTGATTATTTTCAACGGGTCTTATTTTCTTTATTGACGGCTTACTATTGCTTAGTAAACGCAACATAATCCGCTGCAACTTTTTCTGCTTCACGCAAGAAGAAATCCGGAGCTTCATAAT
This sequence comes from Testudinibacter sp. P80/BLE/0925, assembly GCF_053570785.1. Next base: position 1,678,806 of record NZ_CM131636.1, on the reverse strand, counting down.
CTTTCGCCAAATCATCCAGATTTTTCAGCGGTTTTTTGCCTTCGGCTTTAAAACGCTCATTTAACGCTTTCAAGCGGCGGGCTTCATCGGTACGGTTTTCATCTTGTCTGTCTTTTAAGTTTAACGACAAGAACTTGCGCTCAGACCGCTCTTTTTGAATTTCCAGCTCTTTTTCCAATGCGATAAATTCGCGCTCTTGTGCAATCCGTTTTTGATGTAACGGAATCAAACGTTCGATATTCGCTTTTTGCGCCGGCATCACCGAGTAATCCGCCGCCGGTATTTTATCCCACGGCAAAGCATTATCTTCACTGCTTTCACCGACTTTATCCACATCGATTAACGACGGGAAAGTAATATCCGGATCAACCCCTTTGATTTGGGTGCTGCCGCCGTTAATACGGTAGAATTTTTGGATGGTGTATTGAATAAAGCCCAATGGCGACTGATCCATATCATACACAAAATTCAGCGGACGGCTCTGCTGTACCGTGCCTTTACCAAAGGTTTGTTGTCCTAAAATAATTGCGCGCTGATAATCCTGCATTGCCGCCGCAAAAATTTCGGAGGCGGAAGCACTGTAGCGATCAATCATCACGAACAGCGGACCTGGATACACCTGCGCACTATCCGGATCCTGATGAATACGAATGCGGTTATAGGCATCACGCACCTGCACAATCGGACCGTCGGAAATAAACAAGCCGCTCAATGACACGGCTTCGGTCAAAGCACCGCCGCCGTTTTCACGCAGATCGATAATCAGCGCTTGGACTTTTTTCTGTTGCGCCTGTGCCAATAACTTACGCACATCGTCGGTCAATCCCAGATAAAAACTTGGAATTTTAATCACGCCGATCTCACTGCCTTCAACCTTATTGACTTCCAGTTTAGCGGCATTGTCTTCGATCCGCACTTTATCGCGTACCAAGCTGATAATTCGGGTTTTTCCGCCTTTCGCCGGTTCGATTTCCAAGCGCACGGTCGAACCTTTCTTGCCTTTGATTTTGTCTACCACATCATCTAAACGCCAGCCGACAATATCTTCGATTTCGCCTTTTTCGCCTTGTCCGACCCCGACGATTTTATCGCCTGCCGCCAGTTTTTTGCTGCGCTCCGCCGGTGCGCCCGGCACCAAGGAACGGATAACGGTTTCGTCATCTTCCGATTGCAAGGTGGCACCGATTCCCTCAAGCGACAAATTCATATCTTCGGTAAAACTTTTGGCATTGCGCGGCGACAAATAACTGGTGTGCGGATCAATTTCACGGGCGAACGCATTCAAGAACAGCTGGGAAATATCGTCCGCTTTGGTTTGGTTCAGACGCAAAATCGCCAAATTATAGCGTTTGCTCAGTTTTTTCTTAATATCCGGCCATTTGCTGTTTTTCAAACGCTCGCTGATCACATCGTTTTTAAAGCGTTGTAACCAAAGTTTGTCTAACTCGGCAGTATCTTTCGGCCAAGTCGTCATTTTGGACCGGTCGATCTCAATTTGATCATTACCATTCAAATCCGGCTGTTTATCCAGTAGCGATAACAGATAAACATAACGTTCATAACGGCGTTTGGTCATCAATTCATAGGCTTTGAACGCCAATTTCAGCTCACCGGCATACAGGCTTTGCTGTAAGTCCTTGTCCGCCTCGGCGCGCAGGGTATCGACATCGCTTTGTAAAAAGGTGTTATGGTTATAATCGAGGAAATTCAGATAACGGGTAAACATTTTGTCTAAAAACGCCTGATCAATCGCAAATTTACTGTAATGCGATTGAGTTAAGCGTGCAGTGACGCGTTTGACCGCGGTTGACTGGGTTTCTCCCGGTTGCGGCAATTGAATATCTTCATATTTCAAATTCGCTTTCACCGCTTGAACCGGTTGTGCCGTCAATGTTAAGGAAGCAAACAACACGGCAAACAAACCATATTGTAATTTTTTTATCTTCATCCTCAATTCCTAAAAGAAACGTTTAGTAGTTAGCCGAAGCCCGAAATAAATAAAACACCGCACTTTGCTCAAGCGCGATGTTTATGTGATTAGCCGACAAATACGAATAAGCTATTCTGCATGGTATAAGTGTTCAAATGCCACATTCAAGGTCATGCCGCTTTGCAGCTGCACTCTGACAGAATCTTTCATCACCTCGATCACGGTTGCCGAGTTGGCTTTTTCCGCCAGTTTTACCTTCACCGCTTGCCCTTTTTGCAACCCTTCGACACTGATCGGCGTCAATTTCAATTCGGGTTTACGCACTTTGTTGCTATCACCGGTAGTTTTTTCGTGCTTCACATGGACTTTAGCCGGACGGCGTTGCGCCTTTTTAGCTGCCGTTTTTTTGCTCGCATTTTCCGTTTTATCGTTTTTATCCGCCTGTTTGGCTTTTAACGCCGCACGCATTTGCGCTTTGCGTTCCGCAACTTTGGCTTTCGCTTGCTGTAATTGTTCGGCGGCATGATCGGCATGTTCTTGTTCTAATACGCCGCTTGCATTACCGTCCAAATCGACCCGCACCGCACCTAACTTGCAGCCGTGCAGATAACGCCAGTTAGAGGTATATTGACGCAACGCTTGACGCAGCTGGGTTTTGCTGACCCGTTCATCACCTTCAAGTGCGGTTGCCAAATCTTGAAAAATACCGATTTTTAGCGGTTTGGCTTCCCCTTCCAAACTAAAACAAAGCGGAAATTTTTCTGCAAGATAAGCAATCACTTCTTTGCTGTTGCCTAATTTTTGTAACTCAGGCTGTTGTTGTACTGGTTGTTGTTCCAACTGTTGTTCTACTTGTTGTTCTGACATGAAATTATTACTTCCTGAATCGTATTATCAAATTTTTGCCGAGCCGATATGCGCGGCAAGAAACTAAGTCGATAGGGGCATAGTCTAGCTTAATTTTTGATTGCTTGACAACATTTAATCATGTGATTTGGCATAACAACCCGTTGTTTTCTCGAATTTACACCGTTTTTCCTTTCCGGCACGGCTATAGTCATCAATTCCGCTTTATATTATAATTGACCATTAACACAATTTTTACAGGAACGGTTATTATTAAAATCTTATCCCGAGTCAGCCAACAGCATTTACTGCGCTGTGACGAATGCGATACGCTGGTCAGCGTGCCGCGTTTACATTCACGGCAGGTTGCCTGTTGCCCGCAATGCGGCGCCGAATTACGCTCCGGCAATCGCTGGAGTTTGCGTCGTTGTGCAATCATTGCACTCTCGATTCTGATTTTAATGCCGTTTGCATTCACCTTTCCGCTGCTCAGCATCGAATTGCTCGGCGTGCCGGTTTATGCCTCGGTGTGGGAAGGCGCATGGAAAATCGCCACTAACAATGATATTTACACCGCCTTTATGGTGTTGCTGTGCGCGATTATCATGCCGCTCTGTTTTGCCAGTTTGGTGCTGTTTTTATGGATCGCCAAACGCTTTCGGCATCGTCCGCGTAATCTGCTGTTAATGCTGGGTTATATCAAACCTTGGGTGATGTTGGATGTCTATCTGGTCAGCTTGGGTGTCGCCGCGTTTAAAGTGCGCGAATACGCCACGCTGACGATTGATATTTATTTTTTGGCTTTCGTGTTTACCGCACTTTTAACCACGTTGTTGTTTATCAAGATTAATCCGCTTGCCTTATGGAACGAATTTTATCCGCAATTCGGCTATCCGACCAAGAACGAAGAGGAAAAAACGACACTCAAACATTGCCACCAATGTAACTACACCTTTGCCGAAGCGCATGGTACGCGCGACAGCAAAGGGCGGCTGTATTGTCCGCGCTGCGAATCGCTGTTGGATATTGATGACAATGCCAAATTACAGCGCACTTGGGCGGCGTTGATTGCCGGCATTATTATGCTGATTCCGGCAAATTTGCTGCCGATTTCTTATGTTTACCTTAACGGCGTACCGAGTGGCGACACCCTGATTTCCGGGGTCATCACGTTCGTCGGCATGGGCAGCTATTTCGTGGCTTTCGTGGTGTTTACCGCCAGTATTTTTGTGCCGTTCAGCAAAATTTTCGCTATGATTTATCTATTAATCAGCGTACAACGCAAAAAAATCGGCAATATTCATAAAAAAATGAAGTTGCTGCATTTGGTGCATTTTGTTGGACGTTGGTCAATGTTGGACTTGTTCGTGCTCTCACTGATGATGTCGTTGGTGACACGCGGACAATTGATTAATTTTTCAGTCGGCCCCGCCGCCTTTTATTTCGGCGCCGCCGTTTTTCTTACCATGATTGCCGCCGAGCAATTTGACAGCCGTTTACTTTGGAAATTATATGACAAGCAACACGCCAAATAATCCGCCCGCAGCCGGATTTAAGCCGGAAAAAGTACACAATGCCACGCTGAAACGTTTAAAAAGTATCTCGCCGTTCTGGTTACTGCCGATTGTCGCCCTGATTATCGGTTTGACCCTGTTTGCCAAAATTTTGGACGAACAAGGCGAAAGCATTACCATTTATTTCACCAATGGTGCGGGAATTAGTGCCGATAAAACGCCGGTGCGCTATCAAGGGCTGCAAATCGGGGTGGTCAGAAAGGTTCAATTTACCGAAGATCTGAAACAGATCCGCGTCACCGCCAGCATTAATCCGGAAGCGAAAGCCGTATTACGCGAGAACACCAAATTCTGGTTGGTGCAGCCGAGCGCCTCGCTTGCCGGGATTTCCGGTTTGGATGCGTTGGTTTCCGGCAACTATATCACCCTTGCGCCGGGCGACGGCGACAGTGCCGATGAATTTGTCGCCGAATCGGAAGGTCCGATGGCGCAAATGGACGAAGGTGATATTTTAGTCCATCTGTTAGCCGATAATTTAGGCTCGATTTCGGCAGGCGCGTCCGTCACTTATCGTAAAATTCCGGTCGGTTCGATTTCCGATTACCGTTTTAAAGAAGCGCTTCAAAAAGTGGAAATTGATGTGGTGATCCAAAAATCCTACGCCCATTTAGTCAAAAAGGATTCCCGCTTTTGGAACAGCAGCGGCTTGCAAACCGACATCAGTCTGAGCGGGATTTCCGTCGATATGGACAGCTTGACCTCGTTGGTGATCGGTGGCGTTTCCTTTGACTCGCCGGACGACAGCCCAAGTGCGGTCAGCGGCGAAAGTTATATGCTGTTTAAAGACGAGAAATCGGCACAGCGCGGGATTGAAGTCGATATTACCCTGCCGAATATCCGCGGTTTAAAAGTCAATACCACGCCGCTCTATTATCAAGGTTTCAAAATCGGCACGCTGTCGGCACTCAATGTCAATCTTGAGGGCGAAATCAACAATACCGTGCAAGGCAAATTATTAGTCAATGACAATATGCGCAATCTGTTGCGCAGCGGCAGTAAGATCACCATTAACGAAAACAGTTTGGCGACAGATGACCTGAGCAATTTGGAAAAACTGCTGGCAGGTCCTTTCTTCACCCTTGTCGCCGGCAGTGGCGATCCACAAACCGAATTTACTGTACTGACCCAATCGGAATTATTGCTAAGTCTGCCCGATACCCTCGTGCTCCAGCTATCTGCGCCGGAAACCTATAATGTCAATGTCGGACAAGGGATTTTTTATAACGGCATTCGTATCGGTGAAATCGCACAACGGCAGGTTTCGGTGGACGGGGTCGAATTCAAAATTGCGATTGCCGGCGAATATCGCCATCTGATTTATGCCAATACCAAATTTGTCGCCGCTGCTAATTTAAATGTCAATATCGGCGTGGACGGGATTCAGTTTGAAGCCGCCGCCCCGGAACGCTGGCTGCAAGGCGGAATTCGGGTCGCCGTCAACCGCCAAGGCGAAGGCAAACCGCTGTCCGCTTATCCGCTGTATAAGGATCTGAGCAATGCCGCCGCCGGGATCACCGGAGACAACCTGCAACCGAATATCACCCTCAGTTCCGCCGCCTTGCCGGGAATCGAAAGCGGCTCGCTGGTGCTGTATAAACAATATCCGGTCGGACAAATCATCGCCGTGCGCCCGACCGATAAAGATTTTCAGATTGATGTGTTTATTAACAATCAATATCGTAATTTATTGACTGCGCGCAGTAAATTCTGGAGCGAGAGTGCGGCGCAGGTTGACATCAGCCCGAAAGGCGTGACCATTCAAGCCGCACCGGTCATGCGCACCTTAAAAGGCGCGATCAGCTTTGAAAATTTTGGTGCGGCGTCAAACAGCAAGCAACTCTACAGCTCGGAAATTGCAGCGCGCTCGGCGGGCAATGAAATTATTCTAACCTCAACCGACGCACGCGATCTGAGCAAAGGCATGCCGATTCGCTATATGGGCGTGACTATCGGTGAAGTGGTGTCGATCGATCTCGATCAGAAAAATAACCGTATCCGCAGCAAGGCATTAATCCAACCGAATTACTATGCGCTGATCAGCAAAAAAGGCAGCCGCTTTAAACTGATTTCGCCGCGCATTTCCGCCGGTGCGATCGATAATATCGACAGCTTATTGCAGCCATATATTGACGTAGAGGTCGGCAAAGGCGAAACCAGCAAGACCTTCCGCCTGATTAAAGAAATGAGCAATGCCACCAAATTTGCCAACGGTATGCCGCTGATTTTGGAAACCTCCAGCGCCTTCAATTTAAGTGAAGATTCACCGGTGCAATACCGCGGGGTAGAAGTGGGCTTAGTGCAAAAAATCCGGTTGAACGAACTGGGTGATCGGGTGTTGGTCGATATTATTATCAGTGATAAATATAAGCATTTGGTGCGGCAAAATTCGCAATTTTGGATCACCTCCGGTTACAGTTTCGGTTTTGGTTTGCAAGGGTTTGAATTCGAAACCGGCAGCGTGCAGCAATTCCTGAAAGGCGGTATCACCTTCGGCACGCCGTCCGGTACGGTAGTGCAACCTGCCGCCAAAGCCAAACAACGTTTCCTGTTGCAACAACAATTGCCGCCGGATTCTAAATTCTGGAATCAGGGCGCGTATTAGATTATTGATAAAAGTTACCGGTATAGTAGGGGCGGATTAGATATCCGCCCGAGATTGTTGACAAACTGACTTCTCCCTCCGCGTGCGGAGGGAGTACCATTTTTCGCAAGAAAAATGGAGAGGGAGGGGGAATATGAAAATGCAACATATTCATTTTTAACATTCTTTATGCCTCCCTCCGTCCTTCGGACACCTCCCTCCGTATACGGAGGGAGAGAAATATATAATCCGCCCTTACTTTTTTACGCTTTTAAACCCTTAATCATCTCTCCGCCGGATAAATCGCCCCGAGCGAGACCGCACTTTGCGCCCCGGTGACGCTCGGCAGATTGCCTGCCAAATTGTGCATGCGTTGATAAGCAAGCCAAGCAAATGCCGCAGCTTCGACATCGTCGACATTTAAGCCAACTTCCGTGGTCGTCAACACCTGCCAATCGGTTAAAAGTGCGGTTAAGCGCTGTATGATTAACGGATTTCTTGCACCGCCGCCACACACCAGTAAGCGGCACGGCAAGCCTGCTTGTGCCGCGATCGGCAGTAATTGCCGTACGATACTTTGCACGGTCAATTCAAGCAAGGTCGCTTGCACATCTTCGGCGGCAATGGCGGGTAACGCTTGCATTTTTTGTTGCAGCCAAGCCAAATTAAATAACTCGCGTCCGGTGCTTTTCGGCGGCGGCAAACTGAAAAACGGTTCGTCTAACAAACTCTCCAGCAGTGCCTGATCGACCTGACCGCACTTTGCCCATGCGCCGTCTTTGTCGTAGCGCTTGCCTAGATGGCGTTCAATCCACACATCCAATAACGCATTACCCGGCCCGGTATCGTAGCCAATCACCGTTTGTCCCGGCACTAACACGGAAATATTGCTGATCCCACCGATATTCAACACCACATTAATCCGATCCGTTTCACTGAAGATCGCCTGATGAAATGCCGGCACTAACGGCGCGCCCTGTCCGCCGAATGCCATATCTTTGCGCCGGAAATCCGCCACCACGCTAATGCCGGTTTTTGCCGCCAATAAATTAGCGTCGCCGATTTGCATGGTAAACGGATACTCACTGTCCGGCGAATGCCAAATGGTTTGCCCGTGGCAACCGATCGCCTGAATCTGATCGGCGGCTAATTGCTGTTCCGCCACAAACCGATTGACTACTTCGGCATACAATAACGCCAAACGATGATCCAATTCGCCAAGTTGTTGCAAGCTGGTTTGTCCGCTGCTGAACAACGCCGACAGCCGGTTGCGTAATTCCTCGGGCATTGGCATAAAATCGGCGGCAAGCAAGTGCGGTGTATCCGGTTGCTGAAAATCAACCAACGCCAAATCCACCCCGTCCAAACTGGTGCCGGACATCAGTCCGATATAATATTGCGGCTGCATGGTCACCTCATTAGATATTTTGTGCATTGGCGGCAATATTGACAATCACATCAACCGCACTTTGCATACTCTGCACACAGGCAAGTTCATATTTACTATGGAAATTATAGCCGCCGGTGAAAATATTCGGACAAGCAATGCCCACTGCCGCCAATTTGGCGCCGTCAGTGCCGCCGCGAATCGGTTTTTCCAACGGCGTAATGCCGCAATTTTTCATCGCTTTTTTTGCCAATGCCAACGCTTGCGGCGTGCGGCGGATGACTTCATACATATTCTGATAATGATCGCGAATGTCGCACTGTAAACGCTGTTGCAGATGATGTTTCCGTGCAAATTCGTCCGCCCATTGGCGAAACTGCTGCTTTCGCTGTGTAAAGCGTTCGGTGTCAAACTCACGAATTAAATAGTGCATTTTCGCCTGTTCGATATCGCCCTCAATACTATCCAAATGGAAGAAACCTTCGCGCGCCTCCGTTTTTTCCGGCACGTCTTCTTTCGGCAAACACTGATGAAAATCGCACGCCAATGCCAGTGCATTAATTAATTTACCCTTGGCTGTGCCGGGGTGGACGGAATGCCCTTGAATCCGAATTTCCGCCGACGCCGCATTAAAATTCTCCGCTTGCAACTCGCCCAACTCGCCGCCGTCAATGGTGTAAGCCCAATCACATTGAAAATCCGCCAATGGGAAAAAATCCATACCTAAACCGATTTCTTCATCCGGGGTAAAGGCGATACGGATATTGGCATGCGGAATTTTACTGTGGATCAGTTGCTCAAGTGCGGTCATGATCTCCGCAATGCCGGCTTTATTATCCGCCCCCAGCAAGGTATTGCCATCCGTCACGATTAACGATTGCCCGACCAGTTGATGTAGAAAATGGTAATCGACCGGGCTGATATAGTCGTCGCCTTTGCCTAATGCAATATCGCCGCCGCGATATTCTTGGATCAACTCGGCTTTGACGTTTTTACCGCTCATTTGCGGCGAAGTGTCGAGGTGGGTGATAAAACCAATGGTGCGGGTGCTGCCGCAATTGGAAGGCAAAAGTGCGGTCAGCACGCTGTGGCGGCTGAGTTTAATTTCGCTTAATCCTAATAATTCCAGCTCCTCAACGAGCTGTTCCGCCAAATGAAATTGCCCGATAGAACTCGGTGATTTTTGCGCGTCCGGCTTTGATTGCGTATCAAAGGTAATATAGTGGAAAAAACGCTCCAGTAATTTTTCACGCTGTTGAAATGGTATCGACATGTTCTTATCCCCTAATGTGCAATCAAATTTAAATTACGCTTGTATTGTATGTCGGTTTATAAAACAAAATCATGATCGATAACAATTTTTCTTAATTTTATCCAAACCGCACTTTATGCCGTTTTTATGGAAATATGTCACAAAAACCAGATTATTACCAATCAAACCTTGAGTTTCTACCGCCAGAAAGGTATGTTATAGCGTTGTTTTATTTAAGAGGTAATTATGAAAATCATTTTATTAGGCGCACCGGGCGCGGGCAAAGGCACACAAGCCCAGTTCATTATGAACAAATACAATATTCCGCAAATTTCCACCGGCGATATGCTGCGTGCAGCAATCAAGACGGGCAGCGAGTTAGGCAAACAAGCCAAGCAATTAATGGACGAGGGCAAATTAGTGCCGGATGATCTGATTATTGCCTTGGTGAAAGAACGTGTGGCGCAAGCTGACGCCGCCAACGGTTTTTTGCTGGACGGCTTCCCACGCACCATTCCGCAGGCGGACGCATTAAAAGAAGCGAATATTGCGATTGATTTCGTGTTGGAATTTGACGTTGCCGACGAAGTGATTGTCGAGCGCATGAGCGGACGCCGCGTGCACCCGGCTTCCGGTCGGGTTTATCATGTGGTTTACAACCCGCCGAAAGAAGAAGGCAAAGACGACGTAACCGGCGAAGAGTTGATTATCCGCGCCGATGACAAACCGGAAACCGTGTTGGATCGCTTAAGTATCTACCACAACACCACCAAACCGTTGGTGGATTATTACCAAACCGAAGCGAAAAACGGCAACACCCAATATTTCCGTTTGGACGGCACGCAAGCCGTTGAAACGGTGAGTGAAAAATTAGCCGAGATTTTGGGCTAAGCTACCAATATTGTTCTATTTGTTAAAAAACCATGCCCTAGGCATGGTTTTTACTCTTTAAACGCCAATCACTCGACCGCTTTCAGCATTTCCTGATTCATGGCTTTCATCGACTGCAAGCCGCCCATCACTAAATACCAGTTCACCGAGTCCAAGAACACAATATTGCCGTTTTGATAGGCTTTCGAACCTTTGATTAACGCGTTATCAAATACCTTTTCCGCATTGCCGGCTTTTTTGGTGATCGCTGCGGTACGGTCAATCACGAAGATATAATCCGGATTTTTATCCAATACGTATTCAAAGGTGACCTTCATGCCGTGGCGGGATTCTTGGATATTCGGATCGGCTTGGGCGAAGCCGTAATCCTGGTAGATCATGCCGTAGCGCGAATTCGGGCCAAAAGTGCTGATATTACTTTCGTTCGCCAATAACACCAACGCATTTTTGCCCTTGGCTTTTGCCGCAATCGTTGCCAAATCTTGATCAATCGTTTTTAACTCGGTTTCGGCTTGTTCGCTTTTACCGATAATTTGTGCGATATTGCGCACATTTTGTTGGAACGACGGATAGAATTCCAAATATTTAATGTCGCTGAAATAGATCGGCGAAATCTCTTTAAAACGATCAACCAATTGGTTTTGGCGGGCGGAAATAATGGTCAATGCCGGCTCCACTTCATTCAGACGCTCGAAATTCGGTTCCATTAAGCCGCCAATATCCGCATATTTTTTATCTTCATATTTTTTCAGATAAATCGGTAATGGCGTGGATTTCGGCACCGCGGCCACGTTTTCACTGCCGAGTGTGTCTAAAATATCCAAAGCCGGAAAATCAAAAATCGCAATGCTTTTCGGATCTTTCGGTACGTCCAGCTCGCCAATGGTCGTCGCCAGTTTAATATCTGCTGCCTGCGCCACAGCAACGGTTAATGTTGCCAATAGGGTGACGGCGAAACGACGAAATGTTTTACGCATAAATTCTCCTGTTTGTTAAGTTAATTTCTAAAGAAAACGGCAATTTTATTGTCATCAATGGTATGAATCGGAATCTGCATGCCATAAATTTGTTGCAATGCTTCGGTTTGCATAATCTGCCCGACTTCGCCCTGCCGCACCAAACAGCCGTTTTTCAAAGCGACAATATAATCGGAATAACACGAAGCAAAATTAATATCGTGGATCACAATCACGACGGTTTTGCCCAATTCATCGGTCAGCTGGCGCAATACTTTCATAATCTGCACCGAATGTTTCATGTCCAGATTATTCAAGGGTTCATCAAGCAAAATATAATCGGTGTCCTGCGCCAACGTCATCGCAATATAGGTGCGCTGCCGCTGCCCGCCGCTCAGTTCGTTGATAAACACCTTACGGATTTTTTGCAGATTCATATAGTCCAGCGCTTGTTCGATATAGTGCTGATCTTCGGCACGCAACCGCCCTTTGCTATACGGAAAACGCCCGAACGCCACCAAATCTTCCACCGTCAGGCGCAAATCCAAATGGTTGCTCTGTTTTAAAATCGATAACTGTTGCGCAATTTATTGATTGGGAATGTCACTGATGTCTTTGCCGTTTAACCGCACTTTGCCGCTATCGGCGGTGAGCAGACGGCTGATGATCGCCAACAACGTGCTTTTGCCCGCCCCGTTCGGACCGATAAACGAGGTGATTTTACCCTGCGGAATGGTGAGCGAAATATCATTCAAAATGATTTTATCACCGTATTTTTTACTGATATGTTGTATTTCAAGACTCATGCCTGACTTCTCCGCAATAACAAATAAATAAAATAAATACCACCGATAAAATTGATAATCACACTGAGCGTGGCATTAAAATTCAATAACTGCGAGACAATAAATTGTCCGCCGACCAAGGTGACGATGGCAATCAGCACCGCCGCCGGAATCAGCACACGGTAGTGGTGGCTTTTCATAAACTCAAATGCCAAATTCATAACCAATAAACCCAAAAAGGTGATCGGTCCGACCAATGCGGTGGCAATGGAGGTCAAAACCGCCACGATAATCAGCAGCCGCTTGCTTAGCGCGCGGTAATCCAAACCGAGATTGATCGCCTGATCGCGCCCCAACGCCAATACATCCAACTGATACAGATAACGTGCCGCATAGGCTAACACCGCCAGCAGCAGCGCAGCGGCAAGCCATAAAATGTCGCGATTCACTTTATTGAAACTGGCAAAACTGGCGTCCTGTACAATCTGGAACTCATTCGGGTCGATCAACACTTCCATAAAAGTGCTGGCGCTTTGGAAAAAAGTGCCGAAAATAATGCCGACCAACAACAGGAAAAATAGATTTTCCCGTTCGCGTTTAAACAGGAAATAATAAAACGAGAGAGAAAACAGCGTCATAATCCCGCCCGACAGCAAAAAATCCAGTTGCGGATCAAGTTGCAACAGCGTCAGCGAGCCAAACGAAAAAATGATCGTCAGTTGGATTAAAATATAGAGCGAATCCAAACCTAAAATACTTGGCGTGAGAATACGGTTATTCACCAAGGTTTGGAAAATCATGCTCGAAACCGCAATCGCCACCGCCGTCAGCACAATCGCCGCCAGCGTAATCAAGCGGTAATTCAGGGCATACTGCCAGCGGTTCGGCAGGTTGTATCCCAAAAACAGCCCGATACAAACCGCACTTAGCACCAGCAATAATAAGAGTTTAATTCGATTAGACATGACGGAACCGCTTAAACAACAAGAGCAAGAAAATCCCGCTGCCAATCACCCCGACGATTAAATTAATCGCAATTTCATAGGGATAAATCACTACGCGCCCGATAATATCGCATGCTAACACAAACAGCGCGCCTAAAAGTGCGGTATGCGACAGCACATTTTTCAGGTTATCGCCCAAATACAGGGTGACGATATTCGGAATAATCAACCCTAAAAACGGAATCACCCCGACCGAGACGATAATAATCGAGGTGACCACCGCCGCAATCGCCAAACCGATGTATTGCACCTGCTTAAAATTCAAGCCCAAATTGACCGCAAAGGATTCTCCCATGCCGACAATCGCAAAACGGTTGGCGAACAGATAAACCAATAACAACGCAGGAATACTAAAATACAACATTTCATAACGTCCGCTCATCACCAACGAAAAATCGCCCTGCAACCAACCGGCAATGTTTTGTAATAAATCTTCTTTCATCGCCAGAAAAATCGTCACCGCACTGATAATATTGCCGAACATAATCCCGACCAGCGGCACAAAAATCACATCTTTGAATTTAAGCTTGGAGAGAATCGTAATAAAAACCAGTGTACCGGCAAAGGCTGCCGCAATCGCAATTGCGGTTTTGGTCAGCATTGAAGCTGTCGGAAACAGAATAATCGCAAGCAAAATGCCGAAACGTGCCGAATCCATGGTGCCGGCGGTGGTCGGCGACACAAAACGGTTGCGTGACAACTGTTGCATTACCAAGCCGCACACCGACAAACCCGCCCCAGCAATTAAAATACTGATTAAACGCGGTACACGGCTCAGCGTGAAGATCCGCCACTGTTCGCTATCAAAACCCAACAAGCCGTCTAAGGTTAGGCTGCTGACACCGATGAACAGAGAAAACAACGATAGCACCAATAACAGGCATATCAGATAACGTCTTTTGATCATAACAGGTGCTAAAAATCCAACAAATTTTAATCAAATGAGAATGATTTTTTATTTTATAGGCTGATGAAAAATAGCCAATTCCGTTTTGCTAAATTGATAAAACAGATTTAGCGCAGATAAAAAACAAAGTGCGGTTAAAGCCTGATCACTCCCCGCCTAACCGCACTTCGGTGATGTGTTGCTATGCCCTTTTCCTTGCTCGGCGTGCGGATAGAGATCGATTTTTCATTTGTAAATAAAGGTAATTTTTATAGGCAAGGCAAGGCAAGGCAAGGCAAGGCAAGGCAAGGCAAGGCAAGGCAAGGCAAGGCAACACATTGAATTTAATTAAAATATTTGTCAATGACAATTTCCTTGCTATCGCTATATCACCTTAATGGAAGTTGTTGATATTAAGGATAAAATGTTTTTTGAAACCCGAACAACAATGGGCAGTTTTCTTAAACTGTTAGGTAGTTTTATCAACTCCTATGCTTTTTGCGATATCAAAAAACAGCGTGAAATTCAGCAAAAATCAATTAATTGGGTAAGGGAACATCCTTATCAAATAATCTTTTCGAAGGAACTGCCTTCACCGCATACTGATCGTCAAGCCGCCCTAAAAAAATCAGCAAAGGAACTGGACGATATACTCAAAGACCAAGACGCTTATTTTGCAGATCCGAAAAACCTTGCCGAATTTCGAGCCAAACGAAAAGCAAATAATGCAGATCAACAATTTTGTTGGTAAGCCTGATTCTATAACCTAACCTAAAACAAGAGGAAACCATGTTAAATCTAAATTGCCCTAATTGCCAAAAATCAATGGGATTCATCAATAACTTCAATAACATCAACCGCAAAGAAGTAACCTGCCCTCACTGCCAAGCTACCGTGAATAAAAAATTCAATATTGTTAAAGGATTGCTGGCTGCCTTGGGTTGCTTAATTGTTGCGACAGTTATCCTCTTTTTCGTTTTAGGAGAGGGTAACACAACCATGTATCTTGGAGGGTTCGCCGGCATTCTCGGATTTATTGCATTTGGTACAAGCTATAATAAAAAACCGAATTCATAGCAAGATACGAAAAATCCCGATTTATGCGGGATTTTTCTTACTTATCTCGTTTCCATTTTGACCTAAGGAAAATATTATGGGCTTAAAAAACAAACTTTATCGGAAACAATTCGCCCCTTTCAAACCACTCATAGGTGTAGCTATCATACTTGCTATGTATTTTTACGGGTTGATTGATTTTGACTTCTATTCACAAAAACTCGGTTTTGATATACCGCATTGGTTTTTTTACAGTATATTCGCTGCTCTTTGTTTATATGCTGCTTGGAAAACCTTTTGGGGTGTCATTTGGATATTGAGCGCCAAAGAAAATAGTCGGTCAAAATGCTTTTTCGGCATGCTGAACAATAAAAATCCACAAGTAAAAATTGAAAATGGATTAGAAGAGTATGCACTCTTAGCTTCCACATTTTATGAAGCAAGTCAAATACTAATCGGTGATAAAGAAAGTTTAAGCGAACTTGCTAAAAACCCAAATTATATTCCCCCTTACCGTTTAGATAAAGACGGTGATCTACGAGGAGGATCTCAATTTATTAACAGTATTGAGGGAATGCACCATTTAACCAAAAAAGAAGCGGAATATCGCTTAAAAGTGCCTCTTGAAAATGCTTGGGGAATCACCGGCAAAACATCAGCACTCGAGCAAATAGACGCATTATGGCATAGCGCCTTAGAGTCGGCAGAATATAATCTGTTGGATTCTGAAAAAGGCGTGCTTTATACTAAAACGGTACAGGAATTCGGTTATAAAACGGTTAATTTCAAGACAGACACTAATGCAGCCGGTTTTGATATTATCCGTTTTATTTATATTGCTCGTTCAAGTTTTACTTTAGGCTATATCCCTGAAGAAAGCGTACGCAACGCATTATGGAATGCAGCACGATTTATTGCCACCTCTTATGAAAGTTGGGAACAACTCGGCTATTCTTATTTAGTGACCTTCTTAAATTGGAATTTGACATCAAATTATGACGAATCGACTTATTGTTATATCACTGAACGTGTAACCGCTATCAATCAGCTATTTTCCGAACCCAACAGCCCATTAAAAGACACGTCGTTAGATATATTACGCACTCTTATCGAAAAAGAATTAACCGATAACGCCAAGCAAGAATCCGCTATCTAATGAACTATTCAATGCCGATATAAAGAATGTCGGCATTATTTTATTTAATCCCATTAGGGAGTTTTTAATAGATATGATTATGCAAGATAAAATTCGTTGTCCTTATTGCCTGAGCGTGTTGAATCAACTGTTCATCAAACACAATCAGTACTATTGTGGCAATTGTTTGAAGAAATACCGATTACAATCCGTCCAATCAACTGAACATGTAATTGCTTTAAAACAATCCAAGGAATATGATGAAGAGAAAGATTATTTTAAACAACTCGAAATCAGAAATAAATTACTCGATAAAAAATCATTTTGGTCTTCTTTTGTGCCTTATTATCTCGAACAAATGGTCAAAGAGATTAAGCTCAAAGGGCGATATCGAGTATGGTTTATTGTAATATTTCTCTTAAGCTTATTTGCTTTTCGTGTCTATCAATCTGAAAAACAATATATTTTTCAAGATATTGAAGTTCAAAAAAATAATGAACGACTGAGAGCAATTATAGAAAAAACAGAAAAAAACAGACTAGAGCTACAGCGACGAGCTGAGGAAAGAGAAAAATAACCTAGAGAAATCAATAAATATGAGTGAGATAGTTTACTTTCTTTGTGCTTGGGCTGCGGCATCGATAATCAGTTACTTTTACCGTAAACGGCTTGTATTGCTTATCTTGGTGCTGCTGCTGTTTGCTTCGGTCGAGATCATACGCCGGAATAGTGTGTATTTTCAAAATCGGATAGAGGATATATATCCAATCACAGTGTTGCTCGCTTTATTATTTTTACACACATTCTTGATGGTTGCGGCTCCGCTGATGATGAAAGTAGTGAGGATAAGTGAGAAAAACAAAGAAATCGGAACAAGGATTTTTATTGCTATTTTTTATATTTTCACTTTATTTTTTCTGTTTATGATGTTTGTTAAAGGAGTTATCCATTGATTAATATCGTTGTTTTTATATTCTGTTATTTCAATTTTAAATAGTTACATATATGAAAAATCACATCATAATAATAGTAGAAAATGGCTATGTGACTTACTGGAATTCTGATACGGATAAATTCTATCGTAGTTATATTGGTTTAAGCAAATTAAATAACGGCAAGCATTATATTGCTGTTGTGATTTCACTTTATTTTCTAAAACAAGTTGATAATTTTTTAAATACGGTAGTTCATAATCATTTTATATTTTGGACTGTCGGAACATTAAGTGTAATCGGACTTTGCTCAATCTTGTTTAACACTTTCTATACAAGAGTTATAAGCAAGATAAAACCGCTTCCTATTGAAGAGAATTTTATCACCCGTGAATTTTATAATAAATTTAAAAATAGAATAAAAATAATTCTAACCAGTATGATGATTTTCATTAGTTTATTTTTGGTCTTTATTATTTTTTCTTGGCGTATGAAAAGCATGGCATTATTGTTTTGTGCGTGGGCTTGCTTGTGTTGTAGTATTATGATTCTACAAGGTACTAATTTCATAGGACTTTATCAATTTTATCAAAAATACCTAAAAACTACGATTAAACCGATAAGTAAATAAGTATGAAAAAATATATTCTCACCATGCTTGCCCTTTTGGATACTTTCTATTTATTCATTTATTTTTTGAATTCCTTCAAAGATAATAAAATCCCTTTTTATAGCGATCTTTTATCTTTATCTATATTATGGGAGAGGATGGGTAGCTTAGCCATTACTTTACCTATCGCCAGCACTATTTTACTTTTATCATTATTTTTATCTATATACTATTACATCTCTGATAAATGGCTTGGATTTTATCTTGCCATGTTCCAACTTCCACTTAGAATTTTCTGTTTGCTACCCTCTATTCCATATTCAATCTACGCATTCAAATCGCTCTTTAATCTAGTAAGCATTTATTCATTTTACTTTCTCATCACATTAGAGCTAAGCAAAGTTCTTTTTCTCTATTTACTTTTTAAAGAAAACAGGAGCATTAAGTGATATTATTTTTATGTTTTATGCTAATTATGGCTATGCTATTCAAATTTCATTATAAAAACAAGATGTTATTTTTAATTTTTACAACTTTATTAGTTTTGATAACTTATTTAAATGAATCAAGCTACAAAGTGAATTTCTATTTAATTGTTTTTCTCATTTTAATTTTCATAACTTCTTTCTGCTTGCTTTCTATTAATATTGTTATAAGAATTGCATTCAATAAACTTAGATATAGAGAGAACATAAGGAAAATATACTTAACATTCATTTTTATTGGTTTGTCTGTATTATCATACAAATTTTTGGTTGATGGTATATTGGAGAAATAAATGCATTACTATCACTTTTATAAACTCGTGAGGAATTGATAAAAAAATTTATTATCGTAATTTTACCACTATGATTATTAGATAAGAAAACAGTTTTATTGTAAAAGTTGGAAGCGTTGAGGTATTAAATTTCATTATATGAATAAAATAAAATATTTTTGGAATTACCTATTTTATTTTGCTTGGCGATTGCATTGTAAAATTGGTTTTATGTTGATAGAACGCCCATTAATGTATGGCTTAGAAAGCATACTAAAATTTATACCAATAATTAAACATAGTGCCGCCGCACGTTATCGGAGCCGGCGTAAGGTGCTAGATGATATGGAGAGCGGTTTTAATATCCGTTTTGTATTTAAATTTTTTTTGACACTCACCTGGGTAATAATCGTGAGCCTTTTTTCTTATCTTATTGTCTATTTAGAAATAGCGATAAATAATTCTCTCTTTTTGACTATTCATTTTATTGTTACAATCGCCATTTCACATTTAATCAATATAAAATTACTCGGCTGGTATAACAATGGATACCTTGCTTATTTTAAAAAATTCAAAAAGAGTGCGAACAATAGGTTCGGTTATTTTTCAATTATTACTTTCTATTTTTTTGCATTTTCATTTTGTTTATTCACACTTTATTTTCATACGAAATTTGATTTTTTGAGTTGATGACATCATGGTGGGTAAATTTTGCGAATTAAACTGTTCCTTATGCATATGCCCGCATGCGGAGAGAGATATATTAGTGAAAAATAAACCTTGCTGAAAAACAAAGGGCGGTTAAACTTTTGGAGTCAGATCACTTTCGCTTAACCGCACTTTCATTTCAAAATCAACCACTCAGCTACTTGGTCAAATCATCAAAGAACTTCTTCACGCCGTCTAAAAAGCTGGAGGATTTCGGGCGATGGGAATTCGCGCCCTCCAAACTTTGTTCCAGTTGTTTCAACAGCTCTTTTTGTTCGTCGTTGAGTTTGACCGGCGTTTCGATAATCACTTTACAGATTAAATCACCGGCGTAGTGGCTGCGGGTCGAAGTCACGCCTTTACCGCGCATTCTGAACAGTTTACCGGTTTGGGTTTCCGCCGGGATTTTCAGTTTCACCCGTCCGTCTAAGGTCGGCACTTCGATTTCGCCGCCCAAGGCTGCCATGGTGAAACTGATCGGCACTTCGCAATACAGGTTGTTGCCGTCACGTTCAAAGATGTGATGATCTTTCACGTGGATAACAACATATAAATCCCCTGCCGGTGCGCCGTTTTCGCCCGCTGCGCCTTCGCCACTTAAACGTAATTGGTTGCCGCTATCAACCCCCGGCGGGATTTTGACCGACAGATTTTTGGCTTTATGCACCCGTCCGTCGCCATGGCATTTGGTACACGGTTTTTCGATTTTCTTGCCTGAACCATGACAGGTAGGGCAGGCTTGTTCGGTGACGAAAAAGCCTTGTTGGCGGCGCACGCGCCCTGCGCCGTGGCAGGTCGGGCAGGTTTCCACTTTCGAGCCGTCCTGCGCGCCGCTGCCGTGGCAACTGTCGCATTCCGCCAAAGTATTGATTTTAATATCTTTGCTTGTACCTTTAACCGCTTCTTCCAGCGTAATTTCCAGATCATAGCGCAAATCGTCGCCACGTACCACACGCTGGCGACCACGACCGCCGCCGAACATATCGCTGAAAATATCGCCGAAAATATCGCCGAAATCCGCACCGCCAAAGCCGCCTCCGTTGCCGCCGAAACCGCCTTGCTCAAATGCGGCGTGTCCGTATTGATCATAGGCGGCACGTTTTTGCGAATCGGTCAACACTTCATAGGCTTCTTTGACCTCTTTGAACTGCGCCTCGGTATCTTTGTTATCCGGATTGCGGTCAGGGTGATATTTCATCGCCAAGCGTTTATACGCTTTTTTGATCTCTTTTTCTTCGGCATTGCGCGCAACGCCTAACACTTCATAATAATCACGCTTTGACATAGTCTTCCCGTTCGCTTGTTACTTCTATTACTGTCTTTTTCTGTTATATGTGCAAAAGGGCGAAGATTACTCATCGCCCTAACCTGTTTTAAAGAAAGAAAATTTGACTTTCTTTACTGCGCATTTGCTTACTTGTCTTTCACTTCTTCAAATTCCGCATCGACCACATCATCGCCGCCTTTGCCTTGCTCCGCTTGGGTTTGCGCTTGCTGCTGACCGGCTTGGGCTTGCTGCTGTGCCGCTGCGATTAATTTTTCAGAAGCCTGAATCAAAGTTTGGGTTTTCGCTTCGATCACGTCTTTGTTTTCGCCTTTGGCCGCGGTTTCCAACTCGCTGACCGCACTTTCAATTGCGGCGCGATCTTCGCCGCTCAGGGCTTCACCGGCTTCTTCCAGTTGTTTACGGGTTGAGTGAACAAGATGATCCGCTTGGTTGCGCGCTTGCACCAACTCTTCAAATTTGCGATCCGCTTCCGCATTCGCTTCCGCATCACGTACCATTTGTTGGATTTCGTCATCACTCAGACCGGAAGAGGCTTTAATCGTGATTTTTTGCTCTTTACCCGTGCCTTTGTCTTTCGCCGAAACGTGTAAGATCCCGTCTGCGTCAATGTCAAAGGTCACTTCGATTTGCGGCATGCCGCGTGGCGCAGCTTGGATACCTTCTAGGTTAAACTGTCCCAATGATTTGTTGTCACCGGCACGTTTACGCTCCCCTTGCAACACATGAATGGTTACCGCACTTTGGTTGTCTTCCGCAGTGGAGAACACTTGGCTGTGCTTGGTTGGGATCGTGGTGTTTTTCTCGATCAGTTTGGTCATCACGCCGCCCATGGTTTCGATACCCAATGACAACGGAGTAACGTCAAGCAACAACACGTCTTTTACATCACCCGCCAACACGCCTCCTTGCACCGCCGCACCAATCGCGACCGCTTCGTCTGGGTTCACGTCTTTACGCGGTTCTTTGCCGAAGAATTCAGCCACTTTTTGCTGCACCAACGGCATACGGGTTTGACCGCCGACCAAAATCACATCGTCGATTTCAGACACGCTTAAATCCGCATCTTTCAGCGCAATACGCACCGGCTCTAATGAGCGTTGCACCAAATCTTCCACCAGCGATTCCAATTTGGCACGGGTCAGCTTGATGTTCAAGTGTTTCGGGCCGGTTGCGTCCGCAGTGATATACGGCAGATTCACATCGGTTTGTTGTGCGGAAGACAATTCGATTTTCGCTTTCTCTCCGGCTTCTTTCAAACGTTGCATTGCCAACGGATCGTTGCGCAGATCAATACCTTGCTCTTTTTTGAACTCGTCAACCAAGTAGTTGATCACACGGTTATCGAAGTCTTCCCCGCCTAAGTGGGTATCGCCGTTGGTCGCCAACACTTCAAAGGTTTTCTCGCCGTCCACATCGTCGATTTCGATGATAGACAAGTCAAAGGTGCCGCCCCCCAAGTCATAAACCGCGATGGTGTGGTTGCCTTTGTCTTTATCCAAGCCATATGCCAACGCTGCCGCCGTCGGTTCGTTGATGATACGTTTGACTTCTAAGCCTGCGATACGGCCGGCATCTTTGGTTGCCTGACGTTGCGCGTCGTTGAAGTATGCCGGCACAGTGATAACCGCTTCGGTCACTTTCTCGCCCAAGAAATCTTCGGCGGTTTTCTTCATTTTTTTCAACACTTCCGCAGAAATTTGCGGCGGCGCCATTTTTTCGCCTTTGACGGAAACCCAAGCATCGCCATTGTCGGCTTTTACAATATCAAACGGCATGATGTTAACGTCACGCTGTACTTCTTCATCGGTAAAACGACGACCAATCAAACGTTTGATTGCAAACAGTGTGTTTTTCGGGTTGGTTACCGCTTGGCGTTTTGCCGGCTGCCCGACTAAGGTTTCACCGTCTTGGGTATAAGCAATGATCGATGGCGTGGTACGATCCCCTTCCGCATTCTCGATCACGCGCGGTTTGTCACCGTCCATCACTGCCACACATGAGTTTGTTGTTCCTAAGTCAATACCAATAATTTTTCCCATTTTGTTTCTCCTGTTAAATCTGAAATTTGTTCTCTGCAAAGCAAACGAATTACTTCGATGCTTTTAAGATGCGGACTAAAAACCGGATTTCAACTCTGTTTTAAAAAATTTCTGCAATTTTTTAACCCGACTCAAATCCCCGTCCCGCTCACGCTTGTGTCAATAAATAAGACCGAAAAAATAAACTTCAAGAGGCAAAGTGCGGTTTTGCGCAAAAATAGTTTTTCCGCTTAAGATGTTAAAGAGAGAGTATAACCCGGAGGGTTAACTATGGTATTTTTTAGCCATTGCCGATATACTGTCGAAGTGCACTAAAATCGAGTCAATTGACAACTTCATCTTCACAGGAGAAAAATGATGAAAAAATCTTCTTTCGCTCTCGCTACCGTTGCCGTTCTCGTTGCAGCTTGGGCTGGCGGCGCTTGGTATTCCGGCAAAGTCTTGCAAGAAAAATATCCTGAATACATCAGAAATAACAATGAGAAAGTTGCTGCCAATTACAACGTGGCGTTTCATGGTATTTACCGCTTTGAAGTTAAAAATGTCAAATTGGAGCGCAACTTCTTCTCCACTGAGATTGAAGATCACTTAATCGTTACTGATTTAGAAGAAAATAAACAATACATTTTTCCATTCAAAACGACTGCCGAACACGGACCGTTGCCACTCTCGCGTTTGAGTAGCCTGAAATTAACGCCGGTGTTGACAGCTGCCCGCTCCGAATTGGCTGAAAATCCGTCAATCAGCGAACTGTTCAAAGCCAGTAAAGGCGTAGCACCGTATAGCGGCAATTTCAGTATTAGTTACGGTGGGCAAATCCAACAAACATCGACCATTGCCGCATTTGACTATAATAATGAGCAAATTTCCGTTAACAGCACGCCGATCCATATCGAAAGCGACACCAATCAAGACGGTATCGGTTTAATTAAACTGCAATTGGATAAATGGGTTTCTACTGTACCGGCGACTGAATACAACGACAATTATGAAAAAATCAGTGTGAAACGCACGCTCACGTTTGAAAATGTCACGCTGGATTCGGATCTGAAACCGACGAATTGGAAATATATTCCGAACGGAAAGCAGCTGTTTAATATCGGCTTGGTGAATATCAACGACGAAGCGGACGAAGCGGTTGAAGGTTACACCCCCGCCAACACCCAATTAAAAAATGTACGTTTGGATTACAATACCACACTCAATAATGATTTTGTTGATTACCGTATAAATAACAGCATTGAATCCTTAACGGCACAAGGGGAAAACTTCGGACAAATTGATCTTAACCTGAATTTAGGTCATTTATCGGCGGAATATTTAAACCAAGGGATTGAAGCCTTTACTAACCCGAATCCAAAACAGCAAGAAGAGCAAGTGACCGCGGCAGGTTTAAGCTTATTACAACATCAACCGACCTTTTCGATTCAACTGTTTAAATTGAAAAACAGCGCCGGCGAAAATCAACTGACTTTTGATCTGGCTTTCGCCAAGGTCGATCAACAAGCCGCATTAATGCAAGGCAAGTTTTTGTCGCTGTTTGACAAACTGGAAATGAATGCCAATATCAACCGCCAATCCGCTGAGGTTTTCAGCACCAGTATCTCCAAACTGGACGGCGTTGAAAATCCCGAAGCCGCTGCCAAAGCCGAACTGGATGCCGCCTTGCAAGAGGCTGTCGCGCAGAATGCGTTGACCACCGACGACAACGGCGCAACCTATCAGTCCAAATTGATTCTGGAAAACGGCGAATTGAAATTCAACGGTGAAGTCATCCCCGAAGAAGCCATCGCCCAAACCTTGATGATGATTTTGATGGGTGGATTATAAACACAACACAAGGGCAGATCAGATTTTGATCCGCCCTTTTTCTGACTCGCCACTTTCCCATATGGCAATATTACTTTTCTCCGCTTATGCTTGATAATGATCAACCGTAACAATTTGAGTTATGTTAGAATCTTTATAATATTTTTACTGAAGATAATTAACAGCATGAAACTAAGCAAATTTACCGATTACAATCTGAGGGTTTTAATCTATTTGGCGTTGCACAACGATCGCTTGTGCACCATTCAAGAAATCGCCAGTGCCTATCAAATTTCGGAAAATCATTTGATGAAGGTGATCCATCATCTGGCGAAACAGCAAACTATTTTGTCACGCCGTGGCAAAGGCGGGGGGATTCAGCTTGCCCGTCCCCCTAATGAAATTAATTTATCGGAAGTCATCCGTAACGCGGAGGGAGACGACTCCCTGGTGCGCTGCCGCGATCATGGCGTTGCCTGCTGTATCACCCCGGCCTGCCAACTGCCCTCGATTTTTAATTTGGCACTTGAGGCCTTTTATCAATATCTTTCACAATATCGCCTGAGTGACGTATTAAAACAACCTGAATTGTTTGCCCGGCATTTCAATCAACAGCAAATCAATCATAGCATGGTTAACTAAGGAGCCGCCGATGGCGTTTGATGTAAAAAATTACCGGATTGACGAGAAAAATAAATTAGACATCAAAACCTTTTCGACCAACGGTAAAAAAGACATTGCCGCAAGCAAAGAAGAGCGCAATGCGATTCTGACCGCACTTTCGCCGGAATTGGATCAGCTGCAAGATTTATTATATGCCGAACATCAACGCAAAGTGTTGATCGTGCTGCAAGGCATGGATACCTCCGGCAAAGACGGCACCATTCGTGCGGTGTTTCAAAGTGTCGATCCGCTGGCGGTGCGCACCGCTTATTTCAAAGCCCCGACGGCGAACGAGTTGGATCGGGATTATCTGTGGCGGGTGCATAATGTGGTGCCGCGCCGTGGTGAAATGGTGATTTTTAACCGCAGCCACTATGAAGATGTGCTGGTGACGAAAGTCAAAGGTTGGATCAGTGACGAAGAAGAGCAACGCCGCTTACGGCATATCCGTGATTTCGAGCGTTTGCTGAGTGAAACCGGCACCGTCATCTTAAAATTTTTCTTACACATCTCCAAAGATGAACAAAAAGAGCGCTTGCAAGAACGTTTGGATAACCCGGAAAAGAATTGGAAATTTAATCTGGGCGATTTAGATGATCGCAGGCTGTGGGGCGATTTCCAAAAACAGTATGAAAAAGTGATCAATCAAACCTCAACCGATTATGCTCCTTGGTATGTGATTCCGGCGGATTCTAAGTCCGGACGCAATGTGATTATCATGAAAATCTTATTGGAAACCCTGCGCAAGCTGGAAATGCAATATCCGCAAGTCGATACCGCCGGCTGGCCGAAAACCGTCGAATAATCCCTTTTCTTTCTATTTTCTTTTAGATAAGATAAACGCACTCTCATGGGGTGCATTATCTATTTGTTCTACCACAATGATAAGGCTGAGAAATACCCATTGAACCTGATCTGATTAGTAGCAGCGAAGGGATTTGAGATTGTGTTTCCGCGCAAGCACTCTCCTCCGATCCTTTTTTATCATTGATATATATAAAAAGGATTTCCACATGTCTTATTTCAGCAAAAACATTCAAAAAACCATTTTTACGCTGGCACTTGCCGGTCTCGGCAGTGTTGCCTTGGCAGCCGATAAGCCGGTTTTGACGGTTTACAGTTATGATTCGTTCACCTCCGACTGGGGGCCGGCACCAAAATTAAAACCGCTGTTTGAACAGCAATGCCAATGCGAGCTGAAATTTGTGCCGTTTGAGGACGGCGTCACCCTGTTTAACCGTTTACGTTTAGAGGGCAAAAACAGTAAAGCCGATGTGATTATCGGTTTGGATAACAACTTGCTGCCGGAAGCACGTCAATCCGAATTGTTTGCTGAAAATAACGTTGATTTAGCCGCCTTATCATTGCCGATCGAATGGCAAGACCGCACTTTCCTACCGTATGACTACGGGCAATATGCTTTTATTTATGATCGCGAAACATTGGCGAATCCGCCAAGCAGCTTAACGGAATTGATCGAACGGCAAGATCTGAAAGTGATTTACCAAGATCCGCGCACCAGCACCGTCGGACGGGGTTTATTGGCTTGGGTGAATGCGGTTTATCCGCAGGAACAGGTCGCGCAAGCGTGGCAAACTCTGGCAAAACACACCGTGACCGTCGGCAAAGGCTGGTCGGAAACCTACGGCGCGTTTTTGAAAGGCGAAGCGGATCTGGTGCTGAGTTATAACACCTCGCCACTGTATCACCAAATCCATGAACAAAAAGACAATTATACCGCAGCGGAATTCAGCGAAGGGCATATTGTGCAAATCGAACTGGCGGCAAAGCTGAAAAACAGCAAACACCCCGCCCTTGCCGATCAGTTTTTAGCCTTTTTAATCAGCCCTGAGGCACAAAAAACCATTGCTTTGCATAATATTATGTTGCCGGTGATCAACACCGAAGTCGAACCGCACTTCGATCAATTCGCACCGTTTAAAACCCTTGCCGTGCCATTCCCGGAAAAAGAGAACGGCAAAGCGCAAATTCAAGTCTGGCAACAGGCGCTAAGCCAATAAACACGCGATGATCAACCATCGGTTAACACTCGCCACTTGCCTGCCCGGTTTGGCCGTGGTGAGTTTTTTACTCTTGTTTTATGCCAACAGCTTGTGGCAATTGTTACAGTACAGTCTGCCCGACACCTGGCACAGCCTGTGGCAAGACAGTTACTTTTGGCATATCCTCAAATTCAGTTTGTGGCAAGCGCTGTTGTCGGCGCTGTTGTCGCTCGCCGGCGGCTTGCTCACCGCCCATGCGCTGTTTCACCGCACCTTTATCGGTAAAAATCGGCTATTGAAGATTTTATCGCTGACCTTTGTTCTGCCGGTGCTGGTGGCGGTGTTCGGCTTAATCGGCGTTTACGGCTTGTCCGGCTGGTTCAATCAGCTGCTGGCATGGCTGCAACTGGATTGGCAACCGCACTTTTATGGTTTAAGCGGCATTTTGATTGCCCATTTGTTCTTTAATTTACCGCTCGCCAGTAAAATATTCCTACAAGCGCTGCACAGCATTCCCGTTCAACAACGGCAATTGGCGGCGCAACTCAATATCCGCAATCTGGATTTTTTCCGCTTAATCGAATTTCCCTATCTGCGCCAACAGCTATTGCCGGTGTTTGCCTTGATTTTTATGCTGTGCTTCACCAGTTTTGCGATTGTATTAACCCTCGGCGGCGGGCCGAAATACACCACCTTGGAAGTGGCGATTTTTCAAGCCATCACCTTTGATTTTGATTTGGGCAAAGCGGCAACTCTGGCACTGGTTCAATTCGCTTTATGTTTTGTACTGTTTCAAACTAACGCCTATTTCAGCCGCCATACCGCCACTGTGCTCAGTAAAGCGCAATACCGCTATCAACCGCAAGCCTTCAACCGCACTTTTCAGTTTCTCCATGCGCTGATTTTGTTACTGGTTGTCTTGTTTATCGCCCTGCCGCTGCTGAATATTGTGTATAGCGGTTTACGCTCGCCGGCATTATGGCAAGTGTGGCAAAGCGCACAATTATGGCAAGCCCTCGGTTATTCGCTCACGCTTGCCCCGGTCGCCGCGTTGATTGCCGTGAGTTTGAGTGTCGCCCTGCTGTTGACCGTGCGCCAACTGCGTTGGCACTACTACCGCAAAAGTGCGGATAGCATGCTGAATATCGGCATGATGATCTTAGCGATTCCCACTTTAGTATTGGCAATCGGGCTGTTTTTATTGCTGCAAACGATCGATTTTTCCACTCTTCACCTGTTTTTGATTGTCGCCCTGTGTAATGCGCTGATCGCCATGCCGTTCGTACTACGGATTTTAGCCGCGCCGTTTCAAAACAATATGCTGTATTACGAAAAACTGTGCCAATCGCTAGGCATTCGCGGTTGGACACGTTGGAAAATCATCGAATGGCAACAATTACGCCAACCGATTCGCAGCGCTTATGCCTATGCCTTCACCCTCTCACTGGGCGATTTCACCGCCATTGCGCTGTTTGGCAACCAAGATTTCAGCTCGCTGCCACGGCTGTTATACCAACAATTGGGGCACTACCGTTCACAAGAAGCGGCGGTGACCGCCTTGGTATTACTGATACTCTGTGCGCTAACATTTTTATTTATCGAGAAAGACCATGATTCATCTCAACCAATTGACCTTTAATTATCAAGCAATGCCAATGCAGTTTGACTTAAGCGTTGCCGCGGGGGAAAAGGTGGCGATTATCGGTGCCAGCGGTGCCGGCAAAAGCACATTGTTAAATTTAATCGCCGGGTTTGAATTTGCCGACAGCGGCATGATTCGGCTGAATGGTGAAGATCACACGCACAGCCAACCGCACCTGCGCCCGGTGTCGATGTTGTTTCAGGAAAATAATCTGTTTAACCATTTAAGCGTGGAACAAAATATTATTTTGGGTTTACAGCCGAATTTAACAATTAATCCGCAACAGCAACAACAAGTGCGGTTAATTGCCGAGCAAGTCGGATTAACCGATTTTCTCAAGCGGCTGCCGGATCAACTGTCCGGCGGGCAAAAACAACGGGTGGCACTCGCCCGTTGTTTGTTGCGTGATAAACCGATCTTGCTATTAGACGAACCGTTTTCCGCCCTCGACAGTACGCTGCGGGGTGAGATGTTGCAACTGTTACAACAAATTTGCCAACGGAAAAACACCACCTTGCTGATGGTCACCCACCAACCGCAAGAAGTAGCGCACTTTGTCGACCGCACTTTAACCGTGGCGAACGGGCAAATTGTCAAGCAAAGTGCGGTTGATTGAAAAACCGTAAAGCGGTTGAACTTATTCGTTGTTTTCCGTTACTATCTTTGGCTTAAAATATATCAATCAAGTAAAGGATATCTTATGACTATTCAACAAGTTGAACTCAGCCGACTGACACCGCATCCAAGTTTGGAATATTGGTCGGTGTGCAAAGTCGAAGCCTTGTTTGAAACCCCATTTTTAGAGTTAGTTTATCGAGCGGCACAAGTGCACCGCGAACATTTCAATCCGCAAGCGATTCAACTTTCAACCCTGTTGTCGATTAAAACCGGCGGATGTCCGGAAGATTGCAGCTATTGCCCGCAATCGGCGCGTTACCAAACCGGGGTGCAAAACCAGCAATTATTAGAGATTGAGGAAATCGTGGAAAAAGCCAAAATCGCCAAATCACGTGGTGCCGGGCGATTTTGCATGGGCGCGGCGTGGCGCGGTCCGAAACCGAAAGACGTGACGAAAATCACCGAAATCATCAAAGCGGTGAAAGCATTGGGCATGGAAACCTGCGGCACGTTCGGCTTATTGCAAGACGGCATGGCGGAACAATTAAAAGACGCCGGTTTGGATTACTACAACCACAACCTCGACACCGCACCGGAACATTATCATGAAGTGATCGGCACTCGCCGCTTTGACGATCGCATCAATACCCTTGGTAAAGTGCGGTCTGCGGGGCTGAAAGTCTGCTGCGGCGGCATTGTCGGTATGAATGAAACCCGCAAAGAACGCGCCGGTTTAATCGCCAGCCTCGCCAATCTGGATCCGCAACCGGAATCGGTGCCGATTAACCAATTAGTCAAAGTCGAAGGCACGCCGTTAATGGATGCGGAAGAACTGGATTGGACCGAATTCGTGCGCACCATCGCCGTCGCCCGTATCACCATGCCGCAGAGTTATGTGCGTCTCTCCGCCGGTCGTCAGGGGATGTCGGAAAGTATGCAGGCGATGTGTTTTATGGCAGGCGCAAACTCGATTTTCTATGGCGATAAGCTGTTGGTTACCGGCAATCCCGAAGAAGACGGCGATCAACTGCTGATGGCAAAACTGGATCTTGAGCCGGAAACGGAGCAGAACCGGAAAGTCACGGTTTAAAAATAGGAATAGTAGACAAAAAGGTTGGTCAAAACTCACTTGAAGCCTTACAGTATAAGGCTTTGAGTGAGTTTTACAAAAATGACTAAAAAAAGTGCTTTTTTGCAGTAGTTACACTTACCATAAATACGGATTCAAAGCCGAAATTCAGAGATATAAATGCAACGATTGCCAACGCATTTTCACGTTCTATTACTTGCAACGGATGGCGTGGATTATTGAAAGATATTTTTGATACCCCGCCCCAAATGTGCCAATTTCACTTGGTTGTTATGGTCATCAGAAAATTAACGAGAAACCCTAAATCAGTTGCCGGAAAAGAGCTGAAAGTCGTGGTGAAAACGCTGAAAAATAGTCACAAAAATACATTTTATATCCGCTTACATCACTGGTTGTTACGGCATAAAGCCTACTTGGAATAACGGTCTGAAATCGCCGATAACAAGGGAAAATATCCTACAAACATCGCAAACTGAGAGGGGCTTACGCCAGTATTAAATGTTACATGGACTACCTGTTTACTTTTGAGAAATACCCTGAATTACGGATAGAAAAAACGACAAATCGATTAGAGGGCTTATTCCAAGACTTAAAGCAAAAATTATCGGTACATAATGGGTTGAATAGGCGAAATAAAATTATGTTTATTCAGGATTTTTTGAATATAAGGAGTTGATTTTGGCAACGAAATCACCAAAACCAACCTTTTTGTCCAATAGAGCATAGTGTCTAAAAAATTACCAACCTTTTTGTCTACTATGCCTCAATAAATACGCCCGCAACCGCGCAAAATCATTCTCCATTTCATCAGACAACAGCGGCAGTTTGTTGTGTTTATCCAAGGCTTGCGGCAACGGCAGATCCAATTTTAGAATGCGATCCACGCTCTCTTTGAATTTCGCCGGGTGGGCGGTGCAAAGGAAAATCCCGGTTTCATCGGCTTGTAAATCCGCAGTTAGGGTATCATAAGCAATTGCGCCGTGCGGTTCGCATAAATAACCTTTGGCTTTCATGGCTTGAAGTGCGGTTTCGGTTTCCACATCGCTGCGTGCGTAGGCATGCAGTTCGCTTAAATGCCAGTGATTGCGTTTAAAGATTTCCTCCACCCGTGGCCAGTTGTTCGGGCGGCTCACGTCCATCGCATTGGATAAGGTTGCCACGGTGGCATGCGGCTGCCATTCTCCGCTTTGCAAATAGCGCGGCACGGTGTCGTTGGCGTTGGTTGAGGCGATAAACCGTTTAATCGGCAAGCCTAACCACTTGGCGATCAAGCCTGCGGTTAAGTTACCAAAATTGCCGCTCGGCACGGACACCACCACATTGCTGCGTTTTTCTTGCGGCAGTTGCGCCACCGCTTCAAAGTAATAACACACTTGCGCCAGTAAGCGGCTGATATTAATCGAATTTGCGGAATTTAAACCAATCGCTTCGCGCAATTCTTGATCGTCAAACGCCTTTTTGACTAACGCTTGGCAATCGTCAAAATCGCCGTTGATCGCCACGGTGCGGATATTGCCGCCCAAGGTGCAAAACAGTTTTTCTTGCAACGGGCTGATTTTGCCTTTTGGATAGAGAATTACCACTTCAATATTATCTAACCCATGAAACGCGTGCGCCACGGCTGCACCGGTATCGCCTGAGGTGGCGGTTAAAATGGTGATTTTGCCCTCGCCACGAATCGCCGCCAGTGTGCGCGCCATAAAACGTCCGCCGAAATCTTTAAAGGCTAAGGTCGGACCGTGGAACAGTTCCAAGGCATAGATATTTTCCGCCACTTTTACCAATGGCGCCGGGAATGTGAACGCGTCGCTGATGATTTGGTTCAAGACCGCACTTGGCAGTTCGGCACCGATCAGTGCCGATAAAATCGCTTGGCTGCGCTCGACCAGCGGCAGATCCAGCAAGGCTTCGACATTGTCTAATTGCGGAATCACCTCAGGGAAAAACAACCCTTGGTTTTTGCCTAGCCCTTGGCGCACCGCTTGTGCGAAACCGACTTGTTCTTCCGGGTGCTTGATATTGTATAAATTCATTAAAAAATCCTTTGATTATGATTTGCTGTTCACTGATTAAACCTAGCCAACGTAGCGGCGCATTATATATCCGCCCGCACCGCACTTTATGTTTTTCCTTTGTTGATAAATGCTTATACCGCACTTCGTAAACAGGCGGATATATAATCCGCCCCTTGTATATAAAATCTGCTATACCAAAGTAGTGAAATCGCTCTAGTCTAACAGCCTTGCGCCTTGATTATCAACCTGACAAACGTGGACAAAGCCTTCGTTATTTTGTAAGTAATTGTTTTCCAAATAGGTTGAAACTTTGCCGGCGGTGGTTAAATCCGGCGCAATCGCAAAAATGGTCGGGCCCGAACCGGAAATGCCGGTTGCCAATGCGCCCAGATCGCGGCAGCCTTGTTTCACGTTATCGTAATTCGGCAATAACTGCTCGCGATACGGCTCGGCGATCACGTCTTTCATCATCAACGCGGCAAGACTTTCCTGCTGGGTGTGGCAAGCATGCACGAAACTGCCCAAATAACGCCCGTGATCGATCACGTCTTGACGGCTGTAACTTTTCGGCAAAATCGCGCGCGCTTCCGCAGTGGATACTTCGATCCCCGGATAAGCCAGCACCCAATACCATTGGTCAAAAAACGGCAAGGTTTGACTGATATTGCCCAATGACTGCACCATCAGTTGCACGCCGCCCA
Organism: Testudinibacter sp. P80/BLE/0925; assembly: GCF_053570785.1. The sequence continues at coordinate 1,645,648 of NZ_CM131636.1, read as the reverse complement.
AAAAGCACGGCGCAACGTTGTCATAGTGAATCGAACCGGAAATCCGCCCTTCCAGTTCGCCCATCATTTCCAACAATTCCATTTTGGAAAACGGCTCTTGGTGAAATTTATTCAACGCCACCAATGCCGCCACGATCGAACAGGCACTTGAGCCTAAACCCGAGCCGATCGGCATATTTTTTTCCAGCGTTAAACGCAGCGACCGCACTTTTCTGTTGCGCAGTTTCAAGCGTTCGCTGAACAATACATAGGCTTGATAGACGATATTTTTTTGCGGCTCTTTCGGCAGCTTACGTACGAAATAACCGGCGCTTTCCAATTCAAACCCGCTGGCTATCGCCTCAATTTGCACCACGTCGCCCAATAACGAGCCGTCAATCGGCGAAATCGCCGCGCCTAAGGTATCAAAGCCGACGCTGACATTGGCACTCGACGCCGGGGCATATACTCTCAACAATTCCTGCGTCATTAGTTGCCGCCTCCGTTTTGTAAGGTACGCAGAATATCGGCAAAGATCCCTGCCGCGGTCACATCGTTACCTGCGCCGTAACCGCGCAACAACAACGGAATCGGGTTGTAATAACGGGTGTAAAACGCTAGCGCATTCTCGCCGTTTTTTACTTTGTACAACGGATTATCCCCGTCCACCGCGGTAATTGAGACTTTACATTTGCCGTTGTCTAAGCGCCCGACATAGCGCAACACTTGCCCATTTGCCGCCGCTTCGGCAACCCGTTGCGCAAATTCTGCGTCCAGTTCTGGCAACTGCGCCATAAACTCCGCGACGTTTTTGCCGTCGGCAAAGCCTTTGGGCAACACGCCTTCCACTTCGACATCGTCCAGTTCCAGCATTAAACCGTTTTCACGGGCGATAATCAACAACTTACGCGCCACATCGCTGCCCGACAGATCATCACGCGGATCAGGCTCGGTGAAGCCTTTTTCTTTGGCAAGTGCGGTCGCTTGCGACAGGCTCAAGCCTTCCTCTAATTTACCAAAAATAAATGACAGCGAGCCGGACAAAATGCCGTCAAATTGCAGCACTTCGTCCCCCGCCGCCAGCAATTTTTGCAGATTATCAATCACCGGCAAACCGGCGCCGACATTGGTGTCGTACATAAATTTGCGCTGATTCTGCGCCGCCACCGCTCTGAGGCGCAGGTAGTAATCCACATCGGAGGTGTTGGCTTTTTTGTTCGGCGTCACCACATGGAAACCGGCCCTCAAATAACTGACATATTGATTGGCAATCTCTTGGCTAGAGGTGCAATCCACCAGCACCGGATTGACGATATTGTTATCCTGTACAAATTTCACCAAACGCTCAACCGAATATTCGCCGTCGGCTTGTGCCTGTTGTTCACGCCAGTTTGTTAAATCCAACGGCTGTTCGCTTAATAATAAATGTTTCGAGTTCGCCAAGGCATACACTCGGATCGCAATATTTTTCTTTTCCAGATACTCGGTTTGGCGCTGGATTTGATCGACCAACTCGCCGCCTACGCCGCCTGTGCCGACCACAAACACGTCAACCACTTGATGATGGGTGAACAGCGCGCGGTGGGTCGCTTTCACCGCTTGCACCGATTTGTTTTGCGGCACAACGGTCGAAATCGAGCGTTCGGAAGAGCCTTGCGCAATCGCCACAATATTGATATTGGCTTTGGCAAGTGCGGTAAAGAAACGCGCCGCCACGCCTTTGGCTTTCTTCATGCCGTCACCGACCACGGAGACAATCGACAGATTATCGGTGACTTCCAACGGTTCTAACTGTTTATGTTCCAATTCATAGGCGAATTCTTGCTCAAGTGCGGTTTTCGCCACTGCCACCGATTTGCCCGGCACGCAGAAACTAATGCTGTATTCGGACGAGGATTGGGTGATCAAAATCACCGAAATGCCGGCGTTCGACATGGTCGAGAACACCCGTGCCGCCATGCCGACCATGCCCTGCATACCCGGCCCTGAAATATTGAACATACTGACGTTGTCCAGATTGGTGATCCCTTTCACCTGCAAACTGTCGGATTTTACGTCATTGTTGATGTATGTACCCGGTGCGTCCGGATTGGCGGTATTTTTAATCACGCACGGAATACTGCAACGCACCAAAGGTCCGATTGTGCGCGGGTGGATCACTTTCGCACCGAAATAAGAAAGCTCCATTGCTTCTTGATAAGACAGGCTGTCTAACAGGCGTGCGTCGTGCACCAAGCGCGGATCGCAGGTGTAAACGCCATCTACGTCGGTCCAAATTTCGCAATAATCGGCATCTAAACACGCCGCCAGCACCGCCGCGGAATAATCCGAACCGTTGCGCCCCAACAGCACCAATTCGCCTTGCTCGTTACCGGCGGTGAAACCTGCCATTAACACGATATGCTGTTTCGGAATCGAAGCGGCGTCAACGCGCGGCTTGGATTTGCTGATACTGACCGACGACTCCAAATAAGTGCCTTTCGCCACCAGTTTTTCCACCGGATCGATTTGCGTGACTTGATAGCCTTTAGCCTCGAACCACGCTTTCATCATCGCAATCGAGAGTTTTTCACCACGGCATAAAATGGTGGCATTAATGCTGTCAGGGCAGCGTTTGTTGCGCTGAATATCGGTTAATATGGTTTTCAGTTGTGTGAATTCGTTATCAATAACGTGCAGAAGAGCGATTTTGTCGAGTTTGGGATTGGCGAGGTAAAGACCGTCAATAATGCGATAGAAAATTTGCAGGGCTTCGTTAAAATCATGTTCAAAGGCTTCTCCGGCAACCGCTTTTTCCACCAACGCCACCAGATAATTGGTGATTTTCGCCGGTGCGGACAGCACGCCCGCCGCCTGATCCTTTAAATGCGCCTGTTCGATCAGCCCGGCAGCCTGTAAAAAGCGTTCCGGATTCGCCAACGACGTTCCCCCAAATTTAAGCACTCGCATAATCTTCTCCTGGTTTTCTAATATGTTGATTTTAAATATTTTTCTTAAATACTAAAAAACCCGCACTTGCCGGTGCGGGTTCTCTTGATTTCGTTATGCAACACTAACCCGCCACGTACTTGCGCATGGTAATAATCATGGTGGTCATAGTGATAGTGTTGTTTTGCATAATTTGGTTAATTTTTCAAAAAAATTGATGTGATAGAAATACAGAATTTCGTTTGGGTTGTCAATGAAAAGTTTGAAATAGATACAAATAAATCATCAACGCTTTTTTAGACAGCCTCCCGATTCCACGCTAAAATAACCGCACTTGATGATTTTTAACCTAAGCACTACAATCCATGTCAATTCAACAAAACCTTTCCGCTATTCGTCAGCAAATCGCTGATTGTTGCCAACAAGCAAACCGCACTTTAGGCAGTGTAAACTTATTGGCGGTCAGTAAAACCAAATCCATTGCCGCAATTGAAGAGGCGATTCAAGCCGGACAACGTGCGTTCGGGGAAAATTATGTGCAAGAGGGCGTTGAAAAAATACAGCATTTTCAAGCACAAGGCGTTCAGTTGGAATGGCATTTTATCGGTCCGTTGCAATCGAATAAAAGCCGTTTAGTGGCGGAACATTTTGCTTGGATTGAAACCGTAGATCGTGTGAAAATCGCCGAACGCCTCAGCCAACAACGCCCGACCGCACTTGTGCCGTTGAATGTGTTGATTCAAATTAATATCAGCGATGAAAGCTCAAAATCAGGCATTGCGCCGAGCGAGTTACTGCCGCTTGCCACACAAATCGCCGCGCTGCCAAATTTGCGCTTGCGCGGCTTAATGGCAATTCCGCAAGACAGCGATGATCCGACGGTGCAGCAACAGGCGTTCAGCCGAATGCAGCAGTTGTTTAATCAGCTCCGACTTGCCCTGCCGCAGCAGCAAATCGACACCTTATCACTCGGTATGAGCGGCGATATGGCGATGGCAATCCAATGCGGCTCAACCCAAGTGCGGATCGGCACGGCAATTTTCGGCGCAAGAAATTAAAACGCCGCGCCGATTCGTACTATACTCCGCCTCTTTTTTCCATTTATTGATAGGGTCTGTTTATGTTTGGCTACGATCCAACAATTATTACATTTACCATTTATATTTTTGGTATGCTGCTGATTGGCGTGTTGGCATACCGTTACACCAATAATTTATCCGATTATATTCTCGGCGGGCGCAGCTTGGGCGGTTTTGTGACCGGGATGTCTGCCGGCGCGTCGGATATGTCCGGCTGGTTGTTGATGGGCTTGCCCGGTGCGATCTACGCCGCGGGGTTGGTCGAAGGCTGGATTGCAATCGGCTTGACGGTTGGCGCATGGCTGAACTGGTATTTGGTCGCCGGGCGGCTGCGCGTATTCACCGAAACCCACGCCAACGCCCTGACCTTACCGGAATATTTCCAAGCCCGTTTCGGCGCAAAACACAACATGCTGAAAATTGTCGCTGCCAGTGTGATTCTGTTTTTCTTCACCATTTACTGCTCGGCGGGGGTGGTTGCCGGGGCGCGTCTGTTTGAAAATCTATTCGGCACGCCCTACCAAACCGCACTTTGGTATGGCGCACTTGCCACCATTATTTATACCTTTATCGGTGGCTTTCTCGCAGTCAGTTGGACCGACACCGTGCAAGCGGGCTTAATGGTTCTCGCCTTGATTATCACCCCTGTGATGGCGCTGTTTGCCATTGGCGGCATTGATGATCTGCCTGTCGTGTTAGAAGCCGCCGGCAAGGATTTGGGCAAAAACTTCACCGATATGTGGACGGGCACATCATTGATTGGCTTATTGAGTCTATCCGCATGGGGCTTGGGCTATTTCGGGCAACCGCATATTTTGGCGCGTTTTATGGCGGCGGAAAATGTACGCTCACTCACCAGTGCGCGCCGTATCGGCATGTCATGGATGATTTTCTGCTTACTCGGCGCAGTGGCGGTCGGCTTTTTCGGTATCGCCTATTTCTACGCTAATCCGCAACTGGCAAGTGCGGTCAATAGCAACCGCGAACAGATTTTTATCGAACTGGCACGCCACCTGTTTAACCCGTGGATCGCCGGCGTTTTGTTATCGGCGATTTTAGCCGCGGTGATGAGTACCTTAAGTTGCCAATTATTGATCTCCTCCAGCGCAATCACCGAAGATTTTTACCGTGGTTTTATCAAACCGAATGCCAGTGATAAAGAACTGGTTTGGCTCGGGCGCGTAATGGTGTTGCTGATCGCCGTGATCGCAATTGCGATCGCACAAAATCCGGAAAGCCAGGTTTTGAAACTGGTCGAACACGCTTGGGCAGGTTTCGGCAGCTCGTTTGGACCCTTAGTACTGTTTTCGTTATTCTGGAAACGCACCAATTCCAACGGTGCAATGGCAGGTATGCTGACCGGCGCATTAGTGGTGACTTTTTGGAAGCAACTGTTACCAAACAGCGGCATTTACGAAATGATCCCGGGTTTCTTATTGTCGTCAGTTGCGATTGTCGTGGTCTCGCTGCTTAGCGGGAAACCGGAAACCGAGGTCGTGAAAGGTTTCGAACAAGCAACGGCGCAATATAAAGCGGGCTTATAATTCCAAGTGCCCCTCCCGCCGCCCTTCGGGCATATCCTGCCGCAAGGGAGGGAGGAAATTTACATTTTTTATTACGTTATGCCACCCTTTTCGGCGGTACGGGTGCTAACATTCGCTTATGGTGCGAGCGGTTATGCCAAAAATCAATTTGGCGTTGCGCCTGTTCCGACACGGTTTCGCCGCGCAGGAAAGCATCAATTTCCGCATAACTCACGCCCATTTCATCTTCGTCGGTCTGCCCTTGCCACAACCCCGCACTTGGCGCTTTATCCAACACCGCTTGCGGTACATTCAACAACCGTCCTAAGGCAAAGACTTGTTCTTTGCGCAACTGCACCAACGGCACAACATCAACGCCGCCGTCGCCGTATTTGGTGAAATAACCGGTGTGCCATTCCGCCGCATTATCCGTACCGACCACAATCGCCTGCTGATTTTGCGCCGCTGCGTATAACATCGTCATGCGCAAACGTGCCTGCACATTGCCGGCGATCACGTGTTGCCGTTCGGCTTGTTCGCGAAACAGAGGCTGCGCACTGTGCATAAAAGTGCGGTAGGTGTCGATAATCGGTATTTCCAACACTGCGCAACCGGCACTTTCTGCCACCGCGTAGGCATCTTGAATATCTTGTGGCGAGGTGGTTTCCGACGGCAAAATCAAGCCCTGCACCGGTGCGCCGGTTTTCATCAGCAGATTGACCACCACCGCAGAATCAATGCCGCCGCTAATGCCGATCACATAACCTTTTGCGCCGTAAAATTGGCGTTGCTGTTCCAGCCATTCCACCAGATAATCAACATATTGTTGCAAATCCATCTTAGCTCTCCCGTGTTGCGACATACGCTACCGCCTGCAAACGCGGATTAAAGCTGTAACGGCGACCTTGTTTCGCTTGCTCCACACCGTTTAACCTCACGCAATCGCCGGTAAAGCCAATATTCACTTTCAATAAGTTAGAACCCACACCGTAGGAATCCACCGGCGTATCCAATTGCTCAAACAACTTGATTTTTGCCGAATCAAAACCACCACTAACAATGATTTTAACGTGCTCAAAGCCTTCCGCATCTAAATGGCGGCGCAGCAGTTTAATTAAACGCGGATTGGTGCCACGCAAATCATAACGTCCGAATTCATGCTGATTTTTCAGAAAATATTGATCAACCATATTAGCGGAGGTGTCCACCCGCACACCGTATAATTTATTGCCGAAATGGCGTGCGACCTTGAGCGAATCCTCAATCACATCATTATTATAATCCACCAATGCGACCAAATTATCATGCGGGAAAGTGGCTAAATAGGCTTCACAGGCTTGGATCAAATCACCGTTGAACAATTGGATTAAGGCGTGCGGCATGGTGCCCACACCTTCCGTGCCCCACCATTCGTTCATCGCATAGGTCGCCTGCGCACTCATGCCGCCGATATATGCCGCATAGCCGTCACCCGCCTGTTGCGAATAGTGATCATCGCGGTCGCCCATAAAAATCACCTGTTTCTCGCCTGCCGCCTGCACCACATTATACACATGGGTTGCCACCGAGGTGCGCCTCGCCAAAATGCCATCGATAATCCCTTCCAAATAACCGAAATCTTCGTAATAACCTTCGATCATTAGCACGGTCTCAAACGGCGAAATTTTATCACCGTCATTTAACGCCCAAATCTTCAGATTTTGCGGATTGGCGGCAAAGGTATGCAACAATGCGATCGCTTCGTCCATACCACACACTACCGCTTCGTTTTTTTGGAAAAATTGCATGGTAACCGTCTGTTTAGGAATACGATTTGCTACAATTTTAGTGGTTTTCAAAAAATAAACCGCCGAAAACCAACCTTCTTTGATCCGTTGATCAAACTTAAAAGTGCGGTTTGTCAGCCTTGCCAGCTTGCCTGCTTGTTTTAATTCAAATTCTTTTTCACACATCGTCTTGGTTCACCTTTCACAAAATAAAAAGTATATGCTACAAAAAATGGATTATAGATAATTTGAACTTTTTTTATGTATTAGGCAAGCGTTATTTTAAGAAAATGTGAGATCAGCGCGCAAATTAAGCCCGTGAAACGAAAAATAAATACATTGAAAGTGCTAAAATACTTTTTAATAGGAGGATTTAAATCAGAAAGAATACTATATATAAGATGATGGTGCGGAAGGGGGGACTTGAACCCCCACACCCGTTAAGGCTCTAAGACCTGAACCTAGCGCGTCTACCAATTTCGCCACTTCCGCAACTGTTTGAATACCCTATTTGATGGCTGGGGTACTAGGATTCGAACCTAGGAATGCTGAGATCAAAACCCAGTGCCTTACCGCTTGGCGATACCCCAAAATAAGAAATTCAATTAAATCAGAATAGATAAGTCGATGGCTGGGGTACTAGGATTCGAACCTAGGAATGCTGAGATCAAAACCCAGTGCCTTACCGCTTGGCGATACCCCAATCTATGACATTGCAAAGCTGATGAATGGTGCGGGAAGAGGGACTTGAACCCACACACCTCGCGGCGCCAGAACCTAAATCTGGTGCGTCTACCAATTTCGCCATTCCCGCGCGAAAATATGGTGGCTATGACGGGATTCGAACCTGTGACCCCAACATTATGAGTGTTGTGCTCTAACCAACTGAGCTACATAGCCATTCATTTATTTTCTGCGTTCACCTCATCGGTTTTGCGAGGTGCATTATGCTAATATCAGCCCTACTCGTCAACCGTTTTTTATGAAAAAAACGCTTTTTTTATCTATTCGGACACAGATTGACCAGTTTAATCGCTTGCCGCACAATTTACAACCAAAAATATTCAACCGATGCCGTCCGGCATTTGCGTCCGCGATTATTCTTCCAATAATTGCACCAATAATTCGCCGTTCCACAGCGCTCGTTTAATCAAGGCAAATGCGCCGATAATATCGTCATCGGGCAGTTCCGAAGCCTCAAGTGCGGTACTTTTCACAAAATCGGACAACGCCATTGACTGTAGTGTCTTTTCAATAGCCGGAAACAAGACTTTCTGCGCTTGTGCGATTTTGCCGGATAAAATAATTTTTTCCGGATTAAGCACATTGACACACATCGCCAAAACCTGCCCGATATGCCTTCCGAGTTGCTGAAACAATTCGACTAATAATGGATCACCTTGATTCACCGCCTCGCAAATTGTCTCCAAGTCACATTGTTCCACACTGAGCAAGCGGCTTTTATGCCCTTGCCGTAACAACTGTTTGACCCGCTCCTCAATCGCCTGCTGACTGACTAACGTTTCCAAGCAGCCGAAATTACCGCACTTACAAGGTTTCCCCAGCGGATCGACTTGCGTGTGTCCAATTTCGCCCACATTATTTTTACTGCCGCTAAATAACGCTTTATTTAAGATGATTCCGGCGGCAACACCGCGGTGAATCCGCAATAAAATGGAATCGCTACAGGTTTTGGTTTTGCCAAAATAAGATTCCGCCAACGCCAAAGCCCGCACATCATGCCCGATAAATACCGGCAGATGAATGATTTGTCGAATCTTTTCCGCTAATTTCCACGGTTTTTTCAGATTAAATTGCGGCATAAAATCAATGGTGTTTGTTTTTTGATCGACAAAACCGGGAACGGTAATACCGCAAGCGATAACTTGATGAGATGATTTGGTCAATTCCATCACTGCCCGTTGAATCAACTCCAGCAACCTTTGTTCTAGCTGTGTGACCGATTGTTTGGTTTTGAGTTGATATTTTTGTTTGAACAACACCTCGGTCGCCAGATTCATCGCGGCAACGGTGACGCTGGTTCGCCCCAAACGGATTAAAATCGTGACAAAATTTTTCCGTTCCGCGACAATCGAAATCGCCCGCCGCCCGCCGGTGGACTCTTGCTGCTCGACTTCTTTAATCAGCCCGAAACGCAATAGATTACGGGTGATTTTGGTTACGCTCGCCGCCGCCAAACCGCTCATTTCCGACACTTGAATCCGGGAAATCGGTCCGAATTGGTCAATCAAACGGTATACCAACGCACCATTGGCTTGTTTGACGAAATCGACATTAACGATTTGTATCTGGTTGTTCATTCTTATCCTTGGCTTCTCTTTTTTATGATTTATAAACACACACTGTAAAATATTTACACTTTTCTGGCAACGCCAAAAAAAGTGCGGTACACCATGCACCGCACTTGATTTGATTCGAAGCGAAAAGCTTAATGCCTAAGCCACTGACTACGCATAGTGGTGCAATACACCGTTAACCGCTGTCGCACTCACCTTAAAGCGGTGATCGAATACGGTCAGGTTCGCCACTTTTCCGGCTTCAATTGAACCCAAAGTGCGGTCAACCCCAATCGCGCGGGCGGGATAGAGTGAACACATTCTCAATGCGTCCGGCAACTCGATACCGACTTGTTCCACCAAGTTTTGCACCGATTCAATCATCGTAATCGCCGAACCGCCGAGACTGCCGGTTTTTTCGTCGTAACATTTGCCGTCTTTCACAATCACTTTGGTGCCGACAAAATCAAACCAGTCGATATCGGCTCCGGCAGCGGCGGTTGCGTCGGTCACCACCACCAGTTTTTCGCCTTTCAATTTCTTGGCAAAACGGATATTCGACCAAGTGACGTGCAAACCGTCCACAATAATGCCGCTATAAATATCCGAATCCAACACTGCGCCGACCACACCCATGTCACGCCCGGAACTGATCGGCGACATCGCATTATGCAAATGGGTGGCAAAACCGATTCCGTCGCTAATCCGTTGTTTGGCAACATCATAGCTGGCATTGGAATGCCCGATCGACACTAAAATACCGCTCTCGGTAAACCGCTTCACATAATTGCCGGCTTCATTTTCCGCTGCGATTGTCAATTTGGTGATCACATCGCCGTTAGCGCATAAAAACTCGACCATTTCCGGCGAAATTTGGCGGATATATTGCGGACGGTGTACGCCTTTTTTCTCAAGGCTGAGATATGGTCCTTCCAAATGCAGCCCCAACGCTTGATTGGCGTTATTCGGATCTTGCAAATATTCCCGCATAACCGCTACCGCACTTTTCATGCCTTCGTCCGGCGCTGTGATAAAGGTCGGCAAATAGCTGGTACAGCCGTAGCGCATGTTGGTTTGTTGCATGGTATGCAGGGTTTCAAGCGTGGTATCAAGGTTAAACATCACCCCGCCCGCGCCGTTCAATTGAAGATCGATAAACCCCGCAGTTAAATTTTTCCCAGCCAAATCAACACGTTCAATATCAGCCGTAAGATCTTGTTCCGGCAATAGTGCTTCAATAATGCCTTCATTAACGATGACCGCGTGCTGATACAACACCTTATCGGCGGTATAAACCACGCCGTTGGTTAACGCATAACGCATAACCTTACCTCCTACGCCACACTGGCAATTTCAGCCGCTTCCAGATTGGTGAAATATTTCACGGTTTTGACTTTCAATTCTTGCGTTGCCGGTTCGTCACACACCAAAACGGCTTTGGTGTGCATTTGCAGCGCACTGATTGTCCATAAGTGGTTGACACAGCCTTCAACACCCGCTTGTAACGCCAAGGCTTTATTATGTCCCGTTGCCAAAATCAATACTTCCTCCGCATCCAATAAGGTGGCAACCCCGATAGTCAAGGCATATTTCGGTACTTTGGTGAGATCGTTATCAAAGAAACGCGAATTGGCGATCAAAGTATCTTCGGTCAATGTTTTAATCCGTGTTCTTGAGCTGAGAGAAGAGCCCGGTTCATTAAACGCAATATGTCCGTCACTGCCGACCCCTCCCATAAACAGGTGGATTTTGCCGTAAAAACGGATTTTTTCTTCGTATTGACGGCATTCTTGATCGTGATCTGCGGTATTGCCATTCAAAATATTCACATTTTGCGCCTGCACATCAACGTGGTTAAAGAAATTTTCCCACATAAAAGTGTGATAGCTTTGTTCGTGATCTTGCGGCAACCCCACATACTCGTCCATATTGAATGTCACCACATGTTTAAAGCTGACTTTGCCTTGTTGGTAGAGTTTAATCAGTTCTTTATACGTTTGTAACGGAGTGCTACCGGTCGGCAGCCCTAAAACAAACGGTTTTTCAGCGCTCGGCTGAAATGCATTAATTTTATTGACAATATAATTAGCCGCCCAACGGCTTACTTGTTCGGCGCTTTTTAATGGAATTAATCTCATGTTAGTTCTCCTTTATAACGTTGTTCACACTCGGTAGATAAAACTGAATTGATTTAATCATTTTTTTTATAAAAAATCAAGATGAGTTTCAAAACGCTTAAAAAGGAAAAAATCTTGCAAAAATATCAAATTTAAGCCAGTATAATACCGTCTTGACCGCAAGATATTTTTTATCAAAAAATAAATACTCATTACTTAAATTAGAGAGGTAACTTATGTCTGTCCTAGGTTATTTGCAACGAATCGGTAGAGCTTTAATGGTACCTGTTGCTGCGCTACCGGCAGCAGCTATATTGATGGGGATCGGCTACTGGTTAGATCCTAACGGTTGGGGAGCGGATAGCCAGTTAGCTGCCCTGCTCATCAAATCCGGTGCCGCCATTATCGACAATATGTCACTGTTATTCGCCGTCGGTGTCGCCTTCGGAATGTCGGAAGATAAACACGGTTCGGCTGCATTATCCGGCTTAGTCGGTTTTCTGGTTGTCACAACATTGCTTTCCCCGGGTACAGTGGCACAGTTGGAAGGCATTGCCATCGAGCAAGTGCCGGCAGCATTCGGCAAAATCAATAACCAATTTGTCGGGATTTTAGTCGGCGCAATTTCCGCGGCGCTGTATAACCGTTATTACAAAGTCGAATTACCCAACGCCTTGGCATTCTTCAGTGGTAAACGTTTAGTACCCATTTTAGTTTCCGTTGCAGCCATCGTCCTCTCTTTCATCTTATTGTATGTCTGGCCGATCATTTTCGGCGGCTTAGTCAGCTTCGGCGAATCAATCAAAGATATGGGTGCGGTCGGCGCCGGTATCTATGGTTTCTTCAACCGTTTATTAATTCCTATCGGCTTACACCATGCTTTGAACTCCGTCTTCTGGTTTGACGTAGCCGGAATTAACGATATTCCTAACTTCCTTGGTGGTGCGCAATCCCTAGCTGAAGGGCGTGCCGTATTGGGGATCACCGGAATGTACCAAGCAGGTTTCTTCCCGATTATGATGTTTGGTTTACCGGGCGCCGCCTTAGCGATGTACCACATGGCAAAACCGGAAAACAAAACCAAAGTTGCTTCCTTGATGATTGCGGCGGCACTCGCTTCATTCTTCACCGGAATCACCGAGCCGCTGGAATTCTCCTTTATGTTTGTTGCGCCGATTTTGTATGTAATCCATGCATTATTGACCGGTATTTCCGTCTTCTTCGCCGCTTCAATGCAATGGATTGCCGGTTTCGGCTTCAGTGCCGGTTTAGTCGATCTGGTATTGTCTTCACAAAATCCATTGGCACAAAACTGGTATATGCTGATTATCCAAGGTCTGGTGTTCTCGGTTATCTACTACGTTATTTTTACCGCAAGTATCAAAATGTTCAGATTAAAAACGCCTGGACGTGAAGACAGCTTGGAAGAAAAAAGCGTAGCGTCGGCAGCAACGGTGAAAGCAGGCAATAACCGCGAAAGAGCAAGCCAATTTATGGCGGCGCTAGGCGGAAAAGAAAATATCGCCAGCATTGATGCTTGTATCACCCGCCTGCGTCTAGTGTTGGTTGACCGTAAAAAAATCAATGAAAATCAACTAAAAGCGTTAGGCTCAAAAGGTAACGTAAAATTAGGTGACAATGCTTTACAAGTTATTTTAGGACCTGAAGCGGAAATCATTGCGGACGAAATGAAAACCCTGTAGATTAGCGCCCGAATTTAATCTGCAAAACCGCACTTTGATTCTGATCTGCACCCCAAAAGTTGGACTGCAAAACCAACTGACTAAGGTGCAGATCAAACAAAGTGCGGTTTCTTTCTATTAGAGGGAAAACATGAAAAACTATTTAATCATTTTATTACCGCTGGCACTGAGCGCTTGCGTGCAACCGACATGGCACCCGACAGCTAATATGCCGACAAAAGACATGAAAACCGTTGAAGAATACCATAAGCAAGTGATGAGCGGGAAGACGATCAATGGCGCGGCACCGCCTAACGATATCCTGCTGAACGGCAGCGACTATAAGCCGAAAACGCCATCCGCAGCGACCCCGGCAAACGCGCCGAATATTTGGCAAAAAGAATTGCCAGAACAAGTACGCAAAATTTATAGCGAAGGCAGCACACAACGGCATACCACTAGCCACAAAACAACCGAGGTGTTAAAAGACACCCCGAACGAAAAACAGACTCGGACAGTGGAAAAATCGGAAACAAAATGGAAGAGTAAAGGATTTTCGTTTGGTTTATAAAAAATCGGTGGTGCCCCCAACAGGACTTGAACCTGTGACCAATCGATTATGAGTCGACTGCTCTAACCGACTGAGCTATGGGGGCAAAGTGCGGTTTTGACAAAGAATCGAGATTATAGAGGAATCAAGCGACCAAGTCTATAAGCGACGGAATGGTTGGCGAAAAAACAAGCTTGATTTTACGCAATAAAAAACCATGCTTCTCGGCATGGTTTTTTATCATTTAATGAAAATTACAGAGAATCTGCATTTTTCTTCAGGTAGCTGGCAACGCCTTCAGGGCTGTCTTTCATGCCTTCTTTGCCTTTTTCCCATTGTGCCGGGCAAACTTCGCCGTGTTCTTCGTGGAATTGCAACGCATCAACTAAACGCAGCATTTCGTCGATGTTACGACCCAACGGCAAATCATTTACGATTTGGTGGCGTACCACACCGTGTTTGTCGATTAAGAAAGAAGCACGCAACGCAACGCCGGCTTCCGGGTGTTCGATACCGTAGGCTTTGGCGATGTCGTGTTTCACGTCTGCAACCATTGCATATTGCACTTCGCCGATACCGCCGTTATCCACAGGGGTTTTACGCCATGCATTGTGAGTGAATTGAGAGTCGATAGACACGCCAACCACTTCCACACCACGTTCTTGGAATTCTTTATAACGGTGATCGAATGCAATCAGTTCGGACGGGCAGACAAAAGTGAAGTCTAAAGGCCAGAAAAACACAACGGAGGTTTTGCCGGCGACATGACGTTTGAAGTTGAAGTTATCAACGATTTCACCGTTGCCTAATACCGCAGAAGCTGAGAAATCAGGGGCTTGACGAGTTACTAATACCATAATATATCTCCTAATAAAAAATGGGTGAAGGTGCTAAAACAACCATCTGAGTCAATCTTGTTTAAAATCCCAACAACTGTCGTTTTAGTGCCGTTAGTATACTCAATAAATATTCAAAAGTCGTGATTCATATCACACTATTTAAGAAATAGGTTAAATCTATTTGTTTTGCCATATCGGCGGAAGCGGTTGCTTCCCGCGTTGATAACGATTATCTTAAGTCTCATCATTACCGCACTTTTTATGTTAAGCACAAGGATTTTTATGTCAGATTCCAACCATAAATTCACTGCCGCCACCCGTTTAGTTCACGCCGGGCGCCAAAGCCGTTATACACAACATGGCGTGAATCCGGTGATTCAACGCGCCTCATCATTGATTTTTGACAATTTAAAAGAAAAAAAACAAGCCACGATCAACCGTGCCAAGGGGGCATTGTTCTACGGGCGGCGTGGCACGCTGACTCACTTTGCCTTGCAAGACGCAATGTGCGATTTGGAAGGCGGAGCCGGTTGCGCGCTCTATCCTTGCGGCGCGGCGGCAGTCACCAATGCGATCTTGTCGTTTGTGGCAAGCGGTGATCATATTTTGATGACCGGTGCAGCCTATGAGCCGACGCAGGATTTTTGTAATAACCTACTGACCAAATTTAATGTGGAAACGACATATTATGATCCGCTGATCGGTGCGGCAATCGCTGATTTGGTGCGTCCCAATACCAAAGTCTTATTTTTAGAAGCGCCAAGTTCGCTCACCATGGAAGTGCCCGACGTGCCGGCGATTGTCAAAGCCGCGCGCGCAGTCAATCCTGATATTGTGATGATGATTGATAACACTTGGAGCGGCGGTTTGTTGTTCAAGGCGTTAGAACAGGATATTGATATTTCGATTCAAGCCGGCACAAAATATTTGGTCGGGCATTCCGACGCCATGATCGGCACCGCCGTGGCAAACGCCCGTTGTTGGGATCAATTGCGCGAACACTCCTATTTAATGGGGCAAATGGTCGATGCCGACACCGCCTACACTGCCGCCAGAGGCATTCGCAGTTTAGGCGTGCGTATGAAGCAACACCACGCCAGCAGCCTCAAAGTCGCTCAATGGCTAGCGACACGCGCTGAAGTGCGGTCAGTGTTCCACCCGGCGTTGCCAAGCTGCCCGGGACATGCATTTTTCCAACGGGATTTCAGTGGCAGCAGCGGTCTGTTTTCATTTGAATTGAAGCAAAAACTGAACCAAACGCAATTAGAAGCGTTTTTTGATCACTTCCGTTTGTTTACCATGGCATATTCCTGGGGCGGCTTTGAATCGCTGATTTTATATAACCAACCGGAAGAGATCGCCAACATCCGCCCGAATATCGAGCGCAAGCTGAGCGGAACACTCATCCGCGTTCACATCGGTTTGGAAGATGTCGACGATTTGATCGCCGATCTGGAACACGGATTTGAGCGGATTAAAACGTGCTGACCGCACTTTGGTTATGTTTGGTAGGTTGGGTTTCACATTTGTTCACTCCAACCTACTTCACTTTTTCCTCGACTACCGTTTTCCCCAACAAACTTGATTTTAGCGTGGCTAATAACTCTTGGTGAATTTGGCTGAGGCGGGGTTTTTCATCTTGTTGAAAGACGAGCGGGCGGCAAAATTCCATGGTTTTGATGCCTAAACGGGCGGTGAGCAAGCCGACACCGAGCCCTTGCGCGGCTCTTGCCGACAGTTTTGCCATTAAATCTTTGGAAAGCCATTCCATGCCGATGTCATGAATCAGCTCAGTTGCGCCGGCAAATGCCATATTCACCAACACCATGCGCAATAAACGAATACGGCTGAAATAGCCTAATTCAATGCCGTACAATGCGGCGATTTTGTTGATTAAGGCAAGATTGCGCCAAGCGACAAAAAACAGATCCACCAGCGCCAGCGGGCTGATACCGACCACAATTGCCGCTTCGCCGGCGCTTTTGCTGACCAAACGGCGGGCTTTTTTGTCAATCTCGCTCAACACGTTTTGACTGAACAAATAACCGACTTCCTGCGCATTGTGGCTGTCGTTGATCTGTTTCTGCCAAGCTTGCAGGCGGATATCCCGCTTATCCAGCCGCATATTATCCGCAATGCTCAAACAGAGCTGACGCGCCGCTTCACCATCTTGCCGCGCAGAGTCGTGCCGCGAAGAGAAAAGCGCACTTTGCTGTTGTAAAACCAAACGGCGTTTTAAGCTGCGCAGACGGTATAATTCTTTGATTAGTGCGCCAATTCCGAGCAAAACCAAAGAAAAACCGACTAAGGCAAAAGCAAAGGTGATCCATTGATTATCGCGCCAGCTGTCGAGTAGCCATTGGATTGATTGTGCCACCAGTGCGGTCAAAAACAAAAGTGCGGTTGCGGCTAAGGCTTTTTTCCACCAGCGGGGTTTGGGTTCAACCGCTTGCACGAAACGCCGTTCTAATTCGTTTGCGGTTTCCGGATCCTCGGCTATTTCAAGTGCCTCAACATCGACAAATTCTTTTTTCGGTTGTAATTCGTTTTCCGGCTCAAGTGCGGTCTGTTCTGTTTCGAAATAGGTTTTCTTCATCAATTGATCCTATGATTAATCCAACTTATCCGCTAATAAAAATTGCAGTACGCTGTCCATGCGTAAGTGCGGTATCCGTTCGTCTTCATCCAGTGGCAGCGGCTCAAACTGATCGAATTCAAATCGGTTTTGCTGCCAAAAATCGGCTGTCGGTAAACGGCTTGGCACGCTGCCGGGAAAAACGGTGACAAATTTTTTATCCTTGCTGCGCACGCCTTGCAGCGCTTTGATCCTTTGCCCGTTGTCATTCACGGTGACCGCTTTGGTGGCGCGAATCGAGGCAATTGCGCTGTATTCGTTCTCCACCCCGGCAAAATTAACGTGCTGTCCGCCCTCTTGCACCAGCCGGCGCATTAAGCTGATCAAATTCGGCAGTTGATCCGCGGTAACATGATCTGCTTTACTTGCCACAAACAGCAATTTATCAATTTTCGGTGCAAACAGACGGTGCAGTAACGTGCGGTTGCCATAGTGAAAATTTTTAAACAGTTGGCGCAGGCTCTCTTTGGTTTCTTCAAAGGCTTGGCGGCTGTAATTTAACGGCGTCAGGCAGTCCGCCAAAATGATCTGACGATCAAACTTGCTGAAATAATTTTCATAGAAACGTTTGACGATTTTTTCACGGTAGTAGTAGTAACGTTTTTTTAACACACGGTAATAGCTGTCGCGCGCGCTGTGTTGTTCCAGCGCCTGCCATTGTTGTTCGTCCAAATGCAAAAGCGGGAAAAATTGCAGCGCCGGCGCACCGGCATATTCACCGGGCAACACAAAGTGCCCCGGTTGAATAAATTGCAATCCTTGCACTTTGCAAACGAACAGATACTCGGTGTAGCGTTTGGCTAAGTTTGCCAAGATCTCTTCGTCTGCGGTCGCGCTGAGATCAAGGGCGCCAACCTGTTGCAACCACGCTTGCGCCAACTCCGCACGCACGCCGATATTGAGCTTTTGCAGGCTTTGCGACCATTGTTTAAAGCCAGTCTCCAATAACGGTAAATCCAGCAACCACTCGCCCGGATAATCGAAAATATCCAGATACAGCGTGCTTTCTTGTTTTAAATGCCGCATTAAGCCGCTGCTGTGGCGGTAACGGATCGCCAAACGAATTTCCCCCACGCCACGGGTCGATTGCCCCCATTGCGGCGGATTTTGTTTAAGTGCGGTTAGATTCGCTTCATAATCAAAACGCGGAATGCTCCAGTTTTCCTGTTCAACCCGCTTGACGGCCAAAATATGGCGTTGACGGGCAGCGGAAAAAAACGGCAAATGGCTGTTATCCTCACGATCAATTGTCAAAAGTTGATTGACCAAACTGGTGATAAACGCCGTTTTTCCGCTTTGGCTCAAACCGGTTACCGCAAGGCGCAAAGTGCGGTCAAAACCGCGGTTAACCAGATCAGTCACTTCGCGGCGTAAGGATTTTTGTAACGAATTCAACATGTTTCGATTCTTCTATTGGTTACGGCTGCCCGGTGTGCCGACATAATCTTCAATTTGAGTGATACGCTTGGCCAGCAACGTGAATTCCATATCCAAATCAATCAATTTCTGATTGGCGCTCACCCCGGCGCGCCAGGTTTTTTCCTTTAACGGCGTTGGATCAAAGATTTTTTGGTAAAAATCCGACTGATAATCGCCCGACGGCGCTTTATCCAACAGCATTGCCGCGGCGATATAGGCAATCAAAATCACGAAATAACCGCCGAATAAAAATAGCGACACCGTGACCAAGCGCACGACCCAAGTTTCCAAGCCGGTGGCTTTTGCCAGCCCGGCGCAAACGCCGGCCAGCATTCCTTGTTGCGGATAACGGTAAATCATCTTGTCCCCCTATTGCGGCTTGTTCGCCTGACGCCATTGCGGTTGCTGATAATCCAATATCGCTTCCAATTGCTCCACCCGCCGACGCAATGCCTTTGCCTGTTCATTCAATTGGTGAATTTTCGCCTTATCTTCCATACTCAAACCGGCGCCCATTTGCCGCTTACTTTTGTAGTGCATATACACCCAAAACGGCAGCACCAGCAAACAAAAAATAAAGGCGGCGATTGACAATAAAACAATACTCCAAAACATGATATTCTCCTGATTTCACGCAATCCACGAAAAGAAAATGGCATTATGCCGACGGATAAACTACAATTTAACCTTATATTACTCAGATCAGATTAATAAGTGCAATGTTGTTATTTAACAAACCCCTGTTATCTGTCACGTTTTTTTTATTCTCTGCCGTCCTGCCGCAGAGTCTGTCGGCTGCGCCGCGCATTCCCGAGGAACTGTTGGACAACGGCTTGATTTACTGCACTCACTCTACAGGCTTCTCGTTTAATCCGCAAACGGTTGATGTCGGCACGAGTATGAATGTGGTGGCGGAACAGATCTATAACAAGCTGTTTGATATAAAAAATGATAAAAGTAAAAAAATTGTTCCCTCGTTGGCGACGGGTTACATCCTTTCCCGTGATCGCAAAACGTTGCTGATCAACCTGCGCAAAGGGGTTAAATTCCATCAAACCGCTTGGTTTACCCCAAGCCGTGACATGAATGCCGATGATGTGGTGTTTTCGCTTAACCGCGTATTAGGACGTTTACATTCCTATCCGACGCCGGAACAGGAACAACCCTCTCGGCAGCATAATCCGCAATATCAAATCTATTACGATTTGGCGCGGCAAAACCGTTATCCTTATTTCGACAGCATTGACTTTAACGGTAAAATAGCCAATGTCAGCGCGGTTTCGCCTTATCAGGTCAAAATCGAATTAAATGCGCCTGACTCGTCCATTTTAGATCACCTTGCCAGCCAATACGCCGTGATTTTATCGCAAGAATATGCACTGCAACTCAGTGCCGATGATAACATCGCCCAGCTGGACACCCTGCCGATTGGCACCGGGGCGTATAAAATCGGCGATTATTTCCGCAACCAATACGTACGCTTACAGCGCAACGATACCTATTGGAATAAAAAAAGCGAGATTAAACATATCGTGGTTGATCTGTCGAGCAGCCGTTCCGGCCGTTTGGAAAAAATGATGAATCAAGAGTGCGATATTATGGCTTTTCCCGAAGCCAGCCAAGTCAACAACTTACTGCGTAACCAAGCGCGGTTTGGCGCAACCTCGGTCGATGGGATGAACCTATCGTTTCTGGCGTTTAACATGAACCAAGCGGCGGTGCAAAGCCCGGTCTTGCGCCGCACCTTGGCACAGGCGATCAACCGTGAACGGATTGTTCGCCAAATCTATTTCGATACCGCCGAGGTTGCCAACACCATTATTCCTAAAAGCTCGTGGGCATCACAATTCAATATGCGCTCGTTCGCCTATAACTATCAGCCGGAAAGCGCGAAAATCTTTTTTGCCGATAAGGATCTGACGCTGAATTTCTGGGTGCTGACCGATAATCAGGTCTATAATCCCAGCCCGGTGAAAACGGCGGAAATGATCCGCTTTGATCTGGAACAGGCGGGGATCAAGGTGAAGATGAAATATTTACAACGCAGTGAGTTGGAGCACTTATTGCTGTCCGGACAAGATGACTATCACCTGATTTTAGGCGGTTGGTTGGCAGGCAGTCTCGATCCCGACGGTTTCTTGCGCCCGATTCTGAGTTGCCACACCAATAACGCCCATACCAATATCGCCAACTGGTGCTATCCGGAGTTTGACCAAGTGATGGATCGGGCGTTACGCACGCCGATACAACTGTCGCGGGCACTGGATTATGACATAGCACAACAATATGTCTTGAACCAAGTCCCCTTGATCCCGATTGCCAGTGTCAAACGCATGATGATTTACAACAAACAAGTGCAACGGGTTAAAATGTCACCGCTCGGCACCATTCGCTTTGCCGATTTAAAATTGCAACGGGAGGCACAATAAATGCTGTTTATTCTGCGCCGCGCGTTATTAACCTTGATGACATTAGTGGTTCTGTCACTGATCAGCTACCACATTTTAATGCGCGATCCCCTCAATGCGATTTTAGCCAAACCGCACTTTTACTCCGGCTATATCGGTTACGTACAGCGCCTGTTTTACGGTGATTTCGGTATCAGCTATCTGGACGGACAACCGCTGTTAGGGCAAATTTTAGCCGTGCTGCCCGCAACGATTGAACTCTGTATTTTTGCCCTGTTCTTCGCCATTCTCTTCGGGTTGCCGCTCGGTTTCCTTGGTGCGTTTTATTCCAAACAATGGCTCGGCAAAGCCATTCGTTTCGGTTCGTCATTCGGCATTTCGCTGCCGATTTTCTGGATTGCGCCGATTGTGCTCTATCTCGCCGCGAGTTATCAATGGGAAATTTCCGCCATCGGGCAATATTATCCGCTATATCAAATCGAGCCGATCACCGGTTTTGCCGTGATTGATGTGTGGTTTGGCGATCACCCCTACCAGCTCAAAATCATTCAAAACGTGTTCCAACATTTGGCACTGCCGGTGCTGGTGTTAATGATCGCCCCGCTGATGGAAATCATTCAATTAACCCAGAACCAGGCAGAAAAAATCCTGCGCGAAAATTATGTGAAGGTCGTGGAAACACGCGGCTGGTCAAAACTGAAGATTGCGCGGTTGATGTTAATTCGCAATACTCTGCCGCCGCTGATTCCGCAACTGACCCGTAGCTTCACCATGCTGGTGGCAATGTGTATGTTAGTGGAAAATATTTTCAGTTGGCCGGGTATCGGGCAATGGTTGATTAACGCAGTGGAACAGCAGGATTACAACGCCATTTCCGCCGGTATGCTGATTATCGGTTTGGTCATTATTTTGATTAATTTGTTCAGCGGTTTTTTGATGTTTCTCTCGGATCCGTTTAATCGTAAGGGGTGGTATGTTAGATAAAGAACCGGACGAATTTCGTTTCACCTCTCCGTTACAGGAAATTTGGCAGCTGTTTCAGCGCAATAAACCCGCGTTATTCTGCGGCTATTTGTTGCTGGGATTCATTCTCGTGACCGTGTTATCGCCGTTGGTTGCCCCTTATCAAGACAATATGCAATTTGTCGGGCAGGAACTGTTGCCGCCATCGTGGAATAACCAAGGCAAAATCGCTTTTTTCTTCGGCACCGATGAATTGGGACGCGATCTGTTCAGCCGTTTGATTCACGGCTTGCGTTATACCTTCGGCGGTGCAATGCTCGTTGCGTTGCTCACCTTATTAATCGGCAGTCTGTTGGGGGTAATCGCCGGCACAGGCCAAGGTATAAAGTCGGATATTTTGGGACACTTTTTGGATGCGTTTTTGTCGATTCCGATTCTATTATTGGCGATAATAATCGCCACGTTAATGCAGCCTAGCTTGTTAAATGCCATGCTTGCCATTTTTTTGGCTTCTCTGCCCTATTTTATCCACCAGGTTTATCTGGCACTGCAAACGGAAATGCACAAAGAATATGTCTTAATGCTACGTCTTGACGGCGCTTCGAAAAGCTATCTGATTAACAAAGTGATGTTGCCGAATCTGCTGCCGATGTTTATCCGTTTAACCGGGCGGATTTTTACGCTGGCGATCTTGGATATCAGCGCCCTGAGCTTCATCGCCCTCGGTGCACAGCCGCCGCAGCCGGAATGGGGGGCGTTGATTCGCGAATATATTGACTTGATCTACTTAGCGCCTTGGCTGCCTATTTTGCCCGGTTTGCTTTTGATGTCGGTGATTTTGATCGTCTTGTTATTCAGTGACGGTTTGGCGAAAGCGATCGAACGCTACTTTCGCAAGAGCTAAGTGTAAGCGTGAATACAAAAGGCTAAAGGAATTAATATGGCATTACTGGATATACGCAATCTGACGGTGGAAGTGAACACCCCGCAAGGCAAAGTCAAAATAATCGACAATATGAATTTGACGGTCAACGAGGGCGATGTGTGCGGCTTAATCGGCGAATCCGGCTCAGGCAAGAGTTTGGTGGCGAAAATCATCTGTAATTCCGCCAAACCGTCTTGGAAAATCAGTGCGGATCGCTTCCGCTTTAATGATGTTGAATTGCTGAAACTCAATCCGACGAAACGGCGCAAACTGGTCGGTAAAGAGATTGCGATGGTGTTTCAAGATCCGTTGTCTTGCCTTGACCCCAGCCGAAAAATCGGCAAACAATTGATAAACGCCATTCCGGTATTTTCCTATAAAGGCCCGTGGTGGAAATGGTTCGGTTGGAAAAAACGGCGGGTCATCGAACTGTTGCACCGAATCGGGATAAAAGATCATAAAGATATTATGAGCAGTTATCCGTTTGAGATCACCGAAGGCGAAGCGCAAAAAGTGGTGGTGGCAATGGCGGTGGTCAACCAACCCCGCTTATTAGTGGCGGACGAACCGACCCATGCATTGGAAGCAACCACGCAGCTACAGGTTTTCCGTCTGCTCGCCAGTATGAACCAAAATTTGAATACCACCATCCTGCTAACCAGTAACGATATTAAAACCGTCAGCGAATGGTGTGACCATTTCACGATCTTATACTGCGGACAAACCGTGGAAAGTGCAAGTAAGCAAGCTATTTTAGAAAAACCACACCATCCTTACACCGTATCTTTGCTGAATTCGATACCGGATTTCAGCCAACCGTTGCCGTTAAAAAGCCGCTTAAATACGTTGCGCGGCAGCGTGCCACTGCTGAATAACTTACCGGTCGGCTGCCGTCTGGGCCCACGCTGCCCGTTCGCACAAAAACGCTGTGTGCAAAAACCGATGTTAAAGCGGATTAAACAGCACGAATTCGCCTGCCATTTTCCGTTGAATATCCGTGAACATGAGCAGCCGCAAAGCCAAAAAGCCTTTACGCCACTCACCATTCAAAGCGAGAAACCTTATGGCGACGCAAACTAATTCTTCCCCTTCTCTGCTGTTAGTGGAAGATCTCAGCAAATCCTTCCGCGATCATAACAGTTTCTGGCGTTCGGGGCTTTTTGCCGCCGTAACCGACATCAGTTTCAGTTTGGAAAAAGGGACAACCTTGGCTATCGTCGGAGCAAACGGCGCGGGCAAATCAACCTTGGCAAAAATGATCGGCGGGATCACCAAACCCAGCAAAGGCAGAATTTGTTTTAAAGGACGGGAATTGCAATTCGGCGATTATCAATCCCGCTGCCGCCACATCCGTATGGTGTCGCAGGATCCCGACAACAGCCTGATACCGCACTTGAATATCGGGCAGATTCTCGACACCCCGCTGCGTTTAACCACCAATTGGGACGAAGCGCAGCGCAACAAAAAAATCTATCAAACCCTACGTTTGGTCGGGTTATATCCGGATCATGCCAATATTCCGATTTACACCTTGTCGCAAAGCCAAAAACAGCGGGTGGCGCTGGCACGCGCGGTTATTCTGGAGCCGGAAATCCTGATTCTGGATAATGCCTTAGCCTCGATGGACACCTCGGTGAAAACCCAATTATTAAATCTGCTACTGAATTTGCAAAAACAGTTGGGGTTGTCTTATATCTATTTGGGGCAACACGTTGGAATTATCAAACATATTTCCGATTATATGTTGGTGATGAAAGAAGGACACATGGTGGAATACGGCAGCACGCGCGACGTGCTGACCGAACCGAGCAATGATTTCACCCGGCGTTTAGTTGAAAGCCACTTCGGGCATGGATTGGATAATTCGGCTTGGGAAGCCAATTTTGATCAAGATTAGGCAAGCATAAACGCCAATGTTAACCGCGCCGCTCAAAGTGCGGTATTCGGCTTGGAGATGGGCATGGTCGCGCCCAACTCCGACTGAGCACAACGGCAATTAGCGCGTCGACAATTGGAAAATCATGCTTTCCGCTTGGCAACTGAATTCAAAATCCGCTTTCAGTAAATAGCCGCCGTCAACTTGGCTGATACTGCTATTAATGATTGCCGGATCGCTTTCCGCAGCCCGCGCTTTTTCGGTTAAATAAGCCAATGCTTCTTGGGCAAGCGCCTCGCTGGCATAAACCTGCTCAAACTGCACGCCACAATCTTCATTATCAATAATCGTGCCGACATCGACACAGCAGCATACTTTACTTTCTTCCGCTTTGCATTTTTGTTCCGTAGTCATTTTTTTCTCCAAATATAATTAAAATTGTGACGGTATTTTATCACAGAAAAAGCAAAATGGTTGTTACTGTCCCACCGACAAACGCATAAAAAGTAATAAATATGCGTTAATATCACATAAATAAACGAAAACATTTGCCATCGGGATCATGATTGATTAGAATCATTAACATTTTTACAACAGCGCATTGTTTTTTATTTTTAATGGAACCTTACTATGTTTAAATTAAACAAAATCAATCAAATTCTATTAACCACGACACTAACGCTTTCCGCCGGTGCCGCTTCCGCCGCCGCCTTCCAACTAGTGGAAGTTTCCACTTCCGGTTTGGGTCGCGCCTATGCCGGCGATGCAGCAATTGCGGAAAATGCCTCGGTTGTGGCGGTGAATCCGGCATTAATGACCCAATTTAAACGGGCGGAAATTTCGGTTGGTGGGATTTATATCGATCCGAATGTTAATTTGGAAGGCGTGCTACACACTCAAAAGGGTGATATTCCTGCCAACCAAAATAATATCGCCCCGAATGCCATCATTCCCACTCTTTATTATGTTCACCCGCTCAACGAAAAATTTTCTGTCGGTGGCGGCATAAATGTGAACTACGGTCTCATGACAGAGTTTCCAGACAGCTATGAAGCAGGTTTTTATGCCGGAAAAACCGACTTAACCGCGATTAACTTTAACCTTAGCGGCGCCTATCGTTTAAACCAAAACTGGAGTGTCGGTTTAGGTTTCAATGCGGTGTATGCCGATGCCTTAATTGAGCGCCACCTCGGTGCGACCAGTGCCGCATTCCTGCCTGCTTTAGGGCTAACTCCGTCGACAACGGCAGCCCGCTTGGAAGGAAAAGAGTGGGGTTACGGCTGGAATGCCGGTTTAGTCTACGAATTTAACGAGCGTAACCGTATCGGTATTGCCTACCACTCACACGTTGATATTGATTTTAACGGAAAATATTCCAATCAACTGCCAACAATTTTAAATGCCGTCAGACCGGGACTAAATGCAACCGGCGGTGAAACCATTCCGGGTTCTTTGACCTTAAATCTGCCTGCCTACTGGGAAGTTGCCGGTTATCATAAAATGACCGATAAATTTGCCATGCACTACAGCTATAAATTAACCCGTTGGAGCCGTTTTCAAGAATTACATGCCAGCGGAAGCGCCGGCGAACTGCTCTTTGAAAAACAAGAAAAATTCAAAGATTCCTCTCGTATCGCCTTAGGGGTAAGTTATGACGTAGACACGGCTTTAACACTGCGTGCCGGTATTGCCTATGATGAAACCCCGGTTCAAGAAGGCTATTTTTCAATTTCAATTCCTGACGCAGACCGCACTTGGTATAGCTTAGGGGCAACTTATCGCTTCACTGACGATTTATCAGTAGATGTCGGCTATGCCCATTTACGTGCCAGCAAAAATACCTTTAGAGAAGCTGAAGCGGGTAAATTACCAGCAACATTTACCGCCAAATCTACTGCGAATATTTACGGTTTAAATTTAAATTACCGCTTCTAATTAGGGCAAACCGCCCTATAATCAAAAGGCGTGCTGTAATCGGTGCGTCTTTTTTATTTTCGGAGGTCATTTATGTCTATTCGTTACTGTTTTTACCCGTCTCCTATTGGTAACTTATTGTTATTAGAGAAAAACCAAGCGCTGATCGCTGTTGAATTCGAACAAGAACAAACAAACGTACCAACCGACTGGATAGAAGATGAACAAAGTGCGGTTTTGAGCGCAACCAAAACCGCACTTAGCCGTTATTTTAACGGCGAAGCTGAAACCTTTTCCGATTTGCCGCTCGCCCCGCAAGGCACGACGTTCCAACAACAAGTGTGGCACGCCTTGCGTCAAATTCCTTATGGCAAATTCAGCAGTTACGGCGAGTTGGCACAACAAATCGGCAATCCGAAAGCGGTGCGTGCCGTAGGCGGTGCAGTCGGGCGCAATCCAATCAGCATTATCATTCCTTGCCACCGCATTTTAGGCAAAAATCTGGCGTTGACCGGATTTGGCGGCGGATTACCGGCGAAACGCCACTTACTACAATTGGAAAGAATCGGTTATCTGGATCGAGGAATTGAATACGTTAATCCCAAACACTTGCGTTATTGATATAAGATAAATATGCAATTATTTACAATAATAGGCATTAAAAGCAGATTTTAGCACAATTGTTAGAGAAAATAGGGAAATTAACATAACAACAATAGCTTTTGTTGTAAAAAAATGTTTTAATATGGCTGATTTTTTACATAGACAGATCAATACTGACATGAATATTTTTCCTTCTTTCGCCAAGCAAGCAAGCAAGCAAGCAAGCAAGCAAGCAAGCAAGCAAGCAAGCAAGCAAGCAAGCAAGCAAGCAAGATTTTAGCCCATTCGATTGGTTTGGACAGTGTTTTTTTCTCTTTTTTCATCAGATTCAACCGCCCTTCCTGACGCAAATTAGCATGAATTACCATAATGTTAAGAATACGCTATATCAAAAAGCATTAAGCGGAAAAGTAAACTTATTCCACTCAGATATTGTTAGCCAAAATTTATTCCATTCCATCATCAACACTTATATGAGTAGCAAAAAATGAGAAATATATTTTATCTGTTGCTTGTATCAATGCTTTGTCAGCAAGCGATAGCCAGACCGGACTACACCAAAGAAGTTAACCGGGTGAACATCACCGATTTCAATATAGAGTGTGAGGAAGTTGCTGTTATTGCACAAGAAAAACAGAAAATACAGGAACAGCAATTACAAACCCGGTCAAACGATCCTTATACCAGACGCGCCAATGCTACGGTGATTATTGACAATAATCCGATTGAGCATTAAACCGTCTCGGTTTGGCATTGTAATCACAGCGGCACGTCATCACGGCCGGCACGACAGGCTTCTTAGTGTCTTCCTGATTCGCTTTTTCTGTTATTGGTCTATTTCCTTGACAAGTAATACGAGCGTCTCGAGGTGCGCCGTGTGCGGGAACATATCAAACAGACGGATTTTGATTATCCGATAATCCGTCAATAACGCCAAATCCTTTGCCATGCTGCTCGCATTGCAACTGGAATACAGGATAAAGTGCGGTGCAAACTCATTCAAAAACCCGGCTAAAGGTTTGCCGATGCCGCGCCGTGGCGGATTGACAATCACTAATTGCGGTTTTTGCCGTTGCGTTTCCCGAGCCGCAAATGCGGCGGAATCTAACGAACGGAATTCAACCGCACTTTGCCCTTGCGTCAAGCCCAACCGTGCTGCCGATAACTTGGCGCTGGCAATTGCCGAAGCGGAGATTTCAATCCCGGTTAAGCGGGTAAAAATATCCGATTGCCGAGCTTTCAAAGCCGATAAACAGTGCAGTCCGAAACCACCGACGCCGCAAAACAGATCCCACACATGGGAAATCGGCAGATTTTCTATCCATTCTTGCGCTTGCCGGTACAACGCACTCGCCACCGTCGGATTGGTTTGGAAAAAACCCTGCGGACGGATAAACAGCGGAATGCCGTTAAACCGCTCTTCCAACACCTGTAGCCCGGTCAGAAAAATTTCCTGTTCGCCCTCTAAAATTGCCGCGTGCTGCGCTTGAATATTGACCGACACCACCGCCAGCTTCGGCAAACGCTGTAATAAACCGGCTAATTCGCGCCGAATTAACGCCAACTTGGCTTCACTGCGCAGCACAAAACGCAGCAGCAGTTTGCCGCTGTAACGGCTTTCCGTCAGCAGAATATATTTCAGCTCGCCTTTACGTTTCAACAGGTTATACGGCACTAATCCGGCGCGGGCGATAAAATCTTTCAACTGCGGAAACACCGCTTGAATGCTGGCGGGATACAGTGGGCAGCCGCAGAGATCAACCGCACTTTGCGGATCATCGGGATCATTGATAATGCCCAAAATCGGCCGCTCGACACTGCCGCTGACCACCATTTTCGCTTTATTACGAAAACCGCTGAGCGGCGAGGCAAACGGCACAAACCATTCTGCACCGGTTAAATCCAACTTCGCCAGTTGCTGCTGCAAATGCTGCTGTTTTTTCGCCAACTGTTGGTCGTAATCCAAATTCAACCACTGACAGGAATCGCATTGTCGCTGTTGATGATAAAGGCAGGTTAAACGGTTCATTATTATTTATTATCTTTCCAATCGGTAAATTTATTTGGTAACAAAAATAGGGGCGGATTAGATATCCGCTCGTTTACGAAGTGCGGTATAAGCATTTAATCTATAATGGAAAAATGCAAAGTGCGGTTCGGGCGGATACCTAATCCGACCTTGCATTCAACATAGCAAATGCTTATTTTACAAATGCAGCTTTTTGCTCCAACCAGCATTGTTGCAATTGCTCTAAAGTGCGGTTTGCCTCAACCCAACGGCTTGTGGCTTGCAGGCTGTTCCATTCGATGGTTTTCCGTTTAAACAAACGGTTTAACCGCACTTGGCTTTCCGGGTCGGCTTGATGTTGCAGATTATCCAACACCTGAATCACGCCCTCGCGTTTATTGCACAGCAATAACAGATCGCAACCGGCGTTAAGCGAGGCTTGACAGCGTTCCACAAAATCCCCCATAAAACCAGCGCCTTTCATGCCCAGATCATCGGAGAAAATCGCGCCGTCGAAACCGAGCTGTTGGCGCAATACCGTTTTCAGCCAATACGCCGAACCGCTCGCCGGTTGGCTGTCACATTGGCTGTAAATCACATGTGCCGGCATTACCGCTTGTAATTTGCCCCGCTGAATCAACTCGGCAAACGGCTGGATATCGTGGGCAAAAATCATCTCTTTGGCACGCCCGTCAATCGGCGTTTCCAAATGCGAATCGGCGATAACGTGTCCGTGCCCCGGAAAATGTTTGCCGGTTGCCGCCATGCCGGCTTGCGCCATGCCGTCGATAAATGCCTCCGCCAGCGCACTCACCGACCGCACTTCATCCCCGAAACTGCGATCGCCAATGGCTTTGCTTTGATGTCCTAAATCCAACACCGGTGCAAAACTGAGGTCAATATCCAATGCGGTCATTTCCGCCGCCATTAACCAACCGGCTTGTTGTGCCAGTTGTCGTTGTTTTAAAACATCGCTTTCAAGTGCGGCGAAGGCTTGCATTGCCGGTAAACAGCTAAAACCGTCCCGGAAACGCTGCACCCGACCACCCTCTTGATCAACCGTGATTAACAGCGGCTTGTTCACCCGCTGCCGCACCGATTGAATTAAGCCTTGCAGTTGTTGGCGATCGTGAAAGTTACGGCTGAATAAAATCACCCCTGCGACAAGCGGATGTTGCAACAATTCCACTTCTTCCGTAGTTAATTCATAGGCTTGCAAGTCAATAAGTAGTGTCGACATAAAATTTCCTGTTATACGTGTTTGCGATTATATTTTGTCTATTGCGCGACAGATTCGGACGCAAGCGTTTGCCGCACTTGCCACCACAAACGGTTGAGCAATTTCACCCACGGCAAATAACTCGCAATCGCCTGACCGAACGCCCATTCTTTTTGCAACAAAGTGTTTCCCTGCAAATAATATTGCAATAAATAGCGCTGCTGATCCTGGCTTAATTCGTTATTCGCCAATAAAAACGCCATTTCCAAGGCGGGTTCGGACCATGCCGCATATTCCCAATCGAGGAGTTTGAAACTGCCATCCGGCTGTACGATAATATTGTGCGGATGAAGATCATGGTGGGCAATCACTTGAATCTCACTTTCAACAAAAGGGGTTAATTGATCCAATTGCATTAGCCAACCGCCATGCTGTTCTGACGGCAGTTGTTGCAACAAGGAAAAAATCCGCCGAATCAGATCCAACTGTGGCAACGTATTGATTTCCGCCGAATGCAGCACCGAAAAATGGTGTAACTGCTGTAAATTCAGCGCCAATTGCGCCAAGTGCGGTTCGTTCCATTGCGCCAACGGTTCGCCTTCGACCCAATGTTGCACCAGAAAATCATTCCCCTGATGAAAAACCGATGGCACAAACGGCAACAGTTGCAGGCTGAATAGCAGATCCGCCTCAAATTCGCGCCCGGCTCCCAAGCGTTGCAACGTCTCATTTTGCCGACGCAGCAGAAACCGTTGCCGATTCTCCAGTTGCACGCCGTAAGAATCGCCGCTCGCGCCCGCCAATGGCTGGCAAGAAACGACTTTTGCCGTCCAAAAATCGGCATTCAGAATCGAGGATAATGACACGGCTTATCTAATGCCCTTTAATATAAATACGATAATTACTGCTGTTCCGGGTCGGTTTTTCCAAACCAATGATTTCACGTTGCTGCGGCGGTAACGCCAATTGCACCCATTGCGGCAATTGCGACCAGTCTTTGAGCTGAGTCACGCCATCTTTATCATACCACGTGATTTGATACTGTAATGCCAACAGCCGTTGGCTAATATTGGTCAACCCCACCTGCTCGGCGCCGGCTTTCACCTCAATTGCCGCGGCTACGCCGGCGTCGATATTCACAATCGGCTCGCTGTCAGCTAAATAACGCGGCGGCGCACTGGAACACGCCGCTAACATGGCACTGCCGAACATAATAAGAAGAAAACGTTTCATCAATGATTCCTATTTTGCCAACATTGCGCCCAGTTTTTTGCCGCCGACCAAGTGCATATGCAAATGAAACACCTCTTGCCCGCCGTGCCGGTTACAATTCACAATTAAGCGATAGCCCTCTGTGGCAATGCCCTCTTGCTGCGCGATTTTCGCCGCCACCACAAACAGACGCCCCAAAGCCTGTTCGTCTTCGGCCGTCACCGCATTGACGGTCGGAATCAGCTTATTCGGAATAATCAAAATATGGGTCGGGGCTTGGGGCGAAATATCACGAAATGCGGTCACCAATTCATCTTGATACACCACATCCGCCGGAATTTCACGACGGATAATTTTACTGAAAATCGTTTCTTGCGGCGCGGCTGTCGTTGTCATTCTGCTATCCTTATTATCTGCTACAAATTGAAGCCAGAATAATGAAGTTAACGGTTTTTGGCAAGTTGCTATTGCGCAAAAATCCCAGTATGCTACCAACAAATGAGAGGAGTTCAAGAAAATAACATGAACGCTATTTCACCTACTAAATAATCCCAAACTATAATCTCTTTGTTTACACAATCAGCACTTTTCCGTTAAATATCAAAACACAAATTTAACCATAAAATAACATCTTAACCCTGCCTTAACAGCCTGATTTGATCTATATCACAGTTTGTGAGATAACATAGAATAGCGTCTCAAAATGATTTGTTTGTGTATCAGCAAAAAATTATAATGCTAAAAAAAAATAATAAATCTTAAAAAAATGTTTAGTTTCGAGGGAAACAATCAAAGATGAGCACAGATACAAATAACTCCTCCAATATGTTGAATCCGGCGCAGATTACCACGGTGGCGGTGAATGCCGGGGCGTATAAGGCACAAAAAAATCAGTTTCTTTCTTTTATGTCGGCAATTCCGGCGGGGGCGTTTATCGCGATTGCCTTTGTCTTTTATGCCACCACGCAAACCGGCGCAGCCGATGTCGCTTGGGGCATGGCGAAATTTGTCGGCGGCATAGTGTTTTCACTCGGGATTATCATGGTGATTGTCTGCGGTAACGAGCTGTTCACCTCCTCAACCATGACGGTTTTGGCTCGGGTGGAGAAGAAAATCAGCACCTTCCAAATGTTGCGTAACTGGGGTGCGGTTTATGCCGGAAATTTTGTCGGCAGTCTGTTTATCGTCGCGCTGGTTTGGTTCGGCGGACAAACGATGGCGGCGGACGGCAAATGGGGCTTGGTGATTTTGAATACTGCTCAGCACAAAATCCACCACACCTGGGTCGAAGCCTTTAGTCTGGGTATTTTTTGTAACATTATGGTGTGTATCGCGGTGTGGATGGCGTATGCCGGTAAAACCCTGACGGATAAAACACTGGCGGCGATTCTGCCGATTTCGATGTTTGTCGCCTCCGGCTTCGAGCACTGTGTTGCCAATATGTTTATGATCCCGATGGGGATTGTAACTGCACACTACAGCAGCCCTGAATTTTGGCAGACACTTGGTCTTAATACGGCACAATATGCCGATTTGGATGCGGCGCATTTTATTGTTAAAAATTTAATCCCGGTGACACTAGGGAATATCGTGGGCGGTGCGGTGTGTATCGCCTTAATGCAGTGGTATTTGACTCGCGAACACCACTAACTGGTTTAACGTATCGATGGTTTTATCTCTACGGATAAAGTGCGGTGCTGTCGGTATAATCGTTTTAATTTCTTCTAAATTAAGGAATGTATTGCTATGACACAATTAACTGAACTTCAGCAACAGGCTTGGGCGGGATTTAAAGGCGGCGACTGGCAGCAAAATGTCAATGTACGCGATTTTATCCAATTGAACTACACCCCGTATGAAGGTGACGAAGCTTTCCTCGCCGGCGCGACTCCTGCGACCGACGTATTATGGGAAAAAGTGATGGAAGGGATCAAAGTGGAAAACAAAACCCACGAACCGTATGATTTCGATACCTCCATCATCTCCACCATCACCTCCCATGCGGCAGGTTATATCCAACAAGATTTGGAAAAAATCGTCGGTTTGCAAACCGATGCGCCATTAAAACGTGCGATCATTCCATTCGGTGGGATCAAAATGGTGGAAGGTTCTTGCCAAGTTTACGGTCGCGAACTGGATCCGCAAGTGAAAAAAATCTTCACCGAATACCGTAAAACCCACAACCAAGGCGTGTTCGACGTTTACACTCCTGACATTCTGCGCTGCCGTAAATCCGGGGTGTTAACCGGTTTACCGGACGCTTACGGTCGCGGGCGTATCATTGGTGACTACCGCCGTGTCGCGCTGTACGGAATTGATTTCTTAATGGCAGACAAATTCAAACAATTCGGTTCGTTGCAAGAACGCTTGGAAAAAGGCGAAGATTTGCAAATGACAATCCAATTGCGTGAAGAAATTGCCGAACAACACCGCGCTTTAGGTCAAATCAAACAAATGGCAGCGAGCTACGGCTACGATATCTCCGGCCCTGCGACTAACGCACAAGAAGCGGTGCAATGGACTTACTTCGCTTATTTGGCGGCGGTGAAATCACAAAACGGTGCGGCGATGTCATTCGGTCGCGTATCCTCTTTCTTGGATATTTATATCGAGCGTGATCTGCAAGCCGGCAAAATCACCGAAGAACAAGCGCAAGAATTAATCGACCATTTGGTGATGAAACTGCGTATGGTGCGTTTCCTGCGCACCCCGGAATACGATCAACTGTTCTCCGGCGATCCAATCTGGGCAACCGAATCTTTAGCCGGTATGGGCTTGGACGGTCGCACCCTGGTCACCAAAAACAGCTTCCGTTTCTTGAACACGCTCTACACCATGGGGCCGTCTCCGGAACCGAATATGACGATTCTGTGGTCTGAAAAACTGCCTGACGGTTTCAAACGTTACTGTGCCAAAGTGTCTATCGACACCTCTTCCGTACAGTACGAAAACGATGACTTAATGCGTCCTGATTTCAACAACGATGACTACGCCATCGCCTGCTGCGTCAGCCCGATGATCGTCGGTAAACAAATGCAGTTCTTCGGTGCCCGTGCGAACTTGGCAAAAACCATGTTATACGCAATCAACGGCGGTATTGATGAAAAACTGAAAATGCAAGTCGGTCCGAAAACCGATAAAGTCACCAGCGAATATTTGGATTACGATGATGTGATGAACCGCTTAGACAGCTTTATGGACTGGTTGGCGACACAATATGTGACCGCACTTAACATCATTCACTACATGCACGACAAATACAGCTACGAAGCCTCACTGATGGCATTGCATGATCGTGATGTGTATCGCACCATGGCGTGTGGTATCGCCGGTCTGTCTGTTGCCGCCGACTCCTTGTCCGCAATTAAATATGCCAAAGTGAAACCGATTCGTGATGAAGACGGTATTGCGGTTGACTTCGAAATCGAAGGCGAATATCCGCAATTCGGTAACAACGACAGCCGTGTTGACGATATCGCCTGTGACTTGGTTGAACGTTTCATGAAGAAAATTCAAAAACTGAAAACCTATCGTAATGCAGTGCCAACCCAATCGGTATTGACCATCACCTCTAACGTGGTTTACGGCAAAAAAACCGGTAACACTCCGGACGGTCGCCGTGCCGGTGCGCCGTTCGGACCGGGAGCGAACCCAATGCATGGCCGTGACCAAAAAGGTGCGGTGGCTTCCCTGACTTCGGTTGCCAAACTGCCGTTTGCCTACGCCAAAGACGGGATCTCTTACACCTTCTCTATCGTACCGAATGCGTTAGGTAAAGATTACGAAGCGCAAAAACGCAACTTGGCAGGTTTAATGGACGGTTACTTCCACCACGAAGCGACGATCGAAGGCGGACAGCACCTGAACGTTAACGTGATGAACCGTGAAATGTTGTTAGACGCGATGGAAAACCCGGAAAAATATCCGCAATTAACCATCCGTGTTTCCGGCTACGCGGTACGTTTCAACTCGCTGACCAAAGAACAACAAAAAGACGTGATTACCCGTACCTTTACCCAAACCATGTAATTCGGGTTTAATCTCACTCCCAAGCCCCGCCGATTGGCGGGGTTTTTTGTTGCTTGCACGCTAGATCAAACTGTGTCACAATCCCAAAAAAAAGAATTCCTGAATAGTAAGGAATGAAAGGAGTATATCATGGAACTTGCAAAAATCACCTCAAAAGGGCAAATCACCATTCCTATCGCTATTCGCAAAAAATTAAATTTGAAAGAAGGCGATAAATTATTATTTGTTGAAAACAACGGCAAAGTTGAAATTCTGAATTCCACGATGTTAGCCATAAAAGAAGCACAGCGAGCTTTCCAAGGCGAAGCGGAAAAAGCCGGGCTGTACTCTGAAGATGATGTAGTTGAATTAATCAAAATGCTAAGGAAAGCAAGCTAATGCGAATCATGTTAGATACTAATGTATTACTATCTGCATTGCTTTTTCCGTCAGCGCGAATGAACCCGCTTAATCGAAGTCGTTGCTGTTGAAAACACAATGGTACTTGCATCTTACGTTGCAAATGAATTACAAACCGTTATGGAACGAAAATTCCCCCATAAATTAGAGGTTATTGATCGCTTACTTTCTATCATCAGCTATGAATTAGTCTATACACCAACCAAATTTAATTTGGATGTTTATATTCGAGATGAAAAAGACTATCCGGTGATTGCGACCGCACTTTTAGAAAATGTTGATATATTAATCACCGGTGATAAAGATTTTGTAGCATTAACATACCTGCCACTTGAAATTTTAACCCCAGCCCAATTCCTTGAAAAATACACCTAACCACATTCAAATCAGACTTTCTATCGCAAAGTGCGGTTGTTTCAGGTAAAATTGACCGCACTTTTACTCTCTAATTTTGCATTTTTGGTACTGCTATGACGATTAAAGCACGCATTCACTCTTTCGAATCCTGTGGTACGGTGGACGGGCCGGGGATTCGGTTTATCCTGTTTTTACAAGGCTGTTTAATGCGCTGTAAATACTGCCACAACCGCGACACTTGGGATTTAGACGGCGGCAAAGAAATCACGGTTGAAGAGCTGATGAAAGAAGTGGTGACCTACCGTCATTTTATGAACGCGTCCGGTGGCGGCGTAACCGCGTCCGGCGGCGAAGCGATTTTGCAGGCGGAATTTGTGCGCGATTGGTTCCGCGCCTGTAAAGAACAAGGCATTCACACCTGTCTGGATACCAACGGTTTTGTGCGCCGTTACGACAACGTGATTGACGAGCTGCTTGATGTCACTGATTTGGTGCTACTGGATTTGAAACAGCTTGACGATACCATTCACCACAACCTGATCGGCGTGCCGAACAAGCGCACCCTCGAATTCGCCCGCTACCTGCAAAAACGCAACCAACGCACATGGGTTCGTTATGTGGTCGTGCCGGGCTACACCGACGACGATCACTCCGTCACTCTGCTCGGCGAATTTATCAAAGATATGCAAAACATCGAAAAAATCGAACTGCTGCCTTATCACCGTTTGGGACAACACAAATGGGAAGCGATGGGCGAAAAATACGAGCTGGAAGACGTACTGCCGCCAAGCAAAGAAAAAATGGATCATATCCAAGCGATTCTGTCGCGTTATCACAACAACGTGATTTACTAATTCACTTCTTTTTCAACGCGCTATCCGCTCTTCTACCGATAGCGCGTTTCTATTTTTTCTCTGAACTTCCCCCTCTCTTTTTTGAAATTTTACTCCATTTTTATTTCTAATGTGACAAAGATCAAAGTTTCCGCATAAAGATCGCTAAAGCCTTGTTTTTTTTTTTTTTTTTTTAAACTGAGAAAGTTTAATGATTTTTTATCTGTTTTGGAGTGAAGAAATCATTAACTGTGAATTTTATTTACATTTTTCTAAGCGTAAACCATAAGGAATATTTTATGAAACCCACAATAAAAACCACTGCTTTGGCTATTTTAATCTCTCTCGGCGCAGTCGCTTGCGGATCGTCGGGTGGCGGATCAAACAATAAACCTGCCGCAAACACCAATACATCAACAACAGTGACACCGGCTACCGATAATTCCACCGCCGAAAAAGCGCGTAAAGCTGAAGAAGCGCGTAAAACCGAAGAAGCCCGTAAAGCCGAAGAAGCGCGTAAAGCCGAAGAAGCTCGCAAAGCCGAAGAAGCCCGTAAAGCTGAAGAAGTGCGCAAAGCCGAAGAAGCCCGTAAAGCCGAAGAAGCCCGTAAAGCCGAAGAAGCCCGTAAAGCTGAAGAAGCTCGTTTAGCCGAATTAGCGCGTACTGAACCCAACGCCTATGTTTATACCGCAACATCTTTAAATAACAGCGACATTTTAGAGCCTATTAAAAAAGACACTTGGACAAATGAAGATGGTTTAGCCAAATTAGTCGCTGCGGATGGCTCCGGCAAAGGAAGATCTAGCCAATCCGTAAGCAGTAGTTCCGTGACTAACGGTAAAGTATTAAACATCGAAGCAGCTTATGATACTTACAGCAATAACCTAAATGACTCCGGTATTGCCGGTGTTTCAGCTACTGGCACAGTCAATGGACGTAATGCCAACGATGCGATGGTAATCTACTCCGGACGAGCAACAAACGCCAATGAATTAGAAACGTTAAAAGGCTCTGCTAAATATCAAGGAACAAGTTATATCGCCATTACTGACAATATTTCAGAAGGTACGGTTACACTCAATGCTGACTTTGATAAAAAAACCATTTCTGGTGATATAACTCAAATGCACTTCGAAAATATTTGGCGAGAAACTGAACTCTCCAAAACAGCAATTACCGCTAAAAATGGCGAAATCACTTTTACAGGTAATGCTAAAACCACCGATAAAGGTCTAATGGATATGCCACTTTCCGGTACTTATGAAGGAAAATTTATGGGACGTGGTGCAGCTGAAGTGGCTGGTTCAGCAACATTAACCGATCGATGGGGATATGAAACCAAAGCCGTGTTTAATGCTGCCAAATAATTATTTAGGTTGTATAACAAATTAATTGAGGCGCACCTGCGCCTCTCTTTTTAAGAAAAAACATGAAAAAATCTCTTTTAGTAACAAGCCTAACCGCACTTTGTGCGTTAAGTGCGGTAGCAGAAACCTCGACTCCGATTCAGCAAACAACGCAACCTGACAGCATTCAAAATATCGCGTTGCCAACTGCGCCATTGAAAACCCTGGACGATTCAACGCCAAGTGCGGTGCCGCCGTTGCGGGTGAGTCGGGCGCAATTGTTGGCAAGTCCGCAATTAACCCAAGATTGGCTCAATCTTGCTTTGCAGCAACGCAACCCTGAATTGATTCAAGAATTGCTGGCGATTTACCGCACTTTTGCGCAGCATGATCCAATTTTAATTCAATTTGCCGAAGCCACTCTTGCGCAACTGGCGCAAGATTATCCGCTGGCGATTAGCCGTTTTCGTGAAATCCTCGCCGTCAATCCCGACCTCAATCCGGTGCGCATTGAATTAGCAAAAAGCCTGTTTCAAGATCGACAAGACAATGCGGCACGCGATCAGTTTGAAAAAGCCAAAAGTGCGGTCGGCGTGCCTGCGCCGGTGGTCAAGCTGATTGATTCCTATCTGGACGCATTGCAGCAACGCAGCGGCTGGCAAAGCCGTTTCAGTGCCTATTACTTGCGTGACGGCAATGTCAATAACACCTCGTCCAACCGTGAAATCGAGAACACCGGCTTTGTCAAAGACGAGCGTATGCTGCCGCAGTCGGCACACGGCATTGCCTACTCATTCAGTCTGGAGCGGGATTTCAACCTGAGCGCCGCCCATTATCTGCATTTTGGCACGGAACTGTTCGGTAAGAATTTTTGGGATAATCACGCTTACGATGACATTTATCACCGCACTTACCTCGGTTACAGCCATAAAAGTGCGCTGCAAACGCTTTCCGTGTTGCCGTTTTATGAAAAACGCTGGTACGGCAATCAATCGTATAAGTGGGCGAACGGGGTGCGGGGCGAATATCGCCGCTGGCTAAACGCCAACTGGCAACTTTCAACCGCACTGGAACACGCCGAACAGCATTATTATGACAACCAAAACCTGAACGGACATAGCCAACTGGCTTCCGCCACCCTGCTGTGGTTACGCAGCCCGCGCCAATTTTTCTATTTTGGTAGCGATTACAATCGGGAACAAACCCGTGTGTGGCAATACAGCAACAATACTCGCACTCTGCGCCTTGGTTGGGGGCAAGAGTGGCAGTGGGGCACTTCCTCGCGTTTGGGCTTGTCTTACGCCCAACGCCACTACAAAGACCAAGCCAAATTGGGCGAGATGATTCCGCTCGGTAAAGTGCGCAACGATAAGATTTATAACGTGAATTTAACCCTGTGGAAACGCGACTGGCACGTTTGGGGCATTACGCCGAAGCTGCATTTCAACTGGAAAAAACAAGCCAGCAACCTGCCGTCGATGTATTCCTATACGCAGAAAAATGCCAATCTGATTTTTGAAAAGACATTTTAATCACCAAAGTGCGGTTTCACGACCGCACTTTTTAGATCCAGATCACATTTTCCAGTCCTACTTTCAAGAAAAACCGCACTTTCCTTGCCTACCTAAACCGTTTTAGCTAAAATTTTAGCCAAATCTTCCAGCAAGTAGAAAGGTAACAGTATGAGACAAAAAGTATGGGTATTAGGTGACGCGGTGGTGGATTTGATTCCCGAGGGAGAGAATCACTATATTAAAGCGCCCGGCGGCGCGCCTGCCAATGTTGCCGTCGGGATTGCCAGACTGGGCGGAAGAAGCGCGTTTATCGGGCGGGTGGGCGATGATCCGCTCGGGCGTTTTATGAAAAACGTCTTACAGCAAGAAAACGTCAACACCGATTTCATGCTGCTTGATCCGCAAAACCGCACGTCGACGGTGGTGGTCGATTTGGACGACGACGGCGAGCGCAGTTTCACCTTTATGGTCAATCCCAGTGCGGATCAGTTTCTGCAAAGCGACGATGTACCGCAGTTTAACCGTGGCGAGTGGTTGCATTGCTGTTCGATTGCGTTGTTGAATAACCCGTCACAACAAGCGACGCTGAATGCAATGCAGCAAGTCAAACAAATCGGCGGCATGGTGTCGTTCGACCCGAATTTGCGTCTTTCGCTGTGGGAAAATGAGGACATTATGCGCATGACTGTCATGCAGGCAGTTGAGTTGGCGGATGTGCTGAAATTTTCCGAAGAAGAACTCACCCTGCTGACCGAAAAAGAGACCTTAGAACAGGCTTTGGCAACCATCACCGCCTATTATCCGCAAAAACTGATTATTGTTACCAAGGGCAAAGCCGGGGCGTTGGTGCATTTGAATGGTGAACAGCAACTGATTAGCGGCAAAGCGGTGCAAGCGGTGGACACCACCGGCGCAGGCGACGCTTTTGTCGGCGGTTTGCTTGCCGGCTTATCGCAAACCGAAAACTGGCAGCAATGGGAGAATCTTGTGCCGATTATCCGCCAAGCCAATGCTTGCGGCGCACTAGCCACCACCGCCAAAGGCGCAATGGCGGCATTGCCGAATCAGCAACAGTTAGCCGATTATTTGGCGCAATCGGCTTAATTAACAGAAAGGGGAAATCCGATGTTGATTTTCAATCAGGGAAAATATAAAAGTCTGCTTGCCGCCGAAGAGGGCGAACTCGATACGGTGGCGGCACAGGTTGCCGCTGATCAGGATTTCCGCCCTGATTACCATTTGACCGCGCCGTTCGGCTTAATCAATGATCCGAACGGCTTGGTGTTCGACGGTGAGAAATACCACATTTTTTACCAATGGTATCCTTACAGTGCCATGCACGGTATGAAACACTGGCTGCACTATACCACGCCTGACTTCCGACACTTTACCCTCGCCGATCCGCTGATTCCGACCGAAATGTTCGAATCACACGGTTGTTATTCCGGCGGCGCATTGCCGTTAGGAGATTACATCGCCGCGTTTTACACCGGCAACACCCGCCGCAGCAGTGATAACGCACGCATTCCGTACCAAAATATCGCCGTGTTCAGCAAAGAGGGAAAATTGCTGGATAAATACCCCTTGGTGACCTGCGCCCCGACCGGTTACAGCGAACACGTGCGTGATCCGAAGCCGTATTTCACTGCCGACGGCAAAGTGCGGTTTATTTGCGGTGCGCAA
Organism: Testudinibacter sp. P80/BLE/0925; assembly: GCF_053570785.1. The sequence goes on along the minus strand of NZ_CM131636.1, from coordinate 1,603,545 downwards.
CGTGAGGATTTAAGCGGCACGGCAATCGTGTTTGAAATGGACAATATCAACACGCCGCCGCAACTGTTGGGCGAACTGACCCTATCGGATTTCGACAACCGCCATATTTTTATGTGGGAATGCCCTGATCTGCTGAAAATCGGCGACAAAGATCTGTTTATTTGGTCACCGCAAGGCAAACAACGTGAAGCACGGCAGTTCCAAAATAACTACCATTCCACCTATGTGATCGGCAAACTGGATAAGTTGGATTTTGAAGTGGAAGCCTTTGCCGAATTGGATTACGGTTTCGACTTTTACGCACCGCAAACCTTTGCCGGATTGGATAACAGCCAAAGTGCGGTCATGCTCGGCTGGGTTGGGTTGCCGGATTTACAGTATCCGAGCGATGAATACGGCTGGCATTCCACCCTCACCATGCCGCGCCGTTTGACCTTGAAAAATAATCGGATTTATCAAACCCCGCTCGAACAGTATTATCCGCAAAACCTGACCGCACTTTCGTTGCAACAAGCCACGGAATTGGCGGATTTGGATTGCCGTTATCTAACATTTAACCCGCAAAACAGCGATTTTAGCTTGCAACTGTTTGATAATGCCGAAGGGCAACATCTAACGTTAAGTTATCAAAACGACGTGTTCTGTTTGGATCGCCGCGCAACCGAACAAACGGAAAGTATGTTGAGCTTGGGCGAACAGCGTTATTGTGCGATTGCAGATTTACAACAGGTGGACATTTTTATTGACCGTTCGGTGATCGAAATTTTCTTAAACGGCGGCGAAAAAGCCCTAACTTCGCGCTTTTTTATTAAAAATCGACAAAACACGCTGCAAAGTTCGCGCCGGTTAGAAATTGAAAGTGCGGTATTAGAGCCGATTACGTATTTGGCGGAGTAATCAAAATCTGATAATTACGCTACAAGTGAATGAAATAAAGTAGGGGCGGATGATATATCCGCCCGAGTACGAAGTGCGGTATAAGCATTTCATCAACAAAAGAAAAACGCAATATTCCGTTCGGGCGGATATATCATCCGCCCCTACGAAATTACGGTTTATACCAATAAAGAAAACATGATCGCTAAACCCAAACGCTGTACGCTGAACGATATTGCCGAACTCAGCGGTGTTTCCAAAACCACCGTCAGCATGGTGCTGAACGGACGTGCCGACGAGTTTCGGATTAAAGACGAAACCCGGCAAAAAATTTTGGATATTGCGCAACAACATCACTATCGCGCCAATATTTATGCCAAAGCGTTGCAATCACAGCGCACGAACACCATCGGTTTGGTGATTCCCGATTTTTCCAACTTCGGCTTTGCCCAAACCAGCCGCATTTTGGAAAAACTGTGCCGTAACCACGGCTTACAACTGATTATCAGCTGTTCTGATGAGCAACCGCACTTGGAAAGCAAAGCGATTGAAAACCTGTTGGAACGGCAAATCGATTTATTAATCACCACGCCGATTCAGCAAAGCAAACGACACTATCCGCACTTAGGCACGATTCCGACAATTCAGTTAGACCGTTTTATCCGAGATGCCGATGTGCCCTATGTGATTACAGATGACCAAAGTGCGGTCACGCAAATGGTCAGCGGCATGATCAAAAAACACGGCTTAAGCGAGTTTTATTATCTCGGCGGTCTGTTGCGGCTCACACCGAGCGAAGCGCGCTTGCAAGGCTTCAAGTGCGGTTTACGACAAGGCGGTTTAACCTTGCAAGATGACTGGATAAAACATCGCGATTATCATTCCGAATCGGGCTATCAAATGATGGCGGAACTGTTGCACGATTTAGGCCGCTTACCGCAGGCGATTTTTGTTGCCTCTTACGGCTTGCTGGTCGGCGTGTTGCGTTTTTTGAACGAAAAAAACCTGTTGGATCACCTTAGCTCAAGGCGCTTACACCTCGCGACATTTGATGACTATGAACTGCTGAATTGCCTGCCGTTTCATATCAATTCGATTCGACAAGATCATCAACAGATCGCCAACCAACTGTTTGCTTCCATTCTGAAATTGCTGGATAAGAAAACGGTGCAAAATAAAATTATCCCTGCCGAGCTGTGTTGGCGCGATGAATAAAACCCTTACAGCAAAAAGACTGGCAATCCTATGCGTAAATGATACAATCGAAAACTGCTTGAGTTAGCGGATTGTTACAATTTTTTGTTACGCCGCTTATTTTTAACTGACGGAGAAATCGCAACTATGTCGTGGAATGGTTCGGATAACAACCATAATTCAGATCAAGACCCTTGGGGCAAACCGGGGCAAAGCGGGCAAAAAAAGCCCGATAACAATTCGGGGCAACAAGATTGGCAAAACAATCCTGAACCCGAGCAACAGCCACATTCGCAACGCAATAAACAACAAGGTCCGCCGGATTTAGAAGATATTTTCAATAATCTGCTGAAAAAAATGGGCGGTGGAGGAAACAATAACCGTCAATCCAACAATAATGCACCGGCGTTCAATTTCGGTAAACTGTTACCGGTTGCGGCGGTGATCGGCGCAATCGTGTGGGGCGTCAGCGGTTTTTACACCGTGAAAGAAGCCGAGCGCGGCGTGGTGTTGCGTTTCGGCAAAGTCAATTCGATTGTGCAACCGGGTTTGAACTGGAAACCGACCTTTATCGATCAAGTCCGTCCGGTGAATATCGAAAAAATCAGCGAACTGAAAACCCAAGGCAGCATGCTGACTCAAGATGAAAACATGGTCGTGGTGGAAATGACGGTGCAATATCGGGTCAATAATCCGGAAAAATTCCTGTTCAGTGTCACCAATCCGGAAAACAGCCTGTCGCAAGCCACCGACAGCGCGCTGCGTTATGTGATCGGCCACATGACGATGGACGATATTTTGACCACCGGGCGTTCGGTAGTACGTGAAGACACTTGGCGTTATCTGGAAAATGTCATCAAGCCGTACGACATGGGCTTAGAGGTGATTGATGTCAACTTCCAGTCCGCCCGTCCGCCGGAGCAAGTGAAAGACGCGTTTGACGACGCGATCAAAGCCCAAGAAGACGAACAACGCTTTATCCGCCAAGCGGAAGCCTATGCCCGTGAAGCCGAGCCGATTGCGCGCGGGGACGCACAGCGTATCGTCGAGCAAGCCACCGCGTATAAAGAACAAGTGGTATTGGACGCACAAGGGGAAGTGGAACGCTTCCAACAACTGCTACCGGAATATAAAGCCGCACCGGAATTATTGCGTGAACGGCTGTATATTCAAGCAATGGAAAACATTATGGCGGAAACCCCGAAAATGATGTTGGATTCCACCGGCGGCAACAATCTGACCGTGTTACCGTTGGAACAAATGTTGAATCAGAAAAAAGCGGCTGAAAGTGCGGTCGAAAAGACAGACGCGCCACAAGCAAAAGGGGCGAATACCAATACCGCACTGGGTAGTGCGGCAAACCGAAATACGCCGGTTCGCACGCCGTCGCCTGCCGCTTCAACCAATAATGAAAACAGCTATATAGGCTCACAACAAGAAGAACGCTATGAAAACAGCACTCGCCAAGGGAGATTCGAATAATGCGTAAGTTTTTATTGCCGGTCATTATTCTACTGGCGGCTATTCTGTATTCCAGTATTGTGGTGATCAACGAAGGATCGCGCGGGATTATGTTGCGCTTTAACAAAGTGCTGCGTGACGCCGATAACAAGGTCACTATCTATAATCCGGGCATTCACTTTAAAGTGCCGTTTATCGACAATATCAAAGTGCTGGATGCCAAAATCCAAACCCAAGACGGACAAGCGGATCGCTTCGTCACCGTCGAGAAAAAAGATTTGTTGGTCGATTCTTATGTGAAATGGCGGATCAGCGATTTCGGGCGTTTCTACACCAGTACCGGCGGTGGCGATTACACCTATGCCGACAACTTGTTACGGCGTAAAGTCAATGACCGTTTGCGTTCGGAAATCGGTTCCAGAACGATTAAAGACATTGTCTCCGGCACGCGCGGCGAGTTGATGACCGGTGCCTTGAACGCCTTAAACAGCGGGGCGGACAGCGCTTCGGATTTAGGGATTCAAGTGGTTGATGTGCGCGTGAAACAAATCAATCTGCCACAAGAGGTATCAACATCAATTTATCAGCGTATGCGCGCCGAACGGGATGCGGTCGCACGGGAACACCGTTCGCAAGGGCGTGAGAAATCGGCGTTTATCCAAGCCGATGTTGATCGTCGCGTGACGGTGATTTTGGCAAACGCCAATAAAACGGCACAAGAATTACGCGGTAGCGGCGACGCCACCGCAGCCAAAGTCTATTCTGACGCATTCCGCAACGAACCGGAATTTTTCAGCTTTGTACGCAGCCTGAAAGCCTATGAAAAGAGCTTTAAAAACGCCGGTAATATGATGATTCTAAAACCGGGCAGCGATTTCTTCCGCTATATGCAACCGGAAAACTAAAACGAATGTCAGCACTAAACAAGCCCTAGCCGCCGCTAGGGCTTTTATTTTTACCTGTTGTTTTTTACTTAAAAAATACAAGAAAATACCGCACTTTGATTGTAGTTAATAACGGAAAATAGTAAAGTAAACAGTTGCGAATCCGTACATCTTAAAAGGTAAAATTATTATGGGGAAAAGTGTTGTAATCCTCGGCGCGCAATGGGGCGACGAAGGAAAAGGGAAAATTGTTGATCTACTGACTGATCGCGTCAAATATGTGGTGCGCTATCAAGGCGGCCACAATGCCGGTCATACCTTGATTATCAACGGTGAAAAAACCGTCTTGCGCCTGATTCCGTCCGGTATTCTGCGCGATAACGTCACCTGCCTGATCGGCAACGGCGTGGTGCTCTCCCCTGCGGCATTAATGCAAGAAATGGGCGAACTGGAAAGCCGCGGTGTCAAGGTGCGCGAACGCTTGCTGATTTCCGAAGCCTGTCCGCTGATTTTACCTTACCATGTTGCGATGGATCATGCCCGTGAAGCGGCGCTGGGCAAAAAAGCCATCGGGACGACCGGTCGCGGTATCGGTCCGGCTTACGAAGATAAAGTCGCCCGTCGCGGCTTGCGTGTCGGCGATCTGTTCAACCGTGAAACCTTCGCTGAAAAATTGAAAAACATCTTGGAATACTATAACTTCCAATTAGTCAATTATTACAAAGTCGAGCCGGTTGATTACGACAAAACCCTAACTGAGATTTTTGCCATTGCCGACATCATCACTGCAATGGTTGCCGATATTCCGACCATTTTAGACAAAGCGCGCTTAAACGGTGACAATATCCTGTTTGAAGGGGCGCAAGGCACAATGTTGGACATCGACCACGGTACTTATCCGTATGTGACCAGTTCCAACACCACCGCGGGCGGTGTGGCGACAGGCGCCGGTTACGGGCCGCGTCACTTGGATTATGTATTAGGGATCATCAAAGCCTACTGCACCCGTGTCGGCGGCGGTCCGTTCACCACCGAACTGTTTGACGAAATTGGGGTGGAAATTGCCAAAAAAGGCAATGAATTCGGGGCGGTTACCGGGCGCCCGCGTCGTTGCGGTTGGTTTGACGCGGTTGCAGTACGCCGTGCGATTCAACTCAATTCGATCTCCGGTTTCTGCATGACCAAATTAGACGTCTTGGACGGATTTGAGCAACTGAAAATCTGCGTTGCCTACAAAATGCCGGACGGCTCCATCGTGGAATATGCGCCGACAGCGGCGGAAAACTGGGAAAATGTCGAGCCAATCTATGAAACCTTACCGGGTTGGTCGGAAAATACGTTCGGCGTTACCGATATTAATCAGTTGCCACAAACCGCGCGCGATTATATCAAACGGATTGAAGAAGTAACCGGCGTACCGGTTGATATTCTGTCCACCGGCCCTGATCGTGTCGAGACCATGATTTTACGTGATCCGTTTGCGTAATACACATCCTGTTATAAAAAACAAATCCCTTGTATTGATCTACAAGGGATTTCAGGCGGATGATAAAGTCTCTTGCTCTAATCATTTCCCTCCCTCCGTATACGGAGGGAGGTGTCCGAAGGACGGAGGGAGGCATAAAGAATGTTAAAAAGTAATATGTTGCATTTTCATATTACCCCTCCCTCCCCATTTTTCTTGCGAAAAACGGTACTCCCTCCGCACGCGGAGGGAGAGAAGTCAGTTTGTCAGCAATCTCAAATCCCTTGTACGGTTTTTTATTTTTGCGATTATGCCGGCCTTATAATGGATGAACCGCTTCGCCATCTTCTTTGTAGAAGACAGTAGGCAAGGCGATAGGCAGGATGTCTAACACCGCTTCGGACGGGCGGCATAACTTACAGCCCTTCTCCGTGATGACAATCGGGCGGTTAATCAAAATCGGCGCTTGCAGCATTGCCGCAATAATTTGTTCGTCGCTGACATTATCTTTATCCAGTCCCAAATCGTGATATGGCGCAACGTTACGGCGCAATAATTCGTGCGGGCTGATAGCTATCTGCTCCAGTAAATTACGCAGTTCGGTTTCATCGGGCGGATTTTCCAAATAATGGATAATCGTCGGCTCAATGCCGCAATGGCGGAGCAAAGCCAAGACATTGCGCGAGGTGCCGCATTCCGGGTTGTGATAAATTGTGACGTTATTCATGTTATTCTCCTCTTATCTGTTAACCATTGAAAAGTGCGGTCGGCTCATGATGATCATCACCGCCAAACCGCACTTTACTCTTATTTTATTTCGCAAGGAACGTTATTTTTGTACTTTCCATGCTTCGCGATCAATATCCAAATCCGAGAATTGCTCAGGGTTGAAGACCGGTTCTTCCACGCCTTGTTTTAGCTGTCGGCGGTAGTCGTTCATCAAGCGTACCACTTGTGGGAACAGCATGATCAACGCCAGCAAGTTCAATAGGGCTAACAAACCCATCAGTGGATCAGAGAAGAAGAAGACCGAAGTTGCTCCCGGTGCGGTTGCGCCGAGGAACAATACGACAATCACGACACAACGTAGGATGAGAATCGGCAGCTGCTCCTTTTTGCCGTAGAACAGGAAGCTCAGTGCGTTTTCGCCTAAGTAATAGTTGTAGATAATGGTGCTGAACGAAAACAACAAAATCGAGAAGGTTAATAAATATTTCGCCCATTCGCCGAAGTGGCTGACAAGGGATTGTTGGGTTAATACTACGCCGTCGATTTCCGCACCCGGTACGTAAACGTTACCCAATAAAATAATGAAAGCGGTGCAGCTACAGATAATGATGGTGTCGATAAACACCGATAATGATTGGGCAATCCCTTGGCTGACCGGGTGGCTGACGTGCGCCGTAGCAGCAACGTTCGGCACAGAGCCTAAGCCTGCTTCGTTCGAGAATAATCCGCGGCGCATACCTTGCGCAATCGCAATCCCCATGCCGCCGCCGACCACGGAATCAATGCCGAAGGCATTTTTAACAATCGTCATGATTAACGCGGGAATTTCGCCGATGTTCATCACGATCACGGTTAATGCCATAAAGATATAAGCAAATGCCATAATCGGAATAATCACGTCCGAGACTTTAGAGATCCGGGTGATCCCGCCAAAGATAATCGCACCGCCGACAATCGCCAGCAGAATCCCTGTCCACATCCGATCAATTTGCAAGCTGTCCAGCACCGCGCCGGCGACGGTATTGCCTTGGAATGCGTTGAAACCGATCGAGAAAGAAAGCATTAAGCAGATCGAATAAGCGATCGCCATCCAACGGTATTTCGCGCCCAATCCGTGCAGAATAAAACGCGCCGAACCGCCACGGAAATGTCCGTCAGCGGTTTTGTGTTTATATAATTGGGCTAGGGTGCATTCGACGATACTGGTCATCATGCCGACGAGGGCCACAACCCACATCCAGAAAACCGCACCCGGGCCGCCGATGGAGATGGCAACCGCCACCCCGGCGATATTGCCGCCGCCGACGCGTCCGCCGATAGATACGAATAGCGCTTGGCGGCCGCTGATTTGGTTTTTGCCGTGTTTATTCGGCTCATTACGCAGAAATTTAAACATCCGTTTAAAGTATTTAAACTGCGCAAAATCACCGATAATAGTAAAAAATAGGCCGAAAATAATCAGCATTGGAATCAACGCCCAGCCCCAAGTCAGGGTGTCGATAATATTAAAGAGTGCTTGGATATAGTCCATAACGTTAGTCCGTTGTTTTCCTGTTAGTGTTGTAATAATAAAATGGAATAAGCTTTCGCGCTGAAAATACTAGCAAAGTGCGGTTAGATGTCAATTGTAAACCGCACTTTCCCCATAAACAGATTACTAAAGTGTGAGCTCTCCCCGTAAATTTTGGCGTAAATAATGCCGCACCTCATCAATACTGAGATCTTGGCTGAGGAGGTAGTGTAACTTGGCAAGTGCGGTTTCGACCGTCATATCATAACCGCTGATCACCCCGACATTCGCCAAGGCATTACCGGTGGCATAACTCTCCATATTGACTTTCCCGGCATAACACTGTGTGAGGTTCAACACGATAATGCCGTCATCATAGGCCTGTTGCAGTAGCGACAGAATTTCCGGCGTATTCGGCGCATTGCCGATACCGAAAGTCAGTAAAATTAAGCCATTCACCGGTTGCTGCAAGACATTGCGAATCACCTCCGGGGAGATTCCCGGATATAACATCACAATCCCAATCGGTTGCGGCGTGATGGTGCGCAATTTAAATTCGCCGCGCGGTAACAGATTTAATGCGGCGTTATTGACGGAAATCGTGATTCCCGCTTCAATCAATGCCGGATAATTGGGAGAAGAAAAGGCGTCGAAACCGTCGGCGTGGCTTTTGGTGCTACGGTTGCCGCGCAACAGGCGGTTGTTAAAAAACAATGTGACTTCGCTGATTGGATAATGTGCCGCCAGATACAATGAATTCAGCAAATTACTTAAACCGTCGGAGCGCAACCCGGAAATGGGGATTTGCGAGCCGGTGATAATCACCGGTTTGGTCAGATTTTCAAACATAAAAGAGAGTGCCGAAGCGGTGTACGCCATGGTATCCGTGCCGTGCAGAATGATAAACGCGTCATAGCGGCCGTAGTGTTTTTTGATATCGTCGGCAATTTGCTGCCAGTGTGCCGGAGTCATATTGGCGGAATCGATCAATTCGGGATATTCGTGTACGGTAAAGTGCGGTATTTCCGGACGTTGCAGTTCCGGCAATGCGGCCAGATAGCTGGTCATAAAGCCCGGCTGCGGCACATAGCCGTATTTCGACGGTTTCATCCCGATGGTACCGCCGGTATAGGCAATATAGATAGATTTTTTGTTCATGGGGTTGCTTGAGGCCGTAGCGAAAAAAGAAAATATAGTATAAGTCTTTTTAACGGAAAAAGTGCGGTCAATTGCGGTTTTCTTTTTTTAACCATACAAGCAAAATGTTTTCTGGAAGTTAAATTTGACTTAGATCTCATTTTGCAACGATTTCTCTTGTTCTGTTTGAAATGAAGTATTACTCTATGTTCAATGAAGTTAATCTTCTTTGGCACTATAATGCATGGAGTTAAAATGTCAAAACTTACAAAACAACAAATCTTGGCAACACTTGAACAGGGATTAATTGCGTCTTGCCAACCGGTCGATGATGGGCCGATGGATTCGCCGGAAATCGTGGCGGCAATGGCGCAAGCTTCGGTGAACGGCGGCGCGGCAGGCTTGCGCATTGAAGGTATCGAGAATTTAAAAGCCACGCGCAGCAAGGTGAATGTGCCGATTATCGGCATTGTGAAACGTGATCTGGATGACAGCCCGGTGCGGATTACGCCGTTTTTACATGATGTGGAAGCGCTGGCGGCGGCCGGGGCGGATATTATCGCCTTTGACGGCACCGATCGCGTGCGCCCTGAAACGCGTGACGTATTGGTTGCCAAAATTAAGGAATTGGGGTGTTTGTCAATGGCGGATTGCTCCAATTACGAAGAAGGGATGTATTGCCAGAATTTAGGCGTGGATTTAATCGGCAGTACGATGTCGGGCTATACCGGCGGCGCAATTCCGAAAGATCCTGATATTAAATTGGTGCAAGATCTGAAAGCGTCCGGTTGCCGCGTTATGGCGGAAGGGCGTTACAACACACCGGAATTGGCGGCGTTGGCAATCGAAAACGGCGCATTTTCCGTGACGGTCGGTTCGGCATTGACCCGTTTGGAGCATATCGTCAGCTGGTTCGTGAATAAAATCAATGCGGTAAAATAACGCGCAAAGAGTAGGGGTTCGGAAAAGATGAGATGTTGTTTGGCGATAGATATTGGCGGAACTAAGATTGCCAGCGCGTTGGTGACGGGCAAGGTCGTTGAACAGCGCCGACAGATAAAAACGCCGCAGGATAAATCAGCCGAAGGTATGGCAAATGTGCTGTCCGAATTATTACGGCATTATAACGGGATGTTTGACGCGGTTGCCGTTGCTTCGACCGGGATTATCAATAACGGTGTCCTGACCGCACTTAATCCGAAAAATTTGGGCGGTTTGGCGGAGTTCCCGTTGCGTGACACTATCGCAAAACACACCCGCCATCCGATAGGTTTGCTAAATGACGTGCAGGCAGCCGCTTATGCAGAATATGCATTACTGGATGAAAAAGTGGATAATTTTGTTTTTATCACGGTTTCGACCGGTGTCGGCGGTGGTATGATTCTGAACCGCGAATTGCAAATCGGTCCAAATGGGGTGGCGGGTCATATCGGGCATACGTTGGCGGATCCGAACGGTCCGGTTTGCGGCTGCGGCAGACGGGGTTGTGTGGAGGCGGTTGCCGCCGGCAGGGCGATTGAAGCCACGGCGGCACAGTGGGAAAATCCGTGCGAACCGAAAGAAGTGTTCGAACGTTTCCGTCAAGGCGTGCCTGAAGCGGTTGCGGTGGTGCAGCGTTCGGCGCTGGCAATTGCCAATCTGATTGCCGATTTAGTGATTAGTAATGATATTCAGCGGGTTGCCGTGGGCGGCAGCGTCGGTTTGGCCGACGGTTATCTACCGTTAGTGCGCGAATATCTACGGCGGTTACCGCACTTTTATCACACCGATGTCGTACCCGCGGTTTGCGGGCAAGACGCCGGCTTGGTAGGCGCCGCACTTTGGATGCAGGCTAGTTTAAAAAACAAAAGGTAAGGACTGAAATATGATTTTGGCTGATTTGACGAAAGAACAGGTAAATCTTGGGTTGCCGGCGGTAATTGCAGACGTGTGCGATTATTTAAACCGACAAGATTTGGCGGCGTTGGAATTGGGACGCCACGACATCACTGCCGATATTTTCATGAACGTGATGGAATTTGACACGGCAGAGGCGGCGAGTAAAAAAGCGGAATTGCACCACCGTTATCTGGATGTACAAGTGTTAATCTCCGGTACGGAGCAAATAGAATTCGGCGTCGGCAATCCGGATCTGAGTAATTATGAAGCTTATCACGAAGATGATGATTACCAATTGACAGCGGTAGAAATTGAGAATAAAAACAGTATTGTATTGCAACCGAAAATGTTTGCCGTATTTTTCCCGTATGAGCCGCATAAACCGGGCTGTAATGTGGCGGGACAAAGCCATAAGGTGAAAAAACTGGTTGTCAAAATTCCTTATACATTATTATAAAATTTGATCGATAGGAGTATGTCATGAATCAAGGTGGAAAAATTTTAGATACCATAGGTGCATTGCAAAGCAGTTTGACAAAGACGGAAAAACGAATTGCGTCCGCGATTCTGACCTCTCCGGATTTACTAAATCAATGTTCATTATCTGAAGTCGCAGCGAAACTGGATGTTGGTGAAGCCACTTTTATTCGTTTTTGTCGTACCTTAGGCTTTAAAGGCTATACCGATTTTAAATTGGATTTGGCAATTGAGTTGGCAACCCAAAACAAAGAGAACGGTTCGCTGTTAGACACTCAAATTGGCGGTGAGGATGAGCCGAGTGAAATTGCGCTGAAACTGCAAAGCGTGCTGTCGAATGTGATTAGCGAAACTATCAATTTATTGGATTTCAATGAATTGGAAAGAGCGGTCGAGGCCATTCGCCGTTCAAAACGGATTTTCGTGTTCGGTGTCGGTTCGTCCGGTTTGACCGCGGAAGATGCCAAACATAAATTCTTGCGTATCGGCTTGCAGGTGGATGCACTCACCAACAACCATTTTATGTATATGCAGGCTTCCTTGATGAATGATCAGGATATTGTGATCGGTATCAGCCATTCGGGTTATTCAATCGAAACCACACAAGCATTAAAAATCGCCAAAGCCAATGGGGCAAAAACCATTGCGATTACCCATAATCTACGTTCGCCGATTACTGAAGTTGCGGATTATGTGCTGATTAACGGCAATCGACAAGGGCAACTGCAAGGCGACTCCATCGGTACCAAAATTTCCCAGTTATTTGTCATGGATTTAATCTACGCCCTGTTGGTACAAGCAGAGCCGGATAATTCGATGAGTAAAAAACAAAAAACATTAAACGTTATTCTTGAACAACGTATTAAATAATCTAATTTTTAGGAGATTTCATGAAAGATTTAAAAGGTATTTTCAGCGCATTGCTGGTTTCATTCAATGAGGACGGAACCATTAATGAAAAAGGCTTGCGTCAAATCGTGCGCCATAACATTGATAAAATGAAAGTGGACGGTTTGTATGTCGGCGGCAGCACCGGTGAAAACTTTATGTTGTCCACCGAAGAGAAAAAAGAAATTTTCCGCATTGCCAAAGATGAAGCCAAAGATCAAATCGCGTTGATTGCACAAGTGGGCAGCGTGAATTTGAAAGAAGCGGTTGAATTGGGTAAATATGCCACGGAATTAGGCTATGACTGTTTGTCTGCGGTGACACCGTTCTACTACAAATTCAGCTTTGCCGAAATCAAACACTTCTATAACACTATTATCGAAGCCACCGGCAACCGCATGATCGTGTACTCCATTCCGTTCTTAACGGGCGTGAATATCGGCGTAGCGCAATTCGGCGAATTGTATGAAAACGAAAAAATCATCGGCGTAAAATTCACCGCAGGTGACTTCTATCTGTTGGAGCGCTTGAAAAAAGCCTATCCGAACCACTTAATCTGGGCGGGCTTCGACGAAATGATGTTACCTGCCGCGGTATTGGGCGTGGACGGCGCAATCGGCAGTACCTTCAACGTCAACGGTATCCGTGCGCGTCAAATCTTTGAAAAAGCGCAAGCCGGACAGATCGAGGAAGCGTTAGAAATCCAACACGTTACCAATGATTTAATCGAAGGTATTTTGGGCAACGGTTTATATCTGACCATCAAAGAGTTGTTGAAGCTGGATGGCGTAGACGCAGGTTATTGCCGCGAACCGATGACCAAAGAATTAACCGCGGAACAAGTAGCCGTTGCAAAAGAATTGAAAGCCAACTATCTGTAAGTTACCGCATACCGCACTTGCGGATATAATTCACGTTTTTTAAAAATCAAAGATGGACTCAACGATGAATAGTCGAGCGGTTCATCTTTTTTATTTGTAAGTAAAAAGGAGGCTTATATGTTTAAAACACTACAAAAAGTCGGTAAAGCCTTTATGCTGCCGATTGCTATTTTACCGGCTGCCGGTTTGTTGCTCGGGATTGGCGGCGCACTGTCGAACCAAACCACGATTTTAGCTTATCCGATTTTGGATAACGATTTCTTGCAGAGTATCTTTAAAGTGATGGCGGCGGCAGGAACCGTGGTTTTTGCCAATCTTGCGCTGTTATTGTGTATCGGTTTGGGCATTGGTTTAGCTAACCGTGATAAAGGTACGGCAGCATTGGCGGCGGTGGTCGGTTATTTGATTATGACCGGTACCATCAGCGCATTGTTAGCGATTTTTACTCCTGAGGCGAGTGGTATTGACACCGGGGTGATCGGCTCGTTGGTGATGGGCTTGCTGGCGGTATGGCTGCATAACCGTTACCACAATATCCAATTGCCGCAAATGCTCGGCTTCTTCGGCGGTTCCCGCTTTGTACCGATTGTGACTGCATTTGCCGCAATTTTTGTCGGTGTGTTCTTTTTCTTAGTCTGGCCGACATTCCAAGGTTGGCTGGTCAGTGCCGGGGAAGGAATTGCAAAAATGGGCGCAATCGGCACATTTTTCTACGGTTTCTTAATGCGCTTGTCCGGTGCGATCGGCTTGCACCACATGATTTATCCGCTGTTTTGGTACACCGAACTGGGTGGCGTGGAACAAGTCGCAGGTAGTGCGATTGCCGGAGCGCAAAAAATCTTCTTTGCCCAATTAGCTGATCCAAATCATCAGGGGTTGTTTACCGAAGGTACGCGTTTCTTTGCCGGGCGTTTTGACACCATGATGTTCGGTTTGCCGGCGGCTTGTTTGGCAATGTACCATTGCGTACCGAAAGTACGGCGTAAACTGTTCGGCGGTTTGTTCTTAGGCGTTGCTTTGACCTCATTCTTAACCGGGATCACCGAACCGATTGAATTTATGTTCCTGTTCGTTGCGCCGTGGTTATATGTGATCCATGCGTTTTTCGACGGGGTATCATTCTACATCGCTGATATTCTGAATATTTCTATTGGTAACACCTTCTCCGGCGGCTTTATCGACTTCCTGTTGTTCGGGATTTTGCAAGGTGACGATAAAACCAACTGGATTCGGGTGGTGTTGGTCGGCTTGCCCTGGGCGGCGCTGTATTATTTTACCTTCCGCTTCTTAATCATCAAATTCAATGTGATGACCCCGGGACGTGATGATGACAGCCAAAGCGAAGAAAACCAAAGTGCGGTTTCAGCCAACAGTGACTTACATGAGAATGCAGTGAAAATTATCACCGCACTTGGCGAAAAAGAGAATATCGAACACGTAGACGCCTGTATCACTCGGTTACGCGTGGCGCTCAAAGACGTGAAAAAAGTGGATAAAGCCGGCTTGAAAAAGATTGGTGCAATTGATGTACTCGAAGTCGGCGGCGGTATCCAAGCGATTTTTGGCGCCAAAGCGGTGTTGTATAAGAGTGAAGTTAATCAAATTCTCGGGTTAGAAGATTAGCCTGAACATTTAAAAAATAGCTTCTAATAAAAATCCCTTGCATATCAAATCTGATCTGCACCCCAAAAGTTGGACTGCAAAACCAACTGACTAAGGTGCAGATTTTTATGACTAAATATACCCAAGTATTGAAACAACAAATCGTTGAATATTACTTTCAACATGCTCAATCTCTCAGTCAAACATCAAAACACGTTCAAGTTGCACCACGCTGTATTCGTCACTGGGTTGCACAATATCAATATTCCGGTCTTGATGGGCTAGCCGTCCTACATATACCACGAAAATATAGGCTTGAAGATAAGCTGAAAGCCATTGAATATTTACAACACACCGAACTGACCTTTGACCAAATTGCACTGAAATTGGGCGTATCAAACGGCAGTGTTGTTTATCAATGGTTGCAACGGTTCAATAAATTTGGCATAAATGGACTGATTGATAAGCCCAAAGGACAACAAGCCGTGAATAAGTTACCGAAGGAGGCAATGCCGATATTACATTCAGACCAAGGTTGGCAGTATCAAATGCCGTCTTATCGCAAGATATTGGCAGATAATCAGATTCAAATCAGTATGTCGAGAAAGGGAAATTGTTTGGATAATGGCGCAATGGAAAGTTTTTTCGGCAGGCTGAAGACAGAATGTTTTTATGTTCGGCAATTTGATACGGCAGATGACATTGAGCAGGCGGTTCATCAATATATTGAGTATTACAATACTGAAAGAATTCAGGGAAAATTAAAAGGATTAAGCCCGATACAATATCGAACTCAATCCGTTCATTAAGCAGTCCAACTTTGTGGGGTCAGATCAAAGAGGATCTACGGTTTTCAATGAGATTAGTTGATGACCTCAACTATTTTTTCTTTTTCGCTTTGGCGTTCGGTAAATCGGTTACGGTACCTTCGAACACTTCTGCCGCCAAACCCACGGATTCGTGCAGGGTCGGGTGCGCGTGAATGGTCAAGGCAAGATCTTCCGCATCACAGCCCATTTCGATTGCCAAGCCGATTTCACCTAACAGTTCGCCACCGTTAGTACCGACGATTGCGCCGCCGATAACACGGTGTGAATCTTTATCGAAAATCAGTTTGGTCATCCCGTCGGAACAGTCAGAGGCAATCGCACGACCGGAAGCCGCCCATGGGAAGGTTGCCACTTCGTAATTGCTCCCCTCGGCCTTACACTCTTTCTCGGTTTTACCAACCCACGCCACTTCCGGCTCGGTGTAAGCGATCGACGGAATCACTTTCGGATCGAAGTAGTGTTTTTTGCCCGCGATCACTTCCGCGGCAACGTGTCCTTCGTGTACGCCTTTGTGTGCCAACATCGGTTGACCAACCACATCACCAATCGCAAAAATATGATCGACATTGGTGCGCATTTGTTTGTCGGTGCGGATAAAGCCGCGCTCATCCACTTCAACCCCGGCAACACCGGCGTCAATCAATTTACCGTTCGGCGTACGGCCGATTGCGACCAATACCGCGTCATAACGGCGGGTTTCATTGGCGGCTTTGCCCTCCATCGAAACATAGATCCCGTCATCTTTCGCTTCCACCGCGGTCACTTTGGTTTCTAGCAACAGGTTGAATTTCTTCTCGATACGTTTGGTATAAATCTTAACGATATCTTTATCCGCCGCTGGAATCACTTGGTCGAACATCTCGACTACGTCAATTTTTGAACCTAACGCGTGATAAACCGTTCCCATTTCCAAACCGATAATCCCGCCGCCCATAATCAACAGATTTTCCGGTACGGTTTTCAATTTCAACGCGTCCGTCGAATCCCAAATACGCGGATCTTCATGTGGAATGAAGGGTAATTGAATCGGACGAGAGCCCGCGGCGATAATCGCATTATCAAATTTAATCGTCACATCGCCTTCTTCACCGGCAACGATCAAGGAGTTAGCGCCGGAGAATTTGCCGTAACCGTTCACCACTTGCACTTTACGCATTTTCGCCATGCCTGCCAAGCCGCCGGTTAATTGGTTGATCACTTTTTCTTTCCAACCGCGGATTTTTTCCACATCGGTGCTCGGCTCGCCAAATACGATCCCGTGTTCTGCCAACGCTTTGGCTTCTTCAATTACTTTGGCAACGTGCAATAACGCTTTAGACGGAATACAACCGACATTCAGGCAAACCCCGCCCAGCGTGGAATAACGCTCGACGATCACCGTATCCAAACCTAAATCGGCACAACGGAAAGCCGCCGAGTAACCGGCAGGCCCCGCCCCTAATACCACAACTTGCGTTTTAATCTCTTTACTCATGATAACCTCTTTTATTGGTTGAGTGCGCAAACCGCACTTTAACACGAATTCAATCACGCCTCTCTTACGTTACCGCTGTGCAGAGAGGCGAAAATAGTGCTTACATCACCAAGCGGCGTAAATCGGACAATACGCCGTTAATAAAGGTGACGAATCGCGCGCCGTCTGCGCCGTCAATCACGCGGTGGTCATAAGACAATGACAACGGTAACATCAAGCGAGGGGTGAACTCTTTACCGTTCCAAACCGGCGTCATTTCCGATTTAGATACGCCCAAAATCGCCACTTCCGGTGCATTTACGATTGGCGTAAAGTGCGTGCCGCCGATACCGCCCAAGCTGGAAATGGTGAAACAGCCGCCTTGCATATCAGACGCGGTCAGTTTACCTGCACGGGCTTTTTTCGAGATTTCCGCTAATTCGCGTGACAATTCGATAATGCCTTTTTTGTTTACGTCTTTAAATACCGGGACAACCAAACCGTTCGGCGTATCTACCGCCACGCCGATATTGATGTATTTTTTCAGGGTCAAACGCTGGGCGTCTTCGGAGATTGAGCTGTTAAAGCGCGGATAAGCTTCCAGGGCTTTGGCAACGGCTTTCATGATAAACACCAACGGCGTGATTTTCACATCCAGTTTTTGTTTTTCAGCCAACACGTTTTGCTCTTTGCGGAATGCTTCCAAATCGGTGATATCCGCTTTGTCCCATTGGGTTACGTGTGGAATCATCACCCAGTTGCGGTGCAGGTTGGCACCGGAAATTTTTTGGATACGGCCCAATTCCACTTCTTCGGTTTCGCCGAATTTGCTGAAATCCACTTTCGGCCAAGGCAACAAGCCCAAACCGGCTCCCGCTGGCGCCGCACCTGCTGCTGCCGCAACCGAACCGGACTCAACCAGTTTGATGGCATTTTTGACATACGCCTGCACGTCTTCTTTCAGGATACGTCCTTTACGTCCGCTACCTTTGACTTTATCCAGGTTGACACCGAATTCGCGTGCCAAACGGCGAACCACCGGCGTTGCATGGGCAAAAACCGCACTTGCGGTCACATCTTGCTGAGAAGCCGCTGCTTGCGCTGTTACCGGCACCGGGGCGCTTTCCGCTTTCGCCGGCGCCGCCGCAGGCGCTGCCGCTTGTGCAGGGGCTGCACCCGCAACTTCAAAACGCATAATCAAGGAACCGGTTGAGACTTTATCACCGGCTTTAACCAAAATTTCTTTCAGTACACCGGCGAACGGTGCCGGTACTTCCATCGAAGCTTTGTCGCCTTCCACGGTAATCAAGGATTGTTCTTCGGCAATAGTATCGCCGACGCTGACCATGATTTCGGTGACGTTAACTTCATCACCGCCGATATCAGGCACATTGACATCAACGATTGACGGTGCTGAACTCGCCACAGGCGCAGCCGCAACCGCACTTTCGGCTACGGCAGGCACGTCGCTTGCCGCGGTTTCAAAGCGCATAATCAAAGAGCCGGTTGAAACTTTATCACCCGCCACAACCAAAATTTCTTTCACTACGCCGGCAAACGGCGCCGGCACTTCCATTGAGGCTTTATCGCCTTCAACGGTCAAGAGTGATTGTTCTTCGCTGACACTGTCGCCCACGCCGACCATAATTTCGGTGACGTTAACTTCATCACTGCCGATATCCGGCACAACGACATCGACAACCGCACTTGCCGCCCCAGGTGCGGCAACAGGCGCCGCTTCCGCTTTGGCTTCAGGTGCAGCAACTGCCGCCGCATCTTCAAACACCATCATTGGCGACCCCGTAGAGACCTTATCGCCGACTTTAACTAAAATTTCCTTGACCACCCCTTTTTCAGGTGACGGCACTTCCATTGAGGCTTTGTCGCCCTCAACATTAATCAAACTTTGCTCAACTTCAACGCTGTCGCCAACGCTGACCATAATCTCGGTTACCGTGACTTCATCACTACCGATATCCGGTACTTGAATTTGTTTAGACATAATTTTTCCTTTCTCTAATGACAATTAAGCATACAGCGGATTCATTTTTTCTGCGTCAATGCCATATTTCTTGATGGCGTCAGCGACGACTTTGCCCTCAACCACACCTTGTTTCGCCAATTCGCTCAGCGCAGCAACCACGACATAGTGTGCATTCACTTCAAAGTGTTCACGCAGGTTTTCACGGCTGTCGGAACGTCCGAAACCATCGGTACCCAACACGCGGTAGCTTTGTGCCGGAATAAACGGACGGACTTGTTCTGCGAACAGTTTCATGTAATCGGTTGCCGCAATTGCCGGCGCGTCGTTCATCACTTGCGCAATGTATGGTAAGCGTGCTTTTTCGGTCGGGTGCAACAGATTCCAACGATCAACATCCGCACCTTCACGCGCCACTTCGGTAAATGACGGTACGCTATACACATCGGAGGTTACGCCGTATTCGTCAGCCAACAGTTTCGCCGCTTCACGTACATGGCGTAAAATCGCGCCTGAACCCAGCAATTGCACTTTGCCTTTGCCTTGACCGGTGACGGTTTCAAATTTGTAGATCCCTTTACGGATGCCTTCTTCCGCGCCTTTCGGCATTGCCGGTTGGTCGTAAGTTTCGTTCAGGGTCGTGATGTAGTAGTAAACGTTCTCTTGTTCAGGCCCGTACATACGACGCACCCCGTCTTGCATAATCACGGCGACTTCATAAGCGAACGCCGGATCATAAGAGATACAGTTCGGAATAGTCAGCGACTGAATGTGGCTGTGTCCGTCTTCATGTTGCAGACCTTCGCCGTTCAGCGTAGTACGACCGGAAGTACCGCCGATCATAAAGCCGCGTGCTTGTTGGTCGCCCGCCGCCCACATTAAGTCACCGACACGTTGGAAACCGAACATCGAATAGTAAACGAAGAACGGAATCATCGGCATATTGTTGGTGCTGTAAGAAGTTGCCGCGGCTAACCAAGATGAGGTTGCGCCCAGCTCGTTGATCCCTTCTTGCAACACTTGCCCGTCAATCGCTTCACGGTAGTAAGAAACTTGCTCGCGATCTTGCGGAGTATAGTTTTGACCGTGCGGATTGTAGATCCCGATTTGACGGAATAAGCCTTCCATCCCGAAAGTACGCGCTTCATCGGCAATAATCGGCACAATGTGTTTGCCAACGGATTTATTTTTCAACAATACGTTTAATGAACGCACGAATGCCATGGTGGTTGAAATCGGACGCGCTTGCGCTTCAAATAATTGTGCGAACTCTTCCAATTCAGGCACTTGCAGCTCGACTGTGAAACGTGGCGAACGCTTCGGCAAATAACCGTTCAACGCTTGACGGTGTTGGTGCAGGTATTTGTACTCTTCCGAGCCTTCGGCAAATTTGATATACGGCAGTTTTTCGACTTCTTCATCGCTCAATTCGATAGAGAATTGGTCACGCACATGACGCACACCGGACATATCCATTTTCTTCACTTGGTGCGCGATATTTTTACCTTCCGCCGCTTCGCCCATGCCGTAGCCTTTGATGGTTTTCACCAACAATACCACCGGTTTGTCTTGGACTTTTTTCGCTTTATTGAATGCGGCGAACACTTTAATCGGATCGTGACCGCCACGGTTCAGCGCCCAAATTTCATCATCAGTCATATCGGCAACCAAGGCTTCGGTTTCCGGATAACGGCCGAAGAAGTATTTACGCACATAGGCACCGTCTTTTGATTTAAAGGTTTGGTAATCGCCGTCAACCACTTCCATCATTAATTTCAGTAATTTACCGGAGGTATCACGTTGTAACAGACGATCCCAACGACGCCCCCAAATCACTTTGATCACTTCCCATCCTGCGCCGGTGAACAGACCTTCCAATTCTTGGATAATTTTACCGTTGCCGGTAACCGGACCATCCAAACGTTGCAGGTTACAGTTGATCACAAACACCAAGTTATCCAGTTTCTCCCGTGCCGCAAACGAGATCGCACCGCGTGATTCCACTTCGTCCATTTCACCGTCACCTAAGAAGGCATAAACGGTTTGATCGGCAGTATCTTTCAAACCACGGTTGTGCAAATATTTTAAGAAACGCGCTTGGTAAATCGCATTGATTGGCCCTAAGCCCATAGAAACCGTCGGGAACTGCCAGAATTCCGGCATTAATTTCGGGTGCGGATAAGAGGAAATGCCTTTACCGTGGACTTCTTGGCGGAAATTATCCAGTTGCTCTTCGGTCAAACGCCCTTCTAAGAACGCACGCGAATAAATCCCCGGAGAAATATGACCTTGGAAGAACACCAAATCGCCGCCGTTTTTCTCTGTCGCCGCTTTGAAGAAATGGTTAAAGCAGACTTCATAAATGGTTGCCGACGATTGGAAAGACGCCATGTGCCCGCCCAGCTCCAAATCTTTTTTCGACGCACGCAACACCATCATCATCGCATTCCAACGGATCGCGCCACGGATACGGCGTTCTAAATCCAAATTGCCCGGATAGTTAGGTTCTTCACTGGTCGGAATCGTATTGATATAGTCGGTGGTCACGCCGCTCGGCAGAGAAACGCTGTTGGCTCTGGCACGTTGCATGATTTGTTCAATGATAAATTGGGCGCGTTCAACCCCCTCTTCACGGATTACAGAATCGATTGCCAACAGCCAATCATTGGTTTCAACTGCATCCACGTCATTTTTAACTGTTTCGGACATGGTCATTTCCTTTTTGTTGATGAAAAAACATTGAGAATCGGCATTGCTGCCAAATCCCCCAAAGCCAAGTAAGCGATAAAAAACCAAGCCGCTAAAAACTAACTAGCTAAAAACAAAGGAATTTTAAAACTTACCCTGTTTCTTTAAGAATTTGTAATAAAAATGCTAAAAATTATCTTATCTAATATAGCTCAAAATCAGGCAAATATTAATCCCTTCCTTAAAAATATCTCTCAATTACTCAACTTTTTTTATAAAAATACTCAATTATGTTGAGGAAAACGGGAGGTTGCCGTCGAACGCTCCGTTTAACAAACACAAAAAAGCCCGTTATTTGCTTTAATAACGGGCTGTGACAATATCAAGTGCGGTTGCAAACCGGTGTTACCATCTGTAACCGATACCGGCATTGGCGCCATAATTATTGCCGGCATTAACCGCACCGACTTTGAACAACCATTTGCCGTTGCCGGACGCATGAGAGAAACCGATCGCCATCCCGTTTGCACTTCTCCAGTTACCGGCAGCGAAAGCGATCACGTTTTCATTTGGCAACACGGCTTGCGGAATTGCCGCCACCGCCAATGCCGCCGCGATACCTTGTTGGGCTTTTCTGTCCACTTGCGATACTTTTTTATCCAAGGATTTCAGTTGCGTATCATGGTGTTGGACTTGGTTGGCTAAAGCGCCGATACGTCCAGTGGCATTCTCCAATTGTTTGTTTAGTGAGGCAGATATTTTGCCTAATTCAACATTGGCGGCACCAACACGTTTATCCAAAGCAACAAATTTCTCGCCGTTTTCTTTTTGTGCCTCTTGCTGCGCTTTATTCAAACCGTCAAATGCTTTGGTGACCACTTCAACTTTTTTGTCAGTTGCTTCAAGCCGTTTGCCCACAGCCGCAAAGCCTTGTTCGTTTTTTTCTTCGTTTGCTTGGATCACTTCACCGACACGCGCAAAGCCCTGCTGAGTTTTTTCTTCGTTCTCTCGGATTGCTTCGCCAACGCGGGTAAAACCTTCTTTGATTGCCTTATCATTGGCTGCAAAAGTGTTACTCACCGTTTCAAAACCTCGGCGCACTTCTTCGAATTTGCTGTCGGCCTCGCCGGCGCGTTTTTCCAATTGAGTGAGCTGCCCCTTGTGTTTTTGTGCTTGTTCTTCCAGGTTACCGATTTTGACGTTATTGCCATTCAGGTTAATTGCCATGGTTTTTCGTTGATCTTCCGTTTCAGCCAAATCTTTTTTCACCTCAAATAATTGAGCGCCATTGACGGCTTGTTTGCTATCTTTATCCAATTGTCCGCCTGCAACATTATGAATTGTTACGCCAGCGCTCGTCACCCCTTTTGAGCCAATCAAAACCACATCATCTGTTGCATTGAATTGGTCTTGTCGGAGATATTCTCCAATGTTTTTCGTCGTATAACGAAGAGGCGGGGTCGACGCTTCAATTTCAAGATAAGCTGTCTTATTATCACTTCTAAGTGTAACTCTGGTACTATCCTCATTACCGGATGTAATAATAATTTCATTAGCCGAAACGGTTTCCGTATCAGTCTTAAAAGTTGTTTCAGCATAAGCGCCTACAGATAACACAGATAATACCAAACTGGAAATTGTGAGTTTTTTAAAATGTTTCATAATGCATTGTTCCTTTACGATTAAATTAATTACGCACGTTATTAATTAAGCTTATAGAAATAACCAACGGATAAATCTATTTTCAAATTAAAAACAAATATCCGCCAAGCATTAGACAACAAAACAATATTCAAAAACATCACTAGACTCCGTGATTTTCGTTTAAGAAATCTAGTGATTTTTTAATTAAATCCATCACAATCATTCATCATATGGGTTACCATTAAAATGGATAAAAATGCTATCTTTAATCGCCCCGAGGATAAAAACCGCCAGCACGGCAACAATTAGCAAGGCTATCACGCCGATTAAAACTTTCATTTCCCACTCAACATTGAGAATTATAATTATTTGATTAGAACATAGTTACAAGCAAGCGCATATAACAAAATCCTGTGATTTTAAATACCCCACAAATATTAAATTAAAAACAATGCAAGTAAAATTTATGTAACGGTAATAATGGAGTTGCTGAAAACCGGCAAGTTACAAATATAGAGACAATACGGATATAGCTAATTTTTGTGATAGTAAAAATGCGTTATTTACTATATTATCACGGCTCTTTTTATATGTTTGAAATCATTTCCTTTATCATCATTTGCCCCGCATTTGATTAAGTTATTAAAAATACTAAAAATAAAAACAGGTTGTTAGGAAAAACTTATGCTGAATTTACTTGCTCCCCTGCTTATTGTAGAAAGCGACATACAGATACAACAGCGATTGCATGCATTGCTGTTAAATCTTGGGTATAAATCATCCGATTTAATTTTTACCGAATCCATTAGCAGCACGATTGGCATTAACTTAACAAATATCGCTTTTGCGATTATCGACTTGGATCTATCCGATGGAAACGGGTTAAGTATCATCAATGCGTTAAACACCTCAGATAATAAACCGCCAATGTTGGTGCTTTCCTCAAGTCATCGTGAAACGACCATCATCAATGCGATACAGGCCGGCGTAACGGCATATATTCTGAAAGAAAGGGAGGATTTTGAATTGTTGAGCGCCATTCGCAATGTTTTGCAAGGCGGTGTGGTGATCGATCCGTTTATCACCAAACATATAATCAATTTATTACCACTCTGCAATAAATTTACTCATTTTGACCAACAAATTAAGGAAGAAAACAATAATATCTGCCTGACCACGCGAGAAAATGAAATTTTGAAACACATCGCCAACGGATTAAGCAACCAGGAAATTGCCGATCAATTATATTTATCACGCTATACTATTGAAACGCATATCCGCCATATTTACCGCAAGCTCACCGTGTGTAACCGTACTAAAGCGATCAGTAAAGCACGTAAAATCGGATTGATATAGTATGATTGCAACCGCCAATAATTTGAGTATTTGTATCAATTATCATCTTTTCCAGATAAATGTCATTAGTTTGCTTATTCTGGTTATCGTCTGCGCCTGTTGTTATTTTATCAGCGCAAAGGAAAAATATTTTATTTGGTGCGCCATAGCCGCAATCGCCTGGCTAACGTTTATTTACAGTTTGTTAACCCCTGATCTATCCTTATTTTATAATGGGATTCCGCCATCAAAATTAAGCCTTACCTTTTTGATTAGCTTTACTTTTGTCTTTAATCTCTTTCTGCGCGACTTCACCTTGCAACGGTTCACGCCATTAGAACGCTATAGTTTTTATTTTATCGCCATTTTCCTACTATTATTATATTTAGTACCGTATGTGATTATTAGCAGCGTTCTGTCTATTACGATTTATTTAGGATTTATTCTATTTGTTCGCAGTATTATCAATACCCTTTTCACTAAGGCAAAATATGTCGCATTGCTCAATATCGTATTAAGCATAAGCCTGCTTCTTGGTTCTATCGAATTCCTAAAATATTTAGGCTTTATCGATTATGAACCGTCACTCATTTTACTTATTTCACTATTTTTAACGATTTCACTCACTGCCATTGTATTATTGCGCATGCTAAGCGATCGACGTTATGCCGGACGCTTGCCTTTTTCTTCATCCCGGCACTGACAACTAGCCTTTTAATCCTAAATTCTATACAATCAGCGCAATTTTTATCGCGGACAAACAGCAAAGTGCGGTTTGTCCGTACTTGTTCTATTTTGAAATATTGAGAAGATTATGATCCACCCCCCGAATATTGGTTTTTTAAGCCTCGGCTGTCCGAAAAACCTGGTCGATTCCGAACGTATTCTGACCGAACTGCGCACCGATGGTTATAACATCGTGCCGAGCTATGACAACGCCGATTTGGTAATCGTCAACACCTGCGGCTTTATCGACAGCGCGGTGCAAGAGTCGTTGGAAGCGATCGGCGAAGCCTTGGCGGAAAACGGCAAGGTGATCGTCACCGGCTGTTTGGGCGCGAAAGAAGATCAGATCCGCGAAGTGCACCCAAAAGTGTTGGAAGTCAGTGGTCCGCACAGCTATGAAACCGTGCTGAAACAAGTACATAAATATGTGCCGAAACCGGAATACAACCCGTTTGTCAATCTGGTGCCGAAACAAGGGGTGAAACTGACGCCGAAGCACTATGCCTATCTGAAAATTTCCGAAGGTTGTGATCACCGTTGTACGTTCTGCATTATTCCGTCAATGCGCGGCGATCTCGACAGCCGCCCGATTGGCAATGTGTTGGACGAAGCCAAACGCCTCGCCGATGCCGGAGTGAAAGAGCTGTTGGTGGTGTCGCAAGATACCTCGGCTTACACCTTAGACAAAACTAAAAAAGACAAAAACAATATCGCGTTCTGGAACGGTATGCCGATCCGCAACGATCTGCTATCGTTGTGTGAGCAACTGGCAAAACTGAATATTTGGGTGCGCTTGCACTATGTGTATCCCTATCCGCACGTGGATAAACTGATTCCGCTGATGGCGGAAGGCAAAATTCTGCCCTATTTGGATATTCCGCTGCAACACGCCAGCCCGAAAATTCTGAAAGCGATGAAACGCCCCGGCTCGATTGACCGCACTTTAGAGCGGATCAAAAACTGGCGCGATATTTGCCCGGAATTGACCCTGCGTTCGACTTTTATCGTCGGCTTCCCGGGCGAAACCGAACAAGATTTCCAACTGTTATTAGACTTTTTGCAAGAAGCGCAACTGGATCGCGTCGGCTGTTTCAAATTCAGCCCGGTTGACGGCGCACCTGCCACCGAGATGGCGGATCAAGTGCCGGAAGAGGTGAAAGAAGAACGTTTCCACCGTTTCATGCAGTTGCAGCAGCAAATCTCCGCACAACGGCTGCAACAAAAAATCGGCAAAACGTTAGCCGTAATTATCGACGAAATCGACGAACAAGGCATTATAGGGC
Organism: Testudinibacter sp. P80/BLE/0925; assembly: GCF_053570785.1. Next base: position 1,576,623 of record NZ_CM131636.1, on the reverse strand, counting down.
GCTCAATGGCAGACGCGCCGGAAATCGACGGCTTGGTTTATTTAGAGAACCCAACACAAAGTGCGGTCAAAGTCGGTGACATTGTACAAGCCAAAATCCACAATGCCGATGAATATGATTTATGGGGTGAGATTGTCGGGTAACCCAAACCGCACTTGGTTCTCTTTTTCTCCCTCCGTGCGCGGAGGGAGATGTCCGCATGACGGAGAGAGGCGAGAACGAAAATTTATCTTTATTCTTGTTGCAACACCACTTTACCGATATACCCCAAATTCCGGTATTGTTGTGCATAATCAATGCCGAAACCGACCACAAATTCATCCGGAATGGCAAAACCAACCCAATCGACCGGCACTTCCACCTCGCGTCGTGACGGTTTATCCAATAAGGTGCAAATCGTGATCGAAGCCGGTTCGCGCAGTAATAAAATTTTGCGTACTTTGTCTAAGGTGTAGCCGGTGTCGATAATATCTTCTACGATTAACACGTGCTTATCTTTGATATCGCCGTCCAAATCTTTGGAAATTTTCACGTCATGGTTGGAATACATCCCCGAGCCATAACTGGTGGTGGTCATAAAGTCAATTTCGGTCGGCAAATCAATGCTGCGCACTAAATCCGCCATAAACATAAACGACCCTTTCAACAACCCGACCACCACGATTTTTTCCGCATTTTGGTGTTGATAGAAACGGCTGATTTCTGCGCCCAGTTCCTGTATGCGTGAGGCAATTTCTGCCGTTGGAATTAACGTTTCAACATAATGTTTTTTCATTAAAGCGACCTTTATCCAAGCTATATTTGACTTTATCCATTTAAACCGCGCCATCATAACATAATCGCGCATGACTTAAAAAACGATTCAGATAAAAAAGGATTTTCAGCCTCTCGCCTATGCCAGCCAAAAAACAAAGGCTGGAGCAAGCTCCAGCCGATGACCCTAACGAATTTACTTTTTACTCTACATCTGCTCGACTGCTTTCACAATCTTTGCGGACTTGGTTGCACTCCTGCAACTGGCAATCATCATAACAGACTCGATAATCTTGTCAATGATAATTATTCTTATTTATGATAAAATAATTCAGTTCCCCGAGATTTTCATCTCGTCCAATAAAATCGAACCGGTTTGAATATTCGAGCGGTGCTCGACATCGTCCGCCACCGCCACGATATTCGCCAACATCGTTTGCAACTGTCCGGCAATGGTGATTTCATGCACCGGATATTGGATTTCACCGTTTTCCACCCAGAAACCGGCTGCGCCGCGCGAATAGTCGCCGGTGACTAAATTCACCCCTTGCCCCATTAAATCGGTGACCAACAAGCCGGTTCCCATTTGCTTTAAAAGTGCGGTCAAGCCACCGTTCACGTTGGCTTTCACCAACCAATTGTGAATACCGCCAGCGTGTCCGGTGCTTTGCAAGCCTAATTTTTTTGCGCTGTAAGTGGTTAATAAATAGGTCTGCAAAATGCCCTGTTCGACAATTTGCCGATTTTCGGTTTTCACCCCTTCGCTGTCAAACGGCGACGACGCCAAACGCCCGCGTAAGTGCGGTTGTTCGCTGATCTCAAACCAAGTCGGCAAAATTTGGCAACCGAGTTTATCCAGCAAAAAACTGGATTTACGATAAATGCTACTGCCGCTCGCCGCCCCGACCAAGCTGCCGACCAAACCGGTCGCCACATCATTCAGAAAAATCACCGGTGCGGTTTGGGTGGCTAATTTTTGTGCCGATAAACGCGCCACGGTTTTTTGTGCACACTGTTCCCCCACCCACTCCGGCGACTCCAACCCTTGAAAACGGCGCGAAACGGTGTATTCGTATTCCCGTTCCATCTGTTGCTCCGCTGCGCCAATCACGCTACAAGACAAAGAATAACGGCTGGAAAGATAGCTGTTCAGCACGCCGTAGCTGTTACCATACACCCGAATGCCGCTGTGGGCATTAAAACTCGCGCCCTCACTGTTTACAATGCGCGCGTCGGCTGCCAGTGCGGTTTGCTCGGCTGCCAATGCCAATTCCACCGCCTGATCGACGCTGATCTCTGCCGGATGATACAGATCCAGATCCGGCGGATTGAATGCCAGTAATTCCTTTTCAGGCAAACCGTTATAGGGATCTTCCGAGGTGTATTTGGCAATACTCAACGCCGCTTCGACCGCACTTTGCACCGCTTGCGGCGAAAGATCCGAGGTTGACGCATTGCCCTTGCGCTCCCCCAAATAAACGGAAATGCCTAATGCGCCGTCATTATTAAATTCAATATTTTCCACTTGCTCTAAACGGGTCGAAACCGACAGCCCGGTACTTTTGGTTGCCCCAACTTGCGCCGCAGCACCTGCTTGCGCCGCCAACTTTAATGCCAATTCCGCCGCCGCCAATAAATCCTGCTGCTGTAATTTTAATAAATCCTGAGTTTGCCTTGTCATCTTGTTGTTATCTCATGCATTTTAGTTAAGCCACATTCTAGCCTATTTTGCCGCTTTTTTGCCAACGCTAATTAGCAAAGACAGCCTAAGACGTGACGGCAATATTTTAGGATAAAACCACACGTTTAGGTGAGATTAGTCCACTATAATCATTACGATTAAAACCACAGTTAAAGGAGATGATGATGGAATTCAATTTAGGGGATGAAGTACAACCGAAAATCGGCGGGCGCAAAATGCAAGTCGCTGCGATAACTGCCGAAGGCGTTATCTGCCAATGGGAAGAAAATGAAAAAATCTATACCAAAACCTATCAAGCCGAGGAATTGAGCCTATACAAATTGGCTGAACCTTTCGGCGTTTGTTAACCCTTTTGTTCCCTTCCGTCTGCGAAGGGAGCAAAAACCGATTATCCGCCCTCCTCAAATTCCCTGCCGCACCACCTCCGAATTTATGCTATTATTATTCACTTGATTCCCTAGCCACAAGATAAAACAGCATGAAGAAAGATCAAGAAGTCGATTTTTTACTCGACGATGAAGCACAAGACGACGAGATTATTTGGGTCAGCAAAAGCGAAATTAAGCGTGATGCCGAAGCCTTGAAAAAATTCGGCGCCAAATTAGTCGCACTGACTCCGGCGAATCTGGAAAAAATTCCACTTGATGAAAAACTGGCTGATGCCATTGAACTGGCGCAACGTTCACAACGCGGTGCCCTGCGCCGTCAACTGCAATATATCGGCAAGCTATTACGCAACACCGATGTCGAGCCACTGCAAGAAGCATTAGACAAACTGGAAAACAAACATAACCAACAACAAGCGGCTTTCCACCGTTTGGAACACTTACGTGATCAATTATTAGCAAGTGATAATAATCAGGTGCTGTCCAATCTGATTGCCCAATATCCGGAACTGGATATTCAACACCTGCGCAACCTGATCCGTGCCGCACAAAAAGAACGTGCCGCACAAAAACCACCGAAGTGTTATCGTGAAATTTTCCAATATTTGAAAGAATTGGAAACGGCGGAGTAAAATCCGATAAATTATCGAGCGGAATATTTACTTAAGCCTGGTGATCAAATAGAATTTACAGCTTTATTTTTATTTGAAAAAGAGCGCCTATGAAGAATACGATTACCTTCCCGACAGCGAAAACAATGTTTCCCGCGACCAATAAAAAACGCTCAAAATTGGCACTGATACGTTCTCGTTATTACTTACGCTATGCGCGCAGTGCCAAATATTGTAATAAATTCGTCTGTTTTCTGAATAACCACGCTCTGTGGCAAACACTCTTCCGTGAAAATCCTTACCGCTTTAATAGCATTTTATACCGTTTTTGCGATAAGCGTTTCGGCCCCAAACAGCGTTTAGCCGCACTGCAATATAATTTTGCCTTCGCCGAAACCGTATTCGGCGAAACCCTGTGCCGTGATCTGGTTAAACATGATTCCGTACTCATTACGACCTTAGCCAACGGCATTTCGGCATATTTAAATATCAATAAAATCGATCCGCTTGAAGGCTTTTTCTCAATTAATTTACAGGATGAAAATCAGCAGCGGCTTTATGATCTCTCTTTTGCCTTTATTCCGGAAAGCCGTTTACTGATCACTTCGTTGCAAGGCCCGAGCGGAGAAATGGCACAGGATTTGGTGCGTAAATTGACCAAACAACTACACGGCGTGCGCCCTTCACATATGCTGATAACGATCATAAAAATGTTGGCTGAGACATGGGGTTGTAAACTGCTCGGTATTAAACATAAAAACCAAGCAAAATACCGTTGGAACGATCATTCGCGCCTATTATTTAATTATGATCAGTTTTGGGCTGAAAACGGAGCCGAGTTCGATGTCAAAAGCCAATATTGGCAGCTTTCGACCGCACTTGAACGCAAAAGCCTTGAAGAGGTACAAAGTAAAAAACGCAGCATGTACCGCAAACGTTATGACATGTTGGATCACTTGCAAATTGCGGCAAACACACTATATCGATAGAAGAAAACGCCGCACTGGCTAAGTGAGGTTATTGAATTTGCCGCCGCCCTAAAAACGAGTGGGATAACGTGGTTCCGTCCACATTTTCCAGCTCGCCGCCAACCGGAATACCGTGGGCGATACGTGTCACCGGTATGGCGAATTGTCGGCATAATTCCGCGATATAATTGGCAGTGGCGTCGCCTTCCACCGTCGGATTGGTGGCGAGAATCACTTCTTCGAAGGTTTCCTGCTGCAAACGTTGTTGTAACAAATCCAGCCCAATATCGCGCGGCCCGATCCCGTCAAGCGGCGATAGATGTCCCATCAACACAAAGTAACGCCCCGAATATTGCCCTGTCAACTCTAAGGCTTGGATATCCGACGGCATTTCCACCACGCACAGTTGTTTATTTTGTTGGCGGCGCGGGTTGCGGCAAATTGCACAGCTTTCTTCTTCGGTAAAGGTTCGGCATTGGCTGCAATGTCCGATTTTGCTCATTGCTTCCTGCAAGGCTTGGGCTAAATTGACACCGCCGCTACGGTTGCGCTGGAGCAAATGATATGCCATCCGCTGCGCCGATTTCGGTCCGACGCCGGGCAAGCAGCGCAACGCTTCCATCAAGTGTTCCAGTAATGGGCTGATTTGCATGAATTCTCTCTCTTTAATAAACAAAACCGAGATTGCTGACAAACTGACTTCTCTCCCTCCGCGCGCGGAGGGAATACCATTTTTCGCAAGAAAAATGGGGAGGGAGGGGAAATATGAAAATGCAACATATTTATTTTTAAAATAATTTATGCCTCCTTCTGTTCTTCGGACACCTCCCGCCGTATACGGCGGGAGGGAAATTATTCGAGAAAGAGACTTTGTCATCAGTCTGAACCGCACTTAAAGTGCGGTTAGAACAGATTTAACAGCCCGATTAAAACGGCATTTTAAAACCCGGTGGCAACTGCATACCGGAGGTTACGGAAGCCATTTTTTCTTTTTGCAACTCTTCGGCACGGCGTACCGCGTCGTTAAACGCCGCGGCGATTAAATCTTCCAACATCTCTTTATCGTCTTCCATTAACGATGGATCGATTTCGATACGACGGCAGTTGTGTGCACCATTGACGGTAATTTTCACCAACCCCGCCCCGGATTCGCCGGTCACTTCCAATTGCGCCACTTCTTCCTGCATTTTTTGCATGCGTTCTTGCATTTGTTGGGCTTGTTTCATTAAGTTGCCCAATCCACCTTTTCCAAACATAGTTTTCTCTCTTTTTCTTTAAAATAATTCAAAAAATAGGCGCTCATTCTAGCTTAAATTTGCCAAGCTGCAAAGCCGCAATCAATCTGCCGCTAGCCCACCGCACGGATACTGTCCAAATCCAAGGTCGCGTCAAACGCTTGTTGTAATAACGCGATTTGCGGATCTTGCCGTAACGCGTGTTTGGCTTGTTCGCTCAGTTCGCTATAGATTTGGCGCCGTTGTTCCAGCGGCGTCAGACGCGTCTTATCGCTTTCCAACACCACGTTTAACCGCACTTCATGTTGATAAAATTTGCTCAATTGCTGCTGTAATGCCTCGATATAACGGGCATTATTCAAATTGGACTGATCCGGGCGCAAACCCAATGTCACCGCCTCATCATTTTCCGCCAATAGCAAGGCATTAAGCCCTAACTGCTTGACCATCCCGCTCAATTCCAACTGTTCTAACATTGCCGACCAACGATCGCGTTCCGCACTGAGTTTCAGCACTTTTGCCACTAGCTCCGGCGTCCTTTCCTGTAAAATCGCCTGTTTGATATCCGACGGACGCAAACGGTTGCTCTCTTCGTTTTCCAATTCCGGATTTAGCCATTGCCAATGGTAATCTTCGCCAATCGTATCACTCTGTTCATTTTCGCTTTCGTCGTCTGATAGCGGAGGCGGTTCGGCTGCGGCAGCCGGCAGCGGCGGGTTTGCCGGCGGGGTTTTGGCGGCACTGATACGGTTGAGGCGTTCCATTAAGCCCAGCGATTTTTCCACCCCGGTGTCATGGTTTTGTGTTGCCGTCGGCACTGTTTCCAACCGATTATCCGTGGCAGTTACGATGGGTTTACTGTTTTTTTTTTGCGAATTTTGCAGCTGCTGTCGTGCTTGCAGCGCTTTCAACGCCGGAGAAAGCGCCTGAGCGTCATCGGACTGTGCGGCGGATTCGTTTGTTTGCGCCGCAATACGTTTACGCTGCACCGCACTTGGCGTTGGCGCAGTTATGCTTTCGGGTGTAAAGTGCGGTTCAGCTTCGTGCTTCGGCAACCGTTGGCGAATGCGCTGCAACTGATGTTCGGTATTTTCCGCCTGCTCCAGTTGTTTTTCCGTCGTGGTTTGCGGGGCTGACAGCGATGTATCCCGTTGCAATAACTTAGGATGAAATGCCAAGGCGCGCAACAGGGTCATTTCCACCCCGCTGCGTTGATCCGGCGCAAACGGCAACTCTTTGCGCCCGTTCAGGATTAATTGATAATAAAATTGCACATCTTCCGGCGGTAAATTACGCGCCAGGAAATCCAGTCGATCACTGCTTTTTTCGCTTGCTTTTAACAGTTGCCGCATCGCAATCTGGTGTAGGTTGCTTGCCACTTCTTGCAGCAGTTGATCCCACTCCACGCCTTTCTCCGCCACCTGCTGCACGCTACGCATTAACGCTTCGCCGTCCGCCAGCTGTAACGCCTGAATAATATCCAACGATTGTTCGCTGTCGAGTGTGCCCAGCATTTGATGTACGATTTGCGTGCTGATATTGCCGTTGCTCATCGCAATCGCCTGATCGGTCAGACTGAGCGAGTCACGGATACTGCCGCGTGCCGCTTTTGCCAGCTGCTCCAAGGCGGAAAATTCATAGGGAATTTTTTCCTGTTGCAGAAGATATTCCAGATGGTTGGCAATCTGTTTCGGCTCTAACGCTTTCAGATGAAATTGAATACAGCGGGATAAAATGGTAATCGGCAGTTTGTGCGGATCGGTGGTTGCCAATAGGAATTTGACATATTCCGGCGGTTCTTCCAACGTTTTCAACAACGCATTGAAACTGTGGCGCGACAACATATGCACTTCGTCGATCAGGTAGATTTTATAGCGCCCTTGCACCGGTTTATACTGAACGTTGTCGAGTAACTCTCGGGTATCTTCCACTTTGGTGCGAGAGGCGGCGTCGATTTCCAATAAATCAATAAAACGCCCGTCTTCAATCGCACGGCAGTTTTCACACTTGCCGCACGGTTCGGCGGTGACGCCCCGCTCACAATTCAAGCCTTTGGCGAACAAACGGGCTATCGAGGTTTTTCCTACTCCGCGCGTTCCGGAAAAGAGATAGGCATGGTGCAGCCGATTATTCTCTAAACCGTTAGCAAGTGCGGTCAGAACGTGTTCTTGTCCGACAACCTGCGAAAACCGTTGTGGCCGCCATTTTCTGGCAAGTACCTGATAGCTCATGCGCAACCCGTTGTTGAAAAATTAATGTTCGTCGAAACTAACCAAATGGAAGCTAGTGATACCGGATTTTTTCAGACGCTCTGCGCCGCCCAGTTCCGGCAAGCTGATGATAAACGCGGCATTCTCCACTTTACCGCCCAAACGACGAATCAGTTTAACCGTTGCTTCCACTGTACCGCCGGTTGCTAATAAATCGTCGATAATCAATACGTTATCATCGGCATTTATCGCGTCAATATGAATTTCCAACGTATCTTCGCCATATTCCAATTGGTAGTTTTGCGCAATGGTTTCGCGCGGCAATTTACGCGGTTTGCGCACCAAGACAAACGGCAAACCCAGCGCCAATGCCACCGGCGCACCGAAAATAAAACCGCGGGACTCGGTGCCGACCACTTTGGTAATGCCTTTTTCTTTATATTGCGCAACGATCAAATCCACCGTTGCTTGGAATGCCGCCGGCACTTCCAACAAGCTGGTGATATCACGGAAAATAATCCCTTGTTTCGGGTAATCCGGAATAGATTTAATCGACGCTTTCACTAATTCTAATGTCTGGTTCATAGCTAAAAAACCTAAATAAACTTTTCAGGAGATGTGTTGCGCAATCTTTCGCAACACGGCAAGCAGATAAGAATAACAAAACTCAAGTCGGCTGCAAATCCTTTCTTCGCTTTTTTGTGACGGTTGTTGTTAAAGCCGATAAATATCCTGCCCGTCTTTGCGGGTTTTTAACAACCGCAAAATCCAGACATACTGCTCAGGCGTCTCGGTCACATAAGATTCGATTTCCCGATTCATCAACCGTGCCATTTCTTCATCGTTATCACTCAGCGCCATGGGCGGATGAATGTCCAACTGATATTTGCCCAGCCCGGCGTTATAACGCGGGAACATCGGAATCACCACCGCTTTCGCCACTTTCGCCATTTTGTTTAAGCCCGGCAGCGTTGCTTTATAGGTAGCAAAAAAATCGGCATATACACTCAGCTCTGCGCCATAATCTTCATCGGGTAAATAATAACCCAATTCGCCGCGTCGCACCGTATTTAAAAACGGTTTAATCCCGTTCTGACGGGCGTGCATTTTGCCGCCGAAACGTTCGCGCGTGCGGTTCCACAGCCAATCCACCAGCGGATTACGGTGCGGATTATACATTGCCGTCATCGGCATGCCCTGCGTATGCAGAATAATGCCCGAAGCGTCAATCGCCCAAGTGTGCGGCACCAGCAAAATCACATTCTTACCGTCGGCGCGCGCTCGACGGATATGTTCAAGCCCCAAAAATTCGGTACGTTGCTGTAAATGCGCTTTCGAACGGATTGCCACTTCGCCAATCGCCAACATCACTTGGGTGACGGTGATAAACATTTGATCAATCACCTGCTCTTTTTTGTCATTGCTCCAGTCCGGAAAACAATAGGACAGATTCACCCGTGCGCGATGGCGCTGCTTTTTTGCCTTGCGTGCAATAATCACGCCCAGTTTCGCCGCCAAACGATCACGCCAGCGGTACGGCAGATAGGCAAGCAACAACAAGCCGAAAATGCCTAACCAAACACCCCAATATTGCGGCAACAGGTAACGCCATGAAAAGTGCGGTTCATAACCGACGCGCGCGGTTATGCGTCTGTTCTGTTCTGTCATCAATCAAACCTTAATTAAAACAAATCGTTGGTTCAGCCGAACCAACCATAATCAAATGCCAATTTGCTCGCCATTACAAATGCCACCACCACGACCATCGGGCGAATCAATTTCTGCCCCTTGGTTAACACCATTCGCGCGCCCATTCTGGCACCGATAAATTGCCCTGCCAACATCACCAAGCCCAACGTCCAGGCCACTTGTCCGCCGATTAAAAAGAACAGCAGCGAGGCGATATTCGAGGTGAAATTCAGCACTTTCGCGTGGGCAGTGGCTTTTGCCAAATTAAAACCGAGCAACATCACAAACGCCAAGCTGAGAAACGAGCCCGTGCCCGGTCCGAAAAAGCCGTCATAAAAGCCGATAGCGAAACCGGCAGTTACGGCAAAAACCAGATAAGACACCCGTTTTTGTTTATCGCTTTCGCCCAATTTCGGCGTTAACAAGAAATAGATTCCAATTGCAAAAATCAGAAACGGCAGAATTTTTTTCAAAAAATCCGCATTCATCTGCTGGACTAAAACCGTGCCTAACACCGCGCCGAGAAAGGTCATGCCAATCAATACTGCGATTTCACGCAGATTGACCGCCTTACGTCGGATAAAATACCAACTGGCGGAAAAGGAACCGCCGCAAGCTTGCAGTTTATTGGTGCCCAATGCCAACGCCGGCGGCATGCCGGTTGCCAACAGTGCCGGAATGGTAATCAGCCCTCCGCCACCGGCAATCGCATCAATAAAACCCGCCAATAACGCCACGCCAAACAGCAAAGCGTACATTTCCAAGCCTAATTCCATTTTTTATCCTGCCGATTAACTTTGACCGTGTTGTGATAACACCATTTGGCACAGCTGCGGCATTGGCGGTGGCGTTTTCGGTTTGTTGGCTTGTGAACCCGGTTTCGGCGGCTCAAACCACGACATCAATTCGGCGCCGCAGCCTTCGCCGCTCGGCACCGGCGCTTGTGCCTCGCAATAACTCGCGCCTTGCGGACAGGTTAAGCGTACGTGCAAATGGGCGTCGTGTCCGAACCACGGACGGATTTTGCGCAGCCAAGTGCGGTCCCCCTGCACCGTCTGGCATAATTTCAACTTAATTGCCGGATTGAGGAAAATCCGATCGACTTTCGGATCTTGTGCCGCCAAGCGAATCAACGTGGTTTGATCCGCGGTCCAGACTTTTTCATCGACTCGCTGGGCTTTGCGATTCACCATTAAGGTTGCCGTCGGATTCAACGCCTGTTTGTCGCTGAGAGGCCCGAAACGCAGCCAAATATCCGCGTCCAAACCGGTTTGGTGGCTGGCGTGTCCGCTGGCAAAACGCCCGCCCGCCGGCATGCCCATATCGCCGACCAATACATTTTGCAAACCGGCTTGTTTGGCTTTTTTCCCTAAACGGGTCAAGTAATCCACTAATTCGGGATGACCGTAATAGCGGTTTTTACCGGCGCGAATCACTTGGTAACCCTCACCGCGTAATGCCAGCGGTTGCGCACCGATAATACAGCCGTTGCTGTAGCCGCCGACCGGATTGGCTTCGCCCTGCACCGGCGCTTTAATTTGTTCCCACGGCGAGGCAAGTGCGGTCAGGCTGACGAACGACAATAAAAGTCCGCTGATAATCTTATGACACCACATCTTTGACTCCGTTTTGCGCACGTTGGCGCAATAAATGATCGAGTAACACAATCGCCACCATCGCTTCGGCAATCGGCACCGCACGAATACCAACGCACGGATCGTGCCGTCCGCGCGTCACCACTTCCACTGCTTGGTTATCCAAATTGACGCTCCTGCCCGGAATGGTGATACTGGAAGTCGGTTTCAGCGCAATTTGCGCCACTATCGGCTGCCCGTTACTGATCCCGCCGAGAATGCCGCCGGCATGGTTGGAACAAAACCCCTCGGGGGTCATTTCATCACGGTGATCGGTGCCTTTCTGTTCCACCACCGCAAAGCCGTCGCCAATTTCCACGCCTTTAACCGCATTAATCCCCATTAAAGCATGGGCTAAATCCGCATCCAAACGGTCAAATACCGGCTCGCCCAAACCGACCGGCACGTTTTCGGCAACTACCGTCAATTTCGCCCCAATCGAGTTCCCCTCTTTTTTCAGCTCGCGGATCAATTCGTCAAACCGCTCGACCGCACTTGGATCCGGGCAGAAAAACGGATTGCTGTTGACCTGCGCCCAGTCAATTTGCTCCAACGGCTGTTCGGCAATTTTGACCGCGCCGATTTGGCTGAGAAAACCGCGCACTTCCACGCCGAACCGTTCACGCAAATATTTTTTTGCCACCGCACCGGCAGCCACGCGCATGGCAGTTTCACGCGCAGAGGAACGCCCGCCGCCGCGATAATCGCGCACGCCATATTTCTGCTGGTAAGTATAATCGGCGTGCCCCGGACGGAAACGATCTTTGATCTCACCATAATCCTGAGAGCGCTGATCGCCGTTTTTGATGATCATGCCAATGCTTGTGCCGGTGGTTTTGCCCTCGAATACGCCAGACAAAATCTGCACTTCGTCATCTTCGCGCCGTGGCGTGGTGTAGCGTGAAGTTCCCGGTTTGCGCCGATCCAAATCCGGCTGAATATCCGCTTCCGTCAAATCCATGCCCGGCGGCACGCCGTCGATAATACACCCCAGCGCAATGCCGTGGGATTCACCGAAAGTGGTGACTTTGAACAGTTGTCCAATGCTGTTTCCCGCCATACTGTTTCCTTATTGATTATCCGTTTTAATTGGCAACTGTTGCCCGTTATCCAAATTTTTAATATACACATCGAGCTGATTAAAGGCGATATCAATCTTGTTTTCCGTAAATAATTGATCAATCCTGCGATTCAGAAAATCGATGGTCGGATTACGTTCGTTGGTTTTATTCACATAAACCCGCAATTCATGATCCAGGGTGCTGGCGCCAAATGCCAGGAAGTACACCACCGGCGCCGGGTCTTTCAAGGCATAAGGCGATTCGTCCGCCGCTTGCAATAATAATGTTTTGGTTAATTCCACATCGGAACCGTAGGCAACGCCGATTTTCAATACTATTCGTGTGGTGGTATTGCTCAATGACCAGTTGGTCAAGCGCTCGGTTACAAACGCTTTATTCGGCACAATCACTTCTTTACCGTCAAAATCCACAATCGTCGTGGCGCGAATGCGGATTTTCGATACCGTACCGCTGAATTCGCCAATCGTCACCAAATCCCCAATCCGTACCGGGCGTTCGAACAAAATGATAATCCCCGAAACAAAGTTGGCGAAAATCTCCTGTAAACCAAAGCCTAAACCGACCGACAAGGCGGCAAACAGCCACTGTAATTTACTCCACGACATGCCTAAGGTCGAAAATGCGGTTCCGGCACCGAGGGCGACGAATAAATAACTGAGAATGGTGGTAATCGCATAAGGCGAGCCTTGCGACAATTGCACCCGGGAAAAAATCAGGATCTCCAACACCCCGTTCAAATTGCGGACGACCAAATAGGTTCCCCATAAAATCACTATCGAGGTCAAGAAATTAAGTAAAGTAACCGACTCCAGCACCGTTGTACCATTGGCGTCAGTCGAAGTCTGCTGCCACAAACTGATGTTATCCAGATAAACCGCCACCCCGAGCAAATCCGCCCATACCCAATAAAACAATCCGATTAGTAACAACCACAGGGCAATATCCGTAATTTTAGTCACTTGCTGGTTGACCGTCGCCAAGGCAATTTTTTCATCTTGCGCATCAATCACCAGATCTTCGCCATGCACGGTGTTTTCCGCATTCTCTTCTTTGTTTTGCTGCTGTTGCCGTTTTTCTTTCAGGCGGCGGTAAGCAAGTTGGCGGGCGGAAACCCGAATCGCACGGTGCGTCATTTCGCGCAAATTCACCCAAAGAATCAGCACTACATAGGTGGAAATGATATGCCGAATCAAGATCAATGCCGTGTAGTAATAACCCAAACCGATTAAGACAATCAAGATAATCGGCAGCAGCACCAGCAAGATTCTCAGAAATTTAAACAGTTTCGGGTATGTCGTCCGCTCTTGCCCGTTATCCTCAGACGCCTCACGATTAACACTGTCGATAGCACTGCTGAAGCCGGGTCTGATTTGGAATAAAAACAGTAACAGCGCAGTGATCACCAATGTTTCCCCTAGCATATCATTTGCAATGCCGGTATCCAGAGAGGTGAAAATCGAAGCGTTCAACAATACCGCCAGAATCGGGATCGAACGGCGCAGCGTATTGCGGAACAACGCATTAGTCGTCGCGGAAAAATTAAAATGACGGTGTGCAATTCCGTTTGGACGCAATAACGACAAGGTAAAGGCAATAAAGAACCAAAACGCCGCCATTTTTAACGCCCACGGTAACAATCCCAGTGGATGATGGAAACAGAAATAGATGATTAAAATCAGCGTTGACAAAAATAACAAGGTGCTCGGTAGCGCTAAGATCAAGGTGTAAAACAACACAATCAACGTACGCCATTGATTATCGCCGCTCAAGGTGTTGACTTTACTGTTATGCCAGCTGATTTCACGTTTGAACCAAGTTTTGCGCCAGTTAATCCCCGCCGCCAATAACAATAAAAAACCGACCAACGAACCGATAGGCAAGAGGTAATCGCGCCAATTGCTGAAATCCAGCAATTTGACAATTTGCGCCAATTGCATTTTGACTCCCCCTGAAAAACGGGCAAACCAATCAAAATCAATCGGATTATTACTTTTCACCCAAAAACTCTGCTGTTCCAATTTATTTTGCAGCTCGTTACTGATACTAATCACCTGCTGTTGATTCAAATCAATATTGATCGATTGGTTGAGTTGCGCATTCAGCTCGGTAATCACATCGGTCAGCAATTTACGTCGATCTTGCAAAATCGTGGTCAGTTGCGCTTTTTCTGCGTCGGTGAAGCGGGTCTTATGATCCCATTCCAAATTGGCGATATAATCGGCAGTATTGTATAGTGCATCACGCCGTTCGTTCATATCAAAAATCTGCACCCGCAAATCGGTGATCCGCTTTGCCAAGCCGCTGATCAGACTATCTTTCGGCAGTGCCTGCCGCTGCTTGTTAATAATGCGTGACAGCACCAACGTACCTTGCAACGCGCTGATTTGTTCATCAATATTGCGCTGAGTTTGCAGCAAATTATCCAAGGTATTGCGAATACGCAGCCCGTCTTGTACCAACTGGTTATGATTATTAGTCTGCGTTAATAAAAATTGGCTGACTTGCGTATTGATCGCCGCTTCTTGGCGCAACCATTGATTACCATCGTCATTACCGCCACTGCTGCTTTGTTCCAATTCGGCTACTTGCCGCTGTGATTGTTGTAGCCGCAATGCACTGATTTTTTCCGCCAGCGCCGCTTGGAGCTCTTGTTGCTGTTTTTGCTCCAGCGTTTTTTCCGCCACTTCCGATTCATAGAGCGAAGTCAGTTTAGAATTACCATTTAAACTCAATTGATTATATTGATTTTTCAATTCAATCAAACGTAACTCGGCGTGATATTTATTCGCCAAAGAGGGGCTGACTTGGGCGCTGAACAGCAATTTATTCAGCTGTTGACTGCGTGCCAAATTATCGGCAAGTGCGGTTTGCACCCGCTCCGGCACCGAACGCTGCGCCACCAACAAGCCGTTTAAATTGCTTAAATCGCTTTGGATTTGTTGTAATTGCTGCTCGTTTTCACTCTGTATTTGATTCAACTCGGCCAGAGACATCTCGTTCCATTTTTTTGAACTCACTTCAATGCCGTCACTCTGATTCAATCGATTCAGATTATCCTGACTGGCGGCAATAGCCTGATCCGCCCCGTCGATGGTTTTTTGCAGCGTACCAATCAGGCTTTTTTGCTGTTCAATTTGTTCCAACAAGCTGACGGTATCGCGCAGATTATTCAGCAATAACGCATTGTCCGGGGTTTTGTTCTCATTACTTTCCGCCGCACTGATTGCCGCTTCAAGCTCAGGCTTGGTCGGTAGCGGTGATTCTGTGGCGGCAGCCGCTATCTGACCGGCAAACAGTAGACTAAAAATCGAAAATAAAATCCAAAAACGTTTTTTCATTATATCCTGCTCATTCTGACGGTTGCGTAGATTGCAACTGTTGTTGTAAATCCTGTAATAACCGCTTACGTGAAATTTTGATTTGATTCGGATCATCGTTCCGCGGCAACGGATAATAGGCTATCGGCTGCTTAAACCGTTCGATTCTCGTTTGTAACCAAGACCGCACTTGCGCCACTAATACGGTTGAAAACGGTTGGTTAAAACGGAGCATCGCAACCGGACGCGCGCCGAATTCCATATCGGCAAGCGGCAGCACCACCACTTGTTCAATCAACGGAAACTGTTGCAACACACTTTCAATCTCTTCCGGCTGAATATTTTCACCGCCGGAAATAAACAAATTGTCAATCCGCCCCAGCACCTGTAATTCGCCGTTTTGCCAATGTCCTCTATCCTTAGTCTGATACCAGCCTTCAGCGTTCAACAACGGCATAATTTTTCCCTGTTGCCAATACCCCGCCGCCAGCCCGGCGCCGCGCAACCAAATTTCGCCGTCACGAATACACAGCTCGCGCCCCCGCAATAACCGCACTTCAGCCTGTTGCGGATCATTTCTGCGCACAAAAACGGTCGACGCCATTTCTGTCATGCCGTAGCCGCTGAAGGTTTTTAGCCCGGCGGCGTATGCCCGACGGCACAGTTCAGGATCAATATGCGCTCCGCCCAATAAAATCGCTTCGGTTCGAACCGTTTGCGGCGGCAGATTGCGGTCGGATAAATAATCCAAATAGCGTTGCAATTGGGTCGGCACTAACGAGACATGGCTGACTTTGCCGATAGCTTGGTAAAAATCCGCGGCGCCAAAGTGTAAACACGCTGCCGCACCCAGCCAACGCCACACAATGCCCTGCCCCGAAACATGATATAACGGCAGCGACAGCAGCCATGCGTTGTCATGTGTAAATGCTAAAAATTCATTCACGCCCAACGCATTTTGCCAATGCGCCCGAATATCGTGTACCACTGCTTTCGGCTCTCCGCCGGAGCCGGAAGTCAGGGTCATGCTGTAACCCCGCTGCCATAAAAGTGCGGTTTGACGCCGATAATCCGCTTCAAATCCCAGCGCATTCAGTACGATACGCCGGCAAGAAAAAGCGGCAGTGCACGGGGAAAAGTAATAACCAATATGATTTTGTTGGAAAAGCCGTTCGATTTTTTCCGCCGGAAATTGCGGATTCACCGCCATCACCCGCGCGCCAAGCGACAACCCTGCCAGATACAATAACAATTGCGGCAAGCTGTTTTTACCAATCAGCCCGATCCCGTCACCGGGCCGTATCCCTTGCGCCGCCAGTTGATCCGCCAACTGATCCACCGCACAAAAAACCTGCCGCCAGCTTAACTCAAGTGCGGTTTGCGTTGCGCCCGTTGCCGTTGCGAGAGACGACAAAAGCAAGTCGGAATCCAAGTTTTCACAAACTCCACTCCGGCTTGCTTTTAGCGGCAGGCTAGTCGGCGAATATTCAATCGCGCACGCTTCATTTACGGTTAAACGAGCCAACGCAGTGACAATTTGTTCCATCATCTAGACTGCAAAATAACTTCTCACTTCATCCACCAATTCCGGCGGCAAATGCATTGAATTCATCGCCCCCTCCAACATTAGCATTTTGCGTTGACTGTTGGTGTTGGTGATCACCCAATACGGACTTTCCGGAATTTGCCGCGGTTTGGTGTGGTTGCCCGCCTGCAATAAAGTGGCTTCGTCACGGGCAAAGTAAATTCGGGTGCGGCCTTGCAGCGATTCGGCGGCTTGGGCGAAACTTTCCGGATTGGCACGATAAAGTGCGGTCAGAATCATTAAAAAGCGCACCACCCCCTTGCTTTCCTGCTGGAAATCATCGGACTGCAACACATTGGTCAGGCGCGCCACCACCCGTTGAATCGCTTCGTCAGATTGTTTCTTCGGCGGCGGAGGTGTCGTTTCGTGCCCATTCGCCGTTTTCGCAGGCGCTTGCGCTTTATCTGTAGATATTCCTGTTTCTACCGCCGGCAACGGTTCTTCTTTTGACTGCGGATGTGTATTCGACGACGAAAAATTCAAAAGGCGACGTAAAATATCAGACGCGCTTTCTCCAATTGATTGCGTATTGGCGGCAATATACTGATAAAGTTCTTCATCAACTTCAATAATTTTCATCGTGCTCTCCTTCTTTTACTTTGTCCGTCGCGCTGCAAACCCTGTTTTCACTCTCCGAATTTAACGGACAGCTTGATTCGCCTGCTAATTTGGCACATTATACCCATTTCGGCAACATTAATCATCAACATTAAACCGAGACATCGCAATAGCCAATGAATGAAAATCCATTACCGAAACAACAGTTAAACTACCGATTCGAACAACCGTCAGCACCCGCGGATAAGCGCACGTTGCCCACCTTCGTTTTTCTGCACGGGCTGTTCGGAGATATGAATAATTTAGGCGTGATCGCCCGCGCCTACAGCGGGCAATTTCCCACCTTGCGGATTGATTTGCGCAACCACGGACACAGTTTTCACAGCGAAGAAATGAATTATGAATTAATGGCGGACGACGTGATCCGCCTGTTAGATCATTTACAGTTGCAAAACGTGATTTTGATCGGGCATTCGATGGGCGGCAAAACGGCAATGCGCGTGGCGGCACAGATTCCGCAGCGGGTGGAAAAGCTGGTGGTGCTGGATATCGCGCCGGTTGCCTACGGCGAACATCACCATGATAATGTCTTCGCCGCCTTATTTGCAGTGAAAGAGGCGCGCCCCGCCAGCCGACAGCAGGCCAAACCGCTCCTCAACCGTTACATCCAAAACGAAGGCGTACAACAATTCATCTTGAAATCTTTCTCGGCAAAAGACGAGCAGTCGTTTTTGTTCAACCTGACCGCACTTTATCAAAACTATCCGCATTTAATGGATTGGCAGCCGATTCAGTGCGATGTTGCGACCTTATTTATCAAAGGCGGCAAATCCAATTATATTCTTGCCGAACACCGCGCAACCATCTTGGCACAATTACCGCGCGCGACTTCGTTTTTAATCGCCCAAGGTTCGCACTGGATTCACGCAGAACACCCAAGTGCCGTCATCAGTGCGATTAATCGCTTTTTGGCACTGGATTGATACCGAGGCGGACGATTTATCTTTAAAAAAAATTATGCTATAGTAAGTGGCTTATCATTCTCAATTAAGTTACTCTTTTGATCAGTTGATGACGACAGGCTTATGGCAAAACAAGAAGCAGATTGCATAACATTGGATTTATTCCATAATCTACCCAAAGTCGGCAGACCTAAAACCAATCCGCTGAGTAGAGAACAACAAGCCCGTATCAATAAACGCAATCAACTGCGGCGCGACAAAGCCTCCGGTTTAAAGCGGGTTGAATTGAAATTGCATACCGATCTGATTGAACGCTTACAGCAACTGGCGCAACAGCAGGCAATCAATCGCGCGCAATTAATTGAGAATATTTTGAACGAATATTTCGCATTAAAACAACAAAAATAGGATACAAAACATGGCACTTGTGGGTTTATTTTATGGCAGCGACACCGGCAACACCGAAAATATCGCAAAAATGATCCAAAAGAAATTGGGTGATAACATCGTCGATATTCGTGATATTGCCAAAAGTAGCAAAGAAGACATTGAAGCCTATGATTTTATTTTAATCGGTATTCCGACTTGGTACTACGGCGAAGCGCAAGCGGACTGGGACGACTTTTTCCCGACGCTGGAAGAGATCGACTTCAGCGATAAAATCGTCGGCATTTTCGGTTGCGGCGACCAAGAAGACTATGCCGAATATTTCTGCGACGCAATGGGCACGGTGCGCGACATTATCGAACCGCACGGCGCCACCATTGTCGGGCATTGGCCGACCGACGGCTATAACTTTGAAGCTTCGCAAGCGCTGGTGGACGGCGATAAATTTGTCGGCTTGTGTATCGACGAAGACCGCCAGCCGGAACTGACCGAGCAACGCGTCAGCGATTGGGTCAAACAAATTTATGCTGAAATGTATCTGGCCGAACTGGTTTAATCGTTAAAACCTATCGGTAATATTTTAGACCACTATTTGCAATTGAGAAGTATTCCACATAGAATATAAGGAATAAAGTTGAATCAAATAGAATTATTTATGTTATAATTTTGTTAAATTCAATATCCAACCGTTAGTCAACACGAGGTTATTATGTCTGAAGAGAACATGAAACTATTAAAAAAAGCCGGTTTAAAAATTACCGAACCGCGCTTAAAAATTTTGGCGTTGATGCAAAGCAACCACAACACCGAATACCAACATTTCTCTG
This sequence comes from Testudinibacter sp. P80/BLE/0925, assembly GCF_053570785.1. Next base: position 1,556,717 of record NZ_CM131636.1, on the reverse strand, counting down.
CCGAAGACATCTATAAAATGCTGTTGGAGCAAGGCGAAGAAATCGGCTTGGCAACGGTTTACCGCGTGTTAAACCAGTTTGATGAAGCCAATATTCTGACCCGTCACAACTTCGAAGGCAATAAATCGGTATTTGAGCTCGCGCCGGTCGATCACCACGATCACATTATCTGTATGGATTGCGGCAAAGTGATTGAATTCAGCGACGACGTGATCGAAAAACGCCAAAAAGAGATCAGCAAAGAGTTCGGTATCCAACTGGAAAACCACAGCTTATATTTGTACGGCAAATGCAACAATATCAAAAATTGTGACGAGCCGAATAAAAAGTAAGTCAGAAGCCAAATAAACTCGTCAAACCGCACTTAAAAGTGCGGTTTTTTATTCGCTTGTTTAGTATCTATTTCTTCCGAACCGCCACCATATAATTCGCACTCACGTCATTATTCAAGCAAAAACGTCCGCTTAACGGATTATAGTGATAACCCACGCTGTCAAAACAACTTAAATCCGCCTCGTCGCACCACGCCATCAGCTCTGCCGGTTTGATAAACTTGTCGTAATCGTGCGTGCCTTTCGGCAGCATTTTCAACACATATTCCGCCCCGACCACCACTAACGTCCAGGCTTTCAACGTGCGGTTTATCGTCGAGAAAAACAGCACGCCATCGTCTTTCAGCAAAGCTTGACAACTTGCCACCACCGCACTTGGATCCGGCACGTGTTCCAACATTTCCATGCAGGTGATCACATCAAATTTTTCCGCTTGCGTTTGCTGTATCTCTGCTAAAAAATCCTCAATCGTGGTTTGGCGGTAATCAAGCTGCAAGCCGCTTTGCGCCGCATGTTCGCGTGCGATTTGCAACGGTTGCGGCGACATATCTATTCCGGTGACCTGTGCGCCCTGCCGTGCCATACTTTCCGACAAAATCCCGCCGCCACAGCCGACATCAAGCACACGCTTGCCGAATAAGCCGTTGGCTTGGCGCAAAATATAATCCAAACGCAGCGGATTCAAACGATGGATCGGTTTGAAATCGCCCTCAGGATCCCACCAACTGTGTGCCATTTTGGCGAACTTTTCGATTTCGTGTTGATCGACATTTTGCTGGCTTGCATGTTGCATAAAATTGCCTATTTTTTATTCTGCTGATAACCGCACTTTACCCCTGCTCAGGCGTGTGCAAACGATTTTTTATTATGCAGAATTCTTGCAGAAAATTCACTATAAAAATTAGGGAAAAAGGCGGTTTTATGCTATAATTCGCCCACTTTTCATCTGCGATTTCAGCTGTTGTTTTAGAATTATTTGAATCGCTTTTGAGCTTTACATTCAGTCAATTAGGAAAACTTTGAATGAGCGAATTAGCAAGTGACATCACGCCTATCAACATTGAAGAAGAATTAAAATCCTCCTACCTCGATTATGCCATGTCAGTGATTGTCGGGCGTGCCTTGCCCGATGTACGTGACGGCTTAAAGCCGGTACATCGTCGCGTGTTATTCGCCATGAATGTCGGCGGTTACGACTACAATAAGCCTTATCGCAAATCCGCCCGTGTAGTCGGCGACGTGATCGGTAAATACCACCCGCACGGCGATAGTGCGGTTTACGACACCATCGTGCGCATGGCACAACCGTTCTCGTTGCGTTATATGTTAGTGGACGGACAAGGGAACTTCGGTTCGATTGACGGCGACTCTGCGGCGGCAATGCGTTATACCGAAGTGCGCATGACCAAAATCGCTCATTCGTTATTAGCTGATTTGGAAAAAGAAACCGTCGATTTCGTGCCGAATTACGACGGCTCGGAGCAAATTCCCGAAGTGCTGCCGACACGCATTCCGGCGTTGTTGGTCAATGGTTCAAGCGGAATTGCGGTCGGAATGGCGACCAATATTCCGCCGCACAATTTGGGCGAAGTAATCGACGGCTGTTTGGCCTATATCGACAACAGCGACATCACCATTGACGAGTTGATGACCTACATTCCCGGACCTGACTTCCCGACGGCGGCGATTATCAACGGACGCAAAGGGATTGAAGACGCCTACAAAACCGGACGCGGTAAAATTTATGTGCGCGCCCGTGCCGAAGTGGAAACCGACGGCAAAGGCAAAGAAACCATTATCGTGCATGAAATTCCGTATCAGGTGAACAAGGCACGCCTAATCGAAAAAATCGCCGATTTGGTGAAAGAGAAAAAAGTCGAAGGTATCAGCGCATTGCGCGACGAATCCGACAAAGACGGCATGCGGATCGTAATTGAAATCAAACGTGATGCGGTCGGCGAAGTGGTGCTGAATAACCTCTATTCTTTAACCCAGCTACAGGTTACTTTCGGAATTAACACCGTGGCGTTGGATCACGGTCAGCCTAAACTATTAAATTTAAAACAATTAATCGAAGCCTTTGTGCTGCACCGCCGCGAAGTGGTGACACGCCGCACCGTGTTCGAATTGCGCAAAGCGCGCGAACGTGCGCATATTTTAGAAGGCTTGGCGATTGCGCTCGCCAATATCGATCCGATTATCGAATTAATCCGCCGTGCGCCAACGCCGGCTGTGGCAAAAGAGGGCTTATTGTCGCAAGCGTGGCAATTAGGCAACGTGGCGCAAATGTTGGAAGCCGCCGGTGTCGATGCCGCGCGTCCAGAAGATTTGGCGGTCGAATACGGCATTCGCGATAATTTGTATTACCTGACCGAAGTGCAAGCACAAGCGATTTTGGATTTACGCCTGCAAAAACTGACCGGCTTGGAACATGAAAAACTGCTCGACGAATATAAAGGCTTGTTGGATATTATCGGCGAATTGCTGTTTATCCTGAACAATCCTGAGCGTTTGATGGAAGTGATCCGCGAAGAATTAAACGAGATCAAAACCCAGTTTAACGATCCGCGCCGTACCGAAATCACCGCCAGTTCGGCTGATATTAATTTGGAAGATTTGATTGCGCCGGAAGATGTGGTGGTCACGCTTTCCCACGAAGGCTATGTTAAATATCAACCGCTGTCCGATTACGAAGCCCAACGTCGCGGCGGCAAAGGCAAATCCGCTACCAAAATGAAAGAAGAAGATTTTATCGAGCGCTTGTTGGTCGCCAACACCCACGATACCATTCTCTGTTTTTCCAGCCGTGGCCGCCTGTATTGGCTGCGTGTGTTCCAATTGCCGCAAGCCAGCCGCGGGGCGCGTGGTCGCCCGATTGTCAATATTCTGCCGTTGCAACCTGATGAGCGGATCACCGCCATTCTGCCGGTCGCGGAATATGCGGAAAACAAATTTATCTTTATGGCAACCGCCAGCGGTACGGTCAAGAAAACAGCCCTGACCGAGTTCAGCCGCCCGCGTGCCAACGGTTTGATTGCGATTAACCTGCGTGATAACGATGAATTGATCGGGGTGGATATCACCGAAGGCGACAACGAAATCATGTTGTTCTCCTCACAAGGGCGCGTGGTGCGTTTCAGCGAAGAAGCGGTGCGTGCCATGGGACGGACGGCAACCGGTGTGCGTGGAATCAAGCTAGCCTTAACTAACGACCTAAGCGATGATGAAACGGATAACGATGACAGCGCCAATGACGATTTGGAAACCGCACTTGACCTGAATATCGACAAAGTGGTGTCGTTGGTTGTGCCGAAAAACGACGGCGCAATTCTAACCGCCACCCAAAACGGTTACGGTAAACGTACTAAACTGGATGAATATCCGGCGAAATCGCGTAACACCAAAGGCGTGATCTCGATTAAAGTCAGCGAGCGCAACGGCAAAGTGGTAGCAGCGGTGCAGGTGGAAGACAACGATCAAATCATGCTGATCACCGATGCCGGCACGCTTGTGCGCACCCGCGTCAGCGAGGTCAGCACCGTCGGACGCAACACCCAAGGCGTGCGCCTGATCCGCACCGCCGAAGATGAACATGTGGTGAGCTTGGAAACGATTTGTGATTTGGATGAAGACGAAGAAAATTCTGAATTAGCCGAAGCACAAATTGAAGAATAAGGCTGATTTCAAAAAGACAAAGTGCGGTCAATAACAATTGACTGCACTTCAGTGCTGACGACAAAGTCTCTTTCTCTAATCATTTCCCTCCCCATTTTTCTTGCGAAAAATGGTACTCCCTCCGCACGCGGAGGGAGAGAAGTAAGTTTGTCAATAATCTAAAAGTGCAGTCAATATGATCGCACTTTTTTATGTCTAACGATTTATATCAACCACCACGACTTCCGATTGTGAGCCGATACGGAACGGAATGCCCCAAAAACCATAACCGGAAGTGACCACAAAATGACGGTCATTTAAATTCAGGTAGCCGTGATCCAGCGGATAAATCATGCGGGTAATCAAATTTGCCGGAAAAACCTGTCCTTTGTGGGCGTGCCCTGAGACTTGCAGATCCAGTGATAACTCGCTGTTGGCGCGAATATCGTCCGGGCGGTGATCAAGTAAAATACGCAATTTGTTATCTTCAGGTAAATAAGCCAACAATTGATCAAGCGGCAAGCGAGTTTTATCCAGATGATCGTTGCGTCCGACGATCACAAAACGATCATCAATCAAGACCGCTTCATCCGCTAAGACATTCACGCCGGCGGCTTGTAATGCCTGCCGAATTTGCCGCTGCGCACCGAAAAAATCATGGTTGCCGAGCGTAGCATAAACTCCCTGTGGCGCTTGCAATTTTTGCAAGTGCGGTTGCATATTCTCAGCTAAATAATAATCGAGATTATCGTCCATAATATCGCCCGGCATTAAGATAATATCGACTTGTTGCTGCTGCATAATCTCGGCGAGTTTGTCTAACTGTTTCGCGCCGAACAACTGCCCCAAATGTAAATCACTCACCAAGCCGATACGCAAGCTGCCCTGTAATTTGTCACTCTGAATCGCATAATGCCGTACATACGGCGTGTAGGCATTGTATAAGCCCAAACCCATAATCGCCAGATACAGCAACGGTGCGCTCAGACGCAAAGTGCGGTCAAGTCGGGTTTGATCGATAACACGTTTTACCAACCCACGAATCAGCCATAACCCAAGTGTGAGCATAAAGGCATAAGCCAGCAGAAACAGTACAAAAGCGGTGATTCTAAATTGCGGCAAAACGCGCGTGGCGGTGATCACCATTAAAATATTGGGCGCAAGCCACAACAGCATGCTCAACATCAAACCGCACTTTTGCCCGATATAGGGTTTGAGATACCAACGCAAGCCGCGGTTGGTAACATAAATAAACAGTTGTGCGGTGAAAATCACAACCGCGAAGATAATTAAATAGCGTGCTGGCATTATTTGCTCTCCAAAATGCTTCAAAAAAGAAAAATCCTCCGACCCAAATCGGAGGATTGCATTATAACGACTAAATATGACTTAACGATGAATTTTACACCGCACTTTTACACTGCGGTTTGAAAAATCACCTCATCGGCTTTTTTCACGTAGCTGTTAATCTGGTCAAAATTCATATAACGGTAAGTATCCGCTTTGTCGCTTTGCAGATCGGCGGCATACGCTAAATATTCTTCCACTGTCGGCAAACGCCCCAATAATGCAGCGACTGCAGACAATTCCGCCGAGGCAAGATACACATTCGCACCTTGTCCCAAACGGTTCGGGAAGTTGCGGGTTGAGGTCGACACCACCGTCGCGCCGCTTGCCACCCGCGCCTGATTGCCCATACATAACGAGCAGCCCGGCATTTCCATACGCGCCCCGCTCTTGCCGAAAATGCTGTAATAACCCTCTTCGGTCAACAATGCCGCGTCCATTTTGGTTGGCGGTGCAACCCATAAACGGGTCGGAATCACCTCTTTGAATTTATCCAACAGTTTGCCCGCCGCGCGGAAATGCCCGATATTGGTCATACACGAACCGATAAACACCTCGTCGATTTTATCGCCTGCGACTTCCGACAGTTTGCGTGCGTCGTCCGGATCGTTCGGCGCGCACAAAATCGGCTCTTTGATCTCATCCAAGTTAATCTCGATCACCGCCGCATATTCCGCATCGTCATCGGCTTGCAGCAAGTGCGGTTCGGCCAACCACGCTTGCATGCCTTTAATCCGACGTTCCAGCGTACGCACATCACCATAGCCTTCGGCAATCATCCATTTTAACAAGGTGATATTCGAGTTGAGGTATTCGATAATCGGTTCTTTATCCAGCTTAATCGTACACGCCGCCGCCGAACGCTCCGCCGACGCATCGGACAGCTCAAACGCCTGTTCGATTTTCAGCTGTTCCAAGCCTTCGATTTCCAAAATCCGCCCGGAGAAAATGTTTTTCTTGCCTTTTTTCTCCACCGTCAGCAGCCCCTGTTGAATGGCATAATACGGAATCGCATGCACCAAATCGCGCAGGGTAATGCCCGGCTGCATTGTGCCGCTGAAACGCACCAACACCGATTCCGGCATATCCAGCGGCATTACGCCGGTTGCGGCGGCAAAGGCGACCAAACCCGAACCCGCCGGAAAGGAAATGCCGATTGGAAAGCGGGTATGCGAATCGCCGCCGGTGCCGACGGTATCCGGCAACAACATCCGGTTCAGCCATGAGTGGATAATACCGTCGCCCGGGCGCAACGACACGCCGCCGCGGTTCATAATAAAATCGGGCAAGGTGTGGTGGGTGGTAACATCGACCGGCTTCGGATAGGCTGCGGTGTGACAGAACGATTGCATGACCAAGTCGGTCGAAAAGCCTAAACACGCCAGATCTTTCAACTCGTCACGGGTCATCGGACCGGTGGTATCTTGCGAGCCTACCGAAGTCATGCGCGGTTCGCAATATTGTCCCGGGCGAATGCCGTCCACGCCACAGGCGCGCCCAACCATTTTTTGTGCCAAAGTGAAGCCCTTGCTGCTCTGCTCGGTGGCTTTCGGTTTGGCAAACACCTCGTTTTCCGGTAAGCCCAATTCGCAACGCGCCTTATGGGTCAAACCGCGTCCGATAATCAGCGGAATCCGCCCGCCTGCGCGCACTTCGTCCAGTAACACATTGGTTTTTAAGCGGAATTCCGCGATTAATTCGCCGTTGTCGTGACGGCAAATTTTGCCTTGATAAGGATAAATATCGATCACATCGCCCATATTCAGATTGTTCACATCAACCTCAATCGGCAACGCGCCGGCGTCTTCCAAGGTATTAAAGAAAATCGGTGCGATTTTGCCGCCCAACACCACGCCCCCGGCGCGTTTGTTCGGCACAAACGGAATGTCGTCGCCCATAAACCACAACACCGAGTTGGTGGCGGATTTGCGTGAAGAACCGGTGCCGACCACATCGCCGACATACGCCAGTGGAAAGCCTTTTTGTTTCAATTCGTTAATTTGCTTAATCGGTCCGATTGTACCGGCTTGATCCGGCCGAATGCCTTCCCGTTCATTTTTCAACATCGACAGCGCGTGCAACGGAATATCCGGACGCGACCAAGCGTCTTGCGCCGGCGAGAGGTCATCGGTGTTGGTTTCGCCGCTGACTTTAAACACCGTAACGGTGATTTTTTCGGCGAGTTTCGGGCGCGACAGATACCACTCCGCCTCCGCCCATGATTGCAACACTTGTTGGGCATAGGCATTACCGCCTTTGGCTTTTTCCACTACATCATGAAAATTATCAAACATCAACAAAGTGAATGAAAGTGCGGTTGCGGCAATCGGCGCCAATTTTTCATTATCCAATGCTTTCAACAACGGCTCGATATTATAGCCGCCCTGCATTGTGCCGAGCAGCTCGACCGCTCTTTCCGCCGAAATCAACGGCGAACTGACATCGCCGCTCACCAATGCCGACAAAAACGAGGCTTTGACATACGCCGCTTCATCCACCCCGGCAGGCACCCGATTTTCGAATAATTCCAGCAGAAAATCGTCTTCACCGGGCAGCGGTTTTTTGAGTAATTCCACCAACTGTGCGGTTTGTTCCGCGTCTAACGGCTTGGCAACAACCCCTTGTTGCGCCCGTTCTGCGACATGGGCTCGATAAGTAGTTAAGAAATCGGACATCATTACACCTCGTCATCATGATTGTGAGTAATAAGTAGAGTAAATCGTGCTTGGTTTGTATTTAGGCTAATAACAGACATTCGTTAAATCTATTGTTATGAAATTGTTACATCTTACACCCTCTGCCAACGGATACCACTACTTTATGTGAATTCTTTGGGCTAGATCAAGGATTTTTAACCGGAAACGCCGGTTTATCCTGATTTAGCTCACAAATCCGAAGTTTCCTGATTTTATCTAAGGTTTCTATTTTGTAGAATGAAACCGGCTCCACCGAGCAGTCTGTTTTTGCTCACATACAATCCGTTAAACTTCTGATATCACAAAGGTTCAATCATGAAATTATTCACTTGGCCTGTGGTTGCAGGTGCTGCACTTGGTATCATTGCTCCCATTCTCGTCCATTTCGGTAATCCCGGCAATATGGGGTTCTGTGCGGCTTGCTTCCTCCGCGACACTGCCGGCGCACTCGGTTTTCATCGTGCGGCGGTGGTTCAATATATTCGTCCCGAACTGATCGGTTTAGTCTTTGGCGCCTTGGCAAGTGCGGTGCTGGCGAAAGAATTCAAACCGCAAGGCGGTTCTTCCCCTTTAATCCGCTTTTCCCTTGGCATTTTTGCCATGTTCGGCGCGTTGGTGTTTCTCGGTTGCCCTTGGCGCGCTTATCTGCGGCTTGGCGGTGGCGATTTAACCGCGATCGCCGGAATTTTAGGTTTAATCGCCGGGATTCTGTTTTCATTGATTTTCGTTAAACGCGGTTTCTCCTTGGGCAAAGCCAATCCGATTAGTAAAGCCGCCGGGCTGCTGCCGACCATTTTCGCCTTGCTGTTATTATTCTTCTTGCTGACAAAATTCAGCGTCGGCGAAAACCTGCCGATCTTCTTCTCAGAAAAAGGTCCGGCGGCACAACACGCCGACGTATGGCTCTCGCTCGGTGCCGGGGTGTTGGTCGGTATCGTCATGCAGCGTTCGCGTTTTTGCTCTATCGGTTCGGTGCGCAATTTTGTGCTATTCCGTGACAGTTATCTGTTAAACGGGATTATCGCATTGGTGTTTTTCACACTGTTAACTAATGTATTATTAGGGCAATTCAAACTCGGCTTCGCTGATCAACCGATTGCGCATAATGACTATCTGTGGAATTTCTTAGGAATGGCGCTATCGGGATTGTGCTTCGCCCTCGGCGGCGGCTGCCCGGGCAAACAGCTGGCACATTTGGGCGAAGGCGATAACGATTCGGCGGTTTTTCTGCTCGGCATGTTAGTCGGCGCGGCGGTTGCGCATAACTTTAGCTTGGCAAGCAGCCCGGCGGGGATCACGCAACTGGCGCCTTATGCAATCGCCATCGGTTTTGCATTCTGCGTGTATATCGGTTTAACCAGTAAAAGTGCGGTTTAACCCATGAAGCGTATTGATTCAATCAATACGCGTGAGATTGCTGACAAACTGACTTCTCTCCCTCCGCGTGCGGAGGGAGGGAAATGATTAAAGAAAGAGACTTTGTCATCCGCCTGAAGCGTATTTAATCAATACGCTTTTTATACGTTATAGGTTAACCAACCGTTTCGGATGAATAACATCATCGCGAATTTCGGCAACGCCTAAAAATTGTTGGTTTGCACTATATAACCGCACTTGCCCGCTCAAGCCTTGCGGATTATCAAAACGTACGCGCTGCCCGAAACCAATCGCCGCGCTTTGTTCTGCATTCAGTTCCAATTTCGGCAGTTTGCCGACGGCGGTGTCGCTTGGCAGTAAATGCCGATCCAATAAAGCAAGATCCTGCTGTTCGGCAAGCTGTTGCAGCTGTTCGAGGGTCATCATCGCCTCAGTCGGATAATCGGCGACCACACTTCGGCGCAGCGCAGTGACATGTGCGCCGCAACCGAGATATTCGCCTAAATCATCAACCAAGGTGCGGATATAAGTTCCTTTTGAACAATGTACATCCAAGGTTAAAAACGGCGCTTGGTAGTCGATCAATTCCAACGCAAAAATGGTAATCGGACGTGCTTCGCGCGCCACCGTAATCCCGGCGCGTGCATATTCATACAACGGTTTGCCCTGATGTTTCAACGCGGAAAACATGGTCGGTACTTGTTGCAATTCACCGCGAAAGTGCGGTAGCGCAGCTAAAATCGCATCCAAACCGCACTTGACCTCACGCACCTCGACAACCTGCCCCTCGGCATCGGAGGTGTCGGTGCGCTCGCCCAATTTTGCCGTAACCCGATAGCGTTTATCGGCATCCAGCAAAAACTGCGAAAACTTGGTGGCTTCGCCTAAACAGATCGGCAACATCCCGGTCGCCAACGGATCCAGCGCCCCCGTATGCCCGGCTTTATTGGCTTGATACAGGCGTTTTACTTTTTGCAATAAGTCGTTGGAGCTGAAGCCTTGCGGTTTGTCCAACAACACCACGCCGTCAATATCGCGCCCGCGTTTTCTTGGTTTTGACACGCTGTTAGTCCTGCCCGTCTTCTTCGTTCTTGTCGTCTTTGTCATTTTTGTGTTTTGCTTTGTCTTCGCTCAACACTTTGCTGACCAGATTCGACATCCGCATGCCTTCGACCAGCGAATTATCATACTCAAAACGCAGTTCCGGCACGATACGCAAGCGCATGGCTTTACCCAATAACGAACGGATATAGCCCGAAGCCTTATGCAAACCGTCCATACCTTGTTGCACCGCTTGCTCGTCTTGGTCAAACAGGAAGGTCACGAATACCTTGGCGTACACCAAATCGCGCGACAGTTCTACGTCGGACACGGTTACCATGCCGATACGCGGATCTTTGACTTCGCGTTGCAAAATCAACGCGATCTCTTTTTTTATCTCTTGCGCCACTCTTTGCGAGCGGCTGAATTCTCTTGCCATTTTATTTTTCCATCATAGCGAAAGTGCGGTGTTTTCGAATAAAGTAGGGGCGGATTAGATATCCGCCCAAGCTGCACATCGCATTTTTCCATTGTAGATTAAGTGTTTATACCGCACTTGGTAAACGGGCGGATATCTAATCCGCCCTTACATTGCTGACAAACCGATTCGGCAGGGGCAAAGCCCCTCATCTGTGTTTAACCGTGTACGCTGAAAAACGTGCACGGCAATCTAACCTTGCGATTAAATACTGCGTTTAATCTCGATGGTTTCAAACACCTCGATTTGGTCGCCGACCCGCACGTCATTGTAGTTTTTCACGCCGATACCGCACTCCATGCCGTTACGCACTTCGTTGACATCGTCTTTAAAGCGGCGCAGGGATTCCAATTCGCCCTCGTAAATCACCACGTTATCGCGCAACACACGGATCGGGTTGTTACGTTTCACCACACCCTCGGTCACCATACAACCGGCGATTGCGCCCAGTTTCGGTGAACGGAACACATCACGCACTTCCGCCAAGCCGATAATTTGTTGCTTGAATTCCGGCGCCAGCATACCGCTCATTGCCGCTTTCACTTCGTTGATCAGGTCATAGATCACCGAGTAGTAACGCAAATCGATATTTTCCGCTTCAATCACACGGCGCGCCGAGGCGTCGGCACGCACGTTAAAGCCGACCAAAATCGCATTTGACGCCGCGGCCAAGGTCGCGTCGGTCTCAGAGATACCGCCCACGCCGGAACCAACGATTTTCACTTTCACTTCGTCGGTTGACAACTCGACCAACGATTGGCAAATCGCTTCCACCGAGCCTTGAACATCGGCTTTGACCACGATATTCACTTCCGCAACATCGCCTTCGGTCATGTTGGTGAACATATTTTCCAGTTTGGCTTTTTGCTGACGCGCCAGTTTGACTTCGCGGAATTTACCTTGACGATGTAATGCCACTTCACGCGCTTTCTTCTCATCACGCACCACCGTCGCCTCATCACCGGCAGCCGGTACACCGGAAAGTCCTAAAATTTCCACCGGAATTGAAGGGCCGGCTTGCTCGATTTCTTTACCGTTTTCATCACGCATTGCACGCACACGGCCATATTCCAAGCCGCACAATACAATATCACCGCGACGCAACGTACCGGATTGGATTAAGACCGTCGCTACCGGACCGCGTCCTTTATCCAAATAAGACTCGATCACCACCCCGCTCGCCATTGCGTCGGTAACCGCGGTCAACTCCAAGACTTCGGATTGAATCAAAATCGCTTCCAACAGCTCATCAATTCCCAAACCTTGTTTGGCGGAAACGTGAATAAACTGGGTATCACCGCCCCACTCTTCTGAAATCACATCGTATTGCGACAATTCATTTTTCACACGATCCGGATCGGCTTCCGGTTTATCGATTTTATTCACCGCCACCACCAACGGCACTTGTGCCGCTTTGGCGTGTTGGATCGCTTCGATGGTTTGCGGCATTACACCGTCATCGGCAGCCACCACCAATACCACGATGTCCGTCGCTTTCGCCCCGCGCGCGCGCATGGAAGTAAAGGCGGCGTGTCCCGGGGTATCCAAGAACGTAATCATGCCATTATCGGTTTCAACGTGGTAAGCACCGATATGCTGGGTAATGCCGCCCGCCTCGCCGGAAGCCACCTTACTTTTACGAATGTAATCCAATAACGAGGTTTTTCCGTGGTCAACGTGTCCCATAATGGTCACCACCGGCGCGCGCGTCACTTCAACCGCATTATTATCGCGATCGCTCAACAGGGATTCTTCCAATTCGTTCTCACGGCGCAACACCACTTTGTGTCCCATTTCTTCCGCAACCAATTGTGCGGTTTCTTGATCGATCACTTGGTTAATGGTTGCCATTGCGCCCATACCCATCATGGTTTTGATCACTTCGGTCGCTTTCACCGCCATTTTCGCCGCCAATTCGCCGACCGTAATGGTTTCGCCGATCACCACTTCACGGTTCACCGGTTGTGCCGGTTTGGTGAATTCTTGCTGTAACGAGCTGCCGCGTTTCTGGTTTTTACCGCCGCGGATATTTTTCTGGTTACGACGGTTGGCTTCACGCTCGGTTTTATTGGTGTCGTCATCACGTCCGCCTTTTTTGGCTTTATTGATTTTCTTATTATTACGGCCACGCCCTTCGGTGCGACGGGTTTCTTCGTCCTCTGCTTCTTGCGCATAACGTGAAGTCAAATGTGCATCCACCACCACAGAATCATCCGCTTTTGCCGGCTCTTCTTTGCTTGCGCTCATTTCGGCTAAGCGGCGTGCCTCTTCTGCTGCTTGACGGGCTTTTTCCTCCGCTTTTTGTGCCGCTAATTCTTCCGCTTTACGACGCAATTCCGCTTCTTCGGCTTTTAACTTCTCTTTTTCCGGATCGGCTTTTTTACTTTCCGTTTCGGCTTTAACCGCACTTGACGACGCTTTTTGCCGGGCTTCGCGCTTAGCTTTTTCTTCCACTTCACGTTTTGCCTTCGCTTCGGCTTCCGCTTTGGCTTTTTCTTCCGCCGCACGCTTGGCTTGTGCTTCCGCTTCTAAACGCGCTTGTTCTTCCGCTTTTTTCTTGGCGAGATCTTCGGTTGAAGTCGGGCTGATCACGCGTTTTTTGCGCACTTCCACTTGCACTTCTTTGCTTTTGCCGCCAGTGCCGGCAATTTTCAAGGTGCTGCGTTCTTTGCGCTGTAAGGTTAATTTTTTCGGTTTTACGCTTTCACCGCTCAGCGATTTCAGTAACTGACCTTCTTCTTCCAGCGTAATCGGATCGCTTTCTTTTTTATTAATACCGGCATCGGCAAGTTGTTTTAATAACTGTTCAAGCGGGGTGCTAATCTCGTTAGCAAGTTGTTTAACTGTTTTACTCATATTTTTCCCCTAATTATTCCGCATTGTTGAACCAGCAGATATTGCGCGCCGCCATAATTAAATCTGCCGCTTTCTCCGCGCTTAATTCTTCAATATCCGACAGGTCATCAACACTTTGCTCTGCCAATTCTTCCAGGTCGGTAATACCTTTTTCCGCTAATTTAAAGGCTAAATGACGATCCATGCCGTCCAATTCCAACAGCTCGGGCTGAATATTGGACTGGGTCAATTTTTCCTGCTCGGTCAAAGCGATGGTTGTCAGCGCGTTTTTGGCACGGTTGCGCAACTCTTCGACTAAATCTTCATCCATGCCGTCGATTTCTAACAGATCTTCGCTCGGCACATACGCGATTTGCTCTAAACTGCTGAAGCCTTCATCCACCAACAACCCGGCGAAATCTTCATCGATATCCAAATGTTGTACAAACAGATTCAACGACTTACCGGTTTCCGCTTGGTGTTTTTCCGCTAATTCATCGGTGGTCATCACATTCAGCGTCCAGCCGGTCAATTGGGTTGCCAAACGCACGTTTTGACCGTTGCGTCCGATTGCTTGCGCTAAATTCGCCGCTTCCACTGCGATGTCCATCGCATGTTTATCTTCGTCCACCACGATTGAACTGACATCGGCAGGTGCCATGGCATTAATCACAAACTGCGCCGGATTATCGTCCCACAACACAATATCGACACGCTCACCGCCTAATTCGTTGGTGATCGCCTGCACGCGCGCACCGCGCATACCGACACATGCGCCGACCGGATCAATGCGGCGGTCATTGCTTTTCACCGCAATTTTGGCACGCGACCCCGGATCACGCGCCGCGCCTTTGATTTCGATCAGCTCTTCGCCGATTTCCGGCACTTCGATACGGAACAGCTCGATAATCATTTCCGGTTTGGCCCGGGTTACAAACAATTGCGCCCCTTTCGATTCCGGCTTGATTTGATACAGCACGCCACGCACTCGGTCGCCCGGGCGGAAATTTTCACGCGGCAACATATCTTCTTTCATGATCACCGCTTCCGCTTGGTTGCCCAAATCAAGCTGGATCACATCACGGCTGACTTTTTTCACCACGCCGGTCACGATTTCACCTTCTTGGCTGCGGAATTGCTCCAATACTTTGTTGCGTTCCGCTTCACGGATTTTGCTGCTAATCACTTGGCGTGCGGTTTGCATGGTGATACGGTCGAAGGCAATCGACTCGATTTCGTCTTCAACATAATCGCCTAATTGAATTTCCGGATCTTCGTAGCGCGCCGCCTCCAGTGTAATCTCTTTGGTCGGCGCGGTCACTTCTTCCACCACTAACCAACGGCGGAAGGTTTCGAAATCGCCGGTTTTGCGGTCAATGGATACGCGGACATCAATATCCATTTCACGCTTTTTCTTGGTCGAAATCGCCAACGCATTTTCCAACGCTTCAAAAATTTTCTCGCGTGGTAACAATCTTTCGTTTGAAACGGCTTCCGCCGCCATTAAAATTTCTTTACTCATTTTTGCCTCTAAATAAAATCTCGTTTTCATCAATGCAAGCGTCGCCTGCCGTGCTGCGTCAATTCTTAAATTGATAAATAATGTTGCCTTTTTGGATATTACCAAAGGCAAAAACCTGCGGATTGCCATCAACTGTCAGGGTTATCATATCGCCTGCGACACTTTCCAACTTGCCGCTCCATTTACGGCGATCCAACACCGGCACGCGCAAATGCACCGCCACTTGCCGCCCGATAAAACGCTGATAGTGTTCTAAGGTAAACAGCGGTCGATCCAAGCCGGGGGAGGAAACCTCCAAGTTATATTTGTCGGCGATTAAGTCTTCCACGTCCATAATCGCGCTCACCTCACGGCTGACATCGGCACAATCATCGACACTCACGCCACCGTCTTTATCAATATAAACGCGCACGGTCAAAAAACGTCCGCTGCGCTGACATTCAATGCCGACTAATTCACAGTTGAGTGCTTCGACAGAATCCAGCACCAGTTCCTGTATTTTTTGTTCCAATGTTGCCAAGACAACCCCCGATTGAGATAACACACGAAAAAAATAAGATATAAAAAAAGGGCTAATCGCCCATTTTCATTGTCCAGCACCGGCTGAACAGTCAAAATTGTTGCACAAAAAAACCCCATATCGGGGCTTCATAGGCTTGAACCGGTTTTACTAACGTAATCGAAAGTAAAGCCCCGTTACATCTGGCTTCGATTAAAACCACAAGTGCGGTTTCAATTGGTTGCGGGGGCCGGATTTGAACCGACGGCCTTCGGGTTATGAGCCCGACGAGCTACCAAGCTGCTCCACCCCGCGTCCGAAAATATGCGCGTATTGTAATGACTTCGTTATCAAATAGCAAGTTTCCAACGCAAGAAAAGCCATTTTAAATCGGTTTTCTTGCATTGTGCCATGCAAAGTGCGGTTTTAAAAGCCAATCCTTTAAAAACCGATACCGCCGGAAATGCCGATAGAGCCGCCGACGCCAAGGCTGCCACCGCCGATACTGCCGTTTACTCCGCTATTGCTGCAAGCAGCGATCGACAAAACGCAAAGTATTAACACAATCCATTTCATACTGAAGTTTCTCCCAACAGATATTCGAATAGTTTCAAGCTCGCCAATAAATCTTTACCGGCAATCGGATAAAACGGCTTGAATAAACAGTATAACATCCGACGTTTATTCACCAATTGAATCGCTTGCCGCCACACCGTTTCACCGCCATGGCGACGATATTCCGCTACCGCACTTTCAATCATCGTTTGCGAAAGCGTGCCGTTGCGATACAGATCATGAATAAAAATCAATAAATCGCGGATTTTATTCCATTGCAAGCGTCGAATATCCAGCTTCGATTCAAAATCAATAAACCGCACTTTGCCATTATCCCACCCCATATCACGGGTTGCCGGTCTGCCGTGCACCAAATCTAATCGGTGCAGTTCTGCCAAGGCAACGGCACAATCATTCAACACCCGCTGTTTTTGCGTTTGATCAAACGCGGTGTTGTGCAACCATTGATTGGCGGTCATCCCGACATCTTGCAACACTAAGTAATCATCACCGAATTCGACCAATTTCGCACAAGGCGCGCCGACTTTATTCAAATATTGTAACGCTTGTACTTCGTGTCGTAACGCCTGTTGCGGATTGGTTTTGAGCAAGCGCATAAAGCCGCGCGTGCGTTCGGTCTGTTTCAGCCAATATTTTTTATTGCCAAAATAAAACGACACCACCCGTGCCGCTTTATTGTCGCTTAAAACCTGATTAATCGTTTCTGTTAAGCTTTTCATAGAGTAAGTGAAAAGAGTGGTCTGGCGCCAGACCGCTCTTTGCCGCCTATCCCAACTCAATTATTTTTTAGTCAGCGTCAGACTGGCAACACGCTCGCCTTGCAACTGGCAATCCATATTATAGAATTGGTTGCCGTTCAAACGCACATCGGCAGTCAAACGGCTGCTGCTGTTGGCTTTATTCGCCGAACTGCGGAACACGCGTTTGGTCGACGCCACTTGTTGGATTTTAGCAATACATAAGTAATTCAATTTAGCATCGCCGCCGGTGCGCACTGCGCCTACCCCGCGATCCGCGGCATTAGTACCCAGCATTGCGGCTAATTTTTTGCCAAGTGCGGTCAGCTCGGTTTGTTTTTTGGCTAACGCATCCGCCGATAAATCAAGGGGCTTGCCACTGCTATTCAGGGCAACAATTAATTTACCGGCAGCGTCAAATTCATAGTTGCCGCCGGAATCTTGTACGCCGTACAACTTTCCGTTTCTATAGAATACTTTGCTATTGCCATCGTTGGTTTGTTGAGTCGCGTAAGTGATACTGCCGCCGCTTAAATAGGCTTTATACACATCGTTGTCCAATTGGTATTGAAAGCTGTTTTGCGCGGCTGCCGCTTGCTCCAATTGGGCAAAAGACTGTGCCAGTGCCGTGTCGGCGGCAGACGAGGTTGAACTTGTCGCGCTTTCGCCGGTCAAATTGCTACATGCGGTCAAAACCAGTGCGGCTGATAATAATGCGGCTTTTGTGATAGAGTGTTTCATAGCATTCCTTATAAAGTCAAAACCAAGCGGTTATCCGGAGTGTTGTGTAAAATGGCTTCATTCTATCTTTTTTTTTGATCAAATTAAACCTTCAAGGATATTTTATGCTGCAAATGCGCACCAGCAAAATGCTATTCGCCCCGTTTTTTGCCTTACTGTTGCTGTTGGTATCGCTATCAAGTAAAGCCGGCAATTTTGAAATCAGCGAAGCGCAAATCAACCATTATTTAGCGCAAAAACTGGGCTTTAATGATCAATTCAATCTGCCCGGCATTATTAATATCCGCTATCAAGTGGATCAAATGCAAGCAAAAGTCGGGCAGAACGACAGCAATAAAATCGAGCTGGACGGGATTGTCAGCGCCGGTTTTAAATACAATGACAAACAATTCGACAGCCGGATTAATTTGGCGTTTGATGTCGAACCGGAATATAACGCCGAGCAAGGTTCGGTTTATCTGAAAAATCTGCGTATACTGCGTTGGTCGTCCGAGCCGCAACAATACGCGGCTCAATTGCAACTGATTATGCCAATGCTGAACGGCACGCTGCAAACCTTGCTAAACCAATTTCCGGTGTATACCTTGGACGCCGACAATCAAACCCAGAATCTGATCAAGAGTATGGTGAAAAAACTGACGGTGCGTGAAGGCAAGGTAATTTTAGAAACCGCAAGCGGCGTACTTTGATATATTGCTCTTCCCTCCCTCCGCCAACGGAGGGTCTGTCCGAAGAATAGAGGGAGGGAAAAATATTAGCGGCTCATAAACAACGCCGCCGCACCACGCACCCCGCCGGAATCGCCGTATCTGGCTTTTTTGATCACCGGCACGACCGCACTTCGCATTAAATGCGCCGGCAACGCTTTCGGCAACGCCTCGTATAAATAATCAAAATTCGATAAGCCTCCGCCCAACACAATCATATCCGGGTCAAGTGCGGTAATGATATTACCGATACTGATCGCCGCCAATTCGACGAACATCTGCACGAATTTGAGCGCAGTTTCATCATTGGCATAAAAACGTTCGATAATGGTTTTTGCCGACAATGCTTCGCCCTCTAAATCACGGTATAACATCTCGAAGCCGCGCCCTGACAAATAGGTATCCAAACAGGCGCGATTACCGCAACCGCACTCGTAGATCGGCGCTTTATCCCAGCCGAGCAGCTTTAACGCGTGATAATTAAGTTGCATATGTCCCAGTTCGCCCGCCATGCCGATATGCCCGGAATGGGCTTTACCGTTAAATACCAAACCGCCGCCAAAACCCGTGCCTAAGATCAAGCCCAATACAAAAGGATATTGCTGGTTTTCTTCCGCCCATGCTTCTGATAAGGCGAAACAGTTGGCGTCATTTTCCGCCCGCACTTCGCGCTCAAGCCGTCGGCTTAAATCAAAAAGAATCGGACGATTATCCGCCGCACGGATATTGGTAATTTCCGCCAAGCCGGTTTCCGCATTCACAAAACCGGGCAAACCAATCCCCACCGTGCCTTTACAGTCAAAACGGCTGTCGGCTCTTTCAACCAAGCCGGCAACCGCCTCAATCCATTCCAAATAATCCTCTTTCGGCGTATCCACTCGTTCCGAATGCAATTTTTCCAATTTTTGATTAAATACCGCCAACTCAATTTTTGTACCGCCGATATCCAAACCGTAATAATACATTTCCTACTCCTTCGTTGTTTTTTGCCGATTTTACCTAAAATCAAACTATTTTTCTTTAACGCAACGCACGTTCTTGCAAAAAAGTGGTCTATTCATTCGACAAAATCATCGATTAGTCTTAATCAGTCACGGCTATCGGATCTATATCAAAAAAAGAGATAAGCAACACTCGGGAAAGGCGCTATACTTATGCTGCTAACGAATAATAAAAATAGAGGAATCGTGGTTATGTCTAAAATTCAATTAGTTGCAGAAGCGAGATTACCGACCAAATTCGGTATTTTCCGTATGGTCGGGTTCGAATTTCCCGATACGCATAAAGAACACGTGGCGTTGGTGATGGGCGATATTGGCAACAGTGACGAGCCGGTGTTGGCGCGCATTCATTCCGAATGCCTCACTGGCGACGCGCTGCACAGCTTAAAATGCGATTGCGGTTTTCAGCTGGAAACCGCCTTGACCCAAATCAGCCAAGCCGGACGCGGGGTGTTGATTTATCACCGCGAAGAGGGGCGTGGTATCGGGCTTATCAATAAGATCCGGGCTTATTCCCTGCAAGATCAGGGTTTGGATACGATTGAGGCTAACGAAGCGCTTGGTTTTGCCGCCGACGAACGTAATTTTGCGGTGTGCGCCGATATATTTGAGTTATTGGGCGTGACGCAAGTGCGGTTGCTGACCAATAATCCGAATAAAATCGACACCATGCGCCAAGCCGG
The DNA here is from genome assembly GCF_053570785.1 of Testudinibacter sp. P80/BLE/0925. Next base: position 1,536,491 of record NZ_CM131636.1, on the reverse strand, counting down.
GATTAATGTGGTGGAACGGGTGCCGCTCAATGTCGGCGAAAATCGCTATAACACGGCGTACTTGGCGACCAAAGCGGAAAAAATGGGACATTTGATTGTACATGATGAATCGGAACACCATCACGACCATGGCGTGTGTTGTTCTTGCCAGCGATAATCCCACCACAAATAATTACACACAAGCATTACACAGAAAGGGCGCATTTCAATGCGCCCTCAGATTGCCGACAAACTTACTTCTCTCCCTCTGTATACGGAGGGAGGGAAATTATTAAAGAAAGAGACTTTATCATCCGCCAAAAGTGCGGTTTAACCGCACTTGAGATTGCTGACAAACTTACCTCTCTCCCTCCGCGTGCGGAGGGAGTACCATTTTTCGCAAGAAAAATGGGGAGGGAGGGGTAATATAAAAATGCAACATATTCATTTTTAAAATGATTTATGCCTCCCTCCGTCCTTCGGACACCTCCCTCCGTATACGGAGGGAGGGAAATTATGAGAGAAAACGACTTTGTCATCAGCCTGAGAGCGCATTGAAATGCGCACTTAGATTACTTCCCAACCCGCCGGTATAAATCCTGACTGTAAATCACACTATTGCCGGTTTCGTAACCCGCCAAATCGGTTTTTATCCAATAGCGGTCGTAATATTGGAACAACGGCAGCACCAGCTGTTCTTGATTGATGAAGGTTTCCAGTTGTTGATAAAGTTGTTGCCGCTCGGCTTCTGTGACCGCACTTTCAACACTTTTTTGCAACCATTCATCCACCTGCGGATCGGCAAACGCCATTTTATTATTCCCGCTTTGACTATGCAGAATACTGAAAAACGCCGACGGGTCATGATAATCGGCACACCAACCGGAACGGATCAGATCAAAATCCCCGTTCGCCCGCCGTTCCAATAGCTGCTGACGAGTCAAGGCTTCCGCTTGAATTTGAATTAAATCCGATTGCGACAACATCCGAATCAGTTTTTCTGCGATTTGCGGATGAATCCCCTGCTGATCATAACCCAAACGTAAACGCAGCGGATTTTGGCTGTTAACTCCGGCTTGTGCCAACAACTGTTCCACAATGATTGGCGACCATCCGTCCGTATTTTCTTGATCTTGCATTTGACGTGGCAAAAACTTCGCATTGGCACGGCTGCCGGGCAGCGTATTTACGATCTCCGGCAGCGAAATCATGCCGGCAAGCGCTTTGCGTACCGCACTTTGCTTTAATTGCGGATGACGGAAATTGAATTCATAATAATAATTACATAATGACGGCAGTCGAATACTTCGCATGTGAGAAGAACCCCTGCTCAAATCCGCATTATTTGCCACTTGCGGAAACAGATCCAACGCCGCTAATTCCGCCTGATCATCCGTATTTTCCGCTGCCAGCGCTGAATAACTGACATTACGGAAGGCGACATTTTTTGTATCCCAATAAAACGGATTTTTTTCCAATAGCAACGCTTTTTCGCCACTATATAAAACATGGTAAGCCCCGTTTGTCACCAACGTACCATTATCTTCGCCTTGATACAGCGGCGATAAGGCAATATGAGCGAGCATTTGCGGCAAATACGGCACCGCTTGCGATAAGGTCAGTTGCAAGGTTTTTTCGTCGAGCGCTTTAATACCGAGCATTTCCACCCCGACCTCTTTTTTCAACACCGCTTCGACATTTTCCAATGCCATAAAACGCAAATAGCCGCTGAGCGGATTATCCGCCCCTTGCACCGCTAAGGCATACCAACTTTGCACAAAATCCTGTGCCGTTAGCCGTTCGCCATTTGACCAACGCAAATCAGGACGCAAATGGAACGTCCAGATTTTATCATCCTGCCGCTGCCAAGATTCGGCTGCCGCCGGCTGCAACTTGCCGTGTTTATCAATGCGCACCAACCCTTCATACAAATCTTGCCATAGCGGCAATTGCAGCTCGTCATACGGCTGCGGCGGCGACAAATTAAATGCCGGAAGATAAAGCCCGCGTTTTAACAACTGACGGTTTTCGTCTAGCGACGGCTCGGTTTTCGGCGCGACATCTTCAGGTTGCCCGCCGGTTAATCGCGCCCACCAATCGCAACCGCCCAAGGAAGCGAAACACAACAAAAACAACGCATAACGCAAACCGCACTTTAAGGGGGAGCGCTTAAATCTGCCGATTAAAGAGAATGTTTTCATCACTGCACCAAACCCGGAAAGAGATTGCCGATCCCTGCCGCCGCCACCTCAATGCCTAATGCCATCAAGATCACGCCCATAATCCGCGTGACCACATTGCTGCCGGTCGAACCGAGCGTTTTAACCACAAACGGCGCGGAGCGGAACAGGAAATAACAAAACAGGGAAAACAGTAAAATCGCGATAGTGAAACCGATAAAATCCAACCAAGTGTGATAGCGCGATGCCCACACAATGGTCGAGCTGATCGTGCCCGGCCCCGCCATAATCGGCATTGCCAGCGGCACCACCGCGATATTGCCGTAATCGGACAGATCCGCACTTTTCTCTTCTTTATTCTGTTTTTGTTCGCCCAGTTTCCCGCTGATCATGCTCATCGCAATCGAGACGATCAAAATCCCGCCGGCAATACGGAAAGCGTTGAGGGAAATATTGAACAAATTGAGAATAATCTGCCCCAGATACAGGCTGGTCAACAAAATAACCGCCACCGAAATGCACATCGTTAAATTGGTTTTATTGCGTTGGGCTTCATATTGGTTAGACGTCATACCAACGAAAATCGGCAGCACGCCAAAGGGATTGACCACTGCCACCAAGCCGATAAAAAACTGAATATAGATAGAATAATTGAAATCTAGCGCCACACCGGTGTCCTTTTTTCAACACAGCACATCATACTGATTATTATGCCATACTCTATGCGCGTCGGCTTAATTAAAAATCATCCGTTAATTTATTCAATAGCACGCTGTAACCCACAACCGGGGAATCGTCTTCTTCTTTTATCAACGTGGCGGAACAGACCGCGTTTAATAGCCAACGCTGCGCACTACCACGGCCGGGTTCATGCCATTTGGGTTGCGGCGCAAACGCTTTGGTTTCTCCGTTGTTGGCGGTGTAGGTATAAACAATTGCCGTCACACTTTTGCGTTCGCGGCAATTATAGACGGTTAAGTCGGAATAAATATGCTGTTTATCGCCGGAACCCAGCGCGGCAATCCTCAAATGGTGATACTTCCCTTTCCCGATCCGCACTTTGCCCAAACGGACGCTGTATTCATCAATATACAGGTAGGCATTCGGATTGACGGTATCGATATTCTTTAATTCAATCGGCTGCAACTCTTCAACGGTGATACTTTCGGCGCCAATCCGATTGATCCAATCTCTGGCTTGCTGCAAGCGGACAGCGTGATCTTGATTCTGCTCCGCGCCTTGCGCGCCGCCGAGCGCATAAGAGATTTTAACCACATTTTCCGTATCACTGCCGACACGCATCACAGGCGAAGCGCCTGTGGTATTGTTCCATTTTTTTATACCATCGCCCTGACAAGCACTCAACATCAGTGATACGCCTGTAGTCAGCAGGATTTTAATCAGATTCATTTTTTCTGATACCGTTAAAGTTATGTGTTTTCTTTTAAAATTAATTATGAATAATCACGTAATGAAAGTATATGTATTTTATCGGGAAACGCTAAATGTAAAAAGACTTTTTCCGTAGCCAACTCAAATTAAAACACCTTTCCGGCTTAAAGCGAGAATTAAGATTCCCTGATCCCCTTCGGGTTTGATAGAATTATCCTTATTTTTAACCTTGAAATAATAAAGAAGTTGATATGGCAACCACATCCAATTACCAAGCCGACGATATTACCGTTCTGAAAGATCTGGAACCGGTACAACTGCGTCCCGGCATGTACACCGACACCACGCGTCCGAACCACTTGGGACAAGAGGTGATCGACAACAGCGTTGATGAAGCCCTCGCCGGACACGCCGACAAAATCGAAGTGATTTTACATGAAGATCAATCATTGGAAGTGATTGATAACGGGCGTGGTATGCCGGTGGATATTCACCCGATTGAGAAAATCTCCGGGGTCGAACTGATCCTGACCAAACTGCACGCCGGCGGCAAATTCTCCAATAAAAATTACCAGTTCTCCGGCGGTTTGCACGGCGTGGGGATTTCGGTGGTGAATGCATTGTCGGATCGGGTCGAAGTGACGGTGAAACGCAACGGCGAAATCTACAAAATCGCCTTTGCCAACGGCAAAAAAATCGAAGAACTGCAAGTGATCGGCAGCTGCGGGCGGCGCAACACCGGCACCACCGTGCGTTTTTGGCCAAACCCGAAATATTTCGATTCCGCCAAATTTTCCGTGCAGCGCTTAACCCATTTGTTGCGCGCCAAAGCGGTGCTGTGTCCGAAATTGGAAATCAGCTTTATTGATAAAGTCAATGGCACGCAAGAGAGTTGGTGCTATCAAGACGGCTTGTCCGATTACCTGCAAGAGAGCGTACAGGACGTTAGCACTATTCCCGACATTCCGTTTGTCGGCGAATTCAGCGGCGACAGCGAAGCGGTCACTTGGGCGCTGATGTGGCTGCCTGACGGCGGTGACTTGTTGGGCGAAAGTTATGTCAATTTAATTCCAACGCCACAAGGCGGCACCCATGTTAATGGCTTGCGCCAAGGTTTGCTTGATGCCATGCGCGAATTTTGCGAATTCCGCAATCTGTTGCCGCGCGGGGTGAAATTGACCGCCGATGATATTTGGGAGCGCTGCGCTTATGTGCTGTCGCTGAAAATGCAAGATCCGCAATTCGCCGGACAAACCAAAGAGCGTTTGTCATCACGCCAAAGTGCGGTTTTTGTCGCCGGCACGGTGAAAGACGCCTTTAGTTTATGGCTCAACCAAAACGTACAGCAGGCGGAACTGCTGGCGGAAATGGCGATCAACTCGGCACAACGCCGTTTGCGCGCGGCAAAAAAAGTGGTGCGTAAAAAATTGGTCAGCGGCCCTGCCTTACCGGGCAAACTCGCCGATTGCAGCAGTCAGGATCTGGCTAAAACCGAACTGTTTTTGGTCGAAGGGGATTCCGCCGGCGGCTCGGCAAAACAGGCGCGCGACCGTGAATTCCAAGCGATCCTGCCGTTACGCGGTAAAATTCTCAACACTTGGGAAGTGGCGTCCGACCAAGTGTTGGCGTCCAACGAAATTCACGATATTGCCGTCGCCTTGGGGATCGATCCCGACAGCGACGATCTGTCGCAACTGCGTTACGGCAAAATCTGTATCCTCGCCGATGCGGACTCCGACGGTTTGCACATCGCCACCTTGCTCTGCGCCCTGTTTCTGCGCCACTTCCCGAAATTGGTGCAACAAGGACATGTGTATGTGGCAATGCCGCCGCTGTATCGGATCGATCTGGGCAAAGAGGTATTTTATGCCTTAGACGAGGGCGAAAAAGAAGGTATTTTGGATCGCTTAAAAGGCAAACGCGGCAAACCGAACGTACAACGCTTTAAAGGCTTGGGCGAAATGAATCCGCTACAACTGCGCGAAACCACCATGGATCCGAACACCCGCCGTTTAGTGCAGCTGACCTATCAAACCGGCGATATTCTGGATCAAAGTGCGGTCGGCGAAGGTGAAACAAGCGTTGATCAAACATTGGAGTTAATGGATATGCTGCTGGCGAAAAAACGCTCGGAAGATCGTAAAAACTGGCTGCAAAGCAACGGCGATCAAGCCGAATTGGCGCTATAAGCGTAAGGAGAGCAAAATGAAACGACGCACCCTATTGACTGCTGCAAGCGCAGCATTGTCCGCCTCCTTAGTGATACCGAAAATCACTTTGGCACAGCAAACCCAAGCCCCAAGTGCGGTTGCCACCGACTCCGCCCATGACTTGCCGACGATTGAAGCGCAATTAGGCTTCGCCCCGAATGCCGCTCCGCCAACCGGACGTGATTATTCGGCAAAAGTGCTGGTCAAATTGCGGGTTGAAGAAAAAGTGATGCAACTGATGGACGAAGTGGAGTTCAAATACTGGACTTTCAACGGCAGTGCGCCCGGTCCGTTTATTCGGGTGCGCGAAGGCGATCAAGTGGAAATCCAACTCGCCAATCCAGCCGATTCCAAATTGCCGCACAGCCTCGATCTGCACGCAGTCACCGGTCCCGGCGGCGGTGCAACGGCCAGCCTGACTGCGCCCGGACGCATTTCAACCTTTGCCTTCCAAGCGTTAAAACCCGGATTATATCTGTATCACTGTGCCGCCATGCCGATGGCGGTGCATATCGGTAAAGGCATGTTCGGCTTGATTTTGGTCGAACCGAAAGCGGGCTTACCGGCGGTCGATAAAGAATTTTATATCGTACAAAGCGAGTTTTATACCCGTGGCGCCTTTGGCGAGCCCGGCTTGCAAGCGTTTGATATGAACAAAGCGATTGATGAACGCGCCGATTACGTGGTGTTTAACGGGCATGTCGGGGCGATTGCGGGCGAAAACGCACTTAAAGCCAAGGTCGGTGAGAAAGTGCGGTTTTATCTGGGCAATGCCGGACCGAATCTGATGTCATCCCTGCATATCGTCGGCAGCATTTTCGATCAAGTGCGGGTGGAAGGCGGTTCGCTGTTGAATCACAATGTGCAAACCACCATGATCCCGGCTGGCGGTGCCACCATTGCCGAAGCCACTTTCCCGGTGCCCGGCAGCTACACCATTTTGGATCACGCGATTTTCCGCGCGATGCACAAAGGCACACTCGGACAGTTGATCGTTGAGGGCGAAGAGAATAAAACCCTTTATTCCGGCAAAATCAGCGATACGGCGATCACTCCGTAATAACGACAATTAAACAAAGAGAAAGCAATGGAGCAAATCATCAACTATGAAGGCGTAGAGCAAATGCCACTGGGGCATTTCACCGAGAAAGCCTATTTAAACTATTCGATGTATGTGATTATGGATCGCGCGCTGCCGTTTATCGGCGACGGATTGAAGCCGGTGCAGCGGCGGATTATTTATGCGATGTCGGAACTGGGGCTGAACGCCGCCGCCAAATACAAAAAATCGGCGCGTACCGTCGGCGATGTGTTGGGGAAATTTCACCCGCATGGCGACAGTGCCTGTTATGAAGCGATGGTGTTGATGGCGCAGCCGTTTTCCTACCGCTATCCACTGGTGGACGGGCAAGGCAACTGGGGCGCGGCGGACGATCCGAAATCCTTCGCCGCCATGCGTTACACCGAATCGCGTTTGTCCAAAATCGCCGAAATGTTACTGTCCGAATTGGGGCAAGGCACGGTCGATTATCAGCCGAATTTTGACGGCACCTTGGAAGAGCCGCAATATCTGCCGGCGCGTCTGCCGCACATTCTGCTGAACGGCACAACCGGGATTGCGGTCGGGATGGCGACCGATATCCCGCCGCATAACATCAATGAAATCGCCGAAGCGGCGGTGCTATTGCTGGATAATCCGCAAACCACGCCAGAACAATTATTAACCATTGTGCAGGGCCCTGATTTCCCGACCGAAGCGGAAATCATCACGCCGAAAGAGGAACTCGCAAAACTGTACCAAAACGGACGCGGTTCAATCAAAATGCGCGCGATTTGGAAGAAAGAAGACGGCGAAGTGATTGTGACCGCACTTCCACACCAAACCTCCGGCTCGAAAGTGATAGCGCAGATCGCCGAACAAATGCGTAATAAAAAATTGCCGATGGTGGATGATCTGCGTGATGAATCCGATCACGAAAATCCGACACGAATCGTCATCGTACCTCGCTCTAATCGAGTTGATGTCGAGCCGTTAATGGATCACCTGTTCGCCACCACCGATCTGGAAAAAAGCTATCGTGTGAATATGAATATGATCGGTTTGGATCAAAAACCGGCGGTCAAAAACCTGTACACGATTCTCAGCGAATGGCTGACTTTCCGCCGCACCACCGTTACACGCCGCTTGCAATACCGCTTAGACAAAGTGCTGGCACGCCTGCACATTTTAGACGGTTTGATGATCGCGTATCTGAATATCGACGAAGTGATCGAAATTATCCGCAACGAAGACGAGCCAAGAGCGGTGCTAATGCAGCGCTTCAACCTCAGCCAAATTCAGGCGGACGCCATTTTGGATCTGAAATTACGCCATTTGGCAAAATTGGAAGAGGTCAAAATTCAAGCGGAACAAGACCAACTGGCGCAAGAACGCGACCAACTGCAACTGATTTTAGGTTCGGAACGCCGCTTGAATACCCTGATTAAAAAAGAGATTCAGCAAGACGCCAAAACCTACGCCAGCCCGCGCCGTTCGCCGATTGTCGAACGTGCAGAAGCCAAAGCCATTTCCGAAACCGATATGCTGCCGGCGGAACCGGTGACGGTGATTCTGTCGGAAATGGGCTGGGTGCGTTGCGCCAAAGGACACGACATCGACGCACAAGGCTTGAGCTATAAGAGCGGTGATAAATACCTGCAACACGCCAATGGCAAAAGTAACCAAGCGGCGGTATTTATCGACAGTAGCGGTCGCAGCTATGCCCTCGATCCGCTTTCCTTGCCGTCCGCCCGTTCGCAAGGCGAACCGCTGACCGGCAAACTCAGCCTACCGAGCGGGGCGGTGGTGGAACAACTGTTGATGGACAAAGAAGAGCAAGCCTACTTAATGGCTTCCGATTCCGGCTACGGTTTCGTGTGTAAATTTGAAGACCTGATCTCACGCAACAAAGCCGGTAAAGCCTTAATCAGCCTGACCGAAAATGCCAAAGTGCTGCCGCCGCAAGCGGTGTTGAGTGAGGATATGCTATTAGTTGCGATTTCCTCCATCGGCAAAATGCTGATCTTTCCTGTTGCCGATTTGCCGAGTTTATCAAAAGGCAAAGGCAATAAAATCATTGGCATACCATCCGCCAACGCCAAATCACGCGAAGAACTGTTAAGCCGAATCCTGTTAATCAAACCGGGCAATAGCCTGATCTTCCACGCCGGACGACGCAAAGTCACGCTGAAACCGGACGATTTGGAAAAGTTCAAAGGCGAACGCGGCAGACGCGGCGGACAACTGCCGCGCGGATTGCACAGCGGTGTAGAGATTGAAATTGTGTAAAAAAGACTAAACCGCACTTTGCTCAAACCAATCCTTTCATTGTATTAATAAATTATGCGCTTATTCAGGCGCATAATTTGTTATTGCATCTTTTTGAATGCGCTTGCTAAGCTAACTTCGTTCTTGGTAATAATCAATGACGAGGGTATTGCTATGAAATCCAATTTTAAAGATGAAATACAAGTTTTTGGTCGTTCTCTCCTGCTCCCTATCGCCGTGTTAGCCCCTGTCGGTATGATTATGGGGATCTGCAGTGCCTTAGGGCAAAGCTATATGATTGCCAAATTTCCCTTCTTAGGCAATGAAGTATGCAAAGCCATCTTCTCCTCCGCCGGCTCGATTGCCAGCGTTGTTTTCCAAAATATTCCGTTACTCTTTGCAATGGGCGTTGCTTATGGTATGTCGAAAAAAGAGAAAGGGATTGCGGTTTTTGCGGCGGTTATCGCCTATCTGACGCTATTAATTTCAATGAATGTCCATTTAAAACTGTCCGGTGATTTGGTCAAAGAGAATATGGCGTTTGTCGGTCAAGGGATGGTGTTGGGTATTCACACCCTGAAAATCGAAGCACTTGGCGGTATTATTGCCGGTTTGCTGGCGGCAAAAGTCACTGACCGTTTTTACCGTTTACAGCTGCCGCTGGCATTTGCGTTTTTCAGCGGCAAAAAATCGGTTGCCATCATTTCGATTGGTTTAATGATTCCTATCGGCTTGCTTATCCCCTTTGTTTGGGATTGGTTTACTTTTGGCATGAATAAGCTGTCCACTATTTTAATGGCGGAAAATATCGGTTCGGGTATCTACATGACGCTAAACCGCTTATTGATTCCGTTTGGGTTGCACCACGTTTTAAGTTCAACCATTCGCTTTACCGAAGCCGGTGGCACCTATTTGATTGACGGTGAAACCTATGTCGGCATTCTGCCGGCGATGAATAAAATTTTATTTGAACTCGGGCCAAATAGCGACGCTTGGGCTGAACATATGCCGACCCTCGCCAGTTATCTAGCCTCTGCGCAAATGCAAACCACCCTGTTCCGCATTCCGGCAATCGGCTTGGCAATGTACCACATGGCTCACGCCAAAAATAAACCCTTTGCCAAAGGAATTATTCTCACCATTGTGCTGACGGCATTCTTAGGCAATATTACCGAACCGCTCGAATTCTCTTTCCTGTTTATTGCCCCCAAACTGTTTCTTGTTTACGCCATTCTTTGCGGCTTATTCACCATTCCAATCCAAATGCTTGGCATTTCAATCGGCTATATTCGCGGTACAATCTTTGATTTCGGGATCTTCGGCTTGATGTATGAAAACACCAATTGGGTCAATCTGGTACTGTTGGGGATCGTCAATTTTGTGGTGTTCTACTTTGTGTTCCGCTATGCGATTGCAAAATTTGATATTAAAACGCCCGGTCGTGAAGACGAAACCTCCGACAGCACGTTGTTAAACAATAAAGCGTATGACAAAGTCGCACAGTTAGTGATTGACGCGTTAGGCGGTAAAGATAACATTAAACAGGTTGAAAACTGCGTGTCTCGCTTACGGGTTGATGTCGTGGATCAGAAGAAACTGAACATGGAATTAATTCGCGATTCCGGCGCACTCGGCACATTCATTCCGTCCAGCAATCATATTCATATCGTATTCGGTCCACATGTTGAATTTGTGCGTAATGCCGTTGATGATCAACTTTCCGGCGCATTAGAGAAGGAATAAGCGATGAAAGCACTCTATGATTCAAAAAGCAAAACCATTGATGATCGTGGAATGAAGGCCTTATTCACCTTTGAAGCGCGGGTTCAATCTTGGCTCGATGTGGAAGCGGCATTGGCATTGTCGCAATCCGAAGTCGGGCTGATTCCCCCTGATGTCGGGCAAAAAATTGCCGACAAATGCCGCGTCGATCAAATTGATTTACAAGAGATGGATCACCTATTACAACAGATCGGACACGGCTTTGTGCCGCTGATCAAAGTGTTAATTAATGCCTGCGATACGGAAAGCGGAAAGTATGTGCACTACGGCGTAACCACACAGAATATTCAGCAAAGCGGGCATTTACTGTTGGTTAAAAAGTTTCACCGCACTTTAATCGGGTTCTTAAAAGATATTTTACTGAATTTAAGCCGTTTAGCCGAACAGCATAAACACACCATTATGCCGGGCAGAACCCACGGTAAACACGCCTTGCCGATTACTTACGGTTATAAGGTTGCGGTTTGGATTGACGAACTTCTCTCGGCAATCGAACGCTTGCAAGAAGCGGAAAAACGGGTTTTTCGAATTATGATGGGCGGCGCAGTCGGGGCCTTCCATGCTGCACCGGACAAAGGGCGAGCGGTGCAAGCTTTGGTCGCACAAAAACTCGGCATGTTGCCAATGCCGATTCCGTCACGCAATAGTCGTATTTTCCGCACCGAATATATCAGCAACCTTGCGCTGCTCGCCACCACCTTTCATAAAATGGCGGAAGAGGTGTACCAAACTTCAAGCGAGGAAATCGCCGAAGTCTCCGAGGCTTTCACCAAAGGCACGATCGGCAGCAGCACCATGCCGCAAAAAGTCAATCCGAAATTGGCAAAAGGCATTATTGCCAATGCGCAGAAACTCTATTCGGTCTTGACCGCCACCTTGTACGTCTCCCCGCGTCCGTTTGAAGCGGACAGTTCCGCTTACTTTATTTTTGATGCCTCATTACAAGAAAGTATTGAACTGATGGCGGAAATTATCATGCGTGCGGAAGAACTGACGCGTACTATTGTGATTAATCCTGAAAAAATGTATCACAATGTAATGCTGACCAACGGGCTAATCAACAGCGAAAAAATCATGATGAATTTGGTGGCGGTCTTGGGCAAAGATAAGGCGCACGAACTCGTCTACGAAATTGCGATGCAATCGCTGGAAGCGGAATCCAATTATGCAACCGCATTACAAACCAATGCCACCATTCGACAACTTTTTTCCGCCGATGAAATTTCAGCGATGCTTGCCCCTGAAAATTACATCGGCTTGTGTGCCGTTTTAGCCGAAGAAACCGCACAAAGAGCGGTTGAGAAAGCCAATACAATGGAGGGTTAATCATGGAATGGGCAATCAAATCATCAAAAATCGTCTTGCCTGACGCAATCAAAAGCGGTTATTTAATTATCAACGGCAGCAAAATCACGGGGTTTCGTGAACAATATCAAGGTGATGACATTATCGATTACAGCGAATATATTTTACAGCCTGGCTTTATTGATATTCATATTCACGGCTGGGGACGCGGGGCTTTCGCGCATAAAGGGGATTACGCCTCATTAGAACGCATGAGCAAAGATCTTGTTCACACCGGCACAACCGCTTATTTAGCCACTTCAGGCACAATGCCGAATGCCTTTCTTGAGGCTTCATTACAGCAAGCCGCCGATTATATCGAAAGCGCCACACCGAAAAATGGCGCAGAAGTGATCGGCATACATATGGAAGGGCCTTATATCAGCCCGAAATACTTGGGTATGCAGCGTGACGATGCGCTGCAATCACCGAGCATTGCCGGTTTTGAACAGTTTAACCGGCTTGCGCGGGGGCATATCCGTTCCATGACCCTCGCACCGGAATTAGACGGCGGCTTAGCCTTGATTAAACACCTGAGACAACAAAATATCACCGTTGCCGCCGGACACACCGCCGCCACCTTTGCTGAAATCACCCAAGCGATACAAGAAGCGGATTTGAATCATTTCACCCATTCTTATAGTGCGATGCGTGGCTTTCATCATCGTGAATTGGGTGTAGTCGGTGCGTTGATGTATCACCAAAATGCCTATGCCGAAGTCGCCAAACAAACCGGCATGACCATTAAACCGGAGGCCTTCGATTTGCTCTATCGCTTAAAAACCGATAACCGCTTGGTTTTAACCACCGATTGCGTCGGCTTTGCCGATTTTGCTGTCGGCGACGAATTTTATCATTACTTGCGCAAACAAAAATTCAAAATCGAAAGCAACGGTTTTCTCCGTGTTGAAAATGAAGACGGCAGCTATAGCGAAATTGATCCGTCAGACTACGAAAACGTACGCCATTTAGAAATGAGTTTTTTAGAATCGGTGAAAGCGGTGTTACCACGCTTAGAACGAGGGTTATTATCGGTTGCGCAAATGGCAAGCGCAAACCCGGCACACCTTGCCGGCGTGCTTGAACGAAAAGGCAGCTTAACAAGCGGCAAAGATGCTGATATTCTCGTACTCAATGACAAATTAGATTTAGTACAGATCTATTGTCGGGGTTGTCCACAACTTTAGCCGCTCATGCATTATGATTTAGTAATAAAAGCTATTTTCTGGTTAGAATAGCTTTTTATTCTTTGCAACAATAACGCAAGCGAAGGTGCAAATGAACTATTTTAATCTAGCTTTAATCAAGTTTATTCAGGAAAATTCGCCCGTTAAAATCGAAACAGTGACTGAAAAGTTTCAAAAAACACTTTCTACAATAAAACGCGCCATTAAAGAAATTAACTATTATTTAGATGAAAATCTACAAATCCATATTATTGATGCCAAAATCACGACACGAATGGGTTATCAAAATTACATTGATTTTATCAACAACATTCATCTTAATCGCTATCTATCGACCACCACAGAAAGAGTGAAACTACTCACGCTAGAAAGTATTCTATTTGACCGCATTAATATTGAATCATTTAAACAGAGTATCAATGTCAGTTACAGCACGATAAAAAACGATCTCAATATCCTACGCAAAACGCTACCCGGCGAATTTGAAATTCGTTTAAAAGACAATAAAAATCTTATGCTTTCCGGTGATGAAATTGCAATTCGCATGTTCTTTTGCAAACATGTTTTTAATGCCCTTGAATTAGATTGCAGCAATACTATCATTCCACACAAAGCCAATTTTCCGCTCGAAAAACGCTTTATTACTCGTTTTTTAGACTTGATCGATGATGAAATTCAGCCTGCCAAAGCTATTTTTCAACAAATAGAAAAAATATTGACGTTGTCTTATAATTCCAAAAAATACCTTATCATTTATCTCTGTATTGCCTTATACCGGATAAAACAGCGACACATTATCAGCAATCAAATCGATATTCCATTTCGCACTTTCAGCGCAAAAATTGATGGTCTCGCTTATAAATTTGAACAAGATTTTCTGAATATTTTACTCTCATCGCTCAATCATCAAGATCATAAACAAACCACCATTGATACTACATTATATGGCTTTATCACCGATTTTATTGATGAAATCACAAAAACAATTCGTCTTTATAATGGTGATAGAGACAATTTACTCTTGGAAATATATCAAGTTATCTACGCCTCAATTCTACAAAGCAAACTCAATATTGATTTTGATGATAAAAAATTAGAAAAAGTGGCTGATATTCACAGTGAATTGTTCTTTAACGTGAAGCTACTAATTGAAAAAATCAGTTATTACTATCAACAGTCATTAAGTAAAAATATGATTGCAACAATTGTTCTTATTCTAAAAAAAGCGGAAATACGCTCACTTTCCGTTAATCAAATTAAAAAACGCATTTATATTGTCAGCAATGCCTCTGAAAGAAAAATTGGTTATTTTAAAACCCTGATCTCATCAATATTTGATATGGAAATCATCGATTGCATTAATATTAACGAACTTCATGTATTAAATAAAAATCAATTTGACTGCATTGTTACCTTTACCAACAAAATATCAAATTATCTGCGTGAAGAAGGTATAGAGTGCATCAAAGTCAATTTTGAATTGCAACCGAGTGATATAGCTCATCTGCTTGAAGCCGGATTTCCGAGTATTAAACGTAAAATAAACAGTAATACATTTGTGAATGAAATAATGCAAATAAACAAAAACGGTTTAGCGGATTATTTAAGAAAAAACTATCCCCATTTCTTTATTTAACCGCACTTTACTCAAACGAAAAAAACCTTGTATCAACACTGGTACAAGGTTTTTAAGATTATTCTAATCTAACTCAAAAAATTAGTTTTTGTGAATCCAGTGATCCATATCAGTTTTCAAATTTTCGGATTTGGTGCCGAAAATCGCTTGGATTCCGCTGCCGACCACAACCACACCGGCGGCACCCAATTCTTTCAAGCGCGCTTGATCCACTTTGCTGACATCGTTAACGCCGATACGTAAACGGGTGATACAAGCGTCTAAACTTTTAATATTGGCTTTACCGCCGAAAGCCGAAACCAAATTTTCCGCCATTTCATCGCCGCTTGAAGCACTGGCCGCAACCGCACTTTCGCTTTCATCTTCACGACCCGGAGTTTTCAGGTTCAGGGCTTTGATCACCACGGTGAATACGGTGAAATAGATTACTGCATAGATACCGCCCACAACCGGGAACAGCCACAGTTTATGTGAGTTTGCCGACAACAAGGTGAAGTCAATGAAACCGTGCGAGAAGGTCATACCGTGTACCATGCCCAACATATTGGTAACCACGTAAGCAGAACCTGCCAATAGCGCATGGATCGCATACAACACCGGGGCAACGAACATGAAAGAGAATTCCAACGGCTCGGTGATCCCGGTTAAGAATGAGGTCAAGGCGGCGGAGATCATGATCCCGCCGACGCGCGCGCGGTTTTCCGGTTTTGCCGCACGCCAAATCGCGATTGCCGCTGCCGGTAAGCCGAACATTTTGAACATATAACCACCCGCCAACTGGCCGAAATAACTCATTTCCGGCGTACGGCTGACTTCGGTTGCGGATAAGAAGCAAGTTACTACGCCGTGCTGAGTCACCCCGTTGGCGTCCACACAAGTACCCGCTTGGAAGAAGAACGGCACGTTCCAGATGTGGTGCAAACCGAATGGAATTAAGCTACGCTCAACCACGCCATAGATCCCGAATGCCAACGCCGGGTTCTGCTCTGCCGCCCAATGGGAGAAAGTGTCGATCAAACCGCCGATTGGAGGCCAAACTAAAGACAAAGCGACGCCCAAGACAATCGCCAATGAACCGGTCACAATCGGTACAAAGCGTTTCCCGGCGAAGAAGCCGAGATAGGCAGGCAATTGAATGCGGTAGAAACGGTTAAACGCCCAAGCGGCAACGCCCCCGACTAAAATCCCGCCTAACACCCCGGTATCAATGCTCTCAACACCGACAACCGGCGCCATCACTTTCAAGGTCGCCGCCATAATGCCGTAACCGACCACGGAGGCCAGTGCCGCTACCCCGTCGTTATTGGTGAAACCTAATGCCACCCCGATAGCGAACAACAGCGCCATTTGCCCGAACACCGAACCACCGGCTTGCTCCAACAGGTTAGACACAACATCCGGCATCCAGCTGAAGTGCGCCGCACCGACCCCTAATAAAATCCCTGCAATCGGCAACACCGACACAGGCAACATTAATGCTTTACCGATCTTTTGCGCAACGGCAAACAGATTACTTGACATGATAGCTCCTAAATAGATTTATACTTGTTATTACGTGTGCAATACGTCTCTCAACTGATGTTTTAGCACGACAAATCGCTCAACCGTACTAAGTGCGCGCACTATAAACGATCTTGGCACAAAGTACCAAGCCCTTCCATTAAGAAAATCGTAAAAATAAAAGCGAGATCACATTTTTTTAATTAAAAAAAATAAATAGCGGAACAAAAGTAACATCTGCGATCAAGCTAGCCGATAAAGCGTCGGAAAATAAGATCCAGCTTGTTTTGCAATACGGCTTTGCCTTCGATGGTTTCATCTTGCCAACTCTTCAGCAAAATCTCAGGGGTGAATTGCGCACGGAATTGCTCCGCAATCGGTCGGTAACTGATGTGCCACGGTTCGCGCCCGACGTCCAGCTCAGCCTGCGCCAGGGAAGCGGTTTGAAACGGCAGGGTGAAATCAAAGTGCGGTAGCTGTTCGTTCAGCCAACAGGTTAAGTCGTAGAAATAACCGTTTTCTTCGTACTCCCACGGTTCAAGCTGCAACGCTTGTCCTTGCGGTAAACGCGTCGGGTCGTAAATATCGATTTCCGTGCCCCAATGATGGCGGCTTGCGCCCGGCAATGCCGACCAACGCAGAATCGCTTCGCATTTCTGCCAGTCGTCAAGACACGTCAAATCGAGCGGATTACCCTGATCATCATGCACTTTGCGCCGGCACAAAAATTTGCCGTTCCAAATTTGCTGTTGCCGCTGAAAATCACGGAAACTGCTTGCCGGCTGCAAGTCAAAACCCGCGCTGACCGCACTTTGCCGAAGTGCGGTAAAAGCGCGCCGTGCGTCGGCTTGCAGTCGATGATGAGCCGCATAAGGGGAAAACAGCGGCACTAAATGCGCTTGGGTTTTGCCGGTCAACATCGCGGCGGTAATCTGGATTTTCCCCATTGGCGTTACCCTAATAAGTTTTGCAATAACTGGCGGTGGGTTAAGCCCAAACGATATAACGCCTCGCAGCTGACACACTCATCGACTTTGTGAATGGTGGCGTTTAACGGTCCAAGCTCAACCACTTGCGTGCCCATTTGCGCGATAAAACGCCCGTCGGACGTGCCGCCGCCGGTGTCCAGTTTCGGCTCAATCTGCAAGTGTTGACGCACCGCACTTTTCACCGCTTGAATAAACTCGCCTTGTTCGGTGACAAACGGCAAACCGGATAAATTCCAATCCAGTCGGTATTGCAAATCGTATTTAGCCAACAGATCCGCCACGCGCTGTTTAATCAACTCCGGCGTCATTTCAGTGGAGAAGCGCAGGTTAAACTGCACAAACAGCTCGCCGGGAATCACGTTATTACTGCCCGTTCCGGCGTGAATATTGGCGATTTGCAAGGTGGTCGGCGGGAAAAATTCATTGCCGCGATCCCATTCAATGTTCACCAACTCGTCCAACATCGCCAGCGATTTATGCACCGGATTATCCGCCAAGTGCGGATAAGCAACGTGCCCTTGCACCCCTTGAATCGTCAAATTGGCGGTGATCGAACCGCGCCGTCCGTTTTTAATCATATCGCCCAACCGCACCGCACTTGACGGCTCGCCGACCATGCAAAAATCGACTTTTTCGCCGCGCGCGATTAAGGTTTCGACCACGCGCACCGTGCCGTCGGTCGCCGCCGCTTCTTCGTCGGAGGTAATCAAAAAGGCGATACTGCCCGCATGGTTTGGGTTGGCTTTAACGTACTCTTCCGCCGCAATCACCATTGCCGCCAACGAACCTTTCATATCCGCCGCACCGCGTCCGTACAGCATATCGCCGACAATTTCCGCCGCAAACGGCGGATATTGCCACTGACTTTCATCGCCGGTCGGCACGACATCGGTGTGCCCGGCAAAGGCGATACACGGGCTTTGCGTGCCGCGGCGCGCCCATAAATTCAAGGTGTCGTTAAACGGCAGCCATTCGATTTCAAAACCGAGTTTTGCCAAACGTTCGGCGATCACGTGCTGACAGCCCAGATCTTGCGGGCTGATTGACGGGCGGCGGATCAGATCCTGCGCTAATTCAATAATGGTTTGTTTCATCTGACCGCACTTTTACCTGTTGAACACATTTTCATACTGCTTGGCATTAAAACCGATTAACGGCTGCACGCCGCCCAACACAATCGGACGTTTAATCAAGGTCGGTTGCGCCAACAACAACGTAAGTGCGGTCTGTTGATTCAAACCGTCTTTGCTCGCCTGATCCAAATTGCGCCATGTGGTGCTGCGCTTGTTCACCAGTTCCTGCCAGCCGAACAATGCCGCGACTTCGCTTAAATATGCCGCGTCAATGCCGTCCGTGCGGTAGTCATGCAGTTGCGCCGCCACGTTATTCGCCGCCAACCACGCCAAGGTTTTTTTGACCGTGTCGCAATTTTTAATCCCGTAAACCGTAACCATTATTTGCCCCACACTTGTTCGCTGATTTCACGGATAAAATTCAGTTTATCCCACTGTTGCTGCTCGGTCAGAATATTGCCCTCTTCGGTCGAGGCAAAACCGCACTGCGGGCTTAACCCCAGTTGGTTGATGTCCACATATTGCGCCGCTTCTTTAATCCGTTCAATAATGGTGTTTTTGTCTTCCAGCTCACCGCTCTTCGAGGTGACCAAGCCTAAAATCACCTGCTGATCTTGAATGAAACGCAACGGTTTGAAATCGCCGGAACGATCATTGTCATATTCCAAGAAGAAGCCGTCCACCTTGCAGTTGCCGAACAAAATTTCCGCCACCGGCTCATAGCCGCCGGACGAGAACCAAGTGGAGCGGAAATTGCCGCGGCAAATGTGCATGGTGATCGCCATATCCGCCGGACGATCGGCAATCGCCGCGTTGATCATCTTGACGTAATCCCGTCCGATTTGATCGACATCGAAACCGCGCTCGGCATACGCCGCCCGTTTTTCCACCGAGCAGAATTCGCCCCAACTGGTGTCGTCCAGTTGCAAGTTGCGACAGCCCAAATCGTAAAACGCCCGAATCGCTTTTTTATACGCCGCCGCAATATCCGCCAACAGCAATTCATTGTTGTCTTGGTAACGCGCGATCGGCTGGTAATCGGTGGCACGCACGCAGCAGATCAAATGCAACATGCTTGGCGACGGAATGGTGAATTTCACCGGAAAATCGCCGGCGATTTGTTGCAAAGTGCGGTAATGTTGTAAGAACGGGTGGGCGGAAAAATCGATTTTATCCACGATTTTCAAGGTTTTCGGGCGCACATCTTTGTCTTTAAACTGCACCGAAAATTTTTCCGCTTCCACTTCCTGCACGCCGTCCAGCGCCGCCAAGAAATCCATATGCCAAAAAGTGCGGCGGAATTCCCCGTCGGTGACCGCATGCAAACCGACCGCTTTTTGCTGCGCCACCAGTTTGGTAATTTCCGCATCTTCGATAATGCTTAATTCGGTATGGCTGATTTCGCCGCAGTTACATTGCGCCCGTGCTAATTTTAAATTTTCAGGGCGTAAAAAACTGCCGACAATATCATAACGAAAAGGCGCTTTGGTGCGTTGTTGCGCGTGTTCAAAAAGTGTACTCATGTTATGTGTTCCTGTTTTTATTAAAAAAGATGGCAACGATGATAACAAATCCAACCGCACTTTGCACAACGATCGCAACAAAAACGAGCGCAACAAAAATGCCTTATTCGGTGGGAATAAGGCATGATTTCATAGAGAAAAGCAAAGTGCGGTTATTTCAACTGCAATAACTGTTCCACATTCAACAAAATCAATTCGTTATCATCCGCTTTATTCGGATCGCGGCTGCTGGAGAACGGCAGATTGTTATCGTTGCCGACGATAATCTGTTTATCATCAACTAAGTCGACATTTTCAATCGTAAAGAACGGGAATTTAAATACGCCTTGGCTGAGCGGTTTTTTCGCGACCTTGTTCGGATCTTGAATATTAAGCAAATCAATATAACCCAATTTTTCGACGTTCTGTCCGATATTCGACTGATCAAACTTAACCAGATAGACGCGTTTGAATTTCGGTAAATTCGGGAAGCAAGCGGTTTTATCTTTTGCCTCGGCGGCACAGGCTTTTTCCGCCACGCCTTCGCCGTTATCGCGTTCAATAACCAAAGCACGCTTGGCGTCGATCATATTGAAATCGCCGATGGCGTGGTGATTGGCTTCCAACGGATATTTCCAGAAATTGCCGGTCCACGCTTTTTTCGCCGTATCAAATTCCAAAATGCGCAAATATTCTTTGCCGCCGTCGTTTTCATAGCTGTTGGCGGCGCTGTTCCATAAAGCCCCTTCCAACAGCGGATAGAGTTTGCTGCCGTCCGGTGCTGCCGCCATGCCTTCAAAGCCTTTCGAGCGTTTCACTTCAAAGCTGATTTTATCATTCGGTGTGCCCGGCAAGCGTTGGGTGAAATGATCCGGCGAACGAATTAATTTGCCGTCCACTTGGGTTTCAAAGAAGTTCAACACTTTACCGTCCATATCGGTTTGAATCAGATAAGGTCCGAACTCTTCGCCAATCCAAATGCGATTATCCATGATTTGAAAGCTCTCCGGATCGAGATCCGCCCCGGTCAGATAACGTTTTTCGCTGGCTTCATTGACGATATGGAACGGGATTTTTTTATCCGGATCATGCAGGAAAACCGTTTTTTTCGGCGTAAAGGTCTCTTTCGCGAAATCAACATCATATTGGGTCAGATATAACATAAAATCCGGTGAATTGGCTTTCGAGCCTGCGCCGTTATCGATCAACATCCAGTAACTGCCGTCGGTCATACGTTTGATGCCGGAATGCCCTTGCAGCGGCTGCCCGTCAAACGGCAAGGAAATACCAGTCGGACGACCATCAGACAAGCCTTCAATGCTGCGTAAGGTTTCAACCCGTTTGCCGGTGGTGAATTTACCACTGTGCTGCAAACTTTTCGGTGCGTCATTCGGGGCGGCGACAAAGGTTTCCGCCGGTAAAATCACATGCCCCGCCAACACCGCAGGATATTCCTGCGCAGCGCTTGCAGCTTGCACCGTGCCGAGGGTCAAAAGTGCGGTAAGGCTTAGTGTATAATATGATTTTGCTGCCATGTTACATCTCCTTTTTAAGTTAACTAGCAATTAAGTTAAGTACGAATAAGCCGGGTGAAAGTCGGCTTAATTGTAGGTGATTTTTATGACAGGAATATGACTGCGTACAAAAGCCAAAGTGCGGTTGAAAAATTCTCAACCGCACTTTCAGGCAAATTATGCTTCCGCAGGGGCAACCGGCTGCACAATTTCGCTTGGATAACAGCCGAGAATTTTAAGGTAGGTGCTGACCTGTTTCAGTTCCTCAAGTGCGGTTTGGGTTTGCGGATCGTGGATATTGGCTTCGATTTCCAGATAGAACATCTCTTCCCACGGGCGACCGTAGATCGGACGCGATTCCAGTTTGCTCATTTGAATGCCGTGATTTTTAAACACCAATAACGCATCAACCAACGCACCGGCTTTTTGTTCGGTGCTCATCAACAGCAGGGTTTTGGTTTGCAATTGCGGCGACACCGCAATCGCTTGTTTGGCGATCACGATAAAACGGGTGATGTTGTTCGGTTGGTTGGCAATGTCGGTTTTCAGCACGCGCAGACCGTACAACTTGCCGCCGTCGGCATTGCCCAATGCGGCGATATTCGCTTTATTCAGTTGCGACACCAACTGCATGGCGTGTGAGCTGCTTTCGCAATAGTTAATGTGCACCCGTTCCAGCTGTTGGATAAACCGGCTACATTGCGCAATCACTTGCGGGTGGCTATACAAGGTGTCGATCTGCTCAAGTGCGGTATCGCTTGCCACCAGCACGCAATGTTTAATCGGGTAAGTCAGCTCGCCGACGATCGATAATTGGGTGTTTTGCAACAAATCATAGACATCGTTAATCGCGCCCGACGTAGTGTTTTCCAACGGCAGAATGCCGTAATCCGCCTCGCCGTTCTCCACTTTATCGAAAATTTGCTGAAAACTGTCGCTGCTCAATTCAAGCAACTGTTTTTGATAGCGTTCGGCATATTGGCGCGCGGCTAAATTGGAATACGAACCACGCACGCCTAAAAACGCAATGCTGATACTATTTTCCCGTTGCCGGTTCAGTTTATTTTGCAGGTAAGCCTGTTGCGTCAGCACCGAATCTTCGATGATTTTTTGAAAAATTTGGGTGATATATTGCGGTTCTAATTGATAATTTTGCGCCTCGGCAAACTGAATCAGCTCTTGCAACAGTTGCTGCTCACGATTGACATCACGCAGCGGCTTTTTGCTTTCTTCTTTGCTGCGCACCACATCATAGGCTAAACGGTGACGTTCTGATAACAATTTCAATAAGTTGCGATCAAGTTGGGTGATTTGTCGGCGAATTTCGGTCAGATCTTTCGGCATAACGGTTTCGATTCCTTAATTTTTTTATCATTTTATGTAGTAAACCGATTATTCTCAAGATAAAAAAACCCGACATCACGTCGGGTTGGAAAGGATTGTGTGATACCAACTTATTCAAACGAATCTTTTAATCTTTCGTTGGCACGGCGCGCTTCGCCTTTGTGCTGTAATTTGTTCAGCTGACGTTCCAGTTTTTCTTCCAGCTCATTGATGGTTTTATACATATCTTCGCCTTCGGCACTGGCGAACAGATCACCAAGCGGCGTGCCGATTGAGGCTTCAGCCGAAAAGCCTTGCGGCAGCTTGTTTAAAATAAAATGCGGATTAATCAGTTGGGTTTGCCATTTATCCAATTTGGCGACGCGCTCCTCAATGTGAGAACGAATTGCAGGGGTAATTTCCATTTGTTTGCTTGTAATTTTTACTGCCATAGTATTTACCTCTTTTTTAGGTAGGTTGCGAGTGCGAACACTCAAGAAAAATCCATTTCGCTTTAATGATAAAGTAGTCCTACTGTACGCAGATTTCAAGCCTTTTTCGTTGTTTCATAACACAATTTATTAAAAAACAGGCATGGGGCAAAAAATCGCATAATTTCGCTTTTATTTTGTATTAAAGTTGTTATGATAATCGGGATAAAATATTTTATCCCGCCGAATAACCACTGATTTTTATTGTTTTTTCCGCTATTTTACTCTTTTTTCGCGTCGCATTTTGCTTTCGATATAACTGCAACTCGCTTTAACCTGATACCCCTGTTGATCGACAAATTCAATAAACGCCCGATACAGTTTATCCGCCACGCCTTGTCCGCGCAGCGAAGGATCAACGTGGGTGTGATAAGCCTCAAGCGTATTTTCAGCTACAGTGCGGTATGCCAATTCGGCAATCCGCACGCCGTCGCGCTCAATCACGAATGCGCCTTGTCCGCCCTGTTGTTGGTGTCGAATCTCCATCTTATTTCTCCTTTTTAATGTTTAACCCAATCCTGCGCCTCGCCGCTAATGCTGCTGTCGAGGGCAAAATCGGCGGTGTCCGAGGCAATGGCTTTTTCTTCGTTCGCCCATTCGCCCAGATCAATTAATTGGCAACGTTTGCTGCAAAACGGACGAAACGGGCTGTTTTCACTCCATTCCACCGATTTATAGCAAATCGGGCAAGGGACGCTGGTGATCTCATTTTTCATGTTCTGTTCCTAATGTTAAATATAACTGATGTAATTCCTGTACTTGGCGGCGCAAATCCGCTTCGGCTTCGGGCAAGGTGCGGTCATTGTTAATCACATCATCGGCGTGCGCCAAGCGTTGTGCGCGGCTGACTTGCGCCTGCATAATCTTTTCAATCTGGGTGCGATTGCTGTTATCGCGCGCAACCGCTCGTTGCAGTTGGGTCTCTGCGCTGACATCAATCACCAGCACCCGATTGCAATACGCGGTCAGGTGGTTTTCAATCAACAACGGCACAACCCACAACACATAAAGTGCGGTCTGCTCCGCCAACTGCGCCAACATTCGCTCGCGAATGGCGGGGTGTAACAACGCATTTAACCACTCGGTTTTCTGTTTGTCATTAAACACAATCCGGCGCAACGCGGCACGATCCAGCTCGCCTTGCGCGGTTATCACCTGCCCGCCAAAATACGCCGCGATCTGCGCCAAGTGCGGTGAACCTTTCTCCACCACCTCGCGCGCCACCACATCGGCATCGATAATCGGCACGCCCAACTCGGCAAACAGATTGGCAACCGTGCTTTTACCGCTGCCAATGCCGCCGGTTAAGCCTATGATATAGGTCATTTGCTATTCCTAACGTTTCTCTGCTATTTTATACACTTCTGCGCCTTCACGTTTACCAATCGACAAGACCAGCACCGTAATCGTATTATCATTCACTTCATACACCAAACGATAACCTGAAGTGCGCAATTTAATTTTGTAACGTGCTGAATAACCAGATAACTTATCGCTCATAATATGCGGTGCGATAAGTCTCTCCGCCAGTTTCTTTTTGAATTGCGCTTTCACCGCCTCACCCAGTTTACGCCACTCTTTTAACGCACGTTTATCAAAGGTTAATTCATAGCTCATCAAGCGAAACCTTCACGGCATCTAATGTGCGCAAACGTTCATCGGCAATTCGGTTTAGTTTCTTATCTTCCAGCATCTCTTGAAAATATTCAAATAATGCAGGCGTTACGCAATAAAATGCCGGTTCGTTGCGGTTTAAAATCGCAATCGCACCGCTATCACTCGCCGCCACCGTTCCCATCGGATTTTTTTTGAGATCGGTAATACTGGCAACAGTATTGGTTAAAATTTGATGTACCGCCATCTTTTCCTCCTCGTTATTTCAACACCAATATAGCACCAATAAAAATCTTTTAAAAATACTTTAAACCGCACTTTTGATATAAAAAAACCTGCTGTCAATGACAGCAGGTTCGATTTCAATCCAAAATAGGAACTACAACGCTTTCAAAATATCGTCCACGCGTTCTTTGGCATCGCCGAACAACATTTGGGTGTTGTCTTTGAAGAACAATGGGTTTTGCACGCCGGCATAGCCCACTGCCATGGAACGTTTGAAGACGATCACGTTTTGCGCTTTCCATACTTCCAGAACCGGCATGCCGGCAATCGGGCTGTTAGGATCGTCTAACGCCGCCGGATTGACGGTGTCGTTGGCACCGATCACCAACACGACATCGGTTTCCGGGAAATCTTCATTGATTTCGTCCATTTCCAACACCACGTCATACGGCACTTTCGCTTCGGCTAATAATACGTTCATATGACCCGGCAAACGCCCGGCAACCGGGTGGATACCGAAACGCACGTTCACGCCTTTATCACGTAATTTTTGCGTGATTTCCGCCACCGGATATTGCGCTTGCGCCACCGCCATGCCGTATCCCGGCGTGATGATGACCGAGCTGGCGTTTTTCAGCATTTCCGCCACTTCTTCGGCGTTGGTTTCGCGGTGTTCGCCTTGCTCTTCGTCTGAGCTCACTTGCACATCGTTACCAAAACCACCGGCGATCACGCTGATAAAAGAGCGGTTCATCGCTTTACACATAATGTAAGACAGAATCGCACCGGAAGAACCGACCAACGCGCCGGTAACGATTAACAGGTCATTATTCAACATGAAACCTGCCGCCGCTGCCGCCCAACCGGAATAGGAGTTCAGCATGGAAACCACCACCGGCATATCCGCGCCGCCGATGGAAGCCACCAAATGCCAACCGAACGCTAATGCGATAATCGTCATCAGAATTAACGGGAATAAGCTGGCGTCACCGACAAAGGTGATCATCAACAACACCGATACCACCACCGCAGCCAGATTCAATTTATGACGGTGTGGCAAGGTAAGGGCTTTCGAGTTGATGATTCCGCGCAATTTACCGAACGCCACAATCGAACCGGTGAAGGTCACCGCACCGATAAAGATCCCTAAAAAGACTTCGACATCGTGGATATTCTGCATGACAGAATCCATCACGCCGTGCGGGGCGAAATAGCTGTTGAAGCCGACCAAGACCGCCGCCAAACCAACGAAGCTGTGCAAAATCGCCACTAATTCCGGCATTTCGGTCATTTCGACTTTCAACGCGCGTTGGATGCCCAACACCGCACCGATGACCATCGCAATGATGATCCACCAATGCCCTTGGGTTTCCGGTCCGAAAATGGTTGCCACCAACGCAATCGCCATACCGACGATGCCGTACCAACAACCTGCTTTTGCCGTTTCATGTTTAGAAAGGCCTGCCAAACTCATAATAAACAGTAGCGCAGCTACAATATAAGCGGCTTGTACAAAACCTGCTGACATTCTTCTCTCCTTAACCTTTTCTGAACATGGCTAGCATACGCTGTGTGACTTTGAAGCCGCCAAAAATATTGATACTGGCAACCAGCACCGCAATAAACGACAGGAATGTCACCACGCCGTTGCCGTGCCCGATTTGCAATAATGCGCCGACAATAATAATCCCGGAAATCGCATTGGTGACCGCCATCAGTGGCGTATGCAACGCATGGCTGACATTCCACACCACATAATAGCCGACCACACACGCCAACACGAACACCGTGAAGTGCGACAGGAACGCCGCCGGCGCAACCGAAGCCAACCACAAGAAGGCGATTGCCGCCCCTGCCATCACGCCGTATTTCACGGCCGGATTGACCGGTTTTTCTTCTTTTTTCGCCACCGGTGCCGCGGTGGCTTTTTGTTGCGGCTGTGCTGAGACTTGAATCGGCGGGGCAGGCCATGTCACTTCGCCGTCGCGTACAATGGTCACGCCGCGCAAAATCACATCGTCAAAGTCGATATTGATGTTGCCGTCTTTCTCTTTGCACAACAGTTTCAGTAAATTGACTAGGTTTGTACCGTACAATTGCGACGATTGGGTCGGCAAACGGCTCGGCAAGTCGGTGTAACCGATAATTTTCACTTGGTTGTCGGTGGTGACCACTTCGCCGGCTTTGGTTAGTTCGCAGTTGCCGCCGGTCGCCGCCGCCAAATCGACGATCACGCTGCCCGGTTTCATTGATTCAACCATTTCTTTGGTAATCAAACGCGGTGCAGGTTTGCCCGGGATAAGTGCGGTGGTGATGATAATATCCACCTCTTTCGCTTGCTCGGCATACAGCGCCAACGCACGACGGTTGAATTCGTCGGACATCACTTTGGCGTAACCGTCGCCGCTGCCGCCTTCTTCTTTGAAGTCGATTTCAAGGAATGACGCGCCCATGCTTTGTACTTGCTCTTTCACTTCCGGACGGGAGTCGAACGCGCGCACGATTGCGCCCAAGCTGTTTGCCGCGCCGATTGCCGCCAAACCGGCAACCCCGGCGCCGATCACCAACACTTTCGCCGGCGGCACTTTGCCTGCGGCGGTGATTTGTCCGGTGAAGAAGCTGCCGAATTCGTGCGCCGCTTCCACCACCGCACGATACCCGGCGATATTCGCCATGGAGCTTAACGCGTCTAATGCTTGCGCGCGCGAGATACGCGGGACGGATTCCATGCCCAACACATTGATTTTTTTCGCTGACAGTTTTTCGACTAATTCCGGGTTTTGCGCAGGCCAGATAAAGCTGACTAACGTCGCCCCCGGTTTAATCTGTGCAATTTCATCATCGGTTGGCGCATTGACTTTGAAAATAATATCGGCATTCCAAACGTCACTTGCCGTGCCGACGGTGGCGCCGGCTTCGGTAAATGCCTCATCTTCAAAGCTGGCTTTAAAACCGGCATTATGTTCCACAACAACCTCAAACCCCAGCTTTAAAATCTGCTGTACGGTTTTCGGTGTTGCCGCTACCCGACTTTCATTGTCAAGCAGTTCTCTAGGTACACCAATTCGCATAATCGTTAACTTCCTTAATTGGCTGGTTAAAAAAGTTTGGGCATGCAACTGCCCAATCCCAAAAGCGCAGACTGACTCCAATCTTTGCCACAATCATTGCCGCGACCGCACTTGCCGAGCGGCAAAAATCAAATCGGTTTAACTTTATCACTACTGGCGCGAAAAATGGAAAGTTTTTTTATAAAAAATCACATTGAATCGCTTACTGATTTAACCCGATCAACAAATCGAATTGCGCATGACATCAACGGCGGTTTATGCGGCAAAATCCCGCCTCGAATCCTTGATTAATGTCTTTAAAATGACTATTATTGAGATATTCTTTACAATCAAACCGATATATCTTCTTCCACTCGAACACTAAGCAAAGGGCGTTGTTATGAAAAAAATGCTACTTCCACTGCTCGGCTCTGCGGTTTTGTTGAGCGCCTGTACCCCATTGTTTAACAACGGCGGTTGGAACCCCGACTTGAAACAACTGAAAGGACAGCATATTTCGGTGGTGCGTGATCGGATTAACAACTGGGCAGACGTTGAAACCGGTATGTTCGGCAATAAATATTTTCTCTACCGCGCTTGCCCTTATTCCGGGCGCGATATGGTGTCAACCAACTATTGGGGCGTCGAAGTCGGTAGACAGCCGATTTATAACTGCGGTGAAAGCTATTTCACCACCAATAAAGACGGCGTAATTACCGATTATCTCGAAGTCGGCTACACCCCGAATACCAACTACCAACAATATTTCCGTGATCTGATTGTGATTAAGAAATAGTGGGCGATCAGATTATGCTTAAAACAATCTCGTTATTCATCTTCGGTTTATTATTTACGTCTGCGATCGCGTTGGCACAACAACCGATTATGCCGGAAAAATTACTGGCGCAAGCGATGAATCTGGTCGAAAAAGGGCAATATGATCAAGCCCTCAATCTGGCTAAACCTTATGCCGAACAAGGCGATCGCGAAGCGGAAAACCTGTTGGGTTATCTTTATCAAGAAGCCTACAACAACCCTGTTGAAGCGATTAAATGGAATAAACGCGCCGCCGCGCAAGGACACGATGTCGCGCAATTTAATTTAGGGCTGAATTACCTGAATATTTATGACTATTCTTCAGCCCGCAAATGGTTTGAAAAATCGGCAGCACAGGGACATATCGCGCCGCCGCTCACCTCGTTGGGTTTGTTGTATTACTATGGTGACGGTGTTGATCGCGACTATGTCAAAGCGGCAGATTATTTTAAGCGCGCGGTTGATCGTGGCGATGCACGCGGCAGCTATTATTTGGCGCTCTGCTATTTAAACAGCCACGGCGTTAAACAAAATTTGGCAGAAGCCAAACGGTTATTGCTGGCAGCTCAAAAAGCCGGCATTCCGAATGCCGCTAAAAAACTCGCCGAATTAGGCTGGTAGTCAACATCATCAAAGTGCGGTTAACCGCACTTTTTGTTATCCTATACTTTTTATTATCCAATATTAAGATAAACATCATTATGCAACTACCGCCGTTACAATCCGCCACCTTAATCCGCCGTTATAAACGCTTTCTCGCCGATATCGAGTTGCCGAACGGTGAAGTTATCACCATTCACTGCGCCAACACCGGCGCGATGACCGGTTGCGGCGAGGCGGGCGACACGGTGTGGTATTCCACCTCTGATAACCTGAAACGCAAATATCGCCACTCATGGGAGCTGACTGAAAAAGCCAACGGTGAGTTGGTGTGCGTCAATACCGCGCGCGCCAATCAGTTGGTACATGAAGCGTTACAGCAAGGAAAAATTGCGGAGTTAGCGCAATACCAACGGATTAAACCGGAAGTGAAATACGGTGAAGAAAACAGCCGGATTGATTTTTTATTACAAACAAACGAGCCGCAAACCGCACTTGCCGATTGTTATGTCGAGGTGAAATCAACCACGCTGGTCGAAAGTGCGGTCGGCATGTTCCCCGATGCCAAAACCGAACGGGGACAAAAGCATTTGCGCGAATTAATCCAAGTGCAACAACAGGGGCAAAGTGCGGTGATTTTTTTCGCCGCCCTGCACAGCGCGATTCAATCGTTCCGTGCCGCCGAGCAGATTGACCCGAAATATGCCGCGCTGCTGCGCCAAGCACAAAAGTGCGGTGTCGAGGTGCTGAGCTACGCTTGCACGTTTCATCAAGAAAATGGCGTGCCGACCGCACTTGAACTGACACAGCGTATTCCGATCATTGATATGTAAAACAATGTAATATTGCTTTCACAAATTAATGATAACCATTATCATTTAAATCACTAGATAACATGAATAAATCTAGATAATCACTCCAACATTTTATGCCTCTCCCCACAAGAGGCTTTTTTTTTGCTTAAAATTTGATGGACCAATCAACAACACGCCAACATTTTATGCCCCTATGCCGATTTACCCACAAGAAGTTTTTGCCTGAAATTTAACCTGCCCGAATCCTAGACAAATTTTATAAAAAGTGTTTAACTAACTCAATTTTAAAAAAATGAGTTAGTCAATATGAGAATATCCAAACCGAAGCCATTGATTGAGTTAATGCCGTTTTTCAGAAGTATCAATATAGAAGATTGGCTCGCATTGCCAAAATTTAACGCCACCGATGAAAAAGGGCGGTATCTGCATTGGGATAAATTCAAGCGAATTTATCCGAAAAATAGCGAACTAGGTTGGCTTGCAACAAAAATGAGCCGCAATTCCCTGATGAGTGTTATCCCTATCGGTAACCTTACCTTTTCTTTTTGCGTCCCAAATTCCTTGCAATCACTGTTGCATTACATTGATAAAAATAGTGGCGGAAGCGTCAGGACAAACAATTTAACCGGCTTGAGTAAATCCGAACAAAATCATTTTTTATTAAAGTCATTGATTATGGAAGAGGCAATCACTTCGGCTCAACTTGAAGGTGCAGTAACCACCAGAAAAGTGGCGAAAGAGATGCTAGAAACGGAAAGAACACCCAAAAACAAAGATGAAATGATGATTTTGAATAATTATTATTTAATGCAAGAAGCAATAAACTTAAAATATGAACCATTATCCGTCAGCATGATTTTAAAATTGCACCGTATAGCGACAGAGAATGCCATAGAAAATAATGCAATTCCCGGCGAATTCAGAAGCGATGATGAAGTTTATATTGCCGATTATGATGGCAACATCATACATCAGCCACCGCCACATAACGAACTGATCGCATTAATGAATAATTTTTGTGAATTCGCAAACGCTAGTCATAATGGCGAAAATACGTTATTCATTCACCCTGTTATCAAAGCGATTATTTTACATTTTTTGATCGGTTATATACACCCTTTCGGCGATGGCAACGGCAGAACAGCAAGAGCATTGTTTTATTGGTTTATGTTAAAAAATGGCTATTGGCTATTTGAGTATATTTCCATTAGTAGGTTGCTTAAAAATGCAGCGAAATCTTATGCCAAAGCGTATATCTACACTGAAACCGACGAATTAGATATGACCTATTTTCTGTATTACCAAGCGGAAATCATCAAGCGCGCTATCAATGATTTAGAAAAATACGTCAATGATAAACAAAGCAGCTTCAAAGAGTTCAGCGCAATTATTTCACGCTATACTGAGAAAGAAACGCTAAACCATAGACAAATACAAATACTACAAAAAGCCGTAAAAGAAACCGGACATATTTTCACTGCCAAAGAAATTAGTAACGAGTATGGAATATCAGAAAATACCGCAAGAAAAGATTTAAATACCTTACTCAACCTAAAATTATTCGGCAGTTTAAAAGCAGGACAGACGATCGGCTATATATCTCCGAATGATTTGCTTGAACGGTTAAAAGACAAAAACCGCTGATAACCCAGCGGTCTTATATCATCTGACACCACTGCCAAAGAAACAAGCTTTAACAGGTTCGCCCCTTTCTCGCCGTATAAATCCACAACGACAAAATTCAAGTCTTGGCTTTTGCCAATTTCTCAGGATTAACCCTTTCTATTTGCATTTTTATGCTTATAATAATCCGTTTATTCTTTATCAATAGCCAATCACATTTGAGAACATTATGACTGAGTTAAATACTGTGCTCGCCGAGCTGAAACGCGGTGTCGAAGAAGTGCTTTCCGAAGCGGATTTAATTGAAAAACTGAAAGAAAATCGTCCGTTACGCATTAAGTTGGGGGCTGATCCGACTGCGCCGGATATTCACTTGGGACATACCGTGGTGTTAAATAAATTACGCCAATTCCAACAGCTAGGGCACGAAGTCTATTTCTTGATCGGTGATTTCACCGGTATGGTCGGCGATCCGTCCGGCAAAAACACCACCCGCCCGCCATTAACGCGCGAAGACGTGCTTGCCAATGCGGAAACCTACAAACAGCAAATTTTCAAAATTCTTGATCCGCAAAAAACCAAAATCGTGTTCAATTCCGATTGGTTAGGGCAATTGGGCACGGAAGGCATGATCCGCCTTGCCTCGAATTATACCGTGGCGCGGATGTTAGAACGTGATGATTTCAAAAAACGTTTCACCAACAACCAACCGATTGCGATTCATGAATTTATCTATCCGTTGCTGCAAGGGCACGATTCGGTGGCGTTACAAGCGGACGTGGAATTGGGCGGCACAGACCAAAAATTCAACCTGCTTGTCGGGCGCGAATTACAAAAATCCGCCGGACAAAAACCACAAGTCGCAATCACCTTACCATTATTGGAAGGCTTAGACGGTGAGAAAAAAATGTCGAAATCCCTCGGCAACTACATCGGTATCAGCGAAGCGCCGGACGAGATGTTCGGCAAAGTGATGTCGATCTCCGATGAGTTAATGTGGCGCTGGTATGATCTGCTCTCTTTCCGCCCGCTCAGCGAAATCGCCCAATTCAAACAAGACGTCGCCAACGGCAAAAATCCGCGCGATCTAAAAGTCTTATTAGCAAAAGAGATTATCGCCCGTTTCCACAGCGAAGCCGACGCTGACGCGGCGGAACAAACCTTTATCAACCGTTTCCAAAAAGGCGCAATGCCGGACGAAATGCCGGAATTTGAATTCCAAGGCGAAATCGGTTTGGCAAACTTATTAAAAGAAGCCGGCTTAGTCGCCTCCACCTCCGAAGCCAATCGCATGGTGCAACAAGGCGGTGTGAAAATCGACGGTGAAAAAGTGGAAGACGCTAAATTGGTGATCAGTGCCTCAAGTGCGGTTTACCAAGTCGGTAAGCGCAAATTTGCCCGCGTGACCGTGCGTTAATCATCTCCGATATTCATTAAACGGCAGCCTCGAACACCTGACGGCTGCCCTTTTCCTTTCATTTGAAGTTTCAACTCTATTTCAAAAATATATTTTTATATTAAAATACGCTAAACTTACGCTTATTTTGCTATCCTGATCACGATTTATTCCATAAATTAGGAGTCTATATGAAAAAAATTGCATTTAAATCTTCTATCTTAGCCCTAGTCTTGTTATTTGCGGCAGGTTGCTCTAATATGACGACCAGGCAAAAAAATACTGCAATTGGCGCAGCTGTCGGTGGCGTTGCGGGGAATGTCATTGGTAACAGCACCGGCGCAACTTTAGGTGGTGCGGCGTTAGGCGGCGTTATCGGCAGCCAAATCGACTAAGACTGACAGGCGGGTTTAAGCCCGCCTTAAACGCCTCTAAACCCACGTTAATAACCACCAACCTTACTTTTCTTTTAATCGGAGTTAATAATGAAAAAATAGAAAAATACCAACCGATGGTCAAAGTTGACGCTTATATGATTCCTGCAAGCGAAGCCGAGCAATACATCGCCGACCGCACTTTAGCCGCCCAACGCCTCGAGCAAGCCATGCTCACCTTCTGCGAGCGTATCGAATACGGTGGAAAAGGCTCGCAAGACGGCGAATTTATCACCGGTATTGATAAAAACGGCGAATACATCGTACTCATGCACCTCAGCCCGGAAGAAGTGGACATGGTGAAAAGCTGTAAAACCGAAGCGGAATTGGTGGCGCTACTGAAAGCGCAATAATTTTCTCCCCATTTCTTTACGCCATATGCTAAATTGACCATACTTTTATTGTCTTTTTAGGATTTCTATGTCGTCACAAAAAATGGCGCTCGAGCCGTCTTATCCTACTGAAAAATTCCAGGCTTTGTTGCAAGCTGCCGATGTGGCTTTGTTAGACAAAAGCGAATTTGCGCAACAGCTTCAAACCGCACTTTCCCTTTCGGATTTTATGAGCGATGTGTTGCACAAACAACCGCACTTAGTCGCGCAATGGGCGCAGCAGCCGCCGTCGTTGCAAAGTTGTGCGGATTATCCCGCACGTTTGCAAGCGGAATTAGCCCGCGTCGAAACCGAAGAACAGCTTTATGCGCTGTTGCGCCGCTTTCGCAATCGGGAAATGGCGGCGTTGAGTTTTTGTCAAAGTTTGAATTTGATGACGGTGGAGCAGAACTTTACCGCACTTTCGCAGTTGGCGGAAAGTCTGATTGTGGCGACGCGCGATTGGCTCTATCCGAAAATCTGTCAGGAATTGGGCACGCCGATGAACAAGTGCGGTCAGCCGCAGCCATTACTGATTTTGGGCATGGGCAAACTGGGCGGGTTCGAGCTGAATTTTTCCTCCGATATTGATCTGATTTTCACCTACCCCGAAAAAGGCGAAACCGTCGGCGCGCGGCGCAGTGTCGATAATTCGCAGTTTTTTATCCGCTTGGCGCAACGGATTATCAAAGCCTTGGATCAACACACCATCGACGGCTTTGTCTATCGCACCGATATGCGCCTGCGCCCGTTTGGCGATGCCGGGGCGTTGGCGTTGAGCTTTGCCGCGATGGAGGATTACTATCAGGAACAGGGACGCGATTGGGAGCGCTATGCGATGATTAAAGCGCGTCTGATGGGCGAGGACGACAGCAATCCCTATCACCAACAACTGAAAACCATGCTGAAGCCGTTTATTTACCGCCGTTACATTGATTTCAGCGTGATCCAATCGTTGCGCGACATGAAAGCGATGATCGAGCGCGAAATCCGTCGCCGTGGCTTGCTGGACAACATCAAATTGGGCGCAGGCGGCATTCGCGAAGTGGAGTTTATCGTACAAGTGTTCCAACTGATTCGCGGCGGGCGCGAACCGGATTTGCAACATCGTTCCTTACTCAAAATCCTACCGCACTTGGTCGAACTGAATTTGCTTGAAGCACAAGAAGAACAAGCCTTGCGCACCGCCTATCTGTTTTTGCGCCGGGTGGAAAACGTGCTACAGGCGATCAACGATCAGCAAACCCAACTGTTACCGCAAAACGAACGGGATAAAGTGCGGTTAGTGATCGCCTGCCGCCAATTTACCGTGTTGAATGCACAAGGCGAAACGCAACAGCTTAATTACCCGATTGAAGATTGGAACGGTTTTTATCGCGTGTTGCAACAGCAGCAACACAGTGTGCGCCATGTGTTCAAGCAGTTGATCGGCGATGAAAACGAAAGTCAGGAAGAACAAAACAACGACTCGATTTGGAACGATTTTTTGCATTTCGGCGACAATGCGGATTATCTCAGCAATAACTTGCAAAGCTATTCATTCAGCCACGCGTTACAACAAAGCTTGCAGCAAACGCTGGCGCAATTTTACCGCGACACGCAACGCCGTCATATCGGGCAACGCGGGCGCGAGGTGCTGAACAAACTAATGCCGCGCCTGCTGGATAAACTGTTCGCCCATGCGCAGGTTGAAAGCGTCTTGCCGAAAATTTTGAATATCCTCAACAAAATCGTCACCCGCACCACCTATTTGGAATTGCTGTTGGAACACCCGTCGGCGTTGGCAATGCTAATCCGCCTCAGTGCCGCGTCGCCGATGATCGCCGAACAGGTCGCCAATTATCCGATTTTGCTTGATGAATTGTTAGATCACAAAACCCTGTTTAATCCGCCGCCGTTCAGCGACTATCGCAACACGCTGAAGGAGTACCTGCTGCGCATTCCGCAAGAGGACGAGGAACAACAAATCGACGCCCTGCGCCAATTCAAACAAGCCACCCTGCTGCGCACCGCCGCCGCCGATATTTTAGAGGTGCTGCCGGTGATGAAAGTCAGCGATCATCTCACTTATCTGGCGGAAGCGATTATCAGCGCCGTGGTCAATCTGGCATGGCAACAGACCGTACAACGGTTCGGCACGCCACAGCATTTGCGGGACGGACAGAAAAACTTTTTAGTGATTGCCTACGGCAAACTGGGCGGAATTGAGCTGGGCTATAATTCCGATTTGGATTTGGTGTTTTTATACGACGCGCCGCCGAACAGCCAAACCGTCGGCGGCAAGCGTAGTATCGACGGTAGCCAGTTTTATCTGCGACTGGCGCAAAAAATCATCAGCATTTTCAGTATCAATACCCGTGCCGGCGTGTTGTACGAAGTGGATATGCGCCTGCGTCCGTCGGGGGCTGCCGGTTTGCTGGTCAGCAGTATCGCCGCATTCGAACAATATCAGCAACAAGAGGCGTGGACCTGGGAACGACAAGCGTTGGTGCGTGCCCGTGCGATTTACGGCGAAACCGCACTTCGCCGGCAATTCGAGCAGATTCGTGCCGATGTGCTTGCCACCCCGCGCGATCTTACGCTGCTGAAAACAGAGGTGCGTGAAATGCGTGAAAAAATGTATCGGCACCTCGCCCAAACCCAAAACGGCTTATTTAATATTAAAACCGATCCGGGCGGGATCACCGATATTGAGTTTATCGCACAATATTTGGTGCTGGCGCACACCCCGACTCACCCTGAGTTGAGCCGTTGGTCGGATAACGTGCGCATTTTCGACAGCATGGCGGAGGCGGGCGTGTTAAGTGCGGTACAAACCAAACAATTAAAGCGCTGTTATGTCGATTTACGCAATGAAATTCACCATTTAAACCTGATCGGTAAAAAATCGATTGTCAGCGAGGCGCAATTTAGTGTAGAAAGGGCGTTTGTCAGAGAAATGTGGCAAATGCTGTTTGCCAACTAAACCATAACCCCAATAAACTGACCGCACTTTTGCCATGGCAAACGGGAAAAGTGTGGTCGGCAAAGAACGGATTTACTTATTTTGCTTGCTTAATCTGATTAAAAATGCAAAATAATAACATATTTATTCAATAATCAGTTTAGATAGGACGATTATGATACGCGATACCGAATTAGTCGAATGGTTCAGAGAATCCACGCCTTACGTCAGCCTGCACCGTGATAAAACCTTTGTGATTATGCTCGACGGCGATACCATCGCTTCAAAAAACTTCATTAATATTATCAATGATATTAGTCTATTACATAGTTTAGGTATCAAGCTGGTGGTGGTGTTCGGCGTGCGTCATCAAATCAACGAAATCTTGCAAGCGCATAATATCGATCCTGTCTATCATAAAAATATTCGCGTCACCGATGTCGAAACCTTAGAGTTGGTGAAGCAGGTGGTCGGCAAGCTGCAATTCGACATCAGCGCCCGTCTGTCGGTGCGCACCTTTAACGCCGGCAATCACAGCAATAACAGTATCAATGTGGTTAGCGGCAATTTTGTGATCGCCCAACCGATTGGGGTTGATGACGGTGTGGATTATCTGTTGAGCGGCAAAATCCGTCGCATTGATATCAAAGCGATTAAGCAACAGTTGGATAACGACGCGATTGTGTTGCTCGGCCCAATCGGCGCGTCGGTGACCGGTGAAAATTTCAATATGCCGTTTGAAGATATTGCCACCCAAGTGGCGATTAAACTGAATGCGGAAAAACTGATCGGCTTTTGTGCCGATGACGGTATTCGTGATGAAAACGGCGAGATTATCGCCGATTTATTCCCGCAACGTGCCGCGGTTCATCTGCATGAGTTAATCGAAAACGGGCATTATCACAGCTCGCAAGCGCGCTTTTTACAAGCGGCGATTGATGTCAGCCGTGCCGGAATTAAGCGTTCCCACCTACTGAATTACGAAGAGGACGGCACGTTGTTGCAAGAATTGTTCTCCCGTGACGGGATCGGAACACAGGTGTCGATGGAAAGTTCGGAAACCGTTCGCCTCGCCACCATTCAAGACATCGCCGGTTTGCTGGCTTTGATTCAACCGTTCGAACAACAAGGGATTTTGGTGAAACGCTCACGCGAACAGTTGGAGATGGAAATCGGCAACTACACCATTATCGAACGCGACGGCGTGGTGATCGCCTGTGCCGCCTTGAATGTGTATGCGGAAGAAAGCATGGCGGAAATGGCGTGTGTGGCGGTGCACCCGGATTACCGCAATTCCTCGCGCGGCGATATCCTGTTGGAAGAATTACAAAAACGCGCCCGCAAATTGAAAATCAAACAACTGTTTGTGCTGACCACCCGCACCGTGCATTGGTTCCAAGAACGCGGCTTCAAAATCGCCGAGGTGGACGACTTGCCGAAAGACAAACGCGAACACTACAACTATCAGCGCAAATCCAAGATTTTGATTCAAAATTTGCAGGAAGGTGAACATCACCGCAGTGAGCGCAGCTAACGTGTTTTTACACCGACATCCCTATCCGCCTTTTATCCCGGCAACTGCCGACAAGCTGATTGTCGGCACGCTGCCGCCGCCACGCTTTTCACAAGGCTTGCTCAAACCCGATGATGTGGATTTTTGCTACGGCAGCCGCGACGGGCAGCTTTGGTTAATCTTGGGAAAAATTTTCGCCATTGATTTTCTGTTTGAAAACAGTGAAAGTGCGGTTGAGCAGCGTAAGCATTTTTTAATTCAACATAACATCGGCATTTGCGATATGGTCGAACAATGCCGCCGCGTCAAGATTGACGCTTCCGATTCGGGAATGCAACAGATCAAACTGCGCCCGTTGCTGGATTATTTACGCGACAACCCGCGGATCAACACTCTGCTGTTCACCGGCGGCAACAGCAAAAACGGCCCGGAATATCTGTTTCGTCAGCATTTAAAAAGCGCAGGTTTACACCTTAAGTTGGTTGATGACAGCGTGCCGCGCATTCATCAATTTGACTGGCAAAACCGCACTTTGACTACAGTTTCCCTCACCGCCCCCTCCGGCGCGGCAAACCGTGCGGTCGGCAGCATGGCGGAATATAAACGCTTGAAAGCAGAAAATCCCGAATTCAATACGCTTGATTTCAGGGTGCGGCAATATGCTCGTTTTTTTAAGACAAAATAGACAAAGCGCGGCTCAGACCAGCAGAACCTAAACAATAGAAAGGTAAGTGTGGTTAATTAAAAGTGCGGTCAAACAAGCAAAGACTATTTTTTCAGCAGCCGCAATTCTTCTTTTTCGCTGTTAAATACACGAATTTCAACCGGCGCTTTCCAAGTTTTATGTGAAATCGCAATCACACTGCCCCATTTGCCGATTTTTTCAAACGGACCTTTCACTGAATACTCGTTGACATCAGTTTCCGGTGAAAACAGTAAAAAAGTGCTGATCGGTGTGGATTTAATATCTTCCAAACCTAACAACGGCGTGTTAGGCAGCGCCCGATATTCGGGCGATTTTTTCTTTTTATATTTAGCCAACACTTTTTCATCGGCGCTTTCTTGAATAATCGCGTCAATAATCTTGGTTTCTTTCTCGCGTATTTTTTGATCGGCTTCGGATAACTGTTCTTCCGCTGCATTATCACTCGCCTCTACCGCACCGATCGTATCGCCTTTTTTCGTTTCAGGTAAGGTGACTTGGATATTGTTTTGCTGCGGCTGCTCGCCCCCGAAAACCATCGGTCCGATATATTGCCGCACAATCGGTTCTTTGCCGTCCGACAACACTAACAAAGTGCGGTTGCCAAGGGTATCAAACTGCACGGTATTGCCTTTTAATTGCCCGTTGACGGAGTCCAATAACGCTCTCAGCGTTTGCGTTTCCGCTTGTTTAATCACAATCGGCTGCGACGAATCGGCGTTATAAGACAAGTAGCCGACTTTCATTTGATCGGCAAGTTTTTGCAACAGGTAGCCGACCTCGCCATTATAATTCACCGCGATTTTGGCATTTTCATAATAGCGATAATCTTTGTCCTGTGCCGTGGCATTGAACGAAAACAACCCCAGCAACAATGCGCCCAGTGCCACGGTTTTTGATTTGAATAACTGCATAATATCCTCTTGTAATTGATTTGGTTAAAACTGAAAAGTTGGTCGTCCGACTTCTTCCTCGAAGCCGATAATTTGTTTAAACACATTGAGTAGTTCGGTTTTATTGTCCGCACGATAATAATTGGTTGCGCCGACACAATGTTTCCATGCGGCCTCTTGATCCGCACTTTGCGTATAACCGAATACCACAAATGCAATTCGGCTCGGTCTGACACGGAAACGCGGATCTTGCAGGCTATTCATCTGGTTGCGGATTTCGGTACACATTCCCTTTTCAATCAGCTTCTTGGTAATATTGCGATAATTATTTTCCCCCAAAGTATTTTCTCCGGTCATCTCGTCTTGTCCGTCGGATAAAATTAACAAAATCCGTTGGGTATTTTCCTTGATTTCATCGATATTCACATTGGTATTTTTGTCCATAACCAAATTAGCACCGATTAATGTTCCGGAGCTGACCAAAGTGGCACCGAAGGCAGACAACCGGCTAAACTCGGATTTCAACACCGCTTTATCCTTCACGCCAAACCATGCCTGCGTCGTATTGTGTTGACGGTTGTTAGACAAGCACCACCGCCCTTTCGGATAATGCAACGGATAGCGTTTTTGCTTGCCATCGAAAGAGCGAATACTGTTAATCGTTTTATCATAGTCAATATATCTCGGAAAATAATTTAAAAAGCCGCCAATATCTCCATTTCTAATTCTAGTGACAATCGCATTTGAACTTTGATCCGATGTTTCGCCATTCCGTCCGTAAAAAGGGATCACACAATTTCCAGTGTCGCCAAGCTGCTGCGCACCGACGGCAAAAGAAACAAAGCCCAACCGATTATACGGGCTGGCTTTTGCCGGATT
Source organism: Testudinibacter sp. P80/BLE/0925 (assembly GCF_053570785.1). Next base: position 1,495,206 of record NZ_CM131636.1, on the reverse strand, counting down.
AGTATCAAGCAAAATATCGGAAATTTCACTCATCACCGATTTTAAAATGGTTAATTTGCTTTCTTCCCTATGATAATAAGGCGTACGCCGTTCTGTGGTAATCCAGTTCATCGACGTAGACAAATCCGCCACCACCATCACATCCAACGGAATCACCGAAGCCTGTTTAATTGCCGCAATACCGCTGGAACTGATCCGCTCCTCTTTGGCAAAGGTGGTTTTGACATCATTTAAAAACAACCAAGACGGGCGTTTCACTTCGCCGTTTGCCCAGCACACAATCGGCGTATTGATAATATTGCCTTTGTCATCTTTCAATTGGCGGAAAGTGCAATCGTAATCGAAATCCTGAAAAAATTTCACATTCGGCATATAGGCGCGGATATAGCCTTTAATCAACTCTTGATCGCGCCGATGTACCTTGCTGTTGTTAAAGAAAAAGGCATCTTTGACTAACCGCTCCCCCTTAGTCGCATAATTCTCATCTAAACGGTGCTCATCATTACGGTTTAAATTATTCTCCGCCGCCAGCGCCATGGTGGCTTGTTCCATACTGTCGCCTAAACGGGCTTTATCCAGTAATAAACCGCTGCCATCCACCGCAAGTGCGGTGATCGCCAGCAATACAAAACTCAGCAGCCCGACCATAATCATATACACGCCGCGCTGATCCTGCCAAAAAATAGCAAGCTGTTGTTTTAACCAAGAGACCATTTTCATTAGTTAAACCTCCACTCGTTCCCAGCCCTAACGACTCACAGCAATCGAAGAAGAGCGCACAAAATTATTGGTTCGGTTTTCTTTATCCAGCAGCATTGCCCGAAATAAACTGCCGGTTTCGGTACATAACGTCACTTGATATAACGGAATGCGACGGGTATTGGAAATTTCCGAACGCGGGGATAAGTTCGCCTGCCGAGTTAAACTCACTGCCGGACGGCAATTCTCATCGCCTAGAGAAATAACCCCGTTTTGCTCTTCTCCCCAACGTTCAAGAAAGATTCCGATCGGTTGATTTAACTGCAACATCCCCTGCGCTAAACTTTTTAAATCCGCAGCGTCCTGAGCGTTAATCTCAGCCCTTCCGGCATAAAACTGCGTTCTTTCACGCAAAATATTCACCAAGCTGTTGCTGGTACGATCCAATTTGCCTAAGGTAGATCGCAACGTAACCAAATCCACCATAAAGGCAAAAATAATCAATAAAAACATGGCGGCAAAGATAAACTCAATACTCACCGAGCCTTGCTGATTAGCCAGTAAACGCCGTTTAATCCGTAACATCACAACCTGCTGTTTTCCAATAATCACAATAAACCGTCTGACACAAACGGGAACAAAGAACGTTCATACTCCTGTACCACCACAATTTGACGCTGAAAAATCGGCGTGAACCATTCCTGCGGCACCAACGGAATCCACGAGTTATGGGTATAAGTAAACGAATAACGCGCCAAACCTGCATTTGAGCCGATCGGTGCAACCGGTTTGCCGTCTTTGTCGAATGTCGGCTCACGATAGCGATTCTGTAACAGTGCGCGCAAATCATCGGCATAATCAGTTTGAATTTGAAACGTGCCGCCTGCATTTAAAAACCGCCAAATTTTTTCATCTTTTAATTTTTGTTCAAAAATCCGTTGATAATCCCCGCTACCGAGATAACGATTTTTGGCTTCACGCGACGCTTCGCTCAAGGCAAAATCCAAATAAGCGGAGAGTAGGCTGATTCTTGCCAGCTCAAACACCATGCTCAACAGCAAAATAAAGAACGGCACGGTTAAAGCGAATTCAACGCTTGAAACGCCTCGTACACTACGTAAAAATTGCTTTATACTTTTCATCTCCGCTACTCCGTGCGCAACCGTTGCTAGCGTTTGACTTTATCCGAATTCTTTTCGGTTTTTTGCAATGCGCCGATCAACAAATCCGGTGAAGTATTCAATTTCTCTTTCAAAATAATATCTTTGGCATACGCCAAATCGCCGCTTTTCACCAAAGCAAACACCAAATTATGAATTAAACGCGGCTCCCTCTCACCGTTGAGATATTGCGGCAATAGCAAATTAACTGCGTTACGGTATTGCTTATCCAAAATGTTCAGCATTGCTAAATTATTCACCGCTACGCTGTCGGAAATAAAGCGCTCTCTTGCCGACATCACATCACGATAGGCTTGATCCAAATTGCCCAAATGCGCATAGGCAATGCCGCGCAAGTTATACGCCTGCCCTTCTTGCGGCTGCTGTTTCAAATAGGCATCGGCTTGCACGATCGCCTGTTGATATTGTTTAAGCTGAATATCGTTTTTGATTTTCAACAGAAAAATATCCTTGTTGAGCTTGCCGTGATTACCGCCGAGCAACGGTTCTAAGTAAAAATTAGAGGATTTGCTGTCGCCGGCGTAGTAGTAACTTTCCGCCAATTTATAGCGAATTGCGCTGTTTTCGCCGTTTCTCAAAATATCGCGATATAAGCTAATCAAGCCGCGATAATCACCGCTGCTTTGAAAAAAGGTTTCTTTTTCGCTAATTTGCTGTGCGCTGTATTGCGTTTTGCCGGAATTTGCCGCCGGATTCACACAGCCTGCCAACAATAATGCCAACACACTGACTGAAATGATTTTTTTAAAGTACACTTGGAAATACCCTCATAAAGCCCGGTGCAACAATCAGAATAATAATCGGCACCATAATAAAAATAATTAACGGAATACTCATTTTGGCTGACAATGTGCCCAATTTTTCTTCAATCACCAACAGCTGCATTTCACGCAAATCGGCAGATAGCTGAATCAAATGCGCATAAATCGACGAGCCGAAATTCAGACTCTGCTGCAACACGGTACAAAACATCTTCACTTCCTGTGTCGGCAGCGATTGCGCCAACTCCACCAAACCGCTCTCTAAACCCGTAACATCGGCTTTGCGAATCATACGCAGCAGTACTGCTGCTAAATCTTTATTCAACGTACTAAAATCATTTGCCACATATTTGATCGAGGCCTCGATACTCAGACCGACTTGCAGATTCACCGCCACCAAATCAATAAAACCGGGAAAATCCTCCATCATTTTTTTCAGGCGGCCTTTAATCAGCATACCGCCCAACATTGCCGGAAAAATCACAAAAAAGATCATGATCAAAACCGCCGGAATCATCATATCTTCCAGCCGTTTGTTATCGCTAAAAACGTAATAGCCCGCCAGTATGATAAAAATTAGCCCGAATTTTACTTTTACATTTTTATCTAACGTAAACAGAAAATGAATCAAGGTATGGTTAGCCGCAATAATCTGCTCCACTTCCAGTTGTTTTTGCGATTTTTTAGGTTCTTTTTTCTTTTTCTTATTTTCTTGCGACAACGGATAACTGTCCTGCACCAAAATCTGCATATTTTTGCTGAAATTACGTTTGGCAAAAAATGCCATCACCAGCACCACTATGCCGAATGCAATCAACGCCAGATAAAACGCCACAAACGGAATCATGTCGATTTCCTCATCAACCACCAGACAATAAACAAGCCTAATGATTCGCTGCCGAGCACGTAATACAATACGATTCGTCCGCTCGGATCATTCATTACAAAGTCGAAGTTTTCCGTCATAAAAAAACGCATAAACACAAAAAACGATAGCGGAATACAAGCAACGATCATTGCCGACATTCGCGCTTCCGATGTCATCGATTTTTTGCGCTGTTCCATCTTTTTACTGTCGGTGATCACTTTGCCCAAACGGGAAATCACCTCGCGAATCTGCCCGCCGCGCGCCAAATTCAGCTTGATAATCATAATAAAATAGTAATATTCCTTATACGGATAACGGGTGTAGCTGTCGGCAAAGACCGACGAGGCATCTTCGCCAATCGCTAAACGACGGTAAATCTGCTGAAACTCGCTGCCCAACGGTCCGTAGATATTTTGTCCGCAGCGTTCCAACGCCTGTAACAAACCGGCACCGGACGACGTCGCCGACACAATCACCTGAATCGCTTCCGGAAAGGTATTTTCAAATATTTTCTTATTGCGCTTATTGCCTAGAAACCACACGGCATAGATAAACACCACAATCACCGAAAACAAAAATAGATAATTATCGAATTTCAGAAACTTACTGTTGAGCAGCAAGGAAATAAACAGCATAAAAAACAGCACCGCGCCGTGAATCGGAATATTTTTCGGTTTGCCGAAACTAAAGTAATACAGCCATTTTCTGACCCTGAGCGATACCGTATCAAGCCAACGGCTGAAAAAAGACGAAGTGCGGTACTCTTTACTGCTGACCGTTTTCTTCACCTTAAACCAATTGAGCAAGGTGAATACAATCAACAATACGCCGAATAACAAAATCAGATAATATAAATTCATTCCGCCTGCCCGGTTATTCTATCTGTCCGAAAATACTCTGTAACTCGTTACTTAAATTAAACACTTTGGCATTCTCCGCCACAATCGAACGGCTCAATAAACCGTGGCAAATAAAACGCCCGGTAATTTTGCCGTTTTCATCACGATATTTACTCGGTTCGTAACTGAAAATATCCTGCATCACAATTTGCCCGCTTTCCATGCCCATAATTTCGGTGATATTCACGACTTTGCGCGAACCGTCATTCAGGCGCGAAGCCTGAATAATTAAATTTACCGCCGAAGCGATATTGCGTCGGATTGCCTCCAACGGCAACGCCGCACTTGCCATCATCACCATACTTTCCAAACGGGCGGTGGCGTCACGCGGACTGTTGGCGTGCAAAGTCGACATCGAACCGTCATGCCCGGTGTTCATCGCCTGCAACATTTGAAACGCTTCCGCACCGCGGCACTCCCCGACAATGATTCGCTCCGGCCGCATCCGCAAGGCGTTGATCACCAAATCCTGCATATTGACCTCACCGGTGTGTTCCACCCCGGCTAACCGCGTTTCCAAACGCAGCACATGCGGCTGATCCAATTTTAATTCCGCCGTATCTTCCAACGTCAAAATCCGTTCGGTCGGCGAAATATAACTGGAAAGGGCATTCAGTAAGGTCGTTTTGCCCGAGCCGGTACCACCGGACACAATAATATTCACCCGCGAACGCGCGGCAATAATCAGAAAATTCGCCATTTCCAACGTCATCGAGCCGAAATTGACCAGCTCTTGCAACGATTTTTTCGATTTACTGAATTTACGGATTGAAATCGACGTGCCGTCCAATGCAATCGGCTCAATCACCACATTCAAACGGCTGCCGTCCGGTAAACGCGAATCCACCAGCGGACGGCTGTCGTCGATCCGCCGTCCGACTTTTGCCACCATGCGTTTGGCGATTTCAGTCAGTTGGGTATTATCAATAAAACGTTTATTGGTTTTTTCCAAAATCCCGTAACGTTCCACCCAGACATTTTCCGGGCCGTTAACCAAAATATCATTGACGCTTTCGTCTTCCATCAATTCGCGCAACGGACCATAGCCTTCGATTTCATCGACCACCGCTTCCGCCATAAAACGGGCATCGGGCGCACTCAGGTATTTTTCGCTTTCGGCGCTAATGCGGATAATGTCTTGCAGGAATTGATCAATCAACTTATCGCGCTCGCCGGCGAAACTGTCTAATTTCTCAATATCAATGTTTTTCATCAACTCGGCACGGAAAAACCGCTGCAATTCCAAACTCAACATCACTTACTCCGTTATTTTCCGCTGATGGCACGGAACAGTGAAACAAACAGGCTTTTGCTTTTCGGGCGCACTTTATTGTTTGCGCCAAGTAATTTTTGCACCAATTCTGTGAGCGCTTTTTTTCCGCCCTTACCGATATCGACTGCCAGCACTTTACCCGCCGTTTTTTTCAATAGAGGAAACACCGTGTCAACCGGTTGTCCCAACAGACGTTCAATATCGGCGGTTGCCATCAGTTTTGCCGTTTCCGCCTGATGATCGTTAATGCAGATAAACACCCGCCGCGCTTTAGAATCCGCTTGTTGTGCGCGGGAACACTCTTCCAAGAAACTTTTTGCCAAACGAATGGCGTGCATTTTGCGTTCAATCACCAGAATAAAATTATTACTCTCTTGCAGATAAGCCGTGAATTCCTCTTTTTTCGCGGTAAACAGTGGGCGGTCATGCAGAATAAAATTGTATTTGTCTAACTGGCTCTCTTTTAATTTATGCAAATCGCCGCTGAACAGATCCAAAAAGTCGCTAAATTCGACCACATCAGCCTGTATTCGCTTGTCAAACAACAAATCTAAATCCTGCGAACCGCGACTTTCCTGCGCCAGCAACACCGGAATTTTTTTGTTCTCGGCGATCAAATTCGCCAACTGTGCGCTGAGAAAGGTCGCACCAACACCGCCCTTGCAGCCCAGTACCGATATATTGATCGTGGTGCGCACCCGTGGCACGCTTAAACCGGAAATAATTTGGCGCACCATTTGTCTTTTTTGCGAACCGAAATGGAAATACAACACGCCGCGGTTTAGAAATGTTTGTGCGGTGCTGATCGAATCGCTATCGCCGACCAAGCAATACCATACCCCTTGCGGAATCAAACCGTAAATGGCGTTAACCGTTGACTCGACATCATCAATTTGTTCAATGTCAATTACAATGCCGGAAATTTTTTCCGCATCGAATTGTAAATTCTGACTACTGAAAAAATCCTGATCGATCTCTTTCACCACCGGCATGCCTTGCGTGCGTAGCAATTGCGCAATTTCCTGCCGCACATTTTCGCGCAAGGAAATGACCTGCACTTCTTTTGCGCCGGGATTTAAAATCGTTGTGGTGTTGCCGGATAACAACATAAGCTCTGTTCCTGTTTATTCTGGTGATTAGGGATTGGCTGCCGGATTGCGTAATTGTGCTCGCGAATTATTTTTGGTGGCGCAAAATTCTTGTGACTCAGGATCCAAACGTTGTTCCGCCGCACGCAACGTACAAGCTTGGGTTTGCGCTTCAAAGCTGTGAATTTCGATATACAGCGGATAAATATCATGCCGGTATTGGCTTTTCGCCACCGTTAATTGTTTGGCGGCAAGCTGTTTTTTCAATAGCGCTTTTTTCAAAATAGCCGCCATTTTTTGGCTCTGCTTATCGGTCCACACAATATAAATTTGTTTGTCGCTGCGACTGCCCACTTCACGCAAAGTGCGGTTGACTAAATTACGCAATTCCACCTCGGAATAATTTAACGGCACATACTGCCGCACCTGTAAGCGTTCGCCGGCATGATGTTCACTTTGCAACGGCGCAACCGCCTTATTCTTGGCAAACACACCGGAAACCGCACTTGCCGGTAAACTAAAACATAAAATGCCACTTAGCAGAATCCATTGGAATATGTTCTGTTTTTTACTGATCATTGAATAAATCCGCCTCTTTCTAAGAAATTCGTTGCCAAGGTTTTTTGGAAACCGTCTTTCACCGGCGTGAAATTAAAAAAGCGTTCTAGCGTGCCGGTGCGTTCAAAAGTCGGATATTCGATCTGCTCGCGATTCAACGGACGCACGGTGTTGACGGTGGCGATAATCACCAACTCTTTATTGCGTCGCTCGGTCGTGGCATGGCGGAAAAAGGCGCCTAGAATCGGAATATCGCCCAGAATCGGCAGTTTCGACAATCCCTCAATATCTTCCGAACTGAGCAAACCGCCTAAAATAAAACTTTCGCCATCCGCCAATTCAATCGTGGATTTGGAACGGCGGGTGTTGAAATACGGCACATTGCCCACTTCATAATTATACGAACCGGCAATACTGCTAACCTCTTGTCCTAAAATCATACGGATACGGTTATTTTTTTGAATTTTTGCCCCAACTGCCAGCTGTACCCCAAAATCTTTATAGGTAATGGTGGTGCCGTCTTTATCACGGCTGGCAAACGGAATTTGCCCTCCCACCAATAAATTGGCGGTTTCGCCTGAGATCATCGACACATTCGGTTCGGCTAAAATCCGCGCATTGGATTGATTATTCAGCGCATTGATAAAGGCATTAAAACTGTTGGCATCAATTTTGCCATAATACCCACCTCTGGCAGTGTTGGCGTTTGTGGTTAAACTGGTAAAACCGCCGATCACCGAGCCGCTGAGGTTGCTCCAATTAATGCCGATACTTTCCGAGAAGTCTTTATTCACCTCCACCACTGACAATTTGACATTAATCTGCGTAGTCTCATTAAACTGTGAATGATCAACCACACCGGCATATTCTGCTTTCTCTAAAAAAGGTACGGCTTCACCATTCAAGTTAGTACTACGCACCGATTTTCCAGCCCCTAACGCTTCCCCGACAATGCGGGTAATTTCTTCCCGTTCGACTTCCGACTCCGCTTCTCCCTCAATTAAATAAGCTTTACCGACTTTTTGTACGGATAATTTACTTTGTGGAAAACGAGCACGAATTTGCGCATTGGTATCACCTAAATCATTAATTGACGTCAGTAATCCATTGACGGTGATCGTATCCTTATTCGTCACTTCTCCCGCTTCATTATAAGTGCCGACTTCAGCCCGTCCTTCATTTTTAGCATAAATAATATAGCTGTAGTCATCTAAGATTTCGTAATCGGCAATATCCGGGTTCGAACCGAAAATCGTATCAATTTTTACGTTAGATTTGATTGTGCGGGTTTCTCCGACTGCTAATGTAATATTGGCAGCATAACTGACACTAACATTCATACAGAACAACAGCACTAACCAAATAATGATAGGATTTAGAACTCTCGTTAGCGTTGACGTATTTCTTGACATCTCAACCTCTCAATGTACGAATAAAGATACCGCGATTATTTATTGGCGTATTCGATTTTTCTTGCGGAATCGGCAATAATCTTGCCCCTGGCGGTAAACGGAAAATTTTCAATAAATCGGAGGTATCCATTTTTAACGTAACATAACCGGCATATTCTTTCTCAACCGCACTTTCGGCTTGAAAACGTTCAACGGTTAAAATTTCCAAATTTTTCACCACTTCATCAACGCGGCGGTTATCTTTATTTTCACGCGAAAATTGATAATTGATATGTTGCAGATACAATGTCGCTGTATTTCCCGCATGCAATGACTCTAATAAAAATTGATGCCCATTGCCGATATAGACACGATAAGCCACTTGCCCGTTGTCTAAGCTTTCAAAGAAAAAACGACTATCATTTGGTGAAATCAAGATATCGGTATTTAAACGGCTGCCGGCTTCAATATTCTCCGTTAATAAAAAGCCTTCGAGTGATAGCGGCTGATCGGCTTTAAACAGTGATAAAACATCAGTTTTAAGTTGTTGCAACATTTCTTCATCATCTGCATTAACCGTTATTTCACGCAGACTATAATCACTTTTACGCAAAATGCGCCCGGCTTCTAATGCCGTTGTTGCAAGTGCAACGGTAATCGTTTTTTCTTTTTTGGCTTCTGCCACCGGTTGTACCGCACTTTGATTTTGCTCTAGCACAACCGGTTGCTGATCGCCGATTAAAAACAAACCGCCAAAACCAACGGCAATAATTATTAAAGAAATGACAAACAATATGCGGTAATTCATTATCCGAATCCTAATCTTTAAAAATCAATTCATTCCCCAAAGGGTTAATAAAAAGCCGGCGGCAATTGCCACTCCGTACGGCAAACCATTTTCTTTAATCGAACGGCGAAAGAAAATCCAGCCGATAATCACTAACAGCAAACCGACCAAAGAAGTTAAAAAAAGAAATGGTACGATTTGGGTTGTCGGTGTTGCCAACATCAATACCGTAATCAGTTTGACATCACCACCACCGATAATTCCGAAATAAAAAATAACAAAGCCGACAGCCAAGCTATATAACGCATTACTGAAAAATACTTCGCCGTAAAATAAAAAACTAAATGGCACAATAAAAATCAGTAAAGTTAATACAGTGGTATTACTGATAATTCGTTGACTGATATCCGTCCAACTGACTATCATCAGTAATACCACTATGATTAATAACAAACTTTGTTGCACATAGTAAAATGTCATCGTTTGTCCAAACAGGAATAAATATCCGAAAATATTTATTCCTGAGTATGTTAAAAATAATTACGGGTTCGTGTCAGTACCAGTACCACCAGTACCACCAGTACCACCATTCTTATCAGTATCCAATTTTGCACCTTCTACTTGTGTCGTTAGGGTGTCAAATTTGCCTTGTAATTTTTTGATAAATCCGGTATCACTATAAAATACCGCAACCACTAAAACCGCAACCGCAACCGCAATCAAGCCATACTCAATCGCCGTTACCCCTTTTTCGTTTCTTTTTAAGCGAGAAACCGCACTTTTAATATTCGTTAACATAAATTGTGTTTTCCTTAAGAACTAAAAAATAAAAAAATCCCCTTGAGCGGGAAGCCTGACAACTGATTTCAATTATTGATAATGAAACAAGTTGCGTTATATGCAATACTCGATAAACACCCATGAATCATTGCTTATCCAATATTGATATTCTGTCAAACAATCTTAACTATCAGTTAATGCCTTCTGAACCAAATCTGCCAACTGGGTAAATTTTTCTGTATATGCACTAATTACCGAACCGCCATTATAGAAAAGCGCGACAACCACTAAGGCTGTTATTGCAAGTGCAATCAAACTATACTCAATTGCCGTGACTCCGGATTGGTTTTTCTTAAATGTATGAAATGTAATTTTTATTTTAGCTAGCCATATTAAAGGTATATATTTCATTCGGTGCGATTCCTTTTCATTCCATTCTTATCCATCGTTAAAAATATTTTTAGGCAACAAAAACCGTACTTTAAAATAACTTTTAAAATAACTTTTAAAATAAAAAACAATAGATCAAGATGAAATTTTCGTTGACACAATTCACAAAACTCACAACACTGAATTTACTGTCGCCAAACAAAACTAATTATAGATAAATTTAGTCTGGCGAAATCATAGCATGTGATTGTCAGAAAAAAGTCAGCTAACATTCAAATCAAATAAAACTAACGCATAGTTAATAAAATCAAAATAAATGGAGTTAGTGAATTTGTATTTTAAAAACATTATTTGCAAATAAATCGTCAAATGTGAAATTTTCACCCCAAAAACACCCCAATACATTAACAAAACATAAAATTAACGGAAATTAATTTACTATAAGCATACTATAGATTACTTTAAATGCTTGTTTTTTGGTATCCAGTGAGACTTCCTCGTTAATTGGAGCGCCAAAGATAATTAACCATACCGCGTCAAATATGGATTTAAAGCTTACACCAACATGCGGCAACAAAAAAATGGAGTAAATTTATTTACCAATTCGCCATTTTCAATAGACAAGACAAGACAAGACAAGACAAGACAAGACAAGACAAGACAAGACAAGACAAGACAAGACAAGACAAGACAAGACAAGACAAGACAAGACAAGACAAGACAAGACAAGACAAGACAAGACAAGACAAGACAAGACAGCTATACAATAAAATACAATTGAGAAGATTTGATTGGTTATTATTAATTTTATCAAAATAACGTCTTAAATAAAAATCTGCACCTTACTGAGTTGGAGATTTAGTCCAACTTTTGGGGTGCAGATCAGAAAGCGAACCGCTCTTTTGATTAACTATGTTGATGATAAATGGCTAATTAATAAAGAAACACAAAATACAACACTATCGCCACCACAAAACGGTAAATTGCGAACGGTACGAAGGAAATACGTCTAATCAGGTTGAGCAGCCATTTAATCGCTAACATCGCCACGATAAACGCCATCACGAAACCGACGGCAAACATCGGCAAATCGTCGAGGGAAAGAAAGTGCCAGCTTTTATACAGATCCAACACGGTGGCGCCCATCATCATCGGCACGGCAAGCATAAAGGAGTATTCCGCCGCCGCATGACGTCCCACGCCCATCAACAAGCCGCCGGAAATCGTGGCGCCGGAACGGGAGAAGCCCGGAGATAAGGCAAGACATTGGAACACGCCGATGGCAAACGCTTGTTTATAGCTGATTTGATCGACCGTATTTGCCGTGACGCGCGGGCGGAATTTTTCCGCAATCAATAATAAAATACCACCGATGACTAAAGAGTAGATGACGTTTTCAACATTGAACCATGATTTAATCGTGCTGTGAAACGCCAAGCCGATCACCACCGCCGGAATCATGCCTAAAATAATATGCAATAGGGTCAAGTGCGGTTGGCTGTGATCGGGTTTGACGCCGAAATGAATGCCGATTAAGCCGAACATTTTGCGCCAAAATACCACCACCACCGCAAGAATCGAACCTAACTGAATAATCACCTCAAAAGTCGACGCTTTTTCGCCGGTGAAACCTAAAAAATGTGCGGCGATAATCAAATGTCCGGTCGAAGACACCGGCAAAAACTCGGTCAAGCCTTCAACGATCCCTAAAATCGCAGCAATAAATAATTCTGACATGTTGTTTCCTTTTTTGAATTAACCTGTTCATTGATTGATAAATTCTCCCTCCGTCCTTCGGATCCCCCCTCCGCAAGCGGAGGAAGTAGCATTTTTCACCAGAAAAATGGGGAAAAGAGATTAGCCAAAAACCGACTTACGCATACTCAATGCCAAAACTGATCACCTCGGCAATCTCTTGTTGCCCCAACGCAATCATCATTAACCGATCCACCCCCAGCGCCACACCGGAACATTGCGGCATTCCTTGCTGTAAAGCCGAGATAAACCGTTGATCGATTTCTCGTTGCGGCAACCCCATTGCCGCGCGCTGTTTGTTGTCGCGTTCAAAACGGTGCAACTGTTCGTTTGCGTCGGTCAGTTCATTAAAACCGTTCGCCAATTCCAACCCTTTATAATAAAACTCAAAGCGTTCGGCAACCCGATGATCCTCCGAACTGATTTGTGCCAATGCCGCTTGTGAAGTCGGGAAATAGTACACTGCCGTCGGTCGGTCCTGTCCGATTTTCGGTTCCACCACTTGGCTGAATAGAAATTGCAATAAGGTATCGCGATTCTCATTCTCCGCGCCGACCAAACCGTGTTCTTTGGCTTTTTTAATCAACTCGCTTTTTTCCGCTGACAACGGATCGAGGCCGACATATTCCTGAAAAATAAACTGATAGCTGAAGGATTCCGCCGGTTCGCAATCCAAAATCTGTTGCAATAAGTCATCCACTTCATTAATCAAACGGTACATATCAAAGTGCGGTCGGTACCATTCCAACATGGTAAATTCCGGGTTGTGATGGCGTCCGGCCTCTTCATTGCGGAACACTTTGCAGATCTGAAAAATCGGGCCGCTACCCGCCGCCAACAAGCGTTTCATGTGGTATTCCGGGCTTGTGCCCAAAAACAGCGGTTTTTCCTGCGCTTGAAATGGCGCGGTAAAACGGGTTTCAAACACCGACAAATGCACATCGGTGACGCCGTATTCGCTTAAAATCGGCGTTTCCACTTCCAGTAGCCCGCGATCAATGAAAAAGCTGCGTAATTCCGCCGTAATCCGCGCTCTGGCGATAATGTTTTTAATCGGCGCGCTCGGCTGCCATTGCTGTTGTAAAATCATAACTATGATATCCAAAATAAAGTCCGATTATTGGCAAGATAGTCAATTGCAAAAGTAGGGGCGGATTAGATATCCGCCCGAACCGCACTTTGCATTTTTTCATTGCAGATTAAATACTTATACCGCACTTCGTAAACGGGCGGATATCTAATCCGCCCCTACGCTACTTCATCAATGACTTTGCCAATAATCTACTTGCCCGTAAACATTAGGTGCACATTTTATCGATTATCCAGCCATGCGACAATCGAATCTTCATTTCAGCGAGACTGAATACCTGACCATAAAAGTAAGTTATTCAATCGACTAACTTTTTTGAGGTAGATCACGAAACGTTTTCTTTTTCGGCGTATTTGGGAAAAAACAATTAAGTTGTCATTAAAAAAATGGCAGAATGACCTTGATCAAAAATGCAAACCCTTATTCATTTTACTTTTTGACGTTATATCATTTACTTTTACTCATACCTGAACTGGAGGAATATCGTGCAAACTGTTAATGTCGATATTGCAATTGTGGGCGCAGGCGGCGGTGGTTTACGGGCTGCAATCGCAGCGGCGGAAGCCAATCCTAACCTGAAAATTGCATTAATATCAAAAGTATATCCGATGCGTAGTCATACTGTAGCCGCCGAAGGTGGCGCTGCTGCGGTCATCAAATCTGAAGATAGTTATGACAAGCATTTCCACGATACGGTTGCCGGCGGTGACTGGCTGTGCGAACAAGATGTGGTCGAACATTTTGTCGAACATTCGCCGATTGAGATGACCCAACTGGAACGTTGGGGCTGCCCTTGGAGCCGCCGTGAAGATGGCGAAGTCAATGTACGCCGCTTCGGCGGCATGAAAATCGAACGGACATGGTTCGCCGCCGACAAAACCGGTTTCCACTTGTTGCACACCTTATTCCAAACCTCTATCCAATTCCCGCAAATTATCCGTTACGACGAACACTTCGTATTGGATATTTTGACCGATGACGGTCATGCCCGCGGCGTGGTCGCAATGAATATGATGGAAGGCACTTTGGTGCAAATTAATGCCAATGCGGTGGTGATCGCCACCGGCGGCGGTTGCCGAGCCTTCCGTTTCAACACTAACGGCGGTATCGTAACCGGCGACGGTTTGTCGATGGCATATCGTCATGGCGTGCCGTTACGTGATATGGAGTTCGTACAATATCACCCGACCGGCTTGCCGAATACCGGGATTTTAATGACCGAAGGTTGTCGCGGCGAAGGCGGTATTTTGGTCAATAAAGACGGCTATCGGTACCTGCAAGACTACGGTCTCGGACCGGAAACCCCGATCGGGAAACCGGAAAACAAATATATGGAACTGGGGCCGCGCGATAAAGTTTCGCAAGCCTTCTGGCAAGAGTGGCGTTTGGGGCGCACCCTGAAAACCGCCAAAGGCGTGGACGTGGTGCATTTAGATCTGCGTCATTTGGGTGAGAAATACCTGCATGAACGCCTGCCGTTTATCTGCGAATTGGCGAAAGCCTATGAAGGCGTGGATCCGGCGAAAGCCCCGATTCCGGTACGTCCGGTGGTGCACTACACCATGGGCGGGATCGAAGTGAACCAACAAGCCGAAACCCGTATCAAAGGTTTGTTCGCCGTGGGCGAGTGCGCCTCTTCCGGCTTGCACGGTGCGAACCGTTTGGGTTCTAACTCGTTGGCGGAATTGGTGGTGATCGGTAAAGTTGCCGGCGAATATGCGGCACAAAGAGCGGTCGAAAGCCAAAACGTGAATAGCGCCGCGGTTGATGCACAAGCGAAAGATGTGGTTGGTCGTTTACAAGCGCTGTTGGATCAAGAGGGCAACGAAAACTGGTCGCAAATCCGTGATGAAATGGGCGATTCAATGGAAGAAGGTTGCGGTATCTACCGTACCGAAGAATCCATGCAGAAAACCGTGGATAAAATTGCCGAACTGAAAGAGCGCTTCAAAAAAGTGCGTGTTTCCGACCGTTCCAGCGTGTTCAACACCGATATTCTCTACACCATTGAATTAGGAACGATTTTAGACGTGGCACAATCTATTTCTTCTTCTGCGATTGCACGGAAAGAATCACGCGGTGCGCACCAACGCTTAGACTATGTGGAACGTGACGACACCAACTATTTGAAACATACGCTGGCTTATTACAATGCCGACGGTGCACCACGCATTGAATACAGTGATGTGAAAATCACCAAATCTCAACCGGCGAAACGGGTGTACGGTGCGGAAGCGGAAGCCGCAGAAGCAGCAAAGGCGAATAAGGAGTAAGCGAAATGGGAAATTTAGCAATGAAAACAATGACCGTTGAAGTGCTTCGTTATAACCCGGAAGTGGATAAAGAACCTTATTTGAAAGCCTACCAAGTGCCGTATGACGAGCAAACCTCGTTATTGGATGCGCTGGGTTATATCAAAGATCAGCTTGATCCCGAACTGTCTTACCGTTGGTCTTGCCGGATGGCGATCTGCGGTTCGTGCGGCATGATGGTGAACAACAAACCGAGTTTGGCGTGTAAAACCTTCTTGCGTGACTACAGCGGTCATATGCGGGTTGAAGCCTTGGCGAACTTCCCGATTGAACGCGATTTGGTGGTTGATCTCAGCCACTTCATTGAAAGTCTGGAATCAATCAAACCGTATATTATCGGCAATAAAGCGCCTCCGGGCGAACGCACCAAGCAAACCCCGGCACAGTTGGAGAAATACCGCACTTTTTCAATGTGTATCAACTGTGGCTTGTGTTATGCCGCTTGTCCGCAATTCGGTTTGAATCCTGAGTTCGTCGGTCCTGCGGTCTTGACATTGGGACATCGTTACAACCTGGATAACCGCGACAACGGCAAAGCCGAGCGCTTAAAAATCATGAACGGTAAAAACGGCGTGTGGACTTGTACTTTCGTCGGCTACTGCTCGGAAGTCTGCCCGAAACACGTTGATCCGGCGGCAGGTGTCAACCAAGGCAAAGTCGAGTCGGCCAAAGACTACGTTATTGCCATGCTGAAACCGCAAAAGTAAGGAGAAAAGAATGACTACGACAACCAGCAAACGCAATAAATACGTGCGTGAAGTCAAAGCCGATTGGTGGAAAAAATTGGATTTCTACAAAATGTATATTTTGCGCGAATCCACCGCACTTCCGACCATTTGGTTCTGTATCGTTCTGCTTTACGGTTTCTTATGCTTAGGTAACGGCACCTTTGAAACCAGTTTTGTTTCCTTCCTGAAAAATCCGTTGGTGATTATTCTCAGCGTGATTACGATGGCAGGCGTGGTATTCAATACGGTGACGTGGTTCGGCTTAACCCCGAAAGCGTTAAACCTGATCTACAAAAACGAACGTGTGCCGCAATCTGCCATTAAAGGCTTGATGTGGGTGATCACCGCTGCGGTTTCTATGCTGACATTAATTCTTGTATATATCTAGGAGGAAAACGATGAAACAAGCTCCAAAACGTTCCAATGAACCTGTGGTATGGCTGTTATTCGGCGCAGGCGGAACCATCAGTGCCATTGTTTTTCCGGTGTTGGCATTAATCCTGTTATTCCTCTACCCGCTGGGATTAGTCGATTCCGCTAACATGGTCGCCTTTGCGCAAAGTATTATCGGCAAACTGATTTTGCTTGCCGTGGCAATCTTCCCGATGTGGGCTGGCATGCACCGCTTACACCACGGTATGCACGATTTCAAACTGCATATCCCGGCAAGCGGCGTGATCTTCTACGGTTTAGCCTCCCTGTATTCGGTGTTGGTGTTCTTTGCGGTGATTAATATCTAACCGCACTTTACAACCTCACAATAATTACTAAAGCTAAGCAGGGCGGATATCTAATCCGCCCTGCTTTTTGCAATGAAGAATGCGCATTTTTTAGCTACCCGCCTATTTCCGTCAAACGGCTACGCCACCACCGACACACTTTTCACCTGTGCATACACCCACATGCCGACCGAGAGTTTTAATTCCGCCAATGCCCAGCGGCTGATTGAGGCGCCGAACTGCAAACCATCGGCGTTTAACCGCACTTCCACTTGTTGCGCTTGGGTTTCTATTTCAGTGATTTGGCACGCCAACACATTGCGGATACTGCTGCCCTTTGCCGGTTGGAGAATAATCGAGACATCGGAGCTGTAAATGCAGATCCGCACCAAATCGCCGACATTTTTCTGCGCCACTGCATGAATCCACAACGGCTGTCCGGCGAAATTTAACGCCGTCATTTGATACAGCGGGTGGTGCATTTCAATCGGCAAGCTGAAAACCGCACTTTGTTGCCGTTGCGCCGCCTGCCCTTTCCACGGTAAGAAATGCTCACTTTGCCAAATGTTTTCCAATTCATCAAATGCCGCCACCTTGCCTTGCCGCATTAAAATAACCCGCTGCGCCAAGCGTAGCAGTTCGTCTAAACTGTGGCTGACATACAGAATCGGAATTTGAATCTCTTTTGCCAAACGATCGAGATAATCCAACAACTCTTGTTTGCGCGGCAGATCAAGTGCGGCTAACGGCTCGTCCATTAGCAATAATTCCGGCTCAGTGAGCAGCGCCCTGCCTATCGCCACCCGTTGTTTTTCGCCGCCGGACAGGGTGAGCGGATAGCGTTTCAGCAAAGGCTCAATGCCCAATAATTCGATAATTTCTTGATAAACGGCTTTGTTGACCTTTTTCATGCCGTAGGCTAAATTGCCTTTCACCGTGTAATGCGGAAACAGACGCGCGTCTTGGAACACATAGCCAAGATGGCGTTGTTCCGGCGGCAAATTGATGTTGCGCGTGGTATCAACCAACGTGCGCTCGTTAAGCTGAATATAACCTTGATCGGGCGTGGACAGCCCACTCACCAAATTAATCAGCGACGATTTGCCACTGCCCGATAAGCCGAAAAGTGCGGTCACGCCGTTGGACGGAATTTGCAAGTTGGCACTTAACGCCAAACTGCCAAGCTGTTTTTTAACATGAATTTCAAGCATTTTTTATCCTTGCTCGTTCTGCCCCAGTCGATATTTTGCACGCCGCGCCAACCATTCGGACAACACCAACGACAGCAAGGCAATAATGATCGCAATAATGCACAAACGCGCCGCCGCGCCCTCTGCCGACGGGGTTTCGATAAAAGAGTACATCGCCAGCGGAATGGTTTGGGTTTCGCCGATAATATTCGAGACAAAGGTAATGGTTGCGCCAAACTCGCCTAATGACCGGGCAAAACCCAACACTAAACCGGCGAGAATGCCCGGAAAGGATAATGGCAAAGTGATGGTGAAAAACACCCGCCACGCCGACGCGCCCAAGGTACGCGCCGCTTGTTCCAATTTCGGGTCGACATTTTCCAACGCCAAGCGAATGGCACGCACCACCAACGGAAACGCCACCACCGCCGAAGCCAGCACCGCACCGCGCCAACTAAACGCCACGCTGAAATCAAACCATTGATACAGATATTTGCCGATGAAACCGTTGCGCCCGAAACCAACCAACAACAGATAACCAATCACCACCGGCGGCAGCACCAACGGCAAATGAATAATGCCGTCCAATAGGTTTTTACCGTAAAAATCATAGCGGGCAAACAGCCAAGCAACAAAAATTGCAAACGGTAAGCTGATTAACATGGCAAACAACGCCACTTTCAAGCTGAGCCGAATGGCGCTGATTTCCGCCGGGCTCAGGCTGAGGGTTTGGATTATGCTGTCGATCAAAAGCGTTCCTTGATAAATTGTTTAAATAAAAGTGCGGTTAACATGCGCACTATAACAAAGCAGGGGCGGATTAGATATCCGCCCGTTTACGAAGTGCGGTATAAGCATTTAATCCATAATAAAAAATGCAAAGTGCGGTTCGGGCGGATATCTAATCCGCCCCTACACTGCCTAAGCGATTATTCTACGCTGAAGCCGTATTTTTGCAAAATCACTTTGCCTGCGTCCGAACGTAAAAATGCCATGAAATCACGCGCCGCTTGGCTGTCGTGTCCGCTGACAATCGCTGCCGGATATTCCACAGCTTCGTAGCTGCCGTCAGGAAACACCCCGACCACTTGTACTTTGTCACTGGCGGCGGCATCGGTGGCATACACAATCCCCAATGGCGCTTCGCCACGTTCAACCAGTGTTAATGCCGCACGCACATTTGCCGCGCGCGCCAGTTGTTTTTCCACTTTATCCCATTGATTTAATTTGGTTAATGCCGCTTTGGCATAAATCCCCGCCGGAACGTGCTCCGGATCGCCGACCGATAAAAAGTTTTTGCCTAAATAGCTCAGCCATTGATCGTTATTCAGATCGAATTTCAGTTCCCCCGCACTTTTCGGCGCGATCATCACCAATTTATTACCTGCGATAATTTCACGCGAATCCGCAATAATCTTGCCTTTTTGCTGTAAGAAATCCGCCCATTTCAGGTTAGCGGAAATAAACATATCCGCCGGGGCGCCTTCGTCAATTTGGCGTGCCAACACCGAAGACGACGCAAACGAGAACACAATATCACTGCCCGGCTGCTGTTTTTTATAAGTTTCCGCCGATTCTTGCAACACATTGGTCATCGAGGCGGCGGCAAATACGGTCAATTTTTGTTGAGCAAAACTGGGCAAAGAAAATACGGCAAGCGCTAACAATAACAAGGATTTTTTTAGATACTTCAACATAACATCTCCAAAAGTCGATTCTTTAGAATAAATAACATCGTCGGGCAATAATTGATATAACGGCTGTTCTGTTTATCGCGACAAACACCACGTTATAGCAAAAATTATATAGCGTTATTCGATGATGTCCAGCCCGAATGCCTATTGTTATCGTCTGTTTTGTTTTAAAATACCAATACGATCACATTTTTACGGAACGATGATTATGGCTGATATTGAAATGGATTTAAGCGTCAAACTGCAACAGCAGCTGTTTGTTGATCCAAGACGGATTGCATTATTAAAAGCCATTCAGCAATGCGGCTCAATTTCACAGGCGTCGAAACGCTGCCAACTGAGTTATAAAACCGCGTGGGATAACCTGAATGCGATGGATTTAATCAGCCCGAAACCGTTATTGCAGCGCAACAGCGGCGGCAAAGAAGGCGGCGGCACACGTCTTACCGCCTATGCCGAGCGCCTGTTGCGCCTGTATGAATTGTTGGAACAAACCCAACTGCGTGCATTTCGTATTCTGCAAGACGAAAGCGTGCCGCTCACCAGCCTGCTGTCGGCAACGGCAAAATTCAGTCTGCAAAGCAGCGCGCGTAACCAGTTAATCGGTCATGTGCGCGCTTTACGTCCGCAAGGATTAAATACGAATGTTGAAATAGAAGTCAACGGCTTGCCTGACCCCGTCACCGCCACCATCACCCAAGCCAGTTGCGAACGCCTGCAATTGCAAGCGCAACAAGAGTTATTGCTGATGTTCAAAGCGCCGTGGCTGACCTTGCGACACCAACCACTTGCCGCAATCAATCGTTTTCAAGGGGAAATCAGTGCACTTCGGCAACAGCAAAACGGCAATGAAGCCCTAATCCGTATCACGCCAAATATCGAACTGTGCGCCAGCTATCAAGACAGCGAACACTATCAGATCGGCGAAACGGTGTATGTCAGCATTGAGCCGCAGAAAATTATTTTGTTGGCGTTGTAAATTTGTTATTGGCAAAAATAGCTGATGAGACAAAGTAGCAACCGTATTTCCAAAAAACAGGAAACACGGTTGCTACTTTGAATAATGCAAATCAAGGTCGTTCAATTCAATATCACTGGATATTTAATACAAAATCAGTGCGGCGCAAACCAAACTCGGAGCAAAAGGCAGTTCCAGTTGCCGCCAATGCCGATGACTTTCATGCCCGCATATTCGTCGAATGAAAATCCAGAGTAAGCTGAAACTGCTTGCCAGTAATAACAATAACGGCAAATCCTCCGCCGGAAAAAAAGCGGCAAGTGCGGTTACCAGCCAGCAATCTCCCTCGCCGAACACTTCCCGTTGATAAAACCAACGGCTCAGCATGAAAAACAGGCTGATAAACAATAATGCAAGCAACAGGCTTTGTACGCTTTCGGCGAGTGTAATCAGGGCAAGCTGCTGCCAACCGCCGAACAGTGCCAATAGCAACAACTGTTGGCACATCAGGGTTGAAATCAAGCGGTAGTGCCAATCCACTAGCGCAATTGCCGTCAGTATCGCCAGACAATATAACCACCAAATTTGTTGTAACAACGGGGCTTGCGCGGTGCTGATCATCAGCGCAATCACAACAAAGCTCAACGGCAAATAACGCCAGGGTTTGTTTAACGGCGATAACCATTGATTGTGCGGGGCGAGCGTGATATTCAACAGCGGCGCATAGTAATCTTGATAGTGGTTATGCAAAATGCGGTTAAAACGCAACGCAAAATCATTGGTATAACGCTGCACCCAATAGCCGAACAGTGCTGCAATCGGCAGCAACAAAATAAGATTGGCAAACATCAACCCAACATCGCCCCCATATCGAAAATCGGCAGATACATGCCTAGCATTACCGCACCGATTAAACCGCCGATCAGCAGCATTAACAAGGGTTCAAGCAGTTGCGACAACAGATCGATTTGGTGATCCAATTGGCGCTGGTAATTATCAGCAATATGCTGCAACATCTGTGCCAAACAGCCGCTCTGCTCACCGACAACCAACATTTGCTGCGCCTGTTGCGGAAACCAACGGCTGCTGACACTTTGCGAAAAGCGATAGCCGCGCTGTAATAATTGCAGACTTTGCGCAATATCCTGTTGCAATACGCTTGGCGCACTCTCATCGCTAGGTAAAAATGTGTGCAACGCTTGATTTAGCGGAATCCCCGCTTGCAACATCAGCGCCAGATTACGACTGGAATCCACCAGATTACCCAGCTGCGATAACCGCCCAAACAACGGCAATTTTTGCAATAGCGCAAATATCAGCGCGCGAAACCGGCGATTGTGGCGATACGCATATTGCGCGCCGCCAATCAATAAAATCAGCAATAGCAACAAACGTCCGCCATAATCCTGCAACGTCTGCGAAAGAGCAAGCAACATACGGGTAACGTGCGGTAATTGCTGTTGATTCTGTTGATACATTTCGGCAAATTGCGGCACGATAAATAACAGTAACAACACGGTTAACCCCAGCGAAACAGCCAATACAATCAACGGGTAGAGTAAGATTTTCTGTAATTTGCGCTGTAACGCCAATTGTTCGGCTTTATCCGTGGCAATTTGCCGGCAAATTTGCGCCAAACGCCCGCTGGCTTCGCCGATACGGATTAATTGGCGATCACGTTCACTCAGGTAATCCGGGTTGTGCCGCAACACCTGCGAAAAACTATAGCCGCTTTCAATCCCGTGCAATAATTGTTGCAACCAATGCAATAATTTTTCCTGTTGGCAGTGCTGCTGCAAGATCAACAACACATTTTTTAGCGGCAGTGCCGCTTGCAGCAACAATGCCATTTGTTGCATTAATTCGCTAATTTCCGCTGCTTTCACGCGCTTCGACCAACGCCAATTACGCTGTATTTTCAGTTGCTGCAACCCGCGCGCCAATAAAATCGCTTCCGCTTCTTCGCGGTTTTCCGCCAACAGGCTGCCACACTGTTCGCATTGCAGCGCATTCAATCCGCGCCATTGGTATTCCGCCATTACGCCTCCCGACGCCCCAACACGCGGTGCAATTCGGCGTAGTCGGTTATGCCGCTATCCACTTTTTCTACCCCGCTTTGATACAAACTGTCGAAATCCAGATTGTAACTGAAATCCGAAAGCGTAAAGTGCGGTGTTAAAAACTGATAAGTGCCGATTCGTCCTGCGTATCCGTGCTGGCACTGAGCACAATCCCCGTTTTGACATTCGCAACGCCGCCGCAATAGGCGCTGCGCCACCACCAACAATAAACAGGAGGCGATTTCATACTCCTTTACCCCCAACTGCTGCAAACGTGCAATTGCCGACGGCGCGTCGTTAGTATGCAATGTCGAAAGGACTAAATGCCCGGTTTGCGCCGCGCGAATCGCCATCACCGCACTTTCCTCATCACGGATTTCCCCCAACATAATCACATCGGGATCTTGGCGCAAAAAGGTGCGCAGCAGCTGTTTGAAATCTAAACCAATGGCTAAATTGACCTGTGTCTGTACAATGCCATCCAGGCTGATTTCAATCGGATCTTCTGCGGTCAAAATATGTTTTTCTTGGCTATTCAAACTGTTAAGTGCGGTATAAAGCGAAATGCTTTTGCCGCTGCCGGTCGGACCGGTCACCAGAATCAAGCCCTGCGGTTGTCGCAATGCCTGCGCAAATGCCTGTTGCTGCGCGTTGTTCATGCCCAATTCGGAAAATGCCAAAGTAACCGGTTTATTTTGTTGTAAACGCAGCACCGCCTTTTCGCCCAATCGGGTCGGCAAAATCGACAGGCGCAAATCCAACACGTCATTAAAGGTGGTGCTAAATTGAAAGCGACCGTCTTGCGGCAAGCGGGTTTCGGCAATATCCAACTGTGCCAACAGCTTGACGCGCGAAATCAAACGCGCGGCAAAAGTGCGGTTGATCTGCTGAATCAGCGTCATCACGCCGTCAATCCGAAACCGCACTTGCAAGCCGTCGCCATTCGGTTCAAGGTGAATATCCGACGCGCGCCGTGCCATGGCTTGTTCAAACAGTTGCTCCAGCAACTGAATAATCGGCTCGTCCTGCGTGGTTTGCGCCTCGGGCTGGATTTGATATTGATATACCGCTTGCGCATAGTCCTGCACTTGATCCGCTTGCGGCGAGAGCTGTTGCAGGGCGGCTTTCAACACCGCACTTTCCAACACCACAACCTCAACCGCCTTATCGTGCAAAAAGGCGAAAACCTCAGCGGCATTGAGATTTTGATCCGACTCCACCCCGAGCCATAGGCAATCTTCCTCTTCCTGCAACGGCAAGGCAAAATAGCGCAATAACAGCGCTTGCTGCTGACAATTTTTCTGCCAAAGTGCGGTTTCAATCTGAAAAAACCGCCCGTCGGCACTGGTTAACTGATAACTCACCGCACTTTCCTTATATCATGACTACTGAGAACAAAAACCGCTTGGGAAAATCGAGGTATCCGAACCGTTACACGCCACCGACCAGCTAATTGCCGAACCGTTGCCGCCACTTGCCGTCATGACATAACTGTAACCCTCTAAACTGGCGCGCCCTGTAACCGTGATTTTTCCGCCGGCGGTTTCAATCGTTTTGATATATTTTGATTTATTGGTTTCCGCTTTATTCGCCTGAATGCCATTGCTGCCTGCGCTGCAATTGGTGGTCGCGCCGGTGTTATAAATGCAAAGTTCAACCTCTCCGCGGTAAGGCGTCGAGGCTTGCAATAATTCGGATAATGCCGCCTTGCGCGTGTGATTTTGGTACGACGGAATGGCAATCGTCGCCAAGACTGCGATAATTGCGATCACGATCATCAGTTCCACTAACGTAAAGCCTTTTTTCCATTGAGATTTTGCCAACATATTTCCTCCTGATTTTGGTTAGCCTTTGTGTATAATTGGCACACGAGAGGTTACAAAATTCAGGCAAAAAAGCGAAAGCCTGCAACAATTATTGGAATTCGGATCGCAAAATGACAAATTTATGTCCCAAAACGATTGAAAACGGTTGGCTAGCGCCGGTACGGCGACTTGTTTCACCGCACTTTGATTCACGCCCCGAACCACGGGATATCTCTCTGTTGGTGATTCACTACATCAGCCTGCCGCCGGAGCAGTTTGGCGGCGATTTTATTGACCGTTTTTTTCAAGGGAAATTAGATCCCGACGCACATCCTTATTTTGCTGAAATTCAGGATTTACGCGTCTCGGCACATTGTTTGATCAACCGCGCAGGGCAAATTACGCAATATGTCAATTTCCACGATCGCGCCTGGCACGCCGGTTTGTCTTGTTTTGAGGGGCGGGAAAAATGCAATGATTTTGCCATTGGCATTGAGTTGGAAGGCTCGGACAATCAACCGTTTAGCGAAGCGCAATACCGCACTTTGCAACACTTGACTCCGTTAATAATGCAAACTTATCCGCAAATCACTAAAGCGCGGATCGTCGGACATTGCGACATCTCCCCCGGGCGGAAAATCGATCCGGGGAAATATTTTAATTGGGCGCGGTATTTGGGAGGGCTTTAATTTTTGTTTTGCGATCTGATATTTTCGCCTTGCGGCGAAACCCGATAGCAACTTTAAGATGAACGAAAAAAATCCGCTACAATCGCTTGTAACGGATTTTTCATCTAATACTTATTATGAAAAACTAAAAAAGTCTTTCACCGATTGCCACCAGCCCTTATTTTCCTCTAACTCTAACGGCTTGATGTCCGAATTTTGGGTTTCCGGCAACGGCTTGTCCAAATGGAAATCATTGACTACGCCGCGTTGGTTGAAATTCACCGTCAAAGTGTGTTGCTGCGGCTCTTCGTAGCCTTTTTGTTGCAGATAGACATAGTACCAAGTATAGCTGCTGTATGGGTCGGTCAATAACGGCGTGCCTAACAGATACTGCACCTGTTCCTGCGTCATCCCGTTTTGCAACTGCGCCACTTGCTCGGCTTGCAAATAATTACCCTGCGGCACATCAATCCGATAAACCAATTTATTATATAACGAGCACGAGGTGACACTGATACTGAGCAAAAGAATCGTTAAAACAGATTTCAATCTCATCTTTTTTCTACCTTTTTATTCTGAATTGTTACGGATAATACCTAAAGTTAACAAAAATGCCAATATATTTAAGCGTCGGACTTGGCAAAACGTTGCAGCTGATCACGCAAATTTGCCGGCAAACCTTTAATCGTCAAACTATCATTCTGTTCATCCCACTCAATGCGTTCGTTGAGCAAAACTGCGTCAAAACTCAGGGTAACGCCTTTGCCCGAACCGGAAAATTTGGTCAGCGATTTTAACGCGCCCGATACCGGCGGAATACTGTCTGCCAATTCATATTCGTGTTCACGGCTGAACTGCCCGAAATCCTGCTGGTTTAGACTCGGCAAACTGTCGGAAAGTTCCTGTAAAATAATTTCTTCACCGACTTTTAATTGCCCTTTGCAATAATCAAACGCCTGCTTTTTCACTTCCTGCGTTTGTTTGACATCCAATTCGCCCTGTTGACAAAAATCATCCACTGCCTGTAACAAGGTTAAATTCTGCTGTTTCGGATCAAAGCCGCTATCCGCACCTAAAAAATCCATAAAGAAATCAGATACTTTACGCCCGACGCGTCCTTTTATAAAACTCAAATAACGGGTGGAAGAAGCGGACAGTTGCAACTCGGTTAAATTAATCCGTGCCGCGATATCATATTGGCTGATATTCAAATACGAAGTCTGCCGAATGTCGAGCTTATCATCCACCAACATGCTGTAACGGCTGTCGAGCAGCGCAATAAACAGATAATCGGTCGCCAAAAAGGTATATTCGCAGAAAATAAAAGTGCCGCTCTCGGCAAAGGCATATTTGCCCAACTCTTTTGCCAGTTGCCCGGCGCTTTGCTGGCTGAAATCGAGAAATGTCAGTTCATTTTCTAAAAAACGGTTCAGTTGGCGCGCAAATTGCGATTCGTTTTGGAATACGCCGTATGCTTGCGCCTTGCCTTGATAATTCTGGTGCAGTTGCAACATCATTTGCTGAATTTCATCACTGACCGGTAGCAGTTGCGCCCGCAAACGCGTGAGCAAGCGTTCATTTTCCGCTTCCTGGTTTTCGCTTAATGACAGTTGGTGCAGAATAATCTGTTTAACTTCTATACTCATGGGTTATCCGTTTATTTTGGGGATTGAAAACCGCGTTATTATACGCAATTCCGCCTCGCTTTTTTAGCGGTAATCTGAAAAATATGCTAATATCGCCAACAATCCTCTCCTTTAACATTATGGGTGACAAAAGTTATGGCAACACAATCAAAATACAGCGATCAACAAGTGCAGGCCTTATTAAACGATTTGGCAGCGGTGTTGGAAAAACATCAGGCGTCGGTCGATCTGTCGTTGATGGCGTTAGGGAATACGGTCACCAACTTATTATATTCCAGTGTGGGGCGCAATCAGCAGCAAGCGTTAGTCGACGCGTTTTGCCATGCATTGAAAAACTCGCTCAAACCGCACGAATAACCGTACTTTAGGCCGAACTATGCTGAAAATTCCGCGCCAATATTGGGAATCCACCTCACAAAAAATTTCGTGGGGGCATTGGTTTACGTTTTTCAATATTATTGCGGCGATTCTTATCGGCTCACGTTACGCCTTTATCGCCGATTGGCCGGCAACGCTGATTGGCAAAGTCTATTTCTTTTTAAATATTCTCGGGCATTTCAGCTTTATTGTCTTCGCCCTGTATCTGCTGATCCTGTTCCCGCTCAGTTTTCTGATTAAAAATCCTTACACTTTTCGCGCTGTCGGGGTGGTGCTATCCACTTTGGGGTTAACCCTGCTACTGTTGGATAGCGAGGTTTTCAACCGTTTCCATCTGCATTTATCGGTGCTGATTTTGGACATTTTGATCAATCCCGACAATGGCGATTTGGCGCGTAACTGGGAACGGTTCTTTGTGCCAATGCCGACGATTTTTTTGATCGTCATGCTGTTTTCACGCTGGTCGTGGGAAAAATTGCGCAGCTTGGAACGGCAAAAATGGATCCGCCAAGCCGCTTATTTTCTCATGTTTTGCTTTGTCAGCTCACACTTACTGTATGCTTGGGCGGATGCCTATTTTTACCGTCCGGTCACGGTGCAAAAAGCCAATTTGCCGCTTTCTTACCCGATGACGGCGCGTAAATTCTTAGAAAAAAACCAGCTGCTTAATCGGGATCAACATCAAGATCAGCTCAGCCGCAGCGGACGCTTAGACGCACCTTATTTGGATTATCCGAAACACGCCCTGCAATTTTCGCAGCAGCGTCAAAAACCCAATATTCTGTTAATCAATATTGCCGGCTTACGCTATGATGCGATCCAAGCGGAAACCATGCCGTCGCTCTCGGCTTTACGTGAAAGCGCACTGGATTTCCAACAAAATTACAGCGGCGGCAATAGCCAGAACGGGGCGTTGGTCAGCCTGTTTTACGGCTTAAATGCCAATTATTTCGACAGCCTGCTCAGCCAACGCCAAGCCTCCGTCTGGGTCGAACGCATGCAGCAGTTGGATTACCGTTTCGGTCTGTTCGTGACCGCGCCGGTCAAATCACCACTTTACAACCGTTCGTTGTTTAAACAACATGCATTGTCTTTCAACAATGCCTCCAATCAGCAAACGACCCGCCAATGGCTGAATTGGTATCAAAAACAGAGCGATAAACAAAGCTGGTTTAGTTATCTGCAATATGATTTATTGGGCGTGATGACCAATTATTCAGCGACTGATCCGAACGAACAGCAGCAATATTACCGTCGCCAATTAACTGAAATTGATCGTCAGTTAAGCCGAATCCTACCGCACTTGGCGGCGGATACGGTGGTGATCGTAACCGCAGATCAGGGTTATTCCTATCAAGTGGAAAACAATCGCAACGCCAATTATTTCGGACGTGATCGGATTCAAGTGCCGCTACTGATCCGCTTGCCGAATCAATCGGCGCAACAAATCACCCATATCAGCTCGCAAATGGATCTTGTGCCAACACTGATGGAACACATTTTTAACGCGCAAAATCCACTTTCGGATTATACACAAGGCGATGATCTGTTTAACCTCGACGGCACCCGTGCAGATTGGGTATTTGTTGCCAACCAACGCTGGAATGTGATTATCACCAATAATGGTGAACAATATCATATTGATTCTCAAGGCGAATATCAAAAATACAGCCGCGATTACCAACCGCTAGCCTCGGAAAAACCACCGTTGGCACTATTCCTGCAAGTGTTTAGCCGCGACAGGAATTTCTTGTTGCGCTGATGGCAAACCAAAGTGCGGTTTAACCGCACTCAGATTGTAGACAAACTGACTTCTCTCCCTCCGCGTGCGGAGGGAGTACCATTTTTCGCAAGAAAAATGGGGAGGGAGGGGTAATATGAAAATGCAACATATTAATTAAAATGATTTATGCCTCCCTCCGTCCTTCGGACACCTCCCTCCGTATACGGAGGGAGGGAAATTATTAGAAAAAGAGACTTTGTCATCAGCTTGAGTACGGTTTAACCGCACTTTAACCTGCTAAGGCAGAGGAACAATCGCAATCGTTTTACCGAGTGACGCAAGCATTTTTAATAAGGTATTTAATTGTGGATCTGATGTACCTTTTTCAATGCGTGCAATCACCGGTTGCTTCACGCCGCTGAGTTCTTCCAATTTTTTCTGCGAAACACCGAGCTTTTGCCTCGCGCGGATTAGTTCGCCAATCAAAGCAATCCGCAAATCGCTTTCTCTCATTTCCTCGGCACTAAATACTGTTTGTTCAAATTCGGTCCAATTTGTGACGACAGGGTTCGCCGGCGGTTATGCCGTGTTCACTTAAAATTTTAGGCTTGCGCAACAATCCCCTCGGCACACACATACGCCGAGCTCCACGCCCATTGGAAGTTGTAGCCGCCGAGCCAGCCGGTGACATCGAGCACTTCGCCGATAAAATACAGACCGGGAATCGCATTGGCTTGCATGGTTTTGGAGGAAATGGCGGCGGTATCCACACCGCCTAAGGTGACTTCGGCGGTGCGGTAGCCTTCCGTGCCGTTGGGGTCGAATTGCCAGTGGTGGATAAGCTGTTCCAGTTGCTGCAACCGCACGTTGGAGAGTTGCGCAATCGCTTGATCATCGAATAGTTCCAGTTCAAGCCACAATTCCACCAAACGTTTCGGCAAAATGCGCCCAAGTGCGGTTTTTAGTTGTAATTTCGGCGAAGTTTGGCGCAGTTCGCATAGATAATCGCTGATGTTTTGCTGTGGCAATAAATCAATCGTAAGGGGTTGGTTCGGTTGCCAATAGTTGGAAATTTGCAACATCGCCGGGCCGGAAAGTCCGCGATGGGTGAACAACATTTGGTTGCAAAACTGTTTGCCGGATTGCGCTTCTACATTGACCGCCAAGGATACGCCGGCTAATTGCGCATAAGGCTTGTCTTGTTCGCGCCAAGTGAACGGCACGAGAGCGGCACGCGGTGCGATGACGTTTAAGCCGAACTGCTCCGCCAATTTATAACCGAAGGCGCTGGCACCTAACGCCGGCATGGAAAGACCACCGCTCGCCACCACGAGATTTTGACAGCGTAAAACGTTACCGTTGCTTTGCAAGCGAAACCGCACTTGGCTGTTGTCGGCATTTTCCACTTGCTCGACTGCACCGACTTGCTGGCGCAATTGGATTTCAACCCGCCCTTTTCGGCACTCTTTCAGCAATAAATCGACAATGTCCTGTGAGCTGTTGTCGCAAAACAGTTGTCCCGACTCTTTTTCGTGATAAGCAATGCCGTGTTCGGCAACGAGCGCAATGAAATCCCATTGCGTATAACGTGCCAACGCAGATTTAACGAAGTGCGGATTGCGGCTGAGATAGTGCTGTGGCGTGACATCCAAATTGGTGAAATTACAGAAGCCGCCGCCCGCCATTAAAATTTTGCGCCCGACTTTTTTGCCGTTATCCAGCACCAACACCGATTTTCCGGCTTGTCCCAAACGGGCGGCGCAAAATAAACCTGCCGCCCCTGCGCCGATAATCACCACGTCATAGTCTGTTTTTTGCATTGCTTGCCCATCTCTCAACTGAAAAAGGCGATTATAACGCAATTTAATGTTGCATTCCGCCTAACATTTCTGCCGCTTGCAAATTTTGAATCAAACTGCGCCGATCCAAATCATGATGATTGCTGTCTAAAATCTGCTGCCAGTAAACCCGGGCTTGGGTGTAATCACCGCGCCCGAACGCGTCGGCTGCAAGCAGCGACAAGGCGCGCAGTTGGTTTGGATCTTGCTGTAGCGATAACTCAAGCCATTTTTTGGCTTTATCGGTTAATTTTTTGTCGGCTTGATAGTAAAGTGCGGTTGCGGCGGCAGCAAGTAATTCGCTGTTTGCGCCGAGCAGATATTCGGCACGGGTGAACGATTCCAACGCATTGGCGTACTCTTCCGCTTGCAAATAATTCAGCCCCAACTGAAACCAGTTTTCGCCGTTGTTATAATCGGCACGCAATGCATTTTGCAACTCTTGCCGATATTGTTGCCGCTGTTCGCCGCCGCTTTGCACCACTTGTGCTTTCAGTGTTGCCCCTTGCTGCCAAGCGCTACAACGTCCGCTCAGGCTGTAGACGAACACCGCACTTGCTCCGATAAGCGCGGTAACAGCGAAAATAGACAAAAAATTAAAACGAGAGGGGTTTACTTTTTCTGCCGAGCAGACTGCGCCAACCGCACTTTGCCCCTCCGCTTGCCGCTTTAATTCAGACCGCACTTGCCCTTTTGCTTTACGCCATAATAAAACGCCAGCCAACAACAGCAAAGCAAAAGGCGCGCCCCATAGCAGCCAAGTGGTTGTTTTGAAAGGCGGATCGTAGCGCACAAAATCGCCGAAACGTGCCGTCATCTGTTCTACAATCTGTTGATCGCTCACGCCTGCGTCGGCTAATTTATAGACTTCAAGGCGTAAATCGTAGGCTATCGGCGAATTGGATTCGACCAGATTCTGATTTTGGCATTGCGGACAGCGCAATGATTTCGCCAGATTGACCGCTCTGACCCGTGTTTCTGCTGATTGAAACGGGTAAGTATCCACAATTTCAGCGTAACCTGTTGCGCCGATTAGCAGAGCAAACAACAGCACGCCGCATACTTTCAATTTATGCCACATGTTATTGCCCCCTTGCCGTTGAAAGTGAAGGCGGAAATTGTTGCAACAATTGTTGTAGTAATGGCACAAACTGCTGTTGCCACACGGTTTGATCCAATTCACCCGCATAACGGAAACGGATAATGCCGTCGCCGTCGATTAAATACGTTTCCGGCGCGCCATACACGCCCAACGCCAATGCCAGTTTGCCATCGCGGTCATTCAATACTTTCGCGAACGGATTGCCTTTCGCGATTAACATCTGCCGCGCCGATTGCGGATTGTCACGATAATTCAAGCCGTAAAGCAGATATCCCTGCCGTTGTAACTGCATTAAAAACGGATGTTCAGTAATACAACTCGGACACCAGCTGCCCCACACATTGAGTAAAAACGGTTGCTTCGGCAAAGTGCGGTTATCAATCTGTTGTGTCGGATGTAGCAAATCCGGTAATTGGAATTCCGGCAAGGGTTTTCCTTGTTGCACTAATGCCAATTGTGATGGGTCGCGCTGCAAACCAAGCAACAACATCGCCCCTAATGCCAACAGGGCGAATAATGGTAGAAACAAGGCTATCCGTTTTTTCATGCGGCTTCCTTATGGTTGACTTGGGTGTCCGGCTTAACGTAGCGCCGCAAACCAATCGACAAAAATGCCGCCAATGCCATCAGCAAGCCGCCGAGCCACAGCCATTGAATCAACGGTTTATAGTGGAAGCCGAAGGAATACCGCTGCTCGGGGGATTTATCGCCTAATACCACATATAAATCGCCCAAAATACCGCTTTTTAATGCCACTTCGCTCATCATGCTGTTGCGAATATCATAAAAACGTTTTTCCGGGTATAAATCAAATTGCTCGCCATTATGAGTGACGCGTAAGCGGGCGGTATCGGTGGTGTAGTTCGCCGCAAGGCGGTATTCATTCGCTTTAAAATCAAAATGATAACCATGCAGTTGTGCGTTTTCTCCCGGGGCGAGTTTTATGCCCAGATCAGAAGCGTAATACCCGCTCATTATCGCCGCAATCACCACCAGCGCGACTCCGCCATGCCCGAATAACATCGGAAGTGCGGTAATAAAGCGCTGTTGACGATAGCTGCGCCATGCCGCAAACAATAAACCGAACAACAGCCAAAATCCTAGCAAGACAAACATAAACGGCAGCCACTGCCACGTTTTTAACGAGTCCAGCCAAATATTCCAGGCGATCACCCCGTAAGCGCAAACTAATGCCGGCAGCAAACTCAGCAGATACCGTCGCCAGAAAAGCCAGCGTCCGTTCAGCCACAATAACATCATCAACAAACTCAGCAGGACTAACGGCGTAAAAATGGTATTAAAATAAGGCGCGCCGACCGAGATCGAGCCGAACCCAAAGGTGCTGAACAGTAACGGGTAAAATGTGCCTAACAGCACGCTGAACGCCGCAATCGCGCTCAGAATATTCAGTAACAATAATGCCGTCGGTTGTGAAAACCAATGCGGGTTAGACCGCACTTCGCTTAGCTTGGCATTGAAAGCGAACACCGCCAAGCCCAAACCGCTAAACAGGAAAAACATCGCCAACAGTGCATAACCACGCGACGGATCAATCGAAAAGGCATGAACCGAAGTGATCACCCCCGAACGCACGATAAAAGTTCCCAATAATGACGCAGAAAATGCCAACAGCGATAACAGCAAGCTCCAGTAGGGATATAAGCCGTGTCGTTGGGTAGCGATCAAACTGTGGATTAAACCCAAACCGAGCAACCATGGTATGAGGGAGGCATTTTCGACCGGATCCCAAAACCACCAGCCGCCCCAACCCAGCTCATAATATGCCCACCATGCGCCAAGTAAAATACCGCAAGTGAGCCAGCCCCAGCTGAGTAATGCCCAGCTTCGGCTGTAACCGGCAAAAATCCGGTTATCGGTTTTACACAACAGCGCCACAATCGACAGGGCGAAATTCAATGCAAAACCGACGTAACCGAGATAAAGTAACGGCGGGTGAAACACCAGTGCGATATCTTGCAACATCGGATTGAGATCACGCCCCTGAAACGGTGCCGGGAACAAGCGTTCAAACGGATCGGATAAAACCAAGGTATAAAGACAAAGTGCGGTGTAAACCAAGGCAAGCACCGCCACAACCCGAGCGCTAAACAAGCGCTCTGCCGAGCGGTTGAACACGGCAAACAGCATTGTCCATAATGACAAAGTCACCAGCCAGAACAACATCGAGCCTTCATGCCCCCCCCAGGTTGCGGCGATCTTAAATAGCAACGGCAATTCCGTATTGGAATGGGAAGCAACATACAATACTGAAAAATCATCGCGGGCGAAACTGTAGGCTAGAATTGATATTGCCGCCAGTGCAAAGAAAAAGAGTAAGGAGGACAGCGGCGTGGTAGCCGATAAAAAACGCGCTCGCTGCGGCAAAAACGGTATCAGCAACAACAAAAGTGCGGTGACAAGACTGCAAATTAACGCAAAATAACCGAATTCTGGAAGCATTTTGTTTCACTCAAATAAAAAGCGGGATTAACGCCAAATAATCCCGCTATTCTAACAACTTATCAAGCCAACGTCATTTGTCCGGTGTAAAGGATAAAGAAACGTAGGCAGAATACGCCGAACAAGGTGCAAAGTGCGGTGAAAATGATAAAGCCTTTGCGGTGTTTCAGTTCTGCGCTGCTGACCGCATTGAGTAACAACGGTAACAACAGCCCAATCAACACCACGCCGATCCAGAACACCCACGCCCAGAAACCGCCGCCGATTGCCGTCACCATTGACACGGTTTTTTGTCCGCCGCCAAAATACAAACCGACAAAGAAGGCAAACAGCAGGAAGATTTCGAGTAATACCACCGGCGTTTCAAACTTATGTAAGAACGAAACCGACGCGGAATGCGTTGATTCCCGGCAGCACCAGACCGCAGCCAGCAACAGTGCGGCAATCCCGGAAGAGGTGCCCGAAGCCAAAAATAGGATCGGCAACACCGGATTGTTCAACATCGGATAACTGACCAGCGCCGAGAGCAAGAAACCGGTATACGCCCCCAGCAGAACAGATAACAAAATCAAAATTAATTCAATCGGGTTACACCATTTCTCGATCGCGTTGATGATTTTCTTCACAAAAGCGAGCGCAGGAATATAACGATCAATCCAGTCCGCCAGCAGGTGTTTGAACACGATAGCCAGCCATAAGAACAGGAACAACATATAAACCTGGAACAGCATAACCCCCATTGACATCACCGATTGCGGTTGATAATTAAACATCAACATCCAGAATGTCCATGGTTTGGTTAGGTGGAAGATCAAAATCGTCAAGCCGATAATCAAACTCACCGGCGCGATGATCGCCGCACTGCGAATCACGTTATTGCGGCTGACATCACTTCCTGCCAAAACCGAACTGCGTTTTAGCAGCACCGCCAATAAAGTAACCCCGGCGGAAATCCCTAATAGGAAAAGATAAATCGCAATAATTTCGTCCCATACTAACGACGGGAAGTGGAATGGACTGTTCATCGTCTGATCTCCCCTGCTTTAGCCGGAACATGGTACAAGTTCGGTTTGGTCCCTAACTCGACTTTGGTTTGATACACCTGTTTTTCACGGAGTTGGCGTGAAATCTCGCTGTTCGGATCATCCAGATTGCCAAAGGTCAATGCCTTGGTCGGGCAAACCTCGACACAGGCCGGCAGACGCCCTTTTGCCAAATTGGTGTCACGGCAGAAATTGCATTTATCCGCCGCTTTGGTCTTAGGATGAATGAAACGCACCCGATAAGGGCACACGGCAATACAATATTGGCAACCGACACACAGATCCGCCTTCACGTCAACAATACCGGTGGAAGCCTCGATAAACGATGCCCCCGTCGGGCAAACATGCACACAAGGCGCATTGCTGCAATGTTGACAGGAATGGCGATAAAACTCATAGGTGACGTCAGGAAATTCCCCTTGCGGTTCTCCCCGAATGATTTCCAGACGTGATACCCCTTCAGGCACGTTATTGACTTCACGGCAAGCGTCCATACATGCGGTACAACCGATACAGAGCTTCTCGTCGTGCAACATGCCATAACGTACTTCGTTAATCGTCAAAGTCTGAGCCAGACTTTGTGCGGGTTTTCCGGTCATCAGGATAAGAGCCCCAGCCCCCATGCCGGAAACAAAGTTTCGGCGTGAGCAACTCATTTTTTATCCTTATCCTGAATCACAGGTTGTGGGTTGGCTTTGGCTTCCAACAATTCTTGTTGTTTACCGTGACAATCAACGCACAGTTTCACTTGATCTTTATGCGCAATACCTTGCATTGGATCTGCTTTCGGGTGCAAGGTATGACAGCTGGCACACGGCAGTTTCATCGCATGCACATCATGCGCCCATAAGCTTTCGCGCAATTTTTCCGGCTGGTGACAAGAGAAGCAGACCTGATTTTGCTCTTGTACACTGTACATCGGCGTTTTGCCGTCGAAAATATCACCATGGAAACGCATTACATCTTTCACGCCGCGACGGTGATCTTCCGAAATATTACCATGACAGCTGACACAGTTAATCGGTTTTCCTGTTGACGGATTGGCTTTGCTTAAATGGATACCGTGAAATTGTTCGTCATTAAATTTATGGCATTGTGCGCAATATTTATTTGGATCACGCTGATTTTCCAACTGCGGTTGGTAAGTCAGCTCATTACCCGCATTGCCGCTTTGCGCATTGGTGTTTGCAGACGAAACCGTGGCTGTCAGCAAACCTGCGCTTAATACGGCTATCAATTTGACAGCCTTTAACAGAAGATTTCCCTTCATCGTCTTTTCCCTCAATCTTAAATGGTTGTTATGCTTGATACCGCACTTTTACTCCGGTTGATCTCGCCAAACGCCAAAGTGCGGTTTAATCAGCTATTATTCACCCAGTAAGCCTTTTGCTTTGGCTTCTTTATCCCATTGAGGTACAAGGGTTTTCAAGAATTCATCTTTTGCTTTTTTCTCTTTTTCATAATCAATGCCCATCACTGCCTGCGCTTTCTCTTTGGTCGAAATATCCGGAATAGCCACTGGCTGGCTGACATTGTGCGCACTCAGCACACGCGCCAATTTCACCCGCGCATCACCGGCTTTATCCAAGCCTGTGCCTAAGACACGCAACATCACATCCGGCGCATGCATGTAACCGCCATGGCTGGCTGCGGCATAATCCCAACGCCATTGGGCATGACGAATATCTTGCAATGCCGCTTTCATTTCGTCTTCAGTTGCACCGGCATCCCATGCGGCTTTGGCTTCAAAGTGCGCTTTCACCAGTTGATCTTCCAAACGGATCATCACGTCTTTGACTTCATGCTTGCGTGAAGACACAATTTCGCGCAATTTTTCTTTGCTTTGATCGTGGCAGTTGGCACAGGTGTTTTCAAACGCGTCAAACGGATTGCCGATTTTGTGATCGGTAAAGACTTTGCCGTCGGCGGTTTGCACTTTCGGCATATGGCAGTCGATACAGGTCACGCCGTTTTTACCGTGCATGCCTGCCGACCAGATTTCGAAGTCCGGGTGTTGCGCTTTCAACATCGGCGCTTTAGAGAGCGAGTGAGTCCAATCGCTGAAGCCGATTTCATCGTAATAGGCTTCGATTTGATCAACACTGGTGCCTTTATCCCACGGGAACGTCACTTCTTTCAAATCACCGGCAAAATAGTATTCCACGTGGCAGTTAGCACAAATCGCCGCACGTTGATCGGTTTTATCCGATGAGGCGAAATTTTCACCAATTTTATCCAAGGCGCGTAACACATGCGGACGCGCAATGCGCAATGCCGGTTTGCCTTCGGCAAAGTCGGCGGAGGTGGTATCGTGGCAGTCGGCACAGCCGATCGAATTCACTACTTCCGGCCCGCCTTTTGCCCATTTACCGCTGAAATAACCGTCTTCACCCCATTCCGCGATTAAACGTGGCACATCCGGACCTTTACAGGTCCAGCATGCCATCGGTTGCGGACCGTCATTTGGTCCGGTCGGGGCGCCGGTACGCAGAATATCCCGCACATCTTTAATCGCATAAAAGTGACCGCGCGGTTTGTTATAATCGTGCGAAAACAAATAACCGCCCCACAATACAATCATGCGCGGATCTTCACCGATTGCCGAGTCTACTTCATCAGATTCTGAAGTTGCCGACCATGTATTAAATTGCAGCGGATATTTTGCTGCAAATTTTTGGTTATTAGACTGGATAACCACTTTCGAATCGGCTTCTGTTTTTTGTTCCTCTGCCATGGCATTTTGCGTTGCCAGCCAACCTCCGCCGATTACGGCGAGCAGGCTGAATAGCGAGGTCAGTTTTTGTTTTGCGATATTCACGATAATTTCCTCCGTAGAGACTTTCCCACAAGAATTGGATTTGAAACGCCATGTTAAGCACTTAACTCTGTGATAACATTGCAACAATCAACTAAAGTTCTTCGAGATTAAATTAGCAAATACCCTTGTTTTTTGCATAGATATATTCAAAATAGTTGTTCTTGATCAAATTTCCACAGCAAAATACCTCTAAATGAGTACCTCTTTTTTGTCAAATAGTATAAAAAAACCGCACTTTCGCTTAAAATTTCAGCAAAAGTGCGGTTAAATATTATCAGTGCAATCAATAACTAAGCGTTATTTCACTTCCATGCCTTGCGCCTGTAAATCGGCGTGATAGGAGGAGCGCACGAAAGGACCGCAAGCGGCATGCTCAAAGCCCATTGCCTCGGCTTTTTCGCGCATTATGTCAAACTCGCTCGGCGGCACATAACGCGCCACCGGCAAGTGATGGCGGCTCGGTTGTAAATATTGTCCCAAGGTCAACATGGTTACGCCGTTAGTGCGTAAATCCTGCATTACTTCCAAAATTTCGTCATTCGTTTCGCCCAAACCGACCATTAAACCGGATTTGGTCGGAATATGCGGAAACATCCGTTTGAAATCATGCAACAGTTTTAATGACCATTGATAATCGGCGCCCGGGCGAATCTCACGGTATAAACGCGGCACATTTTCCAAATTGTGGTTAAACACATCCGGCGGATTATCTTTTAATTTATCCAATGCTTGTTCGATTCTGCCGCGAAAATCCGGCACTAAAATTTCAATTTTGATATTCGGATTGAGTTTGCGGATTTCGCGCACGCAATCGGCAAAATGCCCCGCACCGCGATCCGGCAAATCATCGCGATCGACCGAAGTGATCACCACATAACGCAATTTCATATCTTGAATGGTTTCGGCGAGTTTTTTCGGTTCGTCAGGATCCGGCGGCAGCGGTTTGCCGTGCGCCACATCGCAAAACGGGCAGCGGCGGGTACAGATCGCGCCTAAAATCATAAAGGTTGCCGTGCCGTGATTGAAACACTCGTGTAAGTTCGGGCAACTGGCTTCTTCGCACACCGAATGCAAACCGTGACGGCGCATGCCGTTTTTAATGCTGTCAATCTTCGCCGAACTTGCCGGTAATTTAATTTTCATCCACGCCGGTTTCGGCAACAACTCCTGCTCGGGATTAATGTTTGTCACCGGAATAATTGAAGTTTTGGCTGCGTCGCGATATTTCACGCCACGTTCCATTTTGAAAGGTTTACCCATTATAGCTCTCGATTTGTCTTGATTCGGATTAAGGCTTAATTAATTTTCAACGAATTGGATCTGTTTGTAATCCATTAGGTTAATAAAATGTTGCAGTAATTGTGGGGCAACCTGCTCGCAAAGTAAAGCCGGATCACCGATTAATTCGCTTAATTGGCACATTTCTAAGCCGGCATAGCCGCAAGGGTTGATATAATTGAACGGGGTTAAATCCATATTGATATTCAATGCCAAGCCGTGAAACGAACAGCCGCGACGGATACGCAGCCCCAATGAACAAATTTTGCGTTCGTCAACATAAACCCCGGGCGCATCGGCTTTCGGATAGGCTTGAACGCCATAATCGGCCAAGGTCGCCACCACGCAATTTTCCAGCGCAGAGACTAAGTGACGCACATTGAAATCACCGTTGTCTTGTGCTTTTTTGCGTTTGATGTCTAACAGCACATACATCACCTGCTGTCCGGGTGCATGGTAAGTGATCTGCCCGCCGCGATCGGACTGCACCAGCGGAATGGCGGATTGCCGCAACAGATGTTCCGTTTTGCCGGCTTGCCCTTGGGTGAACACCGCCGGATGCTGCACCAGCCAAATTTCATCCAAAGTGCGGTCATCACGGTTATCGGTAAACTGCTGCATTTGCCGCCACACCGTTGCGTAAGGCCGTATGCCTAATTGACGTACAATCAGGTGTTTTGCGAATGACATCATTTTTCGTTCCTCAAACCGCACTTTGCCTTGTGCTACTACAGCACCATTCTGACAATATCAATTTCCGCCAATTCTTTATACAACGTTTCGATCTGCTCGATATTTTCCGCACGTACCATAATCGACACCGAATGATAATTGCCTTTACTACTCGGTTTAATCGTTGGCGCATAGTCGCCCGGAATGTGTTTTTGTACCACTTCCAACACTTTGTCCTGTAAATCCGGCTGCGCCAAACCCATCACTTTATACGGGAAGTCGCATGGGAATTCGAGCAGTTCGTGTAATTTGGTTTTTTCCATTTTTTATTCCTGTTCTTTATTGAGAAATCCCTGCCAGGCAGGGATTTGAATGTATTTATACGTGGTGTTTAGCGCGCCTAAATTCAAGGTGATGATTTGGATTAACTAAACAGGCTTTTCACCGTCAAAATAATCCAATCGATGATTTTGCCGAAGAAACCGGCTTCCTCCACCGGCTCAAGCACCTGCAAATTCACGGTGGCGACATCTTTGCCATCCAACTGGTAAACCACGGTGCCGACCACATCACCTTTCTGTAGCGGGGCTTCCAAGTATTTTTTGCTCAGTTCATAACGCGCTTTCAACTCTGCCTGCTTGCCTTTCGGAATGGTGATATAGCCGTCGTCGATCGTCCCCAATTTGACCTTATTTTCCTTGCCGTAATACACGCTTTGCTCGGACACCACTGTGCCGGCGGCTAACGGTTTCAAGGTTTCAAAGTTATTGAAACCCCATTGCAACAGTTTTTTGGTTTCGACTTCACGCCCTTTGATCGTCGGCACGCCCATGACGACGCTAATGAAACGGGTATCGCCTTCAACTGCCGACGCAACCAAATTATAACCGGCCTGATCGGTATGCCCGGTTTTCATGCCGTCCACGTTCAAGGTTTTGTCCGATAAAAGACCGTTGCGGTTTTGTTGTTTAATTTTATTAAAAGTAAACTCTTTTTCTGAGTGAATCGCATATTCTTCCGGCAAATCACGAATCATATGCGATGCCATGATCGCCATATCTCTGGCTGAAGAGTATTGATTTTCCGCATCCAAGCCGTGCACCGTAGCAAAACGGGTATTTTTCAGCCCAAATTTCTGTACGTATTGGTTCATGATGTCAATGAAATTCTTTTCCGTGCCGGCTAAATGCTCGGCGATCGCCACACAGGCATCATTGCCGGAGGCAATGATAATTCCGTAATTCAGATCTTTCACGCTGACTTGCTGATTGACGTTCAAAAACATTTTAGACGAACCCGGGAAATTTTTGCCCCAAGCATTTTTACTCACCGTGACTATGTCATCGTTACGAATTTTA
Organism: Testudinibacter sp. P80/BLE/0925; assembly: GCF_053570785.1. The sequence continues at coordinate 1,453,236 of NZ_CM131636.1, read as the reverse complement.
CCTTGTCGAATCGCATCGCCGACCACATAACTGGTCATAATTTTAGTCAAACTTGCCGGGGCTTGGCGTTGATCCGGCGCTTTCGCCGCCAACACCGCACCGGTATGATAATCCATCAAAATATAGGTTTGTGCATTCAGCTGTGGCGGTGCCACATTAAATTCGATTACCTCGGAGGCAAATATCGGCGCGGATGTCAGTAAAGCCGTTGCCAACAAGGTTGTTTTCAATTGACGTCGATAAAACATAGCAAACAAAATCCTTCGTTATTGAGCGTTGTAAGAGTATAAAATATTGTTGTGTTGACCGTTTTGCACCAACTCGGTTTTCAGTTGGTTCACTTTTTCGCGCGAATCAAGCGGTCCGAATTTCACTTTGAAATTGCGGCCCTCTTTAATAATTTCACTGTTCACATTTTTCATCGAAAGCTGGGCAATCAGCGCTTTTGCTTCAGTATCGCTATCTAAATTGACACTTTGCAGTTCATACGCCAAATTACTTGCGCCATTTTCCGCGAGCGGTTTATCTCCGCGGCTTGCCGTCACGAGATCCGTTTTATCCGCCGCGACCGCTTTTGCCTTGGCAATTTGCACACTGGCTTGTTGATTGTCTTTCGGCAGCGGTAAATTTTTATTTTTTGCCAACCGGATTAATTTTTCTCCGCCCGGTCCACTGATTTGACCATTTTTATCGACATGTACCACTTCCATTTTGACCTGTGCCGTGCCTTTTCGCAACATCCCCAATTCTTTGGCGGCGGCTTTCGACAAATCGATTTTACGATCCCCGACAAAAGGTCCGCGATCATTGACCCGTACAACGACTTGACGCCCGTTTTTCACATTGGTTACCAAAACATAAGACGGTATCGGCAAACGTTTATGCGCAGCCGTCATTAAATTTTCATTATAAATCTCGCCACTTGCGGTTTTTCTACCATTAAATTTGCCGCCGTAAAAACTGGCCGTGCCGGTCATCGAATACGCTTTTGCTTTTTCACGATTCAGGGTTTGGTAGGTTTTGCCCTTCACGGTATAAGTCTGGCTTTTAGCCGCCGCCGTGGTCGAAGACAACTTCTTCGGTCCGCTCACCCCAAACAAACTTTGCGTAGAGGTTGCCGCCTGTGCCGTCCCGATGGTTAACGCCAACATCATTAAACAGCCATAAACGGTTGATTTTAAAAATGTCATAAAAAATTTCCTATTTTAGCAATTCGTTGCCTTATCTAAAGTGAGTTACGCTACGCTTATGGCTGTAAACCGACATAATCAATCCAAAACCCGCCATCAGCGTGACATAGGATGTTCCGCCGTAACTCACCAGCGGTAACGGAACGCCGACCACCGGCAAAATTCCGCTTACCATTCCGATATTGACAAAAATATAGACAAAAAAGATTAAGGTGATCGCACCCGTTAAAATCCTGCCCGCCGCAGTTTGCGCTTTGGCAGCGATAATTAAGCCCCGAATGATAATAAACATATAGATCGCCAGTAACACTAACACGCCGACCATCCCATGCTCTTCACTCAGCACTGAAAAAATAAAATCCGTATGCGGTTCCGGTAAAAATTCCAATTGCGACTGTGTGCCTTGCATCCAGCCCTTACCGAAGATTCCGCCCGAACCAATCGCAATTTTCGATTGGATAATATGATAACCCGCCCCCAGCGGATCGGATTCCGGATCAAGTAAGGTCATCACCCGTGTGCGCTGATAGTCATGCATCAGAAAATACCACATCACCGGGATAAAACCCGCCAATCCGACCGCCGCCACCGCAATCAGGCGCCAGCTCATGCCGGCTAAGAATACAACAAATATGCCCGAGGCGCTAACTAAAATCGACGTGCCCAAGTCCGGTTGTATTGCGACCAAAATGGTCGGTACAAAAATCATGCCCAGCGCAATCATGGTGTGCCATAAGGTCGGCGGTAATTTTTGCCGCCCTAAATAAGCCGCCACCATTAACGGCACCGACAACTTGGCAATTTCCGACGGTTGAAAACGAAATATGCCCAAGTCTAACCAACGTTGCGCACCTTTGCTGGTGGTGCCGATCAGATCAACCAACACCAGCATAATAATACAAGCGACATACAAATAGGGCGCAAGTTTTTCATAAAAACGTAATGGAAACTGCGCCATTAGCAACATCACAATAAAACCGAGAGAAATTTGGATCACGCGGCTTCTGAACATCGCCTCACTGCCGCCGGAAGCGCTATACAACACCACCAAGCCGTAAGCCGAGATCACCAACAAGCCCAGCAACAACCAAAAATCCAAATGAAAACGCTGCCATAAGCTGCTGAAGACGGTTTTTGGTTCGCTCATTGTGCGCCTCCTGCGTCAGTTGCGCTTTGCTCGTCCGCCACCGCACTTTCACTTGCCGTTTGTTGTTTCAACTGTCCCATATCCAGTAAATAATAATCCATAATTGCCCGCGCAACCGGCGCTGCTTGGCTGGAACCGCCGCCGGCATTTTCTAAAAATACCGATAAGGCGATTTTAGGGTTTTCATACGGCGCATACGCAATAAACCACGCATGATCATGCAAATGCGATGCCAAGTTCGACGCGTCGTATTTTTGATTTTCTTTTAAACCAAACACCTGCGCGGTACCTGATTTGCCTGCCGCCAGATAAGACATATTGGCGAAGGCTTTTTTCGCCGTGCCGCTGCTGCCGTATAGCACATTATACATACCGCTCTTTGCCGCGTTCCAATAGGCTAGCGGCACCCCGCTAATGTCCTCATACGGTTTCGGATCACGATAGGGTTCAATTTCGTTACCGATAATGTGTTGCATAAAGTGCGGTGTATCAACCCGTCCGTTATTAATCAACACGCTTAACGCTTTGGTCACCTGCAACGGCGTTGCCGTCCAATAACCCTGTCCGATCCCGACCGGAATCGTATCGCCGATCACCCACGGTTTTTTATAACGTTGCTGTTTCCATTCGCGCGTCGGCATTACGCCGCTGGTTTCCTCACGAATATCCACTCCGGTCGGCATGCCGAAACCGAAACGTTTCATCCACTCGGAAAAACGGTTAATGCCCATATCGTAAATCAGCTGATAAAAATAGGTATCCGCCGATTCCATAATCGCTTTATTTAAATTCACCCGCCCATGACCGCTCTTTAACCAGTCGCGATAACGTCTTTCCGTTCCGGGCAGCACCCAATACCCCGGATCAAACATCGTGGTATTGGTGGTAATAATCCCGTCCTGTAACGCCGCCACCGCAATAAACGGCTTGACCGTCGACGCCGGCGGAAACGCCCCTTGCGTGGTACGGCTGTACAGCGGACGATCCGGATCATTCAATAACGCATTGTAATTCGCCGATGAAATCCCGCCGACAAACAAATTGTTATCATAACTTGGGCTCGACACCATCGCCAACACGCTGTTATCACGCGGGTCAAGGGCGACAATCGCTCCGCGGCGTCCATCCAATAACTGGCGGATATAACGTTGCAAATCCAAATCAATCGTCAGCTTAATACTCTTGCCCGACACCGCCGGCTGTTGGCGCAACGTGCGGATCACCTTGCCGCGGTTATTCACTTCCACTTCCTCAAAACCGACTTCGCCATGCAGTTGTTCTTCGTAATAACGTTCGATTCCCAACTTACCTATATCGGTGGTGCCGGCATAATTCGCCAATTTGTCTTCGTCTTTCAACCGCTCGACATCTTTATCATTAATTTTGGCAACATAACCTAGAATATGCGTCAGATCTTCACCATAGGGATAATGCCGCTTAAAGTAAGGGCGAATTTCCAAACTTGGGAAATTATGTTGATCCACCGCAAAACGCGCGATTTGTTCTTCGGTTAAGTCCGCTTTTAACAAAATCGGCGTATAACGCGAATTGCGGCGTCGTTCCTTGGCAAAGGCTTCGATATCCTCATCGGTCAAACCGACGATTTGGCGTAACTGTTGATAAGTCTGCTGCAAATTTTCGGTTTTTTCCGGCACAATATACAAACCGAAAAAGGTCAAATTTTCCGCCAACACCTTATTATTGCGGTCATAAATCAGCCCACGGGTCGGCGCTACCGGCAGTAATTTAATCCGGTTACCGTTCGAGCGGGTTTGATAATTATCGTAATCCCGCACTTGCAAATTATAGTTGTTCAGCAACAGAATCGACAACAGCAACAAAACCCCCAGAAACGCCACCAGCACCCGCCGTAAAAACAGGTTCTGCTCCGCCTTGTTGTCTCGAATAATCTCTTTTGCCATGGTTAATTCTATTTTTCTTTTCTGTTTACTTTTACTGCTTATCCAACGGTAGCGGATAAAATGCGGCTTTTATACAAGGCGCTATACCGCAGACAGTACAGGTAGTACGGCAAGGTATAGTAACGCAGTAGAAAAGTCGCATTTTATTCGCTACTCACGGTGATACGGGTGATTGGTGGTCACACTCCACGCCCGATACAAACTCTCGGCCACCACCACCCGCACCAATGGGTGCGGCAAGGTCAATGGCGACAGCGACCAACTGCGTTCCGCCGCTTGTTTGCATTGCGGCGATAGCCCTTCAGGGCCGCCGATTAACAAACAGACATCACGCCCGTCATTTTTCCAGCTTTCCAACTGCTCGGCTAATTGCGGGGTTGTCCATGCTTTACCCGGAATATCCAGCGTCACGATCAGGCTGTTTTTGCCACAAGCGGCAAGCATTTGCTCGCCCTCTTTTTCCAAAATCCGTTTAATATCGGCATTTTTACCACGTTTACCGGCGGCAATTTCGATCAATTCAAACGGCATATCTTTTGGAAAACGGCGTTGATATTCCTCAAAACCGCTGGTGACCCAACTCGGCATTTTGGTGCCGACCGCAATCAGTTGGATTTTCATGCTAGCTCCACAGTTTTTCCAACTGATACAGCTCGCGGCTTTCTTGTTGCATTACGTGCACAATCAACTGCCCGAAATCAACCACCACCCAATCGGCGGTTTCGATCCCTTCCGAACCGAACGATTCAATGCCTTGCTGTTTACAAGTGTCCGCCAGGTTTTGTGCAATCGAACCGACATGGCGGCTGGACGTGCCGGTGCAAATCACCATATTATCGGTGATACCATTATTATTACGCACATCAAACACGCTGATGTCGCTCGCTTTTAAGTCATCTAAAATCGCCGTGACTGATTTGACTAATGAATTTTGCAAAAGTTTCCTCGTAACAGTATTGTGTAATTTATCATCTAGCGTAGAAAAGCGCAGATTTTAGCATAGTTGCCGTAAACGCCAAACAACAAGGTCTGTTTATCGTTGTTCGGGCAAGATAAACAGACCTCGTGTGAGTATACCGCACTTATGCTTAAAAAAATCTTAACGCGCTCTCGCTTTGCGATTATTCATGTTATTACCGCGTTTTTGATTGGTACGATTACCGGTCGCACTGCCGCTACGGCGCAAACGCAGCGGTTTCGGCAGATCTTGCAGCAATGCTTCAGTATCATATTGACTGACCGGAATGCTGTGATCGATATATTCTTCAATCGCGGGTAAATTCATGGCGTAGGCTTCACAGGCAAAGCTGACCGATTTGCCGCTTTCGCCGGCACGGCCGGTGCGCCCGATACGGTGTACATAATCTTCGCAATCGTCCGGCAAATCGTAGTTGAACACATGGGTCACCGCCGGGATATGCAAGCCGCGCGCCGCCACATCGGTCGCCACCAAAATATCCAACTCACCTTGGGTGAATTTTTCCAATAATGCCAAACGCTTTTTCTGCGCCACATCGCCGGTCAGCAAGCCGACCCGATGTCCGTCCGCTGCCAAATGCCCCCAAATATTTTCACATTGATGTTTGGTGTTGGCGAAAATAATGCAACGCTCAGGCCACTCTTCTTCCAGCAAGGTTTGCAGCAAACGCATTTTGTCTTGATTGGACGGATAAAACAGTTCTTCGGTGATCCGGTGTCCGGTTTTTTGCAGCGGCTCGACTTCGACATATTCGGCATTATTCATATCTTCAAATGCCAGTTCGCGCACCCGGAAGGATAAAGTCGCCGAAAACAGCAGGGTCAAACGCTGTTGTACCGGCGGGCATTTACGCATTAAATAGCGAATATCGCGGATAAAGCCCAAATCGAACATCCGATCCGCTTCGTCCAGCACCACCACCTGAATTTTATCCAAATTGATAATGCCTTGCTTAACATAATCAATCACCCGCCCGGTTGTACCAATCAAGATATCCACGCCGTTTTCAATCGCTTTCAGCTGTTTATCATAACCGTCGCCGCCATAGGCAAGTGCGGTTTTTAAACCCGTGGCTGCCGCCAATTTTTCCGCGTCATTATCGATCTGCACCGCCAACTCTCGGGTCGGTGCCAAAATCAAGGCACGCGGCTGATTATGTTGATAGCGCCCTTCACTGTTTGCTTGTTGGCTTAACAATTGATGGAACGTGGCAATCAAAAACGCCATCGTCTTACCGGTACCGGTTTGCGCCTGCCCCGCTACATCACGCCCGGCAAGGGTCAACGGCAGCGTCAACGCCTGAATCGGGGTGCAATATTCAAAACCACTGTCGTTTAACGCGCTTAATACCTGCGGATTCAAGGCGAAATCGCTAAAACGGACTTGGCTTAAATGTTTATTTGTTTGCATATCTCTGTCTCTGTCGGTTCTTAAAGTTTGTTTAACCGCACTTTTTATGAAAAATCGCTCAAGGATAGCACAACACAGCCGCCTGTGCTTGCTTTAATGCCAAAATCAGGACGGATTTTTTGCGTTGAACCGCACTTTGCGCGTTTATCCTCAATAAAAAATAAATTCTCGCTAGACAGCCCCTGCTTTTAGTGGTACTTTTATCGCCACTCAAATCTGAGTCATACTTTTCACACTGTATTAAACTACATAAGTAAACTCACTTATTTCCATTAATCTAATCTTAAATCAAACTAATTCTTCCATTATGAATCTGACAGAACTGAAAAACACCCCGATCTCCGAGCTTGTGCGCATCGGGGAAGAACAGATGGGCTTAGAAAATTTAGCCCGTTTACGCAAGCAAGATATTATTTTTTCCATTTTAAAACAACACTCTAAAAGCGGCGAAGACATCTTCGGCGAAGGCGTTTTGGAAATCCTGCAAGACGGTTTCGGTTTCCTGCGTTCGGCGGACAGCTCTTATTTGGCTGGTCCGGATGATATTTATGTGTCGCCAAGCCAAATCCGCCGCTTCAACCTACGTACCGGCGATATGATCGAAGGCAAAATCCGCCCGCCGAAAGAAGGCGAACGCTATTTTGCGCTGTTAAAAATCAAAGAAGTCAATGCCGACCGTCCTGAAATCTCACGTAACAAAATCCTGTTTGAAAACCTCACGCCATTACACGCCAACTCACGCATGCGCATGGAGCGCGGCAACGGTTCGACCGAAGATTTAACCGCGCGCGTATTGGATTTGGCTGCGCCGATTGGTAAAGGACAGCGTGGTTTGATAGTGGCGCCGCCGAAAGCCGGTAAAACCATGTTGCTGCAAAATATCGCGCAAAGTATCACCCACAACTACCCTGAATGCGTATTGATGGTGTTACTGATCGACGAACGTCCGGAAGAGGTCACCGAAATGCAACGTTTGGTCAAGGGCGAAGTCGTCGCCTCGACGTTCGACGAACCGGCGGCACGCCATGTGCAAGTCGCCGAGATGGTAATCGAAAAAGCCAAACGCTTGGTTGAACATAAAAAAGACGTGGTCATTCTATTAGACTCGATCACCCGCTTGGCCCGCGCCTACAACACCGTTACGCCCGCCTCCGGCAAAGTATTGTCGGGTGGGGTGGATGCCAATGCCTTGCACCGTCCGAAACGCTTTTTCGGTGCGGCACGTAACGTAGAAGAAGGCGGCAGCTTAACCATTATCGCTACCGCACTTGTGGATACCGGCTCCAAAATGGACGAAGTCATCTACGAAGAGTTTAAAGGTACCGGTAATATGGAATTGCATTTATCGCGTAAAATCGCGGAAAAACGCGTATTCCCGGCGATTGACTTCAACCGCTCCGGCACACGTAAAGAAGAGCTGCTCACCACGCCGGACGAGCTGCAAAAAATGTGGATTCTACGCAAAATCGTACACCCGATGGGCGAAATCGAAGCGATGGAATTCCTGATAGACAAGCTCTCCATGGCAAAAACCAACGAAGAGTTTTTCGATATTATGAAACGTTCGTAATTGCTATCAAGTCTGATACCGAAACGCCCGCGAATGCGGGCGTTTTAATTGGGTTTGTTACACAAAAGTGCGGTCAAACCGCACTTTTGCTTATAACGCTAGTTAGAACAGCTCTTCCACACGCGGACCGGAGCCGTCGCCCGGGTTGACCATAATCTTATAGCCTTGCTCACGGATATAATGCCGGGTCGGTTCGGTACCTTTGATAAAATATTCGTTGCGTCCGCCGCTGTCGGTCAACAAACCGCTGGACTTATCAATGCGTTTTTCGATGATGTTCGGCGGCAACGGATCGGCGCGTTCCGGTATGTTTTCCAACGCTTTTTTCATATATTCCCGCCACGCCGGCATCGCGGTGCTTGCACCGGCTTCGCCGCGGCCCAAATCATATTTATTATCGTCAAAACCGACATACACTGCTGTGGCGAAATTGGCACCGTAGCCGGCATACCACGCCACTTTCGAGTTATTGGTAGTACCGGTTTTACCGCCGACATCACTGCGTTTGATCTCATTCGCCATGCGCCAGCCGGTGCCTTTCCAACCGCTGCCTTGCTCGCCGTAGATCCCAGAGTGCAGCGCACTGCGGATTAAAAATGCCAACTCGCCACTGATCACCCGTGGGGCAAGTTGCGGTTCTTGGCTTTGCGCACGGGCTTGCGCCAACAATCCCGGTCCGTCTTGCAACCGGCTGTTGCCGATTTGCAATTCCGGAATATCCGGCACGGTTTCCGGCTGTTGATCCGGATCGCCGTCGGCATTGGCGGCGAGATTCACTCCGCTTTCATCAGTTTGCCCGTTTTCTATGCTTTGATCCAATAATTCCAGTTTTTGCTGTTCGCCATAAATCACGGGAATATCATTACAGCCGAAACACGCCACTTTCGGGTTGGCAAGATAAATTTCTTTACCCTCATGATCCAAAATTTTCTCGATAATAAACGGATCAATCAAGAAACCTCCGTTATCAAACACCGCATAGCCGCGCGCCATTTCCAACGGGGTAAATGAGGCCGCCCCCAGTGCCAAGGCTTCCGTTGCCTGATACTGATCACGTTTGAAGCCGAAACGCGGCAAGAAATCCGCCACATAATCAATGCCGACCATTTGCACCGCCCGCACCATCATTACGTTTTTCGATTGTGCCAAGCCTTGGCGCAAACGTAACTGCCCGTCGTAACGGTTAGGCGAATTTTTCGGCGACCACGGTTTTTGCCCCGGAATGCGGATGGTAATCGGGCTGTCGTTTAAAATCGTGGCAAGACTCAAACCTTTATCCATTGCCGCCGCATAAATAAATGGTTTAATCGATGAACCGACCTGCACCATCGATTGCGTGGCGCGGTTGAATTTACTTTGTCCGAAGCTAAAACCGCCGACAATCGCCTCAATCGCGCCGTTATCACTGTTTAACGAGACCAACGCCGAATTGGCGCGCGGCAACTGCCCCAACACCCACTCCTGTTTACTGTTTTGTCGAATCCAAATTTGTTCGCCCACTTTGACTTTCGGACTATTCGCCGTGGCATTCGCCCATTTCATCGCCGAAAACGGCAGCGGCATGCTTTCGCCCGAGGCAAGCAACAAATTTACACCCTCCTTATCAATCGCCATCACTGCCGCCGGTACTAACGGTTCGGAATTCGGGATTTTTTTCAGGAAACCGATAATCCGCTCGTGCTCCCACGCGGTTTCATTGGCTTTCCACAGCGGCGCACCGCCACGATAACCATGGCGCATATCGTAATTAATCAGATTATTGCGCACCGCAATCTGAGCATTGCGTTGATCGGTGGAATCGACGGTGGTATAGACTTTATACCCTTTCGTGTAGGCATTTTCTTCGCCGTACAGTTTGACCATTTCCTGCCGCACCATTTCGGTGACATATTCCGCCTGAAAATCCAATTGACTGCCGTGGTAACTGGCAACCAACGGCTCGTCGCGCGCTTGTTGATACTGTTGTTGTGAAATATAACCTTCCTCCAACATCCGCCCCAACACCACGTTGCGCCGCTCGGTCGCGCGCTGTAACGAATATAATGGATTCATGGTCGACGGCGCTTTCGGCAAGCCGGCAATCATCGCCATTTCGCTGAGGGTTAATTGGTTTAAATCCTTACCGAAATAGGTTTTTGCCGCGGCGGCGACACCGTAAGAGCGATAGCCGAGATAAATTTTGTTCAGATACAGTTCTAAAATTTCATCTTTATTCAGATTTTTTTCGATTTCAATCGCCAAAATCGCTTCACGCACCTTGCGCAGCAAGGTTTTTTCCGGAGTTAAGAAAAAGTTGCGCGCCAGCTGTTGGGTGATGGTACTCGCCCCTTGCGAAGCGCCGCCATCGCTGATCGCCACTTTCAAGGCGCGCGCGATCCCGATCGGATCCAAGCCGTAATGGGCATAAAAACGGCTGTCCTCGGTTGCCAACACCGCTTGTTTCAACGGTTCTGGAATCTGTGCCAAGCTGACCGGAATCCGCCGCTGCTCGCCCACTTCGCCGATTAATTTTCCGTCCGCGGTATAGATTTGCATAGGCTGTTGCAGCTCGATATTGCGCAAGGTTGCGACATCCGGCAGCTCGGATTTGATATGGAAATAGGTAATCGCTATTATCACACATCCCAAAATTGTCAAGGTCAATAAACTACTAAATATTAATTTTACGATCTTCACCGAAAACTTCTCTCTTCAAAGTCAATTATCAAACGAATTTGCGCCACACTACTTGCCACATCAAATTATTTTACACGTTATCGCACACATTGAGGATCTTTTTACAATGACAACCGCTATATTCCGTGCGCCGAAACTGAAAGTCGGCATTTATCAAAATCAACAGCATATCGAAGTGGCACTGCTGGATCCGCAACGGCAACCGCACTTTTATCGGATCGATTCGAGCGAATTGGCACAACTCACCCCGTTACTAAGACAACAATTTGCGTCCACTATATCAAATAAAGCGCGATTTTTTTATATTTCCTGCTTGGAACCGCACTTGCTGTGGCAAAAACACCTGCTGTTGCCGCGCGTAGCACCGCATGAGCGTTACCGTCAAGTCAAACTGATTATCAAACAGCAACTGCCGAGCGACGAGTCGCAAATTCTGTTTGATTTTATCGCTACGCCGATACCGCATAACAACACGAAGCAATATATTGATTACGTACAAATTTTTGCGGCAAAAAGGCAAAACGTTTTACGCTGCTGCGAACGGTTGGCGCCGCTAAGATTAAATGCGTTGGATTTCTATGCCCATGCGCTGTTGCGTGCCTTTGTTTATGTCAGCCAAGCCGCCGTCGATGAAACTTCGTTGTTTATTTATCAAGACAACCGACCGAACGCGGAAAAACTGGTGCTGTTACAGCAATATCCCGATCGTTTAATCCAAAGCTATGAAAAAAAATTGTCGCTGACCGCACTTTTACAGCTGTTTTTCCAACATGCGCCGCCGAATCAAATCCGGCGCTGTGTGATTTATGCCGCGCCAAGTGCGGTGCAAGCCGCAAGGTCAATCCTGCCCGCACAGGTCGAATTGATCGCGATCGATCCGGCGCAATACCCCTATTTTATCGCCTTGGGCTGCGCCCTTTGGCAAACTCAGCACTGGCAAACCAAAGGATTCGTCAATGGCAATTAATCTGTTGGATTGGCGAACAACGCAACTGCGCCGTCAACAAATCCAATTTGTTTGTCGGGTTGCGATTAGCGTGCTGATCGGCTGCGGGCTGCTGCACGGTTTGCACGGCTATCAACAGCGCCTGCAACACGAATTGGCGCAACAACGGCAACAGCAAACAGCACTTCGTCAACAGAACCAAGATTTACAGCGGCAAATTCAGCAGCTGCAAGCGCAAACGGATGGGAAACCGCCGAGTGAAAGTGCGGTGATCGACGCTGAAAACCTCGCGCTGTTTCTTAATTTACTCCGTGCGCTGCCACTGCAAGACGGACGTTTGACCTTCGCCGGTCTTACGCCGTCAACACCGCCGCAAACACAGCTGGCGCTGCACGGTTATACGCTGTCGGCGCACAGCGTCGAGCAACTCAAAGCCTATCTGGCACAAGCCTTGCCGACAAGCGCAACCCTTGAATTAACCCGATTTGAACTGGCGCCTGCCGAACGGCAAGACGCGCAATTTACCTTTGTGTTTCAAATTCAACTCATCCCCGAACAGGAGCAACCGCAATAATGCCACTACAACCCTATTCCCCGCTTGCCAGATTTATCGGCGCGTCATGGCGTTTACAGTTAATCTGCGCCGTCGTGCTGTTGACTGTCGCTGCGGCAAACCCGTTGTGGGAAATTCGACAACTGTTACAACAGCAAGACCAAACCGCACTTGCCAATCAGCAACAGCAGATGGCATTGCAACAGAAACAGCAAGTGATTGCGCTGTTAAATCAGAAAGCCAACGAGATGAAAAAAACGCTCGATCCGCAACTGGCGGCGCAAATCTCACCGTTGAATCAGCGGATACAAAGTGCGGTCAGCGCGCAAGCCGGATTGCACATCCGCCGACAAGCATGGCGGTTTTCCGCTATGCCGCAGTTACAGCTGGAACTGGAGGGACGCTTCAGCGCCATTCAGCGTTTTCTGCGCCAACTGCAACCGCACTTTGCCGAATTGTCGTTGCTAACATTGGAACTCAGCCATGCCGACACACAACGCAGCACTCTCGCCCATTTGACGTTACAACTGACGGAAGCGAAACATGATGAAGAAAAATAATTACTTACTCAGCCTATTGCTATTTGCCAGCCATTTCACGCTTGCTGCCAGCAACGATATGGGACAGGATCCGTTTGCGTTTGCGCCACGGCAGACGCCGCCTTCCGTCGGCAACGCAGCATTAAACTGTACCGAACCTGGCGATTGGCTCATGGATACCCTGCCGTTAGTACAACTCAAGCCGGTCGGCGTAATCCAATACGGCAGCGACGACGCCGTGGTGCTGTGGTTAACGGCAAACGGGGTGATTATCGACAGCCGTCTCGAGCAAGTGATCGCACAAGAGCAATGGCAAATCGTGCAAATTGAAGCGCAGCGCATTCGTTTACAACAATGCGGCAATCCGAGCCAGCAGAAAACCATTCATTTATAATAGGAAAACATCATGCAAAAAGGGATACAAACCGCACTCGTGTTATTATGTTGGCTGTTAAGTGCGGTCGCCGCCGGCCATGCCAAGCAGCCGCGCGATAACGGATTTACGCTGGTCTTAAAACAAGCGCCGTTAGTCGGCACGCTGCACTATTTAGCCCAGCAACAAGAGGTCAATTTAGTGGTTGATGACGAACTGCAAGGCAATATCAGCCTGAATTTAAAACGGACTAATTTCGATCAATTACTGCAAGCGGTGAGTAAAATCCATGCGTTAGAGATTGAAAAATTTGAAGGCAGCTATTTTATCCGCCCGCGCCAAGCGGCAAACGGCACGCCGACAAACCCGCAAACCGCACTTTCAACCCAACCAGCCCTGCAAACGGTGAAAATTCCGCTGCAACACGCCAAAGCCTCGGAAATCATGCAATCGCTCAACAGCGGCAGTGGTTCGTTGCTTTCGGCAAGCGGCAGTATTACGTTTGATGATCGCAGCAACAGCCTGATTCTACAAGAACAACCGCAAGCGCTTGCCAACTTGCGCAAGATTATCCAACAGCTGGATCAGCCGACACAGCAAGTGTTGATTGAAGCTCGAATTGTAACAATCAGCGATGAAAGCCTGCACGAACTGGGCACCCGCTGGGGGTTGTTCGACAGCACGGCGCAAGCGCGCCGATTCAGCGGCAGCTTGGATGCCAACGGGTTTACCGATGTGGCAAATAATCTGAACATCAACTTCGGCAGCGATTACGCCAATGCCGCCAGGGTTTCACTGCAAGTGGCGAAAATTAACAGCCGCTTGTTGGATTTAGAGTTGACCGCACTTGAGCGCGAAAATAACGTCAATATTATCGCCAGCCCGCGCCTGCTGACCACCAACAAACGCAGTGCCAGCATTAAACAGGGCACGGAGATTCCCTATCTGGTGACCAATAAAAACGAAACGCAAAGCGTTGAATTCCGTGACGCCGTATTGGGCTTGGAAGTGACGCCGCATATTTCCCACGATGACACCATTTTATTGGATTTAATGATTAGCCAAAATTCACCGGGCAACAGCGTTGCCTATGGCAATCATCAGATGACCACGATTGACAAACAGGAAATTCAAACCCAAGTGTTTGCCCGCCACGGCGAAACCATCGTGCTCGGCGGCGTGTTTCACGACACCTTTGTCGACGGTCGGGATAAAGTGCCGCTGTTGGGTGATGTGCCGGGAATCAAGCATGTATTCGGCAAAGAGACCCAACGCCAGGCCAAACGCGAATTGGTGATTTTTGTCACACCGCACATCGTCAAATCCCCGACCAAAGAAGCAACCCGCAACAATAATCCGGCACAAAATCCGTCTGCTCCGCGCCCATTTGCCTACGGATTTTAGTCTAATTTGTGTTTTTATTGATTAAATCGGGTAATACGGTTGAAAACAGGGGCGTTTTATTGCGATAATTGCCCCCTTAACTTAAAGTTGAAGCTCGCGGGGTGTTTTACTACTTAGCGTGCCGTGATTCGGCAACAGCACCGCTCTTTTATATACCTTCGACACTCTGATTAATCATAACATTAACAAGAATTTAGAATAACATGGCTGAAAAACGTAATATCTTTTTAATTGGGCCGATGGGCGCAGGCAAAAGCACAATCGGTCGCCAGCTTGCCCAAATCCTCGGGATGGAATTTATCGATTCCGACAACGAAATCGAACAACGCGCCGGTGCCGACATCAGTTGGATTTTTGATGTCGAGGGCGAGGCGGGTTTTCGCAAACGCGAAGAACGGATTATCAACGAACTGACCCAACGCCAAGGCATTGTCCTGTCGACCGGCGGCGGTGCGATTTTATCCAAAGAAACCCGTAATCATCTGTCCGCACGCGGCACGGTGGTCTATTTGGAAACCACCGTTGATAAACAGCACCAACGCACCTTGCGCGACAAAAAACGCCCGTTGTTGCAAGGCGTTGCCGATCCGCGCCAGGTGTTGGAAGATTTGGCAAAAACACGTAATCCGCTGTATGAGCAAATTGCCGATATTACCATGAGCACCGACGAGCAAAACGCGAAAAATATGGCTAACCATTTGATTGATCTGTTGGAGCAATATTCTTCGGTCAATTGATTTCTGTTTTTTGCTTTCCTTTACCCACTGGAGATGACAACATGACTGCGCAAAATACGATTGAAGTCAATGTAGAGTTAAAAGAGCGTCGCTATCCGATTCGGATCGGCAGCGGTCTTTTAAGCCAATCCGAAAGCTATGCGCCATTGCAACAGGGCGATAAAGTCATGATTGTCAGCAACCCGACGGTGGCGGCACACTATCTGGCAACCGTCAGCGAGGCATTGCAACAATTAGGCTGTCAGGTGGAATCGGTGTTAATTCCCGACGGCGAACAATATAAAACGCTAGAATCACTCAATCTGATTTTCACCGCACTTTTACAAGCCAATCACGGGCGTGACACCACCATCGTCGCACTCGGCGGCGGCGTGGTCGGCGATATTGCCGGTTTTGCGGCGGCAAGCTATCAGCGTGGCGTGCGTTTGTTGCAAATTCCGACCACCTTGTTATCACAAGTCGACTCCTCCGTCGGCGGTAAAACCGGCGTGAACCACGCGCTTGGCAAAAATATGATCGGCGCATTTCACCAACCTTGCGCGGTAATTATCGACAGCAACACCTTAAATAGCTTACCGAAACGCGAAGTGTTTGCCGGTTTAGCCGAAGTGATTAAATACGGCGCGATTTTGGATCTGCCGTTTTTTGAATGGTTGGAACAGAACATTGACAGATTGGTGAAATTGAACACCGAAGCCCTGCATTTCTGCCTCAAGCGTTGCTGCGAAATCAAAGCCGAAGTGGTGGCACGCGATGAAACCGAACAAGGCGATCGCGCGTTGCTTAATCTTGGACATACGTTCGGGCATGCCATCGAAACCCATTTAGGCTACGGCAACTGGCTGCACGGCGAAGCGGTCGCGGTCGGTATGCTGATGGCAGCGGCACAATCGCATTTATTGGGCGATCTGACACAGCAAGATGTGTTCCGCCTCGAAAAACTGTTGGCACAGGCGAATTTGCCGACCATTTCGCCGGACGGCATGAGCGCCGATGATTATCTGCCGTTGATGATGCGTGATAAAAAAGTGCTTGCCGGTAAATTGCGTTTGGTGTTGCTGAAAAAGCTGGGGCAAGCCTACGTTGCCAAAGACAGCGATCCGCAGTTAGTGTGTCAAGCGATCAACGCTTGTAGCCAATTTGACTGACCCAGTTGCCTGAAAAAATGCCAGTATCCGCTAACCGCTTGCCAAAACACCGCCCGTTTTTAAAATGGGCGGGCGGTAAATTTCGCCTGACCGATGAAATCAACAAGCTATTGCCCAAAAACAAACCGATTCTGATTGAGCCGTTTGTCGGCGCAGGTTCGGTGTTTTTAAATTCCAATTTTAAACGGTATATTCTGGCAGATCTGAATCCTGATCTGATTAATCTGTTCAACGTGGTAAAAACCGATGTTGATCATTTTGTGGCGGAAAGTACCAAGCTGTTTCGCCACCCCAATGCCAACAGCGCGGAGTTTTACTACCGCCAACGCGATGAATTCAACCGCACTTCAGATATTTTTGTGCGCTCAGCGCTGTTTGTATATCTCAACCGTTTCGGCTACAACGGTTTGTGCCGCTACAACAGCAAAGGCTTGTTTAACGTGCCGTTCGGCGCCTATGTGAAACCCTATTTTCCCGAAACTGAAATCCGCTATTTCAGCCATAAAGCGCAACACGCCAGCTTTCACTGTGCAACCTTTCAAAGCAGCTTTGAACTCGCCAGCCATGACAGTGTAGTTTACTGTGATCCGCCCTATGCGCCATTGCAACAGCTCTCGAATTTCACCCACTATGCCGGTAACGGTTTCAGTTTAGCGCAACAGCAAGAACTGGCGGACCTCGCCAAACAGTGCGCCGAACAACACCGCACTTCGGTGGTGATCTCTAACCACGACACGCCATTCACGCGTGAAATTTATCAAGGCGCGAGATTTAAGAAACTGATCGTCCAACGCCACATCAGCCAAAATGGCGAAAACCGCAGTAAGGTGAATGAGTTGATTGCGGTGTTTAAGCACAGATAACAGTTTGCATTTATCACTACTGTTTTTCGCCTCGTCGGCGACCGCACTTTGTCTTTTTACTTTCCGCTGAAAATTGTCTATCGGGTTTCGCCGATGGCGACTTTTTTTAATCACTATCGCTATTTCGCCTCTCGGCGAAACACGATAATTTAATTTTAGATGAATGAAAAAAAATCACCCCGCCAACTCCGGATTAATCTTAAATTCCAATCTCGTTGCTTGCGGAAACACCTCTTGCGCCAATGCCAACAACTCAGCCTGACGGAACAAAATCCCCTGCTTTAAACTGGCGTTTTGCACCTCGCAGTAAATCACCTCATCACGAATCGTCGCGACCCGAAAACGCCCGCGGAAAACGTCTGGAAAACGCTGCTGCAACTGATTATTCAGATCGCCCAGAAAGAGCGCCCGACGGGCGATTTCAGCAAACGAACTCTGCTCAACCAACTGCTGAATATTTTTCATTTTATTTTGACGGGTTTTATTTGGCTTCATGGCTGTTTTTCCGCTTGTTTTTCCCTAATTTGTCCCGATATGTATGACATAGGCTCAGTGATGTTCTATAATAACACACATTTTTAGCAATCCTGCTTTCACACCAGCTTAGGCAATATCGTTGATGAATCTGTTTCGAGGCTACAACAAATCCGCTCGTAAACCGCACTTTTGGTCACAATTCCTGTTGGGAATGTTGGCGATTTTGTCGTTGCCGCTCCAAGCTAATCCGACACAAGAGCAACAAACTTATAGCCAAGCCTATCAACTGCAACAAAGCGAGCAACAAAAACCGCTTGCCCCGTTGTTTTATCAGCAACAACAGCGCCAAATCCAGCTACAGCAACGGATCCGGCACACACCTTCACAACATTTGTTTGTTGAAAAACAAGCGTTAATAGGTGACACGGTTAAAGCGGTACCGCCAATCCGCGCCGGACCGCACTTTTCCTTCTCATGATAAGTTATTCACTATTTTTGCCGATTGCGCCTGAATGGCGATCGCACTGAGCAAAGTGCGGTTTTTGTATCCTTCATTCGCCCGGCAAAGCCCGATTTAAGTCATTTAAAAAGAGATAGAAAAGTATTATGTTTAAAGCCATTGCAACCAAAATTTTCGGCAGCCGTAATGATCGTATTCTGCGCCGCCTCAACAAACGCGTTCAACAAATCAACCAACTGGAAGCGCAATACCAAGCCCTGAGCGATGAAGAGCTGAAAGCCAAAACCGCGGAATTCAAAGCCCGTTTAGCACAAGGCGAAACCCTCGATAAAATCCTGCCGGAAGCCTTTGCCACCGTGCGCGAAGCAAGCCAACGCACACTCGGCATGCGTCCGTTTGATGTGCAATTAGTCGGCGGCATGATCTTGAATGATCGTTGTATCGCCGAAATGCGCACCGGGGAAGGCAAAACCTTGACCGCAACCCTGCCTTGCTATTTAAATGCCTTGACCGGGCGCGGCGTGCACGTGGTCACCGTCAATGATTATTTGGCGCGCCGCGATGCGGAGACCAACCGTCCGCTGTTTGAATTTTTAGGCTTGACCGTCGGCGTCAATATCCCCGGATTAGCGCCGGAACAAAAACGCGCCGCCTACGCCGCCGATATCACCTACGCCACCAACAGCGAACTGGGTTTTGACTACCTGCGCGATAACTTGGCGCATTCGCCGCAAGACCGTTTCCAGCGTCCGTTATATTATGCCTTGGTCGATGAGGTCGATTCGATTTTAATCGACGAAGCGCGTACGCCGTTGATTATTTCCGGACAAGCGGAAGACAGCTCCGATTTGTATATTGCGATTGATAAATTGATTCCGAAGCTGGTGTTCCAAGAAAAAGAAGACAGCGAGGAATATCAAGGCGACGGCGATTACACGCTTGACTTGAAAAATAAACAGGCGTTTTTAACCGAACGCGGTCAGGAAAAAATCGAAAATTTATTAATCGAAGCCGGTTTGATGAAAGAAGGCGATTCACTGTATTCGCCGTCGAAAGTCAGCTTGTTGCACCACGTTTATGCGGCGTTGCGTGCGCATACCCTGTTTGAACGCAATGTGGATTATATCGTCAAAGACGGCGAAATCGTGATTGTGGATGAACACACCGGGCGCACTATGCAAGGCCGCCGCTGGTCGGAAGGCTTGCACCAAGCGATCGAAGCGAAAGAAAACGTACAAATTCAAAGCGAAAACCAAACCACCGCGTCGATCACCTATCAAAACTATTTCCGTCTGTATGAAAAACTGGCTGGGATGACCGGCACGGCAGACACCGAAGCCTTTGAGTTCCAACAAATTTACGGATTGGAAACCGTGGTGGTGCCAACCAACAAACCGATGATCCGCGATGACCGCACCGATTTAATGTACAAAAACGAAGAAGACAAATTCGCCGCGATTGTCGCCGATATTAAAGAAGCGATTGCACGTAATCAGCCGGTGTTGGTCGGTACAATTTCGATCGAAAAATCAGAATTGTTATCAAAAACCCTAACCAAAGCCGGGATCAAACATAACGTGCTGAACGCCAAATTCCATGCACAAGAAGCGGAAATCGTGGCGGATGCCGGTGTGCCGGGTGCGGTCACCATCGCCACCAATATGGCGGGACGTGGTACGGACATCGTGTTGGGTGGAAACTGGAAGGCGGAAATCGCCAAACTGGAAAATCCAACGGAAGAGCAGATTGCCAAAATCAAAGCTGACTGGGCGGAACGCAATAAAATTGTGACCGAAGCCGGCGGCTTGCATATTATCGGCACCGAACGCCATGAATCGCGTCGGATCGACAACCAGCTGCGCGGTCGTTCCGGGCGTCAGGGCGACCCGGGCTCCTCCCGTTTCTATTTGTCGTTAGATGACGCTTTAATGCGGATTTATCTGAACGAAGGCAAGCTGAATATGATGCGCAAAGCCTTCAGCGAGCCGGGCGAGGCAATGGAATCCAAGCTGTTGGCAAAAGTGATCGCCAGTGCGCAAGCCAAAGTGGAATCACACAACTTTGACGGACGGAAAAACCTGTTGCAATTCGATGATGTCGCCAATGATCAGCGTCACGCGATTTATACCCAGCGCAATGATTTGTTAGATCACGACGATATTTCCGAGACGATCAACGTGATTCGTCAAGATGTGTTCAACAACACCATCGACCAGTATATTCCGCCGCAATCATTGGAAGAAATGTGGAACATCGACGGTTTGGAACAGCGCCTGAAAACCGACTTTGCCTTAGATTTACCGATTGGCAAATGGTTGGAAGAAGACAACAATTTGCATGAAGAAACCCTGCGCGAACGTATTTTAGCGGCGGCAGTCGCCGAGCATGAACGCAAAGTCGAATTGGTCGGTGCGGACAATATGCGCGCCTTTGAAAAAGGCGTGATGTTACAAATTTTGGATGAATTATGGAAAGAACATCTGGCGGCGATGGATCATCTGCGCCGTGGCATTCACTTGCGCGGTTATGCTCAGAAAGATCCGAAGCAAGAATACAAAAAAGAGTCGTTCCAGATGTTTACCGAGATGTTAGACACCCTGAAATCCACGGTGATCAGCACCCTGAGCAAAGTGCAAGTCCGCACTCAGGAAGAAGTGGAAGAAGCCGAGCGTCTGCGCCGCGAAGCCGCAGAACGCCAAGCAGAAGCCATGCAATATCACCAACATGGCGATGAGGCAAAATCGCAGGATGAAAACGGTGAAGTGGCAAAAGTCAGCCGCAATGCGCCATGCCCATGCGGCTCCGGTAAAAAATACAAATACTGTCACGGCAAGATTAAATAAGATGAATCTATTATAATGGGGCGGCTTGCCCCATTTTTAATACAGGAAAGATCATGACGACACAAACCGCACTTGCCAACCAACCGCAAGCAAAACCACTGATTAAAGTCGCTGTCGGGATTATCCGTAACGAATTCAAACAGATTTTTCTCACCCGTCGTTTAGAAGGCAAAGATTTCGCCCAAAGCTGGGAGTTTCCCGGCGGCAAAGTCGAAGACAATGAGAGTGAAGAACAGGCATTAAAACGCGAACTGGAAGAAGAGATCGGCATTATGGTGCTAAACACCAAACTGTATGAACGTTTTCAGTTTGAATACCCGAAAAAGGTGATTGAGCTGAGTTTTTACTTGGTCGAAGAGTGGCTAAACCAGCCGTTCGGACGTGAGGGACAAGATGGCTTTTGGATCGAACAACACGCCCTCGACCATGGGCAATTTCCGCCGGCAAATAAAAAAATTATCGAGCGGTTATTAAGCGAAAAATAGCGGATTGAAAAAGGGGCATATCAAAATGCCCCTGTCATGCCGCATTAGGGCGCCACTAACGAATTCACCATCTGCTCAAATCGCTGCATACCTAACTCGAATTCGGTATCGCTGATATTCAGTGCAGGGGCAAAACGCAACACGTTTGGGCCGGCAACCAGCAACATCACACCGAAATCATTGGCTTTGCTGCGCAGTTCTGCCGCTTTATCCTGATATTGCGCGCTTAATTCCGCGCCGATTAACAAGCCTAAGCCACGCACACAGTTGAAGATTTTCGCTTTTTGATTGATTGCCTCAAGTCGTTCAATCAGCTGGGCTGAGCGTTGCCGCACCTGTTGCAAAAAGTGCGGTTGGCTGATGATGTCCACTACTTTGTTGCCGACCGCACACGCCAGCGGATTGCCGCCAAAAGTGGTGCCGTGCACGCCCGGCGAGAAACTTTTCGCGATTTTATCGGTAGTCAACATCGCACTGATTGGAAAACCGTTCGCCAACGCTTTGGCTGAAGTCAAAATATCCGGCACCACGCCGTAATGCATATACGCGAAAAATTCGCCGGTTCGCCCTAAGCCTGTTTGCACTTCATCAAAAATCAGTAACGCCTGATATTGATCACACAGTTCGCGCAAACCTTGCAGGAATTCACGTTGCGCCGGTAAAACGCCGCTTTCGCCTTGCACCGGCTCGATAATCACCGCACAAGTGTGGTCATCAATCACGGCTTTGACCGCACTTAAATCATTGAACGGCACATGTACAATGTCCGCCAGTTTCGGTCCGAAGCCGTCGGAATATTTCGGCTGTCCGCCGACGCTGACGGTAAACAGCGTTCTGCCGTGGAAACTTTGCTTAAACGAGATGATTTTGCTTTTTTGATAACCGAAATGATCGACCGCATAACGGCGCGCCAATTTCAATGCGGCTTCATTCGCTTCCGCCCCTGAATTGGCAAACATTACCCGCTCGGCGAAGGTTTTTTCGATCAGTTTTGAGGCAAGTTCCAACGCCGGTTCGCTGGTGAACCAGTTACTTGAATGCCACAGGGTTTCGCCCTGCCGTTTCAGCACCGCCACCACCTCGTCGGGGCAATGCCCCAATGAATTGACCGCCACGCCACTGGTGAAATCAATATAGTCTTTTCCCGCTTGATCCCAAACCGTACTGCCCTTGCCACGCACCGGAATAAAATCCGCAGGGGTATAATTTTGGATCAAAACTTGATCAAAGGTTGCTCTGGTATATTGTGTCATGATTGTTCCTTTTCTATCCTTTAACTCATGCTGTCAACTAAAGTGCGGTGCAATTCTTTGCCTAACATAAAACGATTTGCAGCGCTTATCAATAGGTAATTTGATAACGATTGCAATCGTCTTGTGCTTTCTCGCTTGCTTATGCCATACTTGGATAAAAATCAGTCGATTTAAATCTGATAGGGGGAACGGTATGCATTTTTCGGAACAAGAGAAAAGCCAATTGTTACAGTTGAAATATGTCGGCTTAACCGTGATTGAACGCTTGGAACAGCTTGGAATTTATTCGTTTGAGCAGCTCGCCAAGGAAAAAACTGACGATATTTGCCGGCAAATTTCTGCGGCAATGGGCAGTTCCTGTTGGAAAAACAGTCCGCAAGCAAAGGCGGCGATCAATGCCGCCATTGCATTGGCTAAGCGGGAAAGCTAGCTAGTGCCGCCAACGGTGATATTATCGATTTTCAATGCCGGTTGTCCCACGCCGACCGGTACGCTTTGCCCCTCTTTGCCGCAGACGCCGATCCCCGGATCAAGCTCGCTTTCGTCGGCGACCATGGAGATGTTTTGCATCACCTCAATACCGCTGCCGATCAGGGTTGCACCGACCACGGGTTTGGTGATTTTGCCGTTTTCGATCAGGTAGGCTTCGGAAGCGGAAAACACGAATTTGCCGGAGGTAATATCCACTTGCCCGCCGCCAAAGTGCGGTGCATAAATGCCGTTGTCAACCGAGGCAATCAGCTCATCGAATTTGTTTTCCCCGGCAAGCATATAGGTATTGGTCATGCGCGGCATTGGCAAGTGCGCATAAGATTCACGCCGTCCGTTGCCGGTCGGGGCAACGCCCATTAAGCGCGCATTCAGTTTATCTTGCATATACCCTTTCAATATGCCGTTTTCGATCAACACATTGCGTTGGCTAGGTACACCTTCGTCATCCACCGTCAACGAACCGCGACGGTCGGCAAGCGTGCCGTCATCAATAATCGTACACAGTGGTGAAGTCACCAATTCGCCGATTTTACCGCTGAACAGCGAGGATTTTTTACGGTTGAAATCCCCCTCTAAACCGTGTCCGACCGCTTCGTGCAATAATACGCCCGGCCAGCCTGCGCCCAGCACCACCGGCATCATGCCCGCCGGCGCTTGTACCGCACTTAGCTTGACTAACGCCTGACGCACCGCTTCTTTGGCAAACCACACTGCACGGCTTACGCCTTGGTAATCTTGTAACAACCAATCCAAACCAAAACGCCCGCCGGCTCCTGCGCTACCGCTTTGGCGTTTGCCGTCCTGTTCCACCAACACTGAAACCGACAGACGGATGAGCGGACGAATATCCGCTGCCAGCGTGCCGTCGGTTGCCGCAACCAACATTTCTTCGTAGAGCGAACTGATACTGGCGGAGACTTGAATCACACGCGGATCTTCGGCGCGTGCGGTTTTATCAATCAAATGCAACAGCTCGATTTTTTTCTCACGGCTGAGGCTTTGCAGCGGATTGATCACCGCATAGCGCATTTCCGCTAAAGTCGGTTTTAAAATAATCGGGGTGATTTGCGATTGCGTCGCCCGTGCAATGCCTTTGGTTGCGTCAACACATTGTTGTAATTGGTTGAGGTTGATTTGGTCGGCATAGGCAAACCCGGTTTTTTCGCCGCTGACCGCCCGCACGCCCACGCCGCGATCAATATGAAATCCGCCCTCTTTGATAATGCCGTCTTCCAACACCCAATTTTCATCGGTCGAGGATTGGAAATAGAGATCGGCATAGTCGATTTCGCGTGCGGAAAATTGATCCAGAATATTGGCGAGCTGTGCCACGCTGAGTTGGCTTGCTTCCAACAAAGTTGCAGATACGTTGTTTAAAATTGGGTTTTGCATGAAATTCTCGTTTTGGATGAATGTGATAATGCCGTCGCCTCCCTCCGCATGCGGAGAGAGGGAAATAAAAACGCAGAAGCCATTTTATGGCGCAGTTTACATGATTACGACATCAAATTGTTCTTGGTTATAAAATACTTCGGTTTTGATTTGCACTTGTTTGCCGATAAACACTTCCAATTCGGCTAAAATCCCGTGCGCTTCTTCGTTAATCAGATAGTCCGCCACCGCTCTTGAGGCATAGACCAAAAATTGTTCGCTGTCGTATTGGTGATGAATCCGCACGATTTCGCGCACAATTTCATAACTGACGGTTTCCACCGTTTTCAAACTGCCGCGCCCTTTACACGCCGGACATTCGGTACACAAAACGTGTTCCAAGCTTTCACGGGTGCGTTTGCGCGTCATCTCCACCAAGCCTAACTGAGTGAAACCGTTAACGTTGGTTTTGACCCGGTCACTGGATAACGCTTCATTCAGCGATTGTAACACCCGTTCGCGGTGTTCCTCGCTCTGCATATCGATAAAATCGATAATGATAATGCCGCCCAGATTACGCAGTTGCAGTTGCTGTGCAATGGTTTGCGTGGCTTCGACATTGGTGTTGAAAATGGTCTCTTCCAGATTACGATGTCCGACAAATGCGCCGGTGTTGATATCAATCGTGGTCATCGCTTCGGTCTGCTCGATAATCAGGTAACCGCCGGATTTCAGATTGACGCGTTTTTCCAAACCGCGCTGGATGGCATTTTCCACACCGTAAAGATCAAACAGCGGTTGGTTGCCGACATACAGCGACAAGCGGTTGGTCAGCTCCGGCATAAATTCTTGGGTGAAAGTTTGTACTTCCTGATAAGTCAGTTTGGAATCGATCCGAATCAGATCAATCTGTGTGCCGACAAAATCACGCAAAACGCGTTGTGCCAGCGCCAGTTCACCGTACAGCATGGAACGGGTCGGATATTTGCTTTTGCGTTCCATCACTTTGCGCCATAAACGCTTGAGAAATTGCGCATCTTGTTGCAATTCTTCTTCCGAACAGCCCTCCGAGGCGGTGCGTACGATAAAACCGCCCAGTTCGTCGCAATAGCCTTCCACCAACGCTTTCAAGCGCGCGCGTTCTTCTTCGCTTTCAATCCGCTGTGACACCCCGACATGGCTATTTTCCGGCATAAATACCAAATAACGCGACGGCAAGGTAATGTCAGTGGTCAAACGCGCGCCTTTGGTGCCGAGCGGATCTTTCACCACTTGCACCACAATATCCTGCCCTTCACGCACCAGTTCGCTGATGTCTTTGACGATAAACTGCTTCTTTTCCGACTCATCAACACATTCGGTGTGCGATACAATATCCGAGGCGTGCAAAAAGGCGGCTTTTTCCAAGCCGATATCGACAAACGCCGATTGCATACCGGGCAGCACGCGCATAATCCGCCCTTTATAAATATTGCCGACCAAGCCACGTTTGGCTTCGCGCTCAATATGCACTTCTTTTAACACCCCGGTATCGAGTAACGCAATCCGGGTTTCATTTGGTGTGACGTTCACCAATAATTCTACGCTTGAGGTCATACATTACCTGCTAAATTTAAAAATTAATTCGTTGTATTCTATCGTAAAACCGCACTTGGCAGAAATCGGATTTGAGTTTAGGCAGGTTATTTTTCAGTTATTGTGAACTTACACAAAAGAAATGCGCAAAAGAAAACCCGAACAAGTCGGGTTTTCAGTCAGTTAGTCCGCCAAGCTGTTTTTATTATTCTTCACTTTCCGCTTCAGAAAAACGCTCGATACGCGCCCCTAAACCACGCAATTTTTCTTCGATATGCTCATAGCCGCGATCGATATGATAAATCCGATCAACCACGGTTTCACCGTTGGCGATACAACCTGCCAGTACCAAACTGGCGGAGGCGCGCAAATCGGTCGCCATCACTTCGGCACCGTTCAGATTCGCCACGCCGTAACAAATCGCGGTGTTGCCTTCGATATCGGCTTTCGCACCCATGCGGATTAATTCCGGAATGTGCATAAAACGGTTTTCGAAGATTGTTTCGGTGATAATGCCCGTACCTTCCGCCACCATATTCAATAAGGTGAATTGCGCCTGCATATCGGTCGGGAAACCCGGGTGCGGTGCGGTGCGCACATTGACCGCTCTTGGACGGTAGCCCAGCATATCCAAGGTGATTGTATCTTCGCTAATATCGATTTGCGCACCGGCTTCACGCAGTTTTTCGATGACTGCGTCTAACGTTGAGGCACGCGTGCCACGGCAAACAATGCGCCCGCCGGAAATCGCCGCCGCCACTAAGAAAGTACCGGTTTCGATTCGATCCGGAATCACATGGTGTTCGCCGCCACCCAAACGTTCAACGCCTTCAACGGTGATTAAATCCGTGCCGGCGCCGCTGATCTTCGCACCCAGTTTGTTCAGGAAAAGTGCGGTATCGGTGATTTCCGGTTCACGCGCGGCATTTTCGATAATCGTCGTGCCTTTGGCTAAGGTCGCCGCCATCATCACCGACAAGGTTGCGCCGACGCTGATTTTGTCCATCATGATATTGGCGCCTTTCAAACGCCCGTCCACAAAGGCTTTGACATAACCGTCTTCCAGTTTGATTTTGGCACCCAATTTTTCCAAACCGGAAATGTGCAAATCGACCGGACGCGTGCCAATCGAACAGCCGCCCGGCAAAGAAACCTGCCCTTGGCAAAAGCGCGCCACTAGCGGGGCTAGCGCCCAAATCGAGGCGCGCATGGTTTTCACCAACTCATACGGCGTCACAAAATTATTGATATTCGAAGCGTCGAGATAAACGCTATTTTTGTCTTTTTTCTCAACCGTCACACCCAATTTTTTCAAAATTTTCAGCGTGGTTGACACATCTTTCAAGTCCGGTACATTGGTCAGAGTGACTGGCTCTTCTGCCAAAATCGCAGCAAACAAAATCGGTAATGCCGCATTTTTTGCGCCTGAAATATCAACACTGCCTTTTAAACAGCTTTTGCCGTAAATACGAAACTTTTCCATGAGTTCTCCTTGAAAATCCGAAATAAATTAAAGACCGTTCAATAACCGTGCTTGCTGCCATTTGGCAACGGTGAAGGTTTTGATTGAAAGCGCATGAATTTCATTGCTTGAAATATATTGCATTAACGGCGCATAAATCAGTTGCTGTTGCTTAACTTTACTGATGGAGGCGAAGTCATCACTCACTGCGATCACATTAAAATGGGCATTTTCGCCACTGACAAAAACCTCATCCAAATTGAGTTGCTCGCGCAAAATCGCTTCGATTGCTTGTGCGTCTATTACCTGTGCATTCATTGGTATTTTTCGTTCCTTTAAGCTGCTTTTAAGCTACGGCAGTGATTTATTGTTGGATAAAGGGCGTTAACCACTCTTCCAAATCGTATAATTCGGCAAAATCGCGTACCAAGTGCGGTACGGCGACCAATTTTACCCTGCTCTGCCGCGAATAATGATGAAGAATTTCACATATTAACACAAATCCGGCAGAATCCACCATTTGTAAACGATTTAGCTCGATATATAAGCATGACTCTGGCGAAGAAAAAGCGTTTTCGGCAAACAGCGAAGCACGCTGTTGCCAAAGCGGCAGCAACGTGCGACGGGTTAACTCGCCACTGAATTGCAGAGACCAACTGTTTTGCCGTTGACTGACATTCCATTCGAAATTCAAGCGGACACCTATTTTTCCAGCTTAATCGGAATAGCGGCACTTTTCTCGATCTGCGCGCTCAGGGCGTCGATCCCTTGTTGGCGCAAAATGTTGCTCCACTCATTTTTCTTGGTTTCGACCATGCTCACGCCCTCTGCCGCCATATCATATGCCTGCCATGCGCCGGTGCGGGTGTTTTTGCGCCATTTGAAATCCAGTTTAAGCGGCGCCGCACCGTTATTTTGGATCAGATTCACTCGGATACTGACGATATTCTGATCACCAATCGGTTTTTCTTGTTCAATTTGCACTTGCTGGTCATTATACATAGTCAACACTTGCGCATAAGACTGCTCGATAAAATTGGCAAACGCGCTAAAAAACTGATCGCGCTGCGCCGGGGTGGTGCTTTTAAAATATTGCCCCAACACCAACGAGCCGGCATAGTTGACATGCACATACGGCATTAATTCTTGTTTGACAATGGTGCGCATATAATTCGGATTTTGTTGAATTTTCGCCTGATTAGTCCTAATCGAGGCAAACAGTTTGTCCGAGGCCTGCTGCATTAATTGGTACGGATTATCCGCTGCCGCCGCCAATGTGCTGAAAAACAGGGTGAATAATACCGCACTTGCGGCGAACCATTTTTTAAACATCTTGTGTAGCATTGCTTTTCTCCTGTGCAAAATAATCAAAATTATTCTGCTTTTGTTTCCGTTGTATCGGAGGCAGTTTCTTTTTTATCTCCATACAGAAATTGCCCGATTAAATCTTCCAACACCATGGCTGAGGTCGTATCGTGAATCGTATCGCCGTTTTTCAGCATGGCAACCTCGCCGTCATCAAAACCGATGTTCAGTGCAATATATTGTTCCCCCAATAAACCGGAGGTTTTAATTGAAAGCGAGCTGGTTTCGGGAATTTTGTCGAATTCCTGATCGATACTCAAGCTAACTCTCGGCAAATAAGTTTGCGGATCCAAATCAATCGCCGTGACCCGTCCGATCACGACGCCACCGGTTTTCACCGCCGCCCGCACTTTAAGACCACCGATATTGTTAAAAGTTGCTTGTAAATTATAACTTTTATGATCACTAAAGCCCTGTACGTTGGTGACGCGCAAGCCCAAAAAGACCAGCGCCGCGATACCTAACAACAAAAATAATCCGACCCAAAATTCGTATTTAATGGTTTGACGCATTTTTCTTTCCTTACACGCCCGGCATTTCGCCAAGCAATTAATTACCGCCGAACATCATGGCGGTTAAAATAAAATCTAAAGCCAGCACGGTTAATGACGCGTGCACCACGGTTTTGGTGGTTGCGCGACTGATTCCTTCCGATGTCGGGCGGGCATCATAGCCGTTAAACAGGGCGATCCAAACCACCGCTATCGCAAATACCGCACTTTTGATCATGCCGTTTAAAATATCCGTTTTCCAGCTGACCGAATTTTGCATAACCGCCCAGAAACTGCCGCCGTCTACGCCTTTCCAATCCACGCCGACCAAGGCGCCGCCCCAAATGCCGACCGCAACAAAAATCACGGTTAAAATCGGCATGGAAATAATTCCCGCCCAGAAACGGGGGGAAATCACACGCCGCAGGGGATCAACCGCCATCATTTCCAAACTGGAAAGTTGCTCGGTCGCTTTCATTAAGCCGATTTCCGCAGTCAATGCCGACCCGGCACGCCCGGCGAATAAAAGTGCGGTCACCACCGGTCCGAGTTCGCGCAATAACGACAGCGCCACCAGCTGCCCCAAACTGCTTTCGGCGGCAAAACCGACCAGCACCACATAACCTTGCAATCCTAATACCATGCCGATAAATAAACCCGATAGCAAAATAATCAGCAGCGATTGCACACCTAAGACATACAACTGTTTCACCAACAGCGGAAAATATTTTTTCGGCTGCGGCACGCCGACTAACGCGCCGTACAACATAAACGCCGAACGCCCCAAGGCGCGAAACACGCTGATCACCCCAGCGCCCAGTTTTGAAATAGCAGCAATGATCATACAAATAACTCGTCTATATACGCTTTCGCCGGATAATGGAATTGCACCGGGCCGTCTTCATTACCCGCCAAAAACTGCACCACTCGCGGATCCCCGCTTTGGCGTAACTGCTGCGCCGTGCCTTCGGCAATCACGGTTTGGTCAGCGACAATATAAGCATAATCGGCAATGCTCAACACTTCCTGTACATCATGCGAGACCACGATTGACGTCAAACGCAGGGTTTTATTCAGGCGTTTAATCAGGCTGACGATCACGCCCATGCTGATCGGGTCTTGCCCGGTGAAAGGTTCGTCATACATCACCAAATCCGGATCCAACGCCACCGCTCTTGCCAATGCCACCCGGCGCGCCATGCCGCCTGACAGCTCCGACGGCATTAAATCCGCCGCACCGCGCAAACCGACGGCTTCCAGTTTTAACAATGCCAGCTGGCGAATCAGCGCCTCCGGCAGGTTGCTGTGCTCACGCAATGGAAATGCCACATTGTCAAAGGTTGAAATATCGGTGAATAATGCCCCCGACTGGAACAACATTCCCATTCTTTTACGTAATTGGTACAACTTTGTATTCGATAAGCGGGTGATATCGCTGCCGTCAAATAAAATTTCACCCGAATCAGGATAGAGTTGTCCGCCAATCAATTTTAATAAGGTGGTTTTCCCGATTCCGGACGGCCCCATAATCGCAGTAATTTTACCGCGTTCGACTTTCAGGTTTAGTCCCTGATAAATCGTTCTTGAGCCGCGTTTGAAGGTGAGATCTTTCACCTCCACCAAATATTTATTCATCTTTTTCCTTGCATTCTGCCTTATCCGCCACGATTTAGCGCTTACCACGCCCATCAACCAGCGGATGTCAATTGGGCGAATCTTGTATGAATTTAGGCATAATGTCAAATATTCGCTCAACTATTTGCCCCGGCGGAAAATAGATTAATTATAGGGAAGTTGCCTAAATGTCGCGAATTTATGCTAGAATTTCGCATTGTTTAATTCTTTTATACTCAACAGGAAAGCGGATGAATTTTCGTTGGAATAGTATTTTATTGCTGATTGCACTCGGCTTGCTCGCTTGGTATTACTCGCTCAATCAGCAAGACGAAACCACGCTAAGCACTCGAATTCAAACCAGTGACAATCCGGATTATGTCGCCAACCGTATGGAAACCACATTGTATTCCGTTGACGGGCGCAAGCAATATGTGGCTACCGCTGATCAAGTGGAATATTTTCAGCAAAGCGGCGATACGCTTTTTAAATCGCCGGTGGTCTATTTGTTTGAAACCGCAAAAAACAGCGATAATTTGGTCCGCAGTTGGAAACTCAGCGCCGATCAAGCAAAAATCAGCAAAGATAAGATGTTATATCTTGACGATAATGTCACTATTGAAAGTTTGTTGCCGGAAAGTAAAATCCATAGCCTGAAAACGTCAAGTGCGGTCGTCAATTTAACGACACAAGATATAACATCTGATACAATGGTCAGCGTTGTCGGTCAAAGTTTCACCACTACCGGGAAACGTTTAATCGGTAACCTTCGTCAACAGGTCGCCACATTAAAAGAGCAGGTACAAACCCATTATGAGATCCAAACTAATTAAATCATTGGCATTCGTCAGCGCAATGTTGCTCTCTTTCTCGGCTTCAGCCCTGAAAAGTGACACTCAGCAACCGATTAATATCACCTCGGACAATCAATCTCTGGATTTGGAAAACAATATTGTCACCTTTTCCGACAATGTGGTGATCACCCAAGGCTCGATTCTGATTAACGCAAACAAAGTGACGATTATCCGCCCTGCCGACAATTCCAGCGGCAAAGAAAAAATCGAAGCCACCGGCAATCCGGTGACTTTCCAACAACAGCTGGATAACGGCAAACCGATTAACGGGCATGCCGGCAAGGTCAATTATGATCTTGGCAGCCAATATCTGGTGCTGACCGGCAATGCGCAGCTGAAACAGTTAGACAGTCAAATTAATGCCGAAGTGATCACCTATGATGTGCAACAACAAAAAATGATTGCCAAAAACAAGGGTAAAGGCCGCGTAAAAACCATCCTGTACCCGTCACAATTACAACAAAAATAAACAGGTTAAGATTCTATGTCTATTCTTTCGGCACAAAATCTGGCAAAGTCCTACAAGGGGCGCCAAGTGGTGCGTAATGTCAGCCTGAACGTCAATTCCGGTGAAATTGTCGGCTTGCTCGGGCCGAACGGTGCCGGCAAAACCACCACTTTTTATATGGTGGTCGGGTTGGTTAAAAATGATCACGGTTCGATTAAAATTGATGATCAAGATATTACGCTGCTGCCAATGCACAACCGTGCCCAACAAGGGATCGGCTACTTGCCGCAGGAAGCCTCGATTTTCCGCCGTCTCAGCGTATATGATAATTTGATGGCGGTATTGGAGATCCGTAAAGATCTCACGCCGAAACAACGGCGCGAGCGGGCGGAAGAGTTGATCGATGAATTTCATATCGATCATATCCGCAATAATTTAGGACAATCTTTGTCCGGCGGGGAACGCCGTCGGGTCGAAATTGCACGCGCTTTGGCGGTCAATCCGAAATTTATTCTGTTGGATGAACCCTTTGCCGGGGTCGATCCGATTTCGGTGATTGATATTAAAAAAATTATTTTACATCTCAAAGATCGCGGCTTGGGCGTGCTGATTACCGACCATAATGTGCGCGAAACACTGGACGTATGCGAACGCGC
The DNA here is from genome assembly GCF_053570785.1 of Testudinibacter sp. P80/BLE/0925. The sequence continues at coordinate 1,419,933 of NZ_CM131636.1, read as the reverse complement.
CTATATCGTCAGTGCCGGCAACATGATTGCCACCGGTACGCCGAGAGAAATCTTGGAAAATGAAGATGTAAAACGGGTTTATTTAGGCGATCAATTCAAATTGTAAGCGCCCGTAGCCTAGAGACGTTGTATTATGAAATTAACTCATCTGCTCAGCTTGGACAATATTCGCCAAGGCGTGATGTCCTCGAGTAAAAAAAGAACGCTGGAAATCTTGAGTGAAATGGTGACGGCACAAACCGGCGGCGATAGTCAGGTTTGTTTTGAAGCCTTATGTGAGCGCGAAAAAGTCGGTTGTACCGCACTTGGCAACGGAATCGCCCTGCCGCATGCCAAACTGGGTGAAGGCGATAAACCGATTGCGGTATTTTTACAATTAGCCAATCCGATTGACTACAAAGCGGCGGATAACCGTGAAGTCGATCTGCTGTTCGCACTGTTTATTCCCGCGAATCTCTGCGGCAGCTGCAAAGCGTTGTTACCCGAAATCGCCAAAAAACTGAGTAACAAAACACTGGTTAAGCAGTTACGGGCGGCACACAGTAAAGAAGAGATTTGGGATATTTTTTCCAAATTGGATCTACATGAAGAGGACACGGCTTCAAGCGAGGCATAAGTATAGGATATTATTGTGAGAGGCAACATATGGAACTGATTATCATCAGCGGACGCTCAGGTTCAGGCAAATCCGTCGCATTGCGTGCGCTTGAGGACATCGGCTACTACTGTATCGACAATCTGCCGCTTGCCCTCTTTGACCAAGCAATCGAAATTTTAGCGCAAAAGCAAAGTGCGGTTGCGATCAGCCTCGATATTCGCAATTTGCCCGAATCCTCGATTCAATTCGAACAGGTATTACGCCAACTGGCGGACGATATTAAGCTCAAACTGATTTTTCTCGACTGCGAACCCGGTATCCTAATTCGCCGCTATAGCGACAGCCGGCGCTTACATCCGCTGTCAGTGAAAAATATGACGTTGGAATCCGCCATTGAATTAGAACGCGAATTATTGGAGCCTTTATTTCAACACGCGGATTTAGTATTGGATACCTCCGCTATTTCCACCCACGAATTGGCGGAAAAACTACGCCAATTTCTGCGCGGAAAATCCGACAAAGAGCTCAATATTGTTTTTGAATCTTTCGGCTTTAAATATGGCATTCCACTGGATGCGGATTATGTGTTTGACGTGCGTTTTTTGCCGAATCCGCATTGGGATCCGCAGTTACGCCCGCTGACCGGACTGGACGAACCGGTGATTGATTTCCTCAATCGCCACAATGAAGTACACAATTTTATTTATACCACCCGTAATTACATCGAAACTTGGTTGCCGTTATTGGAACAAAATAACCGCAGTTATCTCACTGTTGCCGTCGGCTGTACCGGCGGTAAACACCGTTCGGTGTATATTGCCCAACAATTGGGAGAATATTTCTTGGGGCGCGGCAAAAAAGTTCAGATTCAACACAGTTCGTTAAGCAAGCACAAACGCCAATAATTCCACGGACAGATCCTACGAATGTGTAGCTCAGTCGGATAGAGCAATCCCCTCCTAAGGGATAGGCCGGCGGTTCAAATCCGCCCACGTTCGCCAATAAAAACAATTAGTTGCAATAAAAGTAAAAACCAATTTATAAATTGACTACTAGCAACATTACCTGTTGATAATTTCCGGACTGCGCTCCTTGCTAAATTTTGTCGATAACTACAATGTGATCTAACTCACATTTTAGAATAAATCTGAAAATATCTATTGCATTATTGTGCGCACTATAATATTATATACACATAGACAGACGCCGCACTGTCATAATCCGATTAATCAGCGGCGGGAGATAAAAAATGGAAATGACAAAAGAAAGACAAAAATGGATCAGAAAAATTAAAGAGCAGGTAGCCGTTGTAGATGCTCTGGGTATCAAAAAATTAACTCTGTCCTTAACGGATAGAAGATATAACTATTTCATTGATAACAGCATAGAAATGGGAGTGGCGTTTTTTGACCCAAATTCAAATAATGATAAAGAATATTTTATCATGATACCAAACACATTAAATCGCGATAAAATGATAGAGGCCTTAAGACAGGCCGGGTTCTGGTGCGGTTATGATGCAACCACAATTGACATTGATTGGTCGGAATAGCAGGAGATCAAATCATGAAAAGAAACTGGTAATAACTTTACGTATCTGCGAGTTGATCATCTAATTTTTAGTTTTGGCGATGATGAAGCGGAAGTAAAAGAACATGATAAAACATACCAATATTGGCGGGATACAAACACGTTAAGAGTATGGGATCGAGACACGCTTGTTTTTGAAAACAAAAACGGGGTCGTTTGTAGCAACCCGGATGTATTGGCGGATAGTTATTGCTAATAGGAGATATATGGCAAACAGCAATACCGAACACAGCCGAGCATTACGCTCGGCTGCTGCAAAGAAATCAACAAAAGAAGCCCGAATAAGCGGGCGTTCAGCGTTTTATCAGGTTAGCGGACAAGCTACGCTTATTACAGCCCAAAAAGCATATTTGCAACAGATCCCGGGCAATAGTTATGCTGATAAAATCCAATTTTTAATCGACAAATATGAGAATGGAAATGCTAAAAATAGTTAATAACAAGACAGAAATAATCGAGACCGATTTTTGGGAGTCGGAATTTAATAGTCGGAATTTAGTTTATTTGTCGGCTAATGCCGGAGCATTGCGGTTATTATTACCGCAACGATTTAGTCAAACCTATTTGTCAGAAATACTAACCGGCAAAAAAGTAGTTATCGAAAAAAGTATGCAGATTATCGATCCGCTATATGCGGATATTGTGTTTGAGGACGGTTCGTCAAACCCGTTTGCGGTGACTTTTGAGCAGATGAAGCAGGCTGATAGAACATTAGAGCCGGGCAACACTAAGCTCATTGTGTACGCTGGCAGCTTAGATAATCGGCATGAATTTGCGTGTGAAATCAAAATCCACACAACGATAAAAAAATCAAACGCCAAATTTGACTATATCGATCACATTACAGTCAATACAGGTCACCGCAGAAAAAGCCCGCGAAGTGAAGTAGCAAAAGAAATCCTGCCAATGCTTAAGACTTGGATCAAAGATATGCTAGGCGGTATTGCACGCGGAATTAACGATCAATATCTTTGTAAAATCGGGAGGCACAACGCAAAAATGTGCGAGTTTTTGATCTGTCGAACAGACGAGATGATGGCTGAGCAAGAGATCGCAAAAGCAGTTTTGTGTACCCACAGCCGCGAAAAAGCTAAGGCGTGGAGAATGGCGGGCGGACACGGAACGCCGCCGGAAGTGCCTTTTTTAGCGGTAAAACTCAATAATAAAGCCCACGTCACAGCTGAGGAAACTAACTGGCTAGGTGACTTTGAGCGCTGTATAGCATGGGCTTATATTGACTATCACGCCGATAAAAATGACGAATAAATAAAGGGGGGTAACTTGGCAAACGCGAATACTGAGCATAGCCGAAACCTGCGAGCAAAAACGCACGCAGAATGGCAGAAAAAAATAACAGCAGATAATCGATTTGCGATAAAAAGCATTGATGCTGCTAAAATTAAAGCTATCAAAGATGGGCTTAAAACGATTGATGGATCTGATAATGCAACAAAGCTTGTTATGCTGATCGAATATTATCAAAAAACTAAAAATTTGTGATCTAAATCACACTTTCAATCAAAATCTGAAAATATCCATTGCATTATTGTGCGCACTATAATATTATATACACATAGACAGACGCCGCACTGTCAAACTTGATTAACAAGCGGCAGGAGAAATATCATGAGTAAAGAACTTTTCAGAGAGTATTTAACGGGCAGCGACGGCTGCGTTTCCATCATCCGTGTTGACGCGCGCACACGCGTTGAATCCAGCACTCACGGCAACGTAGAGGCTTTTAGTGGCTTCTACGGAGACCAGCCATTTAATTATGTGGCAGGCTGGGGGCTTTTTCTCCAATCTGAAACCAATACCATTTTCGATCAGGGCTACACATCAAAAACGTTCAAAACCTATGCGGAAGCCGAAGCATGGGTTGAGGCTTATTACAACTGGTAGTCGAGAAAAAGAGCAGTTTAGCTGCTCTTTCTTAATATTGAAAAGGGGGAAATATTATGTTTAGCATCTATAAAGAAGAAATTATAGACTTCAACGGTGAGATCGCAGGCGCAACATTCGATACTCACGGAATCTTTAAATATCTGTCAGAAGCGGGCTTCGACGTTTCTCAAACAGAAAGAGAACCGCATCTGGTAGATTATGATTTCGATATAGAAATCGCTATGATGATTACTGGCAAATATGCCGATGTTCACATTTTTCCCGGTAGTTCTGACATAGGTCTGAATATTAAAATTGAAAGCACCAAAATTACAGCCGATCGGCTGTACAAATGCACTGATCCCACCCCACGCATCGGAACACGTTTTAATAGCGTTCACGTTGACGACAGCGCTATTTTAAAGACGATTAATGATTATCTTTCAATAGCAAACAATCTCGATAATTTTTGTTATATCGGAAAAACTATCGAGGAATCAAAATTCTCACCGAAAAACGAAAAAGAATATTTTCCGTTCACTAGATCTGATTTCTCGTCAGCTCCGTTACTTGACAGGGAATTATTCTGGGATCTGGCTGATGAAAAGCTGGCAAACGAATATGAGCGCATTAATGGCAGATGGGTCATCATGTAATATCTGGGGTGGGATATGGCAAGTTGCAGAGATTTACGCGGATATCAGTATGAAAATGCTGACTTTATGATTAGATGCTTTTGGGACCGCTATCAAGGGTTTAACATTACGGAAAAAATGAATCTGATGTTCCTGCCAAGTTGGCAGTACAGCAGATCACAACCCGCGCCAAAAGATCCTGACACTATCGATATTTGGGATAGGGAGTGGCTGCAAGTAAGCGCCAAAGCTATGAATAAAAGCCAAATGCTGAAAATAGAATATTCGGAACTCTTAGATCGCTACCCGGGCGAATCAGCGCTAAGGGAGCATAGAGCAAGGGTTGATCTCGCTTACCGCCGAATGTTCAAACTAAACAAGCTGCAAGGACGGCGGGAATCATGCGAAGTGGCAGGTCAAATTCGGATAAGTTTTATTAAAAACTTCAATCCGTCAAAACTTGCTTTTCAGTGCGTACAAAACACTGAATTTTTACAAGATGCTTATTTTTGGCTTGGACTTACGATCAGAGATTTTCTATCGCTGAACGACAACTTGCAGGCACTGATTGATATTACGCAAAAAGCCAATGCGGCGAGACTATCCGACCCGGAGCAGTTCGAAATCCTTGTTGAACAGCGTAAGGAAACGCTGAAAAAATTTGGGCTAGAGAGTTACTGATTTGTGTTGAACTGGATCACATTTACACTATCTAAATTTGACTTTCGGCAACTAAATAAATAATATTGGCTCACACCCTTTCGGTGTGTCTTAGAAGACTATGAAGCGTGTCTTTTATCCGCCAAACAGGCGGCTTAGAATAATATTATTTTATTTATATATTCATCTGCCAAACAGGCAGTTTAGAAAAAATAATATTTGATATATCTATCATATAGATGTCAATTAACAGTTAGTCGCCACAACGGCGTAAAAACAAAATGCACTATTTTTATAGTGCATTTTTTCTTTAACACAATCGGTTTATGCTATGAGACAAGATAAAAAACATCCGACAATTCGACATCTTAAGCAGCTTTTAAATCGTTATCCAAAGCTAGCTGAGCAATCGGATTTAATCCGGCAGCTGCATAAAGAATCCGTCTGCTTTATACCGATGAATGCTTATCAGAGCATTTATCTGAATGAAACATCAAGCCTTCCTGAGATGCTGGCTTTAATGACTGACATCTCAAAGATGGGCGCATTGATCCCGTGGAGCTACTCAAAATTAATCTATCGATTTGACGATGAGGCAGCACTAGAGATAATGCAAACCGAAATGGATAGCATTATTCCTATTTCGGTCTTTTACAGGCTTCCGGCGTGGTCAATTTATGTGGAAACGCCGCCGATTGACTTTGAAAACGGTCAGAAAATCAATGGATTTTATGCACATCTTGATGCGGGCAATCCCGATAATCCGGGTTATGAAAGCGACGAGCTGCGTTTACTGCTAGATACTACCGGCGGGCTTGTGGCTCTTCCTTTGCCGCTAAAAGAAACAACGGTAAAAGGCTTAATTGATGGACTTATATCATCAGCAAAAGTCCAAGCAAGCAAGGTGCATATCTTTGACGACGTATCGCCAGATGATAACTGGTCATCTATTATGTTGACATACATCAAGCCGGTGCTGTCTTTGCTGATTTTTATTTGCACGCAAAATGATGAAGTCACAGAGCGCAAGCCGGTAAAACAAGCATATAAACGCAATGGATATGTGATTAATCCAGATCCAATAATTAACGATGTCGGAGTCAGGATAGGCAGCGCAATCAAGCTATCAAAACAACAAGCGGAAGCAAAAGAGCGTGAATATACATCTACAGGCAGACTTGCCCCGCGCCCTCACATCAGGCGCGCCCATTGGCACGGTTTTTGGTCTGGCAGTAAAAAAGACGATAAGCAAAAATTTAATCTTAAATGGCTACCGCCAATCCCTGTCGGTACAGATGATACAGATAAAATCACTCCGACAGCGCATAAAATTAAGAAATAAAGCCCTGCTCAGGGCTTTTCTTTATACTTAAGCCAGCTAAAAATTATCGGTAATCGATTGGCATCTGCAACCGCGAAAGCTCACGCATATAAGCCCCCCGACAATGTGCCTTTTGCCAAAAAAATACACCATCTATCAGTCGCATCATCAGCGCCCATTTGCGCTTATCTCGGCAGCGATACGCGCGGGCGCTTAGTGTTTCGTCCGCCCAGCCTGCGAACACTGCGTTAATGAGCTGGTCAATAGCAATTAAAACCTGCCGCCCCCAACGCCTACTCATTTGTCACCTCCGGCAGTTTGTAAACCGGGTTGATTTTTTCCACTTCTTCGCAGGTTTTTGCGGCTTTATTTATGTCCTCGTAGCCTTGGCGCAAACCTGCAACAACGGCTGTTAACAGTTCAAACTTAACCGTTTTTTCGTACGCCTTGGCTTTTAACGCGTCCGCTGGGATTCCGCGCGCGGCAGCGATTGCGTCTAGATTTGGCGTAAGTGCGGTTTTATCCGCGTGCCACGCTTTAGCCTCTTCGCCTTGTGTCTGCCATGTCTTGACCTCATAGTCCGGGACTTTATCAAGCCCGGCTACTTGGCTTACAAACGCTTGTGCTTTGGTGTTGATTTCTTGCAGTTTTTCGGCTTTTTTATCAGCTAATAGTGTTGAACGTTGGTTATCAGTGAGTATCCATTGTTCGCCGTCCCATGAATGATATTCACTGGGTTTATGCTCTTTAGTGTATTTAATTTCATTTCTATCAGATAAATAAAAATGTTTGTTTTCAATGAATGCAAATGGATCTTCGCTTTCGCTTTCGATTTCGAATTGGTAATAATTATCTAAATCTTCTGGTTCTGGGAAAAACTGAATAATTTCTATGTTTTCTTTTTTAAAAAAAATTTTCATTTTAGACATCCTTTAAATAGCTACAACTGATTTTATGTATGGTTTGCGCTCTCTCCACGCCCAATTATCAACGGGAGTCAATGTGAACGAATTGCCGTTAGTGCCTATTTTGATTAGCGAAGCGTGCGGTTTATCTGCATTTTCCCCGCCGGCGTCTAACTGACCGACATATGTATCATTTGCATTTCGAGTAGGAAATGACACCCAGAATTTAACGCCACCGAATGTTGCGTTTTTGATTTCGAGTAGCACATAGATTGTTGCATATTTATTAATATCGACATTAACAGATAATGCAGCTCGAGTATCACCACTCCAAATAGTTACTGACTGATTTTGATTGGGTTTATTTGTAATTTCCGCCCATGTCGGCCACCTTGTCGCTTGCACTGGTTTGCCAGTGACTTCACCCCACGCTGGCCATCTTGTTGCGGTTGCCGGTGCTCCGGTGACTTGCGACCAAGGGTGAGAGTGTGACGACGGGGCAAATGTTGCAGGCTTGCCGGTGACCTCACTCCATGCTGTAGCTGTAATATCAATCCATTCCGACCAGCCGCCGCTGGACGTCATGTTTCGCTTGTAAACTGATTTGCTATAATATGCGCTATAAATCTGCTGCACGCCATAAGCTGACGGGAGAACAAGCAATGACCCAGCTTCTTGTTTTGGGTATCCCCTCGCAGTAGTTGCCGGGGCATTTATTGGTTGCCCAAAAATGCCGTGGTGTTGTGGCTGTGTCAGTGTGTTTAAATCGGTGTTGCCAAGCTGTCTTGACAACAAAACAGGATCGTCACTAAGCGCAATCCAGCCCCCATTTTTAAACTGAAGATATTTATTTGCTGCCTCGTTATACCAGTATGCGTCACTATTACCAACACCAAATCGCGCGGTTTTACCGTTTGCTAAAATCCCTAGCGTCCCACCAACTTGCAGCTTATCCAACCCGTTATCGTTAGCCAGCATGATTGTAAAATTACCGGTCTTGCCAAACCCGCGAAGTGCACCGGAAAACTGATTATTTGAGTTATAAACCCCCGCCTCAATAAAACCATTTTTATCGTCTAAAATATCACTCCTGATGTGCGCTTTCGTGCGCCCGTCCTGCAATCCTGTTTCGCCCGCTCTAAAATAGATTTGACCGATTGTTTTCCGAGCAACATCTTTTGAGAGATCAACACTGTCATCAATAAATAAATAATGCGGTATATTGCCGGATTGATTACGCCGATTAACAACCCGACCATCAACAGTTAATGTTTTATTTTTGCCGATTTTAACGTCGCGTTGGATCTCTTGCGTCAACGCGTCCATCATCAGTGGCTCTTGCCAGTTTTGCCAAACGGGCGCAGCGGTCTCGCTAACTTGCCCGCCGAATCGCATAGCAAATCGACCGGCGTCATAAGCGTGTTGCACAAGCGATAATCCGGCAATCCATTTGCGCTTAATTGTGTGTAAAATCCCGGTGTAAGCTACTGACCCGCCACGAAAACCATTGATCATCGTACCGCCGATAGTCATCAATGCCGTTTTACCGTAAATTGCATTAAAATCGGTTGTCGTATAGCCCAGCTCCTCTTTTGAGTATTGTGCATCTGCAAAGCCATGGTCTTTCATGATGCCCGAAACTGTAGGCTTAGCAGCGTCCAACTCTATTTCGTGAGTATGCCCTGCTGCTGTTGTCGTGTTTTTTGTCTTAGTAGATATTTTTAACGGTGCTGTCGTTTTAAGTGTGTCAATGTCTGCTACCTTTTCCCACTTGCCCACATAAGCCACAGAATTAAAGTTGGTTGTATTTCCGTCAATAAGGCTAACAAAAATCGATTTAAAATTGTCGCTTGCTAAAATAGCACCTTTTGGATAACCGTTGATTTGTTTCGCAAAAGCTGTGTCAAATCGATAAAACCCACCCATGCTTTGATAAACAGCATGAGACGACAAATCACCCAGCACCCCATTCATATCTTTACCAGACGGTGCTTTACCACCCATTGCGATCGGCGTCATCGTAATACTGGGAAATCCATCTGCGTATGTTGCCGATTCTTGCGGAATGCTATCTGTTCTCGTGGCGGGGACATCGTTTTTCAGCCCTGTTTCCGCCCATGCCTTGCTTAGTAATTTTGGTTGCTTCATTCTTAGCTCCAATAAAAAAAGCCCGCAAAAAAGCGGGCTGTTGTGTTAATGCAAATATGACTTACTATCTATCACCAATATAAAAAGCACCCTCACCAAATGGCGCCATGTTTGCTTCTATAAATCCAAACGTTTTTGATATATCCGGCTCATAAAAATCAACTAATACTCCTGTTGGTTTTGGTAAAATATCGGTACTAATAATGACTGCCTTTTCTATTTGCGTTAAATTAAATTCAAATACATAGCGTGCCATCATTGTTCCGCTTTTAATAAAATATGTTCGCCCTCTTTTCTCAAAAAGAGCCGAAACCAGCTTGTTTATATTGGGTGCGGTTGCATAAATAATATTGCTTAATGCCTTGATAAAAATCATGCTTCTAAACATAGCATCATTCATTCTGTAAGATGTGTTTTCGGTATAAATCCCCAAATCGCTTGCAGCAAGTGATGAGCCGACAAATTGATTCCTTTTATTGATTAAGATATAACGCTCAATCCCAACAACTTTACCCCAAAAATCCAACCCAATGCCTTTTGCAGTATCAAGATTCCAAATAAGATTATAAAAAGAATCAATGTCTTTACTTGGATCAATGCAATCATCAATACCTTTTATCAAATTGCAAATAATTGGGCTGTTGGCATATTGACTTATTAGCGTATCACTAACATTTTTCATACCAATATCACCTCAATATTTGCATCGGCTATCGTGGGGTATTGATTTATTCCAATCTCCACCGAATCAGAGTAACTGCCCTTTGATTTTCCTACCTTAACGTCTAATAAATGACTGCCGGATAAATCATTAACAAGGAATGAAACATAGCTAATGGCGTAAATTATAGAACCAATCTTTGCTTTATTCTTTCCGTTAAAAGCAGTCTTTATTGATTCTTTTGCCATTGCTGAATACCCCTCTAATGCACCTGTTTTTAATTTCACCTGAAAATAAATAGGTAGCGGAGTTGGACGCATAAATTTTATTTCATACGTGGGCTTTGGCTCATGATAGGTGTCGTCTTTAATTGTTACTATGGTATTGCCGTTGTAATCACAGCCATTGCCTGAATATTTCCAAATAGCCTTAGCAATATCATTGTTATTTCCGCCAACAACAGCAACATAAACACTGTGAGGCGACAATTGATAGTTGCTTGCGCCGACCGTAACCGGTGTTGATTTATTGTTTTCAATTGCATAGCAGTCGGTTACCCCATCAAGCGAAGCGACATTAGAATAAACCGATGCAAGCGTACCATTTGAATTAATCGCCACACTTTTTTTATACCGTTCCGCAAAATCGGCTCTGCTTTCTGCTGCACTTCCGATCGTTGCGTCGCTTGGGTTATAAACTCTATCCAATCCAATGATATTTTGTTTAATTTCAGTAATAGTGTTGGCTTTTGCGCTATAAATCCCTTTCGCTGTCATTGCTCCGGTAACACGTCCGTTTGATAAAATTGAAATTTCATCATTTAACACCCATTCATTATTGAGCGTGTCTTTAACAATAAATCCTTCTGGAATTGTTGTTCCTGGCAAGCCAACAAAAATACATGATGCGGCTGAATTAATTTGACCTTTACGCTTAACAAAATAAATCTTGCCGATTGCATCTTGCATAATGCCGTCGGAATAATCAGGATCTAAATTATTTAACAGCCATGCAAGTTGATTATTTTTATCGTTAATGATTGCAGCAATTGAGGACGCTAATTGCCCCTGTGGTGTTTCAAGATTGAGATTTAAATTACCGCCGAATGCTGCATTAAAATCATTTAAAACACCGTCTAGCACCTCTTTTGCCGTCGGAATAATCAAACCCTGCGGGGTAAATTGAACTGCTGGTACGTTTGTTGTCATAATTGCACACTCAATATCTTGTTGTTCTTATCTGTTATAGTGATCTCGCCAATTAAGTTTCGATTATCACCACTCATTATTCGTGATTTCGCCGAAATAACACCCGGAACAGTTAAAGCCGCTTGTTCTAAGCGATATTGATAAAGCGCAAAAGATTGCTTTTTCCCTAACGTTTCATCGAAATACGGAATGCCCTTTTCAGTGTTGAAATAAAGCTCGCCTTTAAACAATTTAACCGCACTTCCAACGTCCTGCGCCTTTGCATACGGATCTCGCGCTAGTGCAATATTGCCATCACTATCTAGCATCAAATCCCATGATTCAGGATTTAAAAACAAGGTATTCATAATCCCCCCTATGCCGGCTTACCAGTCGTTGAATTTCCGGAAGATACACCGCTATGCACATGATCGGTGAGTTTCGTTTTACCTGCGGTTATCTCGCCTGTCGCATTAATGGTTGAAGTCGCATTCACCGGCGCATCAAGTACAATCTTTGAGGCTTTAACGTTAAATTCACCGGTAGCGACCACGCTAATGCCCGAATCTTTGAAAAAAATGTATTGGCTAGGCGTGCCGTTAAGAAATCCGCCAAAATACAAACCGTCGGCATAATCAAACTTGCGCAGGCTTTGCGGCAGAGATGGGGCTTTATTGTTTTTGACGCTTGATATATCTCGGCTGCAGAAGCCACACATGCCAATATCGCCCACTTTCGGATCGATAATCACCGCATTAGACCCCCCCTGCAATCTCATGTAAGGGATATTGTGAATAATGCCGTGCGGATAGGCGTTACCGTTGCCGTCAAGCTGCGCAACCATAGGTTGCACATCAATCGTTCCAACAGGGCTAACACCGCCGGAATTGACCGCCTTAACTTGCACAAGGGTAACTGTCTGTATGCGCCCGATTAAATTATTGATGATGAATTGCAATTCGCCCGCATCGCTGAACATATTGTCAATCTTCATCAGACCAAAATTGTTATTTTGCAAGTTTCACCTCACCATTTTTAGCCGCTTGAATTTCAGCAAACCATCTGCCGTTTGGTGTCATACTTTCTAAAAACAAATTAATCCCAAAGACTCGCCATCTACCGTTTGCCATTTCAATCATGCTGTCGGCAATTTCAACTAATCCGCCAAATTTTAACGCTGGATCATAAAGGCATTGGAAGCTAACGCCGTTAATATTCGGCACCGGATAACCCAATAGCCCCGTTGATGGGGATATGATCGGAATCGTAATATCTCTAGGCTTAGATCTCGGTGTAATGGCAATTGTGTTGATGTCAATGTACAAATCCACATTGGCGGCGGCACACAGTTTCTTGACCTGTTCAAGTGCGGTTTCACACAAATAGGTATTGCTCAGTTTTGCATTTACACCGTTATTCTCAAATCGCATTTTCATGCGTTGGCAAATCTCGCGGATTGCTTCCGCAACATCGACCTCACCTTTAAAGCTGACTGGCGGCACCGGTAATAATTGGTGTTCTAACGCTGAGGCGGAATCAATGGTTAAAATCGCTTCCGAACTAGAGCCGAAATTCGGAAAAGCAAAGGTAATCAATCCAGAATAAACCACCGTCCAGACATCACCCTCACCCGCCTCCAAACGAACATAATTCCGCTTGCTCTCTTCCGTGTTCCAGTGAATTTTAGTGATACGGTTCATAATGCTTAAACTCAAACCGTAAACCATTATTTTAGCCGTCGGCACAATTCCTTGCCCGTTGCCAAATTGGATCGTTGCTGAAACCCTTAATCCATCAACAGAAATTGCATTGTGTCCGTCCTCATCAAAACTATCACCCTCAACCCCAAGTAGCAGCTTTAGCCGTAACTTTTTCTCGGTAAAACTCATGCGCCACCCCAATACAATTTATATCGAGAGCCTAAGCCAGACCATTCAGGATCGTTGTGACCTTGAGAATCAGCAAACACAAGATTACCGTTAATCGGCAAATAATCCGTACCGATAATAGGTGCTAGATTCAGGCACAATCGGTTAATCACAACAGGCTTACTATCCGCAAAAATGCTGATGTACACTTGATTGTGTAATCTGGTAGTGAGGGATATATCCAAATTTTGACCGCCCAAAGAGCAACTCAGACGCTGCGCCGGTATCGGTTGCAAAGGTATCTCATAAATCATCATATCCCCCTAGAAAATTTCCTTAACGATTTCTTTTGCCTTTTCCGCCAATTCCTTGCCAATTTCGGAGATTGATTTATCCTTGAACCATGAAAGCACGCTATCGTTTGACTTTGCCGCCTGCGCCGGTGTTGCGTTGCCTGCATTTTGCTCTGTCGCTACGGTAGGCGCTTTTTCTTTGGTGTATGAAACCTTAACTTCCCGCACTTCTTGCAAATGTACGTTTGCTTTAATCAGACGTGCGCCGTCGTTATGTTCTCGCACATAGTCATAACCAGTAATATTGCAATTCGGATAAACCGCTTCCGGTGTGATTACCATAAATAGATCCGTGCTGTTCGAAAAAGCGTCTAAAATCCCTAGAAACGCCCCTCTTTCGGTAACGCCGCCACTTCCTTTAGTCATCACTACGCTGACAGAATAAGGCTCAACCACCTTGTTATAGCTCGTAAATGAACCTGCCTCGACCGGTGAATTTGAGATTTTAGAGCGGTTTTGAAACTTGACCGATTTAACATTATCAACCAGCAGCAAAGGTAAGCCGTTTTGATCGAACACGCCCCAATAATTACCAAAAAAGCTATTGATAATTTGCCCGCCCCCAAATTTGATAACCGCATCACCGATATTTTTTGGCAATCCGGGAACGGACGGCACACCTATTGAGTTCCAGCTCATATTTTCTCCAAACAAAAAAGCCCGTCTTAAAAAGACAGGCTTCAATTGCATATAATTTAGTTTGCTAGTTTGGCAATGTGCAGCTCTGCATTACCACTTCTTTGTATGATTCGACGGCATAATCCCACTTATTCGGCTCTTCAAGATCAATAGATATTTGCATGCCCTTATCAAAATCAACAAATGAAAGAGATAGCGCATCCGCAATCAAGCCAAATCGTGTTTGAATATAAATATTTGGTTTAGGGTAGGTCTTTTCATCTTTCTCAAGAGTGATGGAAATGCCCACCATTGCGGAAGGATTGCCGTTGCTGTCAAATTCAACAGGAATTTGATGTGGGGAAATATCCTCACATTTTCCTGACTTCAGTTCTAATATCTTAATGTAAGACTTTGAAGTGCGGGCATTGGATTCAAAAGGTCTTTCTGTATAAAATTTTCCAAATAACCCTAAATTTTCCGCAATGGCTTGCGCAAACTCGCCAATTAGCTCTTGTAGATGCTTTCTTCGATTGATTAAAGTGCTTCTATAAAGATCTTGCTGCTCGCATAGTTGTTGATATGTAATCATTTTCCCCACCCTTATTGGAACAATATGTATCATCTCTTTCCCTCATATAAGTTTAGCTGTTATTAATTTCAAGAATAGATATTCGGTTTTATGATACAGATCACAGTTTCCCCAATAAAAAGCCACCTTTTACAGTGGCTTGATAAATGTATTTAATAACCTATTTGTGGCATTAATGGCGTTTTACTGCGGTATCGTTGCTTCACCAGCCCCTCAACGTGCGGGTGTGCTTCTCGGATATATCTTTCCATGACTTCACAATTAAAGCGCACGCTATCAAGACTGGTAGAGCGGAATGTGTTTAATTGGTTTAGCAGGAACTGAACCGCTTCTTGCATTCTGGTTGCTGTGTAGTAGCAGTTGATAATGGCATTCACGCCTTCAGAGTTGAGGTTCAATTTACGCTCTGTTTCTTCGGGTGTATTGAGGATCAACTCACCCTCAAGCACAATTTTATGACAATACGCCACTGCCGCCGGTAACTGCGCTTTCGGTATCTCGTCAATATGCTGAACGTTCATGTATTGATGGATTAACGAGTAGGCATCAGAATAAAGCAGCCCTTTCTTGCTGACGATCATGTTTACGGCATCACGCAAGCCTGTGCGATCATCAACCGTTGTTGTCGATCTTTCGGCTTTGCCGTTTACCCAATAATCATGCAACGCCTTGTAGCACTCTTTTTTGTATGTGATCAGTGTATCTCTGATTTCTGGCTTAACTCGCTTAACATCAATGCCAAATAGCCAACCGTTCAGATAATCGATTGGTAAACAAATCATCTCACGCTTTTTACCATCTTCGGCAACCATGATCGTGATGATCATAGTTGAATTTAAAACATCATCACGCTTAATTCGCAATAGCTGAGGTTCCCATGCCAAGCCAATATTTTCACAAATTGGCTTCATTGCAGTATAGTAAATTCCGTTTTGTTCAAACGTAGCTAAAGTGCGGTTGTAGAAATTGATAGTTTGTAGTTGAGTATTCATATGCATTTCCTTTTTGAGAGTTGAATTACACCCTAAGCATTAGGGTGATCGACGGCTCAAAACCAGTGCATAATCTGGCGGACTTATTCCCTTACGGTATTGTATTCGTCGCACCGTCGATCATTGATAGATTATTTACTTTTGCACCGCTCTTAATGGATTTAATGATGGTTAGGTTAAACACACTAAATCGCAGGTACAAAAAAATCACACTGACGGGGTGAAGTTCCGTTATACACAGGCTTTTGAGACCTTGAAGACATACTAAGATAGACCGCTTGATCTGTCAATAATTAGCGACATTTATTTCATTTTTGCGATCTAGATTCCAAAAGCTATTGTCTTGCTTTCTATTCGCTTATTTTTATTGGTATTCTGCAAACACATCAACAACAGGAGTAAATTATGTTCATTAAATTTTTAGAAAATATCGCAAACGACGGCAACGAATTTGTACAAGGCATTGTAGAAACCCTAAAAACAAGACCGCTCACAGACGATGAACGGCTCTTTTTACATGATGTCGTAATTGAGTATTATGGGTTGTAATGACAAAGAAAAACCCTGCTTACAAAGCGGGGTTTCCTCGCTTTATGCTTTGGGTTTAGTGAAGAATAAGAACAACCCCAAAATGACATCACCCACAACCCAAGTGAAAAGGGTGTCATTTATTTTTGCATTTATAATTGCTCTGGCAAGCAGTGGTATGTCATTAGAGTTGCCAACAATCATTCCTGCTCGATCGTAAATAGAGAATAGATAAAATGCCATTATTATATTAAAAATAATAAAAGCACACTTGAACAATTTGCCCAAGAATGTCCGCTTTGCTCTTTTTATTGTTACGCCGCAATTAAGGCATTTTTCTGCTTTATCGCTTATTCCCACCCCACATTCAGGGCATTTAATTAAAGCCATTTTTGTGTCCTTTTAGTAATTTATTCACCAATAGTCCTTTCATTCCAATAGCAGCACTTACGCCACTTATGCTAAGGCTTAAGGTTATACAGACAGAATCCTGATCTTTTTTCTGAATTTAATTGCCATAAATCGAACTCATCATTTCGAATCTACTAAATAAAATTCACCAGATCGAACTCTGAGATATTGCCCATCTTTAACATATACGTAGGTGCTATTTTTGAACACTTCATGAGATACTACAGAAGAAACATCTCTATTAGGCGAATTGCTAACAAATAAAATTCCAGTTTGGTCTTTATCTGTTGCGATGACCTTATATTCCCCGGCTGGAATATCCACCCCAACCTTATAAGTTCCCTCTTGGTAAACCTTTCCTTTTTCCTGCTGATTTTTTTTATCGGTTTTTTGGTATTTCTCAGCAAATTCTCGACAAAAGATTTCAGATATTTTTTTATTTTCTTTATCGAATCCTATTAGTCCCATGTCAGTTCTATTGCCATTTTTATCAATACTGTATGAAACAATATAACGATAATTTTGATTATTCATCTCAATATAATAAAAATCAAGATCCGATATAACCTCTGATTTAAATTTGACATCGCTTTTCGGGTTTTCGAATGAAAAACTATCCCCGCCATAACCAGAAAAACTATAGCTGATTAATTTACCTCTTTCGACAACATGGATAATTTTATTCTTCGTCGTATGACAAGAAAATAAAATGTTTTCATTTGATTTTTCTGCAGCTACGGTACTAATCGAAGCCATAATTCCAGAAATCAACAATGCAAAAGAGGTACTTTTTTTCATCAGTTTAATCCATTGTTATACTGCACCTGATTGATCCTGTTACTCATTCCCATAACAAAATCACCAGCTGCACCACTAATTGTAGGTGATGATGAGTTTACATTAACCCCGCCATTGATTACAACTTCAGTCCGTTGATTATTGTTAATATTGTGAGGTTGCGCAACATTTAACATATTGTTCATCATCGGTAAATTTGCAATCATGCTAGCTTGCACAGCATAACCACCAATAGGCGCATTCATATCAATAAGCGGCTTACTACCACTATCCATCGGAACATCATTGCTAGCCATTTCAATACTAGGCAATTTAGGTATGTCTTTCTTGAATACCGGAACATCATTGCTGGCTATCTGAATATCAGAATTTTTTTGCGAATTTACTTTAGGTGAACCTTGATATTTAGGCGCATTAGCTACCGCAGCTTTTCCTTTATTGTAATAGCTTGATACCGTTGTTCCATAGCCATCTTTACTATCAATGCCCTTTTCCGCATAGGCTTTAGCGTTACTCCAACCCTTAAGGTGAGCCGCCATTAATAGCCCTGCCTTATGTTCTGCGCCACCACTATAGGTGCCGCCAAGATATTTTGCATTGTTATTCAGCAGCTTAATCATCGCTTCATCTTGTGCGCTTTTGGACGCTAAAAATGTGCGTTGCCCACCGGCTAAATTCCAATTGCTTTCATCTTCTAAGAATGTTTTGTGTGCCGCCGCATTCGATCCATTGGCTAATCCTTTCCCATGAATTTTTACTGCTGCATCAAATTTGCTTCTATCAATTAATCCAACATCAGCCAGTGCCTGCGCACCAAATTGGTACAGTCCTAGATACCCTTTATCGTTGATAACATCTAGCTTTCCACCACTTTCACTGTGAATAACTTGATCGATTAATGCCGCTGTTTCTGACTGACTTAACCCGTTTACCGTAGCAGCACCGCTATAACTTCCTGCATATGGCACTTGCGCCGCAATGGCTAATGCTTCTTCACTTCGATCCGTCATACCCCCAAAAATAGAATCTATAGTGTTGTCCCATGCCGTCGCAGCTAGTTTCCCTGCTTTATCCCAATCACCATCCCACACTGCCCCCATGATGTCAGATAAGATTTTAAGCTCACCAACAAGCTGTTTAACGGCTTTGACCGCAAGATTTTTAATGCCATTAGCAAAGCTGTTTAAAGATACACCAGTTTCATCAATAAAACCCTGCTCTCTAAGCCATGTTTTCCCGCCCTCTAGTGCATCGTCTAAATCTTTGTAACCCGTTAAAAGGAATAATAAGCCCTCGCCCAAACTCCTAACAGAAAATTCACCATCAAGGATATATTTTTTGAAGTTATCCCAATTAAACAGTGAATCAAAGCCATTAGCCCAAGCCTGATAATCATCATAAAGCAAGCCAAAAGCAGCTGCCACCCCTGCAACAAGTAAAATGATAGGCAAAAAAGGCGCCATGAATGCGACTGCTGCGGCAACTCCTCGCCATAGCGTAGGAATTAACACCATGCTTAAAGCGGTGCTGATACCATAAAATACCCCTTTAACAAGCCCCTCATGCTGCATTAAAAAGCTGAAAAACTTTTCGACCTGCTCGCTGATTTTTAACAGCGTCGGTGCAACCGCATTGGCAATCATCAGCTTTAATGCTTCGTATTGCTGATTGAGGTATTGAGTTGAGGCGGTGAGTTTTCGACTGGTTTCTAAATCCTTTTCGTTTGAGCGGTAAATTTGGCTTTGCTTTGCAAGATAACCCTCAACCGCTTTTCTGCCCTGAACTAAGAGATTGAACGTTCCCTCGTCCATACCCATCATTTTAGCGATGTTGTAGGCATCAGTGCGGTTTATTCCGTTAAATTTATCGGACAAATCCAATAAAATAGCGGTCATATCCCGCGCTTTGCCGCTTGCATCTAGCGTTTCAATGCCAAGCTGATTAAAAAATTTCAGGGCAGACATATCGCCCATGACGGTTAATTGCGTCAGGCTTTGCGACAATCCTTGCAAATAGCTATTCATTCCCCCGACCGAGCCACCGGAAGCCTCAGCAGCACTGCCCCACATTGCCAGCGTGCGACTTGATACACCCAAATTTTTAGACATATTGTCTAATTCAAGATTGACCGCCGCCGATTCTTTGACTAAACGGTCAAACCCAACACCGGAAGCAATGGCGACACCAAGCGCACCTAATACCTTGCCGAATTTTGTAATCGATTCTAACAAGTCTTTGGCAACTTTAGCGTTTTTCTGCTGTTGTTTTTCAGCATCTGCTAACGCTTTCGTGCTTTTTTTCGTTTCTCTTTCTGTGCCTTTGGTCTTTTTTTCCAACTCTTCCGTAACTTCAAGGATTTCTTGCGCCTTTTCAGGGAAATTGCCGGTAATGCCAAATTCAAGAAAAAGAGTATCAATAACATCAGCCATTATTTGCTTTCCTTTGGTTGTAGCTGTCAACGCTTATGATCTCGATTAAATCAATAGCGTCCTCTAAGCCGTAAACGGTTTGCAGCTCATGCAGTGTTGCCATTTTCGAGGAAATGATCACACCAACCACATGAGTTACATTAAGATAAGGTACGCTATTGCTTGCTGCGCTTACTCCGAGATCTGGGTAAGCACGTCCCGCAAAAAATCGATATGCAACATAAACACTTCTTTTCTCAGTAGCCACAGCGTTGAGAAGTCTTTCACATCGTTTAAAGACAAATCTAAACTGCGTGCAGAACCGCCCTCAGGAACGATTTGTACGCACTCCAGCAGTTCATCAAGCAATGCTACTGTTTTATCCTCTGGCATACCTTTTAGCGCCGAAAACGCCACTCGTGAAATACCAAGCATTCCCTCTCGTGGGTTTGGTACGGTAATGCCGCTAGATGCCATCGCTAACAAGGCTTTCATTGCCCACTTATCCGCTTTTACCACCGGCATTTCGGTAAGCAAAAAAGTAACGCCTTTGTCTCGCCCTTTTTCAATTGTGATTTTTTTGGTTTTTAATGTCATTTTATTGCTGCCTCTAATATGTGATTAATGTTAATTTGATAAAAAGTTTAACGGTAAGCTGATTTGAATTTCATCTTCCATAATTCGCAAACTGGCTTCTAGTAAAGGTTTTTTGCCTTTCCATTCATTCAGTGTTTTGCCACAGAAACTAGCCACTTGTTTTTTAGATTTATGCTCAGTCAGTGTTTGATAATATTGTTCAAGCAAACTAACGTTATCTTTACTGATTTTCTCTTGCATATAATTAAAGGCTTTAATGTATGCAATCTTAATCTGCATTGCCTTTTGGGTTTTGTAACCCATAACAATCAGCATGAAAGCATCTTTTGTCAGTTCAAACATCGGGCGTTTTTCACCTTTTTTATCGATATATTCAACCAATCCAAAATTGGATCGGTTAAATTCATCATCGCCATTCTCTAAAATGTCACGAATATCTCGCAAAACGTGGGAGTGTTGCTTTCCAAAAACTTTTGCCACAATTTCAGATGTTGTTAACGTTTGATTATTTTTGATTTGTACAAACTGTTTAAAATTTTCAGGGTTTGCTAATTGCATTTTATTTCCTTATTAAATTTCAGGTAATAAAAAACCCGACCATTTCTGATCGGGTTGATTAATGAATTCAGCAATCCTACCTGTCGGCTCGGTATCTACCGATTTAAAGCTGCTTGATTTTCTACGTCTTAAATATCCTCAGCACCGTTATTCACGACTTTGAATGAATAAGTCGCCGATTCCAGCAATTTCTTGGCAGTTGTTCCACCCGGAATATTCACCATAAAGCCAGAAGCGGCGTAGCGTTTCTTGATAGACGGCAATTCACACGAAAACTCAACCGGAACGGTTTCTTGCTGCTTGTTGATGTAGTTAATCAGTTTGTCAAAATAAGACCGGCTA
Organism: Testudinibacter sp. P80/BLE/0925; assembly: GCF_053570785.1. The sequence goes on along the minus strand of NZ_CM131636.1, from coordinate 1,398,279 downwards.
GGGCTGTTGGCTTGTAATTGGATATTCAGATCGACCTCGTAAGGTGTGAAGCCGCCAGACTGTACGCCGTCAACCCCTAATACGGTTTCGCCGATATTGCCTTGACCAAACTCAAACGCATTATCAGCGGCATAGCCTTCCATTTTTACCCAGTTATTGTTAAACCCTTTTGCGCGGATCAACAAAATACTGTTTGCCGATGTCAATGTCTTTTCGGTATTTGTACGCATAATTTTTCCTTAATAAAAAAGCGGCTTCCGCCGCTGATTGTGATTATTGAACGTTGATTGACGATAAGTTAATGCTGTGCACACTACCGCCATCGGTGTACCATAATTTCATCGGCATTGACTGGCGATTCCCCCGAGTTTGCGCTGTGGCTTGAGCAATATGCAAACAGTAGCCTTGTGCCTCGATTAAATCTTTTGCATCGTAACCCGCTTCATTTTTGATGATTGCCGCCTGCTGCTCACTCAATGCCACGCCAGTTTGAATCGAACCGAAATTCAACGCTTCATTGATTGGATCGGTACAGGCTGCACGTTGCAAAGCAATGCCTGTCGCATTGTATGGCACGGATTTTGTAGACGTTAAAAGCGTAATCAAGGCAAGCTGTAACTGGCTGTTGATTCGGATCTGGTTAATAAACGAGTCAATCCATTTCCACTTACCGGATAATTGACCCGGTGCCAAGAACAGGAATCGATCATTCTTTGTTGCCCACGCCCCATAGTAGTTGTAGCCATTTTTTTCAAGGTTTTGGGCAATGGTTTCATCGGTAACATCTGCTTTAAGCCCTGACTGACCTTTAAACTTCAGCGTGATCCGCCCTTGTCGTTCGGTAAAGTCAATAGATGCTACAGCGCCACAAATAAACGCCGCTTTATCCAATCCACCATAAACCGCACAAGCCCCATCGTAAGCCGCTTCTTTGAGTTGCGCACCGAAACACGTTGTATTACCGGTTTGCGTCGCTTCCGCTTCAACACCCCAGCCAACATACAAATAGCGGTTATTTTGACCATTTGACCACTTGGCAAACGCCAATTTATCCGCCAATGACGGTTCAAATACGGTGGTAAATGTCGCCCAATTCAATGTCGAATTAAGTACAGATTGCATAACATTAACCGGAGTGTCTGCCGGTGCGCCTTTTGAAATGGTTGCACCTGATTTTTTGGATAAACCAAGTACATCAGCGGTTGTTCCGGTAGCGTGGGTAATCGTAGATGACGAACCGGTCGATTTTGATTCAACTTTGAATGCTTGCAATTGCGGGTCAAAAGAGACCTTAACGCCATCTAATGCCGTCTCAATAATGCTTGCTGCATCTGAAAAGCTGGTCGCCTCAGCTAAGGCAAGTTCATCAGCGTTTTTTGCCGTGCCGTCAACAGTAACCGTCAACGTGCCAGATACCGCTTTCAAGGCTTCTAGTGATAATGATTTAACACTGCTACCCAATAAGAAAGAGGCTTCGTCCGCTTCGTTATAAGCACAGAAATAAAGCGATCCGGGCTTGATGGTTGAATTGTCAAAGCCTGAGAAATAAACGACCGCAGCATCATATTCAGCCGAAGCCAGACCAAAATAATCACCTACCGAATTTGCCGAAGCAAATTCCACTGCTTCGCCGGTGATGAGATTGGTGTTTTTACTTAAGAATACTGCATTCATGGACAGCGGCGAACCACCGGAACTTAACACAGCAGGATTTACACTCACAATTTGTGAGGCTGGAATTGATTGGAACATAGTTTTTCCTTACAGTAGATGAATGTTGATTTGTGGATCGGTGATAAAGTCCTGATCGTGGATCACAACAGGGTTATAGTTCAGGGTTGCCGTTGTCATAAATCGGCTTTCATAGTTCGATTTCTCGTTAGTAAACGGCAAATATTTAGCCTCATCGCAGTACAGCGGTTGACAACAGGTTAAGTTTTCGCAAGCGTGGAAATCACGCCATAAATGCGTAAATTTTCTTGCCATCGTTCCGGCTTGTTCACCGTAGAAATCGATCTGCATCATTAATTCAATCGTTTGCATAACCTCAGCATTGCCATCAGCTACGCTAAAATCGTGAACATTGGTCGAAACGGCTTTTTCATGAATGATATTCATCAAGATAAAAGGCGATTCCGGCAACGGTACATTGTTGCTATACCCTCGAATCACCTTGTCTTTGACTTCAGGAAAAAGGAGCATTAAATAAGCTCTAACGTCCTTGTAAATATCATCGTGCGTGGTGATTAACTCTGTCGCCATATCACCACCTTGCACCAATTAGCCCATGATTCCGCCACCTGCTTAATCAGCCATTCTGACGGCTCATTTTCGCCGTATGCCGTGAAAATCAACTTATCAGCCCCCTTGCCGGTTATGCGCCGCAAAACGTGCAGTTGCCCCGTAATATACACATTCAACAATTGTCCCTGCTGTGCCAATGAATCGAACAGCGACAATTCTTGAGAGCTAAGGCTTTGTGGCTGAATGCTGACAACCTCTTCCTCAAATTTTGAGGCTCGCCGACCAGTATCATCAGTAATAACGCCGGTATTGATTTTCAGGGTTGCTTGAATATTCGGATTGATACTGACAATCGCACTATTCGCAATGGCTCTAAGGTTCATGCCTATTCCTTATTGACAACATCGTGAGAAATGGAAGAAATGAGAAGTTTGGTATCAACAAGCGGCTTCTCTGGATCTTGTGTTGATTTGGATTTATAACGCCGCTTCCTTGCTTTGACTGTTGATTCTTGCAATGGCGGCTCTTTTATATTGCCGATAGTCTCGACCACATCAGCCGCTGCTCGCATTCCCATTAGCTCTAACGCATCACTAATCTCACCCTTACTTTTCAAAAGGTTTTTAGCAATGCCGCCCCATTCTGTCTTTTTGTCCGAAATCGTCGGGCGAAAGAAGGGACGTGGCGGGATATGCTTTTCAGTTGAGCCGTACTCATGGATAGCTGCAACATACGCAACCGGCGTGTTATCGTCATAATGCTGTTGATTTAACACGCCAACACGCGCCACCTTTTTCTCGGCTTCTTTAAATTCCTTTAACCGCTTTTTCAGTGCCTGTTTGAACTTTCCAGCCATTACAGGAATACCCCGCCAACTTTGCGAACGGCTTTCCGCTCAGGCAATCCGCCGATATACAAGCCACCGGCAGATAGACTGCTAAGTAGCGCCCAAAGCTGCGCCCCATAGGGCGATCCGGACAACCAAAATTCCCACCCGTTACGAGTTGGCGGTGCGGCGAAAGAAACGCTAACACTTCCCTCTGTCGCCGATTGAACTGCCCCAGATGATGCGTTACCCGATCTTGCTTTGTCGGTAACAAACAACAAATGCGCCGTCATAAGCTGGTAAGCGTGATCAAACACGCCACCATTTAACGCCCAGCTCTCACGCAAATAATTTCCGGCAACATCACCCCATTGATTCAGCATTTCATCTGAATATTTGTTGGGATCGAAAAATGCAGGAAACATAATCCGAAAAGTTGCCGTATTCATAAATTATTCCTTGTTGGTTGTTACGGTTAGCGCTTCAGGGTCATCAGTTTTCTTACGACGATAGCTTGACGGTGTAATTGGTGCGCTTCCGTCTTGGGTTTTCATATCTGATGCCACTTTTTCCGGGTCGGCTTTTTTGGCATGAACGGAAATAAAACCGTCTGCCATGTGATCTTTGAAAATAGGGTGTTCTTTCAGGGCTTGAAGCTCTTCTTCCGTCACTTCGGTTGCAACGCCCATCGGGGTGATTAACCGGTCATTCATAACACCCGTGCCACCTTTAATTAAAATCCCACGCTCAGGAACTTTAATGTCTGCTCCGCCGTTGCTGTAAAAGGTGTAACGGTTATCGCAAGTCAATGTCGAAAATACATAAGGCATAATAAAAATTCTCCTAAAAAGAAACCCCCAGCAAAATGCCGGGGGCTTGAGGTAAGAATCGCAGTTATTGTCTGCTTAGATTCCTGTTGCGCGGTAAACTGCGTATGGACGTTTACACATTGTTCCTGCGGTTGCGTTGGTGTAATCCTCAACAATCGCTTTCGGCTCATTTACCATGCCTAACGCCATGAATTTAGCCGGTACAATTTGCACCCAAACACGGCTGTCATCACTTGCGCTGTCATCTACAGAATCGGCGTACAAGTAGAACACGTTTTTACCGCCATTCGCTTTGTTTAGCTGCGGAGCAGTAACAACACGGCACTTCGGATAGGTTTTACTCAACCATTCCTGCACGCTATTACCGAAATCGGACGTTACAGAAAGGAAAGTTGAAACGCCTGTCGGTAATGCCAACGTGGTATAACTTTGAATCGGATCGACTACACCGTTAGACTGGATTTGCAATTGCGCAAATGCTTGACGCAAGTCACCTGTGATTTCCAAGAACGTTTTCTTAGCCCATTCAGTGCCGTTTGCTGCGCCTGTTGCTACGGTTTCATATGCCGGTAACGATGGATCGTTCAAGAAACCATAAGTGCGGTTATTGCCGCCGTTATAGCCATTAAATCCAATGTTATTCCGCTGAATATCTAACGCCAATGAAGCACCTGTACGCTTTTCTGCCGCGCTGTCTAAACGCATTGCGCCAGCGCGTGCAGATTCAAGGCGACCAACTTTGATCCCTTTCTCAAAACGTACTACCGTACGGCGCTCAAATCCAGCATTCCAGCTAGACAACGGAACGTTGGTAACATCGCCGTAAGGTACTGCATCACCCATTGTTTCCAAGCGACCTTGAACGATTTCCTCATCGTGCCACTGACCTACAGTGGCAATCCCGATCAGCTCGTCAATTTTACGTGGTGCATAGGTGGCACGAACAAAGCCCGGCAACCATGACTGTAAAAACTGAACCGGTGTCGGCACGCTTCCGGCAAACACGCCGCCTTGCGCATCGTCCATCGCCCATGTTTTAGCGGCTTTGTTCAGATACTCTTGTGAAAACCCGATACCTACACGGGATAACGCTTGATATTGAGGAACATCAGCAGAATCCATAGAGATGACCGGCGAACCCTCGCCGATCCGTTTTGATACATCACGACCGCTGATGTAACTGTGTTGTTTTGATAAACTCATTTATTGACTCCCTTAATTGGTTAAGCGCACAACGGTTAAGCCACCGCTTTCACTGGTAACTGGATAACGATAAACCACCGCATTAGGTACTAATTTCTTACCACCCAATGAACTAGAATCGGCAACGGTTGATAATGCACCGGTCGTTTCGTCATATACTACGAAATCGCCGATTTTGCAGGCAGTCGATACCTGAACCACAATATCAGCCATCACAGCAAAGTCAGCCTGACTGTTATCTGGAATGGCTAATGTTGGTTCTAGCGTGCCGGTTGCGCCGCCGTAAAGCGCCGCTTCTTTGCTGTTTACCATGATTCCGGCGAACACCTTACCTGCACCAATTGCGCCGCCCACTTGTGCGATATTGGTTGATGCATCTTTAGTATAGGCATAGCCGTAATGATTTTTCTGCGCACCTTTTGAATCGACAACCAGACTTTCAGCGCGAATAGGTGAATCTAAATGAATATCACCCGGAACGCCGAAGCCTTGTTCGAAATTAACTGTTTTTTGAAAGGTCATTTTTTCATTCCTTATTTGGTTAATTGTTTATCCAAGAAGCTGCCTTTTCCACCGGCAGAATCCATCGCAACGGCTCGCTTTTGACTGGTTGGCGTGCGATTAAGCATATAGCCTTGAAGCATTGCCATTTCTTGTCCCTTGTTGGCTTTAATACCCAACTTACGGCAGCCGTAAACAGCTACATCTTGAGCGTCCATTGCACTACAATCAAACGCACCGGTAAACGCTGAAACTTTGGAATACAATTTGTCTCTGGTTGCGATTTGTTGCATGGTATTTTTTGCAATATCCGCAGCGTCCATCGTTTCAGATTGCTCTTGTTCGGTTTCGTCCTCGTCTTCTGATGAGCCGTTAACTTTTGCTTCAACCGCATTCAGGCGATCGCTGATTGATTCAAGCATATCAAGGATTTTGTCTAAAGGATCTGATCTTGATTTGTCCTCATCTTCGCTTTCTTCACCACTAATACCTGCAGGGGCTTCATTCTCAGCTTCGGAATCTTGAATCTCTTCCTCTACTTCAGCGCCTTGCTGCTCTTTCAGCTCCGCAATTCCCGAAACAACTTGTTTAAGCTGCTCGACTAATGCCTCCAACGTAACGCCGGAGTCTGCGCCCACTGGCGCCTCGTTGGTTTTATCCATTTCTTTTTTCTCCATTTGAGAATCACAAGTAAAATTAAATTGCCCAATGTTAGAATCATCATGATCTAACACCTGAACCTCCGCCCCCATTCGACCGTTTGTCACTAATGCCAAATGATTGCCCCGCAAATTCCGCTGTATGTAATCGTATTTTTTACCATTCCACACACCGGGACTATGCTCATATCGGCAGCGATAACCTAAGGATAGGTCTTTTTTGCCGTTTTCAATGCGCCTTGCCAATGCTTCGGAAAACGCCTTAATGTTGCCGTAAAGCGTACCGTCTTTGAAATACACGTCTTGCCCGATAACACCGCAAACACCTTTCTTTTCGGCTGGCATCATGCCTAGCTCTTCCTTTCCAAGCATGGCGTGATCATCAACCCAAGGCACCAACTTAAAACTGTCTATAGCCTCTTTATCGCTCAATTCATCAGCAGGACGATAGACTGGATATAGTTCATCAGGATCTGGCGGCTTACTTCCGTCAGGTAGCGTGATTTGATTTCCTCGATATAAAAAAACCCCCTCTTTACTAAGGGGGTTATCTTTTACTTCGAACCAGCCGTTATCATCAGTATCTCGCTTGTCTTGCGCAGTTGTTTCATGTTCTACGGCGTAATTTTGGGGATCGTCCGCCCCATCGTAAGAATCAATTAAATAATCCATAATTAATCAGGATACCAGCCCCCATTGCGTGCTATTTTTTCTTCAAGCTCTTTCATTCGCTTCTCTCGATCTTTTCTTTCGCTTTCATTGATTCGCTCAAGTAAGGCTTGAGTTTCAGGATCGAATTTGCGAGTGAATTTACTGCTAAAGTCTTCTATTTCACGATCTAACGGATTGAATCCCTCTCCCCCCTCATTCATAACATTGTTATAGCGCTTTCTGGCTGCATATAAATCATTAAGATGTTGTTTAGCCTCAGCCTTAGTCATGCTTTCAATATCAACATTAGCTCGAACGCCAAAATACTGCCTTTCAGCTTCTTTTTTAGGTTCACTCTTGATATTATCCTGCTTCCCTTGTGGCTCGGTAATTGGATCGGATTTCGGTGCAACATAATTTGGAGAGAAATGCTCAATCTCTTTTGCAAGCTCAACACCGGGCGGCAAATACCACTTTTTCTTTTCAGCATTCCATTTCGCACCATGCTTTTTCGCTAGCTCTCTCTTTTCATAAGGAACATTTAAATAAGTTCCCTTTGATTGTTGCGCCGCTTTAAAATCTCCCCAGTCTTTGCGATGCTGTTCAAGCTCAGCCTTTTGCTCATTGGTGATTTTGTACTCTTTTTCCGAAATATAAATCCTGTGCTCGCCAGACTTTCTACCGTCATAAAATTTTCCATTCCAGTATGGATCTTTGTGCTTACCTCTCATTTCAGCGTACCAAGCAGGCAATGCGGGTGGTGATGTTAGCTTTCCACCTCGCTCAATCTGATCTTTTTTCTTGGCTTCGAGTTCTTTGTTAGCTTGGCTTTCTGCATTTAATGCCGCTGAAATATCTTGATTCTTTAATTTAGAATCTCTTTTCATTTCATTAACAATCTGGCTTGGAGTTCTTGATGTTCCTGCGCCAGCCCAAAAGTCACCACGCAATGCGTCCGGGTGATTATTAATGAATGCCATTTCAGCTTTGTTTGCTTTAGTCTCAAACATTAATGCGTTATGCCTTGCTACTTCGACTAAATCCTTACGAGTTGCATTCGAGATCCTGTCTCTTAGTTTCCCACCTTGTTTAACTGGTGCTTCTTGCTGCTTTGTGTTTTCTTGCCAGCCGGTTGACTTCAAGATTTCAGCTCCGGATTTATCCCTGTTTTCAACCCAAAACGATGCCTTCTCAGCTCCGCCGGACTTAACTAATGCCGATGCCTCATCGCTATTTAACTCTTTCAGCTTAGAAGCTCTAATTTCCTCAGCCCAGTTTTTTTGCTTCATCGTTCCGGTCAATGCTTTGCCGCCGAGAGATTTAGCATAATCACGACTGTTTTGTGAACGCTGTCGAATCTTACTGCGTTTCTGTGCCCCTACCGCCACAACATTATCCTCAAATGGAATGCCAGTTTCTGCATCATACCATTTCCCTTGAGCGTCTTGTTTTGGCATATCCGCCTCTTCCATCCACTCATTAAATGTCATTTTGCGATACTTCGGCTGTTTTTCAACGCTGCTATTGCTGCCCCTGCGTTCCTTAATGATTGATTTGGATAATGCCTCTATTCGCTGATCCCTTTCTTTGGCTACGTGAGATCTATATTCATTCCACATTCGAGTTTTTTCTGGAACGGAAAGCTCTTTGTAGTCTCGTTTTTCGCCATGAAAATTAAGCATTTTTGACTGATCGTCTGACAAAGTAATGCTTTCCTTAATCATTCTCTGTCTTTCATCTTGAAATTGAGTTTTGCTAATACCAGCATTTACCACTGATTCTTGAGGAGATGATTCCCCTGTTTCAACCGACTCACTTTGGGTCTGTTTGGCTCTTTCAGGCGTTTTAGCTCCGATAAAATCTTTGCGAATTTCGCTGATTTTTTCACCCTTGAATTTTCCGCCCATACCTTTAATAACGCGCCCCTCATCATCGATCTGAACGGCTTTACCTTTGTTATCCGGTCCGTTTGGTTTAACAGTGATCCAACGGTTATCCATTGCATAGACTAATTTTGATAGGCGTTTAGCCTGATTGGCATTAATCATTTTCCGTTTCCTCAAATTCAAACACCGGCGACATACTGCAACCACAATTCGGCAGCACGCCCGGCAATCCATACACATCTTCACCGTACATCACGCCGATAAATGGTGGTTCGTCAAATGAAAAAACTTTTCCATGCAAATCAACGTGTAATTTTCTAGGCTCTCTACCGCCGCCAGAATGCAACCACTTGAATTTTTTTACACCTAACTGCTTCATTCTTTCAGCGTTGACCGATTGATAAAGTTTTCTGGTTTGATCCATAGCGGTTAATTCCGCTTTCCTCGCATTACCTTTATAGTGCTTGGTTAGCGTTGGTTTTAAATCGGCAAATCCCTTACCCGTCGCTACAGATGCAATGACTGCTCTCTGAATGCCGGTCAGATAGTTATCAGGAATCACTTTAATCAAATTTACTGATTCAAGTGCGCTTGCCTCAGTAATATCTTTTAGCCGGTCATTCAAAAAGTCTGTTTTGATTGATAAATTATCCCCCATCTCACGCAAGCTCATTTTCAAGGTTGCAGACGAGTTTTTTAACACTCGATCGGTCATACGACCAACAACTCGCCTCGCCAATGCCGTGAAAATTGGGTTATATTTTTTACTTAGGTAGTTGAATAAAACCCGTAGTTGAACCGAAATACTGCCGCCGTTAGATTCCCAAGAATCCTCAGTGTACTGGCATTGATCAAAACACGATTGCACGCCTTTGACAGTTTCAGTGTGCATTGCTCTCAAAACAGTCTTTATCGCTTTGCTGTACTCGGTATTGATTGAATTACTGACCTGTAACGGCTTCCCCTCGATCTGCTTCTGTTTCATTTCCGATCCCTAATTCACGCGTAGCCTGTATTTCATCGGGGCTAAATCCAAGCGATGACAACAAGTCATCATCTGAATCATCATCGCCCATGTCATGAAACCCTGAATCAGGATCTGTCGATAAGCGATAGCGAACATCTTTACCGTCTATCGCCCCGGACATCACTAACGATGAATAAGTGTCGGCTTTCAGTTTATTGCGCTCTGCAATCTGCTGTGAGCTTGGGCTATCCGTTGGTCGCCAGTTGATTGTCGTCTCTAACACTTCATCACAAAACGATTTCATAACTAACTGATGATGTCTTTCAACAAGCTCGGTTAAATCGTGTTCCTGAATGCTTTCTAGTTCCTCATGGTAACTTTTTTCTTCCGATTCACCGGTAGAATTAAACCCCTTTGGCGCTGTACCTAATAACTTCGTAGCAGGCACGCCAGAAGCGGCGGCAACAAGCTGATATTGCGTCATAATGACTTCATCGAGATCGCCCAATGCCGTGTCAAACTGCTGGAATTGGTCAGCTTCCCTATCCCCCAGTTTGATCGCATAGTTATCACGGTATTTAATCCAGTTCTGAAACTTTTCTGCCGATGATTCGGCGTCCGCCATGAACATCGCCATATTTGTGAGCCAAACGCTAGTCCGCTTTGAAACAACCAGTCCAAGTGATTCACTTGCGGTGCGCTCAGCACCGTAAACACGCTCCATAATTAGTTGTGGAACAGGCAAGCCACCGTATAAGTACATCGGCTTAATAATGTCCGGAACTTCGTTATTCCTGAAAATAAACAGGTGTGAGCGGTGATATTTTTTACCGTTGATTTGCCAGTAAGTCGGCTCATAGAAGTGGCGACCGGCAGGATTAGATAGCTCATCACCGACAAGCATTGGCGTACACCAATAAGGATCGACTTGCACAATTCCTTTATAACTGCCTCGTGTAACGCCATCAATATTAAAAGGCTTTTCGTAGAACTCCGGATCGGTTGATTCAATATCAAACAATGCGATCCGAATACCGAATATTCGACCCATACGGACAAATTGTTCTGCATTCCATCTGAGGCGGTACTTTTTATCGTATCGCTGTAGCTTTTTAATCACCTTATCAGGCATATCTGTGCCGTCTGTCGTGATAATGTCGTAACCGTTGCGAGTTGCATCACGCGCGGGCATTGAACAAGCTTTATTGATTAGCCAGTTTTGCGACAATAACGCACACATTTGATAACCGATAAATGACTGTGAGGCATACCAATTAGCCAACTCAATGCTAATTGCTTCAGGCATCGCTAATTTTAATTTTGATGGCAAATCCTCACCGTCCATCGCAAAATCATCAGCAGCCATTAAAGCGTTATTCTGATTAATCACCGCAGATAATTTGTCAGACAGGAAATTATCACCAAGCCCATTCACTGTGACATTTCCCAGCCAATATGATGTTTCAGACACTACCGGTTGGACTTGTGTTTCAATTTTTTTCTTTTTTGACCAAAACATAAATTTTATCCGAAGTAAGAACGCCTACGAGCAGATGGCGCATAGCACATAATCAGGGAATCGGCTAAGTTCGGCGATGGAATGCCACGCTTTGCCATGTCTTTTTTGCTTTCAACCTTTACCCGACCGTTATTGTCATAATCAATTCGTGGGCGGGATAATTCAGCTTTTAAATATTCAAGCTCCGAAATATCCCCCGACAAGCTAATCAATTCATCAACGGGGTAAGTATCGCCAAACTCAATAGCTCGGTAGGTTTTATAAAAGCGATCACGCACGCCCCACCATGCCTGAGCTTTGATGTTGGCAAACATATCTTTGTTTTTCTTGCCTGCGATATAATCATTTTCAGGCAAGGCAACTGCACCACCAGCATTAAATCCGTCAGCCTCAATTGAATTTTTTTCTAGCCTGCGGTTGTAATACGCTTTCACGCCCGCCCCAACGCCGATAGAATCGTAGATGATTTTATTGGCGACAAAATCCATTGCATTTGTCAACGTTCGGTCTGCTGATGTAATAACATCACCACCTTTCCACGATTTGCAATCAAGAACAATTGAGCCGTGGGCAAGGCAGTTAGCGTTACTGTCCGCCCCTTCGTCGGCGACATCAAATCCGATTCGTTTTTCACCGAGCGCTTCAAATCCTAACTTGATATGCGCATTAACTGCGGCATCAATCCAAAGCGGTTTGATAACGGCTAAATCACTATCCGCTACAGGCTCACCAAGCCATACATGGCGATATAGCTCATAATCCCGCTCTTTGCACTCTTCCATTTCTCGCCGTAGCGTGTCAGGGAAAAACTCGTTTGCATCGTAGTTGATTTTAAGGATAACACTGTCTTTCGGCGGATTAACAATAAACCGTTGGTAAGTGTCATCGAGAATATTTTTAGGGTTAAACGACAGCCAAATTTCGGAACCATCTTTCCGGATAGTTGGGATTAAAATATCCCAGCTCTCTTTTGATACGTTCTCGGCTTCTTCGATCCAACAAATATCCACGCCCTCAAGCGACTTGATTTTAGTCGGATTGTTTTTAATGCCGTAAAACAAAAAATTTGAACCCGTTGCAAGGTGATAAATACGGTTGCGCTGCACATCAAATTCGGTCTGATAACCGCAGCGATCTATTGTGTCAGAAAGCAACTGAATGACTGAATCACTGATTGAGTTTTGCAACTCCCGACCGCAAAGTATGCGGCAGTTTATCCGCCTTGAAATCTCAATCAACAATCTTGCAATCGTCCACGATTTACTGCTACCACGTCCACCGTAAGCAATCTTATATCGGTGCGGCTTGATGAAATCCAAGAAAGCTGAATTAAGTTTCTGCGTCATCGCTAAATAATTCCCTTAACGATTTTCCGATATTCAGTGAGCCGTCACTGGACGTAACGTCCACGATCTGCTTATCCAATCCTAACAATTTAGCTTTGCCCATTGTTGCTGAAGTGGCAGCGGCTGCTTGTGGTGTTGATGCGGTTAATGCGGCTTGTCGGTTCTCTTCCAGCTCTCGGAGTAGGTCATCAACAGTGATGTTGTGGCGTTTTACATGACCGCTTTGTAGCTCCTCAATACGGACCGTGATCGGACCGTTCTTAAGTAACTCCTTAGACCTGCTATTAATTGTTTCTGTTTTCATTTTTTCTGCGTTATACGCCTGCCGATACGCCTCACTCGCATTGCCTGTTTCGATATACACTTGGCAAAACTTCTCTTGCTTCGGCGTTAATCCACCACGATTAGACGTGGATTTAGTCACTGTCTTTGTCATGGTAAATCCTTAAAAAATAGCTTGCCTATTTGTGTGTATATGTGTATAATTGACCTCGATTAAGACAAGGAGGAAGCATGCACTCAAGTGACTTAATCAAGGAGCTTAAAGCGATTGGTTGTTATTTCGTTAGGCACGGTAAAGGTGATCACCAGATATGGTTTTCACCGAGGACAGGGAAAACATTTCCACTTCCTCACCCGGTCAAAGATTTAAAAATCGGTACTTTAAAATCCATCAAAAAATCGGCGGGGCTTTAGCTCCGCCGAGCTTAGACAAGGAGAAAATATGTTATTTACTATCGGCGTTGAAAGCCCAGATAATCAAGATCAAGCCTATGGTTTAGTTGTACCCGCATTATTCACACATAATCACAGTTGCTTCAGTGCAGCCGATGAGCAGGACGACATCCTGCCAATGGTGACAGATGTCATTCGATTAACGCTAGAAAGCCTTGTTGAAAGCGGAGTTGATATTAGCGAAATTAAAGATCGAGGCTTTAAGCACTACAAAACACTTGAAGACTTTGATCATTGCGATACTTGGCTATTGATTGATTTTGACATATCGGAATATTTAGGAAAAAAACAACGCGTCAATATCAGCATGCCTGAATATTTATTAAAACGAATCGATCAACAAGTTGCAAATCTATCGGGGCTATATAAAGACCGCAGCCACTTTCTTGCAACCGCTGCTCACCGAGAGCTGTATGCTCACGCAAAAGCAGATTAATCATTTGGATCGATAAAACCGCACTTTATTGATATTTACCCCGCAAATTTTCGCACTTTGCGGGGATTTTATGCTTCATTTGATTAAATATCCAAAAATAAATCAAACTGTTTCAGTTTAGCAGCCTCACGTGCAATGGCTGATTTTTCCTGTTTGCGTTGATTTAGCGCCTTGCCCGCAGCTGAGCCATTCTTGGCTGATTCCTTTTCTCTTTCGGCAAGCTCTGCTAACCGCTGCTTAATTCGATCTCGGCTTGCAATGCCTGTCGTCCAATAATCCCATAGGACTTCGTAACATTCGACTTGATAGCGAATGAGCTTGTCGTGCAATTCTGCATTAACTCGCTTAACGTCAATACCAAATAACCAGCCATTCAGGTAATGAAGTGGAAGTAATAATGTTTTCTGGACACCACCATTAGAAGGTGTGTCCATCATGATCACCCCTTTGCTTAACACCTCATGCCTCAATATCCGCTTACGCTGCGCGCGCCATTGCAAACCAATATTCTCAGCAATGTTCTTCATTAAAACGTAAGGCTTGCCATCATAATCAACAATTGAGATTTCCGTTCCTAAAAACGGAGCTTTTAAAATCTTCATATTTCAATTCCTATTGTCCTTGATTTTTTTGGAAACCCGCAAGAAAAGGCTATCAAGGATCGCAACTTCGCCTTTTGTCAGGTGTACATCCCTATCTTGCGGATAATAAAAAACCCGACCATTGCTGATCGGGTTGTATTAAAAATGAGGGCGACTAATAAGCCGCCCTTTACTAAATGCCATCTGTCGGGTTTGATGGCACTCGGTATTTCTTTTCCCATCTAATGAGCCCGTCAATTCGACTTGCGCAAATATCACGCTCATGCTGCACCTTGCGCAGATACTGAATAGCATCGCCGTAAGTTTTGCCGGTGAATGCCGTTTGTTCGCATGGCACTAGATAAATCGACGGTGGGAATAAATATTCAGTCTTTATGACCGGCTCACTGCTGCAACCGCTTAATAACACCGTCAGGCAAAGCAACGGCAGCACAATCCTGCGCTGATAGCTCGACTTTAATCGCTGTTTGATCGTCATCTGCTTGTGTCCTTTGCTGTGTTTCAAGTGCGGTTTGCTGTTGGATAGCTTCACGCTCTGCGGTCAGCTGTGATTTGGTTTGATTAAGACTGGTTTGTAGCGTGGTGATTTGCTGTGCCTGCTGCTGGCTTAAAGTGCGGTATTCGTCAAGGTTTGATGTTAACCACCACCAATAGCCAAGTATGGCAACAATGACAGCCACCACCGCTAGCCACTTTGGATTAAGCCGTAACATATTCACCTCGATCAAACATTCGACGGTTGCGCGCCCGGCGGTTTGCTAATCCCTGCGAAAACTCTAATTCTTTCGTGCGTGGATTGCGTAGCTTGTTCCAATACCCGATAGCTTCGCTGGCTTTTTTGATATTGCCTCGATTAAATTCACGCAGTGCGGTTGACTTACTGAATGCGCCGACGCCGATGTTAAACGTCAAATTCACAAATGCGTCAAACTGCTGCTGAGTGATTGGGCGTTTAACGTGATAATTCACCCCATTTTGTGCAATGCGCACATCTTCACGCAAAAGCTCTAGGGATTTTTCGGCGGTAATCGTCATGCCTCTATGCACCGGCACGCCGTCAACTTTACCGGTATGCCCGGTTCCAATCGTCCAGATTCCCGCGCCGTCAAGATAAGCTGTTAACCTGTTGCCCTCGTCATATTGCAATGCTCTTAATCCGTCTGCGCTAATCTCTCTCATCTGGCACGTCCTCGCCGTAGGCATCGTTATCATTACGGGTATTAAATGGGTAATCGCTTTGTTTTACCCTCTGATTAACAAATTTAAATAAGTATTCCCGCAGTTTCTCGGTTCCGATAAATCCAATCATCACGCCCGCGAAATTCGAATATTCTTGGTGACCGAAAACCTGCTCTATCATTGGTGTTGCGGAATAGGTGATTAACGCGC